>CAWGPP010000024.1:0-74078 GCA_963824545.1 uncultured Actinomycetes bacterium | reverse complement strand
CCGTCGTGCCGCCGCGTCACCTTGCCGCGGGCATCAGCCCGTGTAGGCGGTGCGCAGCGGGGGGTTCCGGGGGTCGTCCCCCCGGGCTGACACTCCTTGCCCGTAGGATCGCGGGCGTGGCAGCACTCGACGCGGTGGCCGACGAGCCGCTGGAGATCCTGCGGCGCGTGTTCGGGTACGAGGCGTTCCGGGGCAGGCAGCGGGAGATCATCGACCACGTCGCCGGCGGCGGGGACGCGCTCGTGCTCATGCCGACCGGCGGCGGCAAGTCGCTGTGCTACCAGATCCCGGCGCTCGTCAGGGACGGCACCGGCGTGGTCATCTCCCCGCTCATCGCGCTGATGCAGGACCAGGTGGACGCGCTGACCGCGCAGGGTGTGCGGGCCGGGTTCCTCAACTCGACCCAGGAGGCGGGCGAGCGGCGGCGGGTCGAGGCGGCGTTCCTGGCCGGCGAGCTGGACCTGCTCTACCTGGCGCCGGAGCGGCTGCGGGCCGAATCGGCGATGCGGCTGCTCGACCGCGGCCGGATCTCGCTGTTCGCGATCGACGAGGCGCACTGCGTGGCCCAGTGGGGGCACGACTTCCGGCCCGATTACCTCGAACTATCCGCGCTGCACGAGCGGTGGCCGGACGTGCCGCGGATCGCCCTGACCGCGACAGCGACCAACGCCACCCGGGCCGAGATCGCTACCCGGCTCAACCTGGGTGGCGCGCGCCACTTCGTCTCCAGCTTCGACCGGCCAAACATCTCCTACCGGATCGTGCTGAAGAACGAGCCGCGCCGGCAGCTGCTGGACCTGCTGCGCGCGGAGCACCCGGGCGAAGCCGGCATCGTGTACTGCCTGTCCCGGGCGTCGGTGGACAAGACGGCCGAGTTCCTGACCGGCCAGGGGATACCGGCGCTGCCGTACCACGCGGGGCTGGACGCGCGGACCCGCGCCGCCCACCAGGGACGCTTCCTGCGCGAGGATGGCCTGATCATGGTGGCCACGATCGCGTTCGGGATGGGCATCGACAAGCCGGACGTCCGCTTCGTGGCCCACCTGGACATGCCGCGTTCGGTCGAGGGCTACTACCAGGAGACGGGGCGGGCCGGGCGGGACGGACTGCCGTCGGTCGCGTGGCTCGCCTATGGCCTGGCCGACGTGGTGCAGCAGCGTCGGCTGATCGACACCTCCCCCGGCGACGAGGCGCACCGGCGGCGGCTGGCCACGCACCTGGACGCGATGCTCGCGTTGTGCGAGACGGCGGAGTGCCGCCGGGCGCAGATGCTGGCCTATTTCGGCGAGGGGACGCCCGCCGCCTGCGGAAACTGCGATACCTGCACGGCGCCACCGCAGGTGTGGGACGGCACGGTCGCCGCGCAGAAGTTCCTGTCGGCGGTGTACCGGCTGGCCAGGGAGCGGGGCCAGAAGTTCGGCGCCGGCCACGTGATCGACATCCTCACCGGCAAGAAGACACCCAAGGTGACCGAGTACGGGCACGACCGGCTGACCGTGTTCGGGGTGGGCGCCGACCTGCGCGAGACCGAGTGGCGGGGCGTCGCGCGGCAGTTGCTGGCCCAGGGACTGCTCGGCGTGGAGGGCGACTACAGCGTGCTCACGCTCACCGGTGCCAGCGGGGCCGTGCTGCGCAAGGAACGGGACATCATGCTGCGCCGCGAGCCAGAGCGGGTCCGGCCGTCGCGGAGCAGGCGCGCCCCCACCGCCGGCGGCGCGGGCGGCCCGGCGGGCGGCTCGGCGGGCGGCCTGACCCCGGAGGCGGCGAAGGTCTTCGAGCGGCTGCGCGAATGGCGGAAAGCCACCGCCCAGGAGCAGAACCTCCCGGCGTACGTGATCTTCAAGGACGCGACGCTGTGGCAGATCGCGGCGGAACAGCCGTCGACGCTGACCGGGCTGTCGGGCGTCAGTGGCGTCGGCGAGGCCAAGCTGGCCAAGTACGGGCAGCAGATCCTCGACATCCTCGGCGCCTAGCCAGGGCGCGCCCCCGGCCCCCGGGACCATTACGGTCCACATCGGTACGAATTGGCCCGCGACCAGACACGGGCCAGCCTCCCGGTATCCACCAGCTCGTCATCTTCCGGCCAACTTGTCTAGCCATGATGTGGACCGATCAAGCCAGGATCGATGGCTTTTGCCTGCCACACGGCATGGGCATGGGAGGGAATTTTGCGCGGAAGATACGCGATCGCGGCCACGGCCGCGGCCGGCAGCCTCATTGTGGCGGCCGGGTGCAGCAGCAGCTCATCCGGCGGCGCCAGCAGCTCGAGCAGCGGCGGCAGCAGTAGCACAAACGTGGCCACGGCGGCGTCCGTGTCCGCCGCCGGGGGCATGAACGCCCTCGTGGCGGCGGCCAAGAAGGAGGGCCAGCTGAACGTCATCACGCTTCCCGCCAACTGGGCCAACTACGGCACGATCATGAAGGACTTTACGGCCAAGTACGGCATCAAGATCAACGACGCGAACCCGGACGGGACCAGCCAGGACGAGATCAACGCCGTCAACCAGCTCAAGGGCCAGAGCCGGGCGCCGGACGTACTCGACATGGGCACCGCGTTCGCGGTGAAGGCCGACCAGCAGGGCATCCTCGCCCCGTACCGCGTGGCGACCTGGAGCAACATCCCGGCCAGCTCGAAGGCCAGCGATGGCACCTTCTACGCCGACGACGGCGGGTACGTCGCGATCGGCTACAACGCGGCGAAGGTCACCACCCCGCCGACCTCGTTCGCCGACCTGCTCAAGCCGGCCTACAAGAACGAGGTCGCGATCAACGGCAACCCGACGCAGGCGGGCGCCGCGTTCGCGGCGGTCTACGCGGCGTCGCTGGCCAACGGCGGCTCGTTCGCCAACATCGCGCCGGGCGTGGCTTACTTCAAGAAGCTGCACCAGGCCGGCAACTTCGTCCCGGTCACCGGGAGCGCGGCCACCATGGAAAGCGGCCAGACGCCGATCCTGATCTGGTGGGACTACCTGCTGGCCTCCGAGGTCGGCCCCGGGGTCAAGGACCTCAAGATCGTGATCCCGTCGGACGGCCACTACGCCGCCTACTACGACCAGGCCATCAGCAAGTCCGCGCCGGACCCGGCCGCGGCCCGGCTGTGGGAGGAGTACCTCTACTCCACCGCGGGCCAGAACCTGTGGCTGGAAGGCATGGCCCGGCCCATCGAACTGCCCACGCTGATCAGCAGCAACACGGTCAACGAGACCGCGTTCAAGGCCCTGCCGCCGGCGCCGTCGACGACGCTGACGTTCCCGACGCAGGCGCAGCAGAATGCCGCCGAGGCGCTCGTCGCACAGCAGTGGCCCAGCGTTAGCGGCTGAGGATGGACGAACTGGTTACGGGCGAGGCCCCGGGAATCCTTCCGGATCCCGGGGCCCCCGCCGCCCCGGCGGGGGGGCCTGTCTCGGTGGCCCGCGGGCTGCGCCGGGCGGCGGGGGTCGTGCCGTTCGGGGTGTACATGGCGCTGGGCCTGGGCGCACCGCTGGTCGCGGTGGCCATCGGCGCCTTCCAGGCTCCGAACGGCGGGTTCACCCTGAGCAACGTCAAGACCGCCACGCACGGCGTCTACCTGCACGGCTTCAGTCAGAGCATCCAGCTGTCGGTGATCTCCGCGGTGCTGCCGGGAATCTTCGGCCTGCTGATCGCCTACGCCATCTGGAGCGCGAACCGCGGGTCGGTGCTGCGGCGGGTGGCGATCACCGCGCCGGGCGTGTTCGCCAACTTCGGCGGGGTGCCGCTGGCCTTCCTGTTCGTGGCCACCCTGGGCTCCAGCGGGCTGGCCACGCGCTGGCTGGCCGACCTCGGGTTCGACCCCTACCAGCACGGCTTCAGCCTGTACAGCCTGTACAGCCTGAGCGGCGTGGTCGTCGTCTACATGTACTTCCAGATCCCGCTGATGGTGCTGGTCATCCTGCCCGCGCTGGAGGGGCTCCGGCCGGCCTGGCGCGAGGCAGCCGCCAACATGGGCGCGCGGACCTGGCAGTACTGGCGTTACGTGGGCGGCCCGGTGCTGCTGCCGTCATTCCTCGGCTGCCTGCTGCTGCTGTTCGGCAGCGCGCTGGCCGCCTACGCCACCGCCGAGGCCATGACGAGCGGCACGATCCCGCTGACCTCGATCCAGATCGGGTCGTTCCTGAACGGGAACGTGCTGGCCGGGCAGGAGAACGTGGGCAAGGCGCTCGGGCTGGGCATGGTGATCATCATCGCGGTCGCGATGGGCGTCTACGTGGTGTTGCAGCGGAGGGCGGCGCGATGGCTGCAGTAGACCAGGCCCCGGCGGCGCCGGCGGCGCCCGCGGGACGCCGGGCGGCCGGGCGGCGGGACGGCTTCACGCCCTGGCGATGGCTCATCCTGATCCTGGCCGGCGGGTACTTCCTCATCCCGCTGTACGCGGCGGCGCGGTTCGCGGGCTGGGGCTCGTTCCGCGCGGTCGTCCATCAGTCCGGGTTCGCCGACTCGCTGTGGCTGTCGGTGCGGCTCGCGGCCATCACCACCGTGATCACCCTGGCCCTGATGCTGCCCACCGCGGTCTACGTGCACCTGCGGCTGCCCCGGCTGCGGCGGCTGCTGGAAGGGATCACGATCCTGCCGATCGTCATACCGCCGGTCGTGCTGATCGTCGGGCTGCTGCAGGTGGCGCCGGGGTTCCTGAAGAGCACGCCGTACCTGCTGGCGCTGGCGTACGTGGTGCTGGCCATGCCGTTCGCGTACCGGTCGATCGACGCCGGCCTGCGCGCCTTCGACCTCAAGACGCTGGTCGAGGCGTCGAACTCGCTGCCCGGCTTTTTTTTTTTTTTTTTGCCGCTTCTTCGGGGCCACCCGGGCGCTGGACGGGCTGAACCTGGAGATCGAGCCCGGCGAGCTGGTGGCGCTGCTCGGCCCCTCCGGCTGCGGGAAGACCACGGCGCTGCGCATCCTGGCCGGCTTCGAGTCCGCGGACACCGGATCGGTGCTGGTCGACGGGCGGGACCTGTCGCCGGTCCCGGCCGCCCGCCGGGACATGGGCATGGTGTTCCAGAGCTACAGCCTGTTCCCGAACATGTCGGCCCTGGACAACGTGGCCTTCGGGCTGCGGATGCGGAAGAAGGGCGCGGCGCAGCGGCGCACCCAGGCCACCGAGCTGCTGGAGATGGTCGGGCTGGCCGACCAGGCCCGGCAGTACCCGCATCAGCTGTCCGGCGGCCAGCAGCAGCGGGTCGCGCTGGCGCGGGCGCTCGCCATCGAGCCGCGCATGCTGCTGCTCGACGAGCCGCTGTCCGCGCTGGACGCCAAGGTGCGCGTCCAGCTCCGCGAGCAGATCCGCTCGCTGCAGCAGCGGCTGCACACGACCACGCTGTTCGTCACGCACGACCAGGAAGAGGCGCTGTCCATGGCCGACCGGGTTGGCGTGATGCGCAGCGGGCGGCTGGAGCAGGTCGCGGCGCCCAGCGAGCTGTACGCCGATCCGGCCACGGCGTTCGTGGCCGAGTTCGTCGGCACGATGAACCGGATCCCCGGTGAGCTGGAGGCGGACGGCCGGGTCCGGGTGCTCGGCGCGGTGCTCCCGGTCAAGGGCGACCGCCCGGACGGGCCGGCCGACGTCCTGGTCCGGCCGGAGAACCTGCGCCTGGCGGCGGGCGGCAGCGGTATCGTCACCATCGCAACGTTTCTCGGCTCGCTGACCAGGGTCAGCGTGCTGTTGTCGGGGGATGTGACCGTCCAGGTGGACGTGCCGAGCGCCGAGGCGCCTGCCCCCGGCTCGGCCGTGGCGGTGAGCCTGACGGAAGCGCCGGTGCTGGTCACGGCACGCCGCTGAAACGAGGCCGAAACAAGCCGGAAATCACGATAACGGCAAGGAGCCGAACGGCCCGTGCCGGGAGGACTTTCGCCAGCTATCGCCGGCCCGGCGGCCGGGCGCACCCTGGAGGAAACAGAAGACGTCCGGCCGCCGGGATCGCCTGCGCGGCCGGCCACATCCTCCGGGAGGCGGCTATGCCAGGCCACTCACTCGACCACGCGGGGCTAGAGACGCTCTCTTTCGCCACCTGCCTGCAGCTGCTGGCGTCGGTTCCGGTCGGGCGGGTCGCCTTCATGGCCGACGGCGAGGTACAGGTCCTGCCCGTGAACCATGTGGTCGACGGGCAGGATGTGGTGTTCCGCACGACGCACGGGTCCAAGCTGACCGCGGCGCAAGGGCAGCGCCCGATCACGTTCGAGGCCGACGACTACGATCAGCGGACGCATTCGGGCTGGAGCGTCGTCGTGACCGGCCGCGCCGAGCCCGTGGACGAGGACGCCGAACGCGAACGGCTGGCCGAGTACGGCCTGCGGCCGTGGGTCGCCAGCGTGGAGCGCCCGTTCTGGATCCGGATCCGGCCGAGTTCGGTGACCGGGCGGCGCACCCCCGACGACAACTGACGGCGGTCAGCCGCGGCGGGCGCGGGCGCGGCGTTTGCCTTCGTGCATCGCCTGGACCCGCGCGACCGGGATGGCGTGGCCCTCCTCGATCAGCCCGGCACTGAGCCGCTGCGGCGCGGGCATCGCCGCGGCCCACGGGTCCCTCGCCGCGACGAGCGGGGCGGCGGAGTGCACGGTGAAGTCGCCCGGCGTGACGTGGTCCAGTTCCTCCCATGGCACCGGGAACGACACCGGCGTGCCGGGCCGCAGCCGCGGGCTGTACGCGGCGACGACGGTGGCGCCACCCGCCCGGGTGGAGTCGATGAAGACCTTGCCTTCGCGGTCGTCCCGGATGAAGGCCGTGGTCGCGAGCGCGGGATCCAGGCGCTCGGCCCTTACGCCGATGGCGCGGGTGGCCGCCGCGGCGTCGAACGCCACGACCGAGCCGTCCAGCGGGACAAAAACGTGCACGCCCTTCGCGCCGCTGGTTTTGACCGCACCGGACAGGCCCACGTCCGCCAGCGCCTGGCGGACCAGGTGCGCCGCGCGGACCGCCAGCGCGAACGAATCACCGGCCGGCGGGTCGATGTCGAGCACGAGGTGGGTCGGGTGCTCCGTATCCCCGGCCCGGACCAGGCCGGGGTGATACTCGACGGCCCGCTGGTTGGCGAACCAGAGCAGCGTCCGGCGGTCGTTGCACAGCGCGTAGGACACCTCGCGCTTGGAGGCCTCGGCCCAGACGGTGACCGTCCGCACGTATGCGGGCGTGTACTTCGGCACGTTCTTCTGCATGAACGGCGGCTGGCCGCGCAGCGCCCGGATGACCGACAGCGGCCGGTCCGCCAGCACGGGGAGGATACGGTCGCGCACCCCGTCCAGGTAGTCCACCAGATCCCGCTTGGTGGCCGCCGCCTCGTCAAAGAGCGGCTGGTCAAGGTTGGTCAGCCGGACGCCATCCCGTTCTTCGTCCCCGCTCATCCGCCTAGCTTGGCACCGATCCCGCCCTCCAGCCAGCGCGAGTGCTGGCCCAGGGCGACGACCCAGTGTCCCTGGTCAAATGGACAACATGATCTTGGTGGGCGGACGCGGGCCTGATGCTGGCTGTGGTGCCGGCTGCCTGTTGTGGTCGGCGCGCGCGGAACCGCTCGTCCGCGTACATCCGCGTCTCCAGCTTCCGCGGCGCCTCGGCCGAAGGCGGCCACTGGGTGCCCGCGGCGCGGATCGCCGATCAGCGCTTCACTCACTGGGACGGCTGTGCCGGCTGGGACGGGCCGGCTGGCTGGCGGGGGCGGGCCGGCTGGCCAAGACAGGCCGGCTGGCTGGCTGGGCAGGCCGGCTGGCTGGCTGGGGCCGATGGGGTGGCACAGGCGGGCTTCGATCTCCGGCTGGTTGCGTTCGAGCCACATTGCGGAGCGAATCAGCCGCTCCCCCACGCCCACGTCGAGCATGCGTGCCCAGGCCCCGCCACGCATCCTGGCCCGCTGGGCGATGGTGGCCCGCGACCTTCTCAGCCACCGGCTGGCCACCGGGACGAGGCGGGCACGCTCGGCGCAGGACAGGCCGTACGCCCCGCAGAAGATCGCGATCCGGGCCGCCACGTCGACGTCCCGCAGGGCCGGATCCCGGTCGGCAGGGTCGGCGATCGGCGCCCAGTACCGCAGCGTCTGGATGATATCGACCAGCCGGGTCCCGGGGCGCGCGAGATCGAAGTCGATTAGCGCGTACGGGCGGAGGCCGTCCGGCCCCGGCTGGAAGATGACGTTCTCCAGGTTGATGTCACAGTGGCAGGTGGTGTCCGGCGGCCCGTCGACGAACCTCGTCACTTCGCCGTCCCACCACGCGCCCGGCGGCGGCTCGAAGCCGGCCACCGCCTCGTGATAGCGACGTTGCAGCCGGGCCAGGGCCGCCAGCGTTGAGTCGGCGGTAGCGAACGCCGGGAGCGGGCGCCCGGCCACCACGCCGGGCAGGTAGGTCAGGATCTCGCGGTGCTTGGCATCGATGCCGAGCACGCGCGGGGCGCCGTCGAAACCGGCCGCCTCCAGGTGCCGCAGGAGCCCATGGACCGCGGCGGTATGCGAGCGGACCGGGCGCCGGACCGTCCGGCCGACGCGGACGACGCCCTCGGTCATGTCACCGCCGGGGAGGGGAACTTCGGTGCCTTCGGGCCCGGCGCTGACGTACGTGCGGGGGGTCACGATGGCCTCCGGGGCGTACGGCGTATGCAACGTGGCGGAACATGAACCCGCTGCCCCTCCGCGGCGGGCAAGCTCGGTGACGGCAGCTACCACCCCGCCACCACATCGACGCGGACCCGCATCCCGTTCAGTAGAGGCGGACCGTGAAGGCGCCCGGTGCCCGGCAGTCGCTGACGACATCACACAGCTGGCGCGCCATCCACAGGCCCCGGCTGTCCGCGCGAGCTGCCGTTCCTGCGGGGGACATAGCCGGTGAAGGGGTCGTCGATGCCGTCTCCGTGATCGAGAACCGTGCACACGGACCGGCTTTGTCCCGACCGCCGGCGGAGCCATCGACCATTTCCTTCTCCTCGTAAGCCGTGCTGTGCCAACCAGAAGAATTGTCCGGCCCGCGGACCGCCAAAGTCATCAGCGGTTTGGGTGGTCCTGGCTCGCCCGGTCGGGGGAAAATTGGCCTTCAGCGTGCGACGCTACGCCTCCGATCAGGTGAGCGCCCAGTCCATGGCGGCACATGCTCCATCCGGAGGCGGCGATGACGGACAACACCAGGTTCCGCGAGCAACTGGAGTCCCTGTACGGGATCTCGGTGCAGATCGCCAGCCTCCGCGATCTCTCGGAGGTCTACGACCTGGCCTTAACGTTCTGCCTGGCGCTCACGCAATCGGAGATGGGTTTTGTCGATCTCCTCAACAAGGATCACATCGACATGGACGTCGTCGCGGTAAAGGGGTTCGTTCCTTCCGATCCCAAATTTTACGAGCGCTTCAGGCGTATGCCCGTCCGCCCCAGCATCTTCGGGGTCGCGGTCACAGAAGGCCGCCCGAATATCTCGAACGATGTCGAGCATGACCCGGCACGGGTGGGCCAGCCCCCCGGCCATCCCCCCGTCCGGACCTTTCTCGGCGTGCCGCTCCGGCTGGGCAGGGAGGTGATCGGCATGATCGGGGTGGCGAACAAGCAGAAAGGCTACGGGCCCGAGGACGAGCGTCTCCTCAGCACCTTCGCCAACCAGGTCGCCGTGGCGATCGACAACGCCGGGCTGTACCAGCATCAGCAGCAAATGATTGCCCGGCTCCAGCAGCTTCACGCGCATCTGACGCAGGCGGAGCGAGACCAGCTCGTGGCGCTCGAGCGTGATCGCATGGCGGCCGCCTTCCGTCTGGACCCCAGTGCCAGGCCGTCCAGGCCCCGGCCCCCGCTCAGCCATAGCCAGCTGGAGATTCTGCGCCTGCTGGCCGATGGATTGTCGAACAGGGAGATAGCGAGCCAGGTGCACCTCAGCGAGAACACAGTGAAGTCACACGTCCAGGAGATCCTGCGGAAGCTGGGGGCGCGGAACCGGGTCGAGGCCGCGGTACAAGCCTCGAAGGAGCGGTGGGTGTAGCCGATGCAGGCAGGGACCTAGTGGTACTTTGTTAGGTCGTTTGGCTGAACTTGCACCGGTCCTTGTAGGGGACTGTGGATTTAAAAGGCGTTTCCGGCCCTGATCACGCTACCGCCGGAAACACCTTTACCGGGGTGAACCAGTCGGCGATCCGGCCGGACTGGGCGGGAATTGTTCTGCATCCGTAGGCGTACCTTCGACTCCCCTGGCCGTTACCCTGCCGGTATGAGTGAGTGTGACGCGGTGGAGCGGGTGCGGGAGATCTGTCTTGCGCTGCCCGAGGCGGTGGAGAAGTCGTTCGGCGGGCACACCTCCCCGGCGTTCCGGGTGCGGGACAAGATGTTCGTCATGGTCAGCGAGGACCGCACGTCCATGACGTTCAAGGGGGCCGCCGGGGTGCAGGAGGCGCTCGTCGCCGGCGATCCCGCACGGTTTTACGTGCCGCGGTACGTCGGGTCCAAGGGATGGGTCGGCGCGCGGCTGGACATCGCCCAGGACTGGGACGAGATCGCCGAGCTGCTGGTCGACAGCTATCGCATGGTCGCGCCCCGGCGCCTCGCCGCGCTGGCGGTCCCGCCGCGCCCCGGTTCCCCGTTTTCTTAACGGCGATCAGCGCACCCGCCAGCAGCGCCATCGTGCTCAGCTGGGCCTGCGACGGGCGCACGCCGGGCACCGCACCGCCGAGCGCCACCGCGCCCACCGCGTTCCGTCACGACCAACCGATATCTTTGCTGCTGACGCTCGCCCGCCCCGGGGTTCGGGAGTAAAGGTGCTATTTGCTCATGACACGACCGCCGCGCTGACGCTCGCCGCGGATCTGGTCAATACGGCCCGGGACGCTGACGCGCTCGCCGGCGTCGCGGCCCTCGACGCCTTCCTGGACGAGCGGCATATCATTCCGCGGCGCCCGGCCACCCCGTCCGACGTGGACGCGGTGCGGGCGCTCCGGCCGCGGGTGCGCGCCGTCTGGCAGGCGTCCGGCCCGGAAGAACTCGCCGCCGTCGTCAACGGCCTGCTCCGCGACTCCGGCGCGCGCCCCTGGCTCGTCGACCATGGCGGCGGCTGGGGCTGGCACCTGCACGTGACCGAGCCTGCCGCCCCGCTCGCGGACCGGATCGGCGCCCAGACCGGGTTCGCGCTCGCCGACCTGGTCCGGCTGGGTGAGACCGGGCGGCTGCGGATCTGCGACGCCCCCGATTGCGAAGCGGTCCTGGTCGACCTGTCCCGCAACCGGTCCCGCCGTTACTGCGACACGGGCAACTGCGGCAACCGCCAGCACGTCGCGGCCTACCGCGCCCGCCGGCGCCCGGCCGACGGGGCGCGGGCTTGACCGCGTTACCGCGCTATCCGCACCCGTAAACGGGCCGGGTAAACGGGTGCCGGGATGCGGCGGGTTAGCGCCCGCCGGGGGCCCAGGGGTCGTAGTCGACTTCGAGAGGTTCCTGGGGCGGGCGTTCCGCTTCGGGGACGTGCTGAAGGTTCAGCCGGATCCTTGTCCAGCTGTAGCTGCGCCCGCGCATCGAGTCCACCAGCACGTCGGCGGGAGCCAGCAGCGGCCAGACATCCGGGTGCCGCACCTTCCAGCGTTCCAGGCCCTCCATGGCCTCGGTCTTCGTGGCCGCGCGGGCCACCTCGATCAGTGGCATCGTGGACTGCCGCCGCCCGGTCGGCCCGCCGCGCGGGGAACGCGCCCCGGATGCGCCGCCTTCCGTCCCGTCCGCGCCTTCCGTTCCTTCCGCGTTTTCCGCCCCGTCCGCCTGAGGTTCGGCGCCTCCGGCGGCCGCGGAACGGCCGCCCTTGGCGGGCGCCTTCCGTCCCGTCCGGCGCTTGGACGGCTGGACGCGCGGCTCCTCCCCGGACTGGCGGACGAAATGCGGTGGCCACGGGGCGTCGGGCAGACCCGCGGCCTCGTCCCGCCCGGCCAGTTCGATCAGCCCCTCCAGGGAGCCCACCGCGTCGTCCATACCGGCCCACGGGTCGCCTGTCTCGGCAAACCGGGCCGGCACGGTTGCGATCGTGAAGGCGGCCGGATCACACCCCGCCACCTCGTCCCACAACAGCGGCGTCGATACCCGGGCGTCGGGCAGCGGCCGGATCGAATAGGCGGAAGCGACGGTGCGGTCCTTGGCGTTCTGGTTGTAATCGACGAAGACGCCGTGCCGCTCCTCTTTCCACCATTTGCTGGTCGCGATGTCGGGAGCGCGCCGCTCCACCTCGCGGGCGAGCGCCACCGCGGCGCGGCGGACGTCGGTGAACGGCCAGCGCGGCTCGATCCGGGCGTAGATATGGAAACCGCGGGACCCCGACGTCTTCGGCCAGGCGGTCAGGCCGAAATCCTCCAGCACCGATTTGGCCACCATGGCCACGTCCATGATCTGCGGCCATTCGACGCCGGGCACCGGGTCGAGGTCGACCCGCAGTTCATCCGGGTGGTCGAGATCATCGGCGCGCACCGGATGCGGGTTGAGGTCGATGCAGCCCAGGTTGACCACCCAGGCCAGCTGCGCCGCGTCGCTGGCCACGACCTCGCTGGCGGTCCGGCCGGACGGGAAGCGCAGCTCGACCGTTTCGATCCAGTCCGGTCGGCTTTCCGGAGCCCGCTTCTGGAAGAACGGCTCGCCTTCGGCGCCATTCACGAAACGCTTCAGCGCCATCGGGCGCCGCGCGACACCGCGCACCGCCCCGTCCGCCACCGCGAGGTAGTAGCGGACCAGGTTGATCTTGGTGTAACCGGTGCGCGGGAAGAAGACCTTGTCCGGATTGCTGACGGTCACTTCCCGCCCCGCTGCCTCCACTACCGTTTTTGCCCCCGGCATGTGGCTACTGTACGTGAGCCAGCGCCGGTTCGCCGCTCCAGGTCAGCGGCCTGCCAGCGAACCTGAGGCCGGGAAAGCCCGGCCCGGTCTGAGATAATGCCGGTGTGCGCACTCATGTGGCCCTGCTGCGCGGCATCAACGTCGGCGGGAACAACAAGGTCCCGATGGCCAGCCTGCGTGAGCTGATGACCTCGCTCGGGTACGGCGATGTCGCGACGTACATCCAGAGCGGCAACGTCGTGTTTACCGCCCCGGGCGCCGACAGCGGGAAGCTCGCCGGGGAGCTGGACGAGAAGATCGCCGAACGGTTCGGTGTGCCCGGCCACGTGGTGGTGGTGACCCGGGACGAGCTGGCCGCGGTGATCGCGGCGAACCCGTATCCGGACGAGCCCAGCCCGAAGGCGGTGCACGCGGTCTTCCGCCGCACGGACCTGACCCCGGACGACCTCGAACGCGTGGAGACGGCCCGGCAGCGCGCGGCCGGCAAGGGCTGCCGCGACGAGGTCACCGTGGTCGGCCGCACCTTGTTCCTGCACACCCCCGACGGGCTGGGGCGCAGCGAACTGGCAGCGCAGCTGTCCCGGACCAGCTCGATGAAGGCCGGCACCGCGCGCAACTGGGCGACCGTAACCAAACTAATGGCGATGCTCGACGCCTGACCCGCCCGCCCCGGCCTACGGGCCGCTAGGGCTATGTGACGAAAAGTCTGCCCGTAAGTCGTGGTATCCCTGCAGGCCCTAGGCGCGGCGCTTGCGGCGGCGGGCCGGGCGGGTCGGGGTCGTGTCGCCGAGATAGACCTCACCCGATGGCATGCCGTGCCGCAGGTAGTAGTCCAGGATCTTCTCGATCACCTGGCTCAGTGAGCTGCCTTCGCGCACGGCTTTGCGGTGCGCGGCCGAACGGAGCGCCTGGTCGATCTTGACCGTCAGGTGCGTTCGCCGGCCACTGGCCAGCGCGGGCCGCCGCCGGGGGAAGGCCGAAGGCGGCGGGACCTCCGGAAGCCGCGACCGCAGCGCTGGCGGGATCGGCTGCCGGATCCGGGCCTGTACCGCCTGCTTGCTGATGCCCAGGGCCTCCGCCAGCGGCCGAAGCGGCCAGCCCGCGTCGTGCAGCGCCGCCAGCGAGGCCGACAGCAGGTCACTGTTCCCGGACTGGCGGAGGTGGCGGAGGTAAGTGGCGGTCTGGTCGGGCAGCACGAGCTCGCTCACGCTCGCGACGGCGGTCGTCCCCCTCGCGCGCGCCCCGGCGGTCTCGGAGGCACCGCTAGCCACACCAGCCCCGGAGGCCCCGTCCGCCCCGAAGGCCCCGCCGGTCGCGGAGACCTCGTCAGTACCCGAGGCATCGGCAGCCGCGGCAACTCCGGAGACCTCGGCAGCCGCGGCAACCCCGGAGACCTCGGCAGCCGCGGAGGCCTCAGTAGCTTCAGTGACATCGGCAGGCCCAAGGGCGTTGGCCGGCCCCGCGACATCAGGCGATGCCTCGGCAGCCGGGCCGGGTCCGGACAGCCATGCGCTCCGCTGCACGTACAGCTGGAGGCCGAGGATCACGACCTCGGACATGGTCCGGCCCTCGCCGGCCAGCCGGGCCTTGAGGCGCTGCCGGAGTTCCCCGTCGAGGCGGAAGGTCAGCAGCCGCCGGGATCGGCTCGGTGTCTCCGTTCTCATGACGGCGCCCTCCTTCCTGGCCGGGCGCCCTTTATTTTATGGGGAAGGTTCCCCTGCCGAGGGATGACGGTTACCCGACGGTCTCCCGCCCGACACCCGCCATATCGGTCAGCTCGGTCAGCGCCTGCGTGTCGGCTTCCAGCAGTTCCCGGTACCGCTGCATCTCGGCGGCGCGCCGGGCGCCGTCCCAGTTCAGCAGGTTGCCCATGATGTCCGTCACCGGCCCGATCGCCTCGGCGCCGCAGGCTCCCGTCTCGATGAACAGCCGGACGCGCCGGACCAGGATGTCCTCGACGTGCAGGGCGTTCTCGTGGGTGACCGCGTAGGCGACTTCCGCGCCCAGGTAGGGATGGCCGGCGGCCAGCGGCCGGGCCAGCGCGGGGTCGTCTCTGGTCAGGTCGAGGACCTCCTCGGTCAGCGTCCCGTAGCGGTCGAGGAGGTGCTCGACCGCGGCGCACGGCAGCCCGTAGTCCTCGGCCAGCCGTTCCGCTTCGGCCGACGCGGCGGCGAGGCCGTCCGCGCCGAGCAGCGGCAGCTGGTCGGTGACCGAGGCCGGCACCCACCGGCCGAAATCGGCCACCGCCGCGTCGATCACGTCGCGCGCCATCACCCGGTAGGTCGTGAACTTGCCGCCGGCGATGCTGGTCAGCCCGGGCACCGGGGTGTCGACCACGTGCTCGCGGGACAGCTTGGTGGTGGGCGTGTTCTCGTCGGCGGCGATCAGCGGCCGCAGGCCCGCGTACACGCCGATGACGTCCGCGCGGGTCAGCGGCCGGTCCAGCGCGCGGTTGGCGTGCTCCAAGATGTAGTCGATGTCCGCGCCGGTCGGGATGGGCTCGGCCCGGTCCCCGGTCCAGTCGGTGTCGGTGGTCCCGACGATCCAGCGCTGTCCCCACGGAATGATGAACAGGACGCTCTTCTCGGTCCGCAGGATGATCCCGGTGTCGGCGCGTATGGCCTCGTACGGCACGACGACGTGCACGCCCTTGGACATCCGGACCTTGTAGCCGGCCTGGATGCCGCTGAGCTCGTGCACCAGGTCGGTCCACACCCCGGCGCAGAGCACGACCCGCTTGGCGGAGACGTCGATGTCGCGCCCGGACTCCTCGTCGTGCACCCGCGCGCCGGTGACCTGCTTCCCGTCCGGGCCGCGCAGCAGCTGGCGGGCGCTGACCCGGGTGGCGATCAGGGCCCCGTGCGCGGCCGCGGTCCGGGCCACGGTCAGCGTGTAGCGGGCGTCGTCCGTCTGCGCGTCGTAGTACAGCAGCGCTCCGGCCAGGCCAGACGGCTTCAGCGCGGGCGCGAGCCGCAGCGCCCCGCGTACGGTCAGGTGCCGGTGGTGCGGTACCGGCCGCTTGGTCCCTTCGAGCGCGTCATAGAGCACCAGGCCGGCACCGACGTACGGCCGTTCGAGCACCTTGCGATGCAGCGGGTAGAGGAACGAGACCGGCTTGACCAGGTGCGGGGCCAGCTTCGAGACGAGCAGGTCGCGCTCACGGAGCGCCTCCCAGACCAGCTTGAAGTCAAATTGCTCCAGATACCGAAGGCCGCCGTGGATGAGCTTGCTCGACCGGCTCGACGTGCCCGAGGCAAGGTCCCTGGCCTCGACCAGCGCGACCCGGAGCCCCCGGGATGCGGCGTCCAGCGCGGCTCCGGCGCCGGTCACGCCGCCGCCGATGACGAGGACGTCGAAGTCCGTGCCGGCCAGGCGATCGAGGACAGCGCCGCGATCACGGGCATCCAGCCTGCCGTTTTTGGCCATGAGCTCTTCCTTCTCCCTAAATGCCCCGCAGCGTACGCAAGGGGATTTACTTCCTCACTGGCCCTGCCTACAGTGTATGTACATCGTCAACCTTCCTCGCCAGGCCCCGCACAAAGTCCCTCCCAACGGCTAGCTCGCCGACGGCCCGCACCGTGCTGGCGGGCACCCATCAAGGCATGCCCATGGTCCTCGGAATCGGCCGGAAGCTGGGTGAACGACGGCCAGGAGCCGTCCCGCCCGCCGTCCGCGCGGCGGGCGCGGCCCAGGCCGACCGCGCGCGGCGTCGGGGCGGGCCTGGCGGTCCCGGCGGCCGCGGACCCCGGCGGGGCGGGCCTGCCGCGTACCGGGCGGCCGCCGGGGGATGGCTCGCTGATCACCGCGTTTATCCACAGGTAACAGGGCGCAGTGCCGCAGCAACTTCAGATTCATGCGCCCGAAATATTGCTCGCGGTGCAGCAGAGACGTACGTTGCCTCTAGGGAACAAAGATCATTCCGTTGTAGGCGAATTATCCCGTTACAGCCAACAGCTCCCAGCGGTTGCTGGGGCTGGCTAAGGGGGGCGTGATGTCAGACATTACCCCGTTGATGGCACGAGGCGAAGGTCGCACGATCGGCCGCATCGGCGGCCTGTGGGGCGAGCTGATGGCGGAATTCCTCGGCACCTTCGTCATTCTCGCTTTCGGTGACGGGGTGGTGGCGATGGCCGTGGCCGCCCTGCCCGGCTCAGGACGTGCCGCTACGTCGACCACGATCTTCCTGGCCGCCGGCGACTGGCTGCTGATCGTGTTCGGGTGGGCGTGGGCCGTCGCGTTCGGTATATGGGTGGCGGGCGGCGTCAGCGGGGCGCACCTCAACCCCGCCGTCACGCTGGGCTTCGCCGTGCGGCGCAAGTTCCCCTGGCGGAAGGTCGTGCCGTACTGGGCCGCCCAGGTGGTCGGCGCCTTCGTCGGCGCCGCCCTGGTTTACCTGGTGTACAACGCCGCGATCAACGCGTACAACCTCGCGGCGCATACGCCGAAGAGCTCGGGACAAGCGCTGGCCAGTTACTCGATCTTTGCCACGTACCCAGCCCCGTACTTCCACGGCGGAATAGGGGGGCCGCTGATCGACCAGATCGTCGGCACGGCCTTCCTGGTGATGCTCGTCGTGGCCGTCATCGACGCCAGGAACACGGCGGTCGGCTCGAACCTGGGACCGCTGATCATCGGCTTCATCGTCGCGGCGATCGGCGCCTCGTACGGCGCGAACGCGGGATACGCCATCAACCCGGCCCGTGACTTCGGGCCCCGGCTCTTCTCCTACTTCGCAGGATGGGGAAAGGTGGCCCTCCCGGGGACCTTCAACGGCCCGGGGGGCTTCAGCAACTACTTCTGGATACCCATCGTCGGGCCCCTGATCGGCGGCGTCATCGGCGTCGTGATCTATGACCTGTTCATCGGCGACGTGCTGCACGCGCGGCTGAAGATAGCCGAACAGGTCTCCGGCCCGATCGAAGAGACCCCGGCGGTCTCCGACAAGTAAGGCCCTGGCTCGTAACCAGGCGTCAGCCGGCGGTGCCGCCGGCCCCGATACCACGTAAAGAAGGAGGCGGTCATGCCAGATTTCGTCGGCGCCGTCGACCAGGGCACAACCAGTTCCCGGTTCATGCTCTTCGACCACTCCGGAAACGAGGTGGCCAAGCACCAGCTCGAACACGAGCAGATCCTGCCGCAGGCCGGCTGGGTGGAGCACAACCCGGTCGAGATCTGGGAACGGACCATCTCGGTGGTCCAGACCGCGCTGAACAACGCGAACCTCAGCGCTTCCGATCTGGCCGCGCTCGGGATCACGAACCAGCGCGAGACCGCGGTGGTGTGGAACCGCCGGACCGGCCGTCCCTACCACAACGCCATCGTGTGGCAGGACACCCGTACCGACCGGATCGCCAGCGCGCTGGACCGCGACGAGCGCGGCGGCGTGATCCGGCGCAAGGCCGGCCTGCCGCCCGCGACGTACTTCTCGGGCGGGAAGATCCAGTGGATCCTGGAGAACGTCGACGGGGTGCGGGCAGACGCCGAGAAGGGTGACGCCATCTTCGGCAACACCGACACGTGGGTGATCTGGAACCTCACCGGCGGCCCGGATGGCGGCTCGCACGTGACGGACGTGACGAACGCCAGCCGGACGATGCTGATGAACCTGGAGACGCTGGACTGGGACGACGAACTGCTCGGGTTCTTCAACATCCCGCGCGCCATGCTGCCCGAGATCCGGCCGTCCTCGGACCCCCGCGGCTACGGCGAGATCCGCGGGCTCTCAACACTCCGGGGTGTCCCGCTCACCGGCGACCTGGGTGACCAGCAGGCCGCGACCGTCGGGCAGGTGTGCTTCGCCCCCGGGGAGGCCAAGAACACCTACGGGACCGGCAACTTCATGCTGCTCAACACCGGCGAGGAGCTGGTGCGCAGCAAGAACGGGCTGCTGACCACCGTGTGCTACAAGTTCGGCGACCAGCCGGCCATTTACGCTCTGGAAGGCTCGATCGCGGTCACCGGGTCGGCGGTGCAGTGGCTGCGTGACCAGCTCGGCATCATCTCCGGCGCGGCCGAGACGGAATCGCTGGCCAGCCAGGTCCCCGACAACGGCGGCATCTACTTCGTCCCGGCGTTCTCCGGGCTGTTCGCGCCGTATTGGCGGAGCGACGCCCGCGGCGTCATCGTCGGGCTGTCCCGGTTCAACACCAACGCCCACCTCGCCCGGGCCACCCTGGAGGCCATCTGCTACCAGAGCCGGGACGTCAGCGAGGCCATGGAGCAGGACTCCGGTGTGCACCTGGAGGTACTGAAGGTCGACGGCGGGGTCACCGCGAACAACCTGGCCATGCAGCTCCAGGCGGACATCCTCGGGGTGCCGGTCAGCCGGCCCGTCGTGGCCGAGACGACCGCGCTCGGCGCCGCGTACGCGGCCGGCCTGGCCACCGGGTTCTGGGCGAACACCGGCGAGCTGAAGGTCAACTGGAACGAGTCCAAGCGCTGGAACCCGGAATGGAACGAGCAGCAGCGGGCCGCGGGTTACGCGGGCTGGAAGAAGGCGGTGGAACGCACGCTGAACTGGGTGGACGTCGGCTGATTCCGCCGCCGCCTGGACCGGTGCCGGCTAGCCGGCCCTCGCGGACAGGATCTCGGCCAGGTTGAAATTGACCGGCTCCTCCAGCTGGGCGTACGTGCACGAGGAGGGCTCCCGGTCCGGCCGCCACCGGACGAACTGGGTGGTGTGCCGGAACCGGGGACCCTCCATGTGGTCGTAGCGGACCTCGACCACCCGCTCCGGGCGCAGCGGCACGAAGGACAGGTCCTTGCCGGAGTTCCACCGGCTGGTCTCCGCCTTGCGCGGGGTCCGGTTGCCCTCCTCCTGCCGGGCCCAGTTCCAGGGGTGCCCCTCGAAGCTCGTGACCAGCGGCTGCAGCTCGGTCATTAGCTCACGGCGCCGTGCCATCGGGAACGAGCCGACGACACCGACGCTGGCCAGGTTCCCCTCGGCGGTGTACAGGCCGAGCAGCAGCGACCCGACGGCGTCCGGCCCGCTCTTGTGTACGCGGTAGCCGGCCAGCACGCAGTCCGCGGTGCGCTCGTGCTTGACCTTGAACATCACCCGCTTGTCCTCGACGTAGACGCCGTCCAGCGGCTTGGCCACCAGCCCGTCCAGCCCGGCCCCCTCGAACTGCGAGAACCAGTCAGTGGCGGTCGGCCGGTCCGCGGTGGCCGGGGTCAGGTGCACCGACGTGCCCGCCCCGGCCAGGGCCTGCTCAAGCGCCGCCCGCCGGGCCGAAAACGGCTGCCCGGTGAGGTCCTCGTCCGCCACGGCGAGCAGGTCGAAGGCGATGAAGTGCGCGGGCGTCTGCTCGGCCAGCAGGTTGATCCGGGTCTCGGCGGGATGGATGCGCTGCAGCAGCGCCTCGAAGTCAAGCCGCCGGCCTGCACCGTCGGGGATCACGATCTCGCCGTCGATCACGCAGCGCGGCGGCAGCTCAGCCCGGATGGCGGCGACCAGCTCCGGGAAGTACCGCGTCATCGGCCGTTCGTTCCGGCTGCCGATCTCGACCTCAGCGCCGTCGCGGAACACCACCGCGCGGAAGCCGTCCCACTTGGGCTCGTAGCTGTACGGCCCGTCGGGGATCTCGGCCACGGCCTTGGCCAGCATCGGCGCGATCGGAGGATTCACCGGAAGGTCCATGTCACCATCTTCTACCAGCCGCTTTCCCGGCACGCGGAGGATCGCCGGCGTCGCACCCGGGCGGGGGTCCCGCTGGCCGTGCGGACGGGCTGCTGGTACAACCGGGTGACCGGGCCCGGCAGGCGGGCGGACCGGAGTCGGCCGGGAGGAGCGACGGATGGGCGGCGTGCGCCGGATCGTTCCGCTGACGCTGGGCTGGGAGGACCTGCCGCTGAGCGTCTCCATCCACGGCGACACGTCGGGGGAGATGCTCCGCGAGCCGGTTCCCGGGGTCCTGCTGCTGTGCGACGGCGGCTGGCTGCTCCTCGACACCGGCTTCAACACCGCCCTCATCACCGATCCGGCCCTGCGCCGCCGCTACCACGGCCTGGTCCAGCCGGTCCTGCCCGGCCCCGGCGAGCCGCTCGACGAGGCGCTCGCGGACGCCGGGATCAGCCTGGACGATGTGCACGCCGTGGCCGTCAGCCACCTGCACAACGACCACGCCGGCGGCCTGAAGCACTTCGCCGGGCGGGTACCCGTGCACGTCCAGCGCGCCGAACTGGCGTTCGGGATGAGCGGCGGACCGGAACCGGAACGGGACGGCATCTTCCGGGTGGACTACGACGATCCCCGGATCTCCTGGCGGCAGGCCGATGGCGACGAGACGATCGCGCCCGGCGTCACGGCCGTGCTGACCGCCGGCCACACGCCGGGCCACCAGAGTTTCGTGGTCGACCTGGACCCCTCCGTCGGCGGGGGTGGCATCGTCTTCGCGTTCGACGCCGCCGACCTGACCCGGAACATCGAGGACGAGGTCGCGGTCGGGGGCTTCATCGGCGTGCCCCCCGAGGAGACCGTGGTCCAGATCCGCAAGCTCAAGCGCATCGCCGCCGAGCGCGGTTACCCGCTGATCCCCGGGCACGACCCGGTCGCCTGGCCCGCGCTCACCCGCGAGCTTGCCGCCCGCTGGCCCGCCGCGAGCTGACGCCCGCCCTTCCCGCCCGGCCACGGCGCGCTCTCCGGAGTTCTGGCCTGCGCTGACGTGGCTCAGCCGGCCATCGGTCTCCGTGCACCCGTGACAGTCTCGTGATGCGCGTGTGACCAAGGTGAAACTTGACCTGCTTTGCCATCTTGTGTTTCAAATGCCCTTTTTTAAGGGTGATTTATCTAACAGTGATAGCCAAAATGGTCCCTGTTTTCCTGATTTGCCGGATATTTCGGCCGCGACCCAGTCATGCTGCTCCGGACACCTCGTTGAAGGAGTAATCATGTCAATCCGACATAAGGTAGGCACCATCGCCGGATCGATGGCAGTACTTCTGGCCGTGGTTCCAGGAATGGCAAACTCGGCGGCCAATGCCAAAACGTTGTCGTTCAATCAGAAAACAAGCGCTTACGTAGAGTCATTTATAGGGCGAGTACCGTACGTCTATGGCGGCAGCTCACCCAGTAGGGGATTCGACTGCAGCGGGCTGACGCAGTACGTCTACCGCCACTACGGCAAGTCGATCCCCCGCACCGCGGACGCGCAGTTCCGCTATGTCCGGCGCGAGAGCCGGAGCCGGGCATGGGGCGGCGACCTCGTGTTCTTCCACAACAATTCGAACCCGAACAGCTACGTCTACCACGTCGGCATTTACGAGGGCAGTAACCACATGGTCTCGGCGGTCGGCACGGGGTATGGCATCCGCTGGCAGACCATCTGGTCCTCCTACGTGACGTTCGGAACGCTCAGCCACTAGCCGTCAGCAGAGCCTGCGCGTCGCCCGCCCTGACCAGAACCGCGGGGCCGGCCAGCGGCGTGACCGCGGCGTCCGGCCCGGACCCGCCCTGACGGCAACTGCCCCGGCAGCCAGCCCCGCCCATGCAGGCTCGACACGCAGCAGCGACCCGGCCGGGACGGCCAGTACCGATGCCGTCCCGGCCGGGTTGGTGCCCGTGCGGATGATTCTTTGGCTGAACGGCCCCTTCGGCCGCCTTCAGCTGAGCTGCTCGGCCAGCGCGACGATGATGCCCTCGGGGCCGCGGACGTAACAGAGCCGATAGCTGTCCTCGTATTGCTCCAGCTTCCCGACGAGTTCGGCGCCGTGGGTGTACAGGCGGGCAAGGACGTCCTCGATGTCCTCTACGGCGAACATGATGCTACGTATGCCCAGCGTGTTCCCCGGTGCGTTTTCCGGCTCAGTGCGGACCGCCGTCGGCGTGAGGAATTTCGTCAGCTCAAGCCGGCCGTCCGGCGGCCCGGCCGGGGACGTCCGGCAGGCGCAGCCGCCGGCGCAGGGTACGAGCGTCCCCGGCCAGCGCGGTGACCAGGACCGCGGGACCCTCCAGCGGCATCACGGCCACTCCCGGCCCGGACCCGGACATCGCTGGGCCGGCCGGCCTCGTCCCGGCGGCCGCCGCGTCCCATCCCGGCCCCACCCACAGCAAGGATCCGGCCGTGCGGCACCCCGCCAGCACGGCCGGGCCGAGGCTCACCTCGTCCGTGCCGCTCACATCCAGTTCGTGCCGCAGCAGCGGGGCGCCGGCCAGGTCGGCGCGCAGCCGGGTCCGGCAGGAGCCCCCCCGTTCGCCGTGCCGGCCCAGGACCACCTCGTCGCGCAGCACCAGGGCGGCCCCGGCGGCGAGGTCCACCCGGATCTCGGTCCGGTGCCGGGCCCGGGCCGCCGCGACCGTTGGTTCCGGCAGGTATTCAAGCCGGGCGCTCGCCGCGACGGTCAGCGTCACCGACAGCACCGACTCCCGGCCGCCGCGGCCGGGCAGCGCCACCGCCGCGGCGATCGTCCGCAGCCGCAGCGTCGCCCCCTCCCGCACGTCGATCCGCAGCTCCAGGACGTCCCCGCCCAGCGGCCCGGCCGCCCCGCCGACCAGGTACACCGCCTCCGGCGTCTGGCGCAGGATGAGCGGAGCCTGGGAACGCAGCACGGGCAGCCGGGTCGCGCCGTCCGCGCCGAGGTCGGCGACCAGGGTGGCCGAGGCCTTCACGAGCGGGGGACCGCCGCCACCGCCGCGCGGCCCGCCTCGGCCAGCCCGTCGAGCACCCACGCGGAGACCGCCGCGGCCCGCGGGTCCTCCCGCAGTGAGCTGAAGATCACCGGCCGTCCCTGCCGCACCGCCGCCGCGTCCCGGTCCATCACCTCCAGGCTGGCGCCCACCAGCGGGGCCAGGTCCGTCTTGTTGATCACGAGCAGGTCGGAGGTGGTCACGCCCGGACCGCCCTTGCGCGGGACCTTGTCCCCGCCGGACACGTCCAGCACGAAGATCTGCCGGTCCACCAGCCCCCGGCTGAACGTCGCAGTCAGGTTGTCGCCCCCGCTCTCGACCAGGATCAGGTCCAGTGGGCCGAACTCCGCCTCCAGGTCTTCCACCGCGTCGAGGTTGGCGGCGATGTCGTCGCGGATGGCGGTGTGCGGGCAGCACCCGGTCTGCACAGCCTGGATCCGCGCCGGGTCCAGCACCCCGGCCCGGCGCAGGAAGTCGGCGTCCTCGGTTGTGTAGATGTCGTTGGTCACCACCGCGAGCCGCACCCGTTCCCCGAGGGCCCGGCACAGCGCCGCCACCAGCGCGGTCTTGCCGCTGCCGACCGGCCCGCCGATGCCAATCCGCAGCGCCCGGCTGGTGCCGGCCCCCGGCCGGGCGGGTACGTCAGCTGCCTCGGGCCCGTCGTGCGAGTGACCGTGCGCGTGCTCGTGGTCGTCGTGGTCAGGATGCAAAAAGACGCACCTCCGCTCGGACGTGGGCCTCGGCGTACAGGTCGAGCGCGGGCGCCGAGGGGTAGGGCAGGTCGTCAGGGTCCGCCGCTGCGCCGCGCGCCGCGGCGTCTTCGATGCGGTCGGCCAGGCGGGCGATCGCCGCGCTGACCTCGATCGGGTCCAGGGCGAGCAGCCGGACCGCCGCGCTGGCCGGCCCGGTCACCGTGAGGTACGCCGCGACCAGGGCCGCCTCGCCGGGAGTACACCCGGCCGCCGCGGCCGCCGCGCCCAGCGCGATCGCGTGGTGCGGCGGACGGCCATCCCGCGGCAGGTCCGCCAGCCAGGGGCCGGCCACGCGGCGGCGGCGGCCCGTAGCAGGGTCCGCCCCTGCCGCCGCGAGGCCTCCCGTTGCGCGGGCGAGGGTGTCCGCGCGTCCGCCTCCGCATCCAGCCGGGCCAGCCGGTCCGCGCGCGGCCGGGCGCACGCGGCGGCGGCGAGGGCCGCCGCGACAACCCCGGCCGTGGCCAGCCGGCCCTGCAGGTACAGGTTCAGCGAGGGGACGTCGGCGACGGCGCCGGCGTTCACGGCGCCCTCCAGCCCGCCCGAGTGCGCGTGCCCGCCCGCGGGGAACCGCGCGTCCGCCAGCATCAGCACCGCCGCGCCCGCCGGGCCCAGCCCGCCGCGTGAGTCCGTCCGGGGCTCCTTCCGGGTGTCCGGCCCCTTCCCGGTGTCCGTGCGTCTGCCGGTGTCGGGGCCCTTCCCCGTGTCCGGCCTCGTCCCCGTGTCCGGCCTCGTCCCCGTGTCCGGCCTCGTCCCCGTGTCCGGCCTCGTCCCCGTGTCCGGGCGTTTGCCGGTGTCGGGACCCTTCCCGGTGTCCGGGCGTTTGCCGGTGTCCGGCCCCTTCCCGGTGTCCGGGCGTTTGCCGGTGTCCGGCCCCTTCCCGGTGTCCGGGCGTTTGCCGGTGTCCGGCCCCTTCCCGGTGTCCGGGCGTTTGCCGGTGTCCGGCCCCTTCCCGGTGTCCGGGCGTTTGCCGGTGTCGGGACCCTTCCCGGTGTCCCCCGCCCGAACTTGTGCAGTCTCTGCGGTGCCCACCGCAGAGATTGCACAAGTTCCGGCCGCGCCCGGGATGGGGGAGGTGCCCGCGAGAGGGGAGGAACCCGGGGCGGGGGAATCGCCCGGAATCGGGAGACTGGCCGGGGGGAGGGCCATCAGAACAGGAAGTAGCGCTGAGCCATGGGGAGTTCGGTGGCGGGGGCTTCCTCGATCACCTCGCCGTCGATGCGGACCGTGAACGTGTCCGGCTCCACCCGGATGTCCGGCAGCGCATCGTTGTTGATCATGTCGGCCTTGCCGCGGCCGGATACGTCAGCCACCGGGAAGAGCGGGCGGGCGAGCCCGAGCTGCTCGTCCAGCCCATTCTCCAGCGCCAGTTCCGAGACGAACGAGACCGACGTCGAGGCCGCCGCCGGCGGTGCCGCGCCCCACATCGGGCGGGGGAACATCGGCTGCGGCGTGGGGATCGAGGCGTTCGCGTCGCCCATCGCCGCCCACGCGACGAAGCCGCCCTTGAGCACCGCGTGCGGCCGCACGCCGAAGAACGCCGGCTGCCATAGCACCAGATCGGCGAGTTTCCCCGGCTCGATCGAGCCGATCTCGTCGTCCAGGCCGTGCGCGATCGCCGGGCAGATCGTGTACTTGGCCACGTACCGGCGGGCCCGCATGTTGTCGGCCCCGCCGTCACCGGACAGGGACCCGCGCCGTTTCTTCATCACGTGCGCGGTCTGCCAGGTTCGGATGATGACCTCGCCGATCCGCCCCATGGCCTGGGAGTCCGAGCCGATCATGGAGATCGCCCCCAGGTCGTGCAGGATGTCCTCCGCCGCGATCGTGGACGGCCGGATCCGGCTCTCCGCGAAGGCCAGGTCCTCCGGCACGGCCGGGTTGAGGTGGTGGCACACCATCAGCATGTCGAGGTGCTCGTCCACCGTGTTGACGGTGTGCGGCCGGGTCGGGTTGGTGGAGGACGGCAGGATGTTCTCCTGGCCGGCCACGATGATGATGTCCGGGGCGTGCCCGCCGCCCGCGCCCTCGGTGTGGTAGGCGTGGATCGGCCGCCCGGCGATGGCGGCCAGCGTGTCCTCGACGAACCCCGCCTCGTTCAGCGTGTCGGTGTGCAGCGCCGCCTGCACCCCGGCCTCCTGGCAGACGCGCAGGCAGGCGTCGATCGCGGCCGGGGTGGAGCCCCAGTCCTCGTGCAGCTTGAAACCGGACGCCCCGGCGCGCAACTGCTCCCACAGGGCTTCCTCGGAGACCGTGTTGCCCTTGCCGAGCAGCACGATGTTGAGCGGCCAGCCGGCGGTGGCCTCCAGCATCCGGGCCAGGTTCCACGCGCCCGGGGTGACGGTGGTGGCCTTCGTGCCCTCGGCCGGGCCCGTTCCGCCGCCGATCACGGTGGTGACGCCGCTGCCGATCGCCTCGGGCAGCAGTTGCGGGCAGATCAGGTGCACGTGGCAGTCGATGCCGCCGGCCGTGAGGATCAGGCCGTTGCCCGCCATGATCTCGGTGGACGGCCCGATGACCAGGTCCGGGTGGACGCCGTCCATGATGTCGGGGTTGCCGGCCTTGCCAAGCGCGACGATCCGGCCGTCCCGGATCCCGACGTCGGCCTTGATGATGCCCCAGTGATCCAGCACGACGGCGCCGGTGATGACCAGATCGGGGGCGCCGTCGGCGCGGGTCGCGCGGGCCTGGCCCATCGACTCGCGGATGACCTTGCCGCCACCGAACACGGCCTCGTCCCCGCCCGCGCACAGGTCCTGCTCGACCTCGATGAACAGGTCGGTGTCGGCCAGCCGCACCCGGTCGCCTGCGGTGGGCCCGTACAGCAGCGCGTACCGGGACCGGCTGAGCTCAGCCACCGAGTTCCTCCTTGCTGGCGCCCTCGTCGAGGACCGGGCGGTCGAACCCGTCGTCGTCCAGCCGCCGGCCGCCCAGCCGCAGGCCCGGCACGACCTGCGCCCCGGCCAGCGGGACCAGGTGGACCTCGCGTTCGATGCCGGGCTCGAACCGGACCGCGGTCCCCGCGGCGATGTCCAGCCGGTGCCCCCACGCGGCGTCCCTGTCGAACTCCAGGGCCGGGTTGGCCTGGGCGAAGTGATAGTGCGAGCCGACCTGGACCGGCCGGTCGCCGGTGTTGACCACGACCATGGCGCGTACTGGCCGGCCGGCGTTGAGCACGATGGGCCCCTCGCCGGGGATGATCTCGCCGGGGATCACGATATCGGCCCGTGCACCGTGACCAGCTTCGTGCCGTCCGGGAAGGTCGCCTCGACCTGCACTTCGGTCAGCATCTCCGGCACGCCGTTCATGACATCGGCCCGGCCGAGGACCGTGCGCCCGGACTGCATCAGCTCCGCAACGCTCAGGCCGTCACGCGCCCCCTCCAGCAGGAACGACGTGATCATCGCGACCGCCTCGGGATAGTTGAGCCGGAGTCCGCGGGCGCGCCGCTCCCGAGCCAGCCCGGCGGCTACGTGAATCAGCAGCCGTTCCTGCTCATGCGGCGAAATCAGCATGCCGGAACC
The DNA here is from genome assembly GCA_963824545.1 of uncultured Actinomycetes bacterium. Taxonomy (GTDB): domain Bacteria; phylum Actinomycetota; class Actinomycetes; order Streptosporangiales; family Streptosporangiaceae; genus Bog-532. Next base: position 46,411 of record CAWGPP010000024.1, on the reverse strand, counting down.
TTAACGCGAAGACGTTAAGCGCGCGTTACCGGATGTCACGCGATGTTTCGCCGAAATCTTAAGGAAACCTAACGGCGCCCCGTCTCGCTAGCGTGTCACGCGATCTCGGGCAGACGATAACCGTGCGCATACAGATCAGGCGGAGAAGGGGCCTTCATCGTGGAGCACCGCAGAATGCGGGGCACTGATGCCCCCAGCACGCGCCGCGGCCTGACCAGGAACCGGGTACGTAACGGCCTTTGGCTGGTCGCCGCCGGCAGTTCCGTCGCGCTCGTCCTGGCCGCCGTCTCGTTGACATCACCAGGAACGGAACGGGCCATCCGGGTGGCGAGCCAGCGGGGAACGGTATCGACGGCCAGCCAGTTCGGCGGCGGGCCAGGTGGCCTCATGGCCGGGCCCGGCGGAGGGACCGGCGCCTCTGCTGGCTGGAGCGGCTCAGAAGGCTGGAGCGGCTCTGCTGGCTCGAGTGCCGCTGCTGGCTGGAGCGGTGCGGGTGGCGCCCCGTCCGGCACCGCTAACGGCGCCAACGCGGCGACCAGCCAGAACTGGGCCGGATACGCGGCGGCGGGCCAGCCCGGGACGTTCACCAGCGTGTCCGCGTCGTGGACCCAGCCCGCCGTGACGTGCACCGCGCAGCAGACGTTCTCCAGCTTCTGGGTCGGCCTCGACGGTGACGGCACCCAGACCGTCGAGCAGACCGGCACCGAGGCGGACTGCAACAACGGCGCGGCCACCTACCAGGGCTGGTTCGAGATGTTCCCCAACGCACCGGTCTTCTACAACAACGCGGTCGCCCCCGGTGACGCGATGAGCGCCTCGGTTGTCGCGAACGGCGGCGGTGCGTTCACCCTGACCCTCAGCGACCAGACACAGGGCTGGACCCAGAATACGGACCAGAGGTCCGCGACCGCCCAGCTCGGTTCGGCGGAGATCATCGCCGAGGCGCCGAGCGACGCGAACAGCGTGCTGCCGCTGTCCAACTTCGGCACGGTGAACTTCAGCAACGTGGCCGTCGATGCCGCGCCGCTGGGCAACGCGAACGTGGCCGGGCTGACCATGGTCTCGGCCGGCGGGGTCACCGAAGCGACGCCGTCGGCGATCGCCAATGGCAGCGCGTTCTCCGTTACCTGGGACAGCGCCATGGCCGCCGCCACCACGCCGGCCGTCTCCCCCACCACGAGCGCGTCGCCCGCCCCGTCGGGCGCGCCCTCCAGCCCCTTCGGCGGTTACCGCCGCCACCATGGCGGCAGCGCGTACTAGCGCGCGGCCGTCGCCTCGGCCGCAATGCCGTTCAGCTCGGCCAACGCGTCCCCGGGCAGGGTCAGCGCGGCCGCCGGCGTCCGCGAATCGGTGGGAAGCGATGCGGACGACCCGGGGTTCGTCGAGCTTGTCGGCGAGCTGTCGCTGTCCAGTGAGCGATTCCGGCGGCTCTGGGCCCGGCACGACGTGAAGGCTCGCGCGGGCATGCCGACCCGCCTCCACCACCCGCAGGTCGGGGACCTCACGCTCAGCCGGGAGAAGCTTGCCATCGGCGGCGCCGAGGGTCAGCTGCTCGTCATCTACCACGCCGAGCCAGGCACGAGCAGCGCCGAGAAACTGGCCCTGCTCGCCTTCCTGGCCAGCCCGGCCGCGGCGGACGCCCGCCAGGCGATCCGCGGGCCGGTGCCGCAACCGGACGGCTTTGCTTAGCGGCCGACGACGGTCAGCGGCGGCAGCAGGCAGCCACCCGGGACCGCTTGGCCGCCCGGCGGCACCGGGACGAGCGGCAGCTCGTGCGCCTGCGCGGTGAGGGCGAGCAGGACCGCGGCGTCGGTCCAGGCCAGCGGGGCCACCGAGGCGGGCTGGCCTGCGGCGGTGACCTGCTCGGGCAGCGCCCCCAGCGGCGTCCTATGCGCCGCCAGCCAGGACAGCAGTACGCTGGCCCGGCCGTGCTCGCCGGTGGCGGCGTCGGACAGCGCGAAGAAGGCGGTTTCTGCGGTCCACGCGATGCCCGGGTTCCCCGGCCAGCCGGCGCCGGGCCGCAACCCGCCGCCGGGCAGGGTGAGGGTGCGCTCGGCGGCGTCCTCGGCGTGGTCCAGCGCCGCGGTGCCGGGCCCGAACGGCGGCCCCAGGAACGTGACCGACGCATCCGGCCCGGCGGAGTCGCCCGGCAGCCGGTTGAAGCCGTAGCAGCCGAACTCGGCCTGGATGGCGCGGGCCAGCCGCGCCGAGGCGGCCGACCATTCCTGCGCCGGCCGGGCCCGGCCGAGGGCGCCGGCGATGGCGGCCGCGGCTCGCAGGCCGGTCAGCAGGGGAGCGGCGGTGCCCAGCGTCACCTGCGTGCCGTCCTCCCAGTAGTCGGTGGCGGCGCCGGGCAGGCCGCCCGGATCCAGCGACCGTTCGGCCGCGCCGGCGGCCGCGCTGACCATCGGCCACAGCCCGGCCAGGCCGGACCGCGGCGGATGGCCGGCCTGGTACCAGGACCAGACCGCCCAGGGCACCCAGCCGACCGCGTCCAGTTCCACCGGGCGGCCGTCGCGGACGGGACCGCCGCCGTCCGGCTGGTACCGCGCCGCCCACGTGCCGTCCCGGTTCTGCTCCCGCTGCAGGAACGCCAGCACGCGCCGGGCGTCGGCGCCGTGGCCGCTGACCGCGAGCGCCACCGCGGCCCAGCTGGAGTCGCGTGGCCACGCGTAATCCCAGCCGGGGTACCAGCCCGCGACGACCGCGCCGTCCGGCCGGGTCGACAGGTGCAGGTCCAGCAGCGCGCGCCGGGCCATGGACCGCACCGCCGGGCTGGTGCCCGGGACGGTACCGGCCGCGAGCCATCGCCGGCTGGCCCGGGTGCTGGCGGCCGCGCAGCCGGCCGCGGTCTTGGCGCGGGTGAGCAGGACGCTGCCGGCATCGTCGTCGTAACGGGCCGCGCGGTGCGCGGGAACGACGATGACGTCCTGCGGCGCGCACGGGTTCACCGCGATGCCCTCGGTCAGCAGGGCGGGCGCGTGCGACGCGTGCAGGGCCTTTCTGGGCCCGGCCGCGGTAACGAGGACGGCGGCGATCACGGCCACGGCGGCCGTCAGCGCCACGAGCCTGCTGGCGACGTTCGTGGCGGCCTGCTCCGGTTCGTCTCGTGGGAACGCTCAGCCCAAATCCTAGCCGCCGAAGGTCTTGACAGCCGGTAGCCCACAGCTCTCTAATGTGCTAGGAGACTAGATGAATAGAGGGGCTACGTGATCGAGTTCCACCTGGACTCTCGCTCCGGCGTCGCGCCGTACATGCAGCTGATTCATCAGGTGCGGCACGCGCTGCGGCTGGATCTGCTGCGCGAGGGTGACCGGCTGCCGACGGTCAAGGACGTGGCGGCCGGCCTGGCCATCAACCCGAATACCGTGCTCAAGGCCTACCGCGAGCTGGAGTACCAGGGGCTGGTGGCGGCGCGGCCGGGTGTGGGCACGTTCGTGACCGGCACCCTCAGCGGCGCATCCCTGGCCGCTCACGAGCCGCTGCGCCGGGAACTGCGGCGCTGGCTGGGCAAGGCGCGCCGCGCCGGGATGGACGAGGAGAGCATCGAGGCCCTCTTCCTGAGCACCTTTCGGTCCGCTTCCCAGGAGGACATAGCATGACCGCCCTAGACGCCAGCGGGCTGGGCAAGCGCTACCGGCAACGGTGGGCGCTCAGCGACTGCACGCTGCAGATCCCCGAGGGCCGGGTAGCCGGCCTGGTCGGCCCGAACGGGGCCGGCAAAACTACCCTGCTGCACCTGGCCGTGGGCCTGCTCGCGCCGACCACGGGCACGATCACCGTGCTCGGCGGGGAGCCCGCCAGCGGCCCGGGCCAGCTGGCCAAGGTCGGCTTCCTGGCCCAGGACACGCCGGTCTACGCGGGCCTGACTGTCGCGGACCACCTGCGCCTCGGCGCCCACCTGAACCCCGGCTGGGACGCCGCCTACGCCGAGGGCCGCATCGGCCGGACCGGCCTCGACCCGGCCCAGAAGGCCGGCAAGCTGTCCGGTGGCCAGCGCGCCCAGCTCGCGCTCACCCTGGCCATCGCCAAGCGCCCCCGGCTGCTCATCCTGGACGAGCCGGTGGCCAGCCTGGACCCGCTGGCCCGCCGCGAGTTCCTGCAGGACCTGATGGAGGCGGTGGCCGACCAGGAACTCAGCGTCGTCTTGTCCTCCCACCTGGTCGCCGACCTGGAGCGAGTCTGCGACTACCTCGTCGTGCTCGCGGCCTCACGGGTGCAGATCGCGGGCGACGTGGACGCGCTGATCGCCCGCCACCACCGGCTGATCGGACCGCGCCGCGACCCGGCCACGCTGCCCGGCGACCAGCAGGTCATCCAGGGGACGCACACCGACCGGCAGAGCACGCTGATCATCCACTCGCGCCAGCCGGTGCTCGACCCGGCCTGGACCGTCGAGCAGCTCAGCCTCGAAGACCTGGTGCTGGCGTACATGAGCCAGGCCGCCAACGGCCACCGCAGTTCCCGTCCCGCCCTGGAGGTGCAGCGATGATCTGGCTGACCTGGCGTCAGTTCCGCACGCAGGCCATCGCGGTCTCGGCCGCGCTGGCCGCCTTCGCCATCCTGCTGCTGGTTACCGGGCCGCACGTGGTCGCCCTGGCCCGGCAGAGCGGCTTCGGGACCTGCCACAGCAACTGCGGCGCGTCGGCCGGCTCGTTCCTGAACTTGGTCACCGCGGACCAGCTTGACAAGCTGGCCTACACTTTCGGGGCTGCGCTGATCATCGTGCTGCCCGCGGTGATCGGCCTGTTCTGGGGGGCGCCGCTGATCGCCCGCGAACTGGAGAGCGGCACGTTCCGGCTGGCCTGGAACCAGAGCGTCACCAGGGAACGCTGGCTGACGGTCAAGCTCGGCGTCCTCGGCCTGACCAGCATGGCGCTTGCCGGGCTGCTCAGCCTCATCCTCGGCTGGTGGGCGAGTCCCATCGACCACGCGGCCGGGATCGGGTCAACAGGAGGCATCGAGCCCCGCTTCTTCCCGCTGCTCTTCGGCGCCCGCGGCATCGCGCCCATCGGCTACGCGGCGTTCGCGTTCACGCTGGGCGTGCTGATCGGCCTCATGGTCCGGCGCACCATCCCGGCCATGGCCGTCACCCTGGCCGTGTTCGCCATCGTCCAGATCGCCGTGCCGCTGTGGATCCGCCCGCACCTCATCACGCCGGTGACCAACACCGTGCCGCTGACCGCCAGCAACATCAACGGGCTCGGGATCAACCAGAACGGCCAGATCGCGGGCGTGTTCGCGTCGGCTCCCAGCGTGCCCGGCGCCTGGATCTACTCCAATCAGGTCACCACGTCCTCCGGCTCGACGGCGCTCGGCGCGGTCCCGCAGGCCTGCCAGGCGCTGCCGCAGAACGGTCCCCAGGCATGCTTCAGCGCGCTCGCGCAGAAGAACCTCAAGCAGGTGGTCGTCTACCAGCCCGCGGACCGGTACTGGACCTTCCAGTGGCTGGAGCTGGGCATCTTCCTGACCGTCGCGATCCTGCTGGCCTGGGCCTGCTTCTGGTGGGTCCGCCGCCGGCTGTCCTGACCGCCGCCCGCTTTACCGAGAGTTGCCCGAGCCGCGCCCCGGCATTTGCCGGGACGCGGTTGCCGGGCTTCTACAGCACTTCTACACTGGCCGGGTGGTTACCGATCGCCGTCCGCTGAGTCGGCTCACGATCCCGGGCGCCCTCCGGGTGCCCGAGATCACCGTCTACTTCTGGGTGATCAAGGCCCTGTCCACGGCCATGGGCGAATCGACGTCCGATTACCTCGTCCACGCCATCAATCCGGTCGCCGCGGTCGGCATCGGTTTCGTGTTTTTCGTGGCCGCCCTGGTCCTGCAGTTCTCGGTCCGCCGCTACATCGCGTGGACGTACTGGCTGGCCGTCGTCATGGTGGGCGTGTTCGGCACCATGGCCGCGGACGTGCTGCACGTCGGCTTCGGCGTCCCGTACATCGTCTCCAGCGTCCTGTACGCCGTGGTCCTGGCGGCCGTCTTCGTCGCCTGGGACCGGACCGAGCGGACGCTGTCGATCCACACCATCAACACGCCGCGCCGCGAGGTGTTCTACTGGCTCGCCGTCGTCGCCACCTTCGCCATGGGCACGGCGCTCGGCGACCTGACCGCGGTGAGCTTCCACCTGGGTTACTTCGCGTCCGGGATCCTGTTCGCCGGCATCATCGCCATCCCGGCGCTCGGCTTCCGGCTGCTGCACTGGAACGCCGTGTTCTCGTTCTGGTTCGCCTACGTGGCGACCCGCCCGCTCGGCGCGTCGTTCGCCGACTGGCTGGGCAAGCCGCACAGCGTCGGCGGCCTGGGCCTGGGCGACGGCCGGGTGGCCCTGGTGCTGGCGCTGGCCATCTTTGTGCTGGTCGCGTTCCTGGCCGTGACCCACCGCGACGTCCAGCGCCGCCCGGCCCAGCGCACGGCCCAGCCCGGGCCGCGGCACGGCGCCGGGCCGCGCGTCCCCGCCATGGAGTACGCCCGCCCGTACCCGGACGAGGCCGTCCGGCCCCGCCCGGATGACCGGACGGCAGGCCCGCCCGCCTAGGCGGGGCGGAGGGGGTCCAGGCGGCGGATGAGGGTCACGGCCGCGTCGGCCAGGGCGTTCGCCTCCTCGCGGGACGAACTGGCCGCGATTTCCCGTGCCGCCTCGCCGATGATCGTGGTGAGGATCGCGACCGTCATCCGGTCCACGGGGTCGGTCCCGGCGCCGAGCAGCACCGCGTTCTGCCGGACCCACTCGTGGCTGCGCGTGCGGCGCATCATCTCGAACCCGGGCGGCCCGTCGCCCGTCATGAACAGCCGCGCGACATCGCGCTGCGCCCATGAGCCGTCGAAGTAGGCCCTGGCCCCCTCGATGAACAGCGTCAGCAGGTCCTCCCCACCGCCGGCCGCCGCCTCTTCGCAGCTCTCCTCCCCGCCGCCGGCCTCACCCTGCGCGCGGGCCTCACCCTGCGCCCGGGCCTCCTCCTGAGCGCGGGCCTTGGCCACGGCGCTGACCACGCGCTGTTCCTGTGCGTCCTGGTGGTCCTGCCAGAGCGCGACGAACAGCTCCGCCTTACCGCCGAAGTGATGGTAGAGGCTGCCGACGCTGGAACCCGCCCGCTCGACGACGTCCGCGATGCTGGCGCCGTCGTAACCATGCGCGGCGAACACCTCACGCGCGGCCGCCAGCAGGACGCGCCGGGTCTCTGCGGATCGGCTCCACTGCCAGGCATTGCTCGTCGGCTTGCGTGCCATCCGCCTGTCCGCCCGTCCGCCCGGAAAAAGTAAGGTCGGTGAGAAAAAGGACGCCGCCGTCGTTTGACAACGGCGCCGCCTGCCGTCAGCCTCAGAGTAGTACTAGAGCAGAATTCTAGAAAGCTGATCGAAATGCGGCCGGTCAGAGGAGCCCTGGTCTGGTGAGCAGGTTTGTTCTGGTGGCGGCCAGGCAGGATGACTGGTGTCAGCCGGACCGGAGGAAAGGCGTCGGCAGATGGTGGACTTCTCGCTCAGCGACGAGGAACGGCAGATCCGGGACACCGTACGCTCCTTCATCGAGAAGGAGGTCATGCCGCTGGAGCCGGAGGTGCTGCGCAACGAGCGCGCCGGGCAGCCCGGGCTGGACCATCAGGTCCTCAGGGGCCTGCAGAACAAGGCCCGGCGCAGCGGCTTCTGGGGGGTCAACACCCCGGAGGAGTACGGGGGCATGGACCTCGGCGCGGTGATGTCGGCCATCGTGGTCATGGAGTGCGGGCGCTCGTTCGTGCCGTTCGCGTTTGGCGGCTACGCCGACAACATCCTGTACGCCGCCAACGAGGAGCAGAAGCAGCGTTACCTGATCCCCACCATCGAGGGGGAGCGGATCTCCTGCTTCGCCATCACCGAGCCCGGTGCCGGCTCCGACGCCCGCAACATCCGGGCGTCCGCCCGCAAAGACGGCGGCGACTACGTCATCAACGGCGAGAAGACCTTCATCACCCGGGGCAACGACGCGGACTTCGTGATGGTCTTCGCGGTCGTGCCCGACGAGGGGATCACCTGCTTCCTGGTCGACCGGGACATGGGCTGGAAGTCCGAGCCGATCCCGACGATGGGGGAGTGGGGCCCGGCGGCGCTGGTCTTCGAGGACGTCCGGGTGCCGGCCAGCAGCGTGCTCGGCGAGGTCGGCAAGGGCTTTGAGCTGGCCATGCAGTGGATCCGGCAGGGGCGTTACCTGATCCCGGCGCGGGCGGTCGGCTCGGCCGAACGGCTGCTGCAGATGGCGATCGACTACGCGAAGATCCGGATCTCGATGGGCCACCCCATCGCCGACTACCAGGCCATCCAGTGGAAGATAGCCGACTCCCAGGTCGACATTGAGAGCGCCAAGTGGCTCACGCTGTACGCAGCGTGGCGGGTGCAGGCGGGCCTCGACGCGCGGCACGCGTCCTCGATCGCCAAGCTCGACGGGGCGGTGATGGCTAACGAGGTCGTCGACCGGGTGATGCAGATCCACGGCGGCATGGGCTACACCAAGGAACTTCCCGTCGAACGCTGGTACCGCGAACTGCGCCTGCTGCGGATCTACGAGGGCACCGACGAGATCCAGCGTCTCACCATCGCGCGCAACCTGCTCAGGAGCCACGTCAAACTCGGCAGGATCGGGGAGTAGAGGATCGGGGCCATTGGGGCATAACCATCGCATGAACGACCGCGGAGCCCCTGCATGACCCCCCGCCCGGGCCGCCGGGCCGCGATCGTCGGCGTCGCCGAATCCGACGTCGGCCTGACACCCCAGCTGACCGTGCTGTCCCAGCAGGCGCTCGCGGCCCAGGCCGCGCTGCGCGAGGCGGGCCTGGCCAAGGACACCGTCGACGCGGTGTTCACGGCCGGCGCGTGGAGCTGGGCCCCGACCACGACGCTGGCCGAATACCTCGGTATCCAGCCCCGGTACACCGACAGCACGAACATCGGCGGCTCGTCCTTCGAGGCGCACGCGGGTCACGCCGCCGCGGCCATCGAGGCGGGCCTGATCGACGTGGCCCTGATCACCTACGGCAGCACCCAGCGGACGGGCCAGAGCCGGAACGCCCCGCGCCCGGCCGAGCTCACCGCGCAGTTCGAGCTGCCGTACGGGCTGCCTATGCCGGTCGGCGCGTACGCGCTGGCCGCCATGCGGCACATGTACCAGTACGGCACGACCAGCGAGGACCTCGCCGAGGTCGCGGTCGCGGCCCGGCAGTGGGCGCGGCTGAACCCGCGCGCCTGGTACCGCGATCTGATCACCGTCGAGGACGTGCTGGCCTCGCCAATGATCTGTGATCCGCTGCACAAGCTCGACTGCTGCCTGGTCACCGACGGCGGCGGGGCGGTCGTGATCGCCGCCGAGGACCGCTGGCCGGACGTCGCCACCCGGCCGGTGGTGATCCTGGGGCACGGCGAGACCCACACACACGCCACGATCCCCAGCATGCCGGACCTGACCGTCACCGGGGCCGCCCAGAGCGGGCCGGCCGCGATGAAGATGGCGGGCGTCACCGTGGACGACATCGACGTGGCGGAGATCTACGACTCGTTCACGATCACGGTCCTGCTGACGCTGGAATCGCTGGGCTTCTGCAAGCCGGGCGAGGCCAAGGACTTCGTGGCGGGGGGCCGGACGGCGCCGGGCGGTGAGTTCCCGATGAACACCAACGGCGGCGGCCTGGCCTACACGCACCCCGGCATGTACGGGATCTTCCTGCTCATCGAGGCCGTCCGGCAGCTGCGGGGGGACTTCTTCTGGGCCCGCCAGGTGCCGGACGCGGAGATCGCGCTGGTGCACGGCACCGGCGGGGTACTGTCCTCGGCCGCCACCGTCGTGCTCGCCACCATCTGAACCTACGCAAGGAGCTGCCGGTGAAGCCGGTTCCCGACGCCGACACCAAGCCGTACTGGGACGCGATCGCGGCCGGTGAACTGCGGCTGCAGCGCTGCGAGGCCTGCGGCGAGGCGGTGTTCTACCCGCGCGCGGTCTGCCCGCACTGCTTCAGCGGCGCGCTGACCTGGTTCACCGCGGCCGGGACGGGGAGCGTCTATTCCTATACGGTGGCCCACCGCGGGTTCGGTGACTTCGCGGACCAGGCGCCGTTCACGGTGGCCCTGGTCGATCTGGACGAGGGCGTTCGCATGATGACCCGGATCGTCGGGACAAGGAACGTGGCGATCGGCATGCGGGTCCGGATGACCGTCGAGGAGATCGCCGACGTGGCCCTGCCCTGCTTCCGCCCAGCCCCGCCAGAGACAGTGGCGCCAGAGACAGTGGCGCCAGAGGCGCCGGAGATGCCGGAGGTGCCGGAGGTGGCACGATGAGCCCGTCGGCTGGAGTCCCTTGAAGTCAACCCGCTGCTGGTGCGCGGGCGCACGTGGAGGCGCTGGACGCGCTCATCACCTGGCGTGATTAAGGCGCGCTGCGTTCCCAGCGGCGGCCGGCCATGACCGCCAGATGCAGCGAGACGATGGTGTCCTCCATGGTGGGAATGATGTCCGCCTCGCCGGCGCGGACCCGCGCGCGGACCAGTTCGGCCGTGGCCCCGGCCAGCGCCAGGTAGGCCTCGTAGGGGACCGCCGGCCAGTCGGGGTGGCGGATCCGGGCCCGTTCATGCCACACCTGGTTCAGCACGGCGTACCTGTGCTGCGCCGCGTCCAGGCGTTCCCACGCGCGTGGGCCGGCGGCCGGCATGTCAATGTAGAAGATCTTGGAGAATTCCGGTTCGCCGGACACGAACGCGAGGAAGGCGCGGCAGGCCACCCGGAGCACGTCTTCGTCCGCCGCCGCGGCCGGGAGCGCGCGGGTGGCGGCGATGATCCGGCCGACCATCAGCTCCCCGCCCTCCCGCGAAGCGGACAGGAAGCAGTCCTCCTTGTCGGCGAAGTGCGTGTAGAAGGCCGCCCGCGACACCCGGGCCCGCCGCACGATATCGGCCACCGTCACGGCCGGGTAACCCGACTCCGCCACCGCGGCCACGACCGCGCGCACCAGCCGTTCCCGCTGGGAGGCCTGGACGGCCAGGACCGGCAGCCGGCTGCGGCCGCGGGGAAGCCCGGGCTTGCCCTCGTGCGTGTCGGCGAGCGTTCCCCCTTGCCTGGTGTCGGCCACGCGCCTAGAGTAGCTGGCTAATGCCTGAAGTACGTACACGTACTTCTGAAATCGGGCAGTGTGGCCGAATCTTCCACCTGGGCCGGGGCCATGACTCGCGCACCGGGCCGGGCGGCCTTCCCCTCCCGGCCGCGGCTTGGCGCGCGACGCGGGAAGGCGGCTGTCCCCGGCGGCCGCCTTCCCCGCACCGCCCGGCCTCAGGAGCGGCCCGTGAAGACCTGGGCCTGCTCGACGACGGCGTGCAGCTCGCGCGCCGCGTCCAGGGCCGCGACGCTGGAGATGAGCACCACGGCGGCGACCGCGGCCACCAGCAGCGGGCGGATCCGCGGCGGCGGCGCCAGCAGCGCGGCCACCCGGCGCGGCACCGGCCCCGCCTCGCCGCGCCCGAAGACCTGGCGGAGCCCGGCCGCCCAGCCGAGGCGGGCCCACGCGCCCAGCCGCTTGGCGCGGGTACCGAGCGGCCCGGCGATTCCCAGCGCGGCCGCGCCGGGGCCGGGCATCGAACGGTCGGCCGAGGCGAGCGCCGCCTTCCCGATGGCCCGGGCCGCCAGGCGCCGGTCGCCGCAGTGCCGGGCGGCCGTCTCGTCGGCCCACCGTTCGACCGTGTAGGTCACGGCCTCCGCCACCGGGCGCAGCAGCGGGTTGGCGGCCGCCGCGAGGTAGGTCAGCGCGGTGAACAGGTAGTGGTGGCTGCGTGCGTGCGCGTGCTCGTGCGCGAGCAGGACCTGCCGTTCGGCCGGCTCGAGGGCGTCCAGCATCCCGGCGGTGACCACGATCCGGCCGGGCCAGCCGGGTACCGCGTACGCGTCCGCGCCACCGTCAGGCACCACCACGACCTGGCCGGATCCGGGCAGGCAGCGCCCCTGCCGGGCGGCGGAGACCAGGGCCCGCACGCGCCGCCAGGCGGCCCGGCAGGCCGCCGCGGTGGCCACCGCGAGCAGCGCCGCCGCGCCCACCGCGGCCGACACGGACGCCGGGTCGTTGCGCCGGGCCACCTGCAGCGACATGTGACCGAGCGCGGCGACCAGCGGGATGCGCAGCAACGCGGTGCAGGCGACCAGGCCAAGGACGGCCGTGCTCAGCGCGGCCAGCGCCACCGCCGCGGCCGTCAGCAGCCAGGTGGCGGCCTGCGGAGGGAGCCGGCTGGCGATGGCCCGCGCGCTCGCGGCCGCGGCCAGCGGCGCGGCGAGCGGCAGGTAGATAGCCAGATGCACGGCGGTGCTCCTCAGTCCCGGCCGGTTTCCTCGGTCCCGAGCATACGGCGCAGCATCTGCTCGTCCGATTCCGAGAGGCCCGAGACGAACCGGGCCAGCACGGCCTCGCGGTCCGGTTCAGCGGCCAGCACGGTCGCCATCCGGCGGGCCGCGAGCCCCGGTTCGTCGGCCACCGGGGCGTACAGGTAGGCGCGTCCCGCGCGGGCCCGCTCCAGCACGCCCTTGGCGTGCAGCCGGGACAGGATCGTCACCACCGTGGTGTAGGCGAGGCCGTCGCCGAGCCGCTCCCGGACCGTGCCGGGGGACAGCGGCTCGCCCGCGGCGTGCAGCACGCCGAGGACCGCGCCTTCCAGCTCACCGGCGGCGCGGCGGGCGCTGCCGTCGTCGCCAGCGCTCATGATTGTGCGCTCATCAATTCGCGTTCGTCTTCCGGGCGGGATGAGGTAACATCTACAAATGTGTAGAAATTCTACTGGACCGTAGAAGCTGCTGAGAGAATTCTGTCATGCCGTGGCCGGGCACCGGTAACGCATAGGCCGGATTCCTCCCGCCCTTGGACCTGGGGGCGGGGGGGACCGGCGCCTACCCCAGAGGAAAGCGAGCGTATGCAGCACTTCATTGCCACGTATGGCTACGCGGCCGTGTTCCTGCTGATGGTGGCGGAATCAGCGTGCATCCCGATCCCGTCCGAGCTGATCATGACGTTTGGCGGCGCGCTCGCGGCCGGCGCGGTCGCCGGCGGCCGCCTCAACCTGGCCCTCGTGATCGTGGCCGGGGTGGCCGGGAACGTCGTGGGCAGCTACCTCGCCTGGGCGGTGGGCCGGTACGCCGGCCAGGCGTCGCTGCGCCGCTGGGGCCGGCGGGTGTGGCTGCGCGAGCACGACATCGACCGCGCCGAGCGGTGGTTTGCCCGGCACGGCGAGAAGACCGTCCTGATCAGCCGGGTGCTGCCCGTCGTGCGCACGTTCATCTCGCTGCCCGCCGGGTTCGCCGAGATGCCGCCGCTGCGGTTCGGCGTGTACACCACCATCGGCTGCATCCCCTGGACGGCCGGGCTGGCGCTAGCCGGTTACGCCGTCGGCGGCAACTGGCAGCAGATCGTGAACGACTTCCACGGCGTCACCTACGTCATCGCCGCGATCGTGGCCGTGGCCGTGGTCGTCGCGGCCTGGATCTTCCTCCGGCGGCGCCGGGCCGAGGTGCGCGCCGGGAACGGCGTCCGCCCGGCGGAGACGGCGGGCGACCGCACGCGCTGAGCCTGCTCAGCCCGGCGCCTCGCCGCGGAGGAACTGGATGTAACGGCCGGCGGAGTTTTCCAGCACCCGGCGCGCGTCCTGGCGGATGGCCGGGGCCCAGCCGCCGTAGATGCGGTCGAACGTGAAAGGGCGCACCGCGCGGACGACCCCGCGGACCGCGGCCTCGGGCAGCGGCAGCCGGTTCGGCGCGCTCCACACGAAGGTGATCCGGTCCTCGCCCGGCGTGACGAAGATCGTGTCGCCGGTCAGCAGCACCCCCGCGCCGTCCGCCCCGCCGGCCCAGTGCACGACGGCGCTGCCGGGGAAGTGGCCGCCGCACTGGACGAGGGTGACGCCGGGCAGCACCGGATGCCGCGCGGACCAGGTGCGGACGGCCGGGTCGGGGTGCGTCACCCACGCCGCGTCCGCCTCGGGTACCAGGATGTCCGCGCCGAAGGCCCGGCCCCATTCGGCCATCGCCCCGTAGAAGTGCGGGTGGCTGGCGGTCACCGCGCGCAGCCCGCCCGCCTCCCGGACCCGGCTGACCGCCGCCTCGTCCAGGAATCCGGGCGGGTCCCACAGCAGGTTGCCTCCGGGCGTGCGGACGACCAGGCCGCGCTGGCCGATGCCGACCGGCGGGTCGACCCCGATCCCGAGCAGGCCGGGTTCCTCTTCCCAGATGGTGCAGTGCCGGCCGCCGCGGGCCAGGTCCGCCATTGTGGTCCAGCGCTGCCCGGCCGGCGGCACCCACTGCCGTTCGTCGGTGCAGATCACGCAGGCTGCGGGCGGCGTGGCCGCGGCCGGATAATGGTTGCCGCACGCCGCGCAGACCCACCCGGGATCACTCATGGTCCAGCATGCTGCGGTAGACCGCGATCAGCGCGGTGCGCTGCGCCTCGTTGAGCCGCTGGTCGGCGCGGATGGCCGCCTCGGTCTGCGGCGGCGGCCCGTCGTCCGGTTTCTCCGGAGTCATGGCGTCCAGCAGGCCGGCCTCGGCCAGCAGGGTCTCGGCCGACACGTTGAGCGCGTCCGCGATCGACTTCAGGGCACGCACGGACGGCTGGTGCAGGCCGCGCTCGACCTGGCTGAGGTAGGGATTGGAGAGACTGGTGAGATCGGCCAGCTGGCGCAGCGACAGGTTGGCCAGCTTGCGCTGGCTGCGGATGAACGCACCCAGCGCCTCCTTCTGCGCCTGCCACGGATCTGTCATGATCGGCCCCCCGCGGGATATTCCGGTTGAGAAATGGTACGTACAGCGCGGCGGCGGGCCGGTATGTCCGGCCCGCCGCCTGCCCATACCGCCTGGGTGCGTGAGGGTACGTACGTTGTGCCTGGCTAGGCGCGCTTCCTTACTTGGCGGACTTCTTGTCCTCGTCCTTGATGGGAAGCAGCGGGCTGGTCGCCCGCACCAGCTCCTCGGCAAACCGGCGCTGGCTGGCAAGCAGCTGCTCGGCGAAGTCGTAGGCGCTGGCCACGAGCTGCTCCGGCTGCGGGAGCTTGCCGGCGAACGGGACGTTCACGGGCGGCAGCTTCGGGGTGAGAGCCTGCACGGCGTCGGCCCAGTCGCGGATGGCCTCGATAACGGCGTCCTGACTCTGGTTGACGGTCTTGATGATCTCGCCCTGCACGTCACGCGCTGCGTTCTGGGTCTCGGTCATTGTTCTGCCCTCCTTGGGGGTATCTACTGCTAACTATACCAAGCAAGCTGGGCGGTTTGTCAAGCGGGGACTGGCGGGCATTCCTCCGTTCTCACATGTCCAGGCCACCGTTGACCGCCCATGTCTGGCCGGTGATGTAGGACGAGTCGTCCGAGGCGAGGAAGCACACCACCCGTGCGATCTCCTCGGGCTTGCCCAGCCGGCCCACTGGGATCTGGCTGCGGATTCCGTCCAGCACGCGATCGGGAATGGTCGCGAGCATGTCGGTGGCGATGAACCCGGGTTACCGCGTTCACGGTGAGCCCGATGCCGTCGCCCGGTGGCAGGTCGGCCTTGTTGAGATGGAACAGCGTCTCCCGGGCCAGGGTCTTGGTTCAGCCCGAAAAGGCCGGACTTCGACGCCGCGTAGTTGGCCTGCCCGATGTTGCCGATCTCCCCGATGACCGAGGAGACGTTGATGATCCGGCCGGTGCCCCGCTCCAGCATGTGGTCCAGCGCCGCCTGGGCCATGAAGAAGGCGCCGGACAGGTTGATGTCCAGGACGTGCTGCCAGTCCCGGTCGGTCATCTTGGTCACGGTCCGGTCGATGGTGATGCCGGCGTTGTTTCGCACCAGCGGGTGACGGGTGGCTGCTTCCGGGAAGGCCGCCGGGTGGGACTGCTGCCTCTGGCGAGATGGCGGCTTTCCGGATAAATGGGTGATTACGGGAGAGGAGGTGTCGCGACCACCGGGGCGCGGCTCTCCTGAACATAGGCCGTCCTGTGGGCCAGAGGGAACCTGCCATTGGTCCCGGTCCCTGGTGACCGAAGACCGCAGTTGGCGCGCATGCAGCCGGCGTTGTCTTGAGTTTCTCGCCAGCCGGTGCGAGCGTGAAGATATGGGTTCCGGCGACTGAGGAGGGACCATGGGCAGCGACGACGCGCCCCCTGCAGGCGATGACGACCGCAGCACGGCCGGGTCGGTCGGCGGTTCCGGCGGGCCGCCCGCCGGCGCCGAGGAGCTTCCTGTCGGCGGCCTGATACCGACCGCGGGGCCGCCGGACCCGGCGAGCATGCTCCAGTCGGCCGTGGAACTGCTGAGCCCCGCCGAGGCCGCCCGGCAGCTCCCGTGGTTCATCAGCGAGCTGACGAAGATCGCCACGGGCCAGTCCGAGCTCGAATACGGCGCGAAGGACGCCCGGTTCAAGGATCCCACCTGGACCGCCAACCCGGCATACCGCGGGCTCGGGCTGACCTACCGGCTGTTCGAGGAGTGGGCCGGCCGGATGGCCGGCGCCGTGGAAGGCTCCTGGGAGCAGAACGCCCGGGCCAGCTACCTGGCCAACATCCTGACCGCCGCGCTGTCGCCCACGAACTTCCTGCCGACCAACCCGGCCGCGCTCAAGCGCGCGTTCGAGACCGGCGGCCTCTCGCTGTTCAGCGGTGCCCAGAACATGCTGCGCGACCTGGCCAGCGGCGGCATGCCGAGGATGGTCGACCGGGACGCGATGAAGGTGGGCGAGCACCTGGCGTGCACCCCCGGCGCGGTCGTCTACCGCGACGAGATGTTCGAGCTGCTCGAATACGCGCCGACGACACCTACGGTCCGCAGCCGCCCGCTGCTGATGGTGCCGCCGGAGATCAACCGGTACTACGTGCTCGATCTCTCACCCGGGCGCAGCATGGCCGAGTACGCGGTCGAGAACGGCGTCACCACCTTCATGGTGAGCTGGCGCAACCCGGTCGAGGAGCTAGGGCACGGGAGCTGGGGCTTTGACGACTACGTGGCCAGCGTGCTGCGCGCGATCGAGATCGTCAAGAACATCACGCACAGCGAGACCATCAACATGCTCGGCCTCTGCGCCGGCGGCATGACGAACGTCCTCGCCCTCGGTGTACTGGCGGCGAAGGGGGACAACTCGGTCAACTCGGCGACCTACCTGGTCACGATGATGTCGAACGCGACGCCCAACGTGGTCGGGATGCTGACCACGGAGGACGCGCAGAAGGCGCTCGACCAGGCGGCCGCGGCGAACAAGGTCATCCCGGGCTCGGCGATGAAGAGCACGTTCGCCTGGCTGCGGCCCAACGACCTCGTGTTCAATTACGCGGTCAGCGGCTGGCTGCTGGGTGAGGACCCGCCCGCCTTCGACGTGCTGGCCTGGAACGACGACGCGACCGCGGTGCCCGCGAAGTTCTCGGCGGAGACCAGCCGGATCGCGATGACCGGCAGCGCGGCCGTCCCGGGCGGGATCACCTCGCTGGGCACGCCCGTCGACCTGGCCAAGGTCACCTGTGACAGCTTCGTCGTGGCCGGGTCCACCGACCACATCACGCCGTGGCGGACGTGTTACAACATGACCCAGATACTCGGCGGCGAGAAGGAAGTAGCCGTGGTGAAGTCCGGCCACATCCAGTCGTTCGTCAACCCGGCCAAGACCGCGAAGTACGGGTACTGGGAAGCCCCGGCCGGCGGCCCTGACCCGGAGGCCTGGCAGGCCGGGGCCGACTGGCACGGTGGATCCTGGTGGCCGCAGTGGATCGACTGGCTGCTGCCGCGTTCCGGGGAGGAGAAGAAGGCGCGGGCCGGCCTGGGCAACCGGAAGTACCCGCCGCTCGGACCCGCGCCGGGGACCTACCCCCTGGAGTAACGCCCGCTCGTCCGCTGTGCGGCCGCCCCATCCGGCGCACAGCGGGCGCCATCCGCCGCACGGCGGCCTCCCAGCCCGGGCCCCGTGCGGCGGCTCCGTGCGGTGGCTCGCTCAGCGGAAGCCGGCAGGCGTGAACGGCCGGGGCTCGACGAGCACGAGCCAGTTGCCGGTGTTGTCGCGCATGACCGCCTCGACGCCGTAGGGCCGTTCGGCGGGCTCCTGGAGGAACGTCACGCCCTTGGCGCTCAGCTCCGTGAACGTCTTCCGGCAGTCGTCCACCTTCAGGCCGAGCCCGCCCATCTGCCCTTTTTCCAGCTGGCGGCGCACGAAGCCCGCGGCGTCCTCATCGAGCGGCGGCCCGGGGTGATCAGCGTGACCTCGAGCTCGGGCTGGCTGGGATGGCCCACGGTCAGCCAACGGAAGCCCTCGCCCATCGCGGCGTCCGTGCGGGCCTCGAAGCCCAGCATGCCGGCGTAGAAGTCCCGTGCCTTGGACCGCCGTCGGCCAGAGCGTCACGCTGGGCGATCTGGTCGAGCAGACGAAACCGTCTGGCGCGCCGCCCACCAGGCGGCCTGACCTGTCGTTACTGGTTCTTACCCGGTCCAGGCGGCGGCCGGCTGCACGGGCGGGACGGGGGCTGCCTGCACGGGCAAAGGTGTATTCAGCACTACTGCGGTGGAGCGCGGCGGGGGCCAATAATACCCAGTATGATTCTCCGAATCATACTGATGAGGAGTGGTGATGAGCGTCCGTCACGCCCTGCTTGCGCTGCTGAGCGAAGGACCCAAGTACGGCCTTCAGCTGCGTGAGGAATTCGAGGCCCGCACCGGCGAGGTGTGGCCGCTGAACGTCGGTCAGGTCTACACCACCCTGCAGCGGCTGGAGCGGGACGGCCTGGTGGAGTCCGAGGGCGGGGACGACGGCCCGCAGAAGGGCTTCAGGATCACCACGGAAGGGCTGGCTGAGCTGGCCGGGTGGCTGCACACGCCGCCCGATCTGAGCTCACCGCCCCGCGACGAACTGGTGATGAAGGTCCTGGTGGCGATCCGCGTGCCCGGCATCAACGTGCATGAGGTGATCCAGGCGCACCGCCGGTACCTGGTGGAGCTGATGCAGCAGTGGACACGCATCAAAGAAGACGAAGCCGAAGCCGATCTTGGCCTCGCGCTGGTCGTCGACGCGGAACTGTTCCGGCTGGACGCGGTCGTCCGCTGGCTGGACGCGGCCGACGGCCGGATCAAGCGCACCGACGCCGATCCTGCCCGCCCGGCGGCGCCGCCGCTGCCGCGGGTCCGGCGCCGGACGGGGGCCGGCCGGTGAACAAGGAAGAGCCATGGGAAAGGGGAGTGCCGCGATGACCGTACTGGAGCTGCGCGGCGTGTCAAAGATCTACGGCCAGGGTGCCGCCGAGGTGCACGCGCTGGCCGGAGTGGACCTGTCGGTGCAGGCGGGAGCGATGGTGGCGGTGATGGGCCCGAGTGGCTCGGGCAAGTCCACCCTGCTGACCATCGCCGGCAGCCTGGAGGATCCGACCAGCGGGGAGGTGCTGATCGACGGAACCGCGCTGTCGGGGATGTCGCGCAACGCCAAGGCCCGGCTGCGCCGGCGCACGGTCGGGTACGTGTTCCAGGACTTCAACCTGCTGCCCGGCCTGACCGTGGCGGAGAACGTGGCGCTGCCCCTGGAACTCGACGGGATGTCCGCCCGGACCGCGCGCGTGGCCGCCTTGAAAAGGCTCGAAGAGCTCGGCCTGGAGGACAGGGCGTCGCGGTTCCCCGACGAGCTGTCCGGCGGTGAAAGGCAGCGGGTGGCGATCGCCCGCGCGGTGATCGGGGACCGCCGCCTGCTGCTCGCCGACGAGCCCTCGGGCGCACTGGACTCGGCGAACGCCGAATCGGTCATGCGGCTGATCCACAACGCCTGCAAGCGGGGTGTGGCCGCGGTGGTGGTGACCCACGACGCGCAGCTGGCCTCGTGGGCGGACCGGGTGGTGTTCCTGCGTGACGGGCGGGCGGTCGACCAGACAGCGCCGCCGGCCGGTCCCGAATCGCTCCTGGGCCAGGTCCAGTGACCACGGCCCTGCGCGAGCGCCCGGCCGAGACGGGGTCCTTTCCCGCCCGTCGCGCCGTGATCCGCTGGGCCTGGCGGCTGTTCCGCCGCGAATGGCGCCAGCAGTTGCTGGTCCTCGCGCTCATCACGGTGGCCGTGGCCGCCACGATCCTTGGCGCGGCGGTCGCCACCGACACGCCGCCCCCAGCCGGCGCGGGGTTCGGCACCGCCTCGGCCGCCGCCACGTTCGGCGGACCCGATCCGCATCTGGCCAGCCAGATCGCCGCGCTGCAGCATCGCTTCGGCCGCACCGACGTGATCGAGAATCAGGCCATCGCCATCCCGGGCTCGATCAGCACGTACGACCTGCGGGCCCAGGACCCGCACGGCCCGTTCGGGCAGCCGATGCTCTCCCTGGTCAGCGGGCACTATCCCACCGGCCCCGGTCAGGTGGCCGTGACCGACGGCGTGGCATCCGCCTTCGGCCTCAAGGTCGGGGACGCCTGGCGCCAGGGCGGCACGGCCTGGCGCGTCACCGGCATCGTCGAGAACCCGCAGAGCCTGCTGGATGAGTTCGCCCTCGTGGCACCGGGCCAGGTCCGCGCGCCGTCTCAGGTGACCGTGCTCTTCGATTCCGCCGGGGTCACCTCGCTCGGGCCGAACGTCGAGACCCGCGCGGCCGTGACGGCCAGCAACCCGTTCAACCCTAAGACCATCGTGCTCGCGCTGGCCACCGTCGGGATGCTGCTCATCGCGCTGGTGTCCGTCGGCGGGTTCACGGTGCTGGCGCAGCGCCGGCTGCGTTCGCTCGGGATGCTTGGCGCCGTCGGGGCCACGGACCGGAACGTCCGTCTCGTCGTCCGCGCCAACGGGATCGTGGTGGGGGTCGCCGGCACCCTGCTCGGCGCGGTCATCGGCCTGGCCGCGTGGCTGGCCTACCGGCCGCGCGTCGAGGCGAACGCCCACCACGTGGTCGGCGCGTTCCAGCTGCCGTGGGCCGTGATCGGCGGGGCGATGGCGCTGGCCCTGGTGGCCACCTACTTTGCCGCCTCCCGGCCCGCCCGGGCGATCACCCGGGTGCCCATCGTGACGGCGCTGTCCGGGCGGCCCGCTCCGCCCAAGCAGATCCACCGCTCCGCGGTGCCGGGCGTCGTTCTCGCCGCGGCCGCCGCGGGCCTGCTGGCCTACGGCGGCCGCCAGAGCGGCGGTGGCGGAATGCCGGAAATCCTCCTCGGCCTGGTCACCCTGGTCGCCGCCGTGATCCTGCTGTCCCCGCTGTGCCTGGCGGCGGCGGCCCGGCTCGCCCGGCGCTCCCCGATCGCGGTCCGGCTCGCCCTGCGCGACCTGGCCCGTTACCGGGCACGCTCGGGTTCAGCGCTCGCGGCCATCAGCCTCGGCGTGCTGATCGCGGTTCTCGTCTGTGTGCTTTCCGCGCAGCGGTACGGGAACGTCCTCGACTACGCCGGGCCCAACGTGGCTTCGGACCAGTTGATCGTCTACACACCTAATTCGCCGCAGGGCGGCGGACAGGGGCCCAGCGGGCCGGTAACCGGAAGCAAGCTGCAGGCGATGGCGGCCAGCGCGCAGGGCATCGCGGCGGCGCTCGGCTCGCACGACGTCATCCAGCTCGAAACCACCACCGCGTCGCTGAACCACGGCGCCGCGGGACGGAACTGGAACGGGCCGATCTACGTGGCCACCCCCCAGCTGCTGCAGGCCTTCGGGATCAAGGCCGTTGATCCCACGGCCGACATCCTCAGCATGCGCCCCGGGCTGTCCGGCCTCTCCAAGATGCAGCTCTTCTACGGCGGCGGCAAAGGCCAGGCCCACCAGGTGACGCCCGGCAACGGGCCTCCGGGCGCGCAGACCTCGTTCCCGTGCCCGGCGGGCAGCTGCCTCGCCAACCCAAAGATTCAGGAGGTCAGCGCGCTTCCGAGCGGCACGTCGGCCCCGAACACGGTGATCACCGAGCACGCCATCCAGCAGTTCAAACTGCAGACCAGCACGGCCGGATGGCTCATCCAGACGCCGCATCCGCCCACCGCCGCGCAGATCAAGAGTGCCCGGCTCACCGCCGCCGCGGCCGGCCTGACCGTGGAGACCAAGAACAGCGCGCCGTCGTCGTCGGAGATCATCAACTG
This sequence comes from uncultured Actinomycetes bacterium, assembly GCA_963824545.1. Lineage (GTDB taxonomy): Bacteria > Actinomycetota > Actinomycetes > Streptosporangiales > Streptosporangiaceae > Bog-532. The sequence goes on along the minus strand of CAWGPP010000024.1, from coordinate 24,399 downwards.
GGCGACGGTGTTCGGGATACTCCTGGCGCTGGGCATCCTCGCCATGAGCGTCGGCCTCATCCGCAGCGAGACGGCCAGTGACCTGCGCACCCTGACCGCGACCGGGGCGGGCAGCTCGACCCGCCGCACGCTCACCGCCGCCACCGCCGGCGCGCTCGGCCTGCTCGGCGCCGTGGTCGGCACGGTCGCCGCCTACATCGCCGCCATCGCCTACTCGTTCGATAACTCCCGCGACGGCCTCTCCGAACTGTCCAACATCCCGCTCCGGAACCTGCTCATCATCGTCGTCGGCATGCCGCTGGTCGCGGCGGCCGCTGGCTGGCTGCTGGCCGGCCGTGAACCAGCCGCCATCGGCCATCAGCCGCTGGAGTAAGGCAGTGTGACACTCCGCCGCCCTGACGAGGCCTCGTCAGGGCGGCGGTTCCGCAGGGTTGCGCGGGATACGTCCGGAGCTGCCGTCTCGCCAGGACGTGGACCCGGCTTGGGCTACGCCGCCGTTAGGCGACTTGCTGCGGTGGGCTGTGGGAGTGCAGGGTGCGTCCGTCGGGTGCGGTGGCGGTGGTGGTGCCGTCGGGGTGGCGGGTGATGTTCCAGCCCCACCGGTGGATGACGACCTGGTGATGGAATCTGCAATACAAGCCGAGGTTGCCCAGGCTGGTGGGGCCGCCTTGGGCCCACGGGATGAGGTGGTGCACCTCGCAGACGGAGGGGGGCTGCCGGCAGCCCGGAAATTGGCAGTGCCGGTCGCGCAGGGTGACGGCGGTGCGCAGGTGCGGCGGGATGGTGCGGGTGGTGCGGCCGATGTCGAGAGGCTGGCTGAGGCTGGAGAACGGTGCGTTGAGCAGCGCGCCGCGCAGGTAGGAGGCCAGGCCGCCGGGGCCGGAGACGACGTTGATGCAGGCTTGCAGGAGGGTGGCCTGCAGCCGGGCCCGGGTTTCGGCCGGCAGCGGGCCCTGCGGGGTGGCCCCGCCGTGGCTGCCGCCTGGCGCCTGGCTGTCATCTGAGGCTTGGCCGCCGGCTGGGGTGCGGCTGCCACTAGGGCTGCCGCCCGGGGCCGGGCCGCCGCCGGAGGTGCCGCCGCGGGTCTGGCTGTCACCGGGGATGTGGCTGTTACCGGGTCTGTCGTCTGGGGCCTGGCTGCCGTGGTGGCTGTGGGCGGGGGCCGGGCTGCCGCCGGGGGTGTGGAGGGTAAGCCACAGGCTGGTCAGCTGGTCCAGGGCCTGCCGGTCGATCTGCCCGGTGACCACGGTGGTGAGCACCGCGTCGCAGGCGGCGGCCTCGGCGGCGGCGCCGGTCAGGTACACCGAGCCGGGGCCGGCCGCGGCGCGGGCGCAGGTCAAGGACCGTTCCAGGACGGAGCCGCCGCGCAGGTCGTTCAGGTCCACGTGGACGATCAGGTGCGGGGGCTGCCCGTCCCGGCCGGGGATCAGCTGCCCGGCGATCAGCCGCCGGCACGCCTCCTCGATCGCATCATGCCGGCGCTGGGGCAGGGTGCGGGTGTCTTCCGGCCCGGCTTTCTGGCCCAGGGCGTCCAGCACTACGGTGAGGGCGGCGGTGCAGGCGGGGGTCAAGTCACCCTGCAGCCGCCCGGCGCCGCCGAAGGTGGTCTCCAGCCACAGTGCCCGCTCCTCGAACCGGTCGTCGCCGCTGTCGGCGGAGGTGCGGGCGCGTTCGAGCATTTCCCAGGCCAGCCGCGCCAGGTCATGCTGATCCGCGCCGCCCAGCACCGCGGCCAGCAAGATGCCGTCCGCGTCGGCCCGGAACTCTTCCGGGAGCTGATCGGTGCCGTCGCAGATCAGCCGGGCCAGCGACGCCGGGACCTGCCCGGCGGCCAGCGCGGCCGCGACGGCGGGATGGGCGGCCAGCCGCCGCGCCCACCCGGTCGCCGCCCCGGCCGCGCCCCTGGTCACCCGGGTGATCGCGCGCAGCCAGGCGGCGGCGCCGTACTGGCCGTCGGCCTCATACCCGTGCTGGGCGGTGAACGCGGAAAGGATCGCCGCCCGGGCGGCGGTGTGCTGCGCTTCGGCGGCTTCCAGCCCGGTCAGCGCCTCGGCCTGCGCGGCGGTGCCCAGCGACCCGGCGTCACAGCTGGCCAGGTAGCCGAGCCCGGCGCGGACCATGGCCAGCGCCTGCCCGGTGCTGGCGGGCATGGTGGGCTCAGCGGTGGTGCACATCGAGGCAGGTCACCTCCCCAGGGCCAGGAACGGAATCGTTAATCGATTTCTAGTTCGATGATATCGAGAGGGTCCGACAGTTACAGGCCGCACAGCCCAGACCCGGAAAAAGAAAGGAAGAATATCCGCGTCCGTCAACGGCGCTCCGGAACGGGGCATCCCGCTCTTCCGTCAGCCTTCAGGCTCACCCCGGACCCGCCTGACGGTCAGATCAGCGGAGCCTGCCCGGGTTCACCGGCGGGATGGGACGGGGACGCGGTCCAGGTCGGCGGCCACCACGATCTGCCCGCCGAAGACCGCGCCGGCCTCGTCGGCGAACCGTTGCGTGTCCTGATGCGCGTAACGCTGCGAGAAATGGGTCAGCACGAGGGTCCGCACCCCGGACTCCGCGGCGATCTGGCCCGCCTGGGTGGCCGTCAGGTGGCCGTACTCCGGGGCGAGGGCCGCGTGTTCAGCCAGGAACGTCGCTTCGCAGACCATCAGGTCCGCCCCCTCCGCCAGCGCGAACACCGCCTCACACATGCGCGTGTCCATGATGAAGGCGAACCGCTGCCCGGGCCGTGGCTCGCTCACCTCGGCCAGGTGCACCCGCCGCCCGTTTACGTCGAGCCAGCCCTGCCGGGCGAGCAGGCCGACGTCCGGCCCGCTCACCCCGACGGCGGCCAGCCGCTCCGGCCGCATCCGGCGGCCGTCCGGCTCGGCCAGCTGGTACCCGACGGCGGGCACCCGGTGGGACAGCCGCCGGGCCGTCAGGCGGAAATCCCCGGTCTCGCCGATCACGCCGTCCGCGCGAACGGGGTGCTCGCGGATCGTGGCGAGATCGTGAACGATGGCGGCGTGCCGTAGCCGGCCGAGGTACTCCTGCCCCTCGGCCGGGTAATGGCACGCGACCTCATGGGCTACCCGGTCGAGGGAGAGCCGCTGCAGCACACCCGGCAGGCCCAGACAGTGGTCACCGTGGAAGTGCGTCATGCAGATATGCGAGATTTCGCTGGCCTTCACCCCGGCCAGGAGCATCTGACGCTGGGTTCCCTCGCCGGGGTCGAACAACAGCCCGGCGCCGTCCCACCGCAGCAGATAGCCATTGTGGTTGCGGTCCCGGGTGGGCGCCTGGCTCGCGGTGCCCAGCACCACCAGCTCACGGTTCGGCACGGCGGCCTGCCCTACGACGCCCACGGGCGGGGCTCGGCGGGCGCGGGCGGCACGTCACGCAGCCGGAGCTGCCACCAGCCGACGTCCCGCCAGGAGCCCAGCTTGTAACCGACGTTAGTGAACACCCCCACCACTCGGAAGCCCATCGCCTCGTGCAGCCCCACGCTGGGAGCGTTGGGCAGCGCGATGCCGGCGAAGAGCGAGACGTAGCCGAGGTCGCGTACCTCGCCGATCAGCCGTTCGTACAGCCGCCGGCCCAGCCCGCGCGACCGGTACCGCGGGTCGAGGTAGACCGAGGAGTCCGCGGACCAGCGGTAGGCCGGGCGCTGCCGGTGCGCGGACGCGGACGCGTACCCCGCTATGTGGCCTCCGTCGTCGGCGACGAGCCAGGGCAACCGGGGGCTGGCCAGCATCCGCCGCCCGATCTCGTCCGGGCCTGGCGCAGTTTCCTCGAACGAGATCGCCGTGTCATCGACCACGGGCGCGTAGATCTCCGCGACCGGGCCGGCGTCCGCGGGAGTCGCGGCGCGGACGACGATCCCGTCCGCCGGTTCACCCGCCAGTGCCATCAGGCAATTATGGCGACACCGGCCTCACGCCGCACCGCCCCAACGCCGGTCAGCCGGCGGACGGCAGCCAGACCCGCATCGCACGCCCGTCGCGGTTGTCCCACTGGAAGTAGGGCACCGCGGTTGCCACGACCCGCCGGGCACCGTCCGGCGCGCCGGGCAGACCCCGCCGGCGGCGGCGCCGTATACGGCAGGCCCTCAGGCGACCGCGCGCCCATCGCCGCCGCGCTGACGTCCACGACGACCGTCCGGCCGATCCCGGGCAGCGTGGCCGGCCGGTCGGTCAGCGGTGTCCCGCCGAGCAAGGCCAGATCGTCCAGCTCCGCGCCCTCGGCCTGATCGGCCTGCTCGAAGCAGTAGACGAGCGGGCCGCGCTGGATGGCGGCGCAGCCGCGGACCGCGTTGATGCGCGGATGCGGGAACACCCACCGAGGTGCCACGTCGAACGTCCAGGCGAGCACGTCTCCCGCCTGCCACTGGCGGTGCACGAGAAGGTACCCGCGGTCCGTGCGCGACGCCTCAGCCGGCGCGCCGTTGATCCGCAGGCGCGGTTCGCTGGACCACGGGGGGACCCGGATCGCTAGCCCGCACGGCCCGGCCGGGGCCTGCGTGACCCGCACCGTGACCTCCCCGGACCAGGGCAGCCCGGCTGACACCGCGATGCCCAGCGTGCCGTCGGTGAGCGGGGCGGCGATCTGGGCTCCGGTGTATTGCTGCAGGTAGAGGGTGTCGTCGTCGGTCGTCGCGAGGTAATGCTGGAGGGAGGCGAGCAGCCGCATGATGTTCGGCGGGCAGCAGGCACAGGAGAACCACTCGTGCCGCCGTCCCGGGTCGTCGCCCTCGACGTGGTCGTAGCGGCGCTGCAGCGGGTTGACGTAGAAGAAACGCTGCCCGTCGGTCGAGATCGAGGCGCCGAAGGCGTTGTACAGGACGCGTTCCATCAGGTCGGCGTAACGGGCCTGCCCGGTGGCCAGCAGCAGCCGCCAGCTCCAGTGAAAGCTGGCGATGGCGGCGCAGGTTTCGTTATAGGCGCGGTCGGGGGGCAGTTCGTACCGGTCGCCGAACGCCTCATCGGAGTGCCGGGATCCGTTCCCGCCGGTCAGGTACGTCTTGGTGGCGGCCATGTCCTCCCAACGAGTGATCGAGGAGGCCAGCAGGGCGGTGTCGCCGGTTTCGGCCGCGACGTCGACGACGCCGGCTTCGAGGTACATCGCGCGGACCGCGTGGCCTTCTTCGGTGCGCGTGTCGCGGATCGGGGTGTGATCCTGCAGGTAACGATGGCCGCGGCCGGAGTCGCCGGCCAGGCCGTGCCCGCGCTGCGTGACGAACTGGGCGGCCAGATCCAGGTAGGAGCGCTGGCCGGTGGCGCGGTACAGTTCGGCCAGCGCGGTCTCGATGACGGGGTGCCCGTCCAGCCCGGCCTCCCGCCCGCCGAACGTGGCCACCAGATGATCAGCGACCCGCCGGGCCACCGCCATCAGCCGGCCCGCTGCCGCGGTGTTCCCGGACTCCTGCGCCCCGGACGCGACCGTCCCGGCCGACCCCACCTCGGCCGGCCCCGTCCCGGACGGGACCGCTCCGGTCGAGATTGCCCCGGTCGAGATTGCCCCGGCGGCACGGGCCATGGCCACTGCGGCCTGGATCAGGTGACCCGCGCAGTACATTTCGTGGCTAGAGGCCAGCCTGCTGTACCGGGGCTCCCCGCTGACCTGAATGTAGGAATCCAGGTAGCCGTCCGGCATCTGGGCCTGTTCCAGCAGCGCGGCCGTGGTGGCGGCGAATGAGGCCAGGTCCGCGCCCGCCGGGCCGCCCGGATCGCGCGCGAGCTCCCAGCCGATCGCCTCCAGCGTCTTGTAGATGTCCGAGTCCATGAACACCGGGCCGTGGTAACGCGGCCCGCCGCCGTCTGACCCGGACGTGTCGATGGCCTCGGCCACGTTGGCTCCCTCGGCCGCGGTCGCCGGATGGACCGCGTCCGCGGCCCGGTTCAGAGGCGCGGAACGGACCTGACCCGACGTCTCCGCAGAATCCGACGCCGCCCGCAGGTTGGCCAGATTGCCCGCGGCCGCCAGCTGGCGCAGCGCGAGGGGCAGGCTCGCCGTCCGGTTCCGCTGCTGCCAGTCATGCAACAGGCCGCCGGTCAGTTCGGGGCCGGGCCCACCGACGGGGCGGTGGGCCGTCAGCGCCCCGGCGGTCGGTATCGCGGGGCCGTTACCGGCCGGGCCCGGGCCGGAATCCTGCGCAAGCGGTTGGGCGTCCAGGTACGTCACGATGGCCACTCCGTTGGCTCTCCTGAACGGGAGCCCGCGCAGCAGGAAGCGGCCCCCGGATTCAAGGAATAGGTTTTCCTAGCGAGGCTAGGACGAGCCTCCGGGAGCGTCAAGAGGCACCTGGTGCTGCGCCTGCCCGGCCCAGGGCACGGCGGGTCTGCCGGCCTGGGCGCTGGCGAGGCTTACCCGGCCCGGCGCGCCGACGCCTGCAGGCGCACGTAGTCCACCGTGGGTTCGGGCAGGCGCGCCGCGACCGCGTGCACCGCACCCGCCCGCTCGGCGGCCGGCAGGGCATCGAGAACCGAGCCGAGCACGACGGTGCCGAGAAACACTTCCAGCTGCACGCCGGGCTCCAGCCGCGCCGGATCCGGCACGAGCACAACGTCGACGTCCGCGAACCCGGCCGCGGCCAGCCGGCGGGCGGTGTCCGTGGCGGTCGCGAAGTTGCAGGCGGCATTGAGCGGGGGCAGGCCCAGGGCGGCCAGCGCCGCCTCGATGCTGGCGCAGTTACCGGCGCCGCCCCATTCGGCGCGCAGCAGGGCGCCCGGTCGCAGCGCGGCGGCGAGTGAGCGGAACACCCGTTCGTGGTCGGGCAGCCAGTGCAGGGTCGCCACGGAAAACGCCGCGTCCACCAGTTGGGCGACCGGCAGCGGAGCCGTCAGGTCGGCCTGCAGGACGGTCAGCCGCTCCGGCCCGGTTCCGGCCAGGCGGCCCCGGAGCCTGCTCAGCATGGCCGCCGAGCCGTCGACGGCGATCACGCGCCCGTGTGGCAGGCGTTCCAGCAGCCCCGCGGTGTCCCGCCCGGTACCGGCGCCGATGTCCAGGACGGTCTCGTCGCCGCGCAACGGGAGCGTGCCCAGCAGTCGCTTCCCCCAGCGCTCATGCGGCAGGGGCAGGGCGTCGTACGACGCGGCGTCCCATTCCCGTGGCCGGCCAGGGGGCGGATGCGAAACTGTCATGACCGGATGCTAGATCAGCTGTCTCGTAAAATGAAATATACGTCTCATTATATGGACACGGGGCAGGCTCAGCCGTCCGCGTCCAGAGCCGTCGCCAGATCAGGGTGAACGGGCAGGGCCGCAGAATGGATGCTGGTGATAACGTTCACGCCGGGATGAGGATGCCGCGATGCCCGGTGTGTCCGGTACCTTGCTGTGGTGGCCGGTTGGTCGGCAAACCACCCGTCGGCGCTTTCCCGCTCAGTCAATATGCCCTGGACGGGATGTCCGCGAAAAACCTGGGCAGGAGCCTTGCTGTCGGCTGAGGTTAATGTCACCAACGGTTCCAGGGTAGGTGGGGGTGTGAAGGACGGCTCGCCGCCGCGCACACGCGGAGCGTGGCCTCCTCCACGGCCAGAACCACGCCAGATGGACTTCACCTCCGCCGATCTTCCGCAGGTCCGCCGGTTCACCGTGACCTGGGCGTCCCGGGCCGGCATGTCGGCGGAAGCAGCCGACGATTTCGTCATAGCCGTCAACGAGATCGCCACCAATGCGGTCCGGCACGGCTCACCGAAGGCGTCCCTGCGGCTGTGGGTCACCGAAGGCGCCGGGCTGGCCGAGATCCGCGACAACGGGCAGTGGCCCGCCGCGATGGCACCCACGGCGTTGCCGCGCCGGCCTGCCGAGCAGGGCGGGATGGGACTGGAGGTCGCGCGCTTGGTCTGCGACGGCCTGCAGATCAAGGCGACCGCGGAGGGTACCTCGGTGCTGCTGCGGATGACCATTCGCTAGGCCCAGGGACGCCTGCCGGCCTGCCGGTACGGCGCCAGCCGGGCCGGACTGGCGCGGTATCGTGGGAGTTGTCCTGTTGCCGGCACTCCGGGGGTGGATGCCGCATGCTGTCCCTGTCTTCGGAGCGACGTGGTCAATACACGATCATCAAGGTGGCCGGGAATCTCGATCTCATCACGCGGGATCAGTTCGATCAGTTCATGACCAGAGCCCGGCAGGAAAATAGCCAGGTGATCATCGACATGTCGGCGGTCACCTTTATGGACACCGGCTGCCTGGCCGTCATCGTCGGGCACTGGAAGAAGCTGCTGTCCGGGTCCGGGACCCTGATCCTCGCGGGTGCTCAGTACCGCCCGGCGAAGGCCCTGTGGATCACCGGCCTGGCCTACCGGCTCCCGCTGTACGGCAGCGTCGATGAGGCGATCGCTGGCGCCGAGGCGATCACCCCGCCCGCCGGCACGTCCACCATGGACCGGCCCTAGCGGATCCGGACGGCGACCAGGCACGCGTCGTCGCCGGTGTCGGAGGCCACGTGGGCCAGGATGTAGTCGGCGAGCACCGCGGCCGACGGCTGGGGGACAGCCGCCCGGCTCGCAAACTCGTCGATCGCCCTGGTGATCGGGATGTCGCGGCGCTCGATCATGCCGTCGGTGAACAGCAGCATCGTGTCCCCGGCCGCCAGTGACGTCGTGAACTCCTCGTAGGTCACGTCCGGGTCGGTGCCCAACAGCACGCCGCGCGGCAGCGGCAGCGGCGTCGCGGTCCGGCCGCGGATCACGATGGGCGGCAGGTGCCCGGCGCGCGCCCAGCGCAGCGTGCGCAGGGCCGGGTTGTAGAGCCCGCAGACCACCGTGCCGACCACCCCGTCGATGAGGTGGCACACCGCGCTGTTGAGGAAGGCGAGCAGTTCCGCCGGGCCCGCGCCGGTGATCGCCAGCCCGCGCAGGCAGTTGCGCGCCATGACCATGCCGGTCACCGCGTCGATACCGTGCCCGGCAATGTCCCCGACGACGAGCAGGACTTCCTTGCTCGGCAGCAGCAGCGTGTCGTACCAGTCCCCGCCGACCAGGTGCCCCGGCCCGGCCGGCCGGTAACGGACGGCCACCTCGATCCCGGCCGTTTCCACCGGCTCGGCCGTCGGCGGCATGATGGCCTGCTGCAGGCGCACCGCGAGCAGGTGCTCCTCGGCGGCCCGGTGCTCGGTATCGGCGAGCTGGTCGCGGGTGGCGGCCAGCGCGACCTGCGCCTGGTATACGGCCGAGATGTCCTGGAAGGCGCCGCGGATTGCCTCGACGGTCCCGGCCCGGCTGAGCACCGGCTCCGCGAAGACGCGCATTTGCCGGACGCTGCCGTCGTCCGCCCGCACGATACGGAACGTCGCGCCGGTGGGCTCGCGCGCCTGCAGGAGTGTCTCCCTGAACCGCTTGACCGCCGGGACGTCCATCGCGGTGACGTAGCTGTGCAGGTCGGCGACCGGAATGGCCGTGCCCTGCCGCGCGGGCAGGCCGAACAGCGCGAACGCGGCGTCGGTCCAGTCCGCCGTCCCGGTGACCAGGTTCTCCTCCCAGGCACCGATCCGGCCGAGCCGCTGGATCTGCAGCAGCCGCTCGGTGAGCTGGTCGACGTCGCCGGCCAGCCGCCAGGTGAGGACGATCCCGTCGAAGAACCGGGCGATCCGCACGTCGGCGACGGCCCCCGCCACCTCGCCCGCCGGGGCGCTCAGGATCGGGCCCGGAATGTGCTGAGCGTGCCCGGTGGTCAGGGCGCGGACCGCGTGCGCCAGCAGGCCGCCCGCGGTCGCGGCCATCGGGTAGGCCTCCACCAGCGTGCGTCCGGCGATCTCGGCGGCGCTCCGGCCGCCTGGGTCCCGGAAGGTATCACCGGCGTGGTCGATCCGGAAGTCGGTAACGTTGCCGTCGCCGTCCCGCAGCGCGGAAGCGATCAGTGTGGTCTCGAGCAGGCTGTCGAGCAGGCCGGTGAGCGCCGGGCGGGAGCGCATGATCGCGAGGCCGCCGTCCTCGATTCGCGTGCTCAGCAAGTCCGCGCATGCCTGGGCCAGGTCGCTGACCTGGTGGCGCAGCGCGTCCGGGAAACCGTCCCGGGCCAGCGGCCAGCAGACCTCGATCACGCCCAGCAGCATCGACGCGCGGTCGCGGAGGGCCAGCACTGCCCGCGCCCCGCCGGGCCATCGCCCCGCCAGCGGCCCGGTATAGCTGTCTGCGCCCTCGCCGACCCCATCGGCCCCATCGGCCCCATCGGCAGTACCGGCCCCATCAGCAGCATCGGCAACGTAACGACCATCAGCCACACCAGCAGCATCGGCCCCGCCCGTCCCGGAGCCGGGCCACCACAGGTCGGGGCCACCGTGCGCGACCCGCTGCGCCGGGCAGTCCATCTGCGGCGGGATACGGCGCCAGCGGCTCGCCTCCGCCGCCCCGAGCCCGGTCTCCCCGAGCAGGTCCAGGCCGCCATCCGCGTCGATCACCCACAGCGCGACGGCGGAAACGCCGAGAGGCGCCAGCGCCTGATCCTGGACGGCGGCCGCGATCTCGTTTCCGTCGGCGGCCAGTTCCGCAGCCGCCCCGGCCAGCTGGTTCCGCGCCAGCCGAGGCGCCCCATCCGGTCCAGGCGCCCCATCCGGCCCAGACGGGACAGGATCGTGGCCGATGATCGCGGCGGCGATCTCGGCGACCGGCGTCCCCGACTCGGCGGCGAGCGCGGTCAGCTGGCTCGCGGCGTCGGTGGCGGAACAGCCCAGCCGTTCCATGAGCGAGCCCTTGGCCATGTCGATGACCGAACGGGCCGCCGCGCTGGAGCGCGCCTGGTCCAGCTCCTGCCGCTGGCGGTCGATGACCGCAGCCAGGCGCAGGATATCCTCGCCGCTGTTCGGCACCGCTCACCGACCTTTCTTCCGCCACGATAGGCGCCGGGCGTAAGCTGGCCCGCTCCCGCACGCTATGCGAGCATGGATGACCATGAATGCGCGATCGTCCCGCTCCCGGCTCTACTAATGTTGCCATGCGGCAAACGTTCTCGTTCGCCGTTAATGATCGCGTCGCGCCTCTACCGCCGGTACGCACCGGAAATGCCGGGAAATGCGTCGCCCGCGGTACCGCAAGCCATGCTGGATACCCACCCGGCCGTCCCCGGCCGGATACGTCTGACCGGGGGACGGGCCATGCACGCCGTCACCATGATGGGGAGTGCTGATGACCGACGTCATGCAGTCAGGTCGCAAGCTGGACGAGTCGGGGCTGGAGCAGCTCCTCGCGGGCCTGACGGCCGTCCGCGGCGGCGACTTCAGCACCCGTCTCCCCGAGACCGGCGACCCGCTGATGGACCAGATCGCCACGGTCTTCAACGGCATGGCCGACCAGCTCGACCTGTTCACCTCCGAAGTCACCCGGGTGGCGCGTGAGGTCGGGACCGAGGGCCGCCTGGGCGGCCAGGCCGACGTCAAGGGGGTCTCCGGCACCTGGAAGGACCTGACGGACTCGGTCAACGCCATGGCCGGGAACCTTACCGGCCAGGTGCGGGACATCGCCGAGGTGGCGACGGCCGTGGCCCGGGGTGACCTGACCCAGAAGATCACCGTCGACGCCAAGGGCGAGATGCTCGAGCTGAAGAGCACCCTGAACACGATGGTCGATCAGCTGTCCGGGTTCGCCGACGAGGTGACCCGGGTGGCCCGTGAGGTCGGCAGCGACGGCATCCTCGGTGGCCAGGCCCACGTGCCGGGCGTGTCCGGCACCTGGAAGGACCTCACCGAGTCGGTCAACGTGATGGCGGCGAACCTGACCGATCAGGTCCGCTCGATCGCCGCGGTGACCACCTCGGTGGCCAAGGGTGACCTCACCCAGAAGATCCGGGTCGACGCGCGCGGCGAGATCCTGGAACTGAAGGAGACCATCAACACGATGGTCGACCGGCTGTCCGCGTTCGCCGACGAAGTGACCCGGGTGGCCCGCGAGGTCGGGACCCAGGGCAACCTGGGCGGCCAGGCGGTCGTCCGCGGGGTGTCCGGTACCTGGAAGGACCTGACCGACAACGTCAACGTGATGGCGTCCAACCTGACCGCCCAGGTCCGCTCGATCGCGCAGGTGGCCACGGCGGTGGCGCGCGGTGACCTGAGCCAGCAGATCACGGTCGAGGCCAAGGGCGAGGTCGCCGCGCTGGCCCAGGCGATCAACGCGATGGTCGGCACGCTGTCCGCGTTCGCCGGCGAGGTGACCCGGGTGGCCCGCGAGGTGGGCACCGAGGGCATCCTCGGCGGCCAGGCCAACGTGCCGAACAAGGCCGGCACCTGGAAGGACCTGACCGACAACGTCAACTCGATGGCCAATAACCTGACCAGCCAGGTGCGCAACATCGCCCAGGTCACCACGGCGGTGGCGCAGGGCGACCTGTCCAGGAAGATCGACGTGGACGCGCGCGGCGAGATCCTCGAGCTGAAGACCACGATCAACACGATGGTCGACCAGCTGTCCGCGTTCGCCGCCGAAGTCACCCGGGTGGCGCGCGAGGTCGGCAGCGAGGGCCGCCTGGGCGGCCAGGCCGAGGTCGAGGGCGTGTCCGGCACCTGGAAGCGGCTGACCGAGAACGTCAACGAGCTGGCCGGCAACCTGACCCGCCAGGTCCGCGCGATCGCCGAGGTGACCAGCGCGGTCGCCGCCGGGGACCTGACCCGCTCGATCTCGGTCGAGGCGCAGGGTGAGGTCGCCGAGCTCAAGGACAACATCAACGCCATGGTCCAGTCTCTGCGCGAGACCATCCGGGCCAACCAGCAGCAGGACTGGCTGAAGACCAACCTGGCCCGCCTGTCCGGGATGATGCAGGGTCACCGGGACCTCACCGCGGTCGCCGAGCTGATCATGGACGAGCTCGCCCCGCTGGTGGGCGCGCAGCACGGCACGTTCTTCCTGTCCGAGACCGATGACAGCGACACCAGGCTGCGCCTCATCGCCGGCTACGGGCTGCGCGCCGACAACGAGGCGCCGCTGCAGTACCGGCTCGGCCAGTCACTGATCGGCCAAGTGGCCAAGAGCAAGCGGTCCATCATCGTCGCCGACCTGCCGGAGGGCTACGTCAAGATCTCTTCGGGCATTGGTGAGGCCTCCCCGTCCAACCTGGCCGTGCTCCCGATCCTGTTCGAGGACCAGGTGCTTGGCGTCATCGAGCTGGCCTCGTTCACGACCTTCACCCCGGTGCAGACGGACTTCCTTGAGCAGCTCACCGAGACCCTCGGCGTCAACGCGAACACGATCGTGGCCAACTCGCGTACCGACGCGCTGCTGAATGAGTCCCAGCGGCTGACCGCCGAGCTTCAGGCCCGTTCGGTCGAATTGCAGGCTCAGCAGGACGAGCTGCAGCGATCCAACGCCGAACTGGAGGACAAGGCGGAACTGCTGGCCCGGCAGAACAGCGACATCGAGACGAAGAACGCCGAGATCGAGCGGGCCCGGCAGGAGATTGAGGAGCGCGCCCTGCAGCTCGCGCTGGCCTCGAAGTACAAGTCACAGTTCCTGGCCAACATGTCGCACGAGCTGCGCACGCCGCTGAACAGCCTGCTGATCCTGGCCCGCCTGCTCGCGCAGAACCCCGGGCGGAACCTCACCGCCAAGCAGGTCGAGTACGCCAACGTCATCCATTCGGCCGGGTCGGACCTGCTGCAGCTGATCAACGACATCCTGGACCTGTCCAAGGTCGAGGCGGGCCGGATGGACATCAGCCCGGAACGCTTCGCCCTGCGCACGCTGCTAGACGACATGCAGGCCACCTTCCAGCCGCTGACCGCGGAGAAGGGCCTGACCTTCGCGGTCGACCCCGGCGAGGCACCGGGGGAGATGTTCACCGACCGGCAGCGGCTGCGCCAGGTGCTCGGCAACCTGCTGTCCAACGCGGTCAAGTTCACCGCCACCGGACGTGTGGTGCTGCGGGCCGGCCTGAGCGGGATGACCACCCCGGACGGCAGCCCGATGGTGGAGTTCTCCGTCACCGACACGGGCATCGGCATCGCGCCGGAGAACCTGCGGACGATCTTCGGCGCCTTCCAGCAGGGGGACGGCACGCTCAGCCGCCGCTACGGCGGCACCGGGCTGGGGCTGTCGATCGCCCGGGAGGTCGCCGCGCTGCTCGGCGGGGACATCACCGCCGACAGCTCGCTGGGCCGGGGCAGCACGTTCACCCTGCACGTCCCGCGCTCGCTGCCCGGTGCGCAGGAGGAGCAGGAAGCGCAGGAGCCGCAGGAGGCGCAGGAGGCGCAGGATAACGGCGCGGCCGCCGTGAGCACCCACGCCGGCAACGGCCACGCCCAGGCCCAGCATCGCGTGCTCGTGCTGGAGAACGCTCGCGGCGGCCTGCTCACCCTGCTCGCCTACAGCGCCGCCTCCGACCTCGCTGACCTGCACGCGCCGGTCCGGGTGCAGACGGTGGTCAGCCCGGAGGAGGCCATCGCGGCGCTGCGCGCGGAGCCGCACCGGTGCGTCGTCCTCGACCTGGACCTGCCCGATGCGTCGGCGTTCGCGTTCCTCGATCTGCTGCAGGACGAGCCGGTACTGGGCGGCCTGCCGGTGCTCGCGCACGCCCGGGACAAGCTGGACAGCGCGCAGGCCCGGCTGGCCCGGCTGCGGTTCGCGAACCGCTCGCTGGAGCTGCTGCCGTCCCTGGATGAGCTGCGCGAGCGGATCACCGTGCACCTGTCGGCGGTGCCCCGGGACCAGGTCCCTGCCGACCCGCGAACGGCCGGTACGACCGTCCCGCGTGAGCGCGGGCACGAGGCCCTGATCGGCAAGAGGGTCCTGGTCATCGACGACGACGCGCGCAACGTCTTCGCGATCACCAGCTCACTGGAGCCGCACGGGATCACCGTGCTGCGCGCGCCGGACGGCCGCCAGGGCATCAGCGTCCTGCAGGCCGACGAGGGCGTCGACCTCATCTTGATGGACGTGATGATGCCCGAGATGGACGGGTACGCGACGATGGCGGCCATCCGCGAGATGCCCCGCTTCGCTGGCCTGCCCATCATCGCGGTGACCGCGCGCGCCATGCAGGGTGACCGGGAGAAGAGCCTCGACGCCGGTGCCAGCGATTACGTGACCAAGCCGGTCGACACCGAGGAACTGCTGACCTGCATGGAACACTGGCTCACCGGCCGCGGATAACGACGCCGGCGGTACGGCTGCCGGCGTCCGCGTTACGGTGCGCCCCGCCTCCCGGGCGATCTGCCCGAACGCTACCGCGTCATGGATCGCCGCCCCGCCCGGGTCGTTGTTGAAGTAGACGTACACGTCCTGCCCGCCCGCCCACTCCGCCGACAGCCGCTTCTCCCAGGCCCGCAGCTCCGCGCCGCGGTACCGGGGCCACGGCTGCGCCGTTCCCTCGTGCAGCCGCAGGTACCCCCAGCCGGCCGTCCGCCACAGCGGCCCCGTGGCCGACCCGCCCCGGTCCGCCCACACCAGCGTGGCCTCCCGGCCGGCGAGGACCTGCCGCATCTCGTCCGTCCAGCAGGACTCGTGCCGCATCTCCACCGCGATCCGCAGCCCGGCCGGCCCGGCCCGGCGGAATTCGGCCAGCGTCTCGTCCAGCAGTGCCGGGTCACCCTTCCACGTCGGCGGCAACTGCAGCAGGACCGGCCCCAGTGTGGCCCCCAGCCCGGCCGCCGCGCTCATCAGCCGGCCCACCGGCTCGGCCGGTTCCTTCAGCCGCCGGATGTGCGTCAGGTACCGGCTGGCCTTGACCGTCATCACGAACCCGGCCGGGGTCCGCTCCGCCCACGCCGCAAACGTCTCCCGCGACGGCAGCCGGTAGAACGCGTTGTTGTTCTCCACCGTGGCGAACTGTTCCGCGTAGAACTCCAGCCACCGCCGCTGCGGAACGCCCGGCGGGTACAGCACCCCCCGCCAGTCCCGGTACTGCCATCCCGACGTCCCGATCAGCCACGCCATGGCCCCTTACTCTAGACAAGTCCGGCCCTTGCCCTGCGCCCGCCGCGTTCTGGGCCCGCTGCGATCTGGTCAACGGGGGTGCGGATGTGCGCGTCTCATGAGGGTGACGCCGTAACGTCGCGGGCCGGGACCGATGGGGGATGGCAATGGGGAGTGTGACGATCGAGCGCGTCGCGAGGGTCCAGGCGGAGATCCTCGACGCCACGCTCAGGACGTCCGGCACCAGCCCCCTCTCCCTGGCCGAACAGAACCGGCTGCTCGCCGTGAGCTGCGCCGAGGCCTGTGACCTGCTCGGGGACTGGCTCGCCAGCGGGTGGTTCGGCCGGCTGAAGCCCGCCGATGACGGCCTGCTCGCTGATGCTGTGCCGACCGCGGAGCAGTTCGCCCAGTTCCTTGGGCCGAGCTTCGGTGATGCCCTGGCCCGCACCGCCCAGGCCGGGATCGAGATCGACCCCGCATGCCTGCAGGACGCCCGGGCCAAGGTCGCGGGCCTGGCCCGGCGGCATCGCCGGATGAAGCGCCAGGACCTGTTCCGCGCCGCCGGAGACCGGGTGGGCACGTTGCGAGATGAGGTGTGCCGGGCTGCGGCGGAGCTGAAGAAGATAACCGGGGACGGAAGCGATCCTGGCTCGGCCGGCTCCTTCTGGAGGCAGAAGGCCCAGCGAGCCCTGAAGAAGGTCGTGGCGCTTCTGCCTACGGTCGCGCTGACGGTGGCCGGGGCGATGCTGGCGACCGGTCCGCACGAGATGGCGCACAGCGTGTCGGAATGGGCTCATGACGCGGCCACGGTGGTGGTCGTGCACCACATCGCCGACCTAGCGCAGCCCACCGTCCGCATCGCGCCGCCACGCTCCGGCCCCGTCGTCCATTGAGGGCCCCCGGCCGGTCACCGTCCCGGCCCCGGCCGGGCGGGTGGAAACTTCTTGAAGGAGAAGAAGAACGGCGGGCCTTCGGGGAGCGAGACGACGCACTGCCCGGGGATGAGCCGGGACAGCACCCAGTCCTCTATGACGTTGCCCTCGACGACGACCTGCTGGGGGCCCTGCGCCCTGACCGCGTTGAGCGTGATGATCTGCTTGCGGTTGGCGCCGAACCGGTCCCGCACCAGCTGGCGGCTGGTGCCATCCATCAGCCGGAACGCGAAGACCGTGCCGAAGCCGGACAGGATGCTTTCCCCGACGCCGGTCTGGTAGGCGTGCAGCACCTGATTGACATTCTGCGTCCCGACCAGGAACTTGAGCCCGAGACTCCGGCCGAAGTTGATGCCCTCGCTGATGTGGGCGAGTTCCGGCAGCAGGGCGAACTCGTCCAGCACGAAGAAGACATTCCCCGGGGCTTTCCGCCGTCCGAGCCCGAGCGCTTCCTTGATCGCCATGTCCATCAGAATCCGGTAGATCGGCGACAGTCGGCTCCCCATGGCGATGTCGTACTCGATGAACAGCGCCCGGGCCCGCTTCGCGCGGACGAACTGGCGCACCGAGAAGTCGCCGGCCTCACGGAACACGCCGGAGAACGACTTGTTCAGGGTCTGCTGCAGGAATGCCAGCACGGATTCGGGTGTCTTCTCACCCTCCAGATAACGGATGGTGCCCGCCAGCTGAGGATGTTCCGCCAGCATCCCGATCAGTTCCTCGATGGGTTTTTCGAGGTTCTCCCGCAGCTCACGGTTGGAAAATCCGGTGCCGCGCAGTGACATCGCCTCGGTGACGGCCGCGAAGATGTCCCGGGCCGCGGCGGCGAAGAAATAGTTGTCGCTGGCCCGGGACGTCTCCTCGCTGAAGACGGTCGACGCTATCTCGTAGACCTGGTCGCTCCGCTCGACCTGATCGTGGCCGAGCAGGTCACGGAAGAGGTTCCACACCACCCCGCCCGGCAGATCCTGCGGGCTGCTGGAGAGAACGGCGTCACCGGTCCGGTAGAAGTCGAGGAAGTCACCCTTCGTGTCGAAGATGACGAAGACGTCGTCCGGTCCTGCGTCCCGTCGCAGCGTATGGACCAGCTGCTTCATCGCGTTCGTCTTCCCCGTGCCGATTCCGCCGAGGAACAGGACATGCTTTCCGAGGGTGCGTTCGTCGAAGGAGATGTTCTCGGTGTGCCCCTGCACCATCCCCAGCGGGACGGAAGCATCGGGGGAGGGAGGCGCCGGCGGGCGGCTGCCGTGCACGGTGTCACCTTCCAGGACGGTGACCCATGAGCCTGCCTGGTTGTCTGCCGGGCCCGGGTAGCCGTTAGCTGCTCTCGGCGTGTTCATCGCGGTACGACTCAGCCGGTGGCGCGGCTGCGGGCGGCCCCGCCGCGAGCCGGTACCGTCGTCCAGTAGTCGGCGGCGAGTTGTCCCCTGGTCTGGAGGTCGAGGATCAGCGCGCCGAGTTCGGTGATCAGGCGGTCCGAGTCCTGGCCGGGGCGCCCGAAGAGCACGTCGAAGGCGGTCTGGGCGCGCAGGAAGATCAGCACGGGGAAGATGAGGAAGCTGAGGAGTGCCTCGAA
The DNA here is from genome assembly GCA_963824545.1 of uncultured Actinomycetes bacterium. Taxonomy (GTDB): domain Bacteria; phylum Actinomycetota; class Actinomycetes; order Streptosporangiales; family Streptosporangiaceae; genus Bog-532. The sequence goes on along the minus strand of CAWGPP010000024.1, from coordinate 6,071 downwards.
CCCGCTGCGCTGGTTACTGAAGGTCCCGAACCGGATCGCGCTGACCGCCTCCTCCCGCGAGTGGATCCTCACCCCGGCCCGACCGCGCTCCGCGGCACCCCCGAAGATCGCCGTGAAACCCGCCCCCGCCAGAATGAAGAAGACGATGAACGCGGCCCACACATGGACAAGCAGCCAGCCGAGCGCGAACAGCGACATGAAAACCGTGAAGAGGATCAGCAGCATGCTGGTCCGGCGGCTGACGAATGCCTCCAGGCCGGAGACGTCCTCTAGCCTGGTCTGCTGCACCAGCGAGCTGGCCCGCTGAGTGCCGCGCCCCTCGGCCCTCGCGTAAAAGACGATCCGGGCGTCGGTCACATAGAGGGTCCCCTCGCCCCGCTTCTGCGTGCGCAACTGCACCGCCTGGTACCGCTGGATGACCTTCTCGCCGTCACCCAGCCGGATCGGTGATCCGGGCAGGGTCGGCGGAGGCGCCTGGCCAGCCGGTCTCCGGCTCCCGTTCCCGGCCGGCCCGGCCGGGCTTTCCTGCGCGCCGGCAAAGCCCGGCGGCGGCTGGTCATCGGTTGCGGTCTGCTGGTCGCCTGTCCGCTCAGAGTGGATCCGCGCACCGCACGTTTCACAAAACTTCTGGCCTGGCTCCGACATCGCGCCGCAGTTATAGCAATTCACTGGGCCGGTCCTTCCTTTATGCCGCTGGTCTCAGCCAACCTGCTGAACGGCGAAATTAGTGATGACACCGCTGGTCACGGTATAAGTGCCCTCGTACGTGTTGCTCGTGCCGTCGTTCTGCTCGGCGACCAGCTGTGCGGTAACGACGTTCCCCGACGCCGACACGATCGTCACCGCGTCGTTTGCGGTGTCGCTGAAGCCCTGCACAAATTCCGGGTAAGACGAGCCGGTATTCTTGCCGCCGAGCTGCCAGGCGGCCTGATAGTCCCTGGCGTTAATGGCCGAGAAGTACGCCTGAATCACGGCCGCCGGGCCGGTTCCCGTAGCTGGGCTATCCGAATTCGGCGCGGTCGGCGACGCCGGGCTGGCCGGGCTCACCTGGTCCGGCGTGCCCGCGGACGCTCCCGCCGAACCGGCCGGGCTGACCAGCGCTGTCTTCTGCACGCCGAAGATGGCCCGCGGCCAGCCGGTCTGCCACCCGGCGACCGCGACCCCGCCCAGCACGAGAATGGCGATCAGGAGCGCTGCCGCCCATGGGGGCGGGGCTCCGCTGCCCATCCCCGCGCGCCGGGCATTTCGCCGGGCTTCGTTCCAGGAATCATCAGTTTGTGAAGTTTGCCCCGGTTCTGGCAATGGTGTGTGCGCAGGAATATCCGATGTCGGCTCATCGCTGTGCTGAGACGTCGCTGGCGGTTCGCCGCCGACGGGCGAACCGCAATGACGGCAGAACGCTGCCGACGCCCGGTTTGGCTGCCCACATTCAGCACAGTAGTAATGATCGTTAGCCACTAGCGCCCCCTCCGCGCCCCACCCTTGGCTGCCTGCCCCGTATGATATTGACGCGGCTGGCATCCCTCTGGATGACACAAATTCGCGGCATTCTGAAAAAAGGCCATCGTGAAAACCGCTCGCTGATCCCTGTCGCCAATGCCTATGTCGCATCTGATGCGCGACTCCGCTGCGTGGCAACCATTTACGAGACCAACCGACCTCGTTAATGCAAATCCGCTGGTGAGAGACCTAAATGGCCCAGCCTGGCGGTTGTCAGCCGTCTACTGCCCGTCACCAGCCTGCCGGCCGCTGAGACGCTCCCGCCGCGGCGCCCGCCATCTGGGCAGCGTTCTCCGGGAATAGGGATAGGGATGTGAAGGGATCCCTGCAATGGTGCGGGGCTGGTGTCTGTGCTGGTGGCGGGGCTGTCGGGTGGCCAGGCTTTGGTGCTGTGGCTGGGGTCGTCGCCAGCGCGGGTGAGCAGGGCGGTCACGATGGCGGGGGTGGTGTCGGTGATGGTGGCGCGGAAGGTGGCTTGCCGCATGGGCGCGTTCCAGATGATCTGGATGTCAAAGACCTCGAACAGTTCGGCTTGCAGGCCGGGCGGCAGGCTGGCCAGGTCGGCGGTGACTTCGGGCAGCAGGCTGACCAGGTCCGGGGCGGGGGCCGGGGTGGTGTCGGCGGCCAGGTCGGCCAGCTGGGTCTGGATGGTTTTCCGTTCGCCGTGCAGGGCGGTGTAGTCGGCGCGGATGCGGCGGCGGTAGGCCTCCGCTGTTCGGCGGCCAGGTCGGCGTAGGCCTCCGACCTGCCCCACGCGGTGCGGAGCTGGGCATAGGCGGTGGTGGCGGCGGTATACCGGGCGGCGTTGCCGCCGTCTGGCCGGTCCGGGTGGGTGGCGGCGGCGATCGCCCGCCAGGCATCGCGGACCCGCGCGTCGGTCACCTCCAGGCTGGTAGGCAGGCCGAGCACGGTGAACGGGTTCACGGTTGTGCTCCCGGCCCGAGCACGTCATCCAGGCTCCCCATCCCCTGGCCCGGTTCCGGCGGCGTGGCCTGGTCGTCCGGCGGCGGCGCGGGGCGGCGGGATGATCACCGACGGTGCCCTGGCCGCGGGGAGGGACAGCGGGGATGGTTGGGCCGGGCGACCTGCGCGAACGTGGCCCCGCCGCGGCGGATGTAGCACGCCTGCCCGCCGTCCAAGGTCCGGATCAGGTCGGGATCGGCAACCCACGCGTGCTGCGTCCTGGTGGTGCCTTCCTCGTCCCAGGTCGCGCCGACGAGCTAGTTCGCGGACTCCAGGACCCGGCGGGTGCCGGCTGTTACGCGTCGGCCGCCGTGAGCGCCGGACGTCACTCACGGCGAACGCCGGCTGCTGCATGCCCGGCCAATCGGCATTCCCGCTACGTTCATGCTGGCGCCGCGATACTCACCGTGGCGGCCGCAGTCGGAGCCGACGACTTCCCGGGGCTGTCACGGACGGTGGCGGCGGGGCCAACATGCGGCGCGCGCGTACCCGCCGTTCGGGACGTCCTGGCGGTGGCCAAGATGGTCGTCCAGGGCGCGCGAACGGATATTCTGCCACGTCACGCCGATCCGCACGCCACGCTCAAGATTGCTGGCCTGCCGCCCGCCGACCTCATCTGCCGATGTGAGAGCGTGGATGGGCTATGGCGGTTATAGGTAACTTAGGCATTATCTTGTGGACCAACCTGGCGGGTAACTGCGCTTCAGTTCTGCAGCCAAGTTACCTAGATCAGGAAAGATATCCCCTTGCCTGAAACCGCAAGCATTGATTTGTGCCGCTATTCTCACCGCAGCTTTCTCTATAATGACTATAGGGCGCGAGAACTCTGAATTTCTCGGCTTGCGGTTTAGGGCCTCTCGGTCTGAATGAATCGTAAAGCATCCTTGCTGCACAAACATACGCATATCGGTCTCAGAAGCCATGGCGGCAAGGACCTTATTATTTTCTTTCAACTTATCGGTGAAAGCTGGCAAGAGCATCTCTTCGCGCATGTGCGCATCGATTGATGGGGTAACAGGCGGCGAGAAACCCTCGTTTGAATTGAGCTGATGGGGCGACAGAACCCATACCACTGCGTCACCTACGCGGGGTGTCCCTCCAGGCATGTCCTGCTCGAGGGCGAAATACGTAGCGATTAGTGGCGATCTCGTCCAATCAAGCAGCCTGGTGGGCAGGCCGTAATGCTGCATCAGGCTTAGCCAGCCCGCATTCGCGTCATATTCAGGCGTAGTCGAATGGCGCATCGCCGCTCTCGACCGGAACCGGTTAGTCAGATTCCTTTCCTCGAGAGAGGAATAACCTCGATGTATGGAGGGAAGCACATCCCAGCTGGCCATGCGATGTCCGCGGTACCAGAGTATGCGATCGTCGACGGACATATCTGTCACGATCTCAACCAGCTCGTCTACTGACGCCACATAGAAAGGTTTGTTTCCTGATACAACCGTAGCTGCAGTCATTAAATTGACCCTCTTTGGTAGTGGCCGCAGGTCGGGGCCAAAGACAATAATCGCACGGTACAACTGAAGCAGGCCGAGCATGCACCGCCGCCAGCTCCCCATCCCGTCTCGGGCCGCGCGGGCACCAGCGCCATCACGCGCGGGGCCGCCACGACGGTGATCTGATGAGCGCGGGCTCCAGCGGATCCTGACAGAATGGGAGCATAGTGGAATATAACCAGGCCGCGATCTTCAGTGGGGCCGGACTGTCCGCCGACCTGCCCGCCGGGCTCCCGCTCGGGTGGGCTTTCCGCGACCTTTTGCTTGACATGTGCTATGAGGAAACACGCCTCATCTCGCCGACCGCCGCAGACCCTGCAGTGTTCGATGTGGTCAGGAAGGGGACGTACAAACTTGAGGTGATACTAGGGCGGATCGCCGCGACAGTAGGCGCTGCGGCGCTGGATGTCCTGGCTCTCCTAGACGTTACTGTGCCGAACGAAAGCCACATGCTCGCGGCGCTCGCGCTTTCGCACGGCGGGACCCATGTAACGGTCAATCTCGACGAAGGCGTGGAACTCGCGTATCGGCTTCTCACCGGATCAGCGGTGCTACCGAACACGGCCGCCCCGGTGCTGAGCACTGTCTTGCCCTCGTGGCAAGCGCTGGCCCCCGCCAACTGCCCGCCGCTCTCGGTGGTCGCGTCCCAGCATGAGTTTCATGTATGGGGAGGTGGCAGATCTTCATACACGCTGCTGAAAATTCATGGCTCAATACGGAAGGCAAACAACCGCATCGAGATCATCGACCCTGTGGTCGAAGACGAGCTGGAGTATGCAGGCCTCGCGCCAGCCAGGCTAGCTGCCCTTGATGTACTCACCCGAGCCCCCACAGTGATCATCACCGGTTACAGCGGCCTGGACATAGACGTATACGATCCGCTCATTGAGCGGCTTGCCAGGCCGGGGGCAATCTGGGTAGCACCTGAGGTCTGGCTCCAAGTACGCCGCGATCTATCGACCTTGCCTCGCGCACACGTAATCGATGGGAGGCCCGCAGGCCTGGCGGCCACCGCCCTTCGTGACATATTCGGATGCACATCGGTCCCGGCCTGGCCCCAGGTCGCCCTCCACGGCGCAGCTTTCGCAGATAGGGCAGCATCCTGGGCCACGCAGTTCCGGGCACATGCCTCCGTGGGCGCCCGAGCCGAAGCGTATGCATGGTTCTTGGCAGATATCGGCCTTTACGACAACGCTCACGCGCTTCTTAAGGACTTGCGCAAATCGACGGGACGCCGAGCTGACCCTAGACTTCGCAGCCGGCTGGCTGATGTCCTTTACGACCGGCACCGGCCAGGTGACCGGCGAGCTGCCGCTCAAATCTGGATCCAAGCCATCTTCGCCCCATCCAGTAGCCGGGCCCAGCGCGCGTACGCGTGTACGCGCCTCGGAGAAATCGGGCGCGGCATAGCAATACGCGGACCGCTACCGCTTCGTCCGATTGGGCTTGCAACGGCGGTTCTCGGACCCGGTGCTGCCGTGGCGATGACGCGTAACGGCCAAGTAGACGACGCCCGCGAGACAGCGCGCGCCCTGTCAGCGCTGTCCGGTCTTGGCCTACGGATCCTCGAGTCACTTCCGCCATATCTGCTATTGCAGGCTCGTCCCTTCACCCGCTGGCTCGTCGAGGTCGCCGAGGCCGCTGGGAAACGTGCGCAAGAACTTGCTCCAGGAGGCAACAGGTTGCTATTCATCAGGCAACAGCGCGATGAGCTAGCGCTAATAAAGCTTCTGCTCGCCCAACGCTCATCCTCGCCCTCCATAGTTGCCGATCTGCAGCAGATCAGAACGGCATATGAGCGTGCCGAGGATATCCGAGGACAGGCGAATATTTCGTGCGCGCTTGCTTTGGCTGCGATCGTAGATCGAGACGCCCCCGCTGCAAAGGCGCACCTTCGCAGTGCAGAGGACCTATATACCCGCAGCCGACCCGGGCAGCCACCTGATCCGTCAGGTATGGCTCTCGTGACCAGGCGCAGAAGCCTAGCCCGCTTCTACCGACTAGCCGTCTAGGCTATCGACTTGCCCGTAAGTATGTATGCCGCCGAGTTAGACCCGTTAGCAATGGACGTGGACTTACAACGCGCAACCCTCGGGCCACACTCTCATG
>CAWGPP010000023.1:0-316447 GCA_963824545.1 uncultured Actinomycetes bacterium | reverse complement strand
GGCCGACCGTGCCACCCGCAACGGGTCGATGATGCCCATCTCGATCATGTTGCCGTAGCGCCCCTCCAGAGCGTCGAAACCCTCGTCCGGTCCCATCGGCCTGATCGTGTCCACGACTTCGGTGCCGGAGTACCCGGCGTTGGCCGCGATCAGGTAGGCGGGCTCGGTCAGCGCGCGCCGCACGACGGCGACGCCGATGGCGTAGTCGCCGCTGACGTCCAGCTCATCCAGGGCGCTCTCGGCGTGCAGCAGCGCGGCCCCGCCGCCCGCGACGATGCCCTCCGCCATCGCGGCCCGCGTCGCGGACAGCGCGTCCTCGACCCGGTGCTGCAGTTCCTTCAGCTCGGCGCTGGTCGGCGCGCCGACGTTGACCACCGCGACCTTTCCGGACAGCGCGCCGATCCGCTCGTTCAGCACGTCCTCATCGATCCCGAACGTGGCGCGCTCCAGTTCCGAGCGCATCTGGGTGAGGCGGGACTCCACTGCGTCCCGGGAGCCGCCGCCATCGATGATGGTCGTGCTGTCGGCGGTGACCCTGACCTGTGCGGCCCGGCCGAGCTGTTCGGTAGTCATCGTCTCCAGGGTAAAGCCAGAATGCTTGCTGTAGACGGAGCCGCCGGTCAGGGCGGCAATGTCCTCCAGTTTGTGCAGCCGCCGGTCGCCGAAACCGGGCGCGCGGACCGCGACGCACTGGAAGATCCGGTTGACGTGGTTGTGCACGAGCATGCTGAGCGCGCTGCCCTCGACGTTCTCCGCGATAATGATCAGCGGGCGCGGGGCGCGCATGATCTTGTCCAGCAGCGGCATCAGCTCCTGGACCTTGGTGATCTTCTCACTGGACAACAGGATGTACGGGTCCTCGACGATCGATTCGAGCGCGGCCGGGTTGGTCACCATGTACGGCGACAGGTACCCGTTGTCGAACTCGAAGCCCTCCACGAAGTCGACGCTCATCCCCGGGACCGGCGACTCCTCCACCGTGACGATGCCGCCGTCGCCCACCGTGTACAGCGCCCGCGCGATCACGCTGCCCACGGTGTCGTCGTCGTTGGCCGAGATCGCGGCCACCCGCGCGTAGTCCTCCTCGGTCTTCACCGGGTGCGCGACGCTGCGCAGGCGGTCGACCAGGCGGCCCACCGCGAGGTCGATGCCCCGCTTGACCAGGACGGGGTTGCCGCCCTGGCCAATCGCCTTCATGCCCTCGCGGACGATCGCCTGGGCGATGACCGTCGCGGTGGTGGTGCCGTCACCCACGATGTCGTTGGTCTTGATCGCCGCTTCCTTGACCAGCTGAGCGCCCATGTTCTCGAACTGGTTCTTCAGGTGGATCTCACGCGCGATCGTCACGCCGTCGTTGGTGACGACCGGCGACCCGGTGATCTTCTCCAGGATGACGTTGCGCCCCTTGGGGCCAAGCGTCGACTTCACGGCCTCGGCGAGCTGGTCGACGCCGGCCAGCGGCAGGCTCCGGGCTTCCTCACTGAAACGCAGTTCCTTGGCCATTGGTCCTCCCGGGACTTACGGATGCGGCAGACAGGCGGGCGATGGCCGGGGTCAGGGGACGAGGATGGCCCGGCCGCGGACACGCCCAGCGTCGAGATCGGTGAGCGCTTCGACCGCGGCGTCCAGGGGGTAGGTCCGGGTGTGCAGGGTGACCTTGCCGGCCTGGGCCAGCGCCATCAGCTCGGCCAGTTCGTTGTAGGTGCCGACGATGTTGCCGATGATGTTGCGCTCGGTGGAGATGATGTCCAGCGTCGGGATCTCCAGCGTGCCGCCGTAGCCGATCACGAAGTAGGAGCCGCCCGCGGCGGTCATGTTCCAGCCGTCCATCTCGGCGCCCTGCTCGGCCACGAAGTCCAGCACCACCTCGGCGCCGTTGCCACCGGTCAGGTCCTTCACCGCCTCGACCTGGCCGCCGTCGGCCACCACGGTGTGCCGCGCGCCGAGTTGCTCGGCCAGCTTCAGCGCGTCTGGGTTGCGGTCGACGACGATGATCCGGGTCGCGGTGAGCGCGGCCAGGCACTGGACGCCGATGTGGCCCAGGCCGCCGGCCCCGATGACCACGCACGTGGTGCCCGGGTACAGCAGCGGGATCGCCTTGCGCACCGCGTGGTAGGCGGTGATGCCGGCGTCGGCGAGCGCGGCGACGTCCTGCGGCCTGGTCTGCGGGTCCAGCTTCACGCAGGCCCGTGCCGAGGTGAGCAGGTACTCGGCCATGCCGCCGTCGGTGGACAGGCCGGGGAACGCGGCGTTGATGCAGTGCATGTCGTCACCCGCCCGGCAGGCGTGGCACAGCCCGCAGGTCGGTGTGGGGTGCAGGATGACGGTGTCGCCGACGGCCACGTTGGTGACCGCCGGGCCGATCTCGTGCACCCAGCCGGCGTTCTCGTGGCCGAGGATGTAAGGCAGCGGCGTGCCCATCGCCGCGTCCCACTGGCCCTCCATGATGTGCAGGTCGGTGCGGCAGACGCCGGCCCCGCCGATCTTCACGATGACGTCGAGCGGGCCGCCGATGGCCGGGTCGGGTACCTCGTCGATCACCGGCATCTGGTGAAATTCGTGCAAGCGGACGGCCTTCACTGGTCCTCCTCACCCTGTCCCTGCGTGTCATAGCGGTACTGGAGCAGACGTGCGCAGATGCTGCCGTTGGACTCGATGCTGATCCGGGTGGTCCGGGCCTTGCGCAGGTGCAGCGGCATCGCCTCGCCGCCGACCGGCGCCCCGGTTCGTGGGTCGATCAGGAGCGGCGCGTCATCGCCGGCGGGCAGGCCCAGGTCGGCCCGGCGCTGCCGGAGCCGGTCCAGCTCGCGCGAGGGCGGCAGGTCACCCAGGACCATGCCCGGCAGCTCAGCGGCGGCGGTCCCGGCGGCCAGCAGCGGCCGGCACACCTGATCCGTGCCGGCCATGACCGCCTTGCGCAGGAAGTCGGCGCGCAGCCCGTGCAGCTCGCCGACCGCCTCCCCGTCGAACGACTGCGCGAAACCCGCGTGCGCGGCCACGCCGCCGTTGATCGCGTCCGAGGCGAAATGATCTTCGAGCACGATCTCGGTGTGCCGTACGCCGGGCAGCGCGGACACCGCGTCGTAGGCGTCCGCGACCATCAGGAAGGCGAAGTTGGGCGCGCAGAAATAGGTGGGGAGACGCAGCCGGACCTGCGCGTCCCCGTCGCCGGAGACGGTGCACGACGTCACGAACCCGAGCGAGGTGATGGGCTCGTCGAGCTCCGGGTCACGCACGGTCCCCAGGGCGCGCAGCAGCGCCCGGGCGGGCCCGGGGAGTTGCTCCCCCGGGCCCGCACCGGCTGCGGTGATGGGAGCGGTCATGCCCCAGCGACCGGAGCCGCTTCGTCTACCAGCTTGGCGTCGTCCTGCTCGGCCGGCGCGCCGCCAGTGTCATCCTTCAGCTGGTACTCGGCCGGCACCTCGATGCCGTAGAGCTTCGCAGCGTTCAGGCCGAGGATCTTCTTCTTGCCGGCCACGCCGAGCCGCGGGTAGTCGGAGAACTCGTCGCTGGGGTAGTCCCAGTCGACGAAGCCCTCGACCTGCCACTTGGGCTCCCAGATGCCGTAGTCGCTGCCGAAGGTCATCTTGTCCTCGCCGACCCAGAACAGCAGCTCGCCCATGACCTTGGCGAAGAACTTGGGCCGGGCGAACATGAGGGCGCCGATGACCACGGACAGGCCGGCGTAGACGTTGGGCTCCTGCGTCGCCATGAAGCAGAAGTCCTCGATCCGCGGCAGGCCCACGTGCTCGACGATGAAGTTCAGGTCCGGGAAGTCGGTCGCGGCGTGGTCGACGTCGGACACGTCGAAGGCGTCCTTGTCCAGCGGCCAGATCGTCGGGCCCTTGTGCACATGAATGTTCTTGATGCCCAGGTTCTGGGCGGCTTCGAGATACCGGTAGGCGCCCGGGTCGCTGAGCTTGTAGCCGCGCGAGCCGTTGTTCCACTCGGCGGTGTAGAGCTTGACGCCCTTGGAGCCGTACCGCTTGACGTTCTCCTGGAGCTTCTTCAGCCCCTCGTCGCCGTCGCGCGGGTCGAACCGGGTGTTGTAGATGAACTTCCCGGGGTGCTTCTCCCCCATCAGCGCGTTGCGCTCGGTGGTGTTGAAGCCCTCCGTGTACCACTCCTTCAGGTACGTAGGCTGGAAGATGGCCACGTCCACGTGGCCGTCCTCGAAGACGTCCTTCATCAGGTCGTCCTCGGAGTACTTCTCGAAGTGCTCCAGGGTCCAGTGCGTTTCGGGCGGCCCGAGCGACTGGTATGCGTGGAAGCACTCGATCCAGCCCTTGGCGTACTGTTCAGCGCCCGGCACCCAGTTGTCCGGGGCCGCGTTCCAATAGTGCATGTGGCTGTCGACTACGAAGTACTTCTCGCCATCCTTTTCGTACACCATGCCTCCTTGCAGGCTGGATCGAGGGCGTCCGCCGCCGGGCGCTAGCTCCGTGAGGTGAGGTCGAAGCCGATGTAATCGGCCGCGTCCTCGGGGTTGGCGAACATGATCGTGCGGTCGTCGAGGTGGATCATGCGTCCGTAGTGCGTCGACATGTTCTCCTCGAATTCCGCGGCGTCGAAGTAGCCGCGCTCTTCGCCCAGCGCTTCGGAGATCTCGTCATAGTCGAAATCCATCCGCCCGACCGCGTCAACCCTGATCATCGACGGGAGGTAGGTCACGGTCACGTTCGGCTTCTCTTTCATGACCTGAGCGACCACCGCGCCGACCTGGTTGTTCATCAGGGTGACCCCGGCCCGGTTCGACGCCGTGTTGTCGGACTTGTACGGGCTCTCGGAGGTTTTGAACGTGGTCACTGGCTCAGCTCCTTCGGTACGTCCAGGTGCAGTTCGGACACGACGGCGGCGAAACGGTTCTTGACGGCGTCCAGCCGTCCTCGAAGCGCGGCGGCTTGGAGTCCGGCTGCGACCAGATCGGCTGCAGGGTCCGTGCGGCGGTGATGGCGCGCGGCACCCAGGTCGACAGCCACTGCTGGATGATCTGCTTGTTGTGGTCGGCGAACTCGCGGTCGTCGGTGAGCAGCTCGAACATGGCCCGCGTGTAGCGCAGGTCGCGCTCGGCGAAGTCGTACTCGGCCACACCCACGATCGTCGGGGTCACGAAGTCACCGTTACGCGGCGCGGCGTGCTGCACGAGCTGGCTGCGGAACAGCTCGCCCACCAGCGGCTCGAAGACGATGTTGGAGGCGAAGATAGCCTCGCACCAGTCGTCGACCGCGGTGAGCTGCTCGGCGGTCTCCCGGACGCCCTGCCAGGCCGGGTCGGCGTTCCACGTCTCGAGGTGCGCGGTGCCGTCGAAGTCGGGAATCTCCTCGCTCAGCGTCAGGTTGTACAGCGCCAGGTCCTGGGCGGCGCGGATCCGGTGCATGCTGTTCACCGAGATCGCGTTGTTGTGCATGTTGGTCGGCGCCCGCGGTTGGCGTTCGCGTACAGGTACAGGCCCAGGCCGTGGTCGACGTGCATCCACGCGCCGACGTTGCGCTCGACGAAGCGGACCCAGTTGCGGTTCCACTGCTCGAAGGCCTTGGACTGGCGGGCGTTGTCGATGTTCTGGTTGACCTGCCGCACCACGTTCGAGTTGTACCGGTAGAAGGTGAGTTCCCATTCCTCGTTCGGGTCGCGGAACTCGTGCCAGCCGTGCGCGGGCCAGTCGTAGCCCTTGCCGCCGGAACCAGGGAAACGCTCGGGCTCGGGCCGGTCGCTGCCCCAAGCCTTGAGCACCGTCCAGTCCAGCGGGTAACCGCCGCGGCCGTCGGAGAACCCGTACAGCCAGCCCTGGGACAGGTAGTGCCGGGGGTCCGGCTGGACCTCAACGGTCACGTCCTCGTAGTGGGACTGCTTGCGCTTGGCCGGCTTGAAGTAGTTGTACCGGCGGCTGTCGGAGTCGGGGAAGACCTTGGCCCCGGCCTCGGCGTCGGTGAAAACGGGCTTGGGTACGCTGCGCTCTTGCTGAGTAGTCATGAGTCCTTCTTTCTTCCGTCCAGCTCACATCGCTACCGGGAGAGCGGTTCTGTCTGGCTCAGAACGCAGCTCAGGCTCCGGATTACCTGCGTCATTGCTCGGGTTCACCGGTGGTCGTGAACTTGTCGTAATACACGCGCTTTTCTTCCACGCCGAGCGTCACGAGCAGCGGCACCGCGGCTTCCACCATCGGGGGCGGCCCGCACACGTAGGCGTGGGCCCCGGACAGATCCGCCGCGTGCCGTTTGACGACATCGGTGATCAGGCCGGTTTCGCCGTCCCAGCCGTCATCGGACGGCTCGGACAGCGCCGCGAGGTAACGGAAGCCGGGCAGCTTCTGCTCCAGCTCGCGCAGCTCGGACTCGAAACACAGGTCCCGCTTGGTACGCGCGCCGTAGAAAAAGGTGGCCTTGCGCTGGAGGCCTCGCTCGGCCATGGACCGGAGCAGAGACAGGATCGGCGCCATGCCGGCGCCGCCGCCGACGAAGACGAGGTCGCCCACGCCCTCGCGGAGGGTGAAGACCCCGAACGGGCCGCTCAGGTCGAGACGGTCCCCCACCTGGAGTTTCTTGTCCAGGAAGTGCGAGAACTGCCCGTCCAAGTAGACCTTGATGACGAACTCGAGCTGGCCGCTTTCGCGGCTCGAGGTGTTCGCCATCGAGAACGATCGCACCGCATCGGTGTCCGGGATCGCGATGTCCATGTACTGGCCGGGGAAAAACTTGATCTCGGCCGGCTCGATCAGCCGCAGCACCAGGTGCCGCAGGTCATGGGTGACGGGATCGTTGGACACCACCTCCCCCACGCCGTGGGTGATCGGCAGGCCGGAGCGGATCATCTCCTCGTCGTAGTTCAGCAGCTCAATCGTGACGTCCTCGTACACGTGCGCCCGGCACAGCAGCGTGTAGCCTTCTTCCAATTCGTAGTCGGGCAGCGCGAAGGTCGAGTACCGGTCGTGCTCGATGTCGTCACCCTCAAGCACGAACGACTTGCACGAGGCGCACTGGCCCTCCTTGCAGCCGTGCATAAGCATGATTCCCTGCTCGGCTGCCGCACGAAGAACGTTCTGATCCTCGCCGACCTCAATCTCGATGCCGACCGGCTCGAACCGCACGACGTGTTTGTCGGCCATGACCACCTCACGATTTGCTGCTGCGCCCCACGGGGGCTGCGCCGTGCGGCAGGAGGGCCTCAGGCCCTCCTGCCGCAGCGGCATCCGGGCTACGGTCAGGCGTCCGCGGGAGCCGGCCGACCCGCCGGGCCCTGCTTGTTGTAGTCGGCGCGGAACGCCGCGCGCTGCTCGTCGGTCATCTCGTTGAGCAGCACGTTCGGGCTCAGCACGGGCCCCATGCGGCGCAGGTGGTCCAGCGTCCACATCTTCTTCGGGTCCAGGTTCAGGTGCGGCTGGGCGACCATGGTCTTGCCGTCGTCGCGTACGAAGCCCATGTCGCTCACCACATCGGCCCAGTTCCAGCCGTGGTAGAGGGTTTCCCATTCGCGGTGGCCGATGAGCTGGCCCATGTTCGGGGTCTCCCGGCCCTGGTAGGTCGGCCGGAACGCCGTCTCATCGGTCCACTGGCATTCCTTGTGACAGTACGTGCGCCACTGCCCGTCGACCTGGGCCATGGTCATGTCCTCGCGCACGAGGCACGGCACCATGCAGGTCCAGCAGCGGTGCGGGTACACGTAGTCGACGTCCTCGGCCACGATCGGGTGGTGACCGTTCGGGATCGACAGGCGGTTGTAGTTCTCCCACCACTTGCCGTACTTGTCATACCAGCCCGGGTACTTGTACTCGAACCACTCGAAGTCCTCGTCGGTCATCGGGTCGATCCGCCAGTAGTTCGCCAGCCAGCCGGTGGCGAAGAACTGCGCGACCTCGTGCACGTAGCCCTTGTTCCAGATCTGGTTCCAGGCTTCCTCGATGAGGTCGTGCGGGATGACCAGCCCGTACTTCTCCAGTGGCAGGAGGTAGCTGCGGTAGTAGTCGTCGTAGATCCACCGGCGCCACATCTCCGCGTAGGACTCACGGTCCTTGCGGCGGTCCTTGGTGCCGTACTCGATGAACGTGCCGATCGCCGCGTCCACCACGCGATGGTTGTTCCACCACGCGTAACGCAGGTCACGCTCGAGGAGCTGGTGGTTGCTCTCGTCCGAGAGCGCCATCAGCAGGGTGGCGTAGCCGTTGCTGATGTGCCGCGACTCGTCCGACTGCACCGAGTGGAACACAGTGGGCAGCAGATAGTCGCCGTTCGCGGCGGCTTCGGCGGGCATGGCGACGAACAGCGTGTTGGTGAACGCCGTCTCCGCCACGATGGTCAGGTAGATGCTCGCCGCGGTGATGGCGTCACCGGTGATGAAGCCCTCGGCGAACTGCCGGCCGATCGTCCCGCAGTAGTCACTCTGGAAGTCGCGGAGACTGGAGTTGAATCCGGCCGGGTCGATGTAGTTGTTCATGTACAGGCGCTTGAGGTTCTGCTGGATCGTCGAGTGCCTGACCTCGTCGATCATCTGGATCGCCTGGCCGTTGTGCAGTTCCGGGTTCGGAACCGTACGGAACAGCAGCGGCATGGCCCGGGCGGCCGAGATCTCCGGCAGCGGAATGATGGACAGGAACAGCTTCTGCCACTCCAGCCAGCGCTCCTGCACCTGCCGGAACATGTTGCCCCGGATGGCGCCGTCCTGGGCCCCGTAGACCCGGTGGTCCTTCTCTTCCTGCATGGGGAAGTAGGACCGCAGGACCTGCTTGAGCGGGTCCTTCTTCTGAGCCTTGCGGAACGTGTAGTCCGTGCCGTACTGCGAAACCGGCTCGTGGTACTGCGGTTCCCAGGCCAGTTCCTGGATCTTCTGGCGCCGCTCCCGTGACTGGCGGGTCGCGGCCGACCGGATCGAGCTGCGCTACACCCGCGATCCCGATCCGGAGACTGCCCTGGCCCGGCACGCCGACCCGGTGCTCCGGCACCTGCACGAACAGCTCGACGGCCAGCCGATCAGCATCATCCTCACCGATGCCAACGGGCTCGTGCTGACCCGGCTGACCGCCGATCACGATCTCGAACGCCATCTCGACGGCGTCAAACTCGCGCCGGGCTTCAACTACTCCGAGGAACTCGTCGGCACCAACGGCATCGGCACCGCGCTGGAGGCCGGGCGGCCGACGCACGTCTTCGGTCACGAGCACTACGCGGAGCATCTGGAGGGCCTGGCCTGCGCCGGGGTGCCCATTCACCACCCCATCACCGGGAAGACGGTCGGCGTCATCGACCTGACCTGCTGGCGCAAGAACGCGGACCCGCTGCTGGTGGCGCTGGTCAAGAACACCGCCGACCAGGTGACGCAGGCCCTGCTCAACGGGAGCAGCGGGCGGGAGTTCAACCTGCTGGAGGAATACGTCCGGGCCTGCCGGCGGACCGGCGGGATCGTGCTGGCCATCGGCAACGACGTGGTGATGATGAACGACTACGCCCGGCGGATCCTCGATCCGACCGATCAGGCGGCGCTCATCGGGCAGGCCGCGGAGGTACTGGCCCGGCGTCACGCCGGCGCGGTGACCGCGGAACTGCCCACCGGGCTCAAGGCGCGAATGTACTGCCGGCCCATCGGCGAAGCCAGCCCGTTCGGCGACGGCATCGTGCACGTCAAGCTGCTGGACGCCGTCGCGCGGCCGCCGGCTGCGCCCGGGAAGACGGGCGCCAGTGCCCCGATGTTCCTGCCCGGGCTGGTCGGCACGGGGGCGCTGTGGATGCGGGCCTGCCGCGACGCCGAGCTGGCCTACGACTCCGCCGAATGGCTGGCCCTGGAGGGTGAGCCGGGTGTGGGCAAGATGGCCCTGGCCCGCGCCGTCCACCAGCGGCGCAACCCAGCGGGCCGGTTCCACGTCCTCGACGCGTCGGATGCCAGCGCCGACTGGCTGGTCACCGCGCGCGGCGAACTGCTGGACGGGGCGGGCATGCTGGTGATCCGGCATGCCGAGGAGCTGAACGCGAAGCAGCTGCACGCGCTGTCCAGTGCCTTGCAGGAGGCGCGGGCCACGCAGCGGGACACCGCCCTGCGGGTGGCCGCCACGCTGAACCGGAAGAACGCGAATGCCGACCTGACCAAGCTGCTGCGTTTCTTCCCCGCCACCGTGGAGCTCCCGCCGCTCCGCCACCACATCGAGGACCTGCAGGAACTGGTGCCGTTCTTCCTGGCCAGGCTGAGCCAGCACGGGCGGGTGGTCTGCTCGCCCGAGACCATGCAGCTGCTGCTCCGGTCCAGCTGGCCCGGTAACGCCGGCCAGCTGTGGCAGGTACTCAAGCGGGTCGTGCAGCGCCGGCGGGCGGGCTCGATCCAGCCGTCCGACCTGCCGCCCGAATGCTGGACCGTCAGCCGGCGACTGCTCAGCCCGCTGGAGTCGATGGAACGCGACGCGATCGTGCAGAGCCTGCTCGACTGTGACGGCAACAAGGTCAAGGCCGCCGAATCGCTCGGCATGTCCCGCGCCACCATCTACCGGAAGATCCACGAATACGGGATCGTCACCCCGGGGCCCGCCGCGGCGCCGCCGCCCTGAGGTGGTCGTTCCTGGCGACGGCCGGCCTAAGGGCGGTCGTCATGGCGGGCACCCTGGCCCGCCGCTGATATCGATCAGGCGGCGACTTCGGCCTCCTCCGCCGCGTCCACCAGGGCGTCAGGGAAACTCTCCCCGGTACCGCAGAACACGCGGCGCCCCTCGGCACGGGTCCGCCGCAGCAGCACCGTGAAACGGTCTCCCGTCTTTTCCGAGCAGATCACGAAACCGTCTTCCAGGAGACGGGACGTCAGGTCAACCAGGTCACTCATCCTCGACCACTCCCCACACGACGTTACGGGCAGCCATATCCGGGCCCCTTCCCCCCCAGGCCCGGCGCTTGCCGGCGGACGTGCGCTACACCGAAAGTAATGATGCCCGCGCAGTGTGTAATGTCGCTCACTGACGAGTCATCGTAACCAGCACACAGGCTGCGCGGCAGGCTTCTGGCCGCATACGTCCATATGATCTTCCCGACTCCTCCGTTCACCGTTCCGGGCTGATGCCTCCTGACCTGCGCTCATGTGCTCCATCCCGGGTACGTTACCGGGCCGCCGCAAAAGGTCACATTCGCCGCCCGATTCGTCCGGCGTCTCCGTTATGCCGTTATCGCCCCGTCGCCCGGCCGGTCTCAGCCACCCCGTTAACGGCCACCCAATCCGTTTGGCGCGCTAGACCGTATCAATAATCGTGCGCCACATTCGATTCGGGCGTTGGAGGCGGGTGGCGTCTCTGCTGGTCGTGGGGCTGGCGGGGTTCCTGGGGCTCATGCTGGCGGAACACGGGAACGCGGGCGCGAGCCGCCCGGCGACGGGGCCGCCTCCCGCCATCTCCGCGACCGCGCTGAACAGCTACGTGAACGCTGTCGAGGCCGTCCGGCTGCCGGTCAACCAGCTGCTCGAGCAGGCGGACCCGAACCTCGACGGTTACCGCGAGCACCGCATCACTCCGGCGGTGGCGGCCCAGCAGATGGGAACGCTCGAACAGCGCTTCGCCGGGTACCTGATACAAATGACGGCCATCACCCCGGCGGACCCGGCGCTGGCGCGGATCAACGCGCCGTACGCCCATACGTACCTGCTCGAGGACAGTTACCTGGCCACGCTGGCCGCGGACGTCGGGAACGGCGACTTCAGCAACCTGCCGGACACCCAGGACCAGCAGCGGCTGGCCATCATCGAGTGGCGCGTCCAGCTCCAGCTGGCCGCCGCCCAGGTGGGCTACCTGCTGCCCGCCGACATCCAGCAGGCCGGCCGCGGCGAAATCGCCCCCAGCCCCACCGGCAGCTGACGCCCGCCCTCCCTACCCATGGATGTGGGCGGCATTCTCAGTGAACAGCGCCTACTACGCTGCCCACATCGCCGACGAAGCGGCCGCGGGGCATGAAAAAGCCCGGGGCCATGTGGCCACCGGGCACGGCTCGCGAGGGAACGGGCACCTCCAACAACGTTCAGGGTCTCCACTGAACGCTCTTGGAGGTGGCGGGAATCGAACCCGCGTCCTTCAGTGCATCAACAGGGCTTCTCCGGGCGCAGCCTGCTTTGCTTTTCTCAGCCCCGGCATTCATGCAGGCAAGATGCCGACGGGCTCAGTCACTGTTTGATGTCCCGCGCTAGTCCCGTGACCGGGCTAGACGGTAATCCTTCTCGCTGATGCCAGACACCGGGTCGAAGGCATCCCCGGGCTGACAGACGCTAACTCGCCTCAGGCGGCGAGAGCGACAGTGCGCTTTGAGTTGGCACTTATTGGTTTGCGATCATGTGATTAACGAGGTCACAATCGCAACCCTCGGCCCGCTTCCCCTGAATCAACCACCGAAGTCGAAACCGTTCACCCCCTCTTGAGTTGTCAGCCGGGCATCGCACGCGACGACCTGCTTCGCCCGACCGTACACCATAACACCGCCGCGCCAACCGTGATTCCGCACGCAGGCCACAGCGAGCCGCTCGTTACCGGCCCAGCGAGCCCGGCCGTCAGGCCGGGTGAGCGGCCGGTGCTATCGGCGAGGTACCGCGGCCGGGTTACGGCGAGACGGTTGTTACCGGACTAACGAGCCGGGCCGTCAGGCCCGGCGAGTGGCCGGTGTGTCGGCGACGTACCACTGCGCGGGCGCGGAGCGCAGCGGGGGGTTCCGGGGGGTCGCCCCCCCGGGCCAGCACTGCCGGCGACGTACCACCGCGCGGGCGCGGAGCGCATTCGGGGGGTTCCGGGGGGTCGCCCCCCCGGGCCAGCACTGCCGGCGACGTACCACCGCGCGGGCGCGGAGCGCATTCGGGGGGTTCCGGGGGGTCGTCCCCCCGGGCTAACACAGAATGGCCCCCGCAGGCGCTGGCGGTGACCTATGCGCCCGCGGGGGCCGACCGGCAGGGTCGGAGCCGGTCTGGATGCCAGGTCTCTCCCGAGAGGAGACCCGGTCTTTCTTACGACGACTGAGGCCGCAACCCCCCGAGCGAAACCCAGTCACCAGCTAAGACGTCAGAGAGTAGTCAAATGGTTGCCTGTGATCACAGAGAGTTTTGTAACGAATAGATAACGGGAGCAGAGGGGTGCGCCGCATCCGCAGAGGGCCCGCCCGGCGGGCAGCCGATCGGAGGTGTCCAGCCGGAGGAGTCAGCCGCGGTGCCAGCCGGGAGAGGTCAGCCGGAAAGGCCGGTGAGGAACTGCCCGGCCAGGACCGAGGCGGAGATCTGCGGGGACTGGCTGGACGCGAGGACCGCGAACGCCACGTCGCCGCGGTAGCCGACGAACCAGCTCTGCCACTGGGTACTGCGGCCGCTGCCACTCTCGACGAGCGCGGTCTGGCCGTATACCGGGGCGCCGGCCACGTTGGCGCTCCTGGCCGAGCCGGACGTCACGGCCTCGCGCATCAGCGCGCGCAGCGAGGTGAGGGCGCCCGGGGTCAGCGGCGCCTGGGCGGACGCGGTACCGTCCGGCGGGTTGGTGACGAGGACCGGTGAGCGCCAGGACCCGGAGTCGACCTCGGCGGCGATCAGGGCCATGCTGAGCGGGCTCACCTGGACGCCCTGGCCGATGGTCTCGCCCGCGAGCTGGCCGTCGCTGGTGGCGGCGGGCACCGAGCCGGAAAAGGCCTGCAGCGGCAGCTGCCACTTCGACCCGATCCCGAAGCCGGTCACCGCGTCCTTGAAGGCACTGCTGGTCAGCCGGCGGGACAGTCCCGCGAACGCGGTGCCGCAGCCCTGGGCGAAGTCGGTGCTGAACGGCGTGTCGGCGCCCAGGCTGGAGGCGAGCTGCTGGTCACTGAACAGCTGGCCGCCGACGTTGGCGACACTGGTGCACGGGATCTCGGTACTGGGGGAAAAGCCCATGGCGAGCAGCGCCGCGGTCGACACGATCGTGAACGCGGTCCCGGGCGTCAGGTGCGCGTTGAGGGCACCGCCGCTGGGGAGCTGGTTGCCGGGGGCGTTATGCCCGGCGACGGCGAGGATCTTGCCGGTGGAGGCCTGCACGGCGACGATCTCCGTGCCGGCGTTGGGCGCGGAGGCCAGCGCGTTGAGCGCCGCCGCCTGTACACCCGCATCGATCGTGGTCCGCACCGGCTGGCCGGGCTTGCCCTGCCACTGCTGCAGTACCCCGACCTGCTGCCCGCTGCCGTTTTCGGCCACCACCTCGGTGGTCGGCGAGCCCGCGAGCAGCCGCTGGTAGGCGGCCTGCAGGCCGGTCAGGCCGACCGTAGTGCCGGGCTGGTAGGAGGCGCCTTCGTCGCGCAGCATGCCGGAGTTCTCCGAGCCGACCGCGCCGACGATCTCGCTGGCTTCTGAGGAGAACAGCCGTTGGCTGACCCGGCGCACCGTCAGGCCGGGCACCCGGGCCAGCTCCGGGGAGATCTGTGCGTAGTCATCCGGGTCGAGCGACAGCAGGGTGAGGAACTGCCCCGGCGGGGCGGCCTGGATCTGCCCCAGGACCTGGGTGGAGTTGAGCTGGGTCACCTCGGCGAAGTCGTCCGCCGTCTCGGTGGGGTTGGGCAGCGCCCGGGGCCAGACGCCGATCTGGTAGACCGCCGACGGCACCTCGAGCGGCTGCCCCGCGGCGTCCAGCACCGACGCCCGGGCCGGCACCTGCGTGATCACGGCCAGCCGCTCACCCGCGCCCAGCTGGGGGTTGATGACGCCGGGGGACCACTCGATCTTCCAGCCGGAACCGAGCTTGCGCAGCGCGAACTGCCCGGAGTAGGTCCACTGGTGGCCGCCCTCGCCGAGGTTCACCGAGGCGGTGAAGTGCGCCTGGGCCGAGCTGCCGTGCTGGCTGACCCGGCCCATCGACAGGAACATGGCCGTCGCGTCCAGCTGGGTGTACGCGTCGGCCAGGGCGCCGGATACCGCGGGCGCGCTGCCGGTGGTGTAGGAGGCGGCGGCGCGGTAGTGGTGCTGCTGCCACGCCAGCAGGAATGCCTGGACGGTGCCCTCGGGGGACGGTTCCTGTGCGAAGCCGTCCACGAAACCCGCGACCACGATGCCGACCGTGACGAGGATCACGATCAGCCGGATCCGCCGGGCCCGCATCGACGGCCGGCGGCCCTGCCGCTGCCCGCGCGCCGACGGCGGCCGCGGCGGCAGAGGTGGCCGCTGACCCGGCGGTGCAGCCCGCCGGCCCGCACGCGGAACAACCCGCACCGGACGGCTACGGCCGGCGTGGCTGCCCCGGTCACGAGTACGCGCGGACACTGACCTCCCCCCCGTTACCGTCGCCGCCGGAGAGCACGTTGCACCTCCCTGGCCGCATCCCGGCTGGCCAGGTCTTGTCGCTTGTCATACGTCCGCTTGCCGCGCCCCAGGCCCAGTTCGACCTTGGCCTTCCCGTCTTTGAAGTACAACTCCAGCGGGACCAGCGTCAACCCCTGCTCCGCGGTCTTGGCGGCCAGCTTGTCGATCTCCCTACGATGCAGGAGAAGTTTCCTGGTCCGCCGCACCTCGTGGTTGGTCCAGGTGCCCTGGGTGTACTCGGGAATGTGCACGTTGTGCAGCCACACCTCTCCGTCGGAGATCTGGGCGAAACCGTCCGCGAGCGACGCGCGCCCGGCGCGGAGCGATTTCACCTCGGTCCCCGTCAGCACCAGCCCTGCCTCGTACGTGTCCTCGATCCGGTAGTCGTACCGGGCGCGGCGGTTGCGGGCGATCACCTTCCGCCCTTGCTCCCGAGCCACGTCCCTCCCGTCTGGTCATGGTCACACACGCAGGTAACGGCGCAGCGTGAGGAACGATGTCGCCCCGCACAGCAGCACACCCACGCACATCGCGAGGATCACGACCTCCACGAGGTCGCCCGCGCTGAGAATCACGTTGAAAGTGAAGTACTGCTGTAGCGTATCCAGCCAAAGCGACTTAACGGCAACCAGCAGGCCGACGGAGATCAGCCAGCCGATGAGGCCGGCGATGATTCCCTCCAGCAGGAACGGCAGCTGGATGTAGAAGTTGGACGCCCCGACCAGGCGCATGATCCCGGTTTCCCGGCGCCGGTTGAAGGCGGAAAGCCGGATCGTATTGGCCACCAGCAGGGTCGCCGCGATCAGCAGGATCACCGCGACGATGACCACAGCGTTCCGCGCGCCGCCGAGCAGCTTGTAGAACTTAGCCAGGATCGAGCGGTCATCGATCACCGAGTCCACGCCGCTCTTGCCCGTTACCGCGCTCGCGACGGTCGTGTAATCGGCCTGCGGATTCTTCAGCTTGACCTGGAACGAGTCCGGGATGTCGCCCTGGGAGACGGTGGAGACGAACGACGGGTTGTTGGAGAACTCCTGCTTGAACTGCTGATAGGCCTGCTGCTGCGACTGGTAGACGACGCTCGCGACCTGCGGCATCGAGGTGAGCTGCTGCTGGATCTGCTGCCGCTCGGTGCCCGTGGACGGGCCGTTCTGCTTGCACTGGATGCTGACGCTCTGCGCGGTGCACAGGTAGATCGAGACTTCGACCTTGCCCTGCCAGTAGCTGCGGGTGGCGTCGACCTGCTTGACGAACAGCAAGCCCACGCCCAGCAGGGACAGGCTGATCGCCACCACCACGACGAGGGCGATCGTCATGGTGAGATTCCGGCGCAGGCCGATCCAGATCTCCTGGAGGACGAACTGTGCACGCATGTGTGCTGATCCCTCGCAGTACTTCGGCCGGGTGGCAGAGCCCGGCGGGGTGGTGTGCCGATGGCCTGGCGGACAGGCTACGGCACCTCAGTAGGCCTGGCCGTACACACCGCGAGACTGGTCCCTGACCACCTTGCCGTATTCGAGTTCGATGACGCGCTTGCGCATGGAGTCGACGATGGCGGCATCGTGGGTGGCCATGACGACCGTGGTGCCGGTCCGGTTGATGCGGTCCAGGACCTTCATGATGCCGATGGAGGTGCCCGGGTCGATGTTCCCGGTCGGCTCGTCGGCCAGCAGGATCATGGGGCGGTTGACGAACGCCCGGGCCATGGCGACCCGCTGCTGCTCGCCGCCGGACAGTTCGTCCGGCATCCGCTCGTGCTTGCCCTCCAGGCCGACCAGGTTGATGACCTCGGGGACCACCTTGCGGATGAACCGGCGCGGCTTGCCGATGACCTCCAGCGCGAAGGCCACGTTCTGGTAGACGTTCTTGTTCGGCAGCAGCCGGAAGTCCTGGAACACACAGCCGATCCGCCGGCGGAGCATGGGAACCCGCCAGTTGGACAGGCGGGCCAGGTCCCTCCCGGAGACCTGGATCCGGCCGTCCGTCGGCCGTTCCTCCTTCAGGACCAGCCGGAGGAACGTGGACTTGCCCGACCCGGAGGGGCCGACCAGAAAAACGAACTCGCCCTTGTCTACGGAGATGCTGACGTTCTCCAGAGCTGGACGGCTCTGGCTGGGGTAGACCTTGGTAACGTTATCGAAATTGATCACAGGACCATCACAGCGATGTCGGAGACGGGCGAGGGACGGGCGTCATTTTTGCAGTTCCACCGGGCGTCCACCGGACCGGGCGAACGGCACGTGGCCTGGTGATCCGCCGTGGACACGGCGACTGCGGGCCACCAAGGGGTAGCCTGGATTAGTCAATTGGACAGTGTAGGGGGAAACTAGCGAGGAGAGCCCTATAACGCTCCAACTGCCAGGCAGGACCGCCCCCGGAAGGACTCCCATTGAGCTGCGAACACCTGATCTGCGCACGCTGCGGAGGTCCAGTGAGCGAGGGCCGCTGCCCGGCCTGCCGGCTGGCCAAGAACGACGTGCACCACACCCCCACTAGCTACCGCCCGCACATCCTGGTCGCCTCGGCACTGCTCATCGTCCTGCTGGCGCTGCTCGCGGTACACGGGACCATATAACCCGGGGGGGCGACCCCCCGGAACCCCCCGCTGCGCTTCGCGCCCGCGCGGTGGTACCTCGCCGACACACCGGCCACTCGCCGGGCACAAGGCCCGGCTCGCTGGGCCGGGACGGCGCTGCGCTACGCGCCCCGCGGTGGTACCTCGCCGCACACCGGCCACTCGCCGGGCACAAGGCCCGGCTCGCTGGGCCGGTAACGAGCGTCTCGCCGTAACCTGCGGAGGTTGCTCGCCGTAGCTTGTTACTCCTTTTCGCCGTTCTGGCTGCGGCGGAGCCAGCGGATCTCGGCTTCGATGAAGTCGTCGATCTCGCCGTCGAGGACGGCCGTGGTGTTCCCCGTCTCCATGCCCGTTCGCACGTCCTTGACGTTCTGGTAGGGGTAGAGGACGTAGTTGCGGATCTGGGTGCCCCAGCTTCCGGCCCCCTCGCCGCGCAGCGCGGCCATCTCGTCGGCCTCCTCCTGACGGCGGCGTTCGAGCAGCTTCGCCTGGAGCACCGACATCGCGGACGCCCGGTTCTGGATCTGGCTGCGCTCGTTCTGGCAGGAGACCACGATGCCGGTCGGCAGGTGGGTGATGCGCACCGCCGAGTCGGTCGTGTTCACGCCCTGGCCGCCGGGCCCGCTGGACCGGTACACGTCGACGCGGATCTCGTCCTCGTTGACCTCGATGTGGTCGGTCTGCTCCACCACGGGAACCACGTCCACGCCGGCGAAGGAGGTCTGCCGCCGACCCTGGTTGTCGTACCTGGAGATCCGGACCATCCGGTGGGTGCCGTGCTCACCGCGGAGCGTGCCGTAGGCGTACGGCGCCTTGACCGCGAACGTCGTCGACTTGATGCCGGCTTCCTCGGCGTAGGAGATGTCGTACACCTCGGTCGGGTAACCGTGCCGCTCGGCCCAGCGCTGGTACATGCGCATCAGGTTCTGCGCGAAGTCGGCGGCGTCGGCGCCGCCGGCCTGGGCGTTGATCGAGACGAGCGCCTCGCGTTCGTCGTACTCCCCGGACAGGAGGGTACGCACCTCGAGCAGGTCGATCTCCTTGCGCAGGGACGCGAGGTCGCGCTGCGCCTCAGCGCGGGTCGGCTCGTCGTTTTCGCTGTCGGCCAGCTCGAACATCACCCGGGTGTCGTCGAGGCGCTGCCGTAGGTTCTCCAGCCTGGCCAGTTCGCCCTCCAGGTAGGAGAGGCGGCGGGTGACCGCCTGTGCGTGCTGCTGATCGCCCCACAGGTCCGGGTCCGCGGCCTGCTCGCGTAGGCTCTCGACTTCGGACTTCATGGCGTCCGGATCGAGAACTGCCTCTACGCTGACGAGCTTCGACGACAGTTCCGAGATCTCATCAGCGGGATCTGTTGCTGCCATGGCGGACAGCCTATGCGAGCCGCTGCCTGCTGGCGCATGCCGGCACGGTGGCGGCCGTACGGCGGGTATCCTGCCGAGCGGGTCCGTTCCTACGCCGGGCCGACCGGATAACTCTTACCTGGCCACTCGGATACGAACATGCATGCGACTAACCTCAGCGCTCCCCCGGCGCGCGCGGCCGTCTCCAGCCGTATCCCACGGATGCTGATGGCCGTACTCGGTCCCCTGGCCGCCCTGGGCCTGCTGCTGTCCCTGCAGGGCTGCGGCACGACCGCGGCCGCCACGACCTCGGTGACCGGGCCCACGCCAGCCGGTGCCCTGCGGATCTTCAACGCGTACGTCACCGCGGAGAAGGTGGCGCTGGCCAATCACGACGAACTGCTGGCCCTATCGCTGCTGACCGGCTCGCAGTACAACATCACCAACGCCGCCTACA
Source organism: uncultured Actinomycetes bacterium (assembly GCA_963824545.1). Taxonomy (GTDB): domain Bacteria; phylum Actinomycetota; class Actinomycetes; order Streptosporangiales; family Streptosporangiaceae; genus Bog-532. The sequence continues at coordinate 296,835 of CAWGPP010000023.1, read as the reverse complement.
CCACGGCCGCGGCGGCCGGCCGCACCGTAGGTGGCCGGGTCTACGGACCGCCCACGCTGTACGTGCCGAAGCTGACGACGTACCCGCAATGGTTCATGGCCACGGCGCCGGAGCGCCCCGCCACCGGCGGCGCGGTACGGACCGCGCTGCTAGTGTTCGACCGGCTGAGCGCCGAGACCACCTGGGCGCTGAGCGGTTCCGTGCTGCTCAATCCGGGCACCGCGGCACTCCAGGTGGCGACGGACCGTGCCGGGTACGCCACCGCCCTGGCCACGTCCGACCCGGCGCTGAAGCTGCGGCCGGACATAGTGGGGGCGATACACGCGACCGTCGCGGACGACGGGCCGTCGAGCGCGGCCGCCCCCATCGTCCAGCCCGGCCCGCAGACCACCGGCCTGTACCGGGCCAACGCGGCGATCGCCCGGCAGGCCGCCGAGCATCAGCGCACGTACACCTGGGAGCTGGAGGGCACCAGTTACCCGTTCTTCGCGCTGCGCACGACCGGCGGCGGCGCGGTGGTCTTCTACACCATGACCCTGACCACCTCGACCGTGCCCGCCAAGCTGCCGCCCCCGCACAGCACCGTTAAGCTGCCGGCGATCCCGGTGCCTGCAGCCTTCAAGGGCCTGCTGCCGGCCACCCAGCCGCCGATCCAGCATCAGCTGAGCGCGAACTCCACGCTCAGCTACGTGGCGCTCGACCCGGCGGCCAGCGCGAAGACGCCCGCGATCACCGTGATCGGCAGCGGCGGCGGCCCCACCTACGCCCACGGAAGCTAGCGGTGCTGGCCCAGGGGGGCGACCCCCTGGAACCCCCGCTGCGCTCCGCGCCCCGCGGTGGTCACTCGCCGACACACCGGCCGCTCACCGGGCGCAAGGCCCGGTTCGCTGGCCGGTAACGAGCGCCTCGCCGTAACCCGTGGTGGTGCCTCGCCGATAGTTCCGGTTGGTCAGCCTTGGGGGAGGGAGCTGGAGGCGACGAGGGCGCGGACGGCGCGCAGGGCGACGGACAGGGTGGTGAACGTGAAGCGCTCGCTCGCCCAGATCTCCCCCAGGGTGCGGGTCGCCCGGGCGACGGCGGCCGCGTTGCGTTCGGTCCAGGCGGCCAGGCGCGCCTCGGGGGTACCGGGCCCGCTGACGCACAGCACGTCCCGGGTGAGCGCGGCGCTCGCGCTGTACAGATCGTCGCGGATGGCCGCGCGCGCCATGCTGCTCCACCGGTCATCCCGGGGCAGCGCGGTGATCCGGTCGCGCAGCCGGGTGATCTGCAGCCGGTTGGACAGGTCGAAGTAGACCTCCGCGGTCTCCTCGACCGAGCGGGAGGTCGCGGCGGCGCTGTCCACGATGTCGAAGGCGGCATACGACGCCACCATGCCGGCCGCGGTCTCGGCCAGCCCGGGGAGCACCTCGCGGAGGACGTACGCGTCCCGCCGTTCCTCGAAGGTCTCCGCGTCCCGGCCGACCAGCAGCTTGGGCAGGCCTGAGCGCACGGCCTGTACCCCGTCGCCGAAATACTCCACGCAGCCGGTGATGTCGACCGGCGGCCGCCGGTTGTACAGCAGCCACCGGCAGGCCCGCTCGATCAGCTTGCGCCCCTCCAGCAGCAGGACGATCTGAGTGCTGATATCGACGCCATCCAGCTCGGTGACCTGCCGCCAGAAGTCGCGCATGCCGAAGACCTCGCGGGCGACCAGCCACGCCCGGGTGATGTCCGGTACCGACGCACCGGTCTCCTCGTTCAGCCGGAACGCGAACGTGGTACCGGACATGTCGACCATCTCGTTGACCACCGAGGTGGTGATGATCTCGTGCCGCAGCGGGTGCGATCCCATCCGGCCGGACTGGCTGGCGCGCAGCGGCGCGGGGAAGTACCCGGTCAGCTCGCGACGCAGGTACGGATCGTCGGCCAGGCCGGAGGCGAGGACCTCCTCCGCCGCGGCGATCTTGGTGTGCGCGAGCAGCAGGGCCAGCTCCGGGTTGGCCAGGCCCTTGCCGGCCGACCGGCGCTCGGCGATCTCCTTCTCCCCCGGCACCGCGTCCTGACCGCGGCGCAGCCGATTGTCCCGTTCCAGCTGGCGCAGGTAGCGCGCGTGCACGTGCAGCATGTTGGTGGCCTGGGCCCGCGCGGTGGCCAGCGCCATGTTCTGTGCGTAGTTGTGCCGCAGCACGAGCGTGGCGACCTCGCCGGTCATCTCCTGCAGCAGTTCGTTGCGTACCTCGCGGGTGATCTCGCCGTCCCGGACGGCCCGGTCCAGCAGGATCTTGATGTTGACCTCGTGGTCGGAGGTGTCCACGCCCGCCGAATTGTCGATGAAGTCGGTGTCGACCAGCCCGCCGCCCAAGGCGAACTCGACCCGGGCGGCCTGGGTGAGGCCCAGGTTGCCGCCCTCGGCCACGACCCGCGCGCGCAACTGCGAGGCGTTCACCCGGACCGCCTCGTTGGACCGGTCCCCGCACGCGGTCTGCGGCTCGGTGCTGGCCTTGACGTACGTACCGACGCCGCCGTTCCACAGCAGGTCCACCGGCGCGGTCAGAATCCGTGAGATCAGCTCGTCCGGCGACAGGGCCAGCACGGCGTCGTCGATGCCGAGGGCCGACCGGGCCTGCGGCGACAGCGGCACGGACTTGGCACTGCGCGGCCAGACGCCGCCACCGGCCGAGATCAGCGACCGGTCGTAGTCTGCCCAGGACGAGCGGGGCAGCGCGAACAGCCGCTGCCGTTCGGCGAAGCTGGCGGCGGGATCGGGGTCGGGGTCGAGGAACACGTGCCGGTGGTCGAACGCCGCCACCAGCTGGAGCACCGGCGACAGCAGCATCCCGTTGCCGAACACGTCCCCGGACATGTCACCGATGCCGGCCACCGTGAACTCGTCGGTGGCCGGGTTCATGCCGAGCGTGGCGAAGTGGTTCTTGACCGACTCCCAGGCGCCGCGCGCGGTGATGCCCATCTTCTTGTGGTCGTAGCCCTCCGAGCCGCCGGAGGCGAACGCGTCGCCCAGCCAGTACCCGTAGCTGGCCGCGATCTTGTTGGCCACGTCGGAGAAGGTCGCGGTGCCCTTGTCCGCCGCGACGACCAGGTAGGGGTCGTCGCCATCGTGCCGGGCCACGTCGCGCGGCGGGCGCACCCGCTCGCCGTCCACGTTGTCGGTGATGTCCAGCATGCCGCTGATGAACGTCCGATAGCAGGCCAGTACCTCCCCCTGGTAGGCCTCGCGGTCGGCGGGATCGGGCAGCTGCTTGCACACGAAGCCGCCCTTGGCCCCGGACGGGACGATGACCGCGTTCTTCACCTCTTGCGCCTTGACCAGCCCGAGCACCTCAGTGCGGAAGTCCTCCAGCCGGTCGGACCAGCGCAACCCGCCGCGCGCAACCCGGCCGAACCGCAGGTGCACGGCCTCCAGCCGGGGCGAGTACACGAAGATCTCGAACTTCGGCCGCGGCTCGGGCAGGCTCGCGACCTGGCCCGGGTCGAGCTTGATCACCAGGTAGGGCGCGTAGGCCGGCGCGGCGCAGGCTGAGCCGACATCCCCGCCGGGGCCGCCGGGGCCGGCCGCACGGTAATGGTTTGTCCGCAGGGTGGCGCCGATCAGCGCGAGGTAGGACTGCAGGATCCGGTCGTGGTCGAGGCTGACCACGTCGTCCAGCTCACCGCGGATCTCCTCCACGATGGCCTCGCTGCGCTCGGCTTCCCCGCCCTGACGGGCGGGGTCGAAGCGGGACGCGAACAGGCGCGCGAGCAGCCGGGTCACCGTGGTGTTGGAGCGCAGCACCCGCTGGATGTAGCCCTGGCTGAACCGGTTGCCGGCCTGGCGCAGGTAACGGGCGTACGCGCGCAGCACCACGACGTCGCGCCAGGCCAGCCCGGCGTCCAGGACCAGCGCGTTGAAGCCGTCGTCCTCGATCTCACCGCGCCACAGCGCGCACAGCGCCTGCTCGAACTGTTCCTTGCCGTCACCCCGGGGACGCTGCCGCCAGGCCGGCGTCTCGGCCCGCAGCCCGAAATCGTAGATCCAGAACGGGCCGGTCCGAGATCCTGGCGTCCTGCGGGCCGCCGGGGCACCGGTCCCGAACTCATACGGGTGCTCGTCGACGACTTCCAGGCCCATGTGCTGCAGCTGGGGCAGCACGTCGGACAGGATGACGGGCGCGCCGGCCCGGTACACGCGCAGCCGCCACTGGCCGCCAGGGCTGTCGTCGTCACGGAGCTGGACGGCGAAGGTGCCCCCGGATTCGCGCAGCCGCAGGAGGCGGCTGAGGTCGCTCACGGCGTCGCCGGCCGTCATGTCGGCCTTGTAGGTCTCCGGGATGGCCGCGGCGAACTGGTCCAGCACCAGCCGGGCCCGCTGCTCACCGAGGATGCGCAGCGCCTCTTCTTCGAGATCCTCGTCCCACGAGCGGACCGCCGCGGCGATCCGCCGCTCCAGCGCCGCGGCGTCGACGGCGGGCAGCGGCCGCCCGCGCTCGCCGCGGACGACGACGTGCAGCCGGGCCAGCGCCGACTCCCCGACCATCGCGCTGTAGTCGACGGAGGCGCCGCGCAGCGCGGCGCGCAGGGTCTCCTGGACCTGGAGCCGCACGGGGGTCGTGTACCGGTCCCGGGGCAGGTAGACCAGGCAGGACATGTAGCGCCCGTAGGCGTCCCGGCGCAGGAAGAGGCGGGTCTGCTTGCGCTCGCGGAGGCGGAGCACGGCCGTGGCGACCTCGGTCAGCTCGGCGGTGGAGATCTGGAACAGCTCCTCGCGGGGATAGTTCTCCAGGATCTCGATGAGGTCGTTGCCGTCGTGGCTGTCCGGGGTGAGCCCGGCCGCGGCCAGCACGTCGGCGAGCTTGCGGCGCAGCACGGGGATACGGGCGATGCTCTCGGAGTAGGCGGCGTGGGTGTACAGGCCGAGGAAGCGCCATTCACCGATCACCCGGCCGTCCCGGCCGAGCTTCTTGACCGACACGTAATCCAGGTATTTGTTGCGGTAGACGGTGGACCGCGAGTTCCCCTGCGCCAGCACCAGCCGGTGCGGTTCACGCGCCTTGGCCCGGATGTCGGGCGGCAGCGCCGCGAACGATTCCGAGCCCTGGCGGTCGTGCCGGAGGAAGCCGAGCCCGGTACCGGGCACCGCGCGCAGCGCCTCGCCGTCCTCGCCGGGCACGAGGTCGTACTCGCGGTAGCCCAGGAAGTTGAAATGCCCGTCGGCGAGCCAGGCCAGCAGCTCACCGGCTTCGGTGTCCGCACTGTCCAGCGCCGCGGCCGGGCCGGAACGCCCCGGCAACGGCGCGCCCTCGTTCTCCCCGGCCACGCTGACGGCCAGGGAGGCGGCCAGGGAGGCGGCGGCCGCGGTCATCTTCGGCTGGTCCTCTACGGTGACCCGTACGTCGTCCAGGACCTGGCGGAGCGCCGCCTCCAGCCCGGGCAGCGGCACGCGGTCACCCAGGCCGGCGATCTCAACGTGGATCCACGACTCGGCGGTCTCGCCGGGCGCCGACTGGGCGCCGTGCACGCCGCCGGACACACCGTGCAGCGCGCCCGTGACGTCCCGGCGCACGACCAGCCGGGGATGCACGATCAGGTTGATGTCGGCCTGGTGCCGGTTCAGTTCCATGGTCACCGAATCGACCAGGAACGGCATGTCGTCCGTGACAACGTCGACGACGGCCCGTCCCGGGCCGGACGTCGCGATCGTGGCCGGGCCGGCCGGGCCCGCGCCGGCGACCCGGACCAGGGGCCGCCCCTGCGGGCGCTCGGCGGCCAGGGCCGCGTGCTGGGCCGCGACCGCGGCGAGCTGTTCGGCATCGTACGCGGCCACGTCCTCGGCGGCGACGTGCCGGTAGTAGGCGTGCAGGAAACCGGTCAGGTCGCCGACGGCCTCGCGCAGCGGGCCGGGCGCGGCGGACGCGGCAGGCGGGGCCGCGGCCCCGCGCTCACCGGGCGGGCCTCCCGCCCCGGCCATCAACTGTGCTGCCTGATCCAGCACAGCGTACTTTTCCTCGTCCGCATTGTCCGACATCGCTGTCTGTCCCTACGTGTTCATACACCGCGGCCCGTGCGTGGCCGCGGGTTCCCGGCTGCCGACGTGCCCGCGGGCCCGGCAGGCCGCGGGCCCGCCCCTGCATGCAGCCGCATCTGTAACTTTCGTACCTCGTGCGGAACCGGCCGCCAAGCAGGGGGTGCGGGGCGGGGCCGCCCGCGGCCACCCCGGCGAGCACCGTAGCGCCGAAAAGTTACATATTCGTTTCTCTATGTAACCGTCTGCGGTCCGGTGTGGGTCGCTGGCCCGGTCCGGCCCGCTGCCAGCCAGCCATCCAGGCTATCCGCGGTCCGGGGCTACCGGGCCCCGTCGGGCGCGAAGTGCGGCAGCACCTCGGGGTTGACCAGGGCATCGGGGTCGGCCGCCTCGGCGACCGGCGTCCCCTGCAGAATCTTCCGGACGGGCACCTCCAGCTTCTTACCGGAAAGCGTGCGAGGTATGCCGGGAACCTCGTAAATGTCGTCCGGCACGTGCCGCGGCGACAGCTTGGCGCGCAGCTCGCTGCGGAGCCGGCCGGTCAGGTCGCCGGTCAGTTCCTGGCCCTCGGCCAGGGTGATGTAGAGCACGAGCCGCCCGTCCTGGCCGAGCTGCCCGGTGTCGACCACCAGGCTGTCCGCCACCTCGGGGAACGCCTCGACGACGCGGTAGAACTCGCTGGTTCCCATGCGCACGCCGCCGCGGTTCAGCGTGGCGTCGGACCGGCCGTAGATGACGCACCCGCCGTCGGGCAGGATGGTGATCCAGTCGCCGTGCCGCCACACGCCGGGGAAGTCGGCATAGTAGCTGCCGGCGTAGCGGGTATCGTCCGGGTCGTTCCAGAAACCAACCGGCATCGAGGGCATCGGCTCGGTGATCACCAGTTCGCCCACCTCACCGATGACCGGCTGGCCGGCCGGGCTGAACGCCTCCACCTTCGCGCCGAGACAGCGACCCGCGATCACCCCGGACCGGACTGGCAGCAGCGGGCAGGGCCCGACGAAACCGGTGCACACGTCCGTGCCGCCGGAGAAGGAGCCCAGCAGCAGGTCGCTCTTGACCTGCTCGTAGACCCAGTGGAAACCCTCGGGCGGCAGCGGCGATCCGGTCGAGCCCACGCCACGCAGCGCCGAGATGTCCAGGTCGCGCCCGGGTGACAGGCCCGCCTTGGCGCAGGCCAGCAGGTAGGGCGCGCCGACGCCAAAGTAGCTGACCCGCTCGCGCTGGGTGATCTGCCACAGGGCGTCGGTGCCCGGATACGTGGCGCTGCCGTCGTAGGTGACCAGCGTCGCGCCCACCAGCAGGCCGCCGGCCAGGAAGTTCCACATCATCCAGCCGGTCGTGGTGTACCAGAAGAACACGTCGCCGGGCCCCAGGTCCTGGTGGAAGGACAGGACCTTGAGGTGCTCCAGGACCACGCCGCCGTGCCCGTGCATGATCGGCTTGGGCAGGCCGGTGGTGCCCGAGGAGTACAGCACCCACAGCGGATGATCGAACGGCACCTCCTCGTAGTCCGGCTCGGTGCGGGTCTCCCCCTCGCCCAGGCGGTCCCAGGCCAGCACCGGAACGCCGGCCTGCCCCGCGCCGCCGGCCTGCCGCGCGCCGCCGGCCAGCACCACGGCGGCCAGGCCGGGCAGCTCGGCCGCGATCTGCCGGACCACGTCGTCACGGCGGTACTCCTTGCCGCCGTAGGAATACCCCTGCACCGCGATGAGCACGGCGGGTTCGATCTGCGCGAACCGGTCGATCACGCTGGCGGCGCCGAAGTCCGGCGAGCACGAGGACCAGATGGCCCCGATGCTGGCCGTGGCCAGCAGCGCGATGATCGCGTGCGGGCCGTTCGGCAGCAGCCCTGCTACCCGGTCGCCCCGGCTCACCCCCAGCTCACGCAGGCCGGTTGCCACCCGGGCCACCTCGGCAGCGAGCTGGCCGTAGGTCAGGGTCCCGCCCTCGTCCCGTTCGGTGCGATAGATCAGCGCGACGCGGCCGGGATCGGTCTGGGCGGCCCGGAGCGCGTTACGCGCGTAATTGATCGTCGTGCCGCCAAACCAGTGCACGCTGGGCATGGGGCCGCCGTCCAGCACCGGCCCCGGCCCGCGGTCGCCGAGCACACCGAAGTAGTCCCAGACGGTGGCCCAGAAACGGGCCGGCTCGCTGACCGACCAGCGCCAGAGCGCGTCGTAGCCGTCGAAAGGCAGGTCACGCTCGGCCGCGAGCCACCGCAGGTAGGCGGTGATCCGGGCGCGTTCGGTGACCGCCGGGGAGGGCGTCCACAGTACGTCGCCGTATCCCGGCTCCAGCAGCCCGCCGGCCGCCGCGCCGTCGTCATTGATGGCCATAACCTCAGCATCGAGCCTGATGGTCCCGGGCGCAACGCCACACGCGTCACACGGTCATTCCGCGGCGTCGGCCTCTTTGCCCGGCCAGAAGCCGAGGAGGCGGCGGGTCACGGTGGCGGCGCCACGATCGGTCGCCGCCTTGACCAGGGCGAAGATGGCACCCTGCAGGGTGGCGGCGATCAGTACCTCGCCCCAGCCGCGCTGCGCGTCGGTCGCCTCCGGTGCCTCGTCCTCGTGCCCCGCCAGCTTCCACACCCGCTTGAAGATGGCGCTCGCCAGCACCCCGCCCAGCACGCTCACCACGATGCCGAACGGCTTGTAAAGGACCTTCAAGATGATCACTTCCGTCTCCTCCGCCGGATCACGATGATGCTCACCACGACGACCCCGGCGGCCCCGGCGGCCACGGCGGCCAGCCCGCGGCGCTGCCCGGCCACGGCCGACGTGCGCTGCGCCACCTGCCGCGCGGCCCGCTGCACCGGTTCCGGCGTCTTGTCGCGGACGGCACCGCCCACCGCCGTGGCCCGGGCCTGAAGCTGGTCCCTGGCCGGCCCGCCGGTCGCCACCGCGGCGTTCCTCGCGTCGGCCGTCTTGCCGGCGATCTGGCTGCGGGCCTGCCCGGCCCGCGCGGTCGCCTGCGCCCTGGCCTGTATGGTCCGGGCCGCCGCCTGCTCCTTCACCTGCGCGGTCGTGCCCTTCACCCGCTGCGAGAGCTGCTCGGCCCGCTCCTTGGCCCGGTCCTTGGCCCGCGCCTTGACGTCGGTCTTGTACACAAGCGCCTCAACGGTCTCGCCGAGCTGCTCGCGGGTGCGCTCGATCTCCTGCCTGAGCTGATCCGGGTCATCGGGTACGGCGGCGCTTGCGCCCGTCCCGGCCGGTCCGTCTGTGCTCATCGGTGTGCCTTCTCCTTCACCTCGTGGACATCGGCCTGCACGCTGCCGATGGCCTCCCTGGGCACCGGCGGCGCGGCCTTGCTCAGCCGGTTCTTCCCGAGCAGGGCGGCGATGCCGGAGACGCCGAGCAGAGCCGCGCCCACGATGAGCGCCGCCAGCCAGGCCGCGACCACATTACTGATCGCAATGATCGCGCATGCCAGCAGGCAGCCGACAGCGTACAGCGCGATAAGCCCGCCGCCGGCGACCGCGCCGGCGCCCACGCCCATCTGCTTGCCTTTGCGGGTCATTTCCACCTGGGCGAGCTTGATCTCGTCCCGGACCAGCCGGGGAACCAGCTCGGACAGCTCCTTGACCAGTTCACCGGCCGAGCGCTCCTGCTGGCCGCCCGGCCCGGCCGTGCCTGCGGTCTGTGCCATGAATCCACCCTTCGCTGACGCGTGCGGGTGCCTCTACCCGCCGATTATCAGCCGTAACGCCAGGCGGGCCAAGCGGGCGGGTCAGGGCCGCGGGCTGGTGAGGCGGCCGGCCTCGGCCGCGACCAGGTCCGCGTCGGTGAGGTCGGCGAGCACGGCGTCGGCCCCGGCCGCCCGGAGCTCGGCGGTGGTCGAGCGGCCGGTGGCCACGGCCGCCGAGGCGGCGCCGCCCATCGTGGCTGCTTCCACGTCGCGCACCGAGTCGGCGACGTACACACAGGCGTGCTCACCGAACGTGACCTGGTACTTCTCGGCGGCGCGGAGCCGGGCCACGCGGACCAGGGCACCCTTCGGGTAGGGCTCGGACCCGTAGCCGCCGATGCCGAAGTCGAAGAAGCCCTCCAGGCCGAAGGCACGCAGTTTGAGCAGCGCGTTCGGCTTACTGGTGCCGGTCAGCACGGTCTGCACGACGCCGTCCAGCTTGGCCACCGCGGCCAGCGCCTCGTGTGCCCCCGGCATCGCCTGGCCGTTGCTGCGCAACTGGTCCCGGCGCGCGGCCAGCGCGGTGGCCAGCTCGCTGCCGAACGGCGCCAGCAGCTGCTCGGACGGCCCGACCGCGCTGACGTCCACCCCGTTGAGCGCGAGCGCGTCGAAGAAGATCTCCGACTCCGACCGGCCTGCCATCTGCGGCAGCCGGACCAGCGGACGGCCGGTCACCGTGCGGAACGCCTCCGCGTACGCCGCTCGTGTCACGCGTGTGACGTCGACCAGCGTCAGGTCGATGTTCCACAGCACCAGGCGGTGAATGGATGCCTCCGCTCCTGTCCGGTCTGAGCGCGCTCGCCGGAACCGCGCACGCGGGCCCGGAATTCAGCCCATGTGCGGATAACGGTAGTCGGTGGGCGGGGCGAACAGCTCCTTGATGGACCGGGGGCTCACCCAGCGGATCACATTGAACACCGACCCGGCCTTGTCGTTCGTGCCGCTCGCGCGGGCGCCGCCGAAGGGCTGCTGGCCGACCACCGCGCCGGTGGGCTTGTCGTTGATGTAGAAGTTGCCGGCGGAGTACCTGAGCCGCTCGGCCGCCTCGGCGATCGCGGACCGGTCCTGGGCCAGGACCGCCCCGGTCAGCGCGTAGGGCGCGACGTCGGCCGCCTGCGCCAGCATGGCGGCGTAGTCCTCGTCCGGGTACGGGTGAATGGCCAGGATCGGGCCGAAATACTCGGTGGTGAACACCTCGTCCGCGGGGTCGGTGCACTCCAGCACGGTCGGCGCGGTGAAGTAGCCCTCGCGGTCGTCGGTCCGGCCGCCGGTCAGCACGCGGACCGCGGGACGGCCGCGCGCCCGCTCGAAGGCGGCAGCATGCCGGGCCAGCGCGCGAGCGTCGATCACCGCCCCCATGAACAGGGACAGGTCGGCCGACACGTCGCCCATGGTCAGCGATTCGACCTGGTCGACGAAGTCGTCCCGGTGCCGCTCCCACATCGACCGGGGCACGTACGCGCGGGACGACGCCGAGCACTTCTGGCCCTGGTACTCATACGACCCGCGGATCAGCGTGGTGGCCAGCGCGTTCTCGTTCGCGGACGGATGCACGACCACGAAATCCTTGCCGCCGGTCTCGCCGACGAGCCGTGGGTAGCCGCGGTATCCGGCGATGTTCTCGCCGACCGTGCGCCACAGGTGCTGGAACGTCGCGGTCGAGCCGGTGAAGTGGACGCCGGCCAGGTCGGGGTGCGGCAGCGCGACACGGGACACCGCCTGCCCGTCCCCGGTCACCATGTTGATCACGCCTGGCGGCAGGCCGGCCGCCTCCAGCAGGCGCATCGTGTAGTGCGCGGCCAGCTGCTGGGTGGGTGACGGCTTCCAGACGACCACGTTGCCCATCAGGGCCGGGGCGGCCGGGAGGTTCGCCGCGATCGAGGTGAAGTTGAACGGGGTGATCGCGAGGACGAACCCCTCCAGCGGGCGGTACTCCATCCGGTTCCAGGCGCCCGGCGCGGACTGCGGCTGCTCGGCCAGGACCTGCCGGCCGTAGCCGACGTTGAAGCGGAAGAAGTCGATGAGCTCGCAGGCGGCGTCGATCTCCGCCTGATACGGCGATTTCGACTGGCCAAGAATGGTGGCCGCGTTCAGCGTCGCCCGCCACGGCCCGGCGAGCAGGTCGGCGGCGCGCAGGAAGACGGCGGCACGGTCGTCGAACGACAGCGCGCGCCAGCCGGGGGCCGCCGCCCGGGCCGCGCCGATCGCGGCGGCCACGTCCTCGTCGGTGGCATTGCCCAGCCGGCCAAGTACGTGCCGGTAGTTGTGCGGCTGCACCACGTCGATCACGTCGCCGCCACCCATCCGCGGCCGGCCCCCGATGGTCATGGAAAGTTCGGCCTGCTCGCTGCCGAGCGCTTTGATCTTCTTCTCCAGCGCGGCTCGCTCGTGACTCCCCGGCTGGTACTGCCGGACCGGCTCGTTGGCCGGGACCGGGACGTTGGTGACGGCGTCCATGACGGCGTCCTCCCTGCTGCTGGTTCGGATGCTGGGAGGCTACCTCGCTTCCCCGGCCCGCTCACCCGGCGGGCGAGGCGGACTCAGTCGAAGAACTCGAGTTCCTGGGTGGCGTACCACATCAGCTCGTGGCCCTCGGCGCTGTCCACGGTGAAACGGGCGTCTTCGTCGCCCTCGTCCGCGGGGCCGACCGCGGCGATGGCGGCGCGCACGTCATCGGCAGCGTCCAGGCCGTCGATGTGGCCGGCCGCCACGTCGGTAAACGGAATCGCGCTCAGGACCTGGACGGCGGCGGCGTGGTCGTCATCGCCGGAGCGCCCGATGTCGCCGTCGGCGACCTCCGTGGCCAGCACCACGCGGCGCGCGGGCGCGCCTGGGTCGTCCGCCAGTTGCCGCAGCGACGCGCGGGCCGCCTCTGTCAGCGCCACGTATTCGAGTTCGTCCAGGTCACCACTGGCGTACCTTTCGCGCAGCGTGGGGGTGACGGCGAACCCCAGGATCGGGGCCGGCCCGATTTCCCCGATCTTGATCGCGGCGGTGAGCGCCGGAAGCGTCGACGGCAGGTATACACGCATGGGTTCCTCGCGGTGCGGCGGGATGGCGCCGGGACAACGCCGGCTCGCGGTTGATCACGAGTGTGCCAGGTCCGCCGCCGGCAGGCACGGATTGAAGCCGTACCGCGTCGTGGCCGTTACGCCTGTTGTTGCAGTGAACCAGGCTCCGCCGGAGGCCCAGGAGGCTCACGGGACGTTACGGCCGGCGATCCGGATGGCTCACGGCACGTTACGGCCGGCGATCCGGATGGCTCGCGGCACGCTGCGGCCGGCGATCCGGGTGGCTCACGAGGCCCGAGTGCGGCGGCGACGACGGCGACCGCGTCACCGAGCGGGACGTGCTCCCACAGCCGGATCACCTGCCAGCCCGCCAGCTCCAGTGCGGCGTCGGCCGCGCGGTCCCGGGCCACGTTCCTGGCCAGCTTGGGCGTCCAGTAGCCCTGGTTGACCGACGGCTTGGAGCCGTGGTCCGGGCAGGCGTGCCAGAAACAGCCGTCCACGAAGACGGCGACCTTGCGCGCGGTGAACGCGATGTCGGGCCGTACCCGGGCACCGCCGTCGAGGTCGAGGCGGTGGTCCTTGCGGAAGCGATAGCCCATCCGGTGCAGCGCCTGGCGCAGCGCCAGCTCAGGCTTGGTATCGGTCCGCCGGATCGCGCGCATGTTAGCCGAACGTCCCGGGCTGGAGGCCCGCGGATAGCTGGGCGCCTTCGGGTCCGCCATGGCGCCCTAGGCTAAACCCGCCGCTGCGGGCGTGCTAGGCGGCCAGGGAAATGCCGAGCAGGCCGGACAGCCGCTCGGCCGTGAGCTGCGGTTCGGTGTGCCAGACGCCGGTCATGCCGCACTGGGTGGCCGCGGTCACGTTGGCCTCGATGTCGTCGATGAACACACACTGCTCCGGCGGCAGGCCGATCAGCCCGGCGGCGTGCAGGAAGATCCGGGGCTCAGGCTTGCGCATGCCGACCTCGTGCGAGATCACCACCGCGTCGAACAGCCCCGGGAAGTCCTCGCGCGGGTAGCCGCCGGGTCCCCAGGAGTTCGACAGCAGGCAGGTGCGGATCCCGGCCGCGCGGAGGGTCCGCAGCATGTCGTACATCACCGGGACCGTCAGGCTGGCCGCGAACATCCGCCGCAGCAGGCCGCGGGCCGGGACCTGGCCGCCGTCGGCGCGGACCAGCCGCGCGGCGAGGGTTTCCTCGAACTCCTCGGGTGTACAGTCGCCACGCTCCAGGGCGTGCACCGGGTTGCCGATGGCGCCGGGCAGGTAGGCGTCGTCTTCCAGCCAGGAGCGCATGCACACGACGTAGGTGTCCCAGTCGATGCCCTCCGCGTCCGCCCAGGCCCGCACCGTGCCGGGGAGCGGATTGGTGAGGACGCCGGCCCAGTCGATGATGACACCGCGCAGCAGCTCAGGCTCAGATGACACATCAGCGATCGTAAGCGACGCCGCCGACGCGCCGGGTGGCGCCGGCGGGTGGCATCGGTATTTCCTATATCTCCAGTTGACTTAATAGGGCAAATCGCTCACGATGGGTGGCGCCGCCCCGATTCAGCTCAGAGCACGGAAGAGGTTCCGCCGTGTCGGTATCCGCCAGGACCAGCGCGACCAGGCGAGGCAGCCCGGCCGAGGCCGGGACCGTGGCCGGCCGGGGCAGCTTGCCGATCGCCGGGGTCACCGCCACGCCGTCCACCCAGCCGGCCGCTCGGCCGTCCACCCATCCGGCCCGGGGCCGCACCGGCCGGCGGAAAGGCTGGCTCCGGCTGATCAGCCCGGTCGCCGTCCTCGTGGTGTGGCAGATCGTCAGCAGCACCGGCATCGTGTCGCAGCAGAAGCTCCCGTCACTGAGCACGCTGTGGAGCACCGCGGTCCACCTGATCACGACGACCTCGCCGACCTACGGCACCCTGCAAGGGGCGATGGCCATCTCGCTGGAGCGGGTGGCGATCGGCTTCGCGATCGGCGGCGGCTGCGCGGTGATCCTCGCGATCGCCGCCGGGCTGAGCCGGTTCGGCGAGAACGCCGTGGACCCCATCATGCAGGCGCTGCGGACGCTGCCGCTGTTCGGGCTGATCCCGGTGTTCATCGTCTGGTTCGGGATCGGCGAGACGCCGAAGATCACGCTGATCGCGCTCGGCGCGGCCATCCCGCTCTACCTCAACACGTTCGCCGGCATCCGCGGCGTCGACGGCAAGCTCGCCGAACTGGGCCAGGTCCTCGGGCTGCGCCGGGGCGAGATGATCCGCGACATCGTGCTGCCCGGTGCGCTGCCGATGATCCTGGTGGGCCTCCGGCAGAGCCTGGGCGTCGCCTGGCTGGCGCTGGTCGTGGCCGAGCAGATCAACGCCAGCGCCGGCCTCGGCTACATCATCAACCAGGGTGAGACCTTCCTCCAGCAGAACGTGATCTTCGTCGCGCTGTTCGTGTACCTGATCCTCGGGCTGCTGACCGACTACATCGTCCGGCTGATCGAGAGGAGGGCGCTGACGTGGCGACGCGGAATCATGGAGCCCTAGCGACCGAACGGGGCGCGGCACCGGTACCGGCGGGGACGGTGGCGCTGACCCGCGGGCTGAGCCGCTCCTTCGGCGACCAGGTCGTCCTGGATGACCTGGACCTGGACATCCGGAGCGGCGAGTTCGTGGCCATGATCGGCCGGAGCGGGACCGGGAAGTCCACCCTGCTGCGCGCCCTGGCCGGGCTGGACCGCGAGGTGACCGGCGAACTGGCGGTCCGCGCGCCGGTGTCGGTGGTGTTCCAGGAGCCGCGGCTGGTGCCATGGAAACGGGTCTGGGCCAATGTCTGCCTCGGCCTGCGCGCGGATGACGCCCGTGGTGTGGCCCGTTCGGCATTGGACGAAGTCGGGCTGGCCGCGCGCGCCGGCGCGTGGCCGCTCACGCTGTCCGGCGGGGAGGCGCAGCGCGCGGCGCTGGCCCGCGCCCTGGTCCGGGAGCCCGGCCTGCTGCTGCTGCTGGACGAGCCGTTCAGCGCGCTCGACGCGCTGACCCGGATCAGCATGCACGGGCTGGTGCTCTCGCTGTGGGAACGGCACCAGCCGGCCGTCCTGCTGGTCACGCACGACGTGGACGAGGCCCTCGCGCTCGCCGACCGGGTGCTGGTGCTGGCCGACGGCAAGATCGCGCACTCCGCCACCATCACGCTGGACCGGCCGCGGGACCGGGATCACCCGGACCTCGTGGCCCTGCGGATCCGCCTGCTGACCGAGCTGGGCGTCGCCACCCGAGACGTGGACTGAAAGAACGAGGAAACGGAGACCATGAGCAATCCAGACCGGTTCAGACGCGTGGTGTTCGCGGCCGCCGCGGTGACCGCCGTGCTCACGGCGGCGGCGTGCTCGTCGTCATCGAGCCCGGCGGCCAGTTCCTCCGCCGCCGCGAAGTCCGGCGCCGCCGCGGTCAACGTCTCGTCGGTGACCCTCAACATCGGCGACCAGAAGGGCACCGGGGCCCAGGCCCTGCTCCAGGCGGCCGGCCTGATCAGCAAGCTGCCGTTCAAAGCCGACTGGACCGACTTCACCTCCGGTCCGCCGATGCTGCAGGCCATGGGCTCCGGCTCGGTCGACATCGGCGGGGTCGGCGACGCGCCCCCCGTGTTCGCCGCCTCCGGCGGAGAACAGGTCGCGATCGCCGGGGCCCGGACCACCCCCGGCGCCGCCGCCGCGCTCGTGGTGCCCAAGAACTCCCCCATCACGTCCATCTCCCAGCTCAAGGGGAAGAAGATCGCGGTCGCCCAGGGCAGCTCGGCCGACTACCACCTGCTCACGGTGCTGAACAAGGCCGGCCTGACCACCAAGCAGGTCACCCTGGAATACCTGCAGCCCGCCGAGGCGCTGGCGGCGTTCAACTCCGGGCACATCGACGCCTGGGACATCTGGTCGCCGTACATCGAGCAGGTCACCGGGCAGGACAACGCCCGCATCCTGGTCAACGGCGACGGCTACGGCGCGCCGTACTCCTTCGAGGTCGCTTCACGGGCCGCGCTGAACGACCCGGCCAAGGCCGCCGCGATCCGCGACTACCTGACCACCCTCAACCAGGCCTACGTCTGGTCGGCGACCCACATCAGCACCTGGGCGAAGCTCTGGGCCGACGCGACCGGCCTGCCCAGCGGCATCATGGTCCAGGCGGCCAAGGACGACGTGAACAAGCCGGTCACGATCACCAGCGGCGTCATCTCCGCCGAACAGCAGCTGGTGACCGCCTTCGCCAAGGCCGGGCTGATCCCGAACAGTGTGAACATCGCCAGCTACACGGTGACCACGTTCAACGACACGGTGCCGGGAGGGTCCTCATGAGCCTGACCTTCCACTGGTTCCTGCCGACCTCCGGCGACGGCCGCTCGATCGTCGGCCGCGGGCACAGCGTGCCGATCGGCCCGGGCGGGCGGCCCGCGCCGGACGCGGCCACGGACGCGGCGGCGACCGCGATCCGTCCGCCGGACATCGGCTACCTGGCCCAGGTCGCGCAGGCCGCGGAGCGCAACGGCTTCGCGGGCGTGCTCACCCCCACCGGGACGCACTGTGAGGACGCGTGGCTGGTGACCGCGGCGCTGATCCGCGAGACGCAGCGGCTGAAGTTCCTCGTCGCGTTCCGGCCCGGGGTGACGTCGCCGACCCTGTCGGCCCAGATGGCCGCGACCTACCAGCGGATGTCCGGCGGCCGCCTGATGCTCAACGTGGTGACGGGCGGCCAGGCGGACGAGCAGCGCCGGTTCGGTGACCACCTGGGGCACGACCAGCGGTACGCCCGCACGGGCGAGTTCCTCGCGGTCGTCCGCGGCGCGTGGAGCGGCACGCCGTACGACTTCAGCGGCGACCACTACCAGGTGCAGGGGGCCACGGTGATGGCGCCGCCGGAGCCACCACCGGCCATCTACTTCGGCGGCTCATCCCCGGCCGCGGGCCCGGTTGCGGCCCGGCACGCCGACGTCTACCTGACCTGGGGTGAGCCGCCCGCCCAGGTGGCACAGAAGATCGCCTGGATCCGCGACCTGGCGGACGCCGCGGGACGGACGCCGCGGTTCGGGATCCGGCTGCACGTCATTACGCGCGATACGCCGCGGGAAGCCTGGGCGGAGGCCGACAAGCTGCTCAGCTACCTCGACCCGGCCGAGATCGGGCGCGCGCAGCAGATGCTGGCCGGCAGCGAATCGGTCGGCCAGCAGCGGATGCGGGCCCTGCACCAGAACTACCGGGACAACGGTTACGCCTCGGATCTGGAGATCTACCCGAACCTGTGGGCCGGGGTCGGGCTGGTACGCGGCGGCGCGGGCACCGCCCTGGTCGGCAGCCACGCGGAGGTGGCCGACCGGATCGAGGAGTACGCCGCGCTCGGCGTTTCGGAGTTCATCTTCTCCGGGTATCCGCACCTGGAGGAGGCCTACTGGTTCGGCGAGGGGGTGCGCCCCGAGCTGCGCCGCCGCGGCCTGCTGGCGGCACCGGCCCCGTCCCCGGAGCCGGTCACCGCCTGAGCGCCGCGGCCTGCTCAGGTTACGGTGAGGCGATCGTTACCGGCCCAGCGAGCCGGGCCTTGTGCCCGGCGAGTGGCCGATGCTATCGGCGAGCACCGCACGCGGGTTACGGCGAGACGCTCGTTACCGGCCCAGCGAACCGGGCCTCGTGCCCGGTGAGCGGCCGGTGCTGTCGGCGAAGTACCACCGCGCGGGCGCGGAGCGCAGCGGGGGGTTCCGGGGGGTCGTCCCCCCGGGGTTAATTGCTCTGGGTGACCTTGCTGAGGCCGCGGGGGCTGTCGGGGTTGATGCCGAGGCGGCGGGCCAGCGCCTCGGTCAGGAGCTGGCCGCCGATGATGAGGCCGATGGGGGCGAGCCATTCCGGCAGCCGTGGCCCGGGCAGCGCGTACGCGCATTCCGCGGCCAGGGCAGCCCCGCCGCCGATGCCGTACGCGGTGGCGCCCGCCCGCCGGACGCGTCCCGCCAGCGCGACCGCGCCGTCCAGGGTGGGACCGGCGTCGGCGGCCATGATGATCGCCGGGGTCCGCCGGCCGACCACGGCGATCGGGCCGTGCAGCAGGTCCGCGAAGGACAGCCCCATCGCGTGCAGGTAGCACGCCTCCTTCAGCTTCAGCGCGAGCTCCAGCGCCGCGGAGGAGGCGAAGCCGCGCCCGGACACGAGCGCGCCCTCGACCCCGGCCAGCGCGCTGATGATGGGCTCCAGGTCACCTCGCGCCGCGAGCAGGCGCTCAATCTCGTCGGGCACGGTGCGCAGTTCGCCCGCGTCCAGCGGCGCCGCGCCCCGCGGTCCGCCGCCTGCCGGACGGCCGCCTGCCGTGCCGCCGCCCGCGGGGAGGGTCGCTCCCTCGGCGTCGCCCGCGAGGCCGATGCCCAGCACGGCCAGCGCCGCCAGCTGGGTGGTGAACGTCTTGGTCGCGGGGACCGCACGCTCGACCCCGGCCTCGGTGACCAGGGCCAGGTCGGCCGCTTCGGCCAGCGGGGAGCCGGCCCCGTTGGTGATGGCCAGCGTCCGCGCTCCGCAGCCGGCCGCCCAGGCCAGCGTCTCCACGATCTCCTCGGTCCGTCCCGATTGCGACAGCCCCACCGCGAGCACCCCGGACAGGTCGAGGCGGGTGCGGTACACGGTGGCGACCGACGGCGACGCGAGCGTGGCCAGCCGGCCCGCGCGTACCTGGATCAGATAGCTGCCGTAGACGGCGGCGTTGTCGGAGGTCCCGCGGGCGATGAACAGCACCTGGCGGGTCTGCCGGGCCAGCGCGCTGATCTCACCGACCCGCGGGAGCAGGGCATCGAGCGTGGCCCGCAGTGCCTGGGGCTGCTCCTCGATCTCCGTCCGCATCCTGGTCACCGAGGACGTGGGGGTCACGTTGCACCACTTTCCGTTCGCTCATGGCGGTAAACCGCCTCGCCGGCCACCCACGTGGCCTGGGTGCGCAGGCTTTCGCCCAGCCACGCCAGGTCGGCCTGCGCGCCCGGGATGATCCGGCCCAGATCCGGCCGGCCGATGAGGTCCGCCGGGATCCGTGTGGCGGCCGCCACGGCCCCGGGCAGGCCGCGCCGGCCCGCACCATGTTCGCCACCGCCACGTCCATCCGCAGGGCCGAGCCGGCCAGGGCGCCGCTGGCGCGGACCGGGGGGACTCCATCCCCAGGCGGCAGCTCGATCGGCGCGCCGCCCAGCATGTAACGGCCCGGGGGCATTCCTGCGCACGCGGCCGCGTCCGTGACCAGGAATATCCGCCCCGGGGCCGCGGCGAAGGCGATCGCGCAGACCGGCTCCGCGACATGCTGGAAGTCCGCGATCAGCCCGCTGGCCAGCCGGGGGTCCGCCAGTGCCTGGCCGGGCACCCCCGGCTCCCGGTGATGGAGCGGCCGCTGCGCGTTGAACAGGTGCGTCACCATCCGGGCGCCCGCCCCGGCGGCGGCCGCGACCTGACTGGCGCGCGCGTCGGTGTGGCCGACGCTGACCAGGACGCCCGCCGCGGCCAGACGGGCAACGGCGGCCAGGGCGCCGGGAAGCTCGGGAGCCAGCGTAACGATCTTCAGGATCCCGTCGCCCGCGTCGAGCAGCTCACCGATGGCCGCCGGCGCCGGATCGGTCATCCAGTCCGTGTTGTGCGCGCCGGCCCGCACCGGGGAGATGAACGGGCCCTCCAGATGCACGCCGAGCACCCGGGCGCCCGCGGCCCGGCCAGCCGCCCGGTCCGCGGCCAGATCAGCGGTCACGCCGGCGGCCTGCCGCAGCGCGGCGGCGAGCCGCGGAACGGGGGCAGTGATGAACGTGGGCACGAAGGCGGTTGTCCCGGTCTCCGGCAGCCGGGCGGCGACCATCCGCCATTCACCGGCGCGCACCGCGTCGAACTCGGCGCCGTAGTACCCGTTGACCTGCAGATCCACGAAGCCCGGCACGAGCACCCCGGCGTCGAGCCGGACGTCGGCGGCGCGCGGGGGCGGCCCTTCGCCCACCGCTGCGATCGTGCCGTCGCGGACCAGGACGTAGCCCGGGGAGAGGATGTCAGGCCCCGCAGCGGCCTGGACTCCAGCGGCCGGCACGATAGTTCTGGCCGCGATCAGCAGCTCGGCCAACGGGGTGCGGCTCCTCTCCGGACGGTGACCCACCTAGTACGCAAGAAACTTTACTATTTCATCCCGGCGGCCACGAGCAGGCCACGCCGGCGACCTCGGCCGTCCCCCGGGGACCTCGCCGGGCAGCGCCCCCGGCTCCGGTCCGCTCAGAGGCCAGCCGGGCGGCCGTGGCGGCGATTGTCGTGTAGGACACGGTGAAGGTGCCGCCTGCCACGTCGACGGCGCCGAAGCCGTCGAGGAGTTCCTGCTGGATGGCTTCGGGGTGCCGGGTGAAGCCGCCGGTGGTCGGGACCAGGTCCAGCCACTCGTCCCGGGTGTAGGGCTGAGCCCGCCGCCGTCGCGCGGATGGTCGCCGTGGTTTTGGCCGCTGCCTGGTGACCCCCGTGACCTCCGTGGAGGCCCTGGTTGCCTGCGGGGGCGCAGAAATGTCACTGGTGGCCGGTAGAACGGGGGTGTGCCGCAAAGGCGGCGCGAGCAGAAGCGTGGCGGCGCGTTGCTGGACAGCGTTGCTGCCACGCGGCGCGCGCGGTGATCTTTGCGGAGGGACCATGGACGACTCGCCTGCCGGGGGCCTTCAGCCGGGGGAGGTTCCGCCGGAACCCTGCCATTCTCCGGGCACGGGGCGGCCGCTGCCCGATCTGATCGCGATTCACCTCGCGGAGGTGCCCGATTCCTGGCCTCCGTACGACGATGAGGTAGCCGCCGCCGGGCCGGGACAGGCGGCGTGGCCAGCGGGGTACGCGGCTGAGGAGTGGGCGATCAGCGCCAGAACCGGGGCCAGGGACAGCGCCGGCGACGGCAGCGAGGGCGACGGCAGGGCCGACGGGGACGGCGGGGCCAGCGACGGCGGGGCCGGTGAGGGCCCGGGCCGGTGGCCGAGCCAGTTCGCTCAGGTTCTCGCGGAGACGCTGGCGGGCTCACGGCCGGCCAGCCAGATGACGCCCTGGACCACGGAACGTGCGCGGGCGCACATCCGCCGCCTCGGGCCGCTGCTGGCTGCCGGGCAGCGGCCCCGGGTGCACCGGGTCCTCGCCTCACGTCCCGTGGACGATGTGGTGGAGATCGCCGTCATCGTCGGATTCGGGCCACGGACCCGGGCCCTGGCGGCCCGGCTGGAACGGGCCAGTCCACGGGCGGCCACGCCGGGGCGCCCCGGCCGCCAGGCGCGCTGGCTCTGCACCGCCGTCGAATCAGCCTGACCAGCCGCGCGGACCACCCCGTCCCCGGCAGGTCCGGGTAGCACAACCTCCGCCGGAGGCGGCAAGGACCGCGTGCGCGCAGGGCCTTCGGGGAAGCGGCACGTTATGCCTTGCCGGTCATTGTGCTGTGGGAGAGGCGCCGATGATGGGCCATGGCCGGTCCGCCCACGCCGAACGCGAGCGCGTGATCGGCGGGATCAAGGCCGCGTTCGTCGAGGGCCGGCTAACCAAGGACGAGCTCGACGCGTAGGCGTCCACGGGCACGGCACGGCAACCCCGCCATCTGCAGGGTCACCGGGACGACCGGCAGCGCCGCACGGCGCCGGCCGCTGGCTAGTTCTCGGCGCGGTTGCGTGGGTCGCCGTGGCAGCGCTTGTACTTGCGGCCCGAACCGCAGGGGCACGGGTCGTTCCGGCCGGCGTGGGCGAAGTCGCCGGTGGGAGTGCCCTCGACGTGGCTTTCCACGTGCGTCCCGCCGTCGATGGAGGGCGCGGTGTACTGGAGCGCGCCGCTGCGGCGTGGCGGGGTCAGCCCGGCCGGCAGCACCGGGGTCGCGCCGCCGTCGTCCGCAGCGCCCGTCTTCGGGCCGCCCCGATGCCGGCCGCCGGCACCGGTTGCCGCCGCAGGTCGCGCGGTCCCGGCCGCGGCGCCGTCCTTGCCCCCGGACGCCGCAGCACCACGGGGGACGGATGGCTTGCCCCCGGACGTGCTCCTGGTCCCAGACCCGGACGTGCTCTTGGTTCCGGACCCGGACGTGCTCCTGGTCCCGGACCCGGATCCGGACGTGCTCCTGGTCCCGGACCTGGACCCGGACGTGCTCCTGGTCCCGGACCTGGACGCGGGGGCGGACCTGGACCTGGACGCGGGGGCGGACCTGGACCCGGACGTGCCCCTAGACGCGGGCGCGGGCGCGGATCCCGACCCGGGGGAGGCCTTGGTGGCCGCGCCGCCAGCGCCCGCCCCGCCCGGCTGAGGCGCCGGGCCCGCCGAACCGGCCGGGCCCGGCAGCGCACCCGGTACGGCACCGGCGTCCGTGGCTTCCTCGGTGATCGGGTTCTGCTGGACCTCGACCTGGAGGTTGAACAGGGCCCCGACCGACTCTTCCTTGATGCCGTCCATCATGGCGTTGAACATGTCGAAACCCTCGCGCTGGTATTCCACCAGCGGGTCGCGCTGCGCCATGGCGCGCAGGCCGATGCCCTCGCGCAGGTAGTCCATTTCGTACAGGTGCTCGCGCCACTTGCGGTCCAGGACGGACAGCACGACCTGGCGCTCCAGCACCCGCATGACGTCCGGCGTCAGTTCCGCCTCGCGGTGCTCGTACGCCTCATGCGCGTTCTCGGTGACGACCTCGTCGATGAGGTCGGACGAGAGGTTGGCCTTGCCGTTCGCCTCTTCCTCCATGCCGTCCACGGTGAGCGTGATCGGGAACAGCTGGCGGAACGCGCGCCACAGCTTGTCCAGATCCCACTCCTCGGGGAAGCCTTCGCTGGTGGCCCCCGCGACGTAGGACACGATGACCTCGTCGGTCATCCGCAGGATCTGCTCCTTCAGGTCGGCGCCCTCCAGCACCCGGTGCCGCTCGTCGTAGATGACGTGGCGCTGCCGGTTGAGCACGTCGTCGTACTTCAGGACATCCTTGCGGATCTCGAAGTTCTGCTGCTCAACCTGCGTCTGCGCCGACCTGATGGCGCGCGTGACCACCTTGGACTCGACGGGCACGTCGGCGGGGATGTTCAGCCGGTCCATGATGGCCGCGACCCGGTCGGAGTTGAACATCCGCATCAGGTCGTCCTCAAGGGACAGGTAGAACCGGGTCTCGCCGGGGTCACCCTGACGGCCCGACCGGCCGCGGAGCTGGTTGTCGATCCGCCGTGACTCGTGCCGCTCGGTGCCGAGCACGTACAGGCCGCCCGCCGCGACGACTTCCTCGTGCTCCTCGGCTACGGCGCGCTTGGCCTTGGCGACCGCCTCGGGCCAGGCGGCCTCGTAGTCTTCCGCCGTCTCCAGCGGTGACAGGCCGCGCTGGTGCAGTTCCAGGTCGGCGATGAAGTCGGGGTTACCGCCGAGCATGATGTCGGTACCGCGCCCGGCCATGTTGGTCGCGACGGTGACGGCGCCCTTGCGGCCGGCCATGGCCACGATCGTCGCCTCACGCTCGTGGTGCTTGGCGTTCAGTACCTCATGCGCGATGCCGCGCCGCTTGAGCATCTGGGAGAGGATCTCCGACTTTTCCACGCTCGTCGTGCCAACCAGGACAGGCTGGCCCTGCCCGTGCCGCTCAACGATGTCCTCGACGCACGCCTCGAACTTGGCGATCTGCGTCTGGTACACGACGTCGGACTCGTCGGCCCTGATCATCGGCTTGTTCGTCGGGATCGGCACGACGCCGAGCTTGTAGATCTGGTGGAACTCGTTGGCCTCGGTGATGGCCGTACCGGTCATGCCGCCGAGCTTGTCGTACAGCCGGAAATAGTTCTGCAGCGTGATCGTGGCGAGCGTCTGGTTCTCGTCCTTGATCTGCACGCCTTCCTTGGCCTCGATGGCCTGGTGCATGCCCTCGTTGTAGCGCCGGCCGTGCAGGATGCGCCCGGTGAACTCGTCGACGATGAGGACCTCGCCGTTCATCACGACGTAGTCCTTGTCCAGCTTGTAGAGCTCCTTGGCCTTGATCGCGTTGTTGAGGAAGCTGACCAGCGGGGTGTTCACCGGGTCGTAGAGGTTGTCGATGCCGAGCGTGTCCTCGACCTTCTCGACCCCGGACTCCAGGATGCCGACGGTCTTCTTCTTCTCGTCGACCTCGTAGTCGCCGTCACCGTCCGCACCCCGGCGCAGCCGCGGCACGATCTTGGCGAACTCGACGTACCAGCGGGCGCTCTGCTCCGCGGGGCCGCTGATGATCAGCGGCGTCCGGGCCTCGTCGATGAGGATCGAGTCAACCTCGTCCACGATCGCGAAATGGTGACCGCGCTGGACGCAGTCGTCCAGGCTCCAGGCCATGTTGTCGCGCAGGTAGTCGAAACCGAACTCGTTGTTGGTGCCGTAGGTCACGTCGGCCGCGTACTGCTTGCGGCGCTCCTCGGGCTGCATATCGGCCAGGATCACGCCGACCTCGAGGCCGAGGAACTGGTGTACCCGGCCCATCCACTCGGCGTCGCGCTTGGCCAGGTAGTCGTTGACCGTGACGACGTGCACGCCGTCGTCGGTCAGCGCGTTCAGGTAGGCCGGCAGGACCGAGGTCAGGGTCTTGCCCTCACCGGTCCTCATCTCGGCGATGTTGCCCATATGCATCGCCGCGCCGCCCATCAGCTGGACGTCGAAATGACGCTGGCCGAGGGTGCGCTTCGCCGCCTCGCGGACCGTGGCGAAGGCCTCCGGGAGCAGGTCGTCCAGCGTCTCGCCATCGGCGTAGCGCTGCTTAAGCTCGCTGGTCATGCCGCGAAGCTCCTCGTCGCGCATCGCGACGAAGTTGTCCTCGATCGAGTTGACCTGCTCGGCAATCCGCTTGAGCTTACGAAGGATCTTTCCCTCGCCAGCCCGAAGGACGCTGTCGATGATGACTGGCACTTCTTGTCGCGCTCCTCGCGGATTGTCTGAGCTGACGGTCACCGGCGCCCGGGGGCCCTGCGTGCCTGGGCGGCCTGTCCTCGCCGGGCCGGGCGAGCCCGGAGATGCGGGGACACGCGCCCGAAAGTCATCGTAGGCGAGTCACGGCCCGAAACCGAGCCCGTACGGGAAGTCCCATCACGGGCGGCACGGCTCTTTTGTGCACGAAGACCAGTAGTAGCCCCCGCATTCCTGTCCCACAATAATATGTGCAGCAGCAGCGGCACGAGCCGTGCGCGCCGGGAGGCCGTGAGGGCGCCGGCGCGGGGACGAGAGGAGCAGCGCAATGACCGAGCAGCCGGTATCGGGCATGGTGGCGGGGGCCGCCGGCAGCACGGTCGCGCAGGCTCCCGCGACGGTCGGGCCCGCCCCCGGGGAATCACCGGCCAGGCACGCCGCCGCGCTGGACGACGAGTCGTTCCACGGCCGCCCCGTGTCATGGGTGGCCGTCACGATCATCACGATCGGCTTCATCGTCGGCGGCTTTGCGATGGTGCCCACCCCGACCTGGTGGCTGTTCTGGACCGCGGCCGCGATCGCCGTGGTCGGCCTGGGCATCGGCGCGCTGGCCAAGATCACCGAGGACTGGTATTAAGCCGTCCCGGACCCGCCGGCGGGCGCCCGGCGCCAGCTCGGGCTGGAAGGTGCCCGGCGCCCGGCTGCGCCAGATGGTTTTAACGGGGGCATTGACGCCCACCCCGGCCCGGCGGCCCGGCCCCTCGGCCCGGGAATGTCACCGCCGCCCGTTAACCTCGATTTCCGTGACGAGTGTTACGCCCGCCGATCTTCCCGCGCCCGCCGGCTCGGCAAGCTCCTCCGCCACGCTGGCGGGTCCTTCGTCCTTGTCCTCGGCGGCGGCGGTCGCCCTCAGCCTCGATGACGCGCGGCGGATGACGCTGCGCGCCCAGGGGTTCGTCGGGGCGTCGGCCCGCAAGGGCGGCGTGCCCGGCATGCTGCGCCGGGTCGGCGGGGTGCAGCTCGACACGATCAGCGTGCTCGCCCGGTCGCACGAACTGGTCGCCTACGCGCGCCTCGGCGCGATCCCCCGGGACCGGATCGAGCGGGCGTACTGGAACCCGGCCCAGCCGTCGGCGTTCGAGTACTGGGCGCATGCCGCCTGCGTGCTGCCGATCGAGGAGTGGCCGTACTACGCGTTCCGCCGGCGCTGGTTCCGGGCCCGCGGTATGCGCTGGCACGAGGTGTCACCCCAGGTATGCGAGCAGGTCCTGGCCCAGGTACGGGCCGAGGGGCCGATGACCGCCACCCAGCTCGGCGGGGCGAAAGGCGGCGGCCCCTGGTGGGACTGGTCCGCGGTGAAGGTCGCCGCCGAGTGGCTGCTCGACATCGGCGAGCTCGTTTGCGTCCGGCGTACGGGCTGGCGGCGGGTATATGACCTGCCGGAGCGGGTGGTGCCGGCGGAACTGCTGGCGGCGGAGCCGTCCGACGAGGAGTGCGTGAGCCACCTGGTGGGGGTGGCCGCCCTGGCGCTGGGCGTGGCCACGCACGCCGACCTCACCGACTATCACCGGCTGCACCGGCGGCTGCCGGGCGGCAGCGGCCGGACGGCGGCCCTGGATGACGCGGCCTGGGCGGCGGGCCTGACGCCGGTCACGATCCCCGGGCCCCGTGGGGACCTGGCCGCGTGGGCCGACCCGGCCGCGCTGGCCGCCGCGGGCGACGGCCGCCGGGAGCGGCAGCGGGTGACGCTGCTGTCGCCGTTCGACTCGCTCATCTGGGACCGGAAACGGACGGCCCGGCTGTTCGGCTTCGAGCACAGCCTGGAGGCCTACGTGCCGAAGGCCAAGCGTGTGCACGGCTACTTCGTGATGCCGCTGCTGGCCGGGGGCCGGCTGGTGGGCCGGGTGGATCCGGTCCGCCGGGGCAGGACCCTGGTAGCCCGGCAGGTCTCCCTGGACCGGCCGTCAGCCGCCGAGCCGATGGCCCGCGCGCTGCGGGAAGCGGCCGCATGGGTCGGCTGTGATCAGGTCGAGGTAGAGCGGGTCACGCCGGAGGACACCACCAAGAGGCTGCGCGCCCTGCTCGGGTTATCCGGCGCCTACCGGCAGAGTTTTCGGCACATGCTGCCGCAAACTCTGCCGGTAAATCCGAGTACCGCAGCGGGTTACGGCGAGGCGGCCGTTACCGGCCCAGATTTCATTCGCACTCAGCTGAACTCGATGAGCTTTTCGCGCACGGCGATCATGACGGCTTCCATCCGGGAGTGGATCTGCAGCTTCTCCAGGATGTTGCGCACGTGGTTCTTGACGGTGTTCTCCGAGATGAACAGTTCCTTGGCGATGTCCCGGTTGTTCATGCCGCGCGCGACCAGCTTGAGGACCTCCATCTCCCGGTCGGTCAGCTTGGGCGCGGGAACCTGCTGCGGGCGCTCCTCCTCAGAGTCGCGGCGGGCCAGCGTGGCGAACTCGGTGAGCAGCTTGCCGGCCATGGAGGGGTTGATGAGCGACTGGCCGCCGTAGACGGCCCGCACGGCGTCGGCGACCTCATCGAGCGGGATGTCCTTGAGCAGGTAGCCGCTGGCTCCCGACCGGATCGCCTCGAAGAGGTCCGCTTCCTCGTCGCTGATGGTCAGCATCACGATCTTGGCGCTGGGCGCGGCCTCCTTCATCGCCCGGGCTGCCTCGATGCCGCTGGTCTTCGGCATGCGGATATCCATCAGGACCACGTCCGGAAGGGATTCCCCGGCTCGCGTCACGGCCTCGGCACCGTCGCTGGCCTGGCCGACCAGGTCGATGTCCGGCTCGGAGTCGAGGACCATCTCCAGCCCGCGCCGGAAGAGCGCGTGATCGTCGGCGATCAGCACGCGTATCGGGTCGGAACCTTTCCCGTTGACCCGTTCGCCGCCGGGAGCACCGGCACCCTCGCTCACGCTGTCTCCTCCCACTCACGATCGCCCGGCCCGCGGGACCGGCCGGGCCCGCAGGGGCCGCCGAGGCCGCCGGGCCGGGTACCGGCCACTGCGGACCGCCGACATGACGCCCATGTCCACAGATGCTGGCCGAGCCATGCCACGCTGCGCAAATCAGGCACGCCGCGCGTAGCCCGCACCGCCGGTACCCGTAACCCGGTTTCCGCCTCAGCTACTCACGCGGAGCCTTCCATCAATCGGATCACACCGTAGTCGTAGCCCCGTCGCCGGTATACGACGCTGAACAGGTCGCACTCACAGTCATGGAAGAGATAGAAGTCGTGCCCGACGAGTTCCATCTGCAGCAGCGCCTGGTCGATCGTCATCGGCTCGGCGGGGTGCATCTTCTCCCGTACGACCAGCGGCCCGTCCCCCTCCATCTGGATCGGCACGAAATGCGCGGACGCGGACTCCTCGCCGTCGGGATCCTCGTCCAGGTCATACTCCTCGGGCCACTCCCGGGTCCGCAGCTCGGCCGGCCGGGGCATCCGGTGATGGTTGTGGTTACCGTTCAGCGGCGCGGCCGGCTCGTCCGCCAGCCCCGTAAGGTCCGCATCCGCTATATCCGGCACGGCGGCGCCGGCGGCTGTGGAGGCGGCCGCCGTGCTTCCGGCCTGGACCAGATCCCGGTCGCCGTGCCGCTCCTTCCGCCGGTCGCAGGCCCGCCGCAGTCTAGCCTCGAGTTTGGCGTAGGCGAGATCAAGAGCCGTGTAGCGATCATCAGCGGCTGCTTCGGCGCGAATCACGGGGCCCCGCGACTGGATAGTGAGCTCGACCCGCTCCCGGCGGCCCGATTGGCGCGGATTGCGCTCCTTGCTCACCTCCACGTCGATACGGATCGCCTTGTGATCCAGTTTCCCGATCTTGACGAGCTTTCCGACCGCGTGCTCGCGGAAGCGCTCGGGGATGTTGGTGCGCCGGCTCTTGAAGATGATGTCCATTGCGATCCCCTCTGATGGCGAGTGTCGCTCCTGGCGACTATCCGAAGGGGCACCCGTCCGGCCGACCTGGTCTTCGTCCCCACATCCGCCTGCTGAGGGGTTCGCGGCATCTCTGTGGCCACTACTGCCCTTCTCCCGGCCCAGCGAACTCGGTGCTCGCTGGCGGGGCAGGACTTACTTCTAAGCCGCACCGTGATCGGTCGACGAGAAGTCGCCTTACGTGGGCCGTTTAGCCTGCGGCTGGCATCGGCTTGCCAGGCCGGGTCCTGCCCTTGAGTACAGCCCAAGGGGCCCTGCCTGACGCAACCACGGACCCGGACGGGTGCCATGACATGAACCTAGCCCTATCCGGGCCGATTGTCAGGAGGCTATCGTATGCGAGAAGTGACAGACTGTATACGGAAAGTCGCTTTCCGGCCCTCGGGTCCTCATAACGGGCAGGCCACCTTCTGATAACGCCCACGACACGCCGTCAGCCCGGATAGACCGGGTCACGTCCGGCACCCACGGTGCCGCTCCACAGGCTGCCGAGGCTCGCGAGCGTGCTCATCTGGCCGTTGGACAAGCCGGCGACCAGCGGATTGGAGGGGCCGTCGGCGGCGATCGACACGGTCCCCGCCTCGGCGGTGACCGGGACCAGCGTCTCGCCGTTCATGGCGATCTCGTCGAGGACCGGGCCGCCTGACGAGTGGCTCAAGGCAATCACATGGTCTGCGTCATACCAGGTCAAAGCGGTGAAGTTGCCATTCTGCGCGCTGATCGGCAGCGCCGGGCCGATGGAGGACTGCGCCCCGGACCGGACGATCGCCGCGACCATGAGCTGTGTGCCGCCGCTCCCCGAGACGAGCATCGCGCAGCGCACTCCGTCCGGGGCCACCTTCAGCGCGGTGACCCGCTTACCGGACGACAGCGTGGTGTCGACCTCCACCGGCGCCCCCTCCTTGGCCGGCACCATCCAGACCTGCCCGCCATGGTCGGCCGCCCACAACTCGCCGTGGGTGTCCCAGCTCAGCGAGGTGAACGGGCCGGTAGCCCGCTGGGCCAGCGACGCGCCCGTGGCCAAGCTGGCCGTGTAGAGGGCGCCACCGGGGCCGAGCCCGGCCACGTACCGGCCGTCAGGCGAGACCGCGACCTGGGTGAGCGGCGTCTGCCCGGTCCCGGCCTGGCCCGGCACCACCGCGCCCTGCGGCGCGTTGGCCTGTGCCGTGCCCGACAGCGACCGCACCGCACCCCGGCCGTCGGCGTAGTAGAAGCTGGCGTGCGCCGCGGCGGCGGGCACGTAGGAGCCGTAGGGACCGATCTGCTGAACCGGGCTGTCCGAGCCGGGCAGCGTCCACGGCTTGCCGTTCACCTCCAGCTCGACGGACTGGAGCGACGGCTCGTCCGAACTGGAGCCGGCCAGGGTCCACAGCAGTTGGGCGGACATCTGCCGCAGCGTGTCCGCGCTGGCGCCAGCCGCCGCCCCGCCGAGGTTCACGATCGCGGTGCCGCCGGCGAGGGTCACGTTCAGCAGCTTGGTGCCGTCCGGGAACGCCGTCTGCGCCGCGTCCAGCAGCCAGCCCGACGGCGTGGCCAGCATGACCCGCAGAAGCTGGGTCACCAGGTCCGCCGGGGTAGCCTCCTGCGGCACGTACACCGGGTCGGGCAGCAGCACCTGCATGGCGGGATCGAAGAAGTAGATGTTGCGCGGCTGGTAGACGTGCAGGAAGTCGGCCTGGGTCAGCAGCACGACGCCGGGCAGGGTGGAGATCCGCCACTCGCCGCCCTGCCGGACGAGACCGAACTTCTTCTGCGTCGCTTGGCTCTGCGAGGAGATCGAGTACTGCCCGCTGTTCGACACGTTGCCCAGCACCGTGCCGCTGACCTCGACCGCGGTGGTGTTGGCGGTCTTTTTCCAGGACTGCTGTGGGGTATTCGACGGCGAGGTGACGATGCCCGGGTTCTGGGCGAAGACGGTCACCGCCCAGCCGGGCTGCCAGCTCTGGCTGGCCGACGGCAGCAGATACTCGCGGGCGACCGCATGACGGTTGGCGAAGCTGGCGTTGGCGGCGAGGAAACCCGACACGATCTGCTGCGGGGTCCAGCCGTGCCCGGGTGGAACCGGGATCGGCTGCAGGTAGGACTGGCCGCCGCCGGCTCCGCCCTGGGTGGCGTTCACCGCCTGCACGTGGCCGCTCGTCGGCACGATGACGCACCCGGCGAGCAGCAGCGCGCACACGGTGGCCAGCATGGCCAGCCGTGCCGTTCGCGCCCGCCGTGCCGTGCTCCCCCGCTGCGGCCTGCTAGCCACGCGTGCCCACTCCCGTCCCCCCGGCCGGCCGCCCGGACCCGGCTTCGCGGAGTGGGCCGGCCTCGTCACCGGGGATCCGGGGCGGTGCCGAGGCGCCGCCGAAGACGAGACCGCCGGAAACCACCTCACCGAGGCTCGGCACGACGTCGGTGTCGTCGGGAACCAGCGGCACCGGGGAGCCGACCAGCTTCTGCCCCGCGACCCGCGGGATCGTGAGCCGGAAGACCGACCCCTTTCCCGGCATGCCCCAGGCCTGCAGCCATCCGCCGTGCAGCTGCGCGTCCTCCAGCGCGATGGCCAGGCCGAGCCCGGTTCCGCCGGTCGTCCGGGCCCGGGCCGGGTCGGCGCGCCAGAAGCGGTCAAAGACGAGCTGGTCCTGCCCCGGTCTCAGGCCGACCCCGTGGTCCCGCACCGCGACCGCGACCGCATCCCGGTCGCCGGCCACGGTCACGATGACGTCGTGACCCTCACCGTGCTCCACCGCGTTGACGAGAAGGTTGCGCAGGATGCGCTCGACCCGGCGGCGGTCCGCGTCGGCCATGCACGGCTCGGCGGGCAGCCGGAACTCGATCCGGCAGCCTCGGCGCTCGGCGAGCTGCTGCGCATCGTCAGCGGCCCGCCGTGCGAGGTCGCTGATATCGACGGAGTCGGCCTCAAGGGTGGCGGCGTTCGCGTCGTGCCTGCTGATCTCCAGCAGGTCCTCGAGCAGCTCCTGGAAGCGCTCGAGCTGTCCCTGCAGCAGCTCGGCCGAGCGGGCCGAGGAGGCATCGAAGGTGTCCTTGGCTTCGAGCAGCACCTCGGCGGCCATCTTGATCGTCGTCAACGGGGTCCGCAGCTCGTGCGAAACATCGGAGACAAACTGCCGTTGCAGCTTGGACAGGTTCTCGAGCTCGCGCAGCTTGTCCTGCAGGCTGGCCGCCATGTCGTTAAAAGAGGTCGCGAGCGCGGCGAGGTCGTCGGCGCCGCGGACCCGCATCCGCTCCTCGAGCCGGCCTGCGGTCAGCCGCTGGGCCGCCTGCGCCGCGTGCCGCACGGGGATGACCACCCAACGGGTCACCAGGGAGGCGATCAGGGCGAGCAGGACGATCAGGGCCAGCCCCGCCCCGATGAGGGTGCGCTGGACGAGCTGCAGCGTCTGTTGCTCCTGCTGCATCGGGAACAGGTAGTACAGCTGGTAGTAATTGCCCAGTGGCGTACCGACCGCCAGACCTGGCTCGTTGGCGCGGCCCAGGGTGGACACGATCATCGTCGGCGCGTAGAACATCTTGCTGGCCCGGCCGTGGTCCTGGGCCTCCTGCACGCTGGCCGACAGGGCAGCCGGGATGCTGGCCACGGGATCGGCGCCGGCCGCCACGCCCCGGGTGTAGACCGGGGACCCGATCCGATCCTGGCTCACCTCGATCACGACGTCGTACGTGCTGTTGTTGCCGCTGGCGTCCTGCAGCTCCTGCGCCGTCGGGTAGAGGAAGCTGTCGGCGACCGCGGCGGACAGGGGTGCCCGGTTGAGATCGGGACTGCTCTCGGCCACGGTCAGGCCCTGCGACACCTGGGCCGTCGCGGACTTCTCCTTGTTGAGCAGCAGCCCGTCGGAGATCTGCTGGGTGAGGAAGAAGCCGAGCACGGCGATGACCAGAGCCGACAGAGCCAGCGTGGTGGTGACGACGCGAAGCTGGAGCGACCGGCGCCACCGGCAGCGCAGCTCCTCCGCCCGCTCACGCTGCCACTTGCGCGCAGCGCGGAGCACCCGTTTGACGCGACCGGGAAGCCTCCGGGCGACCAGCTTGACCGGCCGCGACTGGCGGACGATCTTGTACCAGCCCCTGCGCTTCTTCCGGGCGGGCGCGTTACGGCGACGGGCCGCGCCACCGGCACCCGGCTCGCTTCGGCCCTTCTTCGTTCCGGCCGCTGGGCTAGGCGCAGGCACCCCCGTCATCCTTCATCGGGAGCAGCATAAGCCGTTGCCGCTGGTTCAGCCAGGGCTTCGCCGCGGGACCGGGCGCCTGGTCAGGCAGGACCGGCCTTGTAGCCGACGCCCCGGACGGTCACGACGATCTCCGGCCGCTCCGGGTCCTTTTCGATCTTGGCCCGGAGCCGCTGGACATGAACGTTGACTAGCCGGGTGTCGGCGGCGTGCCGGTAACCCCAGACCTGCTCGAGCAATACCTCGCGGGTGAAGACCTGGCGCGGCTTGCGGGCCAGGGCGACAAGGAGATCAAACTCGAGCGGCGTCAGGTTCAGCGCCTCGCCGTCCCGCTTCACCGAATGGCCGGCGACGTCGATGCTGATGTCCCCGATCTGGAGCATCTCCGGCGCCGGCTCGTCCGTCCGGCGAAGCCGGGCGCGGATCCGGGCGACCAGCTCCTTGGACTTGAACGGCTTGACGAGGTAGTCGTCCGCGCCGGACTCAAGGCCCAGGACGACGTCGACCGTGTCCGTCTTGGCCGTCAGCATGACGATCGGTATCCCGGACTCGGTCCGGATCTGGCGGCAGACGTCAATCCCGTCGGTACCCGGCAGCATCAGGTCCAGCAGAACCAGATCCGGCCGGGTATCGCGGAAGACATCCAGCGCCTTGTCGCCGTCGGAGACAAACGTCGGCTCGAAGCCTTCACCACGGAGCACGATCCCGAGCATCTCGGCGAGAGCGGCGTCGTCATCGACGACAAGCACACGTCCTTTCATGGCCCTATAGTTCCACGTGATCGGGCATGAAGAGGCCCTTGCGCGAATGCCGTGCCCGCCGCGGCGCCGCCAGCGGCCTGGATGGCCGCCCGCGCGGGGCATTTCCCGGCCGGCCCGGCCTGCATTCTGCGAGGCCGCTGGGCGTGCCATTATGATCGGCACCGCGTGGGGGCGACAGTAAGGAAAGCTGACATGGCCGAAGAAACTGGCCAGGGTGACCCCGGGGAACAGGGCCAGCCTGGCCCCGGGCCCTACGGCGGCCCCGGGCCCTACGGCCAGCCGGGCGGCTACGGGCAGCCGCCGTACGGGACGCCTGGCCCCGGTCCGTACGGCCAGCCGCACTACGGAGCGCCCGGCGCGCGCCCCTACGGCCCGCCCGGGCCCTACGGCCGGCCCCCGTACGGGCGGCCATCGGCGCCCAAGCCGGGGGTAATCCCGCTGCGCCCCATCGGTGTCGGCGAGATCCTCGACGGCGCGTTCACCGCGATCCGCCGCAATCCCCGGGCCACGCTCGGGGTGGGCGCGCTCATCATGACCATCTACGGGATCGTTGCGGCGATCATCGCCCCCACCGCGGTGGCGGGCTTCGGCACCTTCAGCTCTTTCGGCGGCAACAGCCAGCAGAGCCAGGCCCAGCTGCAGCACGAGCTGTCGAACGTCGGGCACCAGATAGCCGGGCTGGCGGTCACGTACCTGCTCCTGGTGATCGCCGGGCAGATCCTCACCGGCATGCTGACCGTGGTGGTGGGCCGTTCGGTGCTCGGCGAGCAGATCACGGCCGCGGAGGCGTGGCGGCGCACGCTGCCGCGGCTGCCGTCCATATTCGGCGCCACGATCCTGTTCTGCCTGGTCATGATCGGCCTGTGGGCGGTCTTCGCGGGGATCGGGCTGATCGTGGCGGCCGTGCACGCCCCTGTCGGGCTGATCGCCGGTTACTTCGTACTGGGCGGCATCGCGGTGCTCTGCCTGACCGTGTGGCTCTGGACGTCGTTCGTCCTGGCCAACCAGGTGGTCGTGCTCGAGCGGACCGGCCCGGCGCGGGCCCTGGGCCGCTCGTGGCGGCTCGTGCGCGGCAGCTTCTGGCGCGTACTCGGGATCGCGCTGCTCGCGGAGCTCATCGTCGGCATCGCGAGCGCGATCCTGCAACTGCCGTTCAGCATCCCGGCCGGCATCATCTCCTCCCACGCCGGCGGCTCGCTGCATCCACCGCTCCTGGCCGTCGTCATCGGCACGATCGGCACGATCGTGAGCCGGTCCGTGACCGGCGCGCTGCTGGCCGGCATCTACGTCCTGCTCTACGTCGACCTGCGGATGCGCAAGGAGGGCCTGGACATGGCCTTGCGGACGGCGGCGGATACGGGCGCGCCCGGCGCCGTCGGCGACGAGTTCGCCACCGTCTGGCGGCCGCCGTCCGCCGCGGGGAAGCAAGGCCCCGGCCACGGGCAATGGTGATCACGCGGACCGGGTGGACGGCCGCCTACGCGGGGACGGCCCCGCCGATCGGGCGGCAGGCCGGGCAGCGGCTGGCGCGTGACGAGCTGGCCAAGGCCGTGTACCACCCGCACCAGTCCTTCGGCCAGTGGCTGCTCAGCCACGCCGCGAACCTGCTGAGCAGGTTCTTCAACGGGACCAGCGGCGTGATCCCGGGCGGCTGGTGGGCGATGGTCGCGCTGGCGGCGCTGGCCGTCGTGGTCGTGGCCGTCATCGTGCGCCGGATCGGCCCGGTGGCCCGGTCACGCCGGACGGCCGCCGGCGCGCTGTCCGGGCCCGCCCTGCTGACCGCGCGCGAGCACCGGGAGCAGGCGGAACGAAGCGCTGTCGAGGGTGACTATTCGGCGGCGATCCTCGCGTACCTGCGCGCGATCGCGGCCGGCCTGGAAGAACGCGGCGTGCTGATCCCGGACCTGGGCCGGACGGCGGACGAGCTGGCCGCCGAGGCCGGGCGGCTGCTGCCGGGGCACGCGGCGGAACTCACCGCGGCGGCGCGGCTCTTCGACGACGTTTGTTACGGCGAACAGCGCGGCACCCGGGCGGGCTGCGAACGGCTCCGCGACCTGGAGGCGGCCATCGCGTCGGCCGTGCCGCATCCGCCCGCCCCGCACGACGCCGCCCCGCTCCCGGCGGTACCCGCGTGACGAGCACCCGCACCGGGCCGCCCGGGCCTGCTTTCCCCGCGGGCCGGACACCACCTGCGGGCGGGACACCGGCCGCGGGCCGGACACCGGCCCCGGCCTGGCGGAAGTGGCGTGGCCCGCTGGCCGTCGTGGCGGCGGTGATCGCCGGCGGCGTCCTCATCGCGCTGCTGCAGCCGACCGCCGGGACCACCGGCTATCTCGACCCCGGGAACCCGCAGCCGGACGGCGCCCGCGCGCTCGCCACCCTGCTGGCGGAGCGCGGTACGGCGGTGACGCGCGTGTCCAGCGTGGCCGGGGCCGCCGCCGCGGCAGCTGCCGGTTCCGGAACGGTCACGCTGCTGATCGCCGAACCCGAGCTGCTGACGGTGGGCCAGCTCCGGTCGCTGGCCCGGCTTCCCGGCAACCGGATCATCGCCGAGCCGGACCCGGTGGTGCTGGCCGTGCTCGCCCCGGGGGTCACCGAGGTGCGCCAGACGCCCGTGCGGGCCATCTCCCCGCGGTGCGCGCTGCCCGCGGCCCGGCTGGCCGGTTCGGCGGATCTGGGCGGATCGGCGCTGCAGACGACGGCCACGGGCGCCGCGCAGTGCTATCCGGCCGGCGGCCATCCGTCCCTGGTCCGCTACGTCGCCGGCGGCCGCGTCATCACCGTGCTCGGGACCGGCGCGCCGCTCGCCAACGCCAATCTGGGCCGCCTCGGCAACGCGGCCCTCGCCCTGAACCTGCTCGGCGGGCGCTCGCGGCTCGTCTGGCTGGTTCCCGGGCCGCCTGCGCCCGGGTCCGGCGGGGCGGGCGGCCAGCAGGCGTTCACCAGCATCGTCCCGGCCGGGGCCTATCTCGTGCTCGGCCAGCTCGTGATCGCGGCGGTGCTGGCCGCGTTGTGGCGGGGGCGGCGGCTGGGGCCGGTCGTCGCGGAGCGGCTGCCGGTCGTGGTGCGGGCGGCGGAAACCGTCGAGGGCCACGGGCGGCTGTACCGCGCGCACCGGTCACGCGACCGGGCCGCCGCGGCGCTGCGGGACGCGGCCCGCGGCCGTATCCTTCGGGTGCTCGGGCTGCCCGGGACGACCGACGCCACGGCGGTCGCGAGGCTGCTCGCTGCGCGCAGCGGACGGCCCGCCGAGGAGATCACGGCGCTGCTGGCGGGCCCGGTCCCGGCCGACGACACTGCGCTCGTCGACCTGGCCGAGGGCCTGGACGCGCTGGAGAGAGAGGTACACATCCCGTGACCGCCGACACCCCGTTTCCGGTGCGAGACGCCGGCCCCGGCGCGGCGCCCGGGCCGGCCGCCAGCGCCGGCCCCGTCTGGCCCGCCGCCGCCGATCCCCGGGAGGCTCTGGCGGCCGTGCGCAACGAGATCGGCAAAGCCGTCGTCGGGCAGGACCAGGCGGTCACCGGCCTGATCATCGCGCTGCTGTGCCGCGGCCACGTGCTGCTGGAAGGGGTGCCGGGGGTGGCGAAGACGCTGCTGGTGCGGGCGCTGGCCGCGTCGCTGTCGCTGGAGAGCAGGCGGATCCAGTTCACCCCGGACCTGATGCCCGGCGATGTGACCGGGTCGCTGGTATACGACGCGAGGACGGCGGAGTTCGAGTTCCGGGAGGGGCCGGTCTTCACGAACCTGCTGCTCGCCGACGAGATCAACCGGACACCGCCGAAGACCCAGGCGGCACTGCTGGAAGCGATGGAGGAGCGGCAGGTCTCGGTCGATGGCCAGCCGCGGCCGCTGCCGGACCCATTCCTGGTGGCCGCCACGCAGAACCCGGTCGAGTACGAGGGGACCTATCCGCTGCCCGAGGCGCAGCTGGACCGGTTCCTGATGAAGCTGACCGTCCCGGTGCCCGGGCGGGACGACGAGATCGGCATACTGGCCCGGCACGCGGCCGGATTCAGCCCCGGTGACCTGGCCGCGGCGGGGCTGCGGCCGGTCGCCGGGCGCGCCGATCTGACGGCGGCGGGCCAGGCGGTGCGCAACGTCCGGGTGGCGGCCGAGATCACCTCCTACATCGTCGACCTGTGCCGGGCGACCCGGCAGTCACCGTCGCTGCAGCTCGGCGTCTCCCCCCGGGGCGCGACCGCGCTGCTGGGCACGAGCCGCGCCTGGGCCTGGCTGGCGGGCCGCGAGTACGTCACCCCCGACGACGTGAAGGCGCTGGCCCGGCCGACGTTCCGGCACCGGATCCAGCTGCGCCCCGAAGCGGAGCTGGAAGGCGCCTCCCCGGACGGCGTGCTGGACGGCGTGCTCGCGTCCGTGCCGGTCCCGCGGTAACGCCGGTGGCGCTCACCGGGCGTACGGCCGCGCTCGCCCTGGCCGGGGTTCTGGTCGTGCTGGGGCTCCGCTCGGTGGCCGCGCTGGTCCTGACCGAAGGGCTGCTGGCCGCGGGCGTCGCGGTGGACCTGCTGCTCGCCGCGCCGGTCCGGGCGGCGCGGCTCAGCCGGGCCGGGGACACCAAGGTACGGCTCGGGGAGACCGCGGTGGTGACCCTGACGATCGAGAACCCGGCGGCGCGCGCGTTGCGGGCGGTGGCGCGGGACGCGTGGCCGCCCAGCGCCGGCGCCGTACCGCGGGTGGCGCGGCTGGCGGTTCCCGCGGGCGGCTCGGCCCAGGTACAGACGTCGCTGACGCCGGTTCGGCGCGGGGACGCGGCGGCGGCCACGGTCACCATCCGGTCGTCCGGCCCGCTGGGGCTGGCCGCCCGGCAAGCCAGCCAGCCGGTGCCGTGGACGGTTCGTGCGCTGCCGCCGTTCCGCAGCCGCCGGCATCTGCCGGAGAAGCTGTCCCGGCTGCGCGAACTGGACGGGCAGCACCGCTCGCTGCTGCGCGGCCAGGGCAGCGAGTTCGACTCGCTGCGCGAGTACGTCGTCGGCGACGACGTACGGTCCATTGACTGGCGCGGGACCGCGCGGCATTCCGATGTCCTGGTCCGGACGTGGCGCCCGGAGCGCGACCGCCGGATCCTGGTGCTGCTGGACACCGGGCGGACGATG
The DNA here is from genome assembly GCA_963824545.1 of uncultured Actinomycetes bacterium. GTDB lineage: Bacteria > Actinomycetota > Actinomycetes > Streptosporangiales > Streptosporangiaceae > Bog-532. Next base: position 257,309 of record CAWGPP010000023.1, on the reverse strand, counting down.
GCCGGGCGCGTCGGCGACGCACCCCGGCTGGACTTCGCGATGGACGCGGTGCAGTTGCTCACCGCGCTCGCGGCGCGTGCCGGTGACCGGCTCGACCTGATCGCCATGGACCGCCGCGCCCGGGCCCGGGTCACCGGCGCGTCGCGTTCGGCGGTGCTGGCCGCCGTCACCGACGCGATGGCGCCGCTGGAGGCGGAATTGATCGAGCCGGACGGCGCGGCCATGGCGGCCACGGTCCTGGCGCATGCCCGCCAGCGCTGCCTGGTCGTGCTGCTGACCGACCTCAACCCGGCCGCGGTCACCGAGAACCTGCTGCCGCACGTCGCGCTGCTGGCATCGCGGCATCAGCTGCTGGTGGGGGCGGTCGCGGATCCACGGGTGGATGAGCTGGCCGCCGGCCGGGGCGAGGCGGGGCTGGTGTACGCGGCCGCCGCCGCGGAACGGGCCCGGGCGGAGCGTGCGCGGGTCAGCGGGGACCTTCAGCGCCGCGGGGCCATCGTGGTGGACGCGCCGCCCGAGCGGCTGCCGCCCGCGCTGGCCGACGCCTACCTGGCGCTGAAGGCGGCCGGCAGGCTGTGACCGATCGGCGCGGCCGCGCGGCGGCGGTGCCGGCCCGGCCGGTACGGTGAGATCGTGATCACACCAGCACCACCGGCGCAGGAGCCCCGGCCATGACGGCGGTGACGGAAGACTCTGGGGCGGGGATCTGGCGGGGGCTGACCGCACGCCAGCAGCCGGACTGGCCGGACCGGCAGCGGCTGACCGCGGTGACCACCGAGCTGGCCGCGCTGCCGCCGCTCATCGTCGCCGACGAGTGCGACCAGCTGCGGGAACGCCTGGCCGCCGTGACGCGGGGGGAGGCGTTCGTCCTGCAGGGCGGTGACTGCGCGGAGACGTTCGACGGCGCGACGGCCGGCGCGGTCCGCGCCAAGCTGCAGACGCTGCTGCAGATGGCGCTGGTCCTCACCTACGGGGCGAGCGTGCCCGTCGTCAAGATCGCCCGGATGGCCGGCCAGTTCGCCAAGCCGCGGTCCAGCCAGACCGAGACACGCGACGGCGTCGAGCTGCCCGCCTACCGCGGCGACGCCGTGAACGGCTTTGATTTCACCCCCGAGGCCAGGACACCGGACCCGGGACGGCTGCTCCGCGCCTACCATTGCTCGGCCGTCACGCTCAACCTGTGCCGCGCCTACACGGTCGGCGGTTTCGCGGACCTGCGCCGGGCGCACGCCTGGAATCAGGACTTCGTCCGGACCAGCCCGTCGGGGCAGAGCTACGAACGGCTGGCCGGCGAGATAGACCGCGCCCTCGCGTTCATGCACGCCTGCGGCGCCGACCCGCAGGAGCTGCGCTCGGTGGAGCTGTACTCCAGTCACGAGGCCTTGCTCCTGGATTACGAGAACGCCCTGACCAGGACGGACTCTCATAGCGGGCTGCGCTATGACGCCTCCGCGCACTTCCTGTGGATCGGCGAGCGCACCCGCGCCAACGGGGACGCGCACCTCGAGTTCGCGCGCGGCATCGATAACCCCATCGGCGTCAAGCTGGGCCCGTCCGCTACGCCCGCGGACGTCGTCGCGCTGACCGAAACGCTCAACCCGGATGGCGTGCCGGGGCGGCTCACGTTCATCACGCGGATGGGCGCCGCGCGGGTCCGCGACCTGCTGCCGCCGCTGATCCAGGCGGTCCGCGAGGCGCGGTCGCCGGTCGCCTGGATCTGCGACCCGATGCACGGCAACACCTTCGAGGCACCGGGCGGCTACAAGACGCGGCGATTCAGCGACATCCTCGCCGAAGTGAACGGGTTCTTCGAGGTACACCGGGCCCTCGGCACCCATCCGGGCGGCATACACATCGAGTTCACCGGCGACAACGTGACCGAATGCGTTGGTGGCAGTCACCAGATCGCCGAGGACGACCTGCACCAGCGGTACGAGACCGCGTGCGATCCGCGGCTCAACCGGAGCCAGTCACTGGATCTGGCGTTCACCGTCGCGGAAAATTACGGCCGGGCCGTCCGCGGATCAAGCCGCTGACCGCACCTGTGCGGCGGCCCGCGTGCCACGCTACCGAAGGAGAGCGAGCGATGACCGAAGAGGCTGGCTGGAGTGAGCCCGGCGTCGTTACCAAGATCAGCCCGCGGCCAGTGACCGGTACCGTCGCGCGCCTGACGGACCTGCTCGCCGCGAAGGGCATGAAGCTGTTCGCGGTGATCGACCAGAGCGCCGAGGCGCAGCAGGCGGGGCTGCCGTTGCGTGGCACCACGCTGGTGCTGTTCGGCAGCCCGGCCGCGGGCACGCCGGTGATGGCGGCCGCGCCGCTGGCGGCCCTGGACCTGCCGCTCAAGGTGCTGATATGGGATGACGCGGGGCAGACGAAAGTCAGCTACTACGCACCCGCCGCGCTCGCCGCCCGCCATCATCTCAGCGCCGACCTGGCTGCCAAGCTGGCCGGGATCGACCCGCTGACCGACGCTCTCGTCACCCCGTAATCCCGCGACCCCGTGCATGTCAAGCCGTCGTGGCGGCGAGACCGGCCAGCCGGAGCAGGGACTGGCGGATGAGGTCCTGCTGGACGGCGGAGCGGTCTCGACCAGGCTGCTGACGGGCGGGCGGCCGAGATCGATCAGGCCGGCCACGTACCCGGCACCCGCCTGCCGGCTGTCCGGTCTGCCCGCAATCCGCTGCCAGCTGGCGAGCGACTCGGAAAGGTAGCGCTCGGCCAGCGCCACGTCGCCGCGGGCAGCGGCGATGAGACCCTGAACCCGGCTCATCTGCGCGACCAGCGTGGCGGGAAAGTCACCCGGGCCGACCGGTTCGAGCGTGACGGCCCGCAGCTCGGTCTCGGCCTCGTCAGGCTGCCCGGCCCTGACCAGAGCCTCGGCGAGGCGCAGCCGGGTGGCGGGCCGGCTGACCGGGGCGCCGAGGTCCAGAGCGCTCGTGAGCCCGGCTACGGCCTCCCCCGGCTGCGCGGCCGCGGCGGCGATCAGGCCACGTTCGGCGTGCACGAGGCCGTCAAGCTCGGGCAGCCCGATCCGGTCGGCGTACCCGGCGGCCGCGTCACACGCCTGGCACGCTTCGGGCAGCCGGCCCAGCCGCCGCAAGATGGCGGACCGGGCCGTCTGCGCGTAGACGCTGAGGCGGAGCAGGCCGTTCGGGACCACCAGCGGCAGGCACCGGTCGGCGAAGTCAAGCGCGCGCCCGAACTCGCCGGCGCAGGCCGCGGCGCACGCGGCGTTCTGGTAGGACCGGCGGGACTCACGCGGATGGCAGACACCGCCGCGCAGCCAGCGCCCGCGCCTGAGCCACGCGCTGATCAGGGCGCCGGAATCCTGCGGCGCTATCAGCTCCAGGGCCCGGCCGAAGGCTTCGCCGGAACGGTCCGGCAGGCCGCGGAAGGCGCTGACTTCGGCCAGCTCGACGAGCAGGTCCGGGTCATCCGGCTCGATCTGCAGCGCCTCGGTCAGGAAGCTGTCCGCTTGGGCCATCGCCGCGACGCTGCGAGCCCCTTGCGCGGCCACGACCAGGTAGTTGACGGCCTGCTCGTCCTGGCCGGCGGCCCGGAGGTGCCGGGCGATCTCGGCCGCCTGGGCCGTACGGCGACCCGTTCGCGCGGGCCGGGCGCGCGTGCGGAGGAGCTGAGCCAGGGCGCCGTGCAGCCGGGCCCGGGCCGGGTCAGCGATGTCCTGATAGACGGCGTTGGCCAGTAGGGCGTGCCGGAACCCGGTCCGGCCACCATCGGCCTGCAGCAGACCCGAACCCAGGGCTTCGGTGGCGGCCAGCGCGGGACTGGGCAGCGGCAGCGAGGCAACCTCGGCGCGGTCCACCGCGCGCCCCGCGACGGCGGCGAACTCAACGAACGTCCGGGCCGGCCCGGACAGCCGGCCGACCGCGATCCGGACGGCGCCGGCCAGGCCCGCGACCAGGCCGCCTTCCGCGGCAGCGCGGGCGCTCTCCACGGCGAGGAGCGGGCTGCCAGCGGCGCACTGGACGATCTCGCTGACCACCGCCTCGGGCACGTCTGCCGTCTGCCGGATGACAGCGCGGGCGGCATCGTCGGTGAGCGGCCCCAGGCGGATAACGGTGGCGAGGGCACGGCGGGACCGCAGGGCGGCGAGCACGGCGTCCAGGTCCCGCCGGCCAGGTTCCAGGCGCCTGGTCAGGACGAGCAGCACGGGCAGCCGGGCGAGCCGGCGGCCCGCGTAGGCGATCAGCTCGAGGCTCGCGGTGTCGGCCGCGTGCAGGTCCTCCATGGCCAGCAGCAGCGGAGCCGGGCGGGACGCCCAGATGAGGAACTGGACGACGGCCTCGCACAGGCGAACGCGTTCCAGCTGCGGGTCGGCCGCCAGCCGCCCACCGGGGCGGTCAGCCTGACCGGCCAGGGCCGGGACGATCCTGGCCAGGGTCGCGGTCCACGGCTCGTCCGCGGGCGGCGGCCCGGTGCCGGCGGCCAGGTCGCCGAGCGCGTCGGCCCAGATGCCGAAGGGTGCCGCGGGCCCGGGGCCGGCCGCGCTGGCCATGATGCAGGCCGGCCTGCTCGCGGCCGGGCCCGCGGCCTGCCCCCGCGCGGCGGCCTGGAGTTCCTCGATGAGGCGGGTTTTGCCGATGCCGCCCTCGCCTTCGAGCAGGACGGCTCGACCAGCGCCGTGGTGGTCGCCGACACCCGGACCCCGAGCTCGGAGCCGAGCCGCTGCTCCAGCCGGGCGAACTCCTCCAGCGCCGCCGGCGCGTCGCCCGCCTCGATCAATACCTGGATGAGGCCGGCCGTGGCGGACTCATCCAGCCGGTCCAGCGCGGCGCGGCGGCGCGCCCAGGAGAGCGCGGACGCCGTGTCCCCCGCGGCCCGCGCCCGGTCCGCCAGTTCGCGCAGCGCGACCGCGATGTCACGCTCCAATTCCTCCCGGGCGTCGACGACCCAGTCGTCATCGAGTTCCTGCAGCAGTTCGGCGCGGCACAGGGCCACGGCCGCCTCCGGCTCGCCGTCCGCGATCAGCCGCCGGACCTCCCACAGATCCACGTGCAGGCCCGCCCCGGTCAGCGTGACCGTGTCCCGATCGGTGGCGAGATAGCGGCCAAAGTCCGGCCCCAGCGCCGAGCGGAGCGCCCAGAGCGCGCTGCGCAGGCTGGCCCGCGCGCTGGCGTCCAGGACGTCGGGCCAGAAGAGACCGGCCAGCCGGGAGCGGGGATGCCGGCCGGGATGGAGCACAAGCCACGCCAGCAGCGCGCGGGCCCGGCGGCTGGCCGGCAGCTCCGCCTGCGTTCCGCCGAGCCGTACACGCAGCTCGCCGATCACCTGAATCTCAGCCATGACGCAAGCCGGTGGGCCTCCTGCGGGGCACACAGCCATTGTGCGGCACCGGCCAGCGAAAGGAGCGCCCGAGGCGCGGAAATTCTTCCGCCCTACCCCCCTGAACTGCGACTTGACGGTCGCTTGACGGCCACCCGGCATCGTCGTGCGCATCGTTCAGGTAACGCCGATCAGGGAGGAACCCAGATGAACACAACCACCAGCCGTTCGTTCGACACCGAGGCGCTGCGCCGTGGCATCGAGGAGCGCGACGCGGACACGCTGCTCAGCCTGTACGCGGAGGACGCCGAGCTGCACGTGGTCGACCACGGCAACCAGCCCAGCAACCCGAAGATCATCCACGGCCGGGACGCCATCGGCGCGTACTTCGCCGACGTCTGCGGCCGGGACATGACACACGCCATCGAGCGCCTCGTCGCCGGTGACGGCGGAGTGGCGTTCGCGGAGGTCTGCCAGTACCCGGGCGGCGCACGCGTGATGTGCGTGGCGGTCCTGGACGTGAAAGACGGCCTGATCACCCGCCAGTCCGGCGTGCAGGCCTGGGACGACTGACCCGGCGGCCGCGACACAGCCGGAACCACATCAGAAGCAAAGGAGAAAGACGATGACGACGGCAGAGCACAAGGATTTCGCGCAGGCCGACGAGGTCCGCGCGTTCACCAACGGGCAGGTCGAGTTGCTGCACATCGGCGGCAGCGACATCGGCCGCCTGGTGCTGAGGCCCGGGTGGCGCTGGTCCGAGCACGTCAAGCCACTCGCGGGCACGGATCTCTGCGAGGCACCGCACTTCCAGTACCACGTCGCCGGGACGCTGCGGATTCAGATGACGGACGGTACCTGCTTCGATGCCGTTCCCGGCCAGGTGACGGCGCTGCCGTCCGGGCATGACGCCTGGGTCGTCGGCGACGAGCCCGTCGTTGTCGTCGACTGGTGGGGCGCCAGCAACTACGCGAAAAGTTAACGACTTGACGCCCGCCGGGCGGTCTCAGGTGAGCAGGGTGAGGCCGCCCGCGGTGAGCAGGTAGGCGCCCGGGCCGGAGCCGGGATCGGACGTGAGCTGGACGATGGCGTCACCGACCTGGCCCGCGGCGAGGGACGGGCCGGAGCGGTCCAGGTACGTGGCCACGTCCAGGCCCTCGCGGGCGGCGTACGCGGCCACCGCGGCGGCGCCGAGCGTGGTCGCGGGGGTCAGCTGCGGCAGCACCGAGATGAACCTGATACCGAGGCCATCACGGTCTGACTCGGCAGCCGCGTAGGAAGCGATGAACCTGATCGTGGCCTTGGCGCCGGCGTAGCCGCCGCTGAGCGGTGAGCCGCGGACGGCGGCGCCACTGGACAGCACGATGACTGTGCTCCCCGGGCCGAGCGGGGCGAGCAGGGCCTCACGCGTCCAGTGGAAGACGTGCTGGACGTCGACATCCCAGTTGCGGCTGAACGACGCCCAGGAATGCTGCTGGAGGGGGCGGGACAGCGGGGCAGCGCCGGCGTTGAGGATCAGGATGCGGGGGCGATAGGAATCGATGAGCTGGCCGGCGGCGACCGGGTCTGTGACGTCCGCGCTCACCGGGGTGAAGGAATCGCCCAGTTCGGCGCGCAGCTCCTGCAACGCGGCCTGGTCGCGGGCCACGCCGACGACGGGGCGCCGGCCTTGCTGAGGCTGGCGGCGATGGCACGGCCGAATCCCCGGCTGGCGCCGGTGACGAGGGCCGGAGAGGCGGCGAAATCCGCAGTGGTCATAGCGCGCTCCTGGCTGCTCTGGTTTCCGTGGCCGCGTCATGGCGGCCTATGAAGGTAGACCAGGCAGGCCCGGCAGAATCGCCGCGGCCGGCCCGGCCGGTTTCCCGCCGGGGCCGGGCGCCGTTCAGCCGCCGCCGGGGACGGCCGGATCGCGGCCGAGGAACGCCACGAGGAGGTCACCCGGACCGGCCCGTTCAGGAACATGAACGGGATCGGCGAACAGCCCCGCCCGTGCGCCGGGCGGGGCGAGCAGCACGGCGATCGGCAGCAGATCGCTGGCCAGGCCGGAAGGGACGGGCTCGGCGGCCCCGCAGGCCATCGAGATGTCCCAGCCGTGCACCGCGATCTCCACGGCCCCGGCCATCACCACCAGGCTCGTGGTCAGCTCGCGGTCGCCGATGGCCACCCGTCTGTCCCCGGAACCGGCCACGGCACAGGCACACAGCAGGGTCGTTGCCCGCTGGCTCAGGTCGGCGACCGGATTGAGCCCGCCGCGGCTCCCCGCGGCCGGCGCCGCGCCGACGAAACCGGCGGACAGCGCCACGGCCAGCACGTCCATGGAGTCACCGACGTGCCCCAGCAGCGCTTGCAGATCCCAGTCGGCACAGGGTGTGGGCAGCGCCATACGGAGCGGAGTAGCCAGCCTGGCGGCGGACAGCGTGTAGCGGACCGCGCGGACCAGCATGCCGCGGTCAGCCGCCAGGACCGCCGTCCCTGGCGCTGGCCAAGTTTCCGCTGAACGTCATCGCCCCACCCCGGCCCGTCCGCAGCTGACGGCGGATGCCGTCAGCTATACAGACTCCGTAGAACGCCTGAAGTCACCGGCCCAGCCGGCGGTTCCCTCGGTTCAGCCGGGTTCAGGCCGCGACGGGGAGCGTGTCGGGCGGGGCCTCGATGTCCGCGGTGAGGCCGGCGGCGACGGCCCGGCGGCCGAAGAACAGCGCGTAGCTAAGGAACGCCACCTCGGCCACCGCCCCGATGCCGATCCGCGCCCAGGACGGCAGCGGGGACGGGGTGACGAACGCCTCGATCGCGCCGGAGACGAGCAGCACGGCGATCAGGCCGAGCGCGATCGTCATCGCGGCGCGGCCCTCCTCAGCCAGCGCCGTGGCCCGGGTTCGCGGGCCAGGATCGATGACGCACCAGCCGAGCCGCAGGCCCGCGGCCGCCGCGAGGAACACGGCGGACAGCTCCAGCATCCCGTGCGGCAGGATCAGGGTGAAAAACAGGCCGCCCTTGCCGTACGCGAAGAGGAAACCGGCGTCCAGGCCACCGTTCACGGCGTTGGTGATCAGGACGAGCACGGTCGGGATGCCCAGCAGGATGCCCGAGATGAGGGCCTCGGCGGCGACCCAGGCGTTGTTCGTCCACACCTGCGCGGCGAACGAGGAGGCGGCGTACTGCGAGTAGTAGCCGCGGAACTCCTGGTTGACCAGCTGCCGGGCCTGCCCTGGCGGAAGCAGCCGGGCCTGGACCGTGGGCGACCGGGCGACCCAGAAGCCGACGATGACCGCCAGCGCGATCGAGCCGGCCGCGGACGCCAGCCACCACCAGCGGGCCCGGTACGCGGCGGCCGGGAAACCGACGGTGACGAACCGGGTCACGGTTCGCCAGGAAGCGGCGTGCGAGCCGGTGATCGCGCTCCGCGCCCTGGCGACGCGGGTGGACAGCTGCGCGACCAGCGCCGGATCGTGGCCGCCGGAACGAGCCGCCGACAGATGCGTGGTCACCCGCTGGTAAAGCCCGACCAGCTCGTCCACCTCAGCCCCGGACAGACGACGCCGGCGGCGGACGAGAGCGTCCAGCCGCTGCCATTCGGACCGGTGCGCGGCTTCGAAGGCGTCGATGTCCACGGGCAGGAGACTAACGCGTTCGCAGCGATTAGCCTTGTTTGGCGCGGGGGCGGTCGGGGCAGCGGCAGGGGTGTGATGGACAGCGTCGTCAGCGGCGAGGCCGTGGTCCTCGAGGTGCCCGTCGCGCGGTTCCCCAGCCGTATGCTCGCCATCGGCATCGACATCGCGGTCCAGCTCGTCGCGCTGGCCATCGTGCTGCTCGTGGTCGGGGCCACCCAGGCCGACGGCGGCCTGGACACCGCCGCGGTCGCGGCCATTGGGCTCAGCGCGACCATCCTGGTCATCGTCGGCTACCCGACGATCTTCGAGACCCTCAGCCGGGGCCGGACGCTCGGCAAGCTCGCCATGGGCCTGCGGGTCGTCGGGGATGACGGCGGCCCGGAACGCTTCCGCCAGGCGCTGGTGCGGGCGCTGGCGTCGGTGCTCGAAATCTGGTTGCTGCTGGGCGCGCCCGCCCTGATCACGTCCCTGCTATCGGCCAAGGGCAAGCGGCTGGGAGACGTGTTCGCGGGCACATTCGTCATCCAGGAGCGGCTACGCGCTGCCAGCGGGGCTCCGGTCATGATGCCGCCGATGCTGGCCGCGTGGGCGGCGTCGCTGGAACTGTCCGGGCTGCCTGGCGAGACGGCCGCCATCGCCCGCAGCTACCTGGGCCGGTTCTGGGAGCTGACGCCGGCGGCGCGGGAGGAATTCGGCCGCCGGATCGCGGCCGAAGTGGCCGCGTGCGTCTCACCGCCTCCGCCGCCGGGCACGCCGCCCCCCGCGTACCTGGCCGCTGTCCTGGCCGAGCGGCGCGCCCGCGAGGTCGCGCGGATGAACGGGCCCGCTCAGGGCCCGGGGCCGGGATACTGGCCCGGCCAGGGCCTCGGAACCAGGCCCGCCCAGGCGCGGACCGTACCCGGCCCTACGGCCCCGCAGCCCCCCGTGGCCCCGGCGCCTACGGCGGCGGGCGCTTCGGGCCCAAGCGAACGACCACGTAACGGCGGCTTCACACCTCCGGCGTAAAGGCGGGAACCGGACGGTAGAGTTGCTCGCCATGGCGGAACCCGAGGCCGAAGCCGAAGCCGAACGGATGGCGGACCGGCCGCTGCGCGGCGTGATGGAGACCGGCTGGGCCGAGGCACTGGAACCGGTGGCCGGGCAGATCAAGGACATGGGCGACTTCCTCCGGGCGGAGCTCGCCGCCGGGCGCCGTTATCTGCCCGCCGGGGAGAACGTGCTGCGCGCCTTCAAGCAGCCGTTCGCCGATGTGCGGGTGCTGATCGTCGGGCAGGACCCCTACCCGACGCCGGGGCACCCGATCGGGCTCAGCTTCTCGGTGGCGCCGGACGTGAAGCGCCTGCCGCCGAGCCTGGTCAACATCTTCACCGAATATCGCAATGACCTGGGCCTGCCCGAACCGTCCAATGGCGACCTGACGCCGTGGTCCGACCGGGGCGTGCTGCTGCTGAACAGGGTGCTCACGGTACAGCCGCGCAAGCCAGGCTCGCACCGCGGTAAGGGCTGGGAGAAGGTCACCGACCAGGCCATCCGCGCGCTCGCCGCCCGGGGCGGCCCGCTCGTTGCCATCCTGTGGGGCCGGGACGCGCAGAGCCTCGCGCCGCTGATGGACAACGTCCCCAAGATCGAGTCGGCGCACCCGAGCCCGTACTCGGCCGACCGTGGATTCTTCGGTTCCCGCCCGTTCAGCCGGGCCAACGAACTGCTGGAGAAGCAAGGCGGCCAGCCCATCGACTGGGCGCTCCCCTGACGCTCGGCCTGCCATAAGGTCCCGATCGGGGTGTTCCCCGCAGAACGCGCGAGGCGGTCAGGCGGCCTGCTGGGGTGGGCTGTGGGAGTGCAGGGCGCGGCCGTCGGGTGCGGTGGCGGTGCGGGTTCCGTCGGGGTGGCAGGTGATCTTCCAGCCCCATCGGTGAATCACGATGAGGTGGTGAAATCTGCATAGCAATCGGAGGTTTCCCAGGCTGGTGGGGCCGCCTTTGGCCCAGGGGATCAGATGGTGCACCTCACATACGGCCGATGGCTGGGTGCAGCCGGGGAACTGGCAATGCTTGTCCCGCTGGATGACGGCGGTGCGCAGGTGCGCGGGGATGGTGCGGGTGGTGCGGCCGATGTCCAGGGGCTGGCTGGGGGTGTTGAACGGGGCGCCAAACAGGGTGCCGCGCAGGTGGCCGGCCAGCCCGCCGGGCCCGGCCAGCAGGTCCAGGCTCCAGCGCAGGATCGTGGCGTGCAGCCGTTGCCGGGTGGCTTCCAGACAGCCGGATATTGCGCAGTCGTGGCCGTCCGCGGCGGCGGGGGTATCGGCGGCGCCCGGGGGGCGGCCGGGGCGGGCGGCGGGCTGGTGCGCGTCGTGGCTTTGCGGCCGGCTGTCCGCCTGGCGGTCCCGCGGCCCGCCCGGGTGGTCTTCTTGCGGGCCGCCGGTGTGGGCGTGGCCGTGGGTGGTCAGCCATACGGTGGTGAGCTGGTCCAGCACGGCCCAGTCGATGTGCCCGGTCACCAGCGGGGTCAGGATCGCGTCGCAGGCGGCGGCCGCGGCGGCGGCGCCGGTCAGGTGTACCGATCCCGGGCCGGCCGCGGCCATCGCCGGGGTCCAGGACCGTTCCAGGACGGAGCCGCCGCGCAGATCGTGCAGGTCGATGTGCACGATCAGGTGGGCGGGCTGGCCGTCCCGGCCGGGGATCAGCTGCCCGGCGATCAGCCGCCGGCAGGCCTCCTCGATCGCATCATGCCGCCGCTGGGGCAGGGTGCGGGTGTCTTCCGGCCCGGCTTTCTGGCCCAGGGCGTCCAGCACCACCGTGAGGGCGGCCGCGCAGGCGGGGGTCAGGTCCCCCTGCAGCCGCCCGGCGCCGCCGAACGTGGTCTCCAGCCACAGCGCCCGTTCCTCGAACCCGTCCTCGCCGGTGTCCGGGCCGGTTTGGGCGCGTTCGAGCATTTCCCGGGCCAGCCGCGCCAGGTCATGCTGATCCGCGCCGCCCAGCACCGCCGCCAGCAAGATACCGTCCGCGTCCGCCCGCAGATCTTCGGGGAGCTTACCGGTCCAGTCGCAGATCAGCCGGGCCAGCGAGACCGGCAGCTGCCCGGCGGCCAGCGCGGCGGCGATCACCGGGTGGCCGGCCAGCCGCCGCGCCCACCCGGCCGCCGCCCCGGCCGCGCCCCTGGTCACCCGGGTGATCGCGCGCAGCCAGGCGGCGGCGCCGTACTGGCCGTCGGCCTCATACCCGTGCTGGGCGGTGAACGCGGAAAGGATCGCCGCCCGGGCGGCGGTGTGCTGCGCTTCGGCGGCTTCCAGCCCGGTCAGCGCCGCGGCCTGCGCCCCGGTGTCAAGGCTGGCCGCGTCGCAGGCGGCCAGGTAGCCCAGGCCGGCCCGGACCATGGCCAGGGCCTGCCCGGTGCTGGCGGGCGCGGCCGGGCCGGTCGTGGTGCACATCGGGCAGGTCACCTCCCCAGGGCTAGGGAACGGTTCGTTAATCGATTTCTAGTTCGATCCTAACGAGACCCTCCGACAGTTCCGTGCCCCGGGAACCCCAGGCCGGAAAGAAGAAAGAAAATCCGCCCGCCGATGGGTCCTGGATTCCAGGCAAGCCGACATCCCGGAACAGCCAGCAGATCGGAGACAGTGATTCCGCCGGGTCGCGGCCAGACCCGCCGCACGTAACGCCCCCTTGCTTCGCCGGGATCACCATCTTACTATCTTTAACTATGAGCATAGGTAAGCAGGTAAATGACGCGGAGGGCAACGGGGCGGACGCTCCTTCGCGGATCACCTTCCGGCTGGATTCTGCGTCGGGGGTGCCGACCTACCTGCAGCTCGTGCATCAGGTGGAGCAGGCGCTGCAACTGGGGTACCTGTCCCTGGGAGACCAGCTGCCGCGAGTCAAGGACGTGGTCGGCTCGCTGGCGATCAACCCGAACACGGTGCTCAAGGCTTACCGGGAGCTGGAGCACCGGGGTATTGCCGCCGGGCGCCCAGGACAGGGCACGTTCGTGCGGGCAGCACCGGAGGTGGTGCCGCTCGCGGAGCTGACCGGGCTGCGCCGGGACCTGCTGAGCTGGCTGCGCGCGGCGGACACGGCCGGCCTGGACGCGGACGGGATGACCGCCTTGTTCGCCAGTGCACTGCGGGATTTCCATGAACGCCGCGCGGCCGCAGGGGCGCTGCGCGGCGGACCACGGAACCGGCGCGATGAGGAGCACAGGAGCGCATGAGCGTCGTCGAAACAGCAGGGCTTGGCAAGCGGTACTGGCGCACCTGGGCGCTGCGTGACTGCACGCTGTCGATCCCGCCGGGCCGGGTGGCCGCCCTCGTCGGGCCGAATGGTGCCGGCAAGACAACGCTGATGAACCTGGCGGTCGGCCTGGACAGCCCGGACGTGGGCCGGGTGACGGTACTCGGCGGGCACCCGGCTGGCTCGCCGCAGGCGCTGGACCGGGTGGCGTTCGTGGCCCAGGACGTGCCGTTGTACAAGAACCTGCCGGTCGGCGTCATGGTGCACGTGGCCAGAAACCTGAACCAGCGCTGGGACCAGACGCGGGCCGACAAACGGCTGGCCGCGCTGCAGATCCCGCCCGGTCGCAAGATCGGCAAGCTGTCCGGCGGGCAGCAGGCTCAGGTCGCGCTGACGATCGCGCTGGCCCGGCGGCCCGACCTCCTGGTCCTCGACGAGCCGCTCGCGCCGCTGGATCCGCTGGCCCGGCACGAGTTTCTGGCTTCGGTGATGGAGACGGTGGCTGAGGACGGTACGTCGGTCTTCTTCTCCTCGCACGTGATCTCGGAGCTGGAGCGGGTCGCCGACTACCTCGTCGTGCTGTCCGGCGGCCGGGTGCAGGTCGCGGGGGACGTGGAGCAACTGCTCGCCAGCCACCAGATCCTGAGCGGACCGGCCGCCGCCGTGGACGCCATCAGCGGCCGGTTCGATGTGGTACACGCGCTCCGCGCGCAGGCCCAGGCGCACGTGCTCGTCCGGCGGCCGCCAGCCAGCTCGTCGCGGGGTCAGACGGCCGGCCAGCCGCCGGACGACTGGCAGCCTCATCCGGTCACGCTGGAGGAGCTTGTGCTCGGGTACCTGCGCGAGCCCGGGGCATCGGCTCTGCCCGGCCCCGAACCGTTGGGGGCGGGCGCCGTGACGGGGGGACAGAGATGACCGCGCTCGCGTCCGGCGCGCAGCGCAGCGGCGTGCGGCGCCGCCTGCTGCCGCGGTCGCTGACCTCGCTGGCGTGGGTCGTCTGGCGCCAGCACCGGGCCACCCTGGGCGGGCTCGGCGGCCTGTTCCTCGCGGTCGCCGCGGGAATGCTGATCGCCGGGATAGCGGCGCACCGGCTCTACGGCGCCGCGGTCCAGCACGGGTGCCCGGCCCAGTCGTCGTGGACACCGCTGTGCCGGCAGTTGCTCGGGCCGTTCGCCACCGGCTGGCTGGCCGGTTACCCGAGCCAGGTCATCCTGGCCATGCAGGCGGTTCCGGTGATCATCGGGGTGTTCCTCGGGGCACCGTTGCTGGCCCGGGAATACACCACCGGGACGGCCCGCTTCACCTGGACCCAGGCGGTTGGGCGGACCCGCTGGACGCTCATGACGCTGGGGCTGCTCGGCGCGGGGCTCGCGGCCGCGGGGGGTGTGCTGGGGCTGCTGGCCCAATGGTCGGTACAGCCGAGCGCCACGCAGTCGACCCGGTACGCCGACCGCTGGGAACCCGGGTTCTTCGACCACACACCGCTCACCGCGGCCACCGCGATCCTGCTCGCCTTCGCGATCGGCGTCCTGGCGGGGGTGCTGATCCGGCGGGTGGTGGCCGCGATGGCCGTCACGGCGGTGGCCGCCATCACGGCCGCCGGCCTCACCTACACCCGGCTGCACTATTGGCTGCTGAGCCGCGGGACCCTGGTGACGACAGACCAGGCCTTCGGCGCGTCCCCCAACGTCGGGGGGTCGGGCAGCACGCTGAACATCCATGAACTGGTGGGCCGGTCGGTGCCCGGCCCGGCCGGGAGCTGGCTGGACCAGGGCTGGTACACGGGGCCAGACGGGCACCGGCTCAGCGAGCAGACCGTGACCCGGCTGCTGGACAAGTACACCGGCACGAATCCGGCGTGGCTGACCCGGTTGCACGACACGTTCTGGGTCAGTTACCAGCCCGGCGGCCGGTACTGGATCTTCCAGTCCATCCTGGGCGGCGGGACGCTCCTGCTCGCGCTGCTGCTCGCCGCGGCCGCCGTGTGGGTGGTCCGGCACCGGCGAGCCTGAGCCCAGCTGCCCGCGCCGGGCTGCGCCGGATCTGGCGGGGTCAGGAGCCGATGCGCCAGGAGTCCAGGTAGGCCGCCTGGACCGGGGTGAGGGCGTCGATCCGGACCCCGATCGCGGCCAGTTCCAGGCGGGCCGCTTCGGCATCGAGCCGGGCCGGCACCTCGTGCACGTCGGCGGCCAGTTCCCCGGCGTGGCCGGCCAGCCAGGCGAGGGCGAGCGCCTGCACACCGAACGCCAGGTCCATCGCCTGGGCGGGATGCCCCTCGGCGGCGACCAGGTTCACCACACGGCCCTCGGCGAGCAGCAGCAGGCGCCGGCCGTCGGCCAGTTCGTAGCAATCCACCTGCGGGCGCAGGTCGCGGCGGACCGCGACCGCCAGGCCGGCCAGGGCCTGCAGGTCAATCTCCACGTCGAAATGGCCGGCGTTGGCCAGGATGGCCCCGTCGCGCATCACGGCCAGGTGCCCGGCGCCGATCACCTCCGTCGAGCCGGTCACCGTGATGAACACGTGCCCCGCGGCCGCCGCGTCCGCCATGGGCAGGACCCGGAAGCCGCGCAGCACCGCCTCGAGGGCGCGCACCGGGTCGATCTCGGTGACGATGACGTCGGCGCCGAGCCCGCGGGCCCGTTCCGCCACCCCGCGGCCGGAGGCGCCGAATCCCGCGACCACCACCGTCTTGCCGGCCAGCAGGGTGTTCGTCGCGCGCAGGATGCCGTCCAGGACGGACTGCCCGGTACCGAACGTGCCGTCGACCAGGCGCCTGCTCGCGGTGTCGTTGGCCGCGACGACCGGGAACCGCAGCGCGCCCTCGGCCGCCATCCGGCGCAGCCTGATCACGCCCGAAGTGGTGGACTCACACCCCCCGCGTACGCCCGGCAGCAGGTCCGGCCGCTGCGTGTGCAGCGTGTTGACCAGGTCGCAGCCGTCGTCGATGACCAGATCGGGCGCGCCCTCCAGCGCGCGGGCGATGTGCTCGTAGTAGGCGTCCCGGTCGACGCCGGCCCGCGCGAAGACCGCGATCCCGTGCCGCAGCGCCAGCGCGGCGGCCACCTCGTCCTGCGTGGACAGCGGGTTGGACGCGGCCAGCGACACGCTGGCCCCGCCCGCGCGCAGCGCCCGTACCAGGATCGCGGTCTCGGCCGTCACGTTCAGGCAGGCGGCGATGGCCAGGCCGGCGAACGGCTGTTCCGCCGTGAACCGCTCACGAAGCAACTGGAGGACCGGCATGGCCCGTTCGGCCCATTCGATACGCGCGCTGCCGGAATCGGCCAGCGACGGGTCCGCGATGTCCCCCGGCGCATGCGGCCCGGCGATCCTGCCGTTCGCCATCTCGGCTAGTACCGGTACTGGTCCGACTTGAAGGGGCCGTCCACCGGGACGCCGATGTAGTCGGACTGGGCCTTGGTCAGCCGGGTCAGCTTGACGCCGAGGGCGTCCAGGTGCAGCCGGGCGACCTTCTCATCCAGGTGCTTCGGCAGCGTGTAGACGCCGATTGGGTACTCACTGGTCCGGGTGAACAGCTCGATCTGCGCCATGACCTGATTGGTGAAGCTGTTAGACATGACGAAGCTCGGGTGGCCGGTCGCGTTGCCCAGGTTGAGCAGGCGCCCCTCGGACAGCACGATGATCCCGTGGCCGTCAGGAAAGACCCACTCGTCCACCTGGGGCTTGATGTTGATGCGGCGGATGCCGGGAGTCTGGGTCAGCCCGGTCATGTCGATCTCGTTGTCGAAGTGGCCGATGTTGCCGACGATCGCCTGGTGCTTCATGGCGGCCATGTGGCCGGCGGTGATGATGTCGCGGTTACCGGTCGCGCTGACGAAGATGTCGGCGGTCTCCACCACATCCTCCAGCGTGGTCACCTGGTAGCCGTCCATGGCCGCCTGGAGCGCGCAGATCGGGTCGATCTCCGTGATGATGACCCGGGCTCCCTGGCCGCGCAGCGACTCCGCACAGCCCTTGCCGACGTCGCCGTATCCGCAGACCACGGCCACTTTGCCGCCGACGAGGACGTCCGTGCCGCGGTTGATGCCGTCGATCAGCGAGTGGCGGCAACCGTATTTGTTGTCGAACTTGGACTTGGTGACCGAGTCGTTGACGTTGATCGCGGGGAACAACAGCGAGCCGGCGCGGGCCATCTCGTACAGCCGGTGCACTCCGGTCGTGGTCTCCTCGGTCACGCCCACGACGCGATCGGCCACCGCCGTCCACTTGCCCGGCGAGGCCGCCAGCGAGGCGCGCAGCACGCCGAGGATGACGGTCCACTCCTCGGGGTCATCGTCGGCCGCCGACGGGACCCCGCCCGCCTTCTCGTACTCCGCGCCCTTGTGCACCAGCAGGGTCGCGTCGCCGCCGTCGTCCAGCAGCATGTTCGGCCCGTCCCCATCGGGCCAGGTCAGAGCCTGCTCGGTGCACCACCAGTACTCCGGCAGGCTCTCCCCCTTCCAGGCGAAGACGGGGACGCCGTTCGGGTCGTCCGGGGTGCCGCCGGGGCCGACGACGATCGCGGCCGCCGCGTGGTCCTGGGTGGAGAAGATGTTGCAGCTGGCCCAGCGGACCTGCGCGCCGAGCGCGGTGAGCGTCTCGATGAGCACGGCGGTCTGCACCGTCATGTGCAGCGACCCGGTGATCCGCGCGCCGCGCAGCGGCTGGGAGCCCGCGAACTCGGTGCGGACCGCCATCAATCCCGGCATCTCGTGCTCGGCCAGGCCGATCTCCTTGCGCCCGAACTCCGCGAGCGACAGATCAGCGACCTTGTACGGAAGCGGTGCGGTGGACATGCGTTCTCCTCATCATGGCTGCGTCGTGACGGCGGCTGGGCGGGGCCGGTGCGCTGCGGCCGCGCGTTACCGACCGTACGGGATGGCCCGGGTCTGGCGCACGCCTGGGACACCGTTTCTGACAAAAAAATGTAAGCTTCAGGCTATGCGCATCTCGGAGGCGGCACGGCGGCTCGGAATGTCACCACGCATGCTCCGCTACCGCGAGGATCTCGGCCTGCTCCCGGCGGTCCGCGCGGCGAGTTCGGGCCGCGGGCCGCGGCACCGGCAGTTCGGGGACGCCGACCTGCGGGCGGTCACGGCGACGCTGCAGATGGAGCGGCGCTACCAGGTCAGCCCGGCGGCCATCGCGTTCGGGCTGCGGGTGCTGTCGGAGCCCGCGGTCCGGGCGGCCGTGGCCGACCTCAGCCGGCGCCTCGGGCGGCTGCCGGAACAGCCCGGCCGGGCCCTCGACTTCGAGCAGGAGCGCGCGCTGCGGCTGCTCGGCCGGGGCCCCGGGCCCGGCGCGCCCGGCGGGGTGGCCAGGATCGCTGAGGCTGCCGCCTCTCGTGGGCTTCCTGGGGCAAATGTGACGAGGCCGCGGGGGCGGTAAGGGCGACGGCTCGCGCTGATCCCGGGGGGCGGGCTGATCCCGGGGGGCGGGCTGATCCCGGGGGGCGGGCTGATCCCGGGGGGCGGGCTGATCCCGGGGGGCGGGCTGATCCCGGGGGGCGGGCTGCGGGCGCTCATCGGCGGGGGCGGTGGTGGGCTGCGGGCCTGTTCCGCGGGGGCCGTCCGGGCCGGTGTACTCGCCCCAGGCGCGACTGACGGTGCGGATCGCCGGGTCGGTCTGGTCGGCCTTGGACTCCTGGTAGATGTCCGGCTCCAGGTAGATGACCTCGGCCATCGGCAGCGCCGCGCGGACCCGCCGCTCGGCCGCGTCGATGCCCCGGACCACGGTCTCGGCGCTGTCCTCGGCGCGTACCGCGACCTTGGCCGCCACCAGGAGGGCGTCGGGGCTCAGGTGGACCGTCCGCATGTGGATGACGCGTACCACCTCGGGGCCGTCCTGCAGCGCGGTAACGATCGTGTGCTCGGCCTCGTCGCTCGCCGCCTCCCCGATCAGCAGGCTCTTGGTCTCCCGGGCCACCAGGACGGCGACCGAGGCCAGCAGGACGCCGATGGCCACCGACCCGGCCCCGTCCCAGGCGCCGTTGCCGGTCAGCTCGGCCAAACCAATGCCGATGAACGCGAACACCAGCCCGGCCAGCGCGGCCGAATCCTCCAGCAGCACGACGATCAGGTCGGGCCCCTTGGCCTGGAGGATGAACGACAGCCAGCTGGATCCGTTCCGGTGCTGGTTGGACTCCTTGATCGCGGTCCGCAGCGACGAGCCTTCCAGGACGGCCGAGACGGCCAGCACGGCGAACGCGATCCAGGCGTCGGTGAGCGGCTCGGGATTCATGATCTTGAGGATGCCGTCGTAGACGGAGTACGCGCCACCGACCGAGAACAGCACCACGGACACCAGGAAGCCGTAAAAATACCGTTCCCGGCCGAACCCGAACGGATGCTCCTCGGTCTCCCCCCGCCGCGCCCGCTTCCTCCCCACGAGCAGCAGGATCTGATCGCTGCAGTCCGCGCAGGAGTGGACGAACTCGGCGAGCATCGACGCCGAGCCGGTCAACAGGAACGCGATCAGCTTGGTGATCGCGATGCCGACGTTGGCAGCGAAGGCGGCCAGCACCGCCTTCAGGCCGCCGGACGGACCCGGCCGCGGGCGGGCGGGCCCGGCCCGGCGCTCACTGACGGCCGCCCCGGCGGGGGCGCTGCGCGGCTGATCCTGTGCTTCGATGCCGGCTTCCTTCCCGGACGGGCCGAGGTAAATCCCCGGGTCGGAGCCTAGGAAATCTGCTCCTTCAGCTCCTGGATGATGTCGATCGGGGTGGGGTCCACCCCTGACGCGATGCCCAGATACACCGTTGCGTAATCGATAAGCTGAACCACACTGGCGAAGCGCGGCAGCTGATGCTCACCCTCCATGGCCAGCTCCGAGACCCGGATGCCCCGGTCGGTGGCCAGCTCGGCGGATGCCGCCTGGCGCCGGGCCACCTGGGGATGCGCGGCCGGGTCACTGAGCAGGATGAGCCGCAGCGGGTACCCGGACTCCGCGCTCAGCCGGGTGGCTCCGGGCGCGAACGGGCCGTCGAAGGCCACCACCTGGTTGTGGTTGGCTTCTGGCAGTTCCCCGGCGATGCCCGGGTACTTGGCGTTCTCGTTGAGCTGCGCGGCGAAGCGCTTGGCCGCGACCCCGCTCAGCGGCGAGGTGCCCCAGATCATCGGCAGCGTGCCGAACAGGTCAAGCGCGAGCGACTTTCCCGGGTTGACGAACGACTCGCTGGTCGGGCGGCACTGAAACGCGATCTGCTCCAGTGCGGCCGCGGTGGCCTCGTAGACGTCCTCCCCCACGTCGAGGACGCCCGCCCGCTCGGCGATGACGATCAGCGGGATCGACAGCCCCCACAGGGTGGAGCGCGGCATGCCCGCGGACACCACCGGGACGAACGGCGCGCGGGCCTGGGTGGTGATGGCCTGCAGCGGTGACCCGGCGGCGCCAACCCCAACCAGGTTCGAGCCCCGCCGCACGGCCTCGGTGGCCACGGCCAGGGTCTCCTCGGTGGACCCGGAGCAGGACACCGCGATCACCAGGTCGGCCGCGCCGACCCAGCCGGGGAGCTGGTAGCCGTGCGAGGTGACGACCTGCATGGAATTGCCGGTGCCGCAGATCGCGGCGAGCACGTCGCCCGCGATCCCTGAACCGCCCATGCCCGCCACCACGATGGCGCGCGGGCGGCCCGGGCTGGTCACCGGGGAGAGATCCACCTCCGAGCAGGCCCGGACGGCGGATCTGACCTGGGCGGCCGACGAGGCCACCTGGCGGAGCATGCCGCCCGGGTCGGCGGCCTCGACCAGTTCGGCGTCATCGAGCCGGTCGGAGGCGAGCTCGGCGTCCAGCCCGGCCAGGTCCCCGGCGTCGGTCATGCCTCCACCCCGGGGCGGCGCGCCTCGTCCACCAGCAGCACCGGGATGTCATCGCGGACCGGGTAGGCCAGGCCACACTCGGCCGACGTACAGATCAGCTCGCTGGCTTCGTCGTCCGCGCGCAACGGCGAACGGCAGTTCGGGCAGGCGAGTATCTCCAGCAGCCAGTCGTCGAGCTTCACGCTTTCTCCCAGGTCTTCTGCATTGTGGGCTGATCTCACCGGGCCGCGGCAACGTGGCTACGGCGTGACGTCCCGGGCAATACCGAGCACCTCGTCGCGCACCGACGCCATCGTCGCCTCGTCCGCGGCCTCTACGTTAAGCCTGAGCAGCGGTTCGGTGTTCGAGGGGCGGAGGTTGAACCACCCGTCGGGGAGCATGACCGTCAGCCCGTCGAGTTCGTCGGTGCTGACCCCCGGGCGCCCGGCAAAGGCACCGCGGACCCGGGCAGTGGCCTCCGCCTGGTCCGCCACCTCGCTGTTCACCTCGCCGCTCGCCGCGTAACGGGAGTAACGGGCCAGCAACTGCGACAGCGGGCCGTCCTGATGCCCCAGCGCCGCGAGCACGTGCAGGGCCGCGAGCATCCCGGAGTCGGCGAACCAGAAGTCCCTGAAGTAGAAGTGACCGGAGTGCTCGCCGCCGAAGATCGCGCCGGTCCGCGCCATCTCCGCCTTGATGAACGAGTGCCCTACCCGGGTGCGGACCGGGGTGCCGCCGTTCTCCGCGATGATCTCCGGGACCGCACGCGACGTGATCAGGTTGTGGATGACGATCGCGCCGGGCTCGCGGGCCAGTTCCCGCGCGGCGATGAGCGCGGTGAGCACGGACGGGGAGACGATCTCGCCGCGCTCGTCCACGACAAAGCAGCGATCGGCGTCGCCGTCGAAGGCCAGCCCGATGTCGGCCCGGTTCCCGGTCACCGCGCGCTGCAGGTCGCGCAGGTTCTCCGGGTCGATCGGATTGGCCTCGTGGTTGGGGAACGTGCCGTCCAGCTCGAAGTACATCGGCACCAGATCGATGGGGAGCCCGTCGAGCACCTTCGGCACGGTGTACCCGGCCATCCCGTTGCCGGCGTCGGCCACGACCTTGAGTGGCCGGATGGTGGACACGTCGACGAGCTTCTTCAGGTGCTCGGCATAGCCGGACAGCAGGTCTCGCCGGATCACCCGGCCGGGGGCGGCGCCGCTGGCGGGCACGCCCGCCTCGATCATCGCGCGCAGTTCGGCCAGCCCGGTCT
The DNA here is from genome assembly GCA_963824545.1 of uncultured Actinomycetes bacterium. Classification (GTDB taxonomy): domain Bacteria; phylum Actinomycetota; class Actinomycetes; order Streptosporangiales; family Streptosporangiaceae; genus Bog-532. The sequence continues at coordinate 235,135 of CAWGPP010000023.1, read as the reverse complement.
GCTGGCCGACCGGCTTGGCCCCCTCCCGGCAGAGCTTGATGCCGTTGTAACGCGACGGGTTGTGGCTGGCGGTGATCATGGCGCCGGGGATGCCGAGGGTGCCGCTCGCGTAGTACAGCATGTCGGTGGAGCCGAGACCGGCGTCGATGACGCTGGCGCCCTGGGCGGTGGCACCGCGGGCGAACGCGCCGGCCAGCGGCCCGGAGGACGTCCGCATGTCATGGACGATCACGACCTCGCCGGCGCCGGTCAGCCGGATGAAGGCGGCACCGACCGCCTCGGCGACGCCCTCGTTGAGCTCGCCGGGTACGACACCGCGGATGTCGTACGCCTTGATGATCTTCGCCAAGTCAGCCACTGCGGCTCGCGCCTCCTGTGCCCCTGCCGATGTGATGCGGCCCGATGCGTGCGGCGGCGCCTCGTACGCAGCGGCGGGCGCGTGTCTCCTGCCCGCTGCGAAGCCATCCGGCTACGGCACCAGGGGACAGAGCCTACCGTCCCCGGCGCTGGCCTCGTCGCACCTAGGGCGTGGGCTGCCGCCGGCCGGCTCCCCGGACGGGGCCGTCTCCGGCGGGGCGGAGCGGACCATCCGCAGATGACGGCGCCGCCCCACCTCCACTCCCTGCCCGACCGGCTCAGGCCCGGGCGGGCCCGGCGGGCGCTGGCGCTGCTGCTGCGAGGCCTCACGGACCGCGTTGGCCAGGGCCTCGAGATCGTCCACGCTCTGCTGGACGGGGTCACCGGGGAGCCGAACGACATCCCAGCCGCGGGGCACGGTCAGCCGTTCGGCGTGCTTCGCGCACAGATCGTAGCAATGCGGCTCGACATAGGCGGCCAGCGGGCCCAGCACCGCCGTCGAGTCACGGTAGACATACGTGAGCGTGTAGACCGGGGGCTGCCTGCATGCGGTGCGCGAGCAGCAACGCGAACTCACCGACCCACCTCACTCACATGATCACACTCCGCGGTACGGCCGCGGCCGTATCACAGCGGCTGGGCTCGCCGGGCCGCTCGTACGTCCCCGGGAGATTCTCGCCCTCGGGGGCCGGATCCCGCAGCACTATCCCGGACCAGGTCCGGAATAACCCGGCGTGCGTCCCGTATACCCGTTGACGGTAGCTGGCCAGGGTCCGTAACGCCACCACCCGGGGCACTCCGCACGATCGTGTCTCCGCCGGCCCGGCCCGGCGGGCGTCCGGCGTCTACCGGCCGCACCGGACGAAGGGATACGCTCGGTAACTATGCAGGCCGGCGAGACGAGTTCCGCGCCCGGCCGCCGGCGTATCCGGCGGCGGGACCGGCATGGGCGCGGCCTGCGGGGCCGGCTGGTTCCCACCGACGTACCGCTGTACCGCAGCCGCGCGCAGCAGTTCGACGACCTCGTGCTCGAACGCGGTCGCGCGGCTCGAGCCGCGCTGGGAAGCCGAACTGGCCGGGATCGAGTTCGCGGTGCAGGAGGTGCCGGACGAGGAGATCGTGGGCGAGGAGATCGTGCCGGTCCCGCTGGCCAGGATCGACCCCGGTGAGTCGGACCCGCTCGACGCGGCGGGGGCACGCTCCCCGCGGATCGTGCTCTACCGCAGGCCGCTGCTGGCCCGGGCCGAGGACGAAGACGAACTGAGCGAGCTGATCTTCGACGTGGTGGTCGAGGAGTTCGCTGAGCTGCTGGGGCTGGACCCGGACACGATCGACCCCGGCTACGCCGAGGGGGACTGAGCCCCGGCCGACCGGGGCGTACCCGGGCCACGACCCTCGCCCCGCCGGCTCGGCACCGGCGGGGCGAGGGTCAGACCGCTTCTCGCTTCAGCCGCCGCCGTTCCCGCTCGGACATGCCGCCCCAGATGCCGAATCGCTCATCGTTTTCCAGCGCGAACTCCAGGCACTCGGCCCTGACCTCACAACCCCGGCAGACCTTCTTGGCCTCCCGGGTCGAGCCGCCCTTCTCCGGGAAGAACGCCTCAGGATCGGTCTGGGCACACAGCGCCCGGTCTTGCCAGCCAAGATCCTCGGCGTCGTCTGAGCACTCCACACCGTGCTCGAGTGGGACGATGACCTCAGACACACGCACCTCCTACCCCTTGCGGGGGCCCCCAGACTCACGCCCCTCCCCCGGGGACGCGTACTTACAACTATGAAATTACACGCGCGTGTCTTGCTTCCCGTCAAGCCGGCTAGGTGATATTGGCCGTATTTATGTCCGCTGATGGGCGAAAAGTTCCCCAAGATTGCGGCCTATCCGTTGCCGAGACGTTAACGGAGTGAACCGCGACCGGCACAGAGCGCAATCAGCAGGCCTTCGCGGCGGACCGGCGGACCGGCTGACCCGAGGAAGATGACGGGGCGCGGGCGGGGCGCGGTCAACCCGGGCCGGGCCGCCTGCCAGACTTTGGCTATGCGGATCACCGTGCTGGCCGGCGGCGTGGGCGCCGCGCGCTTCCTCCGCGGCCTCCAGGCTGCCGCCCCCGACGCGGAGATCACCGTGATCGGGAACACCGGCGACGACATCACGCTGTTCGGCCTGCGGGTCTGCCCCGACCTGGACACGGTGATGTACACGCTGGGCGGCGGGATCGACGAGCACCAGGGGTGGGGCCGGGCCGAGGAGACGTTCACCCTCCGGGACGAGCTGGCCGCCTACGGCGCCCGGCCGGACTGGTTCACGCTGGGCGACCGCGACTTCGGCACGCACATCGTGCGCAGCCAGATGCTGACCGCCGGCCAGCCGCTGTCGGCCGTGACCGAGGCGCTCTGCCGCCGGTGGCAGCCCGGGGTGCGGCTGCTGCCGATGTCGGACGACCAGATCGAGACGCACGTGCTGATCGACGAGGGTGACGGCCGGCGTTACGTGCACTTCCAGGAATGGTGGGTCCGGATGCACGCCCGCGTTCCCGCATTGGCGATCGTGCCGGCCGGGGCGGCCGACGCCCGGCCGGCCCCGGGGGTCCTGGACGCCATCGCCGGGGCGGACGTGGTGCTGTTCCCGCCGTCCAACCCGGTCGTGAGCATCGGCACGATCCTGGCGGTACCGGGTATCCGGGAGGCCGTCGCGGGCAAGATCGCCGTCGGCGTCTCGCCGATCATCGGGGGGGCGCCGGTGCGCGGGATGGCCGACGCGTGCCTGACCGCGATCGGCGTGCCGACCACCGCGGCCGCCGTCGGGGCGCACTACGGGCCCGGGCTCATCGACGGGTGGCTGGTGGACGACGAGGACAAGGCGGCCGCGGCGGACCCCGTGCTGGCCGGGATCGAGGTACGGATCATGCCCCTGTACATGCGGGACCTCGCGGCCACCGCCGACATCGCGCGGGCGGCGCTCGGCCTGGCCGCGGAGCTCGCCTGATGGCCGCGGACGGGGGGCCGCCCGGGGCCGCGCGCGAGATCAGTGTCCGGGGCGTGCCCGGGATCCCGGAAATCGGGCCGGGCGCCGACCTCGCCGCGCTGATCGCCGGGGCCGCCGGTGATCTCGAGGACGGCGACATCATCGTCGTGACGTCGAAAATCGTGAGCAAGGCGGAGGGCCGGGTGGTCCACGGTGACCGCACGGACACGATAGACGCCGAAACGGTCCGGGTGGTCGCGCGGCGCGGCGAGGCCCGCATCGTCGAGACCCGGCAGGGCCTGGTACTCGCCGCGGCAGGCGTTGACGCCTCCAACACCCCGCCGGGCACCCTGGTGCTGCTGCCCGAGGACCCGGACGGGTCCGCACGGCGGCTCCGCAAGGCGCTGCGCGACCAGGCCGGCGCCACCGTGGGGGTGATCATCACCGACACGCTCGGCCGGGCCTGGCGGATCGGCCAGACGGACACCGCGATCGGTGCCGCGGGCGTGCGGCCCGTCATCGACTACCGCGGCACCGAGGATGCGTTCGGCAACTCCCTGGAGGTCACGCTGGACGCGGTCGCCGACGAGGTTGCCGCGGCCGCGGACCTGGTCAAGGGCAAGGCGCTCGGCGTCCCGGTGGCCGTGCTGCGCGGGCTCGCGGACCTGGTGACGGCGGAGGACGGCCCGGGCGCGGCCGCGCTGATCCGGCCGGCGGCCGACGACATGTTCCGGTTCGGCGCGGCCGAGGCGCCGCTGGCCCGCCGCACGGTCCGCGCGTTCACCGGCGAGCCGGTCAGCCCGGACGTGGTACGCCGGGCGATCGGCACCGCGCTGACCGCCCCGGCGCCGCACCACACCGAGCCCTGGCGTTTCGTGATCCTGGAGTCCGCGGCCAGCCGGGACGGCCTGTGCGACGCGATGCGGGCGGCGTGGGTCACCGACCTGCGCGGCGACGGCTTCACCGAGGAGCAGATCGCCCGCCGGGTCCGGCGCGGCGAGCCGCTGCGCCAGGCGCCGCTCATCGTGGTGCCGTGCCTGCTCCCGGACGGCCAGCACGCGTACCCGGACCAGCGGCGCGCCCAGGCCGAGCACGACATGTTCGTGATCTCGATGGGCGCGGCGGTGCAGAACCTCATGATCGCGCTGGCCGCCGAGGGCCTCGGCTCGTGTTACATCTCCAGCACGCTGTTCTGCCCCGGCGTCGCCAGCGGCGCTCTTGGCCTGCCGGCGGGCTGGCAGCCGATGGGCGCGCTCGGCATCGGGCACCCGGCCACGGCGCCCGCCGCGCGGCCACCACGGGACCCGGAGCACTTCGTCCTGACCCGGTAACGACTCGCGACGGGGGTGGGATGGCACGAGCGGACCGCCGGCGCAGAAAGCTGCCTGACAACGTTCGCTAACGCCGCGTAACAGCCACGTAGCTGGAAGAATCCGGGCATGGTCGAGAATATCCCGGCTGATTACCTGGCCGGACTGCCCGAACCGCAGCGCGCGGCACTGGGCCGGGTGAACGCACCCGGGCTGGCGGCCCTGACGAGATACCTGTCCGCGGGCGACGCGGTGGCATTCCTGGGAGCAGGGGTGTCGAGACCGCTCTACCCGCTCTGGGATGGCCTGATCGGCGAGCTGGTCGACGCGGGGGCAGGCCGGCTGGACGACACGGAGGCGGCGACCTGCCGGGCCATGGCCGCCGAAAGCCCGGAAGAGGTCGTGGAGATCGTCCGCCAGCAACTCGGGGTGGCCGGCTACCAGGAGGTGCTGCGGGAGGTGCTGAAGGTCCGGACCGACCCGGAGTCGGGCCGGTCCTGGACGCCGGTGCAGGAGCTGATCTGCCGGTGCGCGCTCAAGGCCGTAGTGACGACCAACTACGACCCCGGCATCGTGGACGCGCGGATGCGGGTCCGGCCTGACGCGTCCGCCACCGGCTTCCTGACCTGGCGAGACGAGCTGGGGCTGGACGGCTGGCGGACCGGGGACGTGTTTGGTGAGATCGAGCTGCCGGTGCTGTACGCGCACGGCCAGCACAACCAGCCGGACAGCATCGTGCTCGCCACCACCGAGTACCGGCACGCGTACCAGGGGAAGCTGCCGCACGTCCTGCGGCGGCTGGTCGACGGCGGGCACCTGGTGTGGATCGGCTTCAGCTTCGCCGACCAGCGGATCGCCGCGATCCTGCGCGAGATCGCGAACGGCTCCGGTACCCGGATCGATCCGGGGCCCGCACCCCGGCACATCGCGATCATGCCGTGGGATCCGGCGGCGAAGGGCAACGACCCGCGCATCCTGGCCCGCCGCGCGGAGATCGGCTTCGGGGCGAAACTGATCCTGTACCCCGCGCCGGGCGGTGACCATGCCGCGCTCGGCGCGCTGCTGTCCGGCCTGACCGACGAGCGGTTCCCGGCTGCGGCCGACCTGCCCGCGCGGACCGGCCCGCCGGGACCGACGGAGGAGGACCCGGCGCCCGGGCCGCCCGCGATCCCGGTGGCGTGGGTGCCAGCACCGGACCCGATCGGGCACTTCACCGGGCGAGTGGAGGAGCTGGCCCGGCTGGACCGCTGGGCCGCCGACCCGGACGTCCGGCTGATCGGCGTCACCGCCTGGGGCGGCGCGGGGAAGACCGCGCTGGTCACCCACTGGGTCCAGGACGCGGGCGGCGCGACCCGGCGGCCGGGCATCCGGGGGGTCTTCGGCTGGAGTTTCTACGCCGATCCCTCGGCCGAGCGCTGGGCCGACGGGCTGCTCGGGTGGGCTGAGCGCTCGCTGGGCGTCCCGGTACCGGCCGCCCGGCGGGCGGCCGCGGTGCTGGCCCTGCTGCGGGCGGCGCCGCTGGTGCTGGTCCTGGACGGCCTGGAGGTGGTCCAGGAGGGCACGGCCGGTAACGGCTACGGCCAGTTCCTGGACGGGACGCTCCGGGAGGTGCTGGCCGGCGCCTGCCAGCAGCTCCAGAGCAGCCTGATCCTGCTCACCAGCCGGTTCGCGTTCGCCGACCTGGAGACGTTCGACGGCGGCAGTGCCCGGATGCTGGACGTGCCGCCGTTCACCCCCGCCGAGGGCGCCGCGCTGCTGGCCGCGGCGGGCGGGGACTGGCTGCCGGACGGCGAGCGCCGGATGCTGGTGGCCGCGGTCGACGGGCACGCGCTGGCGGTCGCGGCGCTGGCCGGCCTGCTGGCCGACCGGCCGCCGAGCGCGGATCTGAGCGCGCTCCGCGCGGACCTTGCCGCCGCAGCCCGGACCAGCGCGCGCGTCCAGCGGGTGCTGCGGTTCTACGCCGAGCGGCTGGGCGAGCCGGACCGGTATCTGCTCGCGGCGCTCGCCATGTTCGGCCGGCCGGTCGGCGCGGAGGCGGTGCTGACCGTGGCGCGGCATCCGGCGTTCGGTGGCCGCCTGGACGGGTGGACACCGGCCATGGTGGAGACCGCGGCGCGGGAGCGGCTCGGCGGCCTCGTCTCCTGGCATCCGGCCGGCACGGTCTCCGCGCATCCCCTGGTCCGCGACGCGTTCCGGTCCCTGGCCCTGGCCGCGGCCGAGGTCGCCGTCGAGACCACCCTGACCGGAATCCCGGAGGGCCACGTAACCAGCCGGGCCGACGCGCTGCTGGTCGTCGAGGCCATCGAGCTGCTGCTGGACGCCGGCCAGTGGCGGGCGGCCGACGACCTGTACGACAGCCGCACCAGGATGACCGAGAAGGGGGACGTCTGGACGAACCTTCCGGCGGCCCGGCTGGGACAGCGCGCATCGTCGGCCTTCGTCGAAACGCCGGGTCGACGGGCCGCCGGCGAAGCCAACCTGGGGCCTCGTGACCTAGGTTTCTATCTCGCTGGAGTCGGGCTGTACGCGATGAACGCGGGTGACTTGATCACGGCGCGTGAATATATGCCCCTGGCCATCGGCTCCGTGCGTGACACTGGTGACAGCGGAAACCTGTCCATCAGCTTCGAAAACCTTAGTGAATGCCTGGAAGCTCTCGGCGAGATCAATGGGGCCATGGCCGCCGCAACGCAATCCCTCAGCGCCGCCCAGATCGACGGAGAATGGGAGCTCGTCCGTAACGCCCACGCGGCCATCGGCTGGCTGGCCGCAATGATGGGTGACCCGGCAAAGACCGATGAGCACTTCTCCGCAGCCGACCGGCTGAATGTCGCCAATGATCCGGGCGGCGATCACCTGTACACGCTGAACGGCAGCCGCTGGACCGACTGGCTGGCCCGCAGTGGACGCACGGACGCTGCGCTGGCCCTGGCGAGCCGCGGGCTGGAGATTGCCCGGGAGAATGGCTGGAATGCCGATGCGGCGCATTTCGAACGGCTGCTGGGCCGGCTCGCCCTGGCCGCCGGGGACAGCGGCAAAGCCAACCAGCACCTGGCCGAGGCGGCGGCCTGCTTCCGGGATGGCGACTACCTTATCGAGCTGGCCGTCACGCTCGCCGACCAGGCCGATCACGCGCGGGCCATCGGCGACCTGGATGCGGCGCACCGGCACGTCGCCGAGGCGATCGGCATCGCCGCGCCGCGGAGGATGGTGCCCGCCCAGTCGGGTGCCCTCGCCGTGCGGGCCCGGATCTACGCCAGCGAGGCCACCGGCCCGGACGCGGGCGATCACCTGGCCCGCGGCCGGGACGCGGCCGACGCCACGCTGCGCCTCGCCACCCGGCACCACCTGGCCTGGCACGAATTCGCCGCGCTACAGGCGCACGCCGCCCTCGACGAGGCCGAGGGCACTGACCACGGGTGGGCCGCGAAAGCCCGGGTGCTGCACGCCCGGCTGGTGCCGCCCGGCCTGGACCCGGATCCGCTGGGCACCGTCGAACGGCTGGTCGCGGAGCAGAAGGCCGCCGCAGACAACGAGAGCTATGACGGGAGCGATGCGTGATGGCCGGGTGGACCAGTGTGCAGATTGTCACGGTGGTGGTGGCCGCGCTGACGCCGCTGACCGTGGCGGCCCTCGGGTACTTCGTGGCCCGGGCCGGGCAGCGGATCGGGCAGATGCAGTGGGCCAACCAGACCGTGGTCGCGCGCCGCCTGGACATCTTCAAGGAGGTGGCGCCGCAGATCAACCGGCTGCTCTGCTTCGCGACCTTCGTGGGGGCCTGGAAGGAGATCACCCCACGGGACGCCATCGCGGTGAAGCGGAAACTGGACGAGACGATGTACGCCAACCGGGTGCTGTTCTCCGATGAGTTCTTCCGTGCCTATGAGCACTTCATGATCACCATGTTCGCCATGTACGCCACCACCGACGCGGACGCGCACGTGCGGGCGCCGATCGACAGCCTCTGGGGCGACCGGCGCAACATGCCCTGGTGGCAGCCCGGGATGGAGAGCCTGTTCAGCGCGAAGAGCCCGGCCAGCGCGGACGAGATCCGGGCCGCCCACGATCAGCTCGCGCAGCGTTTCCGCGCCGAGCTGTACGTAACGCGGCAAGGACTGCCACTGCTGAAGACCTAGCCGCCCGCTCCGAAGCCCCAACAGCCCCCCCCCCGGCGCCAAAGGCCACGTTGGCATCTCCGTAGACGCCCCAGGCTAGCGCCCACGTTGGTACCGTCCGCCGGGCCGTCGGCGTCCTGCGCGAATCCGGCCTGGTGCATACAGTGCCGCAGCGTGGGACATACGTCTCCGGGACGGAGAAGTAATCCCGCATCGACCGGCAGCGCCGCCGTTAGAGCTGAGCCGTCCGCCCGATCACCAGGCGTCGACCTAGGTTGACGTTTTGCAATTTGGCGTCACGCACCCCTGCATGAGTGATGGTGTCAGCGCGGTGCGCTTCCTGCTATCGCACCATGGCGATAACGCAGCCGCCCATCCCGGCCAGGACGGCGCCGGCCAGCACGTTCCGCGCCTGGCGCGTGCCCGGTTCGGGAACGTGAAAAACCCAGACGCCGATGCTGGCGTTCACCAGGAGACTGAGCTGGGCAATGGTGAAGCCCGTGCCGGTACCCACCCGGGCCACCAGGCCGAGCAGGGCGAGGTTGCCAATGCCGAACAGAACACCGGCGCCGAGCTGCGCGCTCGTGGCACGTACGCTCAGCTTGACCGGCTCGCCAGCCGGGAGAGCCAAGGCGACGGCAGCACCCAGGATTCCCACAGCGAGCGGGAAATCGCTCACCTGGGCGGGAACCGCGGCCCACTGGGCCGGCACGAAGTAACTCCCCCACAGGACCCCTGCCCCGCCTGCCCACAGCAGGCCGGCCCGCGCGGTGGCGGCACGCCGGCCGGATTCAGCAGCCGCGGCTGGCCGCGGAGATGACGAACCGGGCTGCCCGGAGGGGCCGGCCCGGGAACCGGCGATCAGCAGTACGCCGGCCACAACGGCTACGAAGGCGATGCCCAGGACGGCGAACCGTACTCTGGAGAAGCCGTCGAGCTCACCGAACAGCAAAGCGCCCCAGGCGAACGCGACAACGATGTTGAGCGGCGTCCATGTCCCGGCCGCTCGCGCGAGCCCGATCGTCCCCACCGCCCTGAAAACGCAGTAGTTGCCCGCCGTCCACACCACGCCGCCAGCCAGCGGCAGCCAGAAGCCTCGCCAGTCGAACACCAGGCCGGCGCCACCGACCAGCAGAGCTATCCCGGCGAAGATGACGTTGCCGACGGCCACGTAAAAGACCCGGGTACGCCCTGGCGTCCCGGGCAGGAGCTGGGCCAGCGGGATCCAGGTGCCCAGAGCGGCCACCGTAACGAACGCGAGCAGCACGGTCATGGCTAGACCTGCTTCCTGACCGTGCCATCAGCCCTGGCCGCCGAGCAGCGGGCAGAGCCTGCGCCGTGTGTGCCGCCCACCCCGGCAATTTATCCTCGTTGAACGAGCATATGCAAACGGGGTAAGAGGAAGGCGGGATCCCGGGCATTCGCGCAGACCGTGCTCATGCGCGCGGTGGCTGGGCCGGCCCCGGGACAGTCCGGGTCCCGCGGGGCGGGCTCTGGCAGTTCCGTTACATTGTCCGGGCGGTCAGCTGGTGAGCAGGGGCAGCGGCGTGCGGACGGACGCGCAAACGCCGTCGCTGGCCGCCGCGGCGGCCAGACGCTCCGCGGGGACCTCACCGTAGGAGGTGGTGCGCTGGCGCATCGGACGGCCGGTGGGCGCGATCATCGCCGCCAGCTGGCTGATGGTACGGAACGAGCCGTTGTCAGCGCCCGCCATCCGGCTGATCGTCTCCTCCATCAGGGTGCCGCCAACGTCGTTGGCGCCACCGCGCAGGACGTCCTGGCACAGGTCCTCCCCCAGCTTGACCCACGAGCACTGGATCGAGTCGATCGCCCCGTGCAGCAGCAGCCGGGACACCGCGTGCACGGCCCGGTTCTCCCGCCGGGTGGGCCCGGGGCGGGCCAGCCCGGCCAGGTAGATGGGCGCATTCTCGTGAATGAACGGCAACAGCACGAACTCGGTGAAGCCGCCGGTGCGCTCCTGGATGCCGCGCAGGACCCGCAGGTGCGCGACCCAGTGCGCCGGCGTGTCAACGTGTCCGTACATCATCGTGGACGAGCTGCGGATGCCCAGTTCGTGCGCGGTGGTGATCACCTCGATCCAGACCGACGCGGGCAGCTTGCCCTTGGTCAGGATCCAGCGCACGTCATCGTCGAGGATCTCCGCGGCGGTGCCGGGCATCGAGCTGAGGCCGGCCTGCTTCGCGCGGATGAGCCATTCCCGGATCGGCAGCCCGGTGCGGGACGCCCCGTTGACCACCTCCATCGGGGAGAACGCGTGCACGTGCATCTCCGGGCAGCGCCGCCTGACCTCGGCGGCGATGTCGAAGTAGGCGGTGCCGGGCAGGTCCGGGTGGATCCCGCCCTGCATGCACACCTCGGTCGCCCCCGCTTCCCAGGCTTCCTGCGCGCGGTCTCCGATCTGCTGCAGCGACAGCGTGTAGGCGTCCGCGTCGGTGCGGCGCTGAGCGAAGGCGCAGAACCGGCAGCCGGTGTAGCAGACGTTAGTGAAGTTGATGTTCCGGTTGACGACGTAGGTGACGTCGTCGCCGTTGACGTCGCGCCGGATCGCGTCGGCCAGGCCGCACACGGCCTCCAGCGCCGGGCCGTCCGCGGCGAGGAGCGCGAGCGCCTGGTCGTCGGTGAGCGCGGCCGGGTCCCGCTCGGCCTGGCGGAGCGCGGCCTTGATCTCGGCGTCCAGCCGGGCGCCCCCGGCGTGCGGCGCGCTGCCGAGACGCGTCCTGATCTCCGCCCAGTCGCCGTAGACCTCGGCGAAGTCGTCCCGGCGATCGGTGGTCCGGCCGGTCGTGTCGATCGAGGTGTGCAGGTCGGTCCGGCCCGCCTCCTGCCAGCCGCCGTCCGGCTCCTGCCACGGCCGCCCCTCCGGCGTGGTCCCGTCGGCGGCCAGGCCGGTCGCCGGGTCGGCCAGCGCGGACACGTGCCCGGCCAGCCGCGGGTCGAGCCACGGCTCCCGGATGTAGGGCGGGTAGATCGTCAGGCGCTCGCGCAGGGTGAACCCGCCGGCGGCGGTCTGCGCGGCCAGCTCGTCGATCTGCGGCCAGGGGCGCTCGGGGTTGACGTGGTCCGGGGTCAGCGGGGAGACGCCGCCCCAGTCGTCGATCCCCGCCGCCAGGATCATCCGGTACTGGTCGCCGATCAGGTTCGGCGGGGCCTGGATCCGGGCCTTCGGCCCGAGCACCAGCCGGGCGACGGCGATGGTCGCGGCGAGGTCCGCCAGGTCGGCGTCGGGTACCCCGCGCATTTTGGTATCCGGCTTGGCCCGGAAGTTCTGCACGATGACTTCCTGGATGCCGCCATACTCGCGGGCGACCTGGCGGATCGCGAAGATCGATTCGGCCCGTTCGGCGAGCGTCTCGCCGATGCCGATGAGGATCCCGGTCGTGAACGGCACGCCGCTGCGCCCGGCGTCCTCGAGCACACGCAGCCGGACCGCGGGGTCCTTGTCGGGGCTGCCGTAGTGCGGGGCGCCCTTCTCGGTGAACAGCCGCGCCGCCGTGGTCTCCAGCATCATGCCCATCGACGGCGCCACCGGCTTGAGCCGCTGGAAGTCCGCCCAGCTCAGGACGCCCGGGTTGAGATGCGGCAGCAGGCCGGTCTCCTCCAGCACGCGGATCGCCATGGCCCGCACGTAGGACAGGGTGTCGTCGTAGCCGCGCGCGTCCAGCCACTCCCGCGCCTGGTGCCAGCGGTCCTCGGGCCGGTCGCCCAGCGTGAACAGGGCTTCCTTGCAGCCTAGCGCGGCGCCCTGGCGGGCGATCGCGAGCACCTCATCGGGCTCCAGGTAGGGGCTGTCCAGGCGGTGCGGGACCGTCGCGAACGTGCAGTACCCGCAGCGGTCGCGGCACAGCCGGGTCAGCGGGATGAAGACCTTACGCGAATACGTGATCACCCCGGGCCGCCCGGCGGCGGCCAGGCCGGCGTCCCTGGTCCGGCCGGCGTAGCTGAGCAGCGTCTCCAGCGCGTCCCCCCGGCTCTGCAGCAGGATCGCGGCCTCGCCGGAGTCCAGGGCCTTGCCATCCCGGGCGCGGGCCAGCGCCCGGCGCAGGCCCGGCTGCGGCTCAGCGGAAGACGTCACGCGTTGTCCCTTCGTCGGCGATCACGTGCGGCAGCCGCGTCAGCGTTCGCGGCCGCTGATCAATTCCCCACGTCGACCCTACGCCGGGCCAAAATGACGCCCGGCGGCCAGGGGAGGCCGCCAGAAACGGCGGTCACAAACGCCATCAGAAACGGCGGTGGTCGCGGACGGGCATGCGGGGGCCGCGCCGCGGCGGGCGGATGCCGCTGAGCTCGACCAGGCGCGTCACCCGGTACCGATGGCCGGCGTAGGGAGCGAGCAGCTCCAGCATGCCGTCGTCGTCGACGATCCGGCCGGCCAGCGCCCAGCCGACCGCTTTGGGCAGGTTGTAGTCGCCCACCGAGACGGCGTCCGGGTCGCCGGAGGCCCGCTGCAGCACCTCCGCCGCCGTCCAGACGCCGATGCCGGGCAGGATCCGCAGCCGGCGGCTGGCCTCCACCGCGGCCATCGTGGCGGTTTCCTCCAGCCGCCCGGCGACCTGGGCCGCGGCCGAGATGGTCCGGGCGCGCACCGCTTCCGCGCCCGCCCGGTGCCACTCCCACGACGGGATCCGCGCCCAGGTGCGGGCGGGCGGGACAACACGCATGCCGCGGGGGGCGGGACCGGGGGCGGCGGAGCCGTACCGGTACATCAGGATCCGCCACGCGCGGTGCGCCTCGATACTGACGACCTTCTGCTCCAGGACCGCTGGCACCAGGGCTTCCATGACCCGGTGGCTGCGCCCGATGCGCAGGCCGTCGTGCCGGGTGGCCAGCTGGCGCAGCAGCGGGTGCCGGGGGCGGAAGCCGTCCCGTTCGTCGCGCGCCCCGAGCAGGTCCGGCACGAACTCGAGCAGCCATTTCGCGCCCGGTCCCCAGGCCTCGGACACGATGGCCGCACCGCGGGCCGGGAGCACCCGCAGCGTCGCGGGCCCCGCCGGGGTGAGCGAGGTGCGCCAGACGGCCCCGGCCCCGTCGACCCGGTAGGCCGGGTCGCCGCCGCCGCGGCGGTGCACGGACAGGGTCATCCGCACGTCGATGGGGAACGGCGCGCGCCAGTCCCGGACCAGGGGCTGGCCCGGTCCGGTCACCGCACTCGCCAGTTCCGTCATTTCACCCGCCCGGGTGCGGCCCGCTCACGCGTCCGAGGAGAACCGGATCGATGTCGGCTCCAGCCGGACCCCCGGCCAGACCCGCATGCCGCGGGCGAGCTCGTTGCCGGCGCCGACCACGGCGCCGTCACCGATGACCACCCCGTCCACGGTAGCGCCCGCGGCGACCTGCGCGCCCGCCCCGAGGATGCTGTCCCGGACGACCGCGCCCGGGCCGACCCGCACCGCGTCGAACAGCACGCTGCCCTCGACGATGGCGCCGGCGCCGATCTCGGCATCGGAGCCGACGACCGTGCCGCCGGACACCTCGGCGCCGTCCGCCACGTACGCGCCCGGCAGCACCAGGGACGCGCCGCACGGGCCGGGCAGCGCCGCCGACTCCAGCCGGCCGAGCACCAGGTCGCACGATCCGCGCACGAAGGCGGCCGGGGTCCCGACATCGAGCCAGTAGGCGGACTCCGGGTACCCCATGACGGTCTGCCCGGCGTCGATCAGGCCGGGGAACGTCTCCCGCTCCACCGAGACCGGCCGGTCACCGGGGATCGCGTCGACCACCCGGCGGGTGAAGACGTAGCAGCCCGCGTTGATCCGGTTCGTGACCGGGTTGGGCGTCTTCTCCAGGAACGCGGTCACCCGCCCGGCCGCGTCGGTCGGCACGCAGCCGAACTGGGCCGGGTCGGGCACCTCGACCAGGTGCAGCGTCACCGCGGCGTCGGCCTTGCGGTGCAGCTCGACCTGAGCACCGATGTCATGGCCGGACAGGACGTCGCCGTTCAGCACCACGACAGGATCGTCCGGGCCGCCGCGCAGCCGGGCGGCGGCGTTCCGGATGCCGCCGGCCGTACCGAGCGGTGTGTCCTCGTGCACGTACTCGACCGACAGGCCGAACGCGGCCCCGTCGCCGAAGCACTCGCGGAACATCTTCGCCCGGTAGGACGTGGCCAGCACCACGTGGGTGACACCGGCCGCGGCGGCGCGCGCGAACTGATGGCACAGGAACGGCACGCCCGCGGTGGGCAGCAGCGGCTTCGGCGCGGACAGGGTCAGCGGGCGGAGCCTGGTGCCCTGTCCGCCGACCAGAAGGATCGCCTCAAGGGGTTCACGCGGCATGGGTTCGTGTCGCCTCAACAGTCGTCTCCGGGCCGGGCCCGCGCCCGGCCGATGGCAGGGGGTCGCTAGACGGCGCTCTGCCGGCTGGCCGCGGTATCCGCGGCCCGGCGGTAGCAGGCCAGGTGCGCCTCGGCCGACGCGGCCCAGGTGAACTCCTGGGACCGGGCGTAGCCGGCCAGCGCCAGCGCCTCGCGGCCCACCGGGTCATCGAGCAGCCTGCGCAGCGCCACCTGGATGCTTCCGGCTTCCGGCTCGGTGTAGGCGACCGCGTCGCCGCCCACTTCGGGCAGCGACGTGCAGTGCGTGGTCAGCACCGGGGCACCGCACGCCATCGCTTCCAGCACGGGCAGGCCGAAGCCCTCGCCCCGGCTCGGGTAGGCGTAGACGAGGGCGCCGCCCAGGAACCCGGGCAGCATCGAGAACGGCAGGTAGCCCGGCCGCACGAGCCGCAGGTGCGGCGGCACGGCGGCCACCGCCGCGTCCACCTCGTCGCTCCAGCCGCCCCCGCCGGCCAGGACCAGGGCGGGCGCCTCGTCGAGGTCGGCCACCGCGCCGGCCCAGCCGGTGATCAGCGCGGCCACGTTCTTCCGCGGGTCCAGGGCACCCAGGAACGCGATGTACGGCTTGCCGTGCAGGCCCAGCCGGTCGGACACCTGGCTGACCTGGTGCGGGTCCGGCCGGTGGAACAGCGAGTGATCCACGCCGTGATAGGCGACATCGATCCGGGTCGGGTCGGCGCCCAGCACGCGGACCAGTTCGTCCCGGGTCGCCTTGGACGGCACGATGAGCCGTGCGGCCCGGCGCACCGCGGTCCGGATGGCCGACTTGTAGAACACCGACGCCACCGGGCTGTGCAGCTCGGGCTCGGTGAAGAACGTGAGGTCGTGGATGGTCACCACGGTGGGACGCCCCGGCCGCAGCGGCATCGAGTAGTGCGGGGCGTGAATGACGTCGGCGTTCACCTGCTGGGCCACGACCGGCAGGCCGGACTGCTCCCACGCCAGCCGGGCCGCGCGGTGCATGATCGTGGGCGGCGCGGTCACCACCTCGGCGCTGGGCACGAGCCGGCGATACCGCTCTTCGTCGGCGCGCTGGCAGGCGATCGACATGTCGGTCCCGGCCACACCCAGCGCGATCAGCAGCCCGTCGACGTACCGGCCGAGTGCACCCCGGTCCGCCGGTACCTCTGTCGCGTCAACAAGCACACGAGGCGCCACGGCCGTACCTGCTCCTCTCCATCCGGACACGGGCACACGGTGCCGCGTGCAAGACCTGGGAGGTCAGCAACGCTGTGGATGTCCCGTCAGCACCGAAGCCTACGCCTTCGGCGGCACGGTCGGCAGCGTCCGTGGTCATGTCGCGGCCGCCTGCGTCGCGGCCGTCCCCGGGGCGGCCGACGCGAGGCCGGACGGCCGGCGCCGCGCGCGGATCAGCACGATCGCGCCGCGGTCCGCGCGTGTCCCACGGTCGGCCGCGGCGATCAGCGGGGCGAGCGGCGCGGCTGCGTTGAATCCGGCCCGGCCGCCGTGCGCGGACAGCGTCAGGTAAAGGCGCTCGGACCAGCGCGAACGGAACTGGTAGGCGTACTGCGTGACGGCCAGGCCGCGCTCCGCCAGCAGGCCGGTGAGCTGCTGATGGGTGTAGGTGCGCTGCACGTGGTACCGCTCGCAGTGGGCCCGGTACAGGTGCGGCCATTCGGCGGCCCGGCTCAGCGTGTCGGCGGACATGACCAGCTCACCGCCGGGCGCGAGCACCCGGGCCATCTCGCTGAGGGCATGCGGGCCGTCGTCGAAATGCTCGATCGCGCAGATGGACATGACCCGGTCGAAGCTGGCATCGGGAAACGGCAGCCGCAGCGCGTCCCCGAGAACGAGGGACGGCGCGCCGGCCAGCCGGCGGCCACGCTGCAGCTTCGCGGCGGCGATGTCGATCGCCACCGCGTCGGCCCCGCGCCGCCGGGCGCGCGCGGCCCAGTACCCATCGCCGCCGGCCACGTCCAGGATGCGCAGGCCGTGCAGGTCCGGGCCGAGCCAGCGCAGCAGCGTGCCCGCCTCGCGCCAGCGGCATACGTGCATCTGGTGCCCGGCGAACGCAACCGCGTCCGTTACCTTCATGAGGGCCAGAGTATGGCCTAGACCACATGAATTTGACATCCTCCCGCGCCTGAAGGTGGGGGGATTCCAGCTACTCACGTCCGGTTAGGGCGGAAGTCGCCTTGGCTCTGGCGCGACTCCGCATCCGTGTGCCCGCACGCCGAGCACCGCTGGCTCGTGAAGCGCGGCTTGACCTTCTCGACCCGCCCGGGGGCCTTGCCGGCCAAGCGGCGCACCAGCAGGCCCCAGCTCGACCGCAGGATTTCCCGGTTCAGCCCGGCCTTGGCCTGGACCTTGCGACCGGGCTGCTCCGCGCTGCCTTTCGCGGAGCGGGTCATGCGCCGGATGTCCAGGTCCTCGACCCGGATTAGGTCGAACTCGCGGGCCAGCCGGGTGCTCGTCTTCTCCGCCCAGTCCTTGCGCCGGTCCGTCTCGCGGGCGCGCAGCCGGGCGATCGCGTGCCTCACCCGCCTGCGGCGGTTCGACCCGCCAGCCACGGATGCGCGGCCCGCGCTTGCGTCAGCTGCCGGCACTGCTCCAGGTAGGCCGGAGCGCTCTTGCAGCCCGGGTGCCAGTGCCTGTGCTGCTCGACGGCCAGGTTCCACACGTAGCGGGCGTGGCCGCAGTGATCCCGCAGCACCGCTTCCTGGGCGGGCGAGGGGAGCAGGCGGTACCGGGACTTGCGAACACACTAGCGACCGCCACTGACTTGCCCGGGGAGGTGAAGCGGCGCTTCCTGCCCGGCCTGAAGGCCGGGGTCTCCACGCCGCGACCCTGATGACGCTCTGCCGCGTGGCCGCGGGATTCATCTGGCGGCGGCGGCCTGCCGGGCGAGCGGGTCCCTGGCCGAGATCCGCCGCGACTGGCCGCACCTGTTCCCGGACCTGCCGGACCAGCTGGAGGTCAACCGCCGCACCCGCTGGCTGTGGGGCGCCTTCGAGCAGCTCAGATCGGCAGTCAGGTCAACCCTGTCGGCGGGGGTCATTTCTCGCCGAGCTCGGAAAGGAGCGCGGCGCGCCTTTCCTCGAGGGCGGCGAGCTGGGAGCGGAGCTGTTTGAGCTCGCGGTTGACGCGGGCCAGTTCAGCCCGTGCCTGCTTCTCGCGGACGTCCCGATCGCCGTGCAGGGTCCTGGCGAGGTCCTCGACCTCGCGGCTCAGCAGGCGCAGCCACGGGTTTCCGTGCATCGCGGCGGGGCGGTACTGGAGCTTGCCCGCGTCGATCGCGTCGTAGATCTCGTCCTGCGTCAGCCCGTATTCCAAGCGGGCGGTCTTGTCGCTTATCGTCGCGCCCTTGCGTCCCCATTCGTTACCGTAGTAGCGGTCCATGAACGGTCATTATCTACTGGCGGAGGAGTTCGCTGAGGCGGGCGCCGAGCACGGAGTAGTCGTTGAGCCGTTCCCGGGCCTTGGCGGGCGGCAGGGCCAGTTCGTCGGTACCGAAGAACTCCACGAACGCCGCCCGGTCCTCCCGCATCTGCTTCCAGGCCTGCTCGATTTTATCGGGATTGCGGTAGACCAGTTCGGGCAGCTTCGTCGCCAGTTCGAGCGCGGCCTGCGCGACGTCCGCGGCAGCGGACTTGCGGTAGGCGCGCATCGACCCCGAGGCCAGCCAGGCGTCGGGGACCGGGCGGATGGCGATCAGGCGAGCGCGGACGAACCCGTGCTTGGGCAGCGGGCGGAACGGGGCCGCGCCCATGTTGGAGTACATGCGGTACTCCAGGTCATCGAGCAGGTTCAGCAGGACAAGCGAATCTCTGTCCTTGCGGCAGATCTCGAAGATCCCCTCCACCGGGTCGCGCCAGCCGCGCAGCATCTCCCGGTCCGCCGCGGTGAGATCGGGCCGACTGGCGAGGAACTGGTCCAGCACGGTCTTGCCGTTCGGCAGGGTGTGCCGAAGCGCGAACCGGTCAATGGCGTCGATGGCTTCGCCCTCGTCCGGTATCTCGTCGGAGCCGCTTTCCAGCACGAACCGTTCCATCTGCCGTTCGAACCGCGGGCTGAGCGCGAAGCCGACCAGGGCGCGTTTCAGTTCCGCGCTGCGCTCGATGAGGGAGGCGAGGGACGGCTCGTCGTGGTTCCTGGCCGGAAGCGCCACGTCATTCCCCCGCCTCGCCGAACGCGGCCAGCTTGCGGTTGACCTCGGCGAGGTTGAACGGCTCGGGTTCTTCCGGATCGTCCTCGGACCAGTACTCGACCGGGGAGTCGCCCTTGTACGCCACGCAGACCGGGTAGTCCTGCCCGGGGTCACGCGGCATTACCTTCTCCAGCGTGATCTCGTGTTCCCAGCAGGCCCCGAGGTCGTACGTGTAGCTGATCTTCCCGCCGGGCGCCAGCACGTCACGGACCCGGACCGCCAGTTCGTCCCCGGTCTCGTCAAGGTTCACGAACGGGTCGCCGTAGTGCTTCTTCCCAGCCTGGAACACGTGCAGGTGGTCGCCGTCCCAGCCGAACAGCACCTGGATCGCGTCGTGCAGGTCGCCGAGGGTGACGGTGAGCGGCAGGCGGACCCGCCGCCAGATAAGCGGCCGCGAACCCGGGAGGGAAACCTTCAGCTCGGCCACCTGGTCGATGCTGTTCGGCGCACCGGAGGCGGCGAACTCCGCCAGGGCCTGCGCAAGTTTCGCGGCATCCGGGTGGCTGGTGGCCCGGACCTTCGCGAGGCGCGTGTCCAGGTCCGTCCCGGGCATGCTCTCCCAGACGCGGGTGAGCGCCTCGTCCGCGCCCTTGTCCTCCAGCGCGGCTGCCGCGGCCTCCACCGCCAGCCAGCGCCAGTCGGCGTCGCTGGGTTCGGGGCCCTGGTCCCAGGCGGCCAGCACCGCGCGGGCGTGCGGGCCGACGCGCGGCGCCGCCGCCATGTCCTGCCAGGCCGGCAGCATATCCGGGCCCAGCCTTTCCGCCACCCCGACGGCCACGCTGCGCAGCAGCGGCGACATCTGTTCGGCGGCGGCGAGGATCTCCCGTGCCGCTTCGGCGGGCTGGCGTTCGGCCAGCCAACCCCACGCGACATGGTCCCGCTGTTCCAGGTCGCTGAACCGGGCGGCCTCGGCGATCATCTCGGCGGCCGGCAGGCCCGGATCCGCGAGGCCGGGCAGGCCTTCAGGCAGTCGCCCGGCCGCCCAGCGGCCCAGCGGGGTGATCATCGGCTTGCCCGGGTCGCCGGTCACCGCGCCGAACTCGGCGAGCAGCGCCACCAGCCCGGCAAGCGGCGTTTCGGTGTCCAGGTCGTAGTACCTGTCGGCGGCGTGCAACGGCCCCCACAACGACTTGTCGTATCGGTCGCACAGGTCACGCAGCGCCGCGTACACCGGGTCCCACAGGCGGTCCGCGCGAGGCACGCGGTCCTCGCCGAGCACCTTGAGCAGGGCCAGCACCAGCAGGCGCACGCTGTCCTCGTCCTGGGGATACGACTCCGCCGCGCACACCGCGCGCAGGGCGGCCAGCCATCCGGCGAGTAGGTCCGCATCGGCGGGCGGCCAGTATCCCAGCGCGGGACCGCCGGTCACCCAGCCGCCGCCGACCTGCAGCAAGCCGGTCGCGACCGCGACGCGCCAGGGCCGGTGCAGGGCCCGGATGTCGGCCATCGTGCGCGGCCGCGTCGGCACCTCTACGCCGAGCGCCGCGCCCGCCGCAGGAATGTCGGCCTTGCGCAGCACCTGCGCGGCCGTCACCGGACGGCGGCCCGTGCCGATCCAGCGGGCCAGCGTGACGGCGTTAGCCACGACAACGCTCTCCCGCGCGAGCCGCGCGGCGTCACGGAGTTCGTTTTCAGAAGCCACCATGTCCACATTAGGACCTTACAAATCCTTCGGGATCTTATTCAGACGCCAGGCATGCGAGTGGTAATTGTTGACCCGCGGTGTTCATGTTGCGGAACTGGCCCATCGCGTCGCAGCAGGATCGGGATCGGTGTTGTCAATGCGCACTTCTTCCAGCAGGCCGCGGGACGGTGACAATCGCGGCAGCTCGCGTCTTGCGGTGTCGCCGCGCACGGGAGCATCATCCGTGCGTGACCACCGGATCTGCTGCCGAGGGTGCCGGTGATGCTCCGCTTGCCTCGCCGGGGGCGCGGTGGACGTGGGAGGAAGACGAGGAGCTCGTCGCGGCGGTGCGGGCGGGCGCCGACCTCGCGCTGATCGCGGAGCAGCGCGGGCGGACGCGTTGTGCCATCGTGTCGTAGCTGCTCAGGATGATTCCCGCCAGCGAGGATATCCCCGAAGAGGAGCATCTCGGCTGGATCATGGCGAGGCTGGCTGATCCCTGCTTCGACTGGCGCACGCCGCTTGGCCATCCTCGGCGCGGCAGACGGCCCCGGCAACGAGCTGGCCGCCCGGTTCAGCCGCGACGGCGCGCACGCCGAATGGTTCTACGGCTTCCGCCTGGCGGTTCGCACTGACGTGGGACGGCGCATCGTCCGCGCCTGGTCCATCGTGCCCGCCGCCATCGACGAACGCCAGGTCGGCGCCGACCTGGTCGCCGGTGACGCGGCCGGCATCGACGCGCTGCTGCTGGACCAGGGCTTCACCGGCAGCCGGTTCGCCGCCGAGATGGCCGGCGCCGGGATCGACGTGATCATCCCGCCCACCCGGGCGCAGCGCACGACCATGCCCAAGACGCTGCAGCGGCTGATCGCCCAGCTCCGCAACCGGGTGGAGACCTCCTTCAAGGAAATCACCGACCAGATGGAACTCGCCCGGCACGGCGCGCACACCTTCGAAGGGCTGCTCACCAGGACCCTCGCCGTCCTCGCCGCCCATACCCTCCTGCTCACCGAACTCGGTAACGCGATGTAAGCAGGCACATCAACCTACATAACGCGCCTTAGCAGGAAGGGACCGGCTGGCCCGTGCTGAGAGCGCGCAGCGCCGCGATGGCGCCGGACAAGGTGCTGACCTTGACGATCCGCAGGCCGGCCGGCACCGCGCCCTTGGTGTCGGAGCAGTTGCCGGCCGGGGCGAGGAAGACGGTCGCACCCGCATCCCGCGCGCCGACCATCTTCTGCTGAATGCCGCCGATCGCCCCCACCGCCCCGCCGGGAGAGATCTCCCCGGTCCCCGCGATGAACTTGCCGCCGGTGAGGTTCATCCCGGTGAGCTTCTCGATGACCCCCAGGGCGAACATCATCCCGGCGCTGGGGCCGCCGATGTTCCCGATGCTGATCTGCACGGAGAACGGGAACTGGTACTGCTGCTGGACGACCACGCCGAGTACGGGGCGCCCGCCGACCTGCTTGGGCGTGATCTGGACCTGCCGCTTGACGCCGCTCCGGTAGACCGTCAGGTGCAGCGGCCCCGCCCCGTGCGACTTGATCGCCGAGGTGAGCTGGGAGGGGCCGGTCACCGGCTGGCCATCGACCGCGGTGATCAGATCACCGGCCTGCAGGACCCCGGCGGCCGGCATGTTCTTCTCGGTTGACACGACGCCCGCGGCCGTGCTGTAGCCGATGCCCAGCTGGTGCAGCGCGGCCGCCGTGGCCGTCTCCTGCGAGCTGGTCATCTGCGCCTGGTCGGCCTGCTGAACCTGCTTCTGGGACTGGCCCGGCGCGAACAGCTCGCTTTCCGGTACCACGGCCTCGCTGTGGTTCAGCCAGCCGCGCAGCGCGGTGAAGACGTTGAACTCATTGCCTGGCCCGCCCTGGTAGCTGACCGTGACCATGTTGAGGTGGCCGCTGCCCGGGTAGACGCGATGCCCCGAGATCGTGATCAGCGGCTTCCCGCTGGAGTCGCGGCCCAGCGTGTTCAGCGTGGGTCCCGGGCCCAGGATGACGTAGGGGACCGGCAGCAGGACCGCGACGACGAGAGCCACGATGACCGCGGCTCCCGCGATGTACAGCGTCAGGGCGCGTCTGGACATGACCGGAAGACTACGCGCACCCCACCCATTCGCTGCCGCCGTCCGCGAAGCGCTGGTGCTTCCAGATCGGCACCGTCGCCTTCAGCTCATCGATCAGCATGCGGCAGGCGTCGAACGCGTCGGCGCGGTGCGCGCAGGACGCGGCCACGACCACCGCCAGGTCGCCGATCTCCAGGTCGCCGACGCGGTGCACGGCCGCGATCCCCTCGACCGGGTACTTCTCCGCAACCGCCTCCGCCACCCGGCGCAACTCGGCCTCGGCGGACGGATGCGCGATGTAGGTGAGGCCGGCGACCGCGCTGCCGTGGTCATGATCACGAACGGCCCCGGCGAACACCGCGATGCCGCCCGCCTCGCCGGCGGTGACGGCGGCCTGGACCTCCTGCACCGACAGCGTGGTATCGCGGACCGCGATCAGCCGAATGGGATTCACCGGTCAACGGTACCTCCCGGGGTCAGCCGGTGCCGCCCTTGCGCCGGCGGCGCGCGATCCGGACGATGGCGGCGGTCCCGATGACGGCACCGGCTCCGGCCGCCGCGCCCGCCGCGGTGATCGTGGCCTCCTTGCGGGTGATCCGCCGCCCGGCGACCGCGTGCCGGCCGCCCCGCCCCTCCAGCAGCACCTGCAGGGCCTGTGCGTTGTCGTGTTTGGCCTGCCAGCCTGCCGCGCGCAACGTCGCGCAGTCGACCACCCACGGGTAGACGACGTAGCGCAGGTCGGCCGCCTCGGCCGGGGTGACGCCGACGCGGTGCAGGCGCTGCGCGGTGCCGAACGTGAGGCCGGCCGGCAGCTCTATCCCGCGTAGCCCGCTGAGCTCGCCGACCGCTTCCGCGTCCAGCCAGCCGTCGGAGCCGACCGCGAACTCGCCGGTCACGTCCCCAGTCACCGCGAGCTCCAGGGCCGAGACCAGGTCCTCGACGTGGCAGAACTGCCAGCGTGGCTCGCAGCCCTTGACGGTCAGTAGCCGCGGGGCCTCGAAATGCCGCGTCACGATCGTATCGATCTCGTCGCCGACGAGCGCCGCCGGCCGCACCACGGTCACCTCCATGCCGGGGTGGGCCCGCGGCGAGCGCCGCGCCAGCTGCTCGATCTCCAGCAGGTCACCGGCCACGCTGCTGTCCACATCGGCCGCCAGCGGAGCGGTCTCCGGCAGCGGCACCGCGTTGTCGGCCCGCGCGCCGTACACCATCGCGCTGGTGACCAGGATGACCCGGCCCACCCGGCCCGCGGCGGCCGAGGTCAGTACGGTCTGCGCGCCGCGCACGTTGAACGCGCGCCGGGCCCGGTGCTCCGCATCGGGCCGGAGATCCAGGTCCGCGTGCACCACCACGTCGACGCCGGCCAGCCGCCCGGCCAGGGCGGGGTCGCGGACGTCCGCCACCCGCCAGGTGACGCCCGGGACATCGCCGCGGTGGTCGTCGATCGCGACGACCTTACGGACGTGGGCCGACGTGGCGAGCTGGGCGACCAGCGCCCGCCCGATGCCGCGGGCCGCCCCGGTGACCGCCACCGCCGGAGGCCGGCCTGGCCCAGTACCACTGCGCCGTGGGCGAACCTCGCCTTCTACGTTTCTCAAATTAAGGCGCTCCCGAGATAACGTGACGGTCATGACCCTTCCATCCTGCCCGAGAGGACGGACAAATGGCTGATCGTCCGTTCGGCTTCGGCCCCGACCCAGAGCGGCGGCCGGGTGAGCCCGGAGGATCCGGCGGTTCTGGCGCCGGAGGCCCTGGCGGAGGCGGCACCGGCGGAGGTGGCCCTGGCGGAGGCGGTGGCCAGCCGCCCGATGCGGGCGGCCCGTTCGGCGCGGCCAATCCGTTCGGTGACCCACAGCAGTTCGCCGACGCGCTGCGCCAGTTTGCCGACCTCATGTCCTACCGCGGTGGCCCGGTCAACTGGGATCTGGCCAAGAACGTGGCGCGGCACGCGGTCGCGGCGGCGGGGGACCCCAGCGTGCTGTCGTCTCAGCGGTCCGACGTGGTGGAGGCGGTACGCCTGGCCGACCTGTGGCTGGAGGACGTCACCACGTTCCCGTCCGGCATCCGTACCGTGCAGGCGTGGAGCCGCTCGGAGTGGGTGGAGGCGACGTTCCCGGTCTGGTCCAAGCTCTGCGAGCCGATCGCCGCCACGGTGGTCGACGGCATGAGCAGCATGCTGCAGGTGGATCCGTCGCAGCTGGAGGGCGTGCCGGAAGAGCTGAAGTCCGCGTTCGGCGCGCTCGGCGGCGGGCTCGGCGGCCTCGGCGGCCTCGGTGCGATGATGAAGCAGGTCGGCGGGGCGATGATCGGCGGCCAGACCGGCGCGGCGGTGGCCGAGCTGGGATGCGAGGTCGTCGGCTCCTTCGACATCGGGCTGCCGCTCGGGCCGAAGGGGACGGCCGCGCTGCTGCCGTCCGGGGTAGCGGCGTTCGGCGAGGGGCTCGGCCTGGACGCGGGTGAGGTCCGGCTCTACCTGGCGCTGCGCGAAGCCGCGCATCATCGGCTGTTCGCGCACGTGCCGTGGCTGACCGCCCACCTGTTCGGCGCGGTGGAGGCGTACGCCCGGGGCATGACGGTCGACCTGTCGCGGCTGGAAGAGGCCATGCCGCAGGTCGACATCAGCAATCCGGAGGCCCTGCGCGACGCGCTGGCCGGCGGCGAGCTGTTCCGCCCAGAGAACACCGAGGCGCAAAAGGCGGCGCTGGCCCGGCTGGAGACGGCCCTCGCCCTGGTGGAGGGCTGGGTGTCTACCGTGGTGGACGCCGCGGCCGCGGACCGGTTGCCGCACGCCAGCGCGCTGGCCGAGGCCATCCGGCGGCGCCGCGCGACCGGCGGGCCCGCCGAGCGGACGTTCGCGACACTGGTCGGCCTGGAGTTGCGGCCACGGCGGCTGCGCGAAGCGGCGGCGATCTGGGCTGGGCTGACCGAGGCCCGGGGCGTGGACGGCCGGGAGGAGGTGTGGGCCCACCCGGACCTGCTGCCCAGAGCCGATGACCTCGACGACCCGGAGGCGTTCGTGCGGGGTGACCAGGAGCTGGACATTCCGGACCTCCAGAGGCCAGGCATGGGAAGCGAGGGGCCGGCCGGCGCCGGGAGCGCGGAGGGCTCAGTGAACCCATCGGAGCCCGGGAGCCCGGAGAATCCGGAGGGTCCCGAGAGTCCGGAGGGTCCCGAGAGTCCGGAGGGGCCTGCGGGGCCTGCTAGCCCGCAGGGGTAAATCACCGCCTGGGGCGGCCGGAATTCTTTCCTCCACAGCCGGTGGAGAGCATCCGGCCAGCTAGGAAGGCGTGACGGCAATTGCGTGCGGGGAAATCCACAGAGCCGGGACGCGGATTTCCCCAGCAAAACGCCGGCCGCTCCCCATGTTGTGCACAGCTTTATCCACAGACTGTGTTGACGCGGTGGCGGAGCGGCTCCTAAGTTCGCGAGCAGGGTTCCCGGATGTGCGGGTCCTTGGTCACTTTGGCAGAGCCGTACGTCTTCAGGGGAAGGGGGGCGGACGGCTCGCGAGGCGATCTTGCGGTCCGGTTCAGACAGCCCGCGCATCCGGGATCTTCGTGTGCGGCTGCGTGGCGGGTGCGGCTGCGTGCGGCGGGAATGTCAGCCCGCGGTGTCACCATGACGCCATGAGACCAGCGCTCAGGGCCGGGCTGCTGCCGGTCTGGCGGGATCGCGGCACGCTGCAGATCGGCGTGAACCCGCGCCGCGCGGTGGCGCTGTCCGGGATGGGCGGGGCGGCCGCCGTGGTCGCGCTGCTCGACGGCAGCCGGGACTGGGCCGGGATCATCGAGGCGGCCGGGCAGGCCGGCGTCCCCGCCGAGGCGGCGCGCCGGGTGCTCGGCTTACTGGCGGGCGCGGGAGCGCTGGCCGGCTCCCCGGCACGGGCGCTCGCCGCGCTGCCGGCGGTCCAGCGCGGACGGCTCGCGGCCGAACTGGCGACCGCTTCGGTGGCCCACGGGGACAGCGATGGCGGGGCCCGCACCCTGGCGCGGCGGCGCGCGGCCTGCATCCGGGTGCACGGCGCGGGGCGGATCGGATCCGGGGTGGCCGGCCTTCTCGCGGCCGCCGGAATCGGGCAGGTCACCTGCGTAGACAGCGAGATCACGCGGCCGCAGGATCTGGTCCCTGGCGGCTTGACCGTGGCCGAGCTCGGGCTGCCGCGAGCGGCGGGCGTGGCCCGCGCCATCGGGCGGGTCGCGCCCGAGGTACGGACCGGTGGCCCCGGCGCCCGGCCGGACCTGGTGGTGCTCGCGGAGGTACGGGATCCGGAGCCCGGCGCGACCCTGGTCCGGGAGCGGATCCCGCATCTAGCCGCGGCCGCGGCCGAGGCGGTCGGCGTGGTCGGGCCCCTCGTCAGCCCGGGCCGGTCGGCCTGCCTGCGCTGCCTGGAGCTCACGCGGGCCGAGCGCGACCCGGCGTGGCCGCTGATCCTCGCGCAGGTCGTCGGGTCCCGGCTGGAACCGCAGGCGTGCGACACCGTACTCGCCGCCGGTGTCGCCGCGCTGGCCGCGGCGCAGGCGCTGCTGTTCATCGACACCGGCCGCCCGGGCGGGGCGGTCCGCAACGGGACGCTGGAGCTGGCCGTGCCCGACTGGCAGTGGCGGCGCCGGACCTGGCTGCCGCACCGCTCCTGCACGTGTGGCGCGGCCGGGCGGCCGGACCTGCCACGCCCGGGCCTGCCATGGCCGGGCCCGGTGCAGCCGGGGACACGGCCCGTCGCGGCGCGCCGGAGCGCGCCGCGACCTCGCAGGTAGCAGCGGCTCCTGGGATGGCGGACAATTGAACACGTGAACGATGTCCCTCAAAATGCGGTGACGCGCACCGCCAAGCTCGCTGGCCTGCCGATCGGATACGCGGGCCGCGCGGCCCTGGGCCTGGGCAAGCGAATCGGCGGGCGCAGCGCCGAGATCGTGGCGGCCGAGATCCAGCAGCGCACCGCCGAGCAGATCTTCCGGGTTCTCGGCGAACTCAAGGGCGGGGCGATGAAGATGGGGCAGGCCCTGTCGATCTTCGAGGCCGCGCTCCCGCCGGAAATTGCCGGGCCTTACCGCGCGACCCTGACCAAGCTCCAGGAGTCCGCCCCGCCGTTGCCCGCCCGGACCGTTCACCAGGTGCTGCTGGGCGACCTGGGCGAGAACTGGCGGGACCACTTCGCCGAGTTCGACGACCGGCCCGTGGCGGCGGCCTCCATCGGCCAGGTGCACGCCGCGACCTGGCGCGACGGGCGGCGTGTCGCGGTGAAGATCCAGTACCCGGGCGCGGGCAACGCGATCATCAACGACTTCACCCAGCTGAGCCGGATCGGCCGGTTGTTCGGCGTCCTGATGCCGGGGCTGGACGTCAAACCGCTGCTGGACGAGCTCAGGGCGCGCGTCGCCGAGGAACTGGACTATGAGCTGGAGGCGTCGGCCCAGCAGGCCTTCGCCGACGCCTACCGCGGCGACCCGGACATCTCCGTGCCGAACGTGGTCGCCGGGACCCCGCACGTGCTCGTCTCGGAGTGGATGAGCGGTACCCCGCTGGCCAGGATCATCGCCGATGGCACCCAGGAGCAGCGGAACCGGGCCGGGATCCTGCTCACCCGTTTCCTGTTCTCCGGGCCCGCCCGCGCCGGGCTGCTGCACGCGGATCCGCATCCCGGAAACTTCCGGCTGCTTGATGACGGACGCCTCGGGGTGCTCGATTTCGGTGCGGTCGACCGGCTGCCGGACGGGCTGCCGCCATTCTTCGGACGGCTGCTGCGCATCATGCACGAGGATAGCCCGGACATCGGCGCGGTCGAGAAAGAACTGCGTGCCAACGGTTTTCTCAAGGAGGGCATCCGGGTCGACCTCGACGCCCTGCGCGCCTTTCTCGGCCCCCTGGCCGAACCGTCAAAGGTCGAGTGTTTCCGGTTCACCCGGGAATGGATGCGCGGAGAAGCCGCCCGGGTGACCGATATGAGCGCGTCGAATATTTCCCGTCAGTTCAATGTACCGCCGAGTTACGTGCTCATTCACCGGGTTTCCACCTCCGGTATCGGCGTGCTATGCCAGCTGGAATGCGAAGGCGCGTTCCGGGCCGAGATCCTCCGGTGGATGCCCGGCTACCTGGACGAACCGGACGGCGACGGGCGCCGGCCGGTCCCGGTGGCCTGACCGGTTTCCGGCCGCCGGCTCCCGCCCATCCAGGCGGGCGGGAGCCGGCGGTTGCGGGGCGTCATCCCGGCTACAGCTCCAGTTCGGTGCGCAGCCGCGCGACGGCACGGCGTGCGTGCCGCATCCGCCGCTCAGCGCGCTCAGCGCGCCGGGCGGCGCGGCGCAGAGCCCGCAGCCGGAGTGCCTGCCGCGCCCGTGACGCCTCTTCCAGTGAACGTCGGTGTCGTTCGGTCGCCATTTCCTCGAAGTGATACATGCTGGTCGCCACCCTCAAAATGTGTGTCCAGGCCGCCTGCGGTCAGGCGGCCACCTCGGTCTTGCGCGGGCGTCCACGGGGCCTTTTACGCGGCACGACCGTGCCGTGCAGGAGAAGTTCCCCGCCCCAGACGCCCCACGGCTCCTTGCGCTCTATCGCGCCAGACAGGCAGGTCAGCCGGGCCACGCAGCCGCGGCAGAGCGCCTTGGCGCTCTCGACGTCTGCCGGTGACTCGGCAAAGAACAGATCCGGGTCATCGGTGCAGGGCAGGGTCATCCCGCCTGTCCCGCTCAGCACCGGCATCGGGCCCCCGGACCCGGTCAAACCTGCCTCGAACCCCTCCGCGTCCGCCGCGCTGGCGGTGGCATTGGGCCACTGCATCGGAGCCAACCCCTCTCGTCTGCTGTCCCTCGTCATGCGATTTCTCGCCCGTCCGAAGGGACCGAGACCCAAATACTTAGGCCGCGGACCCTGTGTGGGGTCCGCGGCCTTGAGGGGTTCTGGCCGGCTCTGTTAGGCCGGTTTCCTCAAGGGTTGCGGACCCGATCCGCCCTCGCCATCGGCGTAGACGCGGGTCATGTTCGTGTGCTGGTCGCGGATATTCGTGTGCCCCGGCTTGGTCACGGTGGTGAGCGCGAGCGGCCAGGAACCGGTGGCGATGCCGGCCGGACGCGGACGCTTCATGCCTGCGGTGACGTCGAGCAGGGAAGCGGGCAGGCCGACGCCGCCAGCACCGCGCCGGGTGGCGCTCAGCGGCGAGACACCGTCACGGACGGGCAGCGCGGCCGCCAGAACGGCGAAGTTGATGTTGCTCACTGGGCACCTCCCTTCGTGGTGATCGGCGACGGTCCCAATCGCATGCCAGCCAGCGTACGTAGGCCACCCCGTGATGAGCAACACATTTTTTGACGTGCTGTGCTGACCCGGGGGGGCGACCCCCCGGACCCCCCGCTGCGCTCCGCGCCCGCGCGGTGGTACGTCGCCGACACACCGGCCGCTCACCCGGCCTGACGGCCGGGATCGCTGGGCCGGTAACGAGCGTCTCGCCGTAACCCGGCTGTGGTACCCGCCGATAGCACCGGCCGCTCACCCGGCCTGACGGCCGGGATCGCTAGGCCGGTAACGAGCGTCTCGCCGTAACCCGGCTGTGGTACCCGCCGATAGCACCGGCCGCTCACCCGGCCTGACGGCCGGGATCGCTAGGCCGGTAACGAGCGTCTCGCCGTAACCCGGCTGTGGTACCCGCCGATAGCACCGGCCGCTCACCCGGCCTGACGGCCGGGATCGCTGGGCCGGTAACGAGCGTCTCGCCGTAACTCGCCGTGGGCTCGTGGTGCTCGTTGCAGCGGGGGTCCGGGGGCCCCGCGGGTCAACGCGGCCCCCCGGGGCGCAGGTCCTGCAGGTAACGGGACGGCTGGCCGGCCGGGCGGCCACCCGGCCCGCGCGCGGCCGGCCAGGACAGGAACAGCCGTTCCCGTGCCCGGGTGACCGCCACGTAGAGCAGCCGCCGCTCCTCTTCGGCCGCCGCGGGCGTCCGGGCGTAGACGATCGGCATGACCCCCTCCACCAGCCCGGGCAGCAGCACCGCGTCCCATTCGAGGCCCTTGGCGGCGTGCATCGTCGCGAGCGTCGCCCCGTCCAGGACGGGCGCGTGACCGACCGCCGCCCGGCGGGTGATCTCGGCCGCGAAGTCGGCCAGCGTGGCGTCCGGGCGGGCGGCGTGCATATCGTCGGCGAGCTGGGCGACGGCCGCCAGCGATTCCCACCGCTGCCTGCTGGCACCCCCGCCGGCCGGCTCGGCCGGGGTCAGGCCGAGGCCGGACAGCACGTTGCGCACCTCGGCCGGAAGCGGCCCGGGCTGCTCGTCGTCGGCCCGGCCGCGCAACGCCCCACGCAGCAGCATCACCGCTTGGCGCACCTCGGGCCGGTCGTAGAAGCGCTCCGATCCGCGAACCTGGTACGGCACACCAGCCGCGGTGAACGCGCTCTCGAACCGCTCCAGCATCGCGTTGATCCGGACCAGCACGGCGATCTGCCGGGCGGGCAGGCCCGATTGGATCAGCGACCGCGCGCGGGCCGCGACGCCCTCGGCTTCGGCGGGCTCGTCAGCGTAGGAGGTCAGCACCGGCTCCGGCCCGGGGGGCCGCTGCGCGACGAGCGGGGTGCCCGGCGCCGTCCCTGGCCGGCCGCCCGGAGCGGGGGCGGGTACGGCGGCCAGCCGGTTCGCCACCGCGACGACCTGGGGAGTCGACCGGTAGTCGCGGACCAGGCGGACCACGGTCGCGTCCGGGAACTCGGCGGTGAACCCGGTGAGGTACCGGTGCGTCGCACCCGTGAAGGAGTAGATCGTCTGGTTCGGGTCGCCGACCACGCACAGGTCGTCACGGTCTCCCAGCCAGACATCGAGCAGCAGCTTCTGCAGCGGGTTGACGTCCTGGTACTCGTCCACGACGAAGTACCGGAACGACGCGCGGACCTGGTCCGCCGCCGGCCGGCTCTCAGCCAGGATCGCCGCGGTCAGCTCCAGAACCGACTCGAAGTCGATCAGCTGACGTTCCCCCCGCAACCGTTCGTAGGTGTCATAGAGCGACGCCACGCCGTCCGCTCCCACCGGCCCGGGAGCACGGCCGGCCCGCCCGGCCGCGGCCACGTACTCGTCCGGCCGGACCTGGGTCACCTTCGCCCATTCGATCTCGGCCGCGATGTCGGGCAGGCCGCCCTCACCGGTGCGCAGCCGCAGCACCCGCGCGGCCTCGCCGATCAGCGGGAGCTTGGATTCGATCAGGCGGGGCGGCCGGCCGCCGACCACCCGCGGCCAGAAGTAGGTGAGCTGCCGCAGCGCGGCGGCGTGGAAGGTGGTCGCGCGCACGGCTTCTGTGCCCAGGCCGGTGCCGCCGAGCAGGCGGAGCCGGCCGCGCAGTTCACCGGCGGCCCGGACGGTGAAGGTGAGCGCGAGGACCCGCGCCGGATCCACCACCCCGGTCAGCGCGGCGTAGGCGATCCGGTGGGTGATCGCCCGGGTCTTGCCCGTCCCCGCGCCCGCCAGCACGCACACCGGCCCGCGTACGGCCAGGGCCACCTCGCGCTGCTCCGGGTCCAGCGCGTCCAGGACCGCCGCGGCTCCGGTCTGGCTGACGTCCGCCTCCACTGCTGCTTTCCCCGCGGCCCTTTCGCACTGTGCCCGGTGGCCCGTCGCGGCCGCCCGCTGCCCGACGCGTTACTCTAGCCCGGCCCGCCGGCCCGCCGGGTGCGGCGGGCCCGCCTGTCCGCCCAGAACAGAAGGCTCTTCCCCAGGACAGGTGGCCCGGGGCAGGCTGTGAGGAAAGGGGACGGAGGTGCCAGCTGATGGAGATACCAGCGGAGATACCGGCCGCGCTCGCTGACGTCCAGGACAAGGTGGTCGAAGAGACGCTCGCCGCACTCGGCCGACGCGATCAGGCCGGCGCGATCAGCCCGGCGGAGCGCCGCCGTGACGTGCAGCGGCTGTTCGAGCTGGTCCAGCGGTGCGTGCACGAGGGGCAGGCCGGGCCGATCATCACGCCGTCCCAGCAGATCGCCACGGACCGTTTCCTCGCCGGCGTCGATCTGGCTGAGGCCCAGGCGGGGTTCGCGGTCCTGGAGGACGTGCTCTGGCGGCATCTGGCCGGCACCGTGAGCGCCGGGCAGCAGCTGGCGGCGCTCCGGCTGGTAAGCGTCATCCTGGGGGCCGGCCGGGACGCGCTGGCCCAGGCGTATGTGTCGCTGGCCGGCCGTCAGGGCGAGGCGGCCGCCGCGGGCCCGCCGGCCACCACGGCGACGCCCGCCACTGAAGGCCCGCCGGCCACCCACGGCGCGCCCGGCCGCCCCAGGGCCGCGGGCGCGGCCGGCGCGGCCAGCCCCGCGGAGGATGCCGTGGTGCGCACGGAAGTCCGCGGCCCGGTCGGCGTCATCACGCTGGATGACCGGCCAAGGCGCAACGCCATCAGCGCCCGGATGGCCAACGGCATCATCGCGGCGCTCGACAGCCTGCGGGCGCAGAACGTGCGCACCGTGGTGATCCGCGCGGTGCCGGGGATGTCCGTCTGGTCGGCCGGGCACGACATCGGCGAGCTGCCCAAGGGGCGGCGCGACCCGCTGGGGTACGACGATCCCCTGGAGGGAATGCTCCGCGCGATCCGCAGCTTCCCGACGCCAGTGGTGGCGATGGTGCACGGCACGGTCTGGGGCGGGGCGCTCGATCTGGTGCTCAGCTGCGACCTGGTCACCGCGGACGAGACGGCGTCGTTCGCCATCACCCCCGCGAACCTGGGCCTGCCGTACAACACGACAGGCCTGCTGCACTTCGTCGGGCGGCTGCCCCTCAACCTCATCAAGGAGATGTTCTTCACCGCGGCGCCGCTGGACGCGCTGAAGGCCAAGGAATGGATGGTCATCAACTACCTGGTGACGTCGGCCGAACTCGAGACGGTGACCTTCGAGCTGGCCGAGACGATGGCTGCGAAGTCGCCGATGGCGATGGCGGTCATCAAGGAGCAGCTCCGGGTCCTGACGGACTACCAGCCCATCGCGGCACAGGTGTACGAGCGCCTCCAGGGGTTGCGCCGGCAGGCCTACGACAGCAGCGATTATCTGGAGGGCCTGAAGGCTTTTGCCGAGAAACGCAAGCCGGTCTTCCGCAACACCTGACCGGACGGCACGGCAGCAAGGGAAGCGAAGCGGGGCATTTGGTGTTGCTATCCCTCAGACGGGGGCACACGACGGAAGGAGATAGTAGGTGTCAGCTCCGCTGACCATGTACACCACCCAGTGGTGCGCCTTCTGCAGGCGCCTGAAGAACCAGCTGGCCAGGGACGGAATTACCATGACCGAGGTCGACATCGAGCGGGACCCGGCCGCGGCCGAGTACGTGATGAGCGTCAACGGGGGTAACCAGACCGTGCCTACTGTCGTGTTCCCGGACGGAAGCGTGATGGTAAATCCGTCGGCCCTGCAGGTGAAGAAAAGGATAGGGGAACTCGCGACCAGCGGGTGAGCTTTTATTCTTGCCAGTAACGAGATATTTGCTCGCGCCAAACAGGGCGGCACAAAATGAATTCCCCGCCGTTCCGGCCACTTCTCTTACGCCCGTCCCGGCACGATTGTCACTGCACCGCGCTAACGTCCCGCGCAGGACACGCGGCGGCGGCACGCGCCGTTCCCCGTGACGGGGAGCCGTTTACGCCAGGATATGGGCAGATGCAGTGGGCAGGAGGAGGCCGGCGTGACGGATCCTGACGTCATCGAGATCTGCGCGGGAGCAGGCGGGCAGGCCCTGGGCCTGGAGCGGGCCGGTTTCGCGCACGCCCTGGCCGTCGAGCTCGACCCGTCGGCCTGCGCCACGCTGCGGGCGAACCGGCCGGCCTGGAAGGTGGCCCAGGGGGACGTCGCGGACCGGGCGGTCTGGGAGCCGGCCGCCTATGCCGGCGTGGACCTGCTCGCGGGCGGCGTTCCGTGCCCGCCGTTCACCGTGGCGGGCCGGCAGCTCGGCGCCACCGATGAACGCGACCTGTTCGCGTGGGCCGTGGAACTGTGCGGGCGGCTGCGGCCCCGGGCTCTGCTGCTGGAGAACGTCCGGGGGCTCAGCATGAGCCGGTTCGGTGCCTACCGCCAGCACGTGCTGGACCGGCTGCGCGAGTTCGGCTACGTACCCGGCTGGACGCTGCTGAACGCGTCCGATTTCGGGGTCCCCCAGCTGCGGCCGCGATCCGTGCTGGCCGCCCTCCAGCCCGCTGACGCGCCTTGGTTCCGCTGGCCTGTGCCCTCCGCGCAGCCCCCGCCGGGTGTGGGCGAGGCGGTCGCCGACCTGATGGGCGCGCGAGGGTGGCCCGGCACGGCGCGGTGGGCCCGCCATGCCCGCACCATCGCGCCCACGATCGTCGGCGGAATCCAAGAAACACGGGGGGGCCGACCTTGGCCCCACCCGCGCCAAGCGCGCCTGGGCGGAGCTGGGTGTCGACGGGCTCGGTATCGCCGACGCGCCCCCCGGGTCAGCGGACGACCCGGCCATGACACCACGGCTGACCTGCGAGATGGTCGCGCGCTTGCAGGGCTGGCAGGACGAATGGGGCTGGGAGTTCACCGGCCGCAAGACGGCCAGGTACCGGCAGGTTGGCAACGCCTTCCCGCCGCCGGTCGCCGAGGCGGTCGGCGGCGCGATCCGCCGCGCGCTCCGGCACGAGGGCGATCCGTACCCGCCGGCCGACGACACCGCGCATCTGCACGATCCGGTCTTCGCGGTGCTGCGGGCGCGCGACGGGTTCCTGACGGCCCCGCAGATCGCGGCGGCCGTCCGGGCCGAGGCCGCCGCGCGCGGGACTGCGGGCGCCGCGCTCAGCCGGCCCGCCGTGCTGCGCAGGCTCGCCGATCTCGAGCGTGACTTCCACGTGGAGATGGCCGCGTCCCGCGACGGCACGGCCTACCGGCTGGGTGAGTTCAAAGCCTTCCTCGGCCAGCCAGGCCACGTCCGCCACGAGCGGTTCACCTCCGCCCGCGCCACCATCAGCTGACCCTGCCAGGCGGGCGGTCAGCTGGCTTTGCGGTAGCGGTCGAGGATCGCACCGCGCAAGGCGTCGCCCGACAGGCCGAGCGCCGACAAGATGGCCGCCACGGCCCCGTTGGGCGCGCCGAGCAGGGCGAGCGCGATGTGCTGCACCCCGATGTAGTTGTCCCCTTGGCCGACCGCCTCACGCAGCGAGAGCTGCAGGGTCTTCTTGGCGCGGGGCGTGAACGGGATATGACCGCGCTGCGCGGGGGGCACATCCAGCGTGGCCCCGTTGCGCGCCATGACGGGCAGCCGCCGGGCGCTGCGGGCCGGCCGCGGCAGCCGGCGCCGCCGGCGGCTCCGGCGGCCCGGGACCGCGCGGGCCAGCGCGTCCGGGCCGAACGTCGCCTCGATCCGGCTGCGCACCACGTCAAGGTCGATTCCGATGGCGGCCAGTGCCTCGCGATCGAGAACGTTGAGCAGGTCAACGGGGCGGCCGGCTGGCACTTTCGTCAGGCGGATGAGTTCGGCCCGGGTCCGCTCGGGGGTCAGGCCATGCTCGCGCAGGACGGCGGCGGCCGGCTCGTCGAGCGTGACCAGGGCCAGCAGCAGATGCTCACAGCCGATGAACCCGTGGCCGAACTGGCGCGCCTCCGACTGGGCTTGCACGACGACGTGGCGAGCGTTGTCGGTGAACCGCTCGAACATCATCGCCTCCCGGTCCGGCGGCCGTGCTTGCGGTGCACGGTCTGCTTGGTGACCCCCAGCCGGCTGGCGATGTCCTGCCAGGACCAGCCCAGCTGGCGCGCGTTCTCGACCTGGAGGATCTCCAGCCGTTCGGTGAGCGCCCGCAGGGCCGCCACCGCGCGCAACCCGACGTCGGGATCGTTGCTGGCGGCGCCCTCGGCGATTTCCAGAGTGGTTTCCATAACCGTCAGCATAAGCTGACCGTCGCCTTCTCGTCAACATATGCTGACGCCACAGCGGGATGGCTCAGGGGGTGGCTCAGCGGGCGGGCTCAGCGGCGGCTCAGGGGGTCGCGGTTGCGGAGGGGGCCGCCGTGGCGGAGGAGGTAGCGACCGCCGAGGGGATGACTGTCGCCGGGGACGTGGCCCCGGCCGGCAGCGTGACGCCGGCGTGAGCCCAGGGCCGGGTGAACCCCACCACCTGGGACAGGCCGCCCGCGGACGAGGCGGTGCCGTAGGTGGAGATCCGGATCGGGAAGCCGGTCGCGTAGGCCTCGATCATCTTGCCGCCGCCGATCACCAGCCCCACGTGCCCCGGACTGGTGGGAGTCCCGTCGGAGCCCGCGAAGAACAC
The DNA here is from genome assembly GCA_963824545.1 of uncultured Actinomycetes bacterium. Taxonomy (GTDB): domain Bacteria; phylum Actinomycetota; class Actinomycetes; order Streptosporangiales; family Streptosporangiaceae; genus Bog-532. The sequence continues at coordinate 197,964 of CAWGPP010000023.1, read as the reverse complement.
CAGGTCTCCCGGCTCGGCCTGGCTGGCCGGGACCTTCGGTCCCCAGGTCCACTGGTCCTCCGAGGTCCGGGGGATGTCCACGCCCGCGGCTTGGTAGGCCATCATGACCAGCCCCGAGCAGTCGAAGGCGTCCGGGCCGGTGCCGCCCCACAGGTACGGCTTGCCGATCTGCTTCTGGGCGAAGGCGATCGCGGTGGACACGACCTGATTGGGCACCGCGCTCGACCCGCTGATCACCGTGCCGGCCAGCTGGACGCACGCCGCCGTGCTGGCGGCCGGGCTGCCCACCGACGGCGCGACGGAAAAGCCGCCACTGGCGTAACTGCTGGCGTAGTTCTGGACCGCCTGCACGTAGGAGTCCAGGTGGTTGTAGGCGAAGATCGCGGCCGAGGCGTTGGCCAGCACGCCGTGCGCGAGCAGGTACTTCGCGGACCCCGCGATGGCGTCGGCCGGATCGTAGACGCTCGCCGTCCCGTCGCCGTCCTCGTCGGTCGCCACGCCGCCCACCACTTCGCTGGCCGGATGCGAGGGCGCGCCACCCCAGGAGTTGCCGGCCGCGCCGCCGATGCCGATCTGCATGGGGCCCGCCGCGCCGAACGCGTTGGCCCCGCTGTGCACGCCGGGCAGGCTGCTGCGGCCGTTGTCGCTTTCCACCGTGCCGATCCCGGCCAGGATGACCCAGGGCACGCCGTACTGCTGGCCGACCTTCTGGTACCAGGTGAGGTAGTTGGACGGGATCGAGTTCTTCGCCTGCCCGCTGACCTTGGACTGCAGGGCGGTCTTGGCCTGCTGGGCGGAACCGGAGCAGCCGAAGCCGCCGGTGCCCGCGGAGAACAGCAGACTGGAGCCGCCCACGATCATCGGGATGGTCAGGAAGCCCATCATCAGCAGCGCCGCCGCGCCGATGATGCCGATGACGACGATCTGGCTGGCGCCACCGTCGCGTCCATGCCGTCCGCCAGGCCGGCCGTGCTGTGCTGTGTTCTGTCTGTCCGTCCGCCCCCGGCCCCAGCGGCCGGTCATATAGTGCCTCCCGTCAATTGTTGCCTGCTGTCGCGGGCTCGATGTCGTACACCTGCCACGAGCTGCCCTGGCCACTGACCGTGACGGCGTAGTGCGTGCTGCTGGTTGCCGTGCCGTTGGTCCCGGTGAGCTTCTGGGTGGCGGCGACCACGAACGTGATGCTGGACGAGCCGAAGGTGCGGATCGAGCTGATCGTGGCGGTGCCCGAGGAGATCTGCTTCTGGCTCGTTCTGGTCTGGGCCACGCCCAGGGTGGCGAAGCCGTTCTTCAGTGTCTGGCTGAGCTGGCCGGTGATCAGGCCGTTCATCGGCGCCACGTAACCGGCGGCGGTCTCGGTGTAGGTGAACGTGTTGTAGTCGGTAACGACCCGCGTGGTGACCGCGGCCGCCTGGGCCAGTTCCTGCTCGGTGAACGGCAGCCACTGGTAGATGTCGACGCCGGAGGCGCCCGCCGGTGACGGCGCGGGCGCCGCCGACGGCGAGCCGGCCGCCTGCGGGGTGGACGGCGCGACCGACGGCGAGGGAGCCGTCGCCGCATGCTTGCCGCCCGGCGACGCGATCAGGTAGGCGCCGAGCCCGGCCAGAACCACGACGACGACGGCGAACAGGGCCTTCTGCTGGCCTGCGGACAGGTCCATTGCGCTGTGCTACTTCCTGCGCCGTACCGGGCGGAGCCAGAAGGGCAGCGGTGTTTCCGGTGGCTCCGCCCCGCCGCCGTCCCGCCCGTTTCCTGTGCCTGCCGGGCCTGAACTGCCTGGGCCCACCCGGCCGGCCGATGGGCCGGACCAGCCCCCCGCATCACGGGCCCGGCTCCGGTCCCCGCCAGACGGTGGCCGGCTGGCGGTGCGGGCGCTTCCGCTGCGGGTGGCCCCCGCGGGCCGGGAGCTGCGCGGCGGGCTTTCCGGTGCCTCGGGGGCACGCGTTCGTCCCGGCCAGCCGCCGGACGGCCGGATCGGGCCGGGCTGCCAGCGGGGGCGTGCCGTCGCCCCGGACCAGGGACCACCGCCCGGGCCGCTGCTGTGCGGGCCGCTCCCGCCACCGGAACCGGTCCTGCCACCGGAGCCGTTCCCGCCGGAACCGGTCCTGCCACCGGAACCGTTCCCGCCGGAACCGGTCCTGCCACCGGAACCGTTCCCGCCGGAACCGTTCCGGGACGGCGCCGGGCGGCCGCCGAAGGTGGGCGGCGAGGCCGGCGGCGGGGTGCTGGCCGGGGCCGGGCGGGAAGAGGCCGCGGGCCGGGACGGCCGGGCGGCGCCCGCCGATCTTCCGGTCGTGGGCCACGGCGATCCGGTGGAACGGGACGCGCCGCTCCTGCCTCCCGCTGCGGCCGCGGGTCCCGGGCCGGCCGGCGCCGCGGGCTGGCCGCCGGAGGAGGGGGGCGTGACGCGTACGGCCGAGCCCGGCCGGGGCGGGGCCTCACCGCTGCGTGCCTCCGCACCCGCCTGCGCCCCGGTCCGCGACCAGCCGGACGCCGGGGCGCCTTCGGCGGCACCGGCCCGGGGCGGCAGGTTCAGCGGCGGCGCCGAGCGCCGTCCGCCGTCGGCGTCCCCACCGGGCCAGCGCTTCGCATGCTCGGCCGTGGCCGGGCGGCCCTGGCCGGCCTGCGCGGCCGGATCGTCATCCGCCGACGCCCCGTCCGCACCGGCCCGGACCCGCGCCGCGGCGTCGTCGGGCCCGCCGCCGGCCGCACCCCCAGCCGCGCCGGCGGCCTGGGCGGCGGCCACCTTGCTGGCCGCGGCACCCGCGCTGACCGCCCCGGCCGCGCCGACGACGCCGGCCGCGAGCGCGGCCGCCTCGCCGGGATTGCGCCGGGCCCACCGGCCGACCCGGTAGGCCGCGACACCGGGCACCGCCACCGTCGCGGTGTCCCGCGTCACGCGCCGGAACGTCGTGCTGGCCTGCCGCAGGCTGATGTCGGCGCGTTCCTGCGAGCCGATCACGCCGTAGCCCACCGCGGAGAACAGGTGCTGGAACGGCTTGCGGTAAATGAACACCGCGACGGTGACCAGGGCGATCATGAGGATCTTCAGCGCCCAGGGCAGGACCGCATCACTGGTGCCCATGATGAGCGAATAGGCGTACAGCAGCACGCTGAGCGCGAGCGCGACCGCCACCTGTTTCATCAGGACGCCGACCAGCATCTCGAACCAGCGGATCGCGATGATCCGGCCGAACCCGGGATGGGTACCGATGATCAGGAAGAACGGGCCGGCGATGAGCAGCAGCAGGAAACCCAGCTTCAAGATGATCAGGGTGAGCGCGATCAGCAGGATGAGCAGTCCCGCCACGATCGCCGCGAACAGCGCGGCGAACCCGACCTCCAGCCGTGTCGTCCACTGATTGCCCTGGAAGAGCGCGTAAACCGAGGGGTTGTTCTGCTGCAGGCTGCTCGCGATTCCGTTATAGGTCGCCTGCTTGGCCTGGATGAGGTCGGCCGTGGGGTGCTCGTTGACCGCGATGGCCTGGGCCCACAGCAGTTGCCGGCCGTAGGTGTTCACCACCGTCTGCGGCGCCTTGGGCGAGGTGGCGTACTGGGTCGTGCCCAGCTCGCCGTCCAGCCACGGCTTGCAGACCAGCACCGACCACAGTTCGTTGGCGTTGTTGTCGACGAGCCCGTTGCTGGAGGTGAAGCCGAAGTTGCCGACCGGCGCCTGCGGGTCGCCGCCCTGGACCGGGACGCAGTTGCTGCCGCCAGGATTGGGCAGCTTGGCGAAGGCGACGTTCAGCACCTGCGTGACGCCGTTGGACACCGTCGTGCCCACGCCGGTGAAGTCGGCCGGCTGGCCGATCAGCCAGATGGCCGCGGCGCAGGCCGCCACCATCCAGAGCGTGCCCTCGATGGCCCGCGTCGCCCGCTTGCGCACCAGCCCGTTCCAGGCCAGCCAGATCGCGCCGAGGATGATGACCGGCGCCAGGTACGGGAAGTAGATCGCGTTGCCCAGCGCGCTGATCAGCCGGTCCACCACGCTCTGCAGCCAGTTCAGGATGCCGTTGCCCGCCGCCGACTGGTACACGGTGATCGTGACGCGGTCGATGGATTTGGCCGCGTCGAAGACCATGCCGGCCACGTTGTTGCCGATCAGCGAGGTCATGTCGGAGCACTGCAGGCCGTGCGCGGCCCAGAACTGCCCGGCGACCCCGTAGCTGTCGTAGAGGGTTTTGCCCGCCGCGACCCCGGCCGGCGGCTGGATCAGCGCGTCGATCCCCCCGGTGGCGGGCTCCGGCTGCGGGAGGGACGGCTGGCAGACGTTGTTCAGAGCGCCGATGATGCCGCTCGACCCGGCCGAGCACAGCCCCAGCAGGCCGCCGATGTCCCCGATCCCCGGCACGGAGCAGACACCGCCCGCGGGCGCGTCCGCGCGGCTGGGAGCGTGCGCTGCGGTGAGGACCGCCTGCACGCCCGCGCCGGCGGTCCCCGGGGAGCCGGTCTGGGCGGGGACGGCGGGCGCAGGGATGGCAGGCGCGATGACGGCCACCTGGACGGCCGGCGCGCCGGAACGTGCCGCGCCCGCCGAGCTCGGCACGCCCATGGCCCACACGGGGACGGCCACGATCGCGCCGATGGCGATCAGCAGCCGGGCCGCCCAGCGCAAGGGGGATCTGGCCATCGGGGGGGCTCCTGGTGCGCGTCGTCGTATCGTCACGGACGTGCCTCGCCCGCGGTCTCCCGGGCCGGCCGGCCGCCGTCGTCCTCTGATCCCGGGCCGTCCTCGGGATCCGGCCCCGGGCCGCCCGGCGCCGGCGGCGCGGCGGACCCCGCGGGCCGGGCGGGCTCCGCGGGCCGGGCGGGCTCCGCAGGCCGGGCGGGCTCCGCAGGCCGGGCGCCGTCCGGGACGCCGTCCCCGGCGTGCGGCCCCTCGTCCGGCCGGGACCGGGTCGGGTTCGTGTCCAGCCAGCGCTGCAGCTCATCGGAGGCCAGGTCAATGCCGATCCGGCCAGCGCGGCCATCCAGGTCACGGAAGACCGATTCGCCGTTACCGAGCCCGCGCAGCATCGCCTTGTGCTCGTCGGAGGCTTCCACGCCGAGCAGCGACAGCACGCTTTCCACCTCGGTCCGCTCCGACGAACGGAACGCGAAAACACTGGAGATACAGTTCGTGACCTGCTCGTTCAGCAGGTCCCTGGCGTTCTGCGAGACGAGGATCAGCGCGGTGTTCCTGGACCGGCCCATCCGGGACACCTCCGGCACGAGCTTCGCGCCCTCGGGCGTGGCGGTGATCGCCCAGGCCTCGTCGAGGAAGATCGCCTTGGGCACCCGCCGGTCCATCCCGTTCAGCAGCCGCCGCGCGAACTGCGACACCAGATACAGCAGCGCCACCGACAGCCGCTGCTCGTAGGAGTAGTCATCCCGGCCGATCCCGGTGTCCGGCAGGGTCAGGCCGCCGAGCGTGAACACCGTGGTCCAGCCCTCCGCGTCGACCTGCTGGTTGCCGGACGGCGCGAAGCACAGCCGGGCGAGCCGCATCTCAGAGATGGACCGCATCACGTGGCCGAGGTTCTTCGACGCCGGATCACCGGCCTGCTCCAGGTGCCGGACCACCTTCCCCAGGCTCGGCCGCGGCCCGGCCGCGACCGCGCCCACCGCCTGGATCATGGCGCTCTCGCGTTCCTCGCTCATCCTCGGCAGCAGCAACCGCAGCGTCTCGGTCGCCATGGTCCGCTTCGTGCCCAGGTCATCGCCGAAGGAGAACGGGTCGAGCAGCCCGGGGGCGGCCGAGCCCAGGGAGAGCACCCGGGCCCGCCGGCCGCGCGCCTGCAGCAGCCGGACCAGCGACGTCGCGTCGCCCTTGGGGTCGATCACCGCGACCGTCGCGCCGCGCAGCGCGAGCTGGTAGATGAGCAGCAGGGCAAGCGTCGTCTTCCCGCCGCCCGGCTCCCCGGTGATCGCGATGGCGGTCGGCCGGTTGCGCGCGGCGGCCAGCAGCGGATCGAAATGCACGATGGCCCGGGCCCGGCCCAGCGTCTCGCCGATGTACGGGCCGATCCAGCCGACCCCCTCGGCGATCCGGTCACCCAGGTCCACGGTGGCGGTCGGCATGCCGCCCGCGATCGTGTAGAGCGGCTGCCGCTGCAGGTAGGAGCTGAGCCGCATCCGGTCGCCGGGCAGGGATTCGGACAGCAGCGAGAACTGATCCCCGGTCGAGTTGACGATGTTGATCCCGATGTCCCGGTAGTGCTCGACGACGGCCTCCACGCGGCGGATGCACAGGCTCCGGGTGGGCGCGGTCACGATGAGGCGGTGCCACCCGTAGACGAACGGCAGGCGTTCCTTGGTGATGCCGTGTTCCAGCATGCGCGCCGCCGCGATCTGCTCCGCCAGCGCGATCGGCGCCTCGACACCGGCCTCCCTGATGTGCGCGTCCATGTCACGCGCGTGGGCGAGGCGGCGGCTGACGTCCTTGCTCGCCTTCGCGGGCGGGATCAGCCGCATCCGCGAGCTGACCTCGACCGGGAACGGCAGCGAGTCCGCGAAGTGCAGCCACGGCTCCCCGTCCGGGAAGGCCATCACGTCGGGGAACCGGGAGAACGACAGGAACGCGGCGAACGAGTCACCGGTGCCGTGCTCGAGCTGGAGCAGCGTGCGGCCGTTGTGCACCTGCCCCTCGAAGAGCCCCTCAACCTCGCCGGCGCCCCAGGTCCGCCGCTTGGTGGCCGACGGCGGCGGATCGCCGAGGGAGCCCATCAGGGCATGCCGCAGCAGCCACGCCAGCTCGTCCGAGGTCGCGTGCCGGGCCGCGAGCGCACTGGCCGCCAGGGCCCGGCCGACCCGCTCGGCCTGGTCGGTCCACTTGATGGTCTCGGCGTTCCCGACGGCCTCGTCCTCGATGCCCAGCTTGCGCTCGCCGCTCTGGTACAGCGAGATGAACTGGGACAGCACCCCGCCGGACAGCTGGGCCCGCATGCCGCGCTGGCCCAGCCGGACCCCCAGGTAGATCTCCTTGCTCCAGAAATCCTTGGTCCACACGTGCTGGTAGGACTCATCGAGGTACTCACGCCAGCCCGCGCCCCCGTCGGAGGTGGCGTCCAGGCCGGTGGCCCAGTCCGCCGCCGGGTAGGACCGGTGCGCGATCCGCAGGTGCACCTCGGCGTCGGGCATCCGGATGGCGGCCAGCGCGACCGTGATGTTCGTGGCCAGCGCCTCGCGTTCCTCCGGCGTGGTGAACTCGTAAGAAACGGACGGCAGCCGGAAGTACGCCCACGCGTGCGTGTCGGTCAGCAGGATCCGGTCATCGAAATACCGGATGTCGAGCCGGCTGCTGCCCTTCGTCCGACTGCTCAATGCAGAACCTTCCGGGGAACGGGAACCGCAGCCAGGCCCGCGACGAGCACTCCAGCGAGCGCGGTGTAGGCATGCCGGGCCTGCGGCCGCAGCGCGGACACGCCGACGGCACCGTCAGCCAGGACGTCCTCCCAGGGAATCCGGACGATCGCGCGGCAGCGCCCGCGCGCGACGGCCTCCGCCTGCTCGACGTCACCCATGCTGGCCTTGCTCACCCCGTTGACCACGGTGACCGCCCGGGCGGCGAGGTCGCCGTGGCCGTTGACGCCCAGCCACTCCTGCGTCATCGCCAGCGACCTCGGCGCGTCCTCGCTGGCCGGAGCCACGAGAACGAGCTGATCGGCGATGCCCAGCACCCGTGTCACCGCTGAGGCTCCCGGGTCGAGCATCGTCAGAGGGTAGTACTGGCCGGCGCGCTCCGCGAGCCGGGGATAGTCCCGGTCACCGGCCGCCGCGGACGCCGCCGGATCGGCGCCGGAGGTGATGACGTCGAACCTGGCCCCGGTAGCGGGCCCGGCCGGACCCCGGGCGCTCGCGGCCGGCCCCGGGTGGCCCGGCGGGACCGAACCCGCCAGGAACGCGGCCACGGTCAGCGCGGGCGCGGTATGTGCCTGCCCGATCAGCGACCCGTGCCCAGGGTTGAGGTCGATGGCGGCGACCGGAACGCCGCGCAGTGCGGCCAGCAGCTGCCCCGTCATCAGCGCGGTCACGGTCTGGCCGGCTCCGCTGGTGCAGCCGAGGAACACGATGCGGCGCGGTCCGGCCAGCGGGAGCCGCGCCCGATCCCGGTCCAGCGTCTCCCGGTCCCGCTTGCCCGGGCCCTGGCCACCGGGGACCACCCGGACGCGGCGCTGCCAGCTGTCGATCCGGTCCGCGGCCGGGCCGCTGAGAGCGCGCTCGATCGACGGGACCGGACGCCGCGGCTGTTCCGGCACAAGGGGCGGCTGCTCCGGCACGACCGGTATCGCGGTGGCGGGCGCGTCCTGCGTGCTGGCCGGGGCTACGTCCTGGGTGCTGGCTGAGCGCACGTACGGGGCGGCAGGCGCCGGGACATCTTCGGCGCTGGCTGGAGACACGTCCGGTGCGCTGGGCGCCGGGGCGCCCTGGCGGGCAGCCCCGGCCGGGCCGGCCGTGGGCAGGGCGTGCGGTGGCCGGCCGCCAGGCACGGCACGGGAGGCGGGGGCACCCGGGCCGGAACGCCGGGACGAGGGCCGGCCCCAGAGCGGGACAGCCGAGGGACCCCGCGTGCCCTGCGTCTCGTGCGACACCTCGATGGCGGGCGGCGTTATCGGGAGCGGGCCGCGCGGCGCGGCAGCGGCCTCCGCCGGATCGCGCAGCACCCGGCCCGGAATCGCCGGCCGCCGGGCCTCGGGCAGGCCGCCGGATTCCGGCAGCAGGTTCCGGCCGGCCCGGCCTGGCCCAGCCGGAGCCAGACCGGTAAGGGCCGGCCGGTTCCGCACCGGCCCGGACGGGGCCGGCGCCTGCCCGCGCGCCGTCACGGACCTGAACACCACGCGCCTGAACACCTCGTGCGCCCGCGCGGATCTGCCCCGCGGACAGCCCGGCGTTCGGCCACGCGGCCGGCCCTTCAGCCGGCCGCTGGGCCAGCGGCGTCGGCGACGGCCGGTCCAGCCCGTTCCGCCAGGCCTTGCGGCCTGCGCCGGGGGCCCGGTCCGGTCCCGGGATACCACCCGGCCCGGCGCGGCCGGGCAGCGCGGGTGCCCGCTCTCCGGCGGCCCGGGCCACCTGGGCGAGCGCCATGGACCGCTCCGCGGCTTCAGCGGCCGCGGTCGGCGCGCGGTGCCACACCCGCGCGTAGACCCGTATGCCGTCCTTCTCTGACAGCGGCTTGAGGCGGCACCAGGTACGGGGCTCGCCAATGTAGCGAAGCTGAGACACCAGCAATTCCGGCAGCCGCTTATTTTCCAGCACCGGACGGGTGATGAGCCAGGTCAGAACGCCCGGCGGAAGAACATACAGGAAGAAGAGATTGTGGTTGAAGGGCACGCCGATAACTGCGAGCAGACCAACATAAGGAATCGTGACGCCACAAAAAACGGCAATCCAGCTGATCGGAAGCGGCATCGGCAAGCGGAAATCGTAGAGCTTGTAGAGGCGCTTCTCAATTCGCCAGATGTTCGTATATGTGGGCAGGTCCACGAAGTGCGCTCCTTTGGCCGTGACGGGATCGGGCCGTTACGGTGGCTAGTGAACTCCGAGCGCGTTGGTAATTCCCGTGGCCAATGCCTGCACGATGCCAGGGGTATAGAAAACGATTGCTATCAGCACGGCCAGCACAATGAACTGGACGAACCGGGTGATCTCACGAGTAAAGAGGAAGAACAGCGCGACGATCCCCACGATGCCGAGGAACAACGGACCGAACAGCCCCTGGAGGTAGGTGACGAGGCCCTGGGTGCTGAGGGCGACCGCCGGCTGCGCCGTGGCCAGGAGATCGTGGATCGCCATAACTCTTCCCTTCCGGGATCTTCAGGCACCTGCCCGCTGGCCGGTACCTGCCAGGCGGCCGGCGACAGCCGTGCCGCGCTCACACTAGGGCACCCCGTGCCGGCCAGGCACGAGGGCTCACCCTCGTCCTCCCCCAGGAAATACGTCGGATAGACCCGGTCTGGTTCACCATCCCGGGCCCCGCCCACGGAAGGGGCGACGCGAAGGCCGGCGCCTGTCATGCTCCCCCCGTCTGCGGAGTCCCCTGAACCGACGCTGCTATATCGTGCACGTACCATTTGCCACCCGTGTCGATGACGGTCATGTTGTACGTCATCTCCAGCTTGCCCGGGCTGTTTCCGCCTGCACCGGACAGCTGCCATACGACGGTCGCCGTGATGTGCCGGGTCGTGCCACCCGACGGCACCGTCAAATTGGATATCCCCGCAAACGACAGGGCACCGCCCAGCCCGGAAACCGAGGCACCGGGTGCGAGGAAACGATTGAGCGTGGCGGCGTCCCCGCTCGCGTACGCCTGGAAGAAGGGCGGCAGCTGCGCGCTGAGCGCGCTCTGCGCGCCCGGATCCTGCGTCGCGGCGGCGGGCGAGGGCGGGGTTGCCTGCGGCGGAGCCGCCAGCCAGGCAGGCTCACCGGACACGACCAGGCCGCCGTGCGCGGCGTAGATCGGCACGCCCAACTCCATCAGCTGGCCGTTGACGCTGGCCAGCAGGGTAACGATCGCGTGCGTGCCGTCCTGCACGCTGATCCCGGCGACCTGCTCGGAGTCCAGCTTCAGGCTGCCGGAACCATCCCAGCCGAGTTGCGGATCGGCGCTGCTCAGCGAACTCGGCAGGTAAGCCGCCAGCTGCTGGGCACGCTGGTTCGCGATGGCGGTACTGAAGTTCAGGTACACGGCGCCGAACTGCACCGCGTACGCCTCGGCCAGCGTCGCGGGAAACTCGCTGCTCCCGCTGCCCGCAGCCGGGGCACCGCCGGAGCGGGACGCCGGAGTCTCGTTGAGAATGATCGCGGTGATACCCCGGTACCCAATGATCAGCAGGACCGCCCACAGCACTGCCCGGAGGGCCCAGACCAGCCACCGGCCTCCACCGCCGCTCCACGAGCGCGACTGACGAGGCCGCCCGCTGCCCGATTGCCCCGGTACATCGATATCCATCTCCGGGCTATCAGCGTACACAGCCGAACGCGCTGCGTCATCTACGCCCGAACCGCGAACCATCACACCTCCGCCCACTCCGCGTTGGGCTCCTCTGTACGGCTGACGCCACCCCGCCGACCTCAACGCCCATTGTGCGCCACAAAAGCCTTACACGGGGAGACGCCGTTGGCGAGTCTAAGCCCGCACGAGAAATAGCTTAAATAACCGGGGATCCGGTGATGTGCGGAAACAACAACACGCGTAAACGCCAACTCCAGGCTTCACCTTAGCCGGTCGAAACGGAATGACTCTCCGGATGACGGCAAAAGCCCCTGACCTGCGCAAACACCGGGACAACGGACAGAAGCCACCCGCGGGGCGTCCCGGCCCGGCAGGACGGCCCCGCGGACCTGGCGGACGGAGCCGCACGTGGTGCCAGGCGGATGCACGAGCAGAACCGACGACCTCCCGCTCTCCGTTGATCGAACCTATATTCGACGTACTCTCCTCATATCGATCATATGTTCGATTTCGGGATGGCGCAACAGCTCCGGAGCGGCCGTGTGCTGGACCGGCCCGTAGCGCCTCCCGCCGCCGGAGCGGCCGCGGTCTGCGCAGGTGTTGCTGACGCGCACCCTGGCGCGTTCCTGGCCGGGCCGGGCTCACGAAAGCGGCCGGAGATGGGTCCGCTGCCCGTCATGGTCCAGAATGCACAGGATTTCCGCGGGACCGTCGTGCGCCCCGAAAGCGTGCGGAATCATGGTGGAGAACTCGGCCGCCTCACCGGCCTCGACGGTGATGGCGCGCTCCCCGAGCAACAGCACGACAGTGCCCGACAGCACGGTGAACCAGTCCTGGCCGGGATGGACCTTCAGCTCGCCGGTGCCGGGCCGGGGCACCGGTCTGGTGATGCGCATCTTGGCCACGGTGACGCCGTGCGGCCCCGGCTGCCGGCTCAGCATCCAGGTGGTGACCCCGCGCGCCGCGTCATGCTGCGGCCTTATCACCACGTCGTCGTCCGCCACGGACTCCACCAGCTGGTCGAGGGTCGCCCCGAGAGCCCGCGCGATCGTGCTCAGCTGGTCGAGGCTGATCCGCCGGTGGCCCGTCTCGATACGGCTCACGGTGGAAGGGCTCAGGTAGCAGCGAGCCGCCAGATCGTCGAGCGACCAGCCCCGGGCCACGCGCAGCCCCCGGATCCGCTGCCGGACCAGGCCATCCAGCTCACTGTCTTGCGTCATGCGCAAGATGCTATGCCAAAGACGCAAACTGCCCGTAGAGTGCGCCCATGGCCGACCATCACCACCGCTCCGACCAGCACCAGCACCAGCCCGGAACCAGCGAGGCGGCCATGGCCGGGCTCCTGGACCTGGACGCCGAGGTCCTGCAGTCTCACCTGTCTGACATGACCGCATGGCTGCAGAGCCAGGCGGCCGGCCTGCTCCCCCGCCGCGATCCTGCGGATCGTAGATGCAGCGGAACCGGCACCGGCACCTTCGCTGCTGGGCCTCCAGCGCTTCGACTGGACACCGACGTGATGGCCGATGGGACATCGTCCGTCACCGTAGGTCTGTCTGGACCGCGCTCCGGCGGCCTAGCCGATGGCGGCGCGTCCTCGGCCGATGGACGGTCCGGTGTCCGCACCTCCAGGCAGACCCGGACGGAGAGTGGCCGGACATCGGCACCGGTCGACTCTGCTGGGGCCATCCGGCCGGGTCCGCGGCTTCCCCTGGCAGCCGAAAGTCATAATGCTTGTAGATCCTCATTTTCGGCCCGCCGGATATTCGTGTAAGTGGGTAGGAGGTCCCCTGGACACGCGCTCTTTCGGTCAGAACGGGATCTGTGGACTCCGAACGCATTCGCCATGCCGGTGGCCAGTATCCGCACGATGCGGGGCGCGTAGAACGCGAAGACGATGGCCACGGCTAGCACGATGAACTGCACGAACCGGGTGATCTCACGGGTGAAGAGGAAGAAGATCGCCACGATGCCGCCGCGATTACCCACGGCACCCGAAAGTTATGTAGTCATGCCACCGGACCTGCCGGACGCTCAGCCTGCATGCGACAGCCTTGGATAACGGGCGTGCGGGCACTCCATACACTCGGCACGGAGAAGGACCAGGCCGTCGCCCAAGTAGATCTTCAGGGACTGGCGGGTGGCGTGGCCGCTGTAGGGCTGGATGAGGGCCCTTACCCCGCACAGCACACTCGGTCTGGCTGCGCTCCGTGCCGGAATGCTTTTGGCGGCGGCGATCTTCGCCTAACTAACCCGCCGATTCGCGACTCGTTGTTAGAGTGTCTGCCGTAATAATTCTTGGCGCCCCGTAACGCTCCCACGCGGTCTGGCGACGCACTCCCAGCTCGACTGCAATCTTCTCCCAGCTTTGGCCAGCCCGGCGTGCCTCTTGTACGAGTTCTGCACTCCTAATGCTGATCTCTTGCGCGCGGACGCCGTGCTCTCGGAGGGTATTCAGCGCGTCAATTAGTAGCCGCTTGTCATACTCGCGATCGCTGGCATCACTATGCTCGTGGTATCGAGACCAAGCTGCCTGCCGACTTACTCCTAGGACGCTGGCAATCTGCTCCCAGGTCGCGCCGCGCTCACGAGAGACCTTCACGAATTGCTCGATGCGCTGGTCTGCTAGTCTGGCTAGCTTGGCTGTTTCAGCGAGCGTTTTTAGCCGTCGGTTCCAATTAACGTCGACGGCATCCAGGGTGCGCGGCTTCCTGGAAGGGACAAGCGGACCCGGCCTGGAGGAATCGTTCCTAGAGTAGATAGCCAATTCACGGACACGCTGCCGTGCCATCAGGACTCTTTTCTACTACTCGGAGAGCTATGCCAGTGAGTCGCACAGCTACAATCCCGGGACCCGGACTGACGCAGGGCCGCGATAAGGCAGCTTACGCGCGAACCTTCTCTGAGTACCTCGCATACATGCTCGCTACGGCTCGGCGCAAGAGTGACGATCAAGAGGCCGATCACCTGCGGGACAGCAACCACTGTGCTGACTATGAGTGGAACTACATACCAGGCCATAACAGCCCCTCGCGGTAATGGCCCCCAGCAGCCGGAGGCACCTACTTCGTAACAGAACGTATGGGATACTCCACTGGTTCAATTCTCGTTTCCGCAGGTCGGGTGACTGGTGTTCGCGCAGAACTCTCAGGCAGGCACGCCCTTTGTCAGGATTTTTTGACGATCCCTGTCCTGTCCCCGTTCGTCAGCAGCCACGTGGACGTTCACGGGGCTGCATGGTCGGCCTGCCCAACGTGGCGGGTGAGGAGATGGTCGCCGCGACAGCCAGTCCGGACGACGGGCCGTCACTCCCACTCTCCTGGTGTTCGCCGCGGTGGCGGACGGCCCGGCGCTCGACGCCGCCGGGTACGCTCCTCGCGCCGTGACCAGGCCATGGCCTTCACGGTGGATCGCGTCCACCAGCAGGCGACGCTGGGCCGTGATGTTTAGCTGTGGCGGAATTCCACGACGTCGCCGTCGCGCCGCCGATGGTGCCACTGGTCACAGAAGGTCGCGCAGCTCGTCAGCGGTCATGCCGATTATCGCGAGAATGTTCCGCAGCGTGCCCTTGGCTATGTCCCGGTTGTGGACTGGCACCGGAACTGTCCGGCCATCAGGGTGTTTCATCACGTGATGACTGCCGCTGATCCTCGCGACCTCGAATCCGGCCTGTTCAAGTGCTCTGACTACTTGTGCCCCACGGACGGCAGGAATCGCCGCGGGCATCAGGCAACGTTGCGGGCATCAGGCAACGTTAAGCGTGAGCGTCAGCTCGTCCGGGATGCCGACCTCAGCAATCAGCGCTTGGAGCGCATCGCGCAGATCATCGAGCGCTGCTTCGCGTGTCCCACCGTCGCCGACGGCCCCAACACCTGGCCTGAGCTGGGCAGATGCACACCAAACACCGTCCTCATCCTGTTCGATGGTGTACGGTACGTGCACGGTCCTAGCCCGGACGCTCATCGCTACTGTCTCCTGGTCATGGCATGGTGGTTGACACGGGTCAACCACCTGACTCAAGTAAAGCACGGTCACGGCACGGTATACCTCGCTGCTAAACCTGGACCTGTTCTGCCTCGCTACTGGCCGGGTCGCAAGTCGCAGTCTTGCAGGCCACGCCATGCGGCGCCGCGCTTGCCTGTGCTGCGGCCCGTCTCGCCCGTTGTGCACTTGGCCGATGCGGGCAAGCTTCCGGGGCCTTATGCGCCGCCTTGCCTCCTCCTCGTTCGGCGCAGACCCCTTATTGCGCCTGCGCCGCAGACGCGGCTCAGTGCGCGGCCTTGCCGCCTGATGTTGTTTGAAAGCGGAACTCGACGACGTCGCCGTCGCGCATGACGTAGTCCTTGCCCTCGATGCGGACCTTGCCCGCGGCACGGGCGGCTATCAGCGAGCCGGCCGCGATCAGGTCGTCAAAGGAGACGATCTCGGCCTTGATGAAGCCGCGCTGGAAGTCGGTGTGGATGACACCGGCCGCCTCCGGGGCGGTCGCGCCGGCCCGGATCGTCCAGGCGCGGGTCTCCTTCGGGCCCGCGGTGAGGAACGTCTGCAGGCCGAGTGCACGGAAACCGGCCCGGGCCAGCTGGTCCAGCCCCGGCTCCCCGAGGCCGGCCTCGGCCAGCAGTTCCGCCGCCTCATCTTCCGGCAATTCGGCCAGGTCGGCCTCGGTCTTGGCGTCCAGGAAGACGGCTTCCGCGGGCGCGACAAGCGCGGCCAGGCGATCACGCAGCGCCGGATCGGCCAGCTCGTCGGTGTCGGAGTTGAACACGTAGAGGAACGGCTTGGCCGTCAGCAGCTGGAACTCGCGCAGGTCGGCCGGGTCGATGCCGGCCGAGGCCGCACCGGCGAACAGGGTCGTGCCGGTGTCCAGCAGCTTCTGCGCCCGGGTGACGGCGTCCGCCACCCGGATCCGCTCGGTGTCTTTACCTGATTTTGTTTCCTTGGCCAGCCGGGCGGTGGCCTTCTCCAGCGTCTGCAGGTCGGCCAGGATCAGCTCGGTGATGACCGTCTCGATATCCCGTTCGGGAGAAATATCACCCTCGACGTGGCTGACGTCGGGATCGGTGAAGACCCTGACCACCTGGCAGATCGCGTCGGTCTCGCGGATGTGGCCGAGGAACTGGTTCCCGAGCCCCTGCCCCTGCGCGGCGCCGCGGACCAGGCCGGCGATGTCGACGAACCGCACGGCGGCCGGGACGATCCGGGCCGAATCGTACAGCTTGGCCAGCTCGGCGAGCCGCGGGTCGGGTACCCCGACGATGCCCACGTTCGGCTCGATGGTCGCGAACGGGTAGTTGGACGCCAGCGCGCCCGCCCGGGTCAGCGCGTTGAACAGAGTGGACTTGCCGACGTTGGGCAGGCCGACGATGCCGATGGACAAACTCACGTGGCGATTTTAGGTGCCCGCGCGCACCGGACCGGACGCGAAATTTCCGGTGGCCTGTCGAACCGGGCCGCCGCCGATCGACTATGGGTGAGTGGCCGGCGCAGGAAGCCGGCCCGCGGCGGAGAGGCGTTTCCGTGATGAAGTACATGTTCCTGCTCTACGGCTCCGAACTGCCCGAGCCGGGCACGGATGAGGCGCGCACGCTGCTGGAGCAGTGGAGCACGGCCCGCCAGGCGATGGCGGACGCCGGCGTGCTGATCGACTGCGCCCCGCTGCAGCCGCCGGGCGCGTCCACCACCGTGCGGGTCCGTGGAGGCGAGACGCTGCTCACCGACGGCCCGGCGGCGGAGATCAAGGAACAGTTCGGGGGCTTCACCCTGATCGAATGCGACGGGCTCGATGATGCGCTGAAGTGGGCGGCGCGGATCCCGACCGCGCTGGACGGCTCGGTGGAGGTCCGCCCGGTGGTGGACGTGG
This sequence comes from uncultured Actinomycetes bacterium, assembly GCA_963824545.1. Classification (GTDB taxonomy): domain Bacteria; phylum Actinomycetota; class Actinomycetes; order Streptosporangiales; family Streptosporangiaceae; genus Bog-532. The sequence goes on along the minus strand of CAWGPP010000023.1, from coordinate 181,177 downwards.
CGGGATCGCGCTGAGCGAGGACTTCGGCGAGCTGTTCCGGGCCCACTGGTGGCCCGCGGTCGCGACCCTCACCCGCCTTCTGGGGGACCTGGAGGCGGGTGAGGACGCCGTCCAGGACGCGTGCGCGCTGGCTTTGACGATATGGCCGGCCGAGGGGGTGCCGGCTGAATCCCAAGGCGTGGCTTATCGGCGTGGCCCGGCACAAGGCGGTGGACCGGGTGCGCCGTGAACGGCGGCGGGCCGGCAAGGAAACCGCGGCGATGCGCGACCTCGAGGCGCGCGGCCCGCGGCCGCAGGCCCTGGCCGACGATCAGCTCGGCCTGATTTTTGCCTGCTGTCACCCCGCGCTCGATCCCGCGGCCCGGATCGGGCTGACCCTGCGGTCCGTCTGCGGCCTGAGCACGGCCGACATCGCGGCGGCGCTCCTGGTGCCGGAGCCGACGATGGCGCAGCGCCTGGTACGGGCCAAGCGCAAGATCCGCCAGGCCGGCATCTCGCTGCGCATGCCGGGGCCGCCGGGGCTGGCAGAACGGCTGGACGCCGTGTTGCGGGTGGTCTACCTCGTTTTCACGCGGGGGCACATGGCGGCCGGAGGATCGGACCTGGTCCGCGGCGAGCTGTGTGACCAGGCGATCGGGCTGGCCCGGACGCTGGCGGCTCTGCTCCCCGGCGAGCCCGAGGTGACCGGTCTGCTCGCCCTGCTGCTGCTCACCGACGCCCGGCGCGGCGCGCGGACCGGCGCGGACGGCCAGCTGATCGTGCTGCCGGACCAGGACAGGACCCAATGGGACCGGGCCCAGATCGCGGAGGGTGAACGGCTGCTCGAGGCCGCGCTGCGCGCCCGCCGCCCCGGGCCCTACCAGCTGCACGCCGCCATCGCGGCCTGCCACTCGTGCGCCGCCACGGCCAGTGCAACCGACTGGCGGCAGATCGCCGCCCTGTACGGCCAGCTCATCCGCTATGAGCCCGGTCCCGTCACGGAGGCGAACCGCGCGGTCGCAGTGGCCATGACGGAAGGCGCGCCGGCCGGCCTGGCGATCCTCGACGCCGCGGGCGCGCATCCGCAGGTGGACCGCTGGCCGCAGTTCCACATCGCCCGGGCCGAGCTGCTCCGCCAGGCGGGCCGCGAAGCCGACGCGGTGGCCGCCTACCAAGCCGCGCTTGGGCTCAGCCTGCCCGCGGCCGAACGCGCTTACCTCCAGGACCGCGTCCGCGAACTGGCACCGGGCGTCTCTTTCCGCGCGTGACCAGCGGCACTGCGCGCGTGGCCAGCGGCACTCCGCGGGCGGCCCGCGAGGCGGGGGCCGAAGCGCCGGCGCGGCGTGTCAGGGCGGCATTGCCTGTCCCGGCTGCCAGTATTGACACACATGAGCGCGATCATGCTGATTGCCGGGCTAATGCTCGGGATCCTCATCGGGGCGGCGATCGGGTACCTGTACGCCCGTGGCCGGATCGCGTCCGCCACCAGCGACCTGGCCGGGCAGGCCAGCGCGGCGGCGGAGCGGGCGCGCGCCGCCGAGCAGCGGGCCGCAATGATCGAGCGAGCCGAACGGGAACGGGCGGCGCTGATCGACGGCCAGCTGGCCCAGCGGTTCCAGAGCCTGTCCGCGGAGGCCCTGGACGCCAGCACGGCCCGGTTCCTCGAGCTGGCCGAGGGCCGGCTACGTGCGGAAAACGTGAAGGCGGCCGGGGAGCTGGAAAATCGCCGGGCCGCCGTCGAGCACCTCATCGGCCCGCTCAAGGACACCCTCACCCGGCTGGAGTCCCAGCTGCGCGAGTCGGACTCGGCCCGCCGGGCCTCGCACGCCGCCCTGGCCGAGCAGGTCAACCTGACCCGGCACAGCGCAGAGCAGCTCCGCGACCAGACGCAGAACCTGGTCACCGCGCTGCGCCGCCCGGAGGCGCGCGGGCGGTGGGGTGAGCTGCAACTGCGGCGAGTGGTCGAACTGGCCGGGATGACGGCCCGCTGCGACTTCGAGGAACAGGTCGCGGTGGCCGCGGACGGCGCCACCCAGCGGCCCGACATGGTGGTGCGGCTGGCGGGCGGCAAGAACATCGTGGTCGATTCGAAGGTCTCGCTCGCCGCGTACCTGGAAGCGGTGGAGGCGACCGACGAGTCCGTGCGCGCGGCCCGGCTCGACGCGCACGCGCGGCACGTCCGCGAGCACGTGGATCGGCTGGCCGCCAAGGCGTACTGGACGGCGCTGAGCCCCGCACCGGAGTTCGTCGTGCTGTTCATCCCCGGCGAGGCCTTCCTCGCCCCGGCCCTGGAACGCGATCCCGGGCTGCTCGAGCACGCGATGACGCGCCGGGTGCACATCGCCACGCCGACCACGCTGGTCACCATGCTGCGGACCGCGCAGTACGCGTGGCAGCAGGAGGCGCTGTCGGAGAACGCCCGCGCCGTGTTCGACCTGGGGCGCGAGCTGCACGCGCGGATCGCCGGGCTCGGGCGGAACATGGACACGCTGGGGCGCACCCTGACCAAGGCGGTGACGGCCTACAACCAGACGGTCGGGTCGCTGGAAAGCCGGGTCCTGGTCAGCGCGCGGCGCCTGAGCCAGCTCGGGGTCGTCGAGAGCGAGTTGCCGGTGCCCGCGCCGGTCGAGGAGGTCGCGCGCGAGCTTTCCGCCCCTGAGCTGGTAGAATCTATCCCAGAACTGCCCGCTCCGGCCACGCCGGTGACCCGGCCCGGATCAGAACCAGGCCCGGAATCGCCCGAAATCTACGACCGCGATCAGCTCATCGAGGCGTCACAATGGACCTGAGGCCGGCCTGGCCGGCGGTCTCCTGGACCGAGAGAGCGCCACGACGGGAGGGTGAAGCGCAAGCGTGCCCGACGACACGAGGCAAGGCTCGGCATCGACGCGACCGGGTGCGGCCGTCGCCGCAGGGTGGCCCGGTGCACGCGGCGCGTCCGCCGGGCCGCGTGCGAGCGGGCCAGATGACGCCGGAAACCGGATGAGCCGGCCGCGGCCGGGGGCCACCACCGGCCCGGACGGACCGCCGGTGGAGCTAGGACAGGCTGATGGCGCGGCCCGCGTCCCAGGCGGCCCCGGGCTTCGCGGAGCGAACGGGCCTTACCGGGCTCCCGAGCCGCGCGAGCCACGCGGGCCTTACGGTCCCCCTGAACCGCGCCGCCGTGAGCCCATGGATGACGGCGGGCGCGCCGGCCCCGGCGGACCAGGGCCGGGCGGGCCGCGGGCACCCCAAGGGGACGGCTCGGAGCCAGTCGTCCGGCTGACCGGCCGTGGCGCGATCGTGGCCCTGCTGGTGCTGTCTTTTGCCGGGATTCTCGTATCGGACTGGCTCGGCTGGGGGCTGCTCGCCGACGTCACGTTCGTCGCGGCCTGCGTCGTGATCGCCTGCTACGCCAAGCCCAGCGATCTGCTCGCGGTCTCCGTGTGCCCGCCGCTGGCGTTCTTCGTCGCCTGTGTGCTGGCCAAGCTGATCACCTCGACCGGCGGAACGGCCGCGGCCGAAGGCACGCTGATCACACTGGCCACTTCGGCCCCGTGGCTGTTTCTCGGAACGGCGGTAACGATCCTCATCGGGCTACGGCGCGGCCTGCTCGACAATGTTCGCGACCTGCGCCAGGGCCTGCGAGGTGAACCGGACGGGCCGCCGGAGCATGTCCGCAAGACGCTCGGCGGCTCGGGCCGGCCGACCAGCCGGGGCCCCGGTGGGCCCGCCCGGCCCGGCGGCACCACATGGAGACGCTGAACACCGGGCACGGGGACGAGCGGGAGCCGGGGCACGGACCGGGACACAGGCATGGGCACAGGCACGGGCACGGGCAAGAGAATGGGCGCGGACTAGGTACTGGACACGGGCCGGAGCACGGGCATGGGTACGAGCACGCACATGGGCAAGGGCACGGCCACGAGCACGCACATGGGCAAGGGCACGGCCACGAGCACGCGCATGGGCAAGGGCACGGCCACGAGCAAGGGCACGGCCACGAGCAAGGGCGCCCGGCGGGCGCCCGGCTACGGCACCGGCTAGCGCATCTGGGCCGGCCGCACAGTCATGACGCGGCCGCCCGGGTCGACCGGGTCATGGAATCCTCCGCCCGTGGCGTGCGTACGCTGTGGGTGTCGCTGGCCGGGCTGGGCGGGACGGCCGCGGCGCAGGCCGCCGTCGTCGCGGTGTCTGGCTCGGTGGCCCTGCTGGGGGACACGATCCACAATGCCGCCGACGCGCTGACCGCACTGCCGCTCGGAGTGGCGTTCCTGGCGGGCCGCCGGCCTGCCACCCGCCGGTTCACTTACGGGTTCGGCCGGGCGGAAGACATCGCGGGGATCTTCATCGTGGCGCTCATCGCGCTGTCGTCGGCGCTCGCCGCCACGGCCGCGATCAGCCGCCTGCTGCACCCGGCCACGGTCTCCCACCTCCCCGCGGTGGCGGCTGCGGCGGTGATCGGCTTCCTCGGAAACGAAGGAGTGGCTCGCTACCGGATCCGGGTCGGCCGCGAGATCGGGTCGGCGGCGCTGATCGCCGACGGGCTGCACGCGCGCACGGATGGCTTCACGTCGCTGGCTGTGCTGTTCGGCGCGGCCGGGGCCGCCCTCGGCTGGCGGCAGGCCGATCCGGTGATCGGCCTGGTCATCACCGTGGCCATCCTCTTCGTGCTCAAGAGCGCGGCGGAGGAGGTGTTCCGGCGGCTGATGGACGCGGTCGACCCGGCTCTGCTGGAGACGGCCGACTCGGCACTGGGCGGCGTGGACGGGGTGATCGAGGTGAGCCGGCTGCGCATGCGCTGGATCGGCCATCACCTGCACGCCGAGGTCACCATCGTGGTCGGCGGCGAGCTCAGCGTCCGGGACGCGCACCACGTCGCGGTCGACGCCGAGCATGCGCTGCTGCACGCCATCCCCCGGCTGACCGCGGCGCTGGTGCACGCCGACCCGGCATCCGGAGGTCCCGACGACCCGCACGCCCTGCTCGCCCACCACCGCCGGGACGAACGCGCCTGAGCGCGTGACCGACCCCGGGCCGGACGGCGGTAAGCTGGGTACAGGGCGGCGAGCCGGGCGGTCTAGCTCTCCGCCGGGTGCCTCTCGGCGCGGTCCCGCGTGCGGGGCGGCCTGATCTCGCGGGGCAGCGCGAACGACATGCGTTCCTTGATCGTCTCGACTTCCTCGACATCGCGGAAGCCTCGCTCGGCCAGCCAGCCGAGCACGCCATCGACGAGTTCCTCCGGCACCGACGCGCCGCTCGTGACGCCGACGGTGGTGACGCCGTCCAGCCAGAACTCGTCGATTTCTGACGCGTCGTCGACGAGGTGCGAAGCGGCCGCGCCCGAATCTTTGGCCACCTCGACCAGGCGGACGGAGTTGGAGGAGTTCTGCGAGCCGACCACCAGGACCAGCTCGGACTGGGCGGCAATCTCCTTCACGGCCAGCTGGCGGTTCTGCGTGGCGTAGCAGATGTCGTCGCTCGGCGGATCCAGCAGGGTCGGGAAGCGGTCCCGCAGCGCCGCCACGGTCTCGGTCGTCTCATCCACGGAAAGCGTCGTCTGCGACAGCCAGACCACCTTGGCCGGATCGCGGACGTCGACGGAGCCGGCCCCCTCAGGCCCGTCCACGAGACGAACGCGCGCGGGCGCCTCCCCGGCGGTGCCGATCACCTCTTCGTGGCCCTCGTGGCCGATGAGCAGAATGTCATAATCCTGCGCCGCGAAGCGCCTGGCTTCGTTGTGCACCTTGGTGACGAGCGGGCACGTCGCATCGATTACCTGAAGGCCGCGCTGCTCGGCATCCGCGCGAACGTCCGGCGCGATCCCATGGGCGGAGAACACCACCACCGAACCGGGCGGGATGTCCGCGTTCTCGTCCACGAACACCGCACCGCGCTTCTCCAGGGATCGCACCACGTGCAGGTTGTGGACGATCTGCTTGCGGACGTAGACGGGGGTGCCGTAGCGCTCGAGCGCCATCTCGACCGTCTGCACGGCCCGGTCGACACCGGCGCAGTAGCCGCGTGGCTTGGCGAGGAGGACACGCCTGGTGGTCGCAGACATGTCACCCATGTTAGGCGAGGGCAGCCGGGACGCACCCGGCCGTATCCGCGAGGCGGGCGAGCTGGGGCGCGCCGGCGCGCCGGCGGTGACCAGGGCTTGACAAGCGGCGATTTCGCGTTATTTGCGACGGCTCCGGCGAGACGCCAAGATACGGGCAAGGACAACGCATCAATGAAGAGCGCCAGCCGGGTCACTGGTCTATGGCATCCTGCACGTGTCCGCCCCCGCTAAGGGAGAGATTCCATATGCGCTTCCCGCAGGTCAGCGAACGGGTCAAGGAGGCACCGGCCCACGCGCTGCGTGCCGTGTTCGCCAGCATCGGCCAGGTTCGCCTGGTTACCGACCGGATGAAAAACAAGCCGGGCGCTGAGGAACGGGCCACCACCACACATTCTGGCGAACCAGCCACAGCAGTCACGCCGGTAACGGAGGAGACGGCAGCCACGGAAGACACGGCAGCCGCCCCGGCAGCGGAGGACACAGCCGTTGCCGAATCCGTCCCCGCAGCGGACGCTGTACCCACCGCCGCTCCGGCCGACGACACCGCGCCAGCCGAGGAGGCCGCTCCCGTCGACGACACCGCGCCGGCTGCCCCGGGGCGCGTGACGCACGAGGCAGCACCGGCCCCGGCAGGCCCGGCGCCGACGGAGCAGACGGCCGCCCGCGAAGCCCCGGTTTCCACGGCGCCCGCCGCCGCAACGCCCGCGGCTGCGGAACCGGCCGCGGCAGCGGAACCGGCCGCGGCAGCGGGAGGCGCGCCGCCGATGGCCAACTACGAGCAGCTGACGATCGCCTCGTTGCGCGCCCGGCTGCGCGGCCTCACGGCCGCGCAGGTCCGCGGGCTCATCGGTTACGAGCAGGCGCACGGGAACCGGCCGGACGTCATCGCGATGTTCGAGCGCCGGGTGGCCAAGCTGGAAGCTCCGGGAGAAGGCTGAGCCGGCCCGGATCATGGCGCTGCAGACATCGGCCGAATCGCCGGTCCCCGTCCGGACGGTGCTGCAACTGGTCGGTGGCTGGGTTTCCCGGCTCGGCCGCATCTGGGTCGACGGGGAGATTGCCGAACTGGCCCGGCGCGGCGGGACGGTGTTCCTCACCCTCCGCGACCCGGCGGCGGCCGTCTCGGTCCGGGTGGTGTGTCCCCGGGTTGTGTTCGAGGCGATCAATCCCCCGCCCAGCGAGGGTGCCCGGGTGGTCGTGCACGCCAAGCCGGACTTCAACGCCACCCGCGGATCCTTCGCGCTGACGGCCCTGGACATCCGGCCGGTCGGCATCGGGGAGCTGCTGGCCCGGCTGGAACAGCTGCGCCGCCAGTTGGCCGCGGAGGGCCTGTTCAGACCGGAGCGCAAGCGCCGGCTCCCGTTCCTGCCGCACGTCGTGGGCCTGATCTGCGGGCGCGACTCCGCGGCGCAGCGGGACGTGCAGCGCATCGCGGCGCAGCGATGGCCGGCCGTGCGCTTCCGGGTCGAGCAGGTGGCGGTGCAGGGGCCGTACGCGGCTGGCGAGGTCACCGAGGCGCTGAACCGGCTCGACGGAGCGCCGGGGATTGATGTGATTATTATCGCGCGCGGCGGGGGATCGCTGGAGGATCTGCTCCCGTTCTCGGACGAGTCGCTCATCCGCGCGGTCGCCGCGTGCCGGACTCCCGTCGTCAGCGCGATCGGGCACGAGCAGGACTCTCCCCTGCTGGACTACGTGGCCGACCTTCGCGCGGCCACGCCGACCGACGCCGCCAAGCGGGTGGTGCCCGACGTCACGGAGCAGCTTTCCCTCATCGCGGGGCTGCGGGACCGAGCGCGACGCTGCGTGAACGGCCGGATCGAGCGAGAGATGTCCTGGCTGGCCGCGGTGACGTCCCGGCCGTCGATCGCGAATCCGGTGCGGGAAGTCGAGCGGCACCAGGAGCAGGTGGCCGCGCTGGCCCAGCGCGCCCGGCGGTGCCTGGGAGCTGCCCTCGACCGGGCCGGTGATGACGTCGCCCACACCCGGGCCCGGCTGCTCGCCTTGTCGCCCGCGTCGACGCTGGGGCGCGGCTACGCGATCGTTCAGCACGCCGATGACGGCGTGGTCCGTTCCGCGGCCGAGGTCGCCGACGGGGAGCCGCTGACCGTCCGGTTCGCGGAGGACCAGCTCAGCGTGACGGCGGCCCGGCGCCCCGGCACGAACCCCGGCCCAGCGAGGAAACCGGGCCCGGCGAAGAATCCCGGCCCGGCAAGAAGCCGCGCGGGCCAGACGCCTCGCCGGTAGGCCGCGTTCCGCGGCGCCAGCCGCCCATGGGGATAGGTTGGAACGGTGGCAGACAGCGATGGGCGCACCGCGGACCAGGCCGGTGCACAGGCCGAGGCGCTGTCCTACGAGCAGGCCCGGGACGAACTGGCCTCAGTGGTCAAGCGGCTCGAAACCGGTGGCCTGACCCTCGAGCAGTCACTGGAGCTGTGGGAACGCGGTGAGCGGCTCGCCGCGGTCTGCGAGCGCCTGCTGGACGGGGCACGGGCCCGGCTGTCCGCGGCCACAGCCACGGCCGAGCAGGCCGGCGACGGCGATCCCGCCGCGCCCTTCTAGCACCCGGCGCCGGCTCATGCCGGTTCAGCTGCGCGGCTGCACGCGCAAGGACGCCGCCAGGACGCGGAGCTGGGCCCACGTTGCGTTGCCCGTGACGATGAGGATGCCGCCATCCCGTTCCGTTCGGTACAAAGATCGCTGACCACGGCCGGCGTTCGCGGACGCCCGCCACAGCAGGCCAGCGACGCGGACCGCCGGTGCGGGCGTGCCACTGTTGGTCATCCGGCGGACGAACGCCGCCGCCGCCGGGTCGCTCTGCTCGACCGACGCGAGCGTCCCGGACGGGGTGGCGAACCCGAGATGCCAGGTGGCCGTGCCTGGCCCGTTGGCGCCGCCGAGCGCCACCGCGGAACTGACCGGCGACCAGGACAGCGGCAGCCCGGCCGGCGCGACCACCGGGTTCCGCGCCGCCCGCGTCATCGTGGCCAGATCATGCTGATAGCTGACGGTTGCCGGTGAACCGGCGGACTGCAGCGGCACGGCCACAATGATGAACGCCGTCAGTAGCAGGCAGGCCAGCACGGACCGGCCGCGGCGGCCGAGGGGCAGCGCCGTACCCGGCTCCTGTACCGCGTATTGCGCCTGCTGTACCGACATCCCGTGCCCAGCGCCTCCCGGTCCCGCCGCTTTGGGTGCCCAGGCTACGCGGAACGGGGTGCTGCATTTCGCTAGCTCATCACCGATCATGGTGAAGCCAGAAGTCAGCACCACGCCCGTGACGCATCAGGAGGGACGGCCGCATGTCAGCCGACGACGCCGTGAGCACTAACCCCACACCTCATTTGCCGCAGGACGTCGATCCCCTGCCTGAGCCCGGTAAGCACGCGCCGGACCGGAACCTGGCGCTGGAACTGGCCAGAGTCACCGAGGCGGCATCGATGGCCGCGGCCCGCTGGGTCGGCCGCGGGGACAAGAACGGCGCGGACGGCGCGGCCGTCAACGCCATGCGGCTGCTGATCAACTCGGTATCGATGCGCGGCGTCGTCGTCATCGGCGAGGGCGAAAAAGATCAGGCGCCCATGCTCTTTAACGGAGAGGAAGTGGGCGACGGCACCGGGCCCGCCTGTGACGTGGCGGTCGACCCGATCGACGGCACCCGGCTATGCGCCAACGGCATGCCGAACGCGGTGTCGGTGCTGGCCGTGGCGGCCCGCGGCTCGATGTACGACCCATCCGCGGTCTTCTACATGTCGAAGCTGGCCACCGGCCCGGAGGCGGCCGGCATGGTGGATGTCAGCGCCCCGCCCGAGGCCAACATCGCCGCGGTGGCCCGGGCCAAGGCCTGCTCACCGCACGACGTGACCGTGGTGATCCTGGACCGGCCCCGGCACGAGGAGCTGATCCAGCAGGTCCGGGCGGCCGGAGCGCGGATCAAGCTCATCACCGACGGCGACGTCGCCGGGGCGATCATGGCGGCGCGTGAGGGTACCGGCATCGACCTGATGCTGGGCATCGGCGGCACGCCGGAAGGCATCATCGCCGCGTGCGCGCTCAAGTGCCTCGGCGGCACGATCCAGGGCAAGCTGGCGCCGAATGACGAGGCGGAACGGCGCCGGGCGCTGGACGCCGGGCTCGATCTCGACCAGGTCCTGACCACCGATGACCTGGTCTCCTCCGATGACGTGTTCTTCGCGGCCACCGGCATCACCGAGGGCGAGCTGATGGAGGGCGTCCGGTATCGCCGCGGCGACGCGACCACGCACTCCCTGGTCATGCGCTCGCGCTCGGGAACGATCCGGAGCATCAAGAGCGAGCACCAGCTCTGGAAGCTGCGCGCCTACAGCTCCGTCGATTTTGACTGAACGGGCCGGACCAGGCGCCTGCCCGCGGGCAGGCGGCGTGCGCGGGATGTCCCGGTGGCTCCCGGACCAGGCTGGGCCGCGCTGGACGCGGCCCAGCCCGCACGGCTCAGGCTGAGCCGCCGCCCGAGAAACCACCGCCCGAGAAACCGCCCGCCACGACGACGGGACCAATCCCCGCCAATACGGGGGCCGGGGCGGCCACCGCCGCCGGAGCGCTGTTCACCGAGGTGGGGTCGGCGGAGGCGACCAGCGTCGGGCTGGGTGCCGTGATGTCCGGCGCGGCCGGCTGGCTGTCGGTCACGATCGGCTCGACGTCCGGCGTCACCGGCGCGGGCGCAGGAGGCTGGATGTCCGGCGCGGCCGGCTGGCTGTCGGTCACGATCGGCTCGACGTCCGGCGTCACCGGCGCGGGCGCAGGAGGCTGGATGTCCGGCGCAGCCGCCACCGGGACCGGAGGTACCGTCGCAGTATCCGGCGCTGCCGCCACCGGCGCGGACGGTTGATCCGTCGGGCCCGGCTGAACGCTGGCCGATGGCTGGGCCGGATCCGCCTGGCTCTGCGGTCCGCTGGCTGGCGGCGTCTGGCCGGCCGGGGCGGCGGGTGCCTGATCGGCCGGCGCTGGAGTGGCCGCAGCTGGGGTGGCCGGCACGATGGCCGTGGGCGTCAGCGGATTGATCACGGTTCCGTCGGGGGTGGTCAGGTTGCTGATGTACGGCACGGCTGGCAGCTGGCCGGCGACTGGCCCCGCCGGCTGGAGGCCCAGGAGATTGCTGAGGTCTCCGGCCCCTGTCCCGGCGCCGACGCCGGACGCGGTCAGAGCCGCGAAATCCTGCTGGACGATGGACGCCGGGTCGTTCGCGCTCACAGGGGAGAAGCCCTGGTCGATACGCTGCGCGGGGGTAAGTTGCGTCGGCGTCGGCGGCGGGGCGGCGTACAGCCCGGCTTCGGCCGCGGCGGCGTTGGAGTCGGCCTCACCGATCCCCGCCAGCACGGAGGCGAGACTGGGGCCGGAGCCGGTGCCAATGTTCGCCAGGTCGGCGAAACCCTGCGCGACCTGCTGGTTCGGCGTGGGCGGCGGGGGCGGCGGGGCGGCGTACAGCCCCGCTTCGGCCGCGGCGGCGTTGGAGTCGGCCTCACCGATCCCCGCCAGCACGGAGGGAGGAACGGTGCCAGACACGGTGCCTTGCACCCCTACGGGCGTGCTGACCCGGCCGAAGAGCTGGAGGCCGTTGGGGTTGGTCAGGCTGACGCTCCCTCCGCCGGTCAGCCCCACGCCGCCCACGTTGGCCGAGGCCTGCGCGCCGGCGTCGACGCTGAACGCCGTGGGTGGCGGTGACGGAGACACCGCCACCCGGGCGCTGCCCCCGAAACCGGCGAGATAGCCAATCGTCAGCGCACAGTTCGCCGAGCCGCAGCTCAGGCCGAGAGTTCCGCCGACCGGCCCGAGCGCGCCGGAGATACTCCCGGAGACCGCCCCGCCCGGCTGTGCACCGGGAGACGGGGCGGTGTTGTCGCTGATGGGGGCGGAGACCGCGGGCGCCGGTGCCGTCGTGGACAGCAGGCCGGGAGTTCCGGCGGGAAGGTCAAGGAAGGGAACGGGCTGCGGAAGGTTGAATGTGACGTCGGGCAGCTGAGGCACGGTCAGCTGAGGCGCGGGTACGCCGGGCGCCGGCGCTGGCCGCACACTGGCGGTGAGGGATGCCGCCACCGGGCCGGGCGCCGAGGCGGCTGACGCCATCCCCGCCGGCATCGACATCAGTGCCGCCGATCCCAGCGCGCCGGCCGCGAGCACCCGCAGCCCGGCCTGGCCAGGTACGGCGACCAGATCACCGGGCGTCCGCGGCGGCTCCCGGTGCCTCCCGTGCCCCTGACGATGCTGCGGGCCCCGGCGGAGCGGGGCTGCCGTTTTCTTCGTATTGCTCATGTCGGCTGGTCTCCTTCTCATGGACAGGGCGAGTGGTCATGCGCAGACGATCCTGGGCCGGGCCGGCTGGGGCCCGAGCAGGTCGGCTGGGTCGGGGGCGGGCCGACTGTGGCCGCGGCGGGCGGGCCGGGGCGGTCAGGCCACAGAGACCGGCTGAGCCGGCTGCGTCCGGGGGGCGTCCGGCGACCGCCACGAGGTGATGCCGAGCAGGTCGGCCAGCATCCCGATCCGGGTCACCGTCGTGGGCGCGCCCTGGCCGGTGTCGCAGTAGCGCAGCTCGCGGCGCCGCAGCACAACGTTGAGGTTGGCGGTCCCACGGACGACCCGCTCCCAGACGTCGGCCGGCCCGGTGAGCTGCCAGGCGGCCTCGCCCAGGGAGCCCTCGTCGCCGCGGCTCGCCTCGGTCAGGGTGACCGTCCGCGCGGCTAGGTCGACCCGCCACCGGGCCGAGCCGGCCGCCTGCGAGGTGGCGACAAGCACGAACGATTCCGTTGCGAATGTCCCCCACCGGCGGGCGAAGCGATCGCTGACCCGGAAAAGCCCGCTCTGCAGCAGGTCGCCCATCACCAGGAACACCCGCGGCATCTGCCGCGTGTCGACGGCGCGGGCGGCGGCCACCGGGGCAGCCGACGCGCCCGCCCGGGGTCGCCGCGGATCGGGCGCGGTCTCGGCGATCCCCCATGCCTCGTCGATCCCCAGGTAGCCGAGCTTGTCCGCGAGTTCGTTGACGGTCTTGGTGACCGGCGGGGTGATCAGCGCCGCGGGAAGGGACCAGCCACGGCCGACCGAGCCGGCGGTGATCCGCGAGGTGTGCCAGATCTTGTAGTCGGCGGGGCCGAGCCGCTCTCGCTCGGGAGCGAAACAGGCGGTGGAGATGCCCTGGACCGGCGGCACCCCGATGAACCGGAAGATGCCGTCTGCGACGGCCTCGGGGTCAGCCACCAGGTCCTCGTACCGGACCCGGTGACAGCGATCCGCGAACTGCTCTTCCGCCGCCAGGATCGCCGCGGTGTGATCGCTCCAGAACCGGGCCAGCGCCTGCACCGCGTTGCCAGGGGATTCCGCTGCGTACGGCTCGAACCCGTATCCCTTCAGGCCCCACGGGACGGTGCCCGCGGGCATGCCAGTCGCGGTGGCGGTACCCGGGGCCGCGACCGTACCGGCGGGCGTGCTGACAGCCGGGCCCGCTGGGGTGCCGGTGGCCGGGCCCGCAGGGGCAGTGACCGGGGTTCCGCTGGTGTAGGTCACGGTGCCGGTGGCCTGGTTGATGGCCAGCGTCCCCTGGACGGTGCCGGCCGGCCCGACCACCACCAGGCTGCCTGTCGCCGGATCAACGGCCACCGCCCCGAGCACGGCCCCCGCCGCGCTGACCAGCGCGCCCTGGCCGGTGGCCGGATCGATCTCGATCAGGCCGGCCGGGTTCCGGGCCGGGTCAGAGACCGGGACCGCGGTCAGCGTCGGCGACACAGGAGCGGCGCCGGACCCCGTAGCGGGGCTGGCCGCAGACCCGGCGGTGCCGCCGTTCACGATGGCGCCTGCCGTGCCACCGGCCGCTGATGCCACCGTGGGTGACCCGTTAGCCAGGACGACGGGGGTGCTGGTGGCAGGCCCCGCGGGAGTGCTGGTGGCAGGCTGCGGCTGGGCAGGCCACTGACCCTGCCAGCTGGCACGCTGGTCATGGTGCGGGGAATAACGGTATCCGGCCGGCTGACCGCGCCACGGCCCGGACATGTCCGGGCCACCATCTGGCCGGCCGCGCTGGGCGGTGGTGGGGGTACCGCCGGGACGGGGCTGAATCACGGACGAGCCGCCATTCGTAACGCTGGTAACGGCGTTGACCGGCCGCTGCACCGTTGACGCAGACCCGCGAAGCTGCTGAAAGTGTCGTTGGGACTGGCGGTAGACGGGCAGATCAGGGGACGAGGGCGACGCGCTCTGCCCGGCCCATTGCTGAGGGCCGCTGCCGCCCTGGGCGTCCCCGGCGCGAGGTGTGCGAGATGGCGGCTGGTTGCGGGTGGCCGCCGCAGGCCGTGCGGTGTGCCCACGCGCCGCCTGAGCCGGCTCGGCGGAGCGGGCCGGATGAGCCGACTGGACGGCCTGATCCGGCTGGCCCACGGTGTAGGCGCTGAACTGCGTACCGGGGCCGAAAACATCGTGCGCGGTGAGAATCACCGACCCTGGGGTGGGGCTCGGAACCGCGGCCGAAGCGGGCGATGTCAGCGCCGCGGTGGCCGGCAAGGCAAGCGCGGCCGAGCTGATCAGGCCGGCGGCCGCGATTTTGCGCCCCGTACGGGCCGCCCGGGTGGCCTGCTCGCCGGCCGGGATCGGCACCGGCCCGGCCGCCACCGGCCTGGCGGCCACCGGCCTGGCTGCCGCGGCGCGATCCGGCCGCGTGCCGGCGCGCTGGGCGCCGCCGGACGGGCGCGCGGTCCCGTAGCTCGTGCTCTTCGTCATTCTGATGATCTCCTTCGTGACGTGCGGCGGTGCCCGCCGAACGGCGCGGCGCAGCAGATCCCGATGGCCGGCAGATAGACCGGCTCGTCCGAAGAATGCCATCTGAAATGCGGAATACAACGGATGAAAATGGCCGGTAAGATAAGCGCAAGACAGCTAATGCCGGGCTAACGACACGCTTCCGATCCAACTTAATCGGGCTGCCTGATAGCTATTCCTCGGCGTTGGCGATGGAGCCATCGCGTCGGTTCCAGCGTGCCCCCCGGGACTGTGTACGTAAAGGTGCCTCTGCCGCGACCCGGGTGTACGTAAAGGCGCCTCCGCCGCGACCCGGGTGTACGTAAAGGCGCCTCCGCCGCGACCCGGATGTACGTAAAGGCGCCTCCGCCGCGACCCGGATGTACGTAAAGGCGCCTCCGCCGCGACCCGGATGTACGTAAAGGCGCCTCCGCCGCGACCCGGGTGTACGTAAAGGCGCCTCTGCCGCGACCCGGGTGGGCCGCCGACGGAGGGACGCAATGGGGACTCTGGCCTGGCCGGAGCTGGGCCATGTCTAGGAAGTGAGAGGCCGGAGACACTCTCCGACGGCGGCGACGTGGAGGGTGGCCTCTAGCGGACCGTGAGCCTGTCGTAGCGGGTGGCGTCAGCTGAAGTAGTGGCCCTGTTCGATGTCCACGATGAGGCGCTGGATGGAGGCGGACAATGACGAACCGTTCCCGCTCCATGCCGCAGCGGCCTTGAGCGACCTGCAGGTGCGCGCGGCCGAGCTTGACTCCCGGTCCCGCCTTTCGGCTTAGACACGGCCTAGGTGAGGTGGGCCGCCGCAACGGGAGCCCCGGCCATAACGGCCGGCTCGGCCGTAGCGGGCACGGCCGTCCCCCGGCCGGCCGGAAGGCTGGCGTCCAGGTCACGGAGCTTGGCGCGAACATCGGCCGCCTCGGGATGGCGCAGCTCGTCCAGGATGTCCAGCGACTGCCGCCACGCATCACGGGCACCAGCCTGATCGCCCGACGCGTGGTACGTCTCACCGAGGAAGGCGAGCGCGTCAGCCTGGCCGTAGCGGTCGCCGAGCTGACGGGACAGGCCGAGGGCCTCCCGGTAGCAGGAAATGGCCCGGGCCTGGTCGCCGAGCAGGTGGTGGATGTAGCCCAGGCTGTGCAGCGTGGCGGACACGGCCTGCTGATTCCCCAGCTCACGATCGAGCGCCAGGGCCTGCTCGCAGTAGGGCAGCGCACGGGCGGGCTCGCCGAGCTGAGCATGGCACCAGCCGGTCCCGTTGAGGGCACGGGACTGGCCGACCCGGTGGCCGACCGCGCGGAACAGGCTCATCGCCTCCAGGCTGTGCGTGATCGCGTCCCGGTGCCGCCCCTGCCGTTCCAGCGCCTGGGCGATGTCCAGCCGGACACGGGCGTGCCCGACCGAGTCCCCGGCCCGCCTGAACAGATCGAGGGCCTCGGCCAGATGGGCCTCCGCTTCGGCGTAGGGGCCACGCTGGATGCGCAGGCGGCCGAGCTGACGGTGAGCCTGAGCCTGCCCCCCGATGTCGTCACGGCCGCGCGCGGCCGCCAGCGCGATCCGCTGCGTGCTCTCCCAGTCCGCCCAGTGACCTTGCCGGTCCAGGAACGTCACCAGAGCCCACGGAATCTGCCAGGCGTGGTCGCCGAAACCCATCTCCGCGGCCAGCCTGACCGCCGCGAGCAGCGTCTGGTGCTCGGCCTGGAACCACGCGCGCGCCGCGGCGCGGCTGGCGAGCGGTTCCGGCACGGCCCCACGGGCGGGCGGGTCAATGGCGATCGGGTCGCGCGCCGCCAGCAGCCGGTCGGCGGCGAACGCGGTGTGCAGGTAGTGGTCCAGGACCCGGCGCACGGCGGTCCGCGGTCCGCGGCGGTGGCCCCCGGCGGCCTGTTCCGCGGCGTAGGCCCGCATGAGATCGTGGAACGCGTAACGGCCCGTGCCGTCCCGGTGAGCAGGCTTGCCCCGGCCAGTTCGGCCAGCGCGTAGCGCGCCTGGCCCGGGAGGACGCCGGCCAGGCTGACCGCGGCCGCCTCGGAGATGTCCGGGCCCGGATGCAGGCCCAGCAGCCGGAACATCCGGGCCGCGCCCGGGCTCAGCTGGCAGTAGGACCAGGAGAACACCGTACGGGCGTCGGTGACCGCATCCCCTGCGCTCAGGGCGTCCAGCCGGCTGCGGGCGGTGCGCAGTTCCCTGGCCGCGGCGGACAGCGAAAAGCCCGGCCGGGACGCCACCCGGGCCGCCGCGACGCTCAGCGCCAGCGGCAGCCGGGCACACAGCCCGGCCAGTTCCGCCGCCGCCGCGGGCTCGGCGGCGACCGGCCCGGCACCCAGGTGCCGGGCCAGCAGGTCACGGGCCTCGGCCGCGCTGAGCAGGCCGAGGGTGAGCGGATGAGCGCCTTCGGCGGCGACCAGGCTGACGAGCGGGGGACGGCTGGTGATGAGCACCAGGCAGCCATCGCCACCCGGCAGCAGCGGGCGGACCTGCCCGCTGTCCCGCGCGTTGTCCAGCACGATCAGCATCCGCCGGTCCGCGACCAGGCTGCGGTACAGGGCAGCCTGGGCGGCCAGGTCCGCCGGGATTCGCGTTGGCTCGACCCCGAAGGCACCGAGAAAGCCCCGGACCGCTTCCGTGGGCGTGACGGGTGGGCCGGCCGGGTCGAAACCGCGCAGGTTCACGTACAGTTGCCCGTCCGGGAACCGGCCCGCCACCTGGTGCGCGAAACGGGTGGCCAGCGTGGTCTTGCCCACTCCGGCGGTACCGTCGATGGCCACGATGCGCACCGTGTCCCGTGCCTCGCCGCCCGCGCCGGGCGGGTCACCCGAGGTGTGCTCGCCGAGCAGGCCGGTGAGCGTGGCCAGCTCGCAGGCCCGCCCGGCAAAGTGCCGCGCGGTCGCGGGCAGCTGCCGCGGGATCGGGGGCGAAGGCTCGCCCGTGACTTCTGACGGTGGTCCGGCCATGCCCGGGGCCGGACCGGTCCCGGGAATCGCCCCGGTCCCCGGGGTCGCCGAGGTCCCGGCGGGCGCGTCCGGGCCGGCCGGTATGGCCAGGTCCGTGTCCTTCCGCAGGATGCGCAGGTGCAGATCCCGCAGCTCGGGCCCGGGCTCGGCGCCGAGATGGCGGGCGAGCAGCCCGCGGGCCCGGTCGTAGGCGGCCAGCGCTTCGGCGCCGCGGCCGGATCGGTACAGGGCCAGCATGAGCTGCGCGTGGAACCGTTCGTGCAGCGGCTGCCCCGCGGTGTGCCCCTGCAGCTCCGGTACCAGGTCTGCGTGCCGTCCCAGGTTCAGGTCGGCGTCCAGCCGCCACTCCAGCGCCTGCAGGCGGAGGCGTTCCAGCCGCGGCGCCGTCTGCCACCGCAGCGCGTCGGACGGGATATCGGCCAGCGGCTCGCCTCGCCACAGCCCTAGTGCCTCGCCGAGCAGCCCGGATGCCCGGGGCCATTCCGCCGCACGCACCGCCGCGCCGCCCTGCCGGGACAGCTCGCCGAAGCGCAGGACGTCCAGCTCGCCGGCTGCGAGCTGGATCAGGTACCCGGGGTCGTGGGTGATGATCCGCGCGCCGGCCGGGCCGAGCAGCTGGCGCAGGCATTTGACGTAGTTGCGCAGGGTCACCCGGGCGGTCAGCGGCGGCGCGCCGTCCCAGACGGTCTCGGCCAGCTCGTCGAAGGACACCACCTGGCCCGCCCGGACCGCCAGCGCGGCCAGCACCACGCGCTGTTTGGCCGCAGCCACCCGCACCTCGGCATGCGCGGGCCGCACGACCAGCGGTCCCAGCACGGCCAGCCACATGTTTCCTCCACGGGAAACCCGGCGCCCCGCCTCCGACCAGCGCCCCTACCCATGCACTACGGCCGCATTACCAGCCTGGTTCAAGGTCGTAACGGGCCGGAACCCGGCCGAGCGGAAGGAAACGCCATGCGGATCAACGTTCTTGGCCCCATCGAGATATCCGGCGGCGGGCGAGACGGCAGACTGGCCGACCCGGGCCAGCGGACGCTGCTCGCCGCGCTGGCGCTCGACCACGGCCGGGTGGTCGGGGTCGGCCGGCTGGCCCGGATTCTGTGGGACGACCGGCCGCCGGCCACCGCGCGGACCAAGATTCAGGCGCACGTGTCCGCCCTGCGCCAGGCCATGAGGCACAGCCCGGGTGACGCCGGCAGCCCGCTGCTGACCATCCCGCCCGGCTACCTGCTGTCCGCGGAGACGGTGGGCATCGACCTGGCGGAGTTCGGCGAGCTGCTGGCGCGAGGGCTGGCGGCCGCGGAGGCCGGAGAGGCCGCCACCGCTTCCGTGCTCCTCGGCGCGGCGCTCACGCTATGGCGCGGGACGGCGTTCAGTGGCGTCGGCGCCGCCCCCATCCGGCCGCGGCCGATGGCCTGGAGGCGCGCCGGCTCATGGCGGCCGAGGCCAAGGCGGAAGCCGATCTGGAGCTGGGCCGGTACGCCACCGTGGTCACGGAACTGTCGGCCCTGGTCATCGCGCACCCGCTGCGCGAACACGCGCGCGGCCTGTCCATGCTGGCGCTGGACCGGCTCGCCTGCCGCGCCGACGCGCTCCGGCTGTACCAATCTGGTTACGAGGCCATGCGGCAGGAACTGGGCATCGAACCGGGCACCTGGCTGCGCAGCGTGTACCAGCGCATCCTGGCGGGCGACCCGGATCCCTCCGTCCCGGCCTCCCCCGGCGGGGAGAACTGGCCCGCCGGGATGCCGTTTCGTTAATAAATATGAGGCCGCAGACCCGCAGCGGTGCAATCCGGCCAAGCGCTAGGCGAGCCGTGGCGCATCGTGCTACCCGTAATCCATGACCGACGCAGCCGAAACCGCCGCCACGCCGGGAGCCCAGCCGGGCCTGTCCGTCGCCGACGCCGTGCTGGAGCGGGCCCGGGCCGGGCAGATCTCGCTGATCCGGTTCCTGTACGCCGACCACGGCGGGATCATCCGCGGCAAGGCCACGCACGTGTCGGGCCTGGAGGCCCGGATGGCCAGCGGGATCGGGCACACGGTCGCGATGATGGCGATGAACATGCTCGACCATCTCCAGCCGGTTGAGGGCATGGGCCCGGTCGGCGAGGTCCGGATCAAGCCCGACCCGCGGACGTTCGTGCCGCTGCCGTACGCGCCCGGCGCGGCGGCGATGGCCTCGGACCTGGTGCGGCCGGACGGGCAGCCGTGGGAGGCGTGCGCGCGCACGTTCCTCAAGCAGGCCATCGCCGAGCTCGCGGCCGACGGCTACGCGATGGAGGCGGCCTTCGAGCCGGAGTTCACGCTCGGCCAGCGCGTGCCGGATCCGGAGGGCGGCCCGGACCGGATGGTGCCCGCCGACGACAGCCTGTGCTACTCCTCGACCGGTTTCCAGCGCGCCCACGACTTCACCATGGACCTGGTGCGGGCGCTGGAGGAGCAGCAGCTAGCGGTCGAGCACTACTACCCCGAGCTGGGCCACGGCCAGCAGGAGGTGGTGATCCGGCACGCCCCGGCGCTGCGCGCGGCCGACAACCACCTGCTCTACCGGGAGACCGTACGGGGCGTGGCGTTCCGGCGCGGGGTCTGGGCCAGCCTGGCGCCGAAGCCCATCCCCGACCAGGCCGGGAACGGCACTCACCTGCACGGGTCACTGCTCGAGCTGGGGCGCCGCGGCGCGCCCACCGGGCGGAACGTGTTCGCCGACCCCGGCGACCAGTACGGGCTGTCAGAGACCGGTTACCACTTCATCGGCGGCGTGCTCGCGCACCTGCCCGCACTGACCGCGCTGACCTGCGGCAGCGCCAACAGTTACCGCCGTCTCGCACCGCAGATGTGGAGCAGCGCCTACACCGTCTACGGGATGGACAACCGGGAGGCGGCGGTGCGGATCGCGTCCGTGCTGCGCGGCGACCCGGCCAGTTCGGTCAACCTCGAGCTGAAACCGTCGGACTCCAGCGCCAACCCGTACCTCGCGCTGGGCGGGTTCATCCACGCCGGCCTGGACGGCATCCGCAGCAAGCTCGATCCCGGTGCGGCGGTCAACGTGGACCCCGCCACCCTTTCCGACGCCGAACGGGACCGGGCCGGAGCCCGCCGGCTGCCGGCCTCTCTCGATGCGGCGCTGGATGCCCTGGAGGCGGACGATCTGCTGATGACGGCGCTCGGGCCGCTCCGCAGCCGGGCCTACCTCGCGGTGAAGCGGTCCGAGGCGGCGGACTTCGGCGCGCACGACGCCGCCTACGAGTGCTTCCACCACTTCACCGCGTTGTGACAAGCCGCGCGTGCTGACCTGCGGCACCCGGCGATATGACCGCTCGCCGCTTTGTCAGGTTCCGGCCCGTTTGCCAGATTCTGACGTGGCGGCGGAACCACCTCGAATCTGCTCCCGTCGAAGTACTTGGCGCCGCCATGCGTACGGGGCTGGCACCCCGTGCGTGCGCCCGGGCGGGCAACGCCACGAGGCAGCAGGACGTTTCCGGACATCTGTCCACCATCGGCCGCCGGAAATGCCCAAGCCGGAGGGGACGAGTGCTGATGGCGAGCCGCGATCTTCTGCGCCGGCCGGCAGGAAAGAAAGCGCTGGCCTTGACGGTGCCGCTCGTGATGGGGACCGCCGCCTTGGGCGCGGTGACGGTGGCCGGAGCCGGGGCGGCAAGCGCTGACTCAGTTTCAGCAACTCAGGTAACGCCTACCGCCTCACCGGCAACCGGCAACTCGCCAGGCACTGGGACGGGCGCCACGCCAGCGGCCTCGGCTACCGCCTCACACGGGACAGCAACGGCCACACCGACGCCGGCCGCCACGCACACACCCACCGCAACGGGGACGCCCACGACGCCGGGCACGCACGCGGGAACGCCAACCGTGGCGTATACGGCGACACCCACCCCAACGCCATCCGGCACCCACACCGCGACCCCGGCGCCCACCCATGCCGCGACCCCGGCGCCCACCGGCACGCACACCGCTACCCCGGCGCCCACCCATGCCGCGACCCCGGCGCCCACCGGCACGCACACCGCTACCCCGGCGCCCACGTCCTCGCCGACACCGACACCGACACCGACAGGGACGCACGCGGCGACGCCGGGACCCACGCCGACCCGCACGCATACGGCGACCCCGACCCCTGCGGCCACTTCGCGACCGGCGCCCAGCAAGCCAGCTTCCACGCCGTCCATCACGAAAAGCCGGTCGCGGCCGGAGCCGCCGCCGGTCCTGCCGTCGGCTCCGGCCGTCCCGCCAGGGGCTGCGTCCTCGCCGCTGGTCCCCGTCCCGCCGTCGATCCCGGTCGGCTATGCCCTTCCGGTTCCCCCGCGCGTGGTGGCGGCGGACCCCGCGCTTATCGGTGAGGGCAGCCCCGCCCCACGCCGGACGACGCCTGCCGGACCGGTCACGCTCCCGGTCGCGCCGGGAACCGCCGTCGACGCGGTCACGGCAGGAATGCTCAAGCTCATCCCGGCGGGCGACGGAACATCGACGATTGTCCTATCCGGCACTGACGGTGCCACCTACACGTACCGCGACGTGAATGCGAGCATGGCGGAGCACACGGGGGTGAATGCCGGCACGCAGATCGGCGTCAGCGGCCCCGGCGGTCTGGTGTTCTCGATCTCGGTGCCCGACGTACGCGGCGCGGTCGACGCCGACGACGCGCTGCAGGCGTGGGCAGCCGGGCTCAGCGTCAATGTCCGCGCTCTGCCCACGACGATCGCCGCGGCCACGGCCGCGCCGGCCGGCAGACAGGTGCTGCTGGTTACCGACGCGGGAGCAGGCACGGCCGCGGCGGACCTGGCCCAGTCCGTTGCTGGCCAGATGGTCAGGGTGCAGACCGATACCGTCAGCGACACCCGTTTCCTCAGTGGTCAGGCTCCTGAGGCACAGCAAATCGCCACGGCAGCTGGCCAGCGGCTGGTGGTTGTCGTCTTGGCGAACGGGACGCCAGCCCAGGCGGCGGCGCTGGCGGCACGGCTACCCGCAGGTCACGATGTGTTGTGGGTCGCCCCGCCCGGCACCACGCCGAACCAGGCTGCGGCCTACCGGGGGATCGCCGCCGCCCGCGCCGGATTCCGGGTCGAGTCACTGCCCGCCGCCCTCGCGGCGGTGAACGGCCCGGCGGTGAACGGCTTGGCCAGGAATGCGGAGGCGAGCAATGCCGAAAGCTGGTCGCCGACCGGCGCACTGGCGGCGGCCACGCTGGTGGCCGCCTACGCATCCACCGCCTACCGCCTGGAGCCGGTCTCCACACAGGCCCGCACGGTGGTCAGCTGGGCCGAAGAGCAACTGGGCAAGCCGTACCAGTGGGGAGCAGCCGGGCCGGGCAGCTTCGACTGCTCCGGGCTGACCATGGTCGCCCTGGCCCAGGCCGGGATCGGCGTGACCCACAACGCAAACCTCCAATGGCAACAGACCAAGGCCCACCCCGTCGCCGAAAGCCAGCTCACGCCCGGCGACCTCGTGTTCTACGCCGGCTCTGACGGCTCAGTTGCCGCCCCGGGCCACGTAGGGATCTACGCAGGCAACGGTGAGATCATCGACGCGCCTTACACCGGGGCGAGCGTCCGTTTCGACCCGCTCACCAGCATCAGCGGATACGCGGGAGCGACAGACCCGTACGCGGCCACTCCCGCCGCCGGTGCCGCCGCGCCGGTTCCCGTCGGCAACCCGGCAATCCCGCTGGCAGCCCCCGCCGCTCCGCTGGCTGCTCCCGCCGCCCTGAACCAATACCAGAGCTTCGCCCAGAACCTCACCGACACCACGTGGGGACCTAGCCAGTTCCCCTACCTGAACCTGCTCTGGGAAAGGGAGTCCGGCTGGAACCCCGCCGCGACCAACCCGTCCAGCGGCGCGTTCGGTATTCCCCAGGCGCTGCCAGCCGTCAAGATGGCATCAGCCGGACCCGACTGGGCAACTGATCCTTACACGCAGATCATCTGGGGTATCGGCTACATCCGGGCCGCGTACGGCACCCCGCAGGCAGCGTGGGCGCACGAACTCGCCTACGGCTGGTACTGACGGGGCGCCGGCATCGTTGAGGAGCTCACGAGCACGAGGGGGCCGTCGCGAACGTCGGCCAGACGCGTGACCGCCCGCCACGACGGTGGCGGGCACCCACGCGCCTTCTGTTAGAACGCTGGTTAGGTCGGTTCGCCGCGCAGCGGGGGCGCGCCCTGGGTGGCGGCAGAGACCGAGCCGGCGGCCTTGCGCACCATGGACAGCGGGCTGGCGACGTCCTCCAGCGGCTTGCCTTCCGCCGCGACGCCGAGGAACACCTCGGCGACGCCGCCGGCGATCATCGCCCCGGCGCCGATCAGGTAGCCGACGAAGAGCTTGTTCGGATCGTTACCGGTGCCGATCAGGTGGCCGTACAGGTGGGTGCCGAGCAGGCCGAAGCACTGCGCGATCGCGAAGAACACGGCGATCGCCTTGGCCCGGACCTCCAGCGGGAACACCTCGCTGGCGGTCAGGTACCCAGCGCTCGCGCCGACCGAGGCGAAGAAGAAGATCACCGCCCACGCGATCGTCTGCGTGGTCGCGTTCAGCGTGCCCTGCTTGAACAGGATGGCGGTGATGATGAGCAGGGCGCCGGACAGCAGGTAGGTGCCCGCGATCATCTTCTTGCGGCCCAGCGTGTCGAACAGCCGGCCGCTGGTCAGCGGCCCGAGCAGGTTGCCCGCGGCGAACGCGAAGAAGTAGTAGGGCACGCTGGCGGGCGGAACGTGGAAGAAGAGATCATCTGGGAACGAGACGCCGGCGTCCTGACCAAGCTGATGGTGACGCCGACGCCACGGTCGGCCCTGATTACGGGCAAGGCGTTCGCGGCGGGCCTGCGGTCGGTGATCCAGGCGGCCGTCGTGGTGGTGCTCTCGGCCATCCTCGGCGTCGCGCTCACCAGTAACCCGCTCAAGCTGATCGCGACGGCGGTCATCGTCGTCCTCGGCTCGGCGTTCTTCTCCTGCCTGTCCATGACGATCGCGGGGCTCGCGCTGCGCCGCGACCGGCTGATGGGCATCGGGCAGGCCATCACGATGCCGCTGTTCTTCAGCTCCAGCGCGCTCTACCCGGTCACGGTCATGCCGGGCTGGCTGCAGGTGGTGACGAAGATCAACCCGCTGTCGTATGAGGTCGATGCGCTGCGCGGGCTGCTGATCGGCACGCCGGCCAACCTGGCCCTTGATGTCACCGTGCTGGTCTGCGTCACGATCGCCGGGATCAGCGCCGCCGCCGCGCTGCTCCCCCGGCTGGCGAAGGGCTGAGCGGCCGACGGGGTAGCCCCGGCCGGG
This sequence comes from uncultured Actinomycetes bacterium, assembly GCA_963824545.1. Classification (GTDB taxonomy): domain Bacteria; phylum Actinomycetota; class Actinomycetes; order Streptosporangiales; family Streptosporangiaceae; genus Bog-532. Next base: position 156,153 of record CAWGPP010000023.1, on the reverse strand, counting down.
ATCTGGCTGCCCGGCTCGTGATCCCTTAACGTGACACCATGGACGATGGGTCCTACCGCGTCTCGGACGCCGAGCGTGAGCAGACAGTGGTGATGCTTCGTGATCATCTGCTGGCCGGACGGCTGACGCTCGAGGAATTCACGGAGCGGGTGTCGTCCGCCCTCGGGGCGCGGGTCGGCGCGGACCTTGCACGTATTCAGCAGGACCTGCCGGCTGCTCCGGCTCACTGGCGGCGCACACCCGCCCGGTTCGCCGCGGCGCTGTTCGGGCACGTCGTGTGCCGCGGACGACTCCGGCTACGGGGCCGGGCGCTCGCGGTCGCCGCGTTCGGCGACCTCGATTTCGACCTGAGGGAGGCCACCATCGACGCTCCGCAGACCACGCTGACCGTCGTCGCGCTGTTCGGCAACGCGGACATATACGTCCCTGAGGGACTGAACGTCGACGTCACCGGCCTTAGCGCCATGGGCCATCGCCGCGACTGGGGTCAGGACGTGGTGACCCCGGGCGCCCCAGCGGTTACCGTCCGGGTGATCGGGGTCATGGGCACCGTCGACGTGTGGCGGGTGCCGCCCGACCTGAGCGACGACTACGGCGAGATCGTGCGGCACCTTCAGGGACGGCCACGGCGGGCCCTGTCCTAGCGGAATCTAGGCTGGCCGTATGTACCTTGAGCACGTCGCCCTGGTGGTCGATGACTACGACCGCGCCATCGAGTTCTTCACCGGCGCGCTGGGTTTCGATCTGGTGGAGGATTCCCCGGCGCTGACCACCGAGGGCGGCCGGCCCAAGCGGTGGGTGGTAGTGCGCCCGCCCGGGACCCGGACCGGGCTGCTGCTGGCCCAGGCGGACGGCCCGGAGCAGCGGGCGGCGGCTGGCCATCAGGTAGCGGGGCGGGTGGGGTTCTTCCTGCGCGTGGACGACTTCGCCGCCGCCTACGAGAAGATGACCGCGGCCGGGGTCGAGTTCCTGACGGAGCCGCGTACGGAGCCCTACGGCCGGGTCGCCGTGTTCCGTGACATCGCCGGCAACCGCTGGGACCTGCTTGGCCCGCCTCCCCCCACGCAGACGGCCGATCCGGGCAGCGGTCCCCGTGCAGAGAAGGGAGACTTCTCATGGGACCTTGGCCCCTTCCGAGCGAGGGCGGACCGTCCAGAGTCTTGACGTGCAATCTTGGACACCTCCTTGGCGGGGAGCCGTCGCAGTGCAGGCGAGTGGGGAGGGGCCGGCGTTGACCGATTATCTGGCCAGCTGGAACAGCGGAGGAGGCTCCACCCGGGCAGTTGTCCGACTTGATCACCCAAGCCCCCTTCGGCCCCGAGGTTCAGGGTTCCCCATACCCCTCCTGGCTCCTACCCCACCCGTAGTGACGGCTGCTCACCGCACCCATGACCGGGGAAAGTGCACAACCCCCCAGTACCGGACTCAGCCAATGGCCGTTAGGTGCAAGCCACCCAGGCGCATGGCCGGAAGCGTCAGCGCGGAAACTGCAAGGCGCTGCGCGAGGCCATAACCTAATCGGCCAAGCCGGAATCTGCCCGCGCGCCTGCGCCGTGGAGGCCTGTTCTGCCGGGGCTGAGCGCCGTGTTCGGCGTCTACCTCCCCGGTTTGACGAACGTTCCCCGTCCCTGCCGGGTGATGATGACGCCACGCTCGCGCAAGATCTCCATCGCGCGGCGCACCGTGGTGTACGCGACGCCGTACTCCTCAGCCAGTGCCCGTTCAGCGGGGAGCTTCTCAGTGATCTCTCCGTTATCGATCCGGCGCTGAACGTCATCGGCTACCTGCAGATACGCGTATTGCTCATCCATGGGGTCAACAGGCCGGGCAGGCACAAGATCAACGTAGTAGCTCCGTGAGCTGGTAATACGTCAGCTAGCTCTGAGAGCTATGTAAGCTCTGCATGCTCTGCTAGCATTTGGCTATTGCGCGGCACCCGCTACCGGCCCGTGGCGGGTGCCCACGTTGATGGGCCGAAGACACGGGTCAGGTAAGGAACACAGCGATGACAGCGCCGTATGACCAGCAGCTCCGGCGGCAGCGATTCACCCACGACCACCCCAAATGGTCGATCCACGCCCAGGACGAGGGACGCTACTTCACCGCCGAAAAAGACGAGGGCACCAGCGGCACATCGTCGTCAAAACGTCCCTGAAAACACTGCTGGACCGGCTCGGCGAAATCGAGGCCGGCCGATGACAAAGACGACCGGCCTGACCGCGCCGCTATCCGCCGCCGGTTCCCGGACGGAACCGGCACAGCTGATCACCCGGCGGCTGGCCGCCGCCGAGTTGGCCGCGCACCACACCCAGCAGCAGGACCGGCACGAACTGGTCATCCGCAACATCCCCGACGCCCTGTCCTGCCTGACCCTCACCGGCACCGGATGCGCCCAGTGGCATTACGAACTGCCCGCTCCCGGACCGGCCGCGGATCCCGCACCAGCTGCCGGCACCTGCCGGAAAATAATCTTTCCGGCCCGGCCGCGATCAGCACCGGGGCGTGTCCTGGTGCGCGGCGGGTGATTTTTTTGGCCACCTCCCGGCTGCGGGCATTTTGCTCTTCGCCGCCGATGAGCCGATCGACCTGGACGGCACCGAGCCGGCCACCATCCTTTTGCGCCGCACTAAGCAGAACATCGCGGAGTATTTCCGGCTGCAGCCCAAGCGGAGCAGGTGGCGCGGCATGCGCACCCACGCCGCCCAGGGGCTACAACCTCGGCAAAGTCCTCAACGGGTACCTGCCGGAGAAGATCCCGCACCCGGGCCCGTCCAAAGCATCCCAGGGCCGCACCAAAACCCTCCTCGTGCTGGACGAGGTCCGCGCGCCCATCATCGCCGCGATCTACGCCATGCGCGCAGAGGAAAAACTCGGGGTGCCGGCCATCCACGCCGGCCTCACCGCCGACCCCGCCACCTACCCGCCCGCCGACCCCGCACCCAACCTGGTCAGCCTGCTGCCCGAGGTCACCGCCGACCTGGCCACCATGCCGCCCAGCCTGCAAGCCGAACTATTCGACGCGTTCGACATCCAGATCATCTGGAACGCGCCCAGGCGGCAACGGCTATGTAGCGTGGCTTGGCCGCGGCGGCGCCGCCTGCTCGGCCACATGCGGACGGGGGCACCGCGTGGCGAGCGGACCTCGCACGGACGGGGGCACCGCGCGGCGCGGCGCCGCCGCATGCCGCCACCATACAAGCACAGTCATTCGTACTCAAGTCATGACATCAGGTGACGCGTCGCCGGGACGAACGAGGTTACTGAGGCTGCTACCAGCGGCGGCGACCGGGTGATCTCCGGCTCCGTGCCAATCCAGGCAGACGGCGATCGCATCGTCAACGAGATCTGTTCCCTCGTGGTGCGCGAGCAGATCGATGATGAGGTAGCGAACGGTCTCGTTCGGGTCCTGGAGCCGCGAGCTGCGCAGTGCCGCGGCCAGCGGCGCCTGCCCGTAGACCCGGCCGGACGGCCCGCGCGCATCGTACAGGCCGTCGCTGAGGACGATGAGCCGGTCCCCGGACAGCACGGTCAGCGGCTGGGCCCGATAGCGGGTATCGCTGAACATGCCGAGCGGCATCTGCTGGTCCAGCTTGACCGCCTCGATCTCGCCGCGGCGGACGCGCAGCAGCCGCGGCGAGCCCGCGTCAACGACCTCGGCCTCGCCGGTCGACAGGGCGATGCGCAGCATCAGCGTCGAAGAATGACGGGAACCGCCGTACTGGGAGTACACGATCCCGCTGGCCAGCTCGGCCGCCTCGGCGGGGCCGGCCGCCGAGCGGCGTGCGTTGCGCAGTGAATTGACGGTGAGCTGGGTCAGCAGCGCGGCACCGATGCCGCTGCCCATCCCGTTGCTCACCGAAAGCGTGAGGTGCTGGTCGGACAGCGACCAGTCGAAGTTGTCGCCGGACACCGTGTACGCGGGCTCCAGCTGCCCGGCCAGGCAGAACTCGGCCGATTCGGAGGTGCGGCCAGGTAGCAGGTCCCACTGCAGCTCGGCCGCGATGGTGAGACGTTTACGCCGGCGGACTTCACGGTAAACGTCGGTCGCGGTGTCGGCCAGCCGGAGCGCCCGGGCCAGGTTGGCGGCGACCTCCGCCAGGTCATCGTCGCTGGCCGGTGCGTCCGCTGGCCGCCGTACCGCGAGAACGCCCATGCGCTCGCCGTACACGATCAGCGGAAGGTACAGGTGGTTGTCATCCTGGACGGCACGGCTGGACGCGAACGCCCGCCCCGCCGGGTGCGCGTCGATCGGGATCGGCGTCCCGCCCTCGCCGTCGGCGAACGGTACGAGGTGGGACTGGTGGTAGTCGAGTAGCAGGACCTCCGTACCGGCCATCCCCACCCAGGCCTCGATGGCCTCCCGGGTGGCCTGCACGAGATGCGCCGGGCGCGCACTCCAGATCGAGCGTTCAACGGTGGTGCGGTCTTCAGGCATGATTTCTCACGGACGTTCCTCGACGGGCAAGCCTGGTCACGAAACCGCCGGACCAGCCACGATTTGACGACATGGTAGGTGCCTTGCCACACCTCAATATGCGAGAGTGGACACATGGCCTCGCACCAGGCTGACCTCGCGGCCGCCGCGCAGCGGGCGGCAGCCGTGGTGGAGGCGGCTGCTGAGGCCCTGGTGGGCATCTGGGCGCACGTCGCGGAATCGCTGGATGTGCGCATCTCGCCCACGCAGCTTCGCGCGCTCACCGCGGTGGGCCGGTACGGCGAGCTCAACCTGAGCCAGCTCGCCGAGGCTCTCGGCGCGCTGCCCTCCTCGGCCAGCCGCCTGTGTGACCGGCTGGAGGCGGGCGGCCTGCTCACCCGGGACACGGGCCGCGCCAGCAGGCGCGCCGTCAGCCTGCGCCTGACCCCCGAAGGCGAGGCGCTGCTCGAGCAGGCCCGGGAGAGCCGACGGGGGCAGATCGCGCACGTGCTCGAGGCCATGACGCCGTCCGGCCGGGCCGAGCTGGCCGACGGTCTCGCCGCGTTCCAGCGGGCGGCCGAACCGGAGGGCCTCAGCCCGGCGGACGGCAACGGCACCCAAGGACCCGGTATCCGTTTCTCCATATCCGCGTGAGGCGGGGCAGGACCGCCGCCCCGCAGCCGCGCCGACGTGACACGCGCCACCACGTCCCTGATCGTGCCGAAGCCCGGCGCCCGGAAGTCGTCCGCGCGTCCCGACCGGGTCACATCGATCACCGCGTCCAGCAGCAGGCCGGCCATGGCCTCGGCGTCGTCCCGCTGATGCGCGAAGACCGTGGTGAACAGGGGGGAGGTCGGCCCAGCCCCGGACGATGTCCTCGCGGCGTGCCGACAGGGCCGCCGCGGCGTCGGCCGTCTCGCTCACAGAAGTCACACTCACGTCCTCCGCTCCGTTCAACGTCGCCGGAGGGCACTCGCTCCCCCCGGCTGCGGCGAGCCGCCGCCACTCGTGTCCTCATGACCAGAACTAACGTTTGCCGCGCGACAAATCTTAACGACGCGGCGCCGCCTGCGAGCCCGCACGCGCGGGATTCGCCGCAATTGCCACCGGTCCGTGTCCCCGGCTGCGCCTAAGCTGGTAAGCAATTCACGGTCAACCGACGAGAACGCATAGGGCCTGCCACGATGCCAGAATTCAGCTACACGGACCTGCTGCCCCTGGGGGCGGATGACACCACGTACCGGCTGATCACCGAGGATGGCGTCACTACCCGGCAGGCGCTGGGCAAAACGTTCACCGATGTCGGGCCGGCCGCGCTGAGCCGGCTGACCAGTGCCGCCATGCACGACATCGCCCATCTGCTCCGGCCTTCGCATCTCAGCCAGCTCCGTTCCATCCTGGACGACCCCGAGGCTAGCCCGAACGACCGTTACGTCGCGCGTGACCTGCTGAAGAACGCGTGCATCGCGGCCGGCGGGGTGCTGCCGATGTGCCAGGACACCGGGACGGCCATCGTGATGGGCAAGCGCGGTCAGCAGGTGCTCACCGATGGACGTGATGAGCAGCACATTGCCCGCGGCGTCTTCGACGCTTACACCACGCTCAACCTCCGCTACTCGCAAATGGCCCCGCTGACCATGTGGGAGGAACGGAACACGGGCAGCAACCTGCCGGCCCAGATCGAGATCTACGCCACCGGCGGCGACGCCTACAAGTTCCTGTTCATGGCGAAGGGCGGCGGGTCGGCGAACAAATCGTTCCTGTACCAGCAGACCAAGGCCGTGCTGTATCCGGATCAGATGTCCTCCTTCCTGGAGGAGAAGATCAGGTCGCTGGGCACGGCCGCGTGCCCGCCCTACCATCTGGCCATCGTGGTCGGCGGGACCAGCGCGGAGTTCGCGCTGAAGACGGCCAAGTACGCGTCGGCACGGTACCTGGACAGCCTGCCGAAGGAGGGGGCCGCGGCCGGGCACGGCTTCCGCGACCTGGAGCTCGAGCAGCAGGTGCTCGAGATCACCCGGCGGATCGGCATCGGCGCCCAGTTCGGCGGCAAGTACTTCTGCCATGACGCCCGGGTGATCCGGCTGCCCAGGCACGGCGCCTCGCTGCCCATCGCCATCGCCGTGTCGTGCTCGGCCGACCGGCAGGCGCTGGGCAAGATCACCCCGGAGGGCGTGTTCCTTGAGCAGCTTGAAACCGACCCAGCGCAGTACCTGCCCGACCCGACAGAAGCCGACGCCGACGCCGAGGCGGGCGTGGTCCGCATCGACCTGAACCGGCCGATGGACGAGATCCGGGCCGAACTCTCCCGGTACCCGATCCGGACCCGGCTGTCGCTGTCCGGCCCGCTCGTCGTGGCGCGCGACATCGCGCACGCCAAGATCGCGGAACGGCTCGACGCGGGCGAGCCGCTGCCCGCCTACATGCGCGATCACGCCGTGTACTACGCCGGGCCGGCCAAGACGCCCGCCGGGTACGCATCCGGCTCCTTCGGGCCGACCACCGCAGGCCGGATGGATTCCTACGTGGAGCGGTTCCAGGCCGCGGGCGGATCGTACGTGATGCTGGCCAAGGGCAACCGGTCGGCGGCGGTGACCCAGGCGTGCCAGCGGCACGGTGGCTTCTACCTCGGCTCCATCGGCGGCGCCGCGGCCCGGCTGGCCCAGGACTGCATCACCCACGTCGATGTGCTGGAGTACCCGGAACTCGGCATGGAGGCGGTCTGGAAGATCGAGGTCCGCGACTTCCCGGCGTTCGTCATCGTGGACGACAAGGGGAACGACTTCTTCACCGACCCAGGCGGCGCACCCGGGCCGGTGCTCACGATCGGCGGGCCACCCCCGCGCTGACAGCGCCACCGGGCGGACCGGCCGTGAGCAGGCCGGACATCCGACCGTGATCTAATTCCCATTGAACTCTCACCGGCAACCTAGGGACCTATGCGCTGATCCCGTGTATGGTCCGGCTATGCACGCTATGGCGGGCACGGGGCGCGTCATAGCAGGGCGCTACCGTCTCAAGGAGCCCATCGGCCGGGGTGCGATGGGGACGGTGTGGCGCGCGTGGGATGAGATCCTTGACCGCGAGGTCGCCGTCAAGGAACTGCGTATCAGCGAGAGCCTCGACCCGGACGAGCGGGCCAAGGCCTACCAGCGGACCCACCGCGAGGCCAGAACCGCCGCGCGGCTGAGCCATCCGGGCGTCGTCACCGTCTTCGACGTGGCCGAGGAAGACGGCCGCCCGTGGATCATCATGGAGCTCGTCGCGGCGCGCTCGCTGGACCAGATCATCTCGCGCGACGGGCCGATGCCACCGCACCACGCGGCGGACGCCGGCCGCCAGCTGCTGGCCGCGCTGGCCACCGCGCACGCGGCCGGCGTGCTGCACCGCGACGTCAAGCCGAGCAACGTGCTGATCGCGGACAGCGGCCGGGCCGTGCTCACCGACTTCGGCATCGCGACCTTCCAGGGTGACCCGAAGCTGACCCAGACCGGCATGGTCATGGGATCGCCGGGTTTCACCGCGCCCGAGCGCATTCAGGGCAATCCGGCCACGCCCGCGTCCGACCTGTGGTCACTCGGCGCGACCCTGTACGCGGCGGTGGAGGGGCACGGGCCGTTCGACCGTGCGGGCGGCGCCATCACGACGATGTCCGCCATCATCAACTCCGACCCGCCGCCCGCGCCGGTGGCGGCCGGGCTGGGCCCGGTCATCGACGCCCTGCTGCGGCGCAACCCGGCCGACCGCCCCGACGCCGCGACCGCGGCGCGGATGCTCGGCAGCGTGGGCCCGGTCCCGGACGGCCCACGGAACCGGAGCGCGTTCACGCTCGTCCCGCCGCGCCGGCCCGAACCCGCTTCGCACGGCGCGCCACCGCCCAGGGAACGGGGGACACCGGAGCCGGGCGCGCCGGCGGAACCCGCCCCTGAGGCGCCGGCCGCCTCGCCCACCTCGGTGGACCTGCCGGCCCAGGAGGACCAGACGATACCGGTCGAGCTGCCTAGCGCCTTCCGGTCAGCCGGCGACGCGGCGCCCCGCGGTCCGGCGGGCCCGGCCGGACCGGATGATCGCCCGCCGGCGCCCGCCGGCTTCTTCGGCTCAGTCGGGACGCCGTCCCGGGCCGGCATCGCGGTGCCGCCCGCTCAGCGGGACGGCAACGCCGACCCCCGGAACAGCGGGCCGGCCGGGAACGCGGTCGCGTCCGCAGGCAGCCGGCCGTGGGATCCGAGTACTCCCGCGCGCGGCCCCGCGGGTAGTACCGGCCAGCCGTGGGGGGCCGCGGCGGGCGGCAGCGCGAACCAGCCCTGGAACGCCGCCCCCGCGGGTAGCACCGGGCAGCCGTGGGGGTCCGCTCAGGCCGGGGCGACCGACCCGGCGCCGGGCGCCGCGTCCGGCTGGGGCGCTGGGCCGACCCTCGGCCCGGTTCCCGCGGCGGCACGCCGGCGGCGGCCGGCTGGCCGCACCGCCCTCGTCGTGCTGGGCGTCCTGGCCGTGATCGCGGTCGTCGTGGTGGGCCTGATCGTGCGGCACCATCGCACGCAGCTGAGCAGCGAGGCCGGCTCCGGGGCCGCGGCCACTCCCGGGCGCGGGCCCGTGCTGGCGGCCGGCGGGGCCGCGAGCACCGGTTCGCTCCCCAGCGGGTTCCGTACCGTGCAGATATCCGCCGCCACGCTGGGCACGGCGGCCGGCTACTCGGTGGCCGTCCCTGACACCTGGAACGTGTCCACCAGAAGCCTGGCCATGGTCGCCCGGGCACCGGGCGGCCGCACGTTCCTCGAAATCGACCTGACCCCGCACACGAAGGCCGACATGATCGCCGAGGCCAACTACCTGGTCCAGATCACCCAGCAGCAGCACAAGTTCCCCGGCTACCGGGCCGTCAGCATCCGCCGGGCCAACATCCGCGGCGGCAGCGGCGCCGCCTGGGAGTTCACCTGGCAGGACCCGGCCGTGGGCACCATACGGGCGCTCGACCTGCTGGTCATCGCGTCCACGCGCACGGGGCAGCAGTCGTACGCGCTGTACATGTCCGCGCCGGCCGCGACCTGGAACAGCCATCTGGCCGCGTTCGACGAAGAGATGCACACATTCCAGCCGGCGGCCGGCTGACGCTCAGTACCAGCCTTCGGCCTGCGCGTGACTCCACGCCGCGCACGGCGATCCGTAGGTGCCCTTGATGTAGGTCAGCCCCCACCGGACCTGGGTGGCCGCATTCGTCCGCCAGTCCGGCCCCGCGCTGGCCATCTTCGAGCCGGGCAGCGCCTGCGGGATGCCGTAGGCCCCGGTCGATGGGTTGCTCGCGGCCACGTTCCAGCCGCTCTCCCTGGCCCACAACGGCTCCAGGCAGGAGAACTGGCTGGTGGACCAGCCGAACGACGCCAGCATGCCCTTCGCGATCGACCGGGCCGAGCCGGACCGCGCCGGCGCGCTGCTGGCCGCCGGCTGCCGGCCAGAGGACGGCTGGGTCGCCTGCTGGGTTGACGAGCGCGCCGTGGCCTGCCGCTTCGCCGCGAGCCCGGCCGCCGCCTTGCGCGTGGCCGCCTGCGCGAGAGCCACCTGATGCGCCTGCCGGTGAGCCAGCACGCCCGCGGCCTGAGGCTCCGTCGCGAACCGGACGTGCCGGACGGCCAGATACTTCTGCATCGCGTGCTGATCGGGTACGGCCTGGCCGGAGGGGCCTGTGATGGCCGAGATGGCGCTGAATGCCGTACCCGCCGGCGACGCCGGGGATCCGGACGGCCAGACCGCCGCGGCGGCCGAGGCCGCGGTGGCCGCGGTCAGCGTGCCGGCCGCTGCGGCGATGATGAGCGTGTTCCGCTTCCGGGTGAGGATCCGGTCCCGCGACAAGGTGACCCTTCGGTTGGTCGCGCGCGCCGGAGGGCGCGGTCCGCGACGTTCCTCCGCCCCTGGTCGCCCGCGCCGCCATGGTGGACGGCCGGGCGACGGCTCGTGGATGTGGTGCGGGTCAGGGCACCGGGCCGCAGAGGGGGCGGCCGTCACCCGAGCTGGGCGCTGACGAAGATCACCCTGCCGGATAAAACCAGGGAACAATGCCAGAATGAGATGTGACTCAGCTCACTCCAGTCGGTCAGCGACGCCGCAAAAAGGCGTTCGCATGCGCTCTGAGCTGGGAAAACTCTATCGAGTGCATCCCCTGTACGCATCACAAGAAGATTACGTCGCTGCGGTGAATATCACGGTCCACTACTGAATATTCGCTGAATGTAGCCTGAAGACTTCTTCTCTTTGCTATCCATTAGTAAATTCAAATGTCGTAATATGAACGGATAGTAACGAGAGAAAGTCAAAGAGTGATCTTACCAAATCATTACGTGCGGGCGGAAAGCCGGACACGGCGCCGCGCCGAGGCTAAAGAGACCTTTCACGCGGCCGACGCCCGCGTCCCGGGGCCGTATACCCGCTATATCAGGCACCGGCCGCCACCGCGACAACCCGGACCGTGATGCAAGGGTCCTTAGTAATAGTTGTTCGCCAGCTCGAAATTCCACGCGGCGCAGGGCGTGCCGTACACGGACTTTATATAGCCGAGACCCCAGTTGATCTGCGTCGCCGGATTGGTCTGCCAATCCGCGCCAGAGGACGCCATCTTTGATCCGGGAAGAGCCTGCGGAATACCGTACGCGCCGCTGGGATTCTCCGCGTCATAGGACCAGCCGCTTTCCCGGTTCCACAAGCTCTGCAGGCAGGTGAATTGCGAGGTGGAAAATCCGAAACTGGCCAGCATGTTGTACGCGATCGACTGGGCCGTACCCGGATTAGGCGGCGCCACCGGAGGCGGCGTGTTGCCGGCGGTCGCCCCGGCCGTGCTGCCGGTGGACGCGGCAGCCGACGACGCACGCGCTGTTGACGCGGCTCTAGCGGGGGATGCGAGCTTCGGCTGGGCCACCACGGTCAGCGTACGGGAGGCCGCGCTCATGACGATCATCTGCTGCCGCTCCTGCTCAAGCAGCGCGACGGTCTTGCTGTTAGGAATTGCCTCAATGGCTTCGGCTGCGCCGGATGCACCTGACACGGAAGGGCCCATTAGCCAAGCGGCGACCGAAACGGCTGCCACCGCAAATACCGCAACGCCAGCTGCCGGAAGAATAACCCCGCTACGGCGCACAAATCGCGTGCTGCGCCGGGTGCTCGGAGCCCCTGTCCGGTGTCGTGACAAGGCAGTCCTTTCCTCGGCCAAACGCGCCGGACGGGTCTGCCGGGCGCATCAACCGCTGCATTCAGGTCATTGGCAGCGATTCTCCGGTCACGCACCTTACGCTCCCGGGCCGCCACGAATTACGAATGATGCACATACATTGGCCATGCCGGGCCTTGCAGTAAGGGGCAATCACCGTCGGCGACCTACACTGCCAGAAAAGGGGGGAGGGTTCGCAACCGATTCGCCAAGGTTGACCCGGCGGGTTGACCGGACATGCTGTGATTTTGATCACGTTTTACTGTGTGTGCTTTTGTTGCGACGAATCGCGATACGCCGCCCGGCCCCCGGCCGCATCGCGGCGCCGGCCGGGCCGCCGCCCGGTTGCTACAGTCGGCCCAGTGCCAGCACTGCCCCAGGACCGAGCAGGCCCGTGACAGAGAGGTCAGGCCGGGTGACCGAGCATGCCGTGAGCGGCCGCTATCCGGCGGCCGCGGCAAGCGGCTCCCGGACCGGGCTCACCCGTCACGCGGACGGCGGCCCATGGGCGTGGCTCACCGGTTACTGGCACTGGGGCCTGCTCTCGCTGTGGACGGTGGCCTGGTCCATTGACACGGCGGGGGGCGGCGGTATCGCCTGGGTCTTCTTCCGGAGCGGCACCGCAGCGCTCTTCGGTGGGGGCGCCGATGGATGAGCCGGGCGGGCCGGCCGGGGCCGCCGCGCTGCCGCTGCGGGACATCCTGGTCGTGGCGCTGGAGCAGGCGGTCGCGGCGCCGTTCGCCACCCGCCAGCTCGCCGACCTCGGAGCGCGCGTCATCAAGGTGGAGCGGCGCGGCGCGGGGGACTTCGCGCGTGGTTACGACCGGTCGGTGCGCGGGCAGTCGAGCTACTTCGTCTGGCTGAACCGCGGGAAGGAAAGCATCGAGCTGGACGTCAAGGACGCCGGCGACCACGCGGCGCTGACCACCCTGCTCAGCCGCGCCGACGTCTTCGTGCAGAACCTCGCGCCCGGGGCCGCGGACCGGCTCGGCCTGGGCGGCGACGGGCTGAGGGACCGCCACCCCGCGCTGATCACCTGCTCGGTGTCCGGGTACGGCGGCGAGGGCCCCTACCGGCACAAGAAGGCCTACGACCTGCTGGTGCAGTGCGAGACCGGCCTGGTGTCGGTCACCGGCAGCCCCGACGCGCCCGCCAAGGCCGGCATCTCGGTGGCCGACATCGCGGCCGGCATGTACGCCTACAGCGGCATCTTGACCGCTCTTTACGAACGCGAGCGCACCGGCCGCGGTACCAGCGTCGACGTGTCGCTGCTGGACGCGCTGGGCGAGTGGATGACCCAGCCGGTCTACTTCACCAGTTACGGCCGGCACCCCGCGCAGCGCACCGGGGCCCGGCATACGTCCATCTCCCCGTACGGCCCGTACGCCGCGGCCGGCGGCGCGCAGGTCTTCATCGGCCTGCAGAACGAACGCGAATGGGCCGTTCTCTGCCGGGTCATCCTCCACCGCCCGGAACTGATCGGCGATGAGCGGTTCGCCACCAACCCCGACCGGGTAGCGCACGACCGTGAGCTGACCGCCATCATCGAGCAGGCCCTGTCGGCCATCCCGCCGGCCCGGCTCACCGAACTGCTGGACGAGGCGGGCATCGCCAACGCCCGGCTGCGCACCCCGCAGGAATTCGCCGCCCACCCCCAGCTCGCGGCGCGGGACCGGTGGCGCGAGGTGGACACGCCGGGCGGCCCCGTCCGGGCCATGCTCCCGCCGGTCACCGTGCCCGGCCGGGAGGCCGCCATGCGCCCGGTCCCGGCCCTGGGCGAGCACTCCGCGGCCATCCGGGCCGAGTTCGGGCTGCCCCCGGAGGCGGGCCGGGCCGAGTTGCGGCTGCCCCCGGACGCGGACCCGCCCGCCTGACGGTCTTTCCCTCGTCCGCTAAACTGCATACAGTTTGTGGAGAGACCCGGCGGGCGCCCTATCGGCGAGCCCGGTGGGAGCGCGCTTACAGGCAGGCCCGATGGAGGGAGCGCTGGTGATCGAGCAGTCGCGCGAGGAGATCGCCGGGATGTTGCTCGGCGCGTACACCAGCCGCCAGCCGGTTGAGCCGCTGACCGAGAAGTACGACGACCGGCACCGGCGAGATCGCGCTGATCCGCGCGGCGGTGGACGAGGTCGCCGCGGCGCGGATCGCCGTGCTGCTGCTGCCGGGGGTCGGCACCGCCGAGGACCTGCGGATGGCCCACGACGCCGGGGCTTCGGTGGCGCGGATCGCGACCCACTGCACCGAGGCGGATGTGTCGGTCCAGCACTTCGGCGCCGCCCGTGAGCTGGACATGGAGACGGTTGGTTTCCTGATGCTCGCGCACCGGCTGGAGCCGGCCGCGCTGGCCCGGCAGGCCCGGATCATGGTGGACGCCGGCGCGCAGTGCGTCTACGTCGTCGACTCGGCCGGCGCGCTGGTGCTGTCCGGCGCGCAGGCCAGGGTGCAGGCGCTGATCGACGAGATCTCCCCCGGCGCCCAGGTCGGCTTCCACGGCCACCAGAACCTGTCGCTGGGCGTCGCGAACTCCGTCCTGGCCTACCAGGCCGGCGCGCGGCAGATCGACGGGGCGCTGTGCGCGCTCGGCGCGGGGGCAGGCAACGCGCCGACCGAGGTGCTCGCGGCCACCTTCGACCGGCTGGGGGTCAAGACCGGGGTCGACGTGCCGGGCGTGCTGGCCGCCGCGGAAGAGGTCGTGGCGCCGTTCATCCCGCGGCTGCCGTGGATGGACCGCTCGTCGATCGTCCAGGGCTACGCCGGGGTCTACTCCTCGTTCTTGCTGCACGCGCAGCGCGCCGCGGAACGCTACGGCGTGCCCGCCCACGCCATCCTGCAGCGCGTCGGCGAGGCCGGCTACGTCGGCGGCCAGGAGGACATGATCATCGACATCGCCCTGACCTTGCAGCAGGAACGCGAGACGGCGACCGGAGAACGTCATGAGTGACAGCGACTGGACCATCAGCCGGGCCGCGGCCGCGCTGCTCGCGGCGGAGGACGCCCGGGCCGACCGGGAGCCGCTGACCGCCGAGTGGGCCGGGCTGGACGCCGGCACCGCCTACGCGGTGCAGGATGAGACGCTGCGCCGCCGGCTCGGCCGGGGCGAGCAGCTGGTGGGGGTGAAGCTCGGGCTGACCAGCCGGGCCAAGCAGCAGCGGATGAACGTGTCCGCCCCGCTCACCGCGTGGCTGACCGACGCGATGGTGCTGCCCGCGGGCGTGCCGGTGCCACAGGACCGGCTCATCCATCCGCGCGCCGAACCGGAGATCGTGTTCGTCCTGCGTGAGCGGCTGGCCGGCCCCGGCGTGACCGCGGCGACCGCGCTGACCGCGGTGGGCGCCGTGTACGGCGGCGTCGAGGTGATCGACAGCCGGTACCGGGACTTCCGGTTCACGCTGGCCGACGTGGTGGCCGACAACGCGTCGTCGGGCTGCTTCGTGACCGGCCCTGTCGGCCTCCCGCCGGACCGGCTGGACCTGGCGCTGGAGGCGTGCCTGCTGGAGGTGGACGGGCAGACCATTGACTCGGCCACCGGCGCGGCGGTCCAGGGGCACCCG
The DNA here is from genome assembly GCA_963824545.1 of uncultured Actinomycetes bacterium. Taxonomy (GTDB): domain Bacteria; phylum Actinomycetota; class Actinomycetes; order Streptosporangiales; family Streptosporangiaceae; genus Bog-532. Next base: position 140,993 of record CAWGPP010000023.1, on the reverse strand, counting down.
GCCGAGGCTCTCGCGCTGGCCGCCAACGACCTGGGCCGCCGGGGTCATGCGATCGAGCCCGGCTGGATCGTGCTCACCGGCGGTATGACCGACGCCGTTCCCGTCCCGGCCGGCGTCAAGCTGGCCGCGCACTTCACCCACCTCGGCTCGGTTCAGCTGTCCGGCGGCTGACGAGCCCGCGCTCTGGAGGCTGACATGCCGCTGGTTGAGGTCACCCTGGCCGAAGGCCGCACCCCGGCCCAGATCCGCGCGCTGCTGCACGAGCTGCACGCGGCCGTCGTCCGGGCCGTCGACGCCGTCCCGGCCAGCGTGCGCGTCATCGTCCGCGAGGTGCCCGCCGCCCACTGGTCCGCCGGCGACGTCACCCTCGCCGAACGCGCGCAGGCTTCACCCTGACCCACCGCGGCCCGCCCTCGCCCAGCCGATGCGGGCAGCGTTCCCAGGGATTATCGCCGGAACGCTGCCCAGATGCTGGCTCGCTGGGGGTGCGTCAGCCCGCGGGCTGGGGGACGATGTTGTAGTTGGCGCGGAAGAGGTTGCCGGGGTCGTACTGGGCCTTGACCCGGCCGAGCCGGGCGTACTTCTCCGGGCCGCCAAGTGCCTCGACCACCCGGTCCATCTCGTCGAAATTGAGCATGTTGAGGTAGATGCCTTTGCCGACCCAGGGCGCCAGGTCGCGGACGATCGCCCGGGTCCGTTCCGTGTAGCTGGCGTCGCAAGCCGGGTCGTCCCAGCGCATCGCGAAGTTCAGCCAGAGCAGGTAGCCACGGTTGGAGAAGGCGGTGGCGTCCTCGGGGACGTCGCCGATCGCACCACCAAGCCCGATGATCTCGACCTCGCCCTCCATCGGCATGTCCGACCAGAACTCGACCAGCTTGTCGATGGCCTCGCTGGCCAGGTCGGTCACGTGGGCTTCCTTGGTGTAGTAGCGGTGCCCGTCCTCGAACTCCACGTCGATGAGCCTCTGCACGCCGGCCGCGAACGGCAGCACGGTGGCGGCGGTGACCTTCGGCTGGCCGATCGAGGACAGGCGCTCGATCAGGTCCACACCATCCGGGGCTTCGGCGTCATCCAGCCACATGGCGACGAGCATGAGCATCCGCGCACCGACCAGTTCGGGCGGGACAAACGGCAGCGCGGGCATGTCGTGCTTGAGCGCCGCGTGCCAGCCCACGGTGCGGGGCAGTGTGGGCACGATGGCGGCGTACTCGCGCAGCGCCGCCGCGGCGTCGTCCACCTCGTACAGCGAGACCCCGATCCGCATCATCGGGCCGAACTCCTGCGCGCGGAAGGTGAAGCGGGTGACGATCCCGAAGTTCCCGCCGCCGCCCTTCAGCGCCCATATCAGGTCCGGGTGCTCGTCGGCGGTCACCTCGATCACCTCGCCGCTGGCCAGCACGAGTTCCAGCGAAACGAACTGGTCGCAGGTCAGCCCGTGCTTGCGGGAGAACCAGCCGATCCCGCCGCCCAGGGCCAGCCCGGCCACGCCGGTCTCGGACATGATGCCGGCCGGGACGATCAAGCCGTGACCCGCCACGGCCGCGTCCACGTCGCCGAGCCGACATCCGCCGCCCACGCTGACCAGCTTGTTCTCGGCGTCGACGGTCACCTCACGCAGGCCGCTCAGGTCGAGGGTCAGGCCGCCGTCGGACATCGCCTTGCCCGCCACGTTGTGCCCGCCGCACCGGACCGACGGATACAGCTCGTGCTCGCGGGCCACGTTGACCGCGGCCACCACGTCGGCGGTGCTCATGCAGCGCAGGATCAGGCCGGGCCGGCGGTCGATCATCGCGTTCCACAGCTGGCGGGCGGACTCGTACTCCGGGTGGTCCGGGCCGATGACGTCGCCCTTGAACCGGCCGGCCAGCTGCTCGGCGATGCGTGCCCGCAGCCCGTCGCCGAGGCTGGCGGGTGCGGTGGCGCTGGCGCCCCCGGGAGAAGTCAGTGACATCGCAGTTGCCTTTCCAGGTAATACAGGTCGGTTGAGGGGGAGATAGGGAGATAGGGATAACCGCTAACGGAACGGAATGGAACGGAACGGAACGGATGGGGGGCCAGCCGTCAGGCGGAGACGGCCTTGGCCGAGCCGGCCTTCTCGGCGGCGATCCGGCGCATGGCGGCGAGCGTGGCCGCGACGGCCTTGAGGTAGTCGCCGGTCATAGAGTCGGCGTACTCCTGCTCCGCGCCGGAACCGCCCTCGACCCCGGCGACGACCAGGGCGAAGCTGAATCGCAGCCGCAGGGCGTCGTCCGGGCCCTCGATCTCGTTGGCGATCGTGCCGAGGACCGGGCCGGCGATCCGGGTGAAGGTGACCCGGTGCGGCTCCTCCATCGTGATGCGCTCGGTGAAGTGCACGCCGCGGAATTCGATGTCACGGTCGAAGACGGTGTCGCTGAGCCGGCTGGTGACCTCGCAGAAGGTCATGCTGGCACGAACGGCACCGCGTTATTGGCCTTCAGGACCAGGCCGTCCCAGACGTCGGAACGCCCGAGGACGGGCTCGCCGGGTGCGTTGACCGGCAGATCGTGGGTAACGAAGATCATGGTGCTCCTCCCGAGGGATTGACCACGGTGTTTTCCAGCGTGCCCAGGCCGTCGATGCTGGTCCGGACGACGTCACCCGGACGCAGGTACAGCCCGCGGCCGGCACCCACCCCGGACGGGGTCCCGGTGGCGATCACGTCGCCCGCCTCCAGCGTCGCGACCTCGCTCGCGGCCGCGATGAGCTCCGCGACCGTGCAGACCATGTTGGCGGTGGATTCGTCCTGCTGCAGGTCGCCGTTGACCCACAGGCGCAGCCGAAGGTGCTGCGGGTCGGGCACCTGGAAGGCCGGGGTGATGCCCGGGCCCAGCGGCAGCGCCCCGTCCATCGACTTGGCGGCGAACCAGTCGTAGCGGAAGGCGTCGGCCGGCACGGCGTCCCGCTGGTGGCGGCCGCGGGCGGTGATGTCGTTGGCCACGCAGTACCCGGCGACGTGCCCGAGCGCGTCCGCCGGGTCGATGTCGCGGCCGCCGGTGCCGATCACCACGGCCAGCTCGGCCTCCCAGTCGTACCGGGCCTGCTCCGGGGAGCGGATGACGATCGGGTCGCCGGGCCCGATGACGGTCGTGGTCGGGGCCTTCAGGAAGAAGAACGGCCGCCAGCCCGCGGCGGGGATCTCACCGCCCATCTCGCGCATGTGCCGGCGGTAGTTGACGCCGGCGCACATGACCTTGCGCGGCCACCGCACCGGGGCCAGCAGGCTGTCGTGCTCGACCAGCGGCGCACCGGAGACCTCCAGGCCGCGCAGCACGCTTTCGGCCTGCTCCCAGTCGGCCAGCAGCTCCATCATCGTGGGCCAGCGCTTGAGCTCCGGCGGCCCGGCCAGCGAGCCGTCCGCGCGCAGCACGGCCAGCCCGGAACTCCCGCCCCGGCCGTACGTCGACAGCTGCCAGGTCATGAGGGCTCTCCCTGGCCGAGGGCGGACACGCCCGAAATCTGGTCGTAGACGGATGCGATGTCGAGGTGGCCCCACCCGTCCGCCAGCGCCTTGTCGAAGACCGCCTTGGCGGACGCGAAAACCGGCGCGGCCAGGCCGGTCTCCGCGGCGCAGTCCTCGATCTGCTGCAGGATGGGGTGCAGCGTGGTGATCGGGCCGGGCGCGGGCGACCAGGCCCGGTCGCGCATCAGCGCGCTGCCGCCAGATCGCCGAGCTGCCGATCGAGTCGTCCAGGGTGCGCTGCACGAGGTCCAGGTCGAGGCCGCTGCGCCGGGCCAGTTCCATGGCCTCGGCCGCCGCCACGGTATGCACGGCCAGCAGCAGGTTCGCGATGTACTTCAGCCGCGCCCCGGTGCCGAACGCCCCGGTGTACACCCAGGGACCGGAGATCGCGTCCAGGACCGCCCGGACCTTCTGCACGCTGGCCTGCTCGCCGGAGACGAACGTGGTGGCCAGCCGGGGGCCAACCATGGCCGGGCTGCCGCTGATCGGGCAGTCCAGCATGTCGCCGCCGCGCCGCTGGACCGCGTCCCGGATGGCGCTCTTGCGCGCGACATCGACGGTGCTCATCTCGATGTGCACGGTGCCGGGCCGCAGGCCGGCCAGCGTGCCGGTGCCGCCGCACACGACGTCGGCCACGGCGGCGGTGTCCGGGACGATCGACAGCAGGACGTCGGCCTGCTCGGCGACCTCGGCCGCGGAGCCCGCGGTGCTGCCGCCGGCCTCGGCCAGTTCGGCGGACCCGCTGCGGCGGTAGCCGATCACCGCGAAGCCGTGCTCCATCAGGTTGCGCGCGATAGGCAGGCCCATCTTGCCGAGACCGATCACGCCGACTCGTTGCATCGCTGCCTCCTTGCCGCCGTTCAGCGCCAGTCGAAGGTGCCGGTGCCCAGGCTGACCCGGACGCCGATACTTCCCTCGTTGAGCCGCCACCGGTAAACCTCGAAGGTCCGCAGCCCGTGCCGGACGAACGGATCGCCGGCGGCGATTTTCCTGGCTGCTTCCTCGCCGTCGGCCCGGATAATCGTCACCCCCGAGCCGGGCCCGGTGCCCGGCCCCGACAGCAGCGGCCCGGAGGCCAGGACCACGTCGTCACGTTCCAATTCCAGCAGCCAGGCAACGTGTTCTTCGACACGGGTGTCGATGACGGCCTGGCCCGTTCCGGGCGCGGGGATGTAGCGGATCAGCCAGTAGTCACGAGCCAGCAACCGGGACAAATCCCCCCGGCCCGCTGGTTCCCGGCTCTCCGTCATGCCTCAAACTGTATGCAGTTTCGGAGCCGAGTCAACCCTTTGCGGGCAACAAACTGTATGCAACTGCGGGGTGATCGGCGACAATGGCTGTCATGCCACGGGTCGTTCAGATACCTGATATCCGCAAGGTCGACCTGCCGGAAGCCCGGCAGGCCATCCCGGCGCTGCACGCGTACCTGCGCGAGTGCATCCTCGACGGCACGCTGACCCCCGGGACCAAGCTGTCGCAGGTGAGCCTGGCCCGGCAGCTCGGAGTCAGCCGAACGCCACTGCGTGAGGTGCTGCGGATGCTGCAGGAGGAAGGCCTGGTCGAGATCGAGCCCAACCAGCGCACCCGGGTGGCGGGCCTCGACCCCCAGGAGCTGGACGACATCTACGCCAGCCGGATCCTGCTCGAGACGCTGGCCCTGTCCATGACCATGGGCAGCTTCACGGCGGCGTCCCGCAAGGAGGCCCGGCGGCTGCTGACGGCGATGCGGCGCGCGGCCAAGAGCGGGGACTTCGGTGCGTGGTTCGCCGCGCACGCCGATTACCACCGGCTGATCACGGCCGGTGCGGGTGAGTCGATGCAGCGCCAGCTGCAGGCGCTGGCCGACCGGACCATCCGTTACATCCGCATCTACCAGGTGTCCGACCCGCACAGCTGGCAGACGGCCGGGGACGTGGAGCACGCGGCGATCCTGCAGGCACTGATCGAGGGCGACGAGCCCGGCGCGCTCATCGGCATGGCCCACCACCTCGCGCGCACCGCACTGCGCGTGCTGGCGGACTGCGCTCCCGGCTACGAGCCCGCCGCCGTGACCCACGCGGTCGCGCTCATCGAGGACGGCCGCCCCGCCCCGCTCCCCCTGATCAGCGCCAGCTGACGGGCGGCGGTCAGGCGCGACGCCCGGGCTCGCGGTGGCCCGGATGTGGCTGCTTTCGGCCGCGTGCGACGTCTACCTGTCCGCCCGCTCGGCGGGCCCGGTCACACCGCTCAGTGCGGCGGAAATCGCGTCCTGGCGGGCGGTCAGTGCCGAGCTTCTGCCGAGGCTGTGGCAGCATCTCCGGAGCCGGGTCAATTCACAAACCGCGCGGCTACGATGACCCAGGGGGATCCGGTGGCGTCGGCGAAACAGGAGACGACATGACCGTGGAACCCGGCTGGGTACCACCAGGCATCGACACCGGTAAAGCGAACATCGCCCGCGTCTACGACTACTGGCTCGGCGGGAGCAACAACTTCCGCGCCGACCAGGATGCGGCCCGTGCCATGATCGCGATCGAGCCGAACATCCGCGCCATCGCCCGGGCCAACCGTGACTTCCTCGGCCGCGCTGTCCAGTTCCTGGCCGCCGAGGCGGGCATCCGCCAGTTCATCGACATCGGGTCCGGCATTCCCACCGGCCGCAACGTGCACGAGGTGGCCCAGGAGGCCGCGCCGGGCTCCCGGGTGGTGTACGCCGACGTCGACGAGGTCGCGGTCGCGCACAGCAGGCTGCTGCTGGAGGACAACGCGGACACGGCGGTCATCCAGGCCGATCTCCGCGATCCGGACGCCATCGTGACGGCGCCGGAAACGCAACTGCTCATCGACTTCAGCCAGCCGGCCGGGCTGCTGCTGGTGTCGGTCCTGCATTTCCTCGACGACCACGACGATCCCTGGCGCGTCGTGGCCCGCTTGCGCGACACGCTGGCCCCGGGCAGCTACCTCGTGCTCAGCCACGCCACCGGCGAAGCCAAGCCCGATGTCGCCGCGGCGGCCAACAGCGTCTACCTGAACAAGGTCGCCGCGCGCGGTGACTACCGTTCACGGGCGGACATCCTGCGTTTTTTTGACGGGTTCACGCTGGTCGATCCCGGGCTCGTCTACCTGCCGCAGTGGCGGCCCGACAAACCGGATGAAATGGTCGGCGACGCGTCCAACTTCTGGCTGCTGGCCGGAGTCGGCCGCCGGAACGATCCGCCCGCCTGACCCCCGCCGCTGCCCGAGGCGGGCGGCCGGGCGGTGGTACGCGTACGCGGATAGCCTGAGTCCGCCCGGCCTGCCGCCCGGGCCACCCCGCGATGTCACACCCCAGGAGCCACCGTGACCACAAGCACGTACCCGCTGGAGACCATGCTGTCCGTGCTGGGCAACTCACACGCCCGGCTGGCGGCCATCGTTGAGCCGCTGACCGCCACGGAGGTGGCCGGCCCTTCCTACGACGACGACTGGTCGATCGCGCAGGTCCTGTCCCACCTCGGGTCGGGCGCGGAAATCTTCGGGTTGCTGCTGGACGCCGGGCTGCGCGGCGAGGACGCCCCCGTCCTAGAGCAGTACCAGGAGATCTGGGCCCGCTGGAACGCCAAGAGCCCGCAGGACCAGGCCCGGGACGGGCTGGCGGCCGACGCCGCGTTCTTGGACCGGCTCGCGGCCCTGGACCCGGCGCAGCGCACCGGGTGGCGGCTTACGTTCTTCGGCGACGAGCGCGGACTGGCCGACATGGCCCAGATGCGGGTGGGCGAGCACGCCATGCACACCTGGGACGTGGCCGTGATGCGGGACAGTAAGGCGACGGTGGCCGGGGACGCCGTCGAGCTGATCCTGGACACCGTGGGCGGCCTCGCCCCCCGGCTCGGCAAGCCGGCCGCCGAGCGCCTGCAGGTGAACGTGACCACGTTCGAACCGGAACGGCATTTCCAGCTCGCCATCAGCCCGGAGGGCGTCGCCGTCTCCCCCGGTTCCCACGGTGAGCTGCCACCGGGCAGCGCCGTCCTGCGGCTGCCCGCGGAGACGTTCGTCCGCCTGGTCTTCGGCCGGCTCGACGATGAGCACATGGCGTCGGTGGAGACGGAGAACGTCGATCTGGACCTGCTGCACCGGGTGTTTCCCGGGTTCTAGGCCCCCATCACCCGGCGCGCCCGCGCGACGGATCGCTGGCGAGGTGGCTGGCCTGCTCCAGGTCCACCGCGTACTGCGTCCAGTACTGACCCGCGGCCGGGCCGCCGTTACAGGGTCCGTCGCTGGCCCCGGGATCCTTGATCCACAGGTAGGCATCGATGCCGGCGGGTCCCGGGTCCAGCCTCGGCGCCGGCCCGGGCGCCCGGCCGGGCGGATTGCACCACTGCGGCGTCAGCGGGCCGGTGTACGGGCCGTTGCCGTTGCGGCTGGTGTCGACGACCGCTGCCAGCTTGCCGCCGAGGTCGTGCTCCAGCCGCTGGCTCCAGCTCACCACGGCCGGGGTCCACTGGAAGTTTGACACGTTGGCCGAAAAGCCTTGCCCGTAGCGCACTCCGGCGCGTTCGAGCGGACCGGCCAGCATCCCAGGGTCGCCGAACATGCCGGGGTTGCCGGCGTCCAGGTAGACGTGCGCGCTGCGCAGCGCGCCGAGCCTTTTCATGGCGTAGCGCAGCAGCTGGTAGCGCTGGGCGCGCTGCGCCGGGTCCAGGCAGCCACGGACGATGTCGGGCAGCGCGTCGGGCTCCACGATCACGATGGCGGGGGCGCTGCCGATCGCCATGGCCAGGGATGCGATCCAGGCCTCGTAGGCCGGCCCGGTCGCGCCCGGGGCGGCGGAAAACCTTCCGCAGGCGTCGCGGCCGGGCAGGTTGTAGGCGACGATGACCGGGATCTCGTGGGCGGCCGCCGCCGCGCGGGCCGCCTGGCTGACCTTCTCCATGTCATCGGGCGCCCCGACCGCCCAGATCCCGGACGGGGTCGCCGCGAGGGCCTCCAGGGCCTCCGCCGCGCCCTGCTGGCCGTTGGCCCGCAGGAACGTGGCGGCCGACAGCAGCGGGCTGCCGGGAAAGGTGTAGAGCCGGGCCGAGCGTGCGTACGGGTCGGCGCCGCAGGCCACCGCGCACAAGACAGTGGCGGTGGCCAGTACGGCCAGCACCCGCGTTCGCCAGCTCCGCCACGGGGGCAGCTGCGGCGTTGGCATCCGGGTCAGGGCACCTGAACCCAGGAGGCCGTGGACGGCACGCCCGCGCCGTTCACCGCGAACAGCATGTAGTAACTGGGCGGGATGATGTTCCCGTTGGCCGGGATGCTGACCCGGAGGTAGCCGTGGCCAGCCTGGGTGAAGCTGACCCCCACCGAACGCGCGTTGACGTCGGTCACGTGGGTGGGATTGTCCGGTCGCATCAGCCGCAGGTACCGGACGCTCGAGGGATCGGACACCTTGATGAGGTAGCTCCCCCCCGGTGACATCACCGACGGCGCCGACTGGATGGCCGGCCGGTCCCCCTGGAACATGTAGGGCGGGTAGTAGACGTCGATCTCCTGGTTGAACGTCTGCGGCTCGGTGTCCTGTTTGTTGCCGAACAGCGGGTTCCCGCCGAGGGTGAGGACGCTCCCGTTGGGGAGCAGGATTCCGCCGGAGTGATAGTCACGGCCGGTGATCGAGTTCGCGGCCCGGGAGAACGTGTTGCTGGCCACGTTGTAGATCCGGGTGTCCCGGTTGTCGCTGCCGTGCATGCCGCGGTAGTACCGCGACCCGCCGGTCACGAGCACCTGGTCCGACGGCAGCAGCACGGTGATCGGGTAGCGCGTCGGCTCGGCCAGGCTGGGGCCGGTCACCCACTGCGGATTCGGCGCGGCGACATCGATCAGCGCGGTCCGGGCGGTGGCCGAGTTGGACTGCCCGACGCCGCCGCCGCCCAGGACCATGATCTTCTGATTCTGCGCGGGCGGCAGCAGGACCGAGGCGCTGGTCTCCAGGTCCTGCGGATCCTTGATGCCTGGCACGGGCGTGAAGGCGTTGGTCCAGACGTTGTAGAACCCGGGCGTGCGCCAGGCCGCGGTGGAGGGCCCGTAGCCGGAGTTGGAGCCGGTGAAGAACAGCTGCCCGTTCTCGGTCAGGAACGTCGCCGGGTAGGTCGGGAAGCCGTGGTTGCCGGCCGCCGTCCACGCGCCGCTGGTGGGGTTGTACAGATCACCGTTCGTGGTGACCTGGCCGGATCCGTTCAGCCCGGACATGGCCATGACCATGCCGTTGCCCATCTCCGCGAGCGTGGGGTACCAGCGGGCGTAGTTCATCGAGTTGACCTTGACGAACTTCTCTTCCTTGACGTTGTAGATATAGGCGTCCTTGAGCCCCTGAAAGTCCTGCTTCTGCAGGGTCATGGCCGAGCCGACGCCGTACAGCATGGCGTTGGACTGCGGGCCGAGCAGGCCCTGGACCTGGTACTGCAGGGCGTTGGCCTCCAGCGAGCCCTTGCCCTTCTTGACCGCGTCCACCCAGACGTTCTGCTGGCTGGCCGTCACTACCTCCCTGCCGGTGACCGCGCTGACCTTCTGCGTCGCCTGCGGCACGGTCAGGTTGAAGGCCGACTTGAACTGCGCGCCGTTCGGGGCGGTGAAGATCGTGCCCTTGGGCAGCGTCCACGCCTGCTGGACGTCCTTGTTCACGATCGTCATGCTGCCGCCCGCGTTGGCCGGGTTGAGGTTCTCGTACCGGGCGGTGCCGCCCGCGACCAGGATGTTCCCGTCGGGCAGTTCGATGTGGCCGGCGCAGAAGAGGTCCCAGGGGGTGGGGATCAGCTTCTCTTTCATGGTCACGGGGTCGAGCAGCAGGGTCTTGAACGTCCCGGCGTTGAACCACGTCTGGTTGTTCCCGGATCCGGCCATGATCAGGACGTCACCGTTGTACAGCAGGGTCGAGTGGATGCCGTTCACCCGGAACGTGGCCGGGATGTCCAGCTTGGTCCACAGCCCATACTTCTCCTCGTACGCCTTCTGGGTGATCTGGTAGTGGTGGTACCAGCCGTTCACGGTGGCCCCGACCGTCGGCACGTTGGCGGCCAGCACGCCGCCGGCCACCAGCAGCCCGGCCAGGAGCCCGGCCAGGCGCCGGCTGGCCCGCTTCTTCCGCCGCGTCTCCACCTGGAAAGGAAAGGCGAGGGTGGGAGGATTGCTCATCGGTGAAACTTCTCCTAGGCCTTGTCGGAGGCGAAGCCCAGCTGGGCTGACTCGTCGGGAGGGGCGGGAACGGCGTGCCGCCCCGCGGGCGCCTCCCCCGGACTTCGGGAACGGTCAAACAGCCAGATGGCGACCGGCGCCAGGCAGGCGAAGAGGATGATGGCGGTCCAGCCGATCATCATGGGATAGGGCCGGTGCCGCAGGAATGCGATGGTCATGATGACCACCGGGACGACCGCCCACATCAGCGAATAGCGGAAGGTGCCGAGCCGGTCCTTGGCGGTGGACGATCCCTTGGCGGTCACGTTGAACGTGAGCTTCCGCCCGAACATCACCTTCATGACCGCGCGAGCGTAGATCGGCGCGGTGAGCGCCGACACGAGCATGCCGGAAAAGCCGGACGATCCGGCCGGCTCGTGCGGGCTCACGTTGTGCCGCCGCATGAACCGGTACAGCAGGAACTGCACGACGGCGACGTCGACGTAGTAGGTGAGCCACCACGTCTCGCTGGTCCGCAGGCTGGCGATCCCGAACCCGAGATAGCAGGCGCTGATGAGGATGCCGAGGATCCAGCCGAAGGCCACCGACGGGTAGTAGGTCAGCATCAGGAAGTAGTGCAGCATCGCGCCCGGCCGGAGCCGGAAGAACACCCGCCAGACCTGGCGGACGATCGCGTCGAACGTGCCCGCCGACCAGCGGGTCTGCTGGCCGAAGAACTCGGTCCAGGACGCGGGGCCCTCTCCCACGGCGACCAGGTCCGGGGTGTACACCGACCGCCACATCCGGCCGGTCGGGCTCTTGGTGGCGTGGATCCGGAGGCTCGTCGCCATGTCCTCGGTGATGGAATCGACGTAACCCTGCTTGATGGCACTGGTCCGGACGGCTGCGTTGGTGCCGACCAGCATCGGGCAGCGCCGGCGGTTTCCGGCCCGCTGGATCACGCTGTGGAACAGGTACTGCGCGGATTCGGCCCAGCGGGTGATGCGGTTGCCCTGGTTGCCGTAGAACTGGGGGGCCACCACGAACGCCACGTCGGGGTCGCGGAAGTAGCCGAGCAGCCGCTCGGCGAACACCGGGAGCGGCACGTGGTCGGTGTCGACGAACATGACGACGTTGTAGTGACCTGCGTACTCGAACAGCCAGCGGTTGTGGTTACCGTGCTTGGTCCTGGCGGCGAAGGCCCCCCTTTCGAACTCCAGGTACCCCCGGTCCTTGCGGCTGAAGTGATGCACGCCGAGCCGCCGGCACATCGCCCTGACCTCGTCGGAGTTGCCCTCGTCCAGCAGCCACAGGTCGAGCTTGCCGTCGTACACGATGGCCTTGGCCGCGCGCAGCGTCCGCTCGGCCACCTCGACCGGCTCCTTGTCCGGGACGATCGTGGTCAGGAACGCCACCCGCAGCCGGGTGTCCGGCTCCACCGGGATCGGGTCCCGGGCGACCAGGCAGGCCCGGGATACCGTCAGCACATTCACCAGCAGGAAGAGCTGCATGATGATCGAGCCGAAGGCCATGAAGCCGAGCAGCATGATGTGCGCGTCGGTCCCGAGCGTGTTCAGGCTCGACGGCATGTGCCAGCCACCGAAGTCCGGATACTGCGACTGGAAGATCAGCCAGTAGATGAACCGGACGTCCAGCAGTACCAGGAGGATCGCGATGACCCGGGTGAACAGCCACTCGCGCCGGCTGCGGTGGATGGGCCGGTACTGGACCTGGTAGGGCTCGTCCCAGCGCGGGCTCTCCAGCGGGCCGGCCAGATTGCAGAACTGGTCGTAGTCGTAGCCGGAGTCGGCCAGCTCATCATCCACGGGAGCGCGGGTGCCGCCCACGACCATGTACCGGCCGTGCCCGGAGACCTGCTGGGCCGGCTCGGACCTGGGATGCGGCTCGGCGACGGGGCGCGGCTCGGTGTCCGGCTCAGGCCGGAGTGCCCGGTATGGCTGGAAGTCCCGTGGAGCGCGCGGTTCCCGGCGCGGCGGGAGATCCCGGGCGGCATGCGGTTCCGGGCGCGGCTCCGGGCGCTGGCGAGGTTCAGCCGCCCCGGGGTCCCGCCCGGGACCCCGGGGCGGCTGGGCATCCGGGTTCGGAACGAAACGCGGCCGGGGCGGTGCCTCCGGCTGCGCGACGGGACCGGTATGAGGGACGAACCGGGGCCGGGGCTCGGAGTCCCACGGAGGCTCACTCTGCGGGCGGCGGCCCGGCTCCGGGCGAGGCTGGGCACGGTGGAGCTCGTTGTCCCAGGGAGGCTGGGAGCGCTGAGAAGGCTCAAGGCTGGGCCCTGAGGTCACGCCCGGCGTATCGCTCACGGCCGGTGTGATCTCAGTGCGGCGTCCTTGACCTGACATATTTTCTTGTCTCTCTCTTCCGGGAACCAGCTGACGGGCGTGCGGCGACCTGGGGCAGGCAATGCCTCACCGCACGGTGCAGAAGGCGGTTCAGTCCCCCCGCCGGGACATGGCTGTACGTGCACGACGGCGTGCAACACCCGGGTTGTGCAGGCCATCAGGACGTGCACCCGGGCCGGTGGGTTCTACAGAGAACCAGGCCGTCTATACGGCGCCGGCCGTGCCGTGCCGGAGAAAAAGATCATCGTGTTCTCCCCATCCGACGATTCGATCGTGCGCTGAGGCCGGCAGGCCCGCAGCTCTGGCCAGCACGAAACTCACTGGCCACATCCTGCACAGATCCGGCTCATACGACATAGACATTTCTAGCCGGTCTTACGTTCACATGACGGACGTTCTTCGCAGATGCCGCGAAGATTTTTTTCCTACCCTGATTGCGTCGGGTAAGCGACCGGTATTCAGGCACATAAGTCAGGTCTCCATGGCGAGATTGGCCAAATCGATAAATAACTTCCGGTGACGTCTCTCCCGGGCAGGCCCCGCCAGGCGCGCCGAGCATCCGGCGCAGATCGCCCTGACGTGCGCAAACGTGCCAAGCCCAGCAACAAGGTGGCCGCTACCGGCCCGGGAGCGAATGACAGAGCAGGTCACGGGGTGACAGATCATCGTCACGCCTGGTCAAATGTCCCGGCACGTGAGAGCACGCATCTGGCTTCATTAATGGTGTCCAAAACAGCCAACCAGATGACCCAAATAAGCGAGAGGAACCGGTCAAGTGGCACAGAACGCTCCGATTTTACCTTTTGGTTTCGCTATCGGACCTGGGGTTCCAGAATGACCGAAAGGCCCCGATGTCGCGTGTTGAAAGGTGCTTTACGGTCAGCTGAGCGAACGGAGATCGGCGAGGCTGCCGCCGCTACGACGCTGGCCGATGGTGGGCGCGCCCGGACCGGCTGGGGATCGCACGCCCTGGAGATCGCAACGGCCCGGAGTAAGACGCTGGTGAATTACCCGGCATAATCAAACCTTCAAAGAACTAACGCCACACGGCACTCGTGACCCGGCGGCCGGGCTGTTACCGTCCGGCAGGGTATCTCCACTATGCGAGCCTGACGCACGGGTTGATGGTGAGTACAAATCCGGCTACCCGCTGTAACGGAAAGCGGGTCGGCGTGCAAGGCCACCGGGTAGGCGCCGTCCCGGCGGCGGGCAGGGCATCCCCGGGCAGCGCCGGCCCGCGGCCCGGGCCCACCGATTAATGTGATACTAGGCACAATTGGCATTCGGTCAATGGTCTGGACCACCGCGGAGTGTGACGTGCGACATAAATGCCACCACCGCCGGCCGGCCGCGAGCCCACGATTAGCCGCCGGGCGCCGCAAATAGCGTGCGAAACGGCCGGGCAGGTATATCGGAGCGACGCCGGTCACAATTGACACTGCGAAATGGTCTGGACCATGGGGCAGTGTGACGAGCGACACAAATAGCCCTCCGGAAACGCTCTAGCAGGGATGCTGCAGCACCGAACAGCACAGATCTGAGGATCAAGCCCCGGCATATAGGGCCTTTTGACCCTGCCGGGACTGGATTTGCAACGGGTAATAAGGGATTCTGAATGTTTACGGAACGAGGCCCGGCGATTCGCTTGCTGAGCCCGCAATACCGAGGCAAGGGAAGAGCAATGCCCAGCACAGACCAGACCGACATCCGATCAGAAACGACGAGCCTCCCTGAGCTGGCCAAGTGGGTGGACGAGATCGCGGAGCTGACCCACCCGGCCAGTGTGGTCTGGTGTGATGGGTCGCAGGGGGAGTGGGACCGGCTGACCAGCCAGCTGGTCGAGAGCGGTACCTTGACCCGGCTCAACCCGAAGCTCCGGCCGAACAGCTTCTACTGCGCGTCCGATCCCAGTGACGTGGCGCGGGTGGAGGACCGGACGTTCATCTGCTCGGAGAAGGAGACCGACGCGGGCCCGACCAACAACTGGATCGCGCCCGATGAGATGCGCCGGACATTCGCCGAGGTCTTCGACGGGTGCATGAGCGGGCGGACGATGTATGTGGTGCCGTTCTGCATGGGCCCGCTGGGCAGCAGCATCTCCCAGCTCGGCGTGGAGATCACGGATTCGGCCTATGTAGCCATTTCGATGCGGATCATGACCAGGATGGGAACGCCCGCGCTGCGGGCGATCGAGGAGTCCGGGTCGTTCGTCCGGGCCGTGCACTCCGTCGGCGCCCCGCTGGAGCCCGGCCAAGCCGACGTGCCCTGGCCGTGCAGCACCACCAAGTACATCACGCAGTTCCCCGAGACCCGCGAGATCTGGTCCTACGGCTCCGGGTACGGCGGGAACGCGCTGCTCGGCAAGAAGTGCTACGCGCTGCGGATCGCCTCGGTGATGGCACGGGACGAGGGCTGGCTGGCCGAGCACATGCTCATCCTCAAGCTCACGCCCCCCGGCGGTGAGGCGAAGTACGTGACCGCCGCCTTCCCGTCCGCGTGCGGCAAGACCAACCTCGCCATGCTGCAGCCGTCCATCCCCGGCTGGAAGGTCGAGACCGTCGGCGACGACATCGCCTGGATGCGATTCGGTGACGACGGGCGGCTGTACGCCATCAACCCGGAGGCCGGCTTCTTCGGCGTCGCGCCCGGGACCGGCATGAAGACCAACGCCAACGCGATCGCGACACTGTGGGGCAACTGCATCTTCACCAACGTCGCGCTGACCGACGACGGCGACGTGTGGTGGGAAGGCCTGACCGAGGAGCCGCCCGCGCACCTGACCGACTGGAAGGGCCGGGACTGGACCCCGGACTCGCCCGAGCCCGCGGCGCACCCCAACTCCCGGTTCACCGCGCCGGCCAGCCAGTGCCCGATCATCGCCCCCGAATGGGAAGACCCCGCCGGGGTGCCGATCTCGGCGATCTTGTTCGGCGGCCGCCGCGCCAGCACCGTGCCGCTGGTCATCGAGTCCTTCGACTGGGACCACGGCGTGTTCCTCGGCGCCAACATCGCCTCGGAGAAAACCGCCGCCGCCGAAGGCAAAGTCGGCGAACTGCGCCACGACCCCTTCGCCATGCTGCCCTTCTGCGGCTACAACATGGGCGACTACTTCGCGTACTGGCTGAAGGTCGGCCAGAAGGCCGACCCGGAGAAGCTGCCGAAGCTGTTCTACGTCAACTGGTTCCGCAAGAACTCGGCGGGCAAGTTCGTCTGGCCCGGCTTCGGCGAGAACATCCGCGTGCTGAAGTGGATCGTCGAGCGGCTGTCCGGCGACGCCAAGGCCACCCGGACCCCGATCGGCTATCTCCCGGCACCGGGGTCGCTGGACCTTGAGGGCCTGGACATCTCCTGGACCGACCTGGCCCTGCTGCTCTCGGTGGACACCGAGGCCTGGAAGCTGGAGGCGGAGCACATCCCCGAGCACTTCCAGACCTTCCACCGCCACCTGCCCGAGCGGCTGTCGGAACTGCACAGGGAGCTGGAGGACCGGCTCGGCTGAGGGGGCGTCTGGGACAGCCGGGCTGACCGGCTGTCCCAGGCGTTTCCCGGCCGGCGTCCTGCGGGCACCGGGGACCATCCCATTCCTTCGCCGCGCACCGAACGCGGCCGGGTACCGTTGCTTGAGCTGCCCAGACCCGCGGGCAGTAACGGTACGGTACCGGGCTTGCCGCTCGTATGAGCCGGTCAGGGAAGGAAGGGATGGCCTCCCCACACAGTGCCACCAGGCACCGCATCACCGTGCTCGGTACCGGGTACCTGGGGACGGCGCACGCCGCGTGCCTAGCCGACCTGGGCTTCGAGGTGCTCGGCGTAGACGTCAGCCCGGCCCGGATCGAGGCCCTGACCCGGGGCGAGCTGCCGTTCTACGAGCCCGGGCTGGAGCCGCTGCTGCAATCGGGCCTGGCGTCCGGGCGGCTGTCGTTCAGCACGTCGTACGCAGCGGCCGCGGCCTTCGGTGACGTGCACTTCGTCTGCGTCGGCACCCCGCAGCGGGAGGGGGGCCACGGAGCGGACCTGTCCCAGCTGACCGCGTGCATCGACGCCCTCGGGCCGCTGCTGGCCCGGCCCTGCCTGGTGGCCGGCAAATCGACGGTCCCGGTCGGAACGGCGGCGATGCTGGCCGCGCGGCTGGCGGCCCTGGCGCCGGCCGGGGACGCGTGTGAGCTCGCGTGGAATCCGGAGTTCCTGCGCGAAGGGCACGCCGTTCAGGACACGCTGCGGCCCGACCGGATCGTCGCGGGGGTACGGTCCGGCCACGGCGAAGCCGTCCTGCGGGAGGTGTACGCGGACCCGATCGCGGCCGGCGCGCCGTTCCTGGCCACCGACCTGGCCACCGCGGAGCTGGTCAAGGTGGCCGCGAACGCCTTCCTGGCCACGAAGATCTCCTTCATCAACGCCATGGCGGAGGTGTGCGAGGCCGCGCACGCTGACGTCATGACGCTGTCCGAGGCGCTCGGCCACGACCCAAGAATCGGCCGCGCGGCGCTGCGCCCGGGGCTCGGCTTCGGTGGCGGCTGCCTGCCCAAGGACATCCGCGCGTTCATGGCCCGGGCCGAGGAGCTCGGGGTCGAGCCGGCCGTGTCGTTCCTGCGCGAGGTGGACGGCATCAACATGCGGCGCCGGGCCCGGATGGTCGATCTCGCGCGCGAGCTGGCCGGGGGATCGTTCGAGGGCCGCACCGTTGGCGTGCTTGGCGTCGCCTTCAAGCCCGACTCCGACGACATCAGGGACTCCCCCGCGCTCGACGTCGCCGCCACCATTCACGGACTGGGCGCATCGGTGAGCGTCTACGATCCGGCGGCGATGAGCCACGCGCGCCGGGCCCACCCGGAGCTGACCTGCGCCAGCTCCGGGACCGAAGCCATCACCGGTGCCGACGTGACCCTGCTGCTGACCGAGTGGCAGGAGTTCCGCGACGCCGACCCGGAAAAATTCGGCGAGGCGGTGGCCCAGCGCAACATCGTGGACGGCCGGAATGCGCTCGACGCCGCCCGCTGGCGCGCCGCCGGCTGGCACTACCGGGCCCTGGGCCGCCCCTTACCCCCGCCTCCGCCGCCCCGCCCGCCCAAAACGATCATCGAACGGCGTTCGGGGAGGATGGGTCAGGAGTGCAGGGCCGGGAAGCGCTGGGGATGGGAATGCGGGGTCAGGGGGAATCGGCGCCGCGCTGGGCGCGCAGGGCCTCGCCCTTGGCGCGAGCCGTGACGGCGAGCTGGTCCTGGAATCGGGTCATCCGGTGGCGCAGGTCGTCGTCGGCGGTCGCGAGGATGCGGATGGCGAGCAGCCCCGCGTTCCGGGCACCGCCGACCGCGACCGTCGCCACCGGGATGCCGGCGGGCATCTGCACGATCGACAGCAGCGAATCCAGCCCATCAAGGTGAGCCAGCGGCACCGGCACGCCGATCACCGGCAGCGGGGTGACCGACGCGAGCATGCCGGGCAGGTGCGCCGCCCCGCCGGCGCCCGCGACGATGACCCGGAGCCCTCGTCCGGCGGCGGTCGACCCGTACTCGACCATCTCGCGCGGCATCCGGTGCGCGGAGACCACATCGGCCTCGTAGACGACACCGAACTCGTCCAGGGCGTCCGCGGCCGCGCGCATCACCGGCCAGTCCGAATCGCTGCCCATGACGACGCCCACCAGCGGCTGGCCAGTCATGACCCCATCGTCTCCATCCCGGCCGCGGCGCCATCACGCGCGGCCAGCGTCATTCGCCATCCTCGGTTCCCCAGCGCAGGAAGCTGGCGGCGCGGCGGGCCCGGTCCCGTAGCCCGGCGACGTCGTCGCCGAGCACGGTCACGTGGCCGATCTTGCGGCCGGGCCGGACGGCCTTGCCGTACAGGTGCACCTTGACCCCGGGGTCAGCGGCCATCACGTGGATATAGCGGTCGTAGACGCCGGGGTCGGTTCCGCCAAGCACGTTCGCCATCACGGCGTGCGGCGCCAGCATGCTGGGCGCCCCCAGCGGCAGATCGAGCACGGCGCGCAGGTGCTGCTCGAACTGGGAGGTCGTCGCGCCCTCGATCGTCCAGTGCCCGCAGTTGTGCGGCCGCATGGCGAGCTCGTTGACCAGCAGGCCGCGCGGGGTGTCGAACAGCTCCACCGCGAGCAGGCCCGTCACGCCCAGCTCGGAGGCGATCCGCAGGGCGAGCGACTGTGCCTCCTCCGCGCGGTCCGGGGCGAGGCCGGGCGCGGGCGCGAGCACCTCGCGGCAGATCCCCTCCTGCTGGACCGTCTGCACGACGGGGTAGGCCGCCCCCTGCCGGTGCGGCGACCGTGCGACGAGAGCGGCCAGCTCACGGTCGAAGGCGACGTATTCCTCGGCCAGCAACTGGAGCCCCAGCCCGGCGACTTCGGCCGCCTCGCCGCGCGAGGCACAGACCCAGACGCCCTTGCCGTCGTAACCGCCGCTGACCGCCTTCAGGACCACCGGCCAGCCGGACGCCTCGGCGAACCGCTCGATGCCGGACAGGTCGCTGACCGGCGCGTACCGCGGGCAGCGGATGCCGAGCGCGGTCAGCTGCTCCCGCATGGCCAGCTTGTCCTGCGTGTACCGCAGCGCGGCCTGCCCGGGGCGGATCACGAAGCCGGCCTGCTCCAGCGCGGCCAGGTGCGGACCGGGTACGTGCTCATGGTCAAAGGTCAGCACATCACAGGCCGCCGCGAAATCACGGAGATCATCCAGTGACCGGTAGTCGCCGAGCCTGATGTCGGGCCAGACCTGCGCGGCGCTCTCGCCGGGCGCGGCGGCCAGCACCCGCAGCCCGATGCCCAGCCCGGCGGCGGCCGGGCAGGTCATGCGGGCCAGCTGCCCGGCACCGACGATCCCGACCGACGGAACCGCGGCGACAGCCGGCGGCCGGGCCGGCGACGGGGCGGGGCGCGCGTCGAGCTGTTCACTCACGGCCCGTAGCTTACGAGCAGCGCGGGTGTGCCCGCACATGGTGCGGTACTTCGGGCCCACCTGGGCAGATTTAACCTCGGAGATACATTTCTCCCACTGTCATCGGCCTATGATCAGCGCGATTACCAGCAGGCGAGGCGGAGGACCACATGGCCATGCCCGACCATGATGCTGCTGTCCTGACCGACGAGGACGTGCCGCCCGGCGCGATCGCTCGCGAGGGAACCTACGGTGAGCGGGTCGTCGCCATCGAGCCCGGCGGTGCCGAGTTCATCCCGCTGCACGAACGGCACGGCAAGCCGCTGCAGCTGTTCTGGACGTGGAGCTCGCCGAACATGGAGTTCGCGACGATCTTCGTCGGCGTGCTCGCGGTGGCCGCGTTCGGCCTGAATTTCTGGCAGGCCGCGCTCGGGATCATCGTCGGGACCGTAATCGGCTCCGCCACCCAGGGGCTGCTGTCCCAGCAGGGCCCGGTCTACGGGGTCCCGCAGATGGTGCTGAGCCGCCTCGGCTTCGGGTACCGGGGCAACGTGCTGCCCGCCGGGCTGAACGCGGTCACCGCCGGGGTGGGCTGGTTCGCGGTGAACAGCGTGAGCGGCGCGTTCGCCCTTAACGCGCTCACGCACCTGCCGAAGGCCGCATGCCTGGTCATCATCGTCGTGCTGCAGGTCGTGGTCGCGTTCTTCGGCCACAACCTGGTGCACGTGTTCGAGCGCTACGCGTTCCCGATCCTGACGATCATCTTCCTCATCGCCGCCGGGGTCATCCTGTCCAAGGCGCACCCCGGCCCGGTCAGCCACGGCGGCAGCATCGGCGGCTTCCTGCTCACGGTGGGCGCGTCATTCGGATACGCGGTCGGCTGGAATCCCTACGCCTCCGACTACACCCGCTACCTGCCGCCGTCGTCGAACAAGCGCGCCATCGCGCTGTGGGCCGGGCTTGGCCTGTTCCTGTCCTGCGGGCTGCTGGAGATCGTCGGCGCGGCCGCCGCGACCGCGGTCAGCCCGGGCGCGGCGCTCGGCAGCAACCCGACCGGCGCCTTCACCGGCCTGATGGCCACCCCGCTGGCCGACCTGACGCTGCTGGCGATCGCGCTGGGCGCGGTGTCCGCGAACGTGCTCAACATCTACTCCGGCGCGCTGTCGTTCACCGCGCTCGGCATCAGGCTGCCGCTAGCGCTGCGGCGCGCGATCGTGGCCCTCGTGTTCGGCGCGATCGGCTTCATCGTCGCGCTCACCGGCCTGCACAATGCCGGCGCCAAGTACGAGGACTTCCTGCTGATCATCGCCTACTGGATCGCGCCGTGGCTGGCGGTGTTCTTCTGCGACCAGGTGCTGCGGCGGGGGCAGGGGCCCGCCACCATCGAGCCGCTGCTGTTCAGCACAAAGCACGAGAACTGGGCCGGCCCGGTCGCCATGCTGGCCGGCATGGGCCTGTCCATCTGGCTGTTCTCCAACCAGACCGACTACGTCGGCGTGGTGCCCACGCACGTCCCGTCCGTCGGCGACCTGACGTTCGAGGCCGGCTTCGTCATCACCGCGGTCGTCTACCTAGTCTGGCGCCTGATCGAGCGCCGGCGCCCCGCCGCGGTCCCGACCTGACCCCGGCCACCGGTACGGCGAGGCGTTCGTTATCGGCTCAGCGAACCGGGCCTTGCGCCCGGTGAGCGGCCGATGTGTCGGCGAAGTACCACCGCGCGGGCGCGGAGCGCATGCGGGGGTTCCGGGGGGTCGCCCCCCGGGCTAATCACGCCGGGCCGCTGCGGACGGGCTGCCCCCGGGACGCGGGCGGCCGGCGTGGCAGGAACACGGCGAAAACCGGGGGCCGCTGCCGGACCAGCACGACGCGGCCACCGTCCGCCGCCGCCATCGTCCGGGCCAGCGACAAGCCCAGCCCGGTACCTTCGGGGCGGCCGCTCACGCTGCGTTCGAAGATCCGGGCGACGAGCTCGGGCGGGACGCCCTTGCCCTGGTCCTCCACCTCGATCACCGCGGACTTGGTGTTCTGCGAGGTGCGGATCTCCACCGTCCCGGCGCCGTGCATCAGGGCGTTGTCGACCAGGGTGGCCAGTACCTGCGCCAGGCCGCCGGGCGTGACGTGCGCCCGCAGGCCCCGCTCCCCGGTCACCACGAGCTTGCGGCCGGACCGGCGGAACGCAGGCTCCCACTCGACCACCTGCTGATCGATGATCGCGTCGATCCCCGTCAGCGAGGCGGTCCCGGCCGCCGAGCGCCGGGCCGGATCCAGCAGCTGGCTGACCACGTCGGCGAGCCGTTCGGCCTGGGCGAGCGCCGCGCCGCCTTCCTCCCGGACCGCGTCCGGATCGTCGGCGGCGGCGATCACCTCTTCCAGCCGCATCGACAGCGCGGTCAGCGGAGTACGCAGCTGATGGGACGCGTCGATGGCGAGTTCCCGTTCAGCCGCCAGGAGGCTGGTGACCCTGCGGCCGGAGCTGTCCAGGCCGTCCGCCACCTGATCCAGCTCGACGATGCCGTAGCGGCGGCCGACTGGGCGCGGGTCGCCGGACCGGAGCCGGTCCGCCGCCTCCGCCAGCTCCGCGATGGGGCGGGCCAGCGCGCGGGACTGCAGGAACGCCGCGACCACGGCGGCCACGATCGCCGCGGCGCTCAGGCTGAGGATGAGGACCCGCAGACCGCCGCGCGCCACGACCGCGCTGGGCACGCCGACCACCAGCACGGCCGCCACCGTGGCCGGGAGCATAGTCAGCAGGAGCCGGCGCCGCATGGCTCAGCCGCCGTGCCCAGCGTGCAGCGCGGCCGCCGCACGGAAAGCCCCAGGGGCCACGCGGAAGGGCTCAGGGGCGACGCGTTGCGGTTCAGCCGCTACGCGCGGAGGCTCAGTCGCCGCGCTCAAACCGGAATCCGACTCCGCGCACGGTCGTAATGTACCGGGGGCTGTGCGCGTCATCGCCCAGCTTCCGGCGGAGCCAGGAAATGTGCATGTCGAGCGTTTTCGTCGACGTCCACCATTTCGCGTCCCAGACCTCGCGCATGATCTGCTCCCGGGTTACCACCTTCCCGGCATCCCGGAACAGGATCCAGAGCAGATCGAACTCCTTGGTGGTCAACTCCAGCTCGCTGTCGCCGTGCCAGGCCCTCCGCGCCTCCGGATCGATGCGCACGCCCATCACCGTGGCGTTGTCCGCCGTGCCCCGGCGCAGCAGCGCCCGGACCCGGGCCAGCAGCTCGGCCAGCCGGAACGGCTTGGTCACGTAGTCGTCTGCGCCAGCATCCAGGCCGACCACCGTATCCACCTCATCCGCCCGGGCGGTGAGGATCAGCACGGGAACGCCGTGCCCCTCGGCCCGGACCCGTCGGCAGACTTCGAGGCCGTCAAGCACGGGCAGCCCGATGTCGAGCACGATCAGGTCAATGCCGTCGCCGAGCGCGCGCTCGAGCGTGCTGGGGCCATCAGCGGTCACGTCGACGTGGTATCCCTCGCGCCGGAGCGCGCGGGACAAGGGCTCGGAGATGGACTCATCGTCCTCAGCGAGCAAAACGCTGGTCATACTTTGATCGTAGAGCGTGCGCCGTCGTGCCGTTTGCTCGCGCCACGGTCGGTTGCGGCGGCGGGTGACGTGGGGACGGTGCTGCGAGACGCCGCGCGGGCAGGATCAGCGATCCTCACCCGCGAGACGGCGCTGCTCCTCCTCGACCAGCCCGAACAAGATGGCCTGCACCCGTTCGACGGCCGGGATGTCGCTCAGCACGATCTGCCCGTGCTCACCTGGCGACTCGACCAGAAGGCGCCCGGCGCCGAGCAGCCGGTCCAGCAGGCTCCGCGAGAACGACACGTCACTGATCCGGGCCAGCGGGATGTCCCGCCCGGTGCGGCTCACGATGCCTTCCCGTAGCCGGAGGCGTGCCGTCGTGAGTTCATAGGTCGTCGTCTTCCAGCGCAGCACCGGGCGGACGACCCCGATGAGCAGCAGCACGGCAGCGAGGGCCACGGTCACCAGGCGCGCCATCCCGGCCGCCGAGCCCGCCGGGATGACGACGATGACCATGATCGCGGCCACGACGACCAGGACCCCGAAGATCACCGGCCCCAGCAGCACCTTCCAGTGCGGGTGCAGGAGCAGGACGCTGCGCTCCTGCCCCGACGACGACGGGTCAACGACCATGCGCTCATGGTGGCATGACGGCGCTGGGACAGGAGGCCCAGATCAGGCCATCGTGACCCAGATCGTCACCGGAGGTGCCGGACGTCACCGGCGCTGACGGCGACCTCACCATCCGGGGTACGGACGATCAGCCGCCCCTCGGTGTCGATGCCGGCGGCCGTACCGCGGATGACGGTTCCGGCCGGGAGGTCGGCCCGCACGTCACGCCCTAGAGTCGAGCAGAGGCCCAGGTACGCGGCCCGGAGCCCGCTGGCCTGCGGATCACCGGGGATCTGCGTGTCACGCCAGGCCTGGTACCAGCGCTCGATCTCGGACAGGATCTCGCCAAGCAGCCGTTCCCGGTCCAGGCTAGCCGACCCCTCCAGCAGCAGAGAGGTGGCCGGCAACGCGGCAGCGCCGGTCGCGGGCAGTTCACCCCGGGTGGCTGACACGTTCAGGCCGATGCCGGCGATGACCGCGCCACCGGACTGCTCGGCCAGGATCCCGGCCAGCTTGCGCGGCCCCAGGAGCAGATCATTCGGCCACTTCAACCGGACGTCCAGACCGGAGACCTGCCGCACGGCGGTGGCTGCGGCTACGCCGGCGAGCAGTGGCAGCCAGCCACGCCGGACCGGTGGCACGCCCACCGGGCGGAGCAGCACAGAAAACGTCAGCGCGGCCCGCGGCGGGCTCAGCCAGGTCCGGCCCAGCCGGCCACGGCCCGCGGTCTGCTCTTCGGCCGCCAGGACGAGGCCCTCCGGTGCGCCCGCCCGGGCGCGGGCGGCGCAATCGGTGTTGGTGGAGCCGGTCCGTTCCACGACCAGAACCTCACGCCACAGCCCGTCCGGGCGCACGACCTGCTTCGTCAGGGCCACGCCGTCGAGCGGCGGCCGCTCTGGATGATCGGTGTCAGTCATCTCGATGACCATTGTCCGTGCAGCAGAAAGGGCCCCACGGGTGCGGGACCCTTTCTCTCGCGCTACCGGTTGTGCGGAACCGGGACGTGCCTAGTACTGGCCGCCGCCCTGGCCCTGGTTCTGGTCGGAGCCACCCTGGTCCTGGTTCTGGTCGTAGCCACCTTGGCCGCCGCCCTGGCCCTGGTCGTAACCGCCCTGGCCCTGGTTCTGGTCGTAGCCGCCCTGGCCGCCCTGGCCCTGGTCGTAACCGCCCTGGCCCTGGCTCTGCTGCTGTCCCCGCTGGTCCTGGTCCTGAATACCCATGTAGTTCTCGCCGGCCTGCTCGCCCCGCTGCACCTCGCTGTCGAAGCGGTTGCCGGTCTGCTGGTTGGCGAAATCCGCCGCCTTGTCAAAGGCCTGGTCTGCTTGCTCGGGGTGCTCGCTGGCGAGCTTCTTGGCCTCGTCGGCGAACTCACTGAAGTCAGGCATGGGTGCCCCCTCTTCCATCGTTGGCCGGATTACCCATCCTTCGCACGGGGGCTCACGTTCCCCCGCCATTGATCGATAAACCGCGGATACGGCTGCCGCTATCAGCCCTTATGCACTGTATGTTTCCCCGCCAGCCCCGGTCACGTTTTGGCCACAAACACTCAGCCGGAAATCTGGATGCGGAGCCGGCGGAACCCCTTGCCCTTGTTCTCGACCTTGACGACCTGGATCCGGCCAACCTGCCGGGTGGAGGCGACGTGCGTGCCGCCGTCGGCCTGCTGGTCCAGCCCGACAATGTCGATGATCCGGACGTTCTCGACCTCGGGTGGCACCAGGTTGGTGGCGGTACGGATGATGTCCGGAAGGGCAAACGCCTGCTCGCGCGGCAGCACGCGTACGTCGATACGCCGGTCCACGGCGAGCTCGGCGTTGCAGGCGTCCTCGACGGCCTGCCGGAATCCCTCGGGGACCGTGGGCAGGTTGAAATCCATCCGCGCGGTCATCGGGCTCATGTTCCCGCCCGTGACCAGGGCACCGAAGTCGCGGAACACGACGCCGCACAGGACGTGCAGCCCGGAATGGGTACGCATCAGCGCCGTCCGGCGCTCGTCTTCCAGCGCGCCCCGGACCGTGGTGCCGGGCGGCGGGACCGGATCCCCCTCGGCGGGAATCAGGTACAGGTCGTCCCCCTTGCGCACGCCCTCGATCCGGGTCTGCACGCCACCCCACAGCAGGACGCCGTGGTCCGGCGGCTGCCCGCCGCCCCCCGGGTAGAACGCCGAGCGGTCCAGCACGATCCCGCCGGGTTCGTCCGGGCCGCCGGCCCCGGCCGCGAGCACCACGGCGTCCCACTCGCGCAGCGTCTGATCGTCCAGTTCGAGCCGGTGCGTGCGCCATTGCGTGTCAGCCACCCGAGCAGCCTACTGCGGCCGCCCCGGGCGGCCCGGCGGTGAGTAATCGGGGCGCCGGGACACGCGACGCCGAAGGCGTCACCCGAGCCAGCCAACGTCACGGTGACGGGAAAGCCCCCGGCAGCCTCGTTCATCGCACCGATTGTGCCCCAGGGGCCGGATCAGGCGACTTGTGCTCCAGGGACCGGGTCAGTCGACGCGGCGGCTGGCCAGGATGCGGCGGATGTCGGCGGTCTCCTCGTCGCTGTAGCGGTCCAGGATCGCGTCGAGGTCGTTGAGGTCACTGGCGGACGTGTAGGTTGCCAGCTCGCCCGCCAGGGACTTGCGCGCGGCCCGCGCGTCACGGCTGCCCCGGATGTCATCCCGGATCGCCGTCAAACGCCGGCCGAGCGTGCGCGTGGTGCTCTGCATAATTTGCTCTCTACTAGATCTAATTGGGCCACCTCTAGTCTCACCGGGAACGATCCATGCGTCCAATGACTAAAAGCGATCTAAGTCATGAGCTAGCGTCATGACTGTGGACACCGATTCCCTGCGCTGGTTCCAGCAGGTCGCCGACGGTACGACCGTGACCGAGGTCAGCGAGCTCGAGGCGGTTACGCAGTCCGGGGTGTCGCGCGCGCTGGCCCGGCTGGAGGCGGAGATCGGCACCCCGCTGCTGCAGCGGTCCGGCCGCATCCTGCGTATGACACACGCGGGCGCCGTCTTCAAGCGGCACGTCGATGCCGTGCTGCATCACCTCGACGACGGGATCGCCGCCGTCAGCCAGCTGATCGACCCCGACACCGGCCTAGTGGCCCTCGCCTTCCAGCACTCACTGGGGACCTGGCTCGTGCCTGACCTGGTGCGCAGCTTCCGGGCCGCGCATCCGGACGTCCGTTTCCAGCTCACCCAGGTCCGTGACGAACTCCATTCGCCCCCGCTGGCCGGGGGCCAGGCTGACCTTGAGATCGGGACACGCCGCCCGCACGACCCAGCCCTGCGCGTACGGCGGCTCGCTCTCGAGCCGCTGCGGCTGGCGCTCCCGCGCGATCACCGGCTCGCCGAGCGGCCGCATATCCGGCTTGCGGACGTGCCCGGCGAACCGTTCGTCAGCCTGCGGCCGACGTCGGCGCTGCGGCGGCTGACCGACAGCCTCTGCGAACAAGCCGGATTCCGGCCGGACGTGGTGTTTGAGGGCGACGACCTGTCGACCGTTCGCGGCTTCATCGCGGCCGGGCTGGGGGTGGCCATCGTCCCGGCGCCTCGCGCGGGCTCACCAGAAGCGGCCAGCGGGCCGGTGCTCTACCGCGAGATCCCGGACCCTGGCGCCGTACGCGAGATCACCCTGACCTGGTCCGCGGAACGACGGCTGCTGCCGGCTGCCGACCTGTTCCGCCGGCACATCATCCGCCAGGCGACCGCCGGGCGCGTCCCGACGCTGTCAGACTGAGCCACGCCCTCGCCCATCCCTCCTTACCGGCAGAGTTTTTGGCACATACTGCCGCCCGAAAAGTCTGCCCATAAGTCTTGGCACAGGGGCCCGTGAGGCAGCGGGCCGGAGATTCGGCAGGTGCATCCGGGTTTTTGGTCAATATCGGCCCAGTGCACGTGCATTGGTCCTTGCATCTGCACGCGCAAAGGAGCATGATGATGCACGCGTCATCGGTCAGCTCGGAAACTGGGACCTGGCCAGCGGGTGCACCACGAGGGGTCTTCCGGCAGGAAGGCAGGTGCGCGCGAGGGCCCCGAGGGAGGCCCATCGTGCCATCACACCAGCTCGCGGTCCACCGGACCATCGTCGTCGTCGACGTCGAGGGATTCAGCAATCCTAGCCGGACGAACACCGATCAGCTGGCGGTTCGCGAGGGCCTGTACAAGGCACTCGCGTGGTCCTTTACCAAGGCGGGTATCGACTGGGCCGCATGTGACCACGAGGACTGTGGCGATGGCGCGCTGATCCTGGTCCCGCCGCACGTCCCGAAGATCTTGCTGGTCACCAAATGGCCTGCGCGCCTGGCGACCGCGCTGAACCGTCACAACGCGGCCTGCGGGACGGGAGCCCGGGTACGGCTGCGCATCGCGGTGCACGCCGGCGAGGTTGTCTACGACCGCCATGGGGTGACCGGCTGTGCCATCAACCTGACCTTCCGGCTGGTACAGGCGCCTGCGCTGAAGGAGGCGCTCGCCTGCTCACCCGGAACGTACACACTCATCGCCTCCGAGTGGATCTACAACGAGGTGGTACGGCACGCCCCGGAAGGCCGCCCGGCCGATTACCGGCAGATTTACATCACGGTGAAGGAGACCCGGGTGGCCGCCTGGCTGCGGGCCGGCGACGGCGGCATCCCCCGCCCGCGCAGCCCGGACAGCGGTCAGCCGGGCCGAAAGCGGGACGTCCTTACCGTGTAGGCCCCGTCGCACCGGGCAGGCCGGCTCAGCCGGTGTTCTGCAGCCCGGCGGCGACACCGTTCACGGTAAGCAGCAGGAGGCGCTCCAGCCGCTCCCGTTGGGCGGGGTCGTCCGCGGCCGGGCCGCGCAGCGCCGCCAGGGCCCGCAGTTGCAGATGCGACAGGGCGTCCACGTACGGGTCCCGGAGCGCCACGGCACGGGACAGCACCGGCCGGTCGGCCAGCAGCCGGTCATGCCCGGTGACGGCCAGCACCAGCCGCATGGTCAGGTCGTACTCGGCCAGGACCCGCCCGGCCAGGTCGTCGCGGCCGCCCAGCGCGAGATACCGCTGGGCGATCCGGCGGTCGGTCTTGGCCAGGCTCATCTCCGCGTTGTCGATGATTACGTTGAACAGCGGCCAGTCCGCATACGCCCGCTGTAGCTCGGCCAGCCCCGGGCCGGCCGGCACGCCGGCCAGCCCCGTCCCGTTACCATCCGCGCCCGACTTGATGACGGCGGCCAGGCCGCTGCCGAGACCGAACCAGCCGGGCAGGTTGATCCGCGTCTGGGACCAGGCGAACACCCACGGGATGGCGCGCAGATCGTCCAGGCTGGCGGCGGACCGGGACAGCCCGCGCCGGGCCGGCCGGGAACCAATCCGCAGGCCGCCGATCTCCTCCAGCGGGCTGATGCGGGCGAACCAGTCCGCGAACCCGTCGCTTTCCACCAGGGCACGGAAGGCGCGCCGCGCCGCGTCATCGATCTCGTCCGCGACGGTGCGGAACCGCAGCGACGCCCCGCCGGTGCTCCCGGTGCGGGCCGACGACGACGCCAGCAGCACGGCCGACGTCACCTGCTCCAGGTGCCGCCTCGCGATGACCGCGCGGCCGTAGCGGGCGAAGATCACCTCGCCCTGCTCGGTCACCTTGAACCGGTCCGCGACCGAGCCGGGGGCCTGAGCGAGGACCGCGCGCCCGGTGGGACCGCCGCCACGGCCGAGCGCGCCGCCGCGTCCGTGGAAGAGGGTCAACTGCACGTCGTTGGCGTCGGCCCAGGCGGCCAGCTCGGCCTGCGCGTCGAACAGCCGCAGCGTCGCGCTGGCGGGCCCCAGCTCCTTGGCCGAGTCGGAGTAGCCGAGCATCGCCTCCAGCTCCCGCCCGGTCGCCGCCAGCCGCGCGGCCACCGGGGGCAGCGCCAGCATTTCGGTCAGCACCCGGGGCGCGTTGGCCAGGTCCTCCCCGCTCTCGAACAGCGGCACCACGTCCAGGACCGGGGCGCCCCCGCCCGGCATGGCCAGCTCGGCCAGCTCATACACGGTGGCGATGTCCGCGGCCGACCGGGTGAAGCTGACCACATACCGCCGGCACGCCTCGACGCCGAACCGCCGCTGGATCCACGCGGCCACCCGCAAGGTGGCGAGCACTTCCTCGGTCTCCGCCGACAGGGGCTCATCGGCCGGGGCGTCCCGCAGCTCGGCGAGCACCCGCGCGTGCACGGCACTGTGCTGGCGGATCTCCAGCTCGGCGAGGTGGAAGCCGAACGTCTCGGCCTGCCAGATGAGGTGCTGCAGCTCGCCGTACGCCTGCTGGCGGGCACCGGCGGCCGCCAGTGAGTCCTGGACGAGGCGCAGGTCCGCCACAAACTTCGCCGGCCCTGGATAGGCGAGATCGGCGTGCCGGATCCGGGTCGCCTTCAGCCGCGCCGCGGCGTAGAGCAGGTAGGTGCGGTACGGCTCCTGGGGGGAACGGGCGGAGATCTCCGTGATCAGTTCGGGGTGCGCGGCGGCCGCGACGCCGAGCGCGCGCCGCAGTCCGGGCGACGGCGGCGTCACGGACTCATGAAGGGTCAGGGACCGGCCGATCCGGTCAGCGACCCGTTCAAGCGCCCGCAGCACGTGATCGGCCTGGATGGTGGCGGCCTCCCGGGTGACGCGCGCGGTCACGAAGGGATTGCCGTCCCGGTCGGCTCCCACCCAGCTGCCGAACCGCAGGAACGCGGGGACAGCGGTCGGAACGCTGCCGCTGTCCGCACCCGCGACCGCGTGGTCCATCGAGCGGTAGAGCGCGGGAACGACGCGGAACAGCGTCTCGTCGAACGCGGTCATCACCGAGCGGACCTCATCGATCGGGTCCATGGCGTTGACCCGAAGTTGTGACGTTCGCCACAGCACATCGATCTGCTCGCGCAGCTCGCGGAGGGTCTCCGTGCGGTCGGTCGCGGCCAGGCGCGGGTCGTCCAGCGCGTCCATCAGCACCGAGATCCGGCGCAGCGACGCGACCACGGCCCGGCGGCGTGCCTCGGTGGGGTGGGCGGTGAACACCGGGTGCACACGCAGCCCGGCCAGCAGTTCCGCGAGTTCGTCGCCGCCCTGCTCCCGGCGGATCTGCCGCACGGTGGCTTCCAGCGACTCCGGCAGCGGGTGGCCGGGCACGTCCCGCTCGCGCAAGGCCCGGATGCGCTGGTGTTCTTCGGCCAGGTTGGCGAGGTGAAAGTACACCGTGAAGGCGCTGGCGACCTGCTCGGCGCGGTCTAGTGGCCAGGACGCGACGAGGGCGGCGATCCCACCCGCCGGGCCACCCGCCGCCGGTTCCGGCGGCGGATGGCCTGCGGCTTCGGCCCGCCGGGACTCGATCACGGCGTGCCGGAGCTGCTCCACATCATCCAGTAGCTCCTGACCGCCGGCGTCGCTGAGCACCCCGCCGAGCAGGCTGCCGAGCAGCCGGACGTCCCGCCGCATGGGCTCCGGCATCTGATAGCTATCGCTCTCCCGGCTGGCCAATTCCCGCTCCACGCCGCAAGCGTAGCGAAACGCCCCCTGACCACCGGGCCGCCCGCTGACTACCCTTGGCCTCATGACCAGTGAAGCTTCCGCACAGCCGGATCCCGGACCCAGCGGCAACGAGCAGGATCTGCACACGACCGCGGGGAAGATAGCCGACCTGGGGCGGCGGCGCCAGGAAGCGGTGCACGCCGGCTCGGAACAGGCCGTACAGAAGCAGCACGCGAAGGGGAAACTGACCGCGCGGGAGCGGATCGAGCGGCTGCTGGACCCGGGCTCCTTCGTGGAGTTCGACGAGTTCGCCCGGCACCGGGCCACCGACTTCGGCATCGCCGAGAACCGGCCCTACGGCGACGGCGTGGTCACCGGGCACGGCACGGTGGACGGCCGGCCGGTCTGCGTGTTCAGCCAGGACTTCACCGTATTCGGCGGCTCGCTCGGCGAGGTCTACGGCACCAAGATCGTCAAGGTGATGGATCACGCGCTGAAGGTGGGCTGCCCGGTCGTCGGCTTCAACGACGGCGGCGGGGCGCGCATCCAGGAGGGCGTGGTCGCGCTGGGCCTGTTCGCGGACATCTTCTACCGGAACGTGATGGCCTCGGGCGTCATCCCGCAGATCTCGCTGATCATGGGCCCGTGCGCGGGCGGGGCGGTCTACTCGCCGGCGATCACCGACTTCACGCTCATGGTCAACGGGACGTCCCACATGTTCATCACCGGGCCGGACGTGATCAAGACGGTGACCGGCGAGGAGGTGACCTTCGAGGAGCTCGGCGGGGCGCACGCGCACGCCGTCCGGTCGGGTGTCGCGCACTACCAGGCCAAAGACGAGGACGACTGCATCGAGTTCGCCCGCGACCTGCTGTCCTTCCTGCCGTCCAACAACCTCGACGAGCCCCCGCTCATCGAGGCGGACGATCCGCTCCCGGCCGACGAGGTCAGCACCGAGGACGAGGCGCTCGACACGCTGATCCCGGACGGGTCGAACCAGCCCTACGACATGCACACGGTCATCACGGGCGTGCTGGACGACGGCTATTTCCTCGAGATCCACGCCGGGTTCGCGCCCAACATGGTCTGCGGCTTCGGCCGGATCGCCGGCTCGCCCGTGGGGGTGGTGGCCAACCAGCCGATGCACTTCGCCGGCTGCCTGGACATCAACGCCGCGGAAAAGGCGGCCCGGTTCGTCCGCACCTGCGACGCGTTCAGCATCCCGATTCTGACCTTCGTGGACGTGCCCGGCTTCCTGCCCGGCGCCGACCAGGAATGGAACGGGATCATCCGGCGCGGCGCCAAACTCATCTACGCCTACGCCGAGGCCACGGTGCCCAAGGTCACCATCATCACGCGGAAGGCCTACGGCGGCGCCTACGACGTCATGGGGTCCAAGCACCTGGGCGGCGACGTCAACCTGGCCTGGCCGACGGCACAGATCGCCGTGATGGGCGCGCAGGGCGCGGTGAACATCCTCTACCGCCGCGAACTGGCGACTGCCGATGATCCGGACACCCTGCGGGCCCAGCGGGTCACCGAGTACGAGGACACCCTCGCGAACCCCTACGTCGCCGCCGAACGGGGCTACCTCGACGCCGTCATCCGGCCCGCCGAAACCCGCTCGGAAGTAACCAGGGCCCTGCGCGCCCTGCGCACCAAGCGCCAGACCCTGCCCCCGAAGAAGCACGGGAACATACCGTTGTAGTCCGGGGGGCGGCGTTAACCCGGGGGGCGACCCCCCGGACCCCCGAATGCGCTCCGCGCCCGCGCGGTGGTACTTCGCCGAGACACCGGCCACTCGCCGGGGCCTGAAGGCCCGGCTCGCTGGGCCGGTAACGAGCGCCTCGCCGTAACCCGGCTGCGGTGGTGGGCTCAGGCGGAGGTGGCCGACTTGTCGCGCTCAAGGTGGTCGAGGACCTGGGCGAAGTGGTCGCCGAGGGCCTCGGGGACGCGCTGGGACATCGACTGGGCCAGGATCGCGTCCACGGCGGCCTGCGCCAGCGGCCGGAGCCGCCGGGTGATCGCGGCCACCTCCGCGATGTCCTGCCCCTGGAGCATGCCGTCCTGCAGGTGAGCGGCCAGCACGTGCCGGGTGACCGTGCCGGCCAGCTCGGTCGCGGCCGCGTCCACGTGCGTGCGGAGCAGGCCGGCCATGTCCAGGACGGCTCGCAGCGGCATTCCCGCGGACACCAGCTCGGCCCCCGCGCTCAGCAGCCGCAGGCTGGGGACCCGGTACCGTGCGCCGTCGGGCTCGATCAGGCCGAGCGCGACCGCCTGCGTGATGTCCTCCGCGGTGACCTCACCGCCGAACATCTCGGCCAGCCGGGCCGCAGTCACGTAGGCGGGCATCTCGTCGGACCAGGGCACGCCGACGGCGGATTCGAGGTCCAGGATCTCGGCGATGTCGCCGCCGCGCTCCCAGACGGCCAGCAGCTCGCCGATGTTGGCGAAGGTGTACCCGCGCTTGAGCAACTGGCCGATCAGCCGCAGTCGCGCCAGGTGGGCATCGGTGTAGATGCCAACGCGGCCGTCGCGACGGGGCGGGGCGAGCAGGCCGCGATCCTGATACACGCGGATGTTGCGGACCGTTGCCCCCGCCAGCCGCGCCAGCTCGTCAATCCGGTACTCGCCCATGGAGTCAACCTTACGTAGGAAGCCGCGCGCGGTGCCTGGACCGCGGGCGCGGCGGGCTTGGCGGCGGCACGCCCGGGCCGCCGCGGACGGGTAATTCCTCGTTGCATTGAGACAATGTTCATTGTAACGTTTTGTTACGCGCGCGACCGGCTTCGGCTCACATCACGTCCCGGGCGCGCCGGGAAGGGAGCGCCGTGGCGGCCCGCCCCCAGCAACGCAGAAGCAAAGGACCCGCGACCATGGCCACACGGCCGCTCCGCCCGACCGACCGGGAAGACATCGCCCAGCGGCTGCTGCGCTCGTCCGCGAAGGCGTCCTATGACCCGCTGACCGAGATCGACTGGGAGACGCCGGTCGATCGGGACCGCTACGCCATCCCGCCGCATCGGGTCTCGCTGTACGGCACCCCGCTGTGG
This sequence comes from uncultured Actinomycetes bacterium, assembly GCA_963824545.1. Taxonomy (GTDB): domain Bacteria; phylum Actinomycetota; class Actinomycetes; order Streptosporangiales; family Streptosporangiaceae; genus Bog-532. The sequence goes on along the minus strand of CAWGPP010000023.1, from coordinate 106,522 downwards.
GATCAGCTCAGCGAGACCCAGCGCAAGGAACTCAGCCGGCAGGAGGTGGCCAGCACGGCCAGCGTCGGCATCTGGTTCGAGACCATCCTCATGCAGATGCTGATCCGGCACGCCTACGACCGGGACCCGACGACCAGCCACGTCCAGTACTCCTACACCGAGATCGGTGATGAGTGCCGTCACTCGGTGATGTTCGCGCGCCTCATCACCAGGATGGGCGCCCCGCACTACCGCCTCGACCCGGTCAGCCGGTTCCTGGGCCGGATATTCAAGGCCACCTCGAACGGGCAGCTCACGTTCAGCGCCGCGCTGTTCGTCGAGGAACTCCTGGACCAGATGCAGCGCGAGACGATGGCCGACGACGAGATCGAGCCGCTGACCCGCGCGGTGGCCCGGCTGCACGTCACGGAGGAAGCCCGGCACATGCGGTACGCGCGGGAGGAACTGATCCGGGACTGGGCCCAGCGTGGCGCGCTCAGCCGTGCCTACAGCCGCTTCGCGCTGGCGCTGGTGGCCGCGCGCGCGGCGGGCAGCCTGGTGCACCCGGACTGCTACGCCCGGGTCGGCCTGGACCCGAAGCAGGCCAGCCGCGCCGCACGGCACAATCCGCACTGGCGGGCGTCGAAGGCCTGGTTTGCCCGGCAGGGGGTGGAAACCTTCACCGCTGCGGGCCTTGTCTCTGGTACGTCCGTGTACATTTGGCGCATGGCTGGCCTGATCGGCCCGCCAACTCCCGGAGACCGTCCGGGAGGCCGGCATGATGCCTGACTTCAGCGTCGCGATCATCAGCTCGGGGTTTAGTTCTATGCGGCCCAGCCGCGAGAAGGCAGAACGATGTCTATATATAGTTTGGCATCCGGCGTGCGCCTCCCATTTATGCAATACGGAACATCGCTATCGATCTCGAGCACGCTTGGCTTATTGTTTTGCCACACATGATTGCCATCGACTATTTGATATGGTTTCCCCATCTATTAGCGTTCATTTGCTATCTCAGCGCGACTTTATCGTCATGCGTGACTTCGCATCATCCATAGCAGAGATCCGCACCTGGCGAGCAGGATCGTGGCACTACGCCGAGCGGAGGCCGACAGGATGTGACGCGTCGCGCCGCGGCGGCCTGCACGGGTGGCGGGCAGGCAGGCAAGGATCACGGCCGGGACTCGGAGGCGAACTGGAACAGCGGTGGAGGCGGCGGCGCCGGGGTGAATGCCGATCTGGTGGAGGCATTCGGCTAACCGACATCGGCTAACCAGCAGAGGCCGGCGGGCTGTCCGGGCTGGCCGCCCGGCAGCCATGGTGCCTCTCTCACTGATGACAGCGCCCCATGACGGACGTGATCACCGTGCCGTCGCAGACGAAAAGGACGCCATCCGGCCAGGCCACGGCCCTCCGTCCCCTGCCAAGCCACACTCCCTGGCCTGCACCGGTTCAAGCCCGGTAACCTCACTGCGGTCCGGTGTCCTGGCCACCGCCCGGGCGTCTCAGCCACAATTCACCATGGGTAGTGACCTGTTTCGTAATCAAGCTGACACTGCGCTGAGACCGGCAAAAGCGACGGCTTTGAGCCAGGTACGATAGCGTCCGTACGGTGCCGCTTATAAGGCATTTCTGTACTAGCGGGGGATTCTCCCAGTTTCAGGCAGTTTCAGGCCCTGTTCGGAAACAGGTTGGTGGAGGGGAACTGTGGCGAGGGTGTCTGGTGAGTGGACAGTAGCCGTGGCTGGACGGCGCGCGGCTCGGGTGCTTGGGCTGGGGCCGGCTGCCCACGGTGGCCGGTGGCAGGAAACGACCTTTGAGCAATTAAGGTCGGTCGGCCGGAAAGCCCTGATGGGTCACCCAGTTGCGCGGGCCGGCCGGTGGGCCGCCGGGGAATCAGGGGGGCAGCCCACCGGGAGGCATGGGCCGCGCGGCGTTTCCGAACGGGCTCTCAGGCAGAAAGTGATCGCATGGATGCTCAGCGTCTTAAAGACAGCTTCGCCAAGGTCGCGGTACATGGCGACGAGGTGCCGTTGTTTTTCTATTCCGATTTGTTTTTGCGACATCCGGAGACGCGTGATTTCTTTCCCGTGGCGATGAATGCGCAGCGTGATCGCCTTGTACAGGCGCTTATGCAGATCGTCTCCAACGTGGATAACCTCAGCGAGGTTGTGCCGTTCATCCAGGGCCTCGGCCGGGACCACCGGAAGTTCGGTGCGGTCGCTGGGCATTACAGCGCCGTCGGCGACAGCTTGCTCGCCGCGCTCGCTCACTTCAGTGGGCCGGACTGGACTCCTGGCCTGGAAGCCGAGTGGCAGGAGGCATACGGCTTGGTGGCCAAGGTCATGATCGAGGCAGCGCAGGCGGACGAATCGCTCCATCCGGCCTGGTGGGATGCAACGGTGATCAATCATGAGCTCCGCTCGTTCGACGTCGCCGCGTTCCGCGTTACGACGCATCAGCGACTGCCGTACGGGCCGGGCCAGTCGGTGGCGATCGAATCGGCGGACGTGCCACGGATCTGGCGGTTCTACTCCATGGCCAACGCGCCACGTGAGGACAGCACGATCGACTTCCATGTTCAAATGACCGACGGCGGGGCGCTGAGCAGCGTGCTCGTCCGCGGCCTGCGCGTCGGCTCGCGGCTGCGGCTTGGGCAGGCCGTCGGCACGTTCACGCTGGACAAGCTGCCTGAGCGGGATATTCTCCTGGTGGCCGGCGGCACCGGGCTGGCTCCCGTCAAGGCCATCGCGGAGCAGGTCGCAGAACTGCCCGACCCGCCCCGCGTTCACCTGTTCTTCGGCGCCCGCCGCGCCGAGGGCCTGTACGACCTGCCTGACCTGGAAAAGATGGCCGCCCAGCAGCCCTGGCTTACGGTCGTATCCGCCGTATCCGATGAACCTGACTACCCCGGCGAAAGAGGGCTCATCTCCGACGTCGTGACCAGAAGCGGATCGTGGGACCGCCACGAGGTTTACGTGGCTGGCCCCACCGCGATGGTCGAAGCGACGGTCGACAAGCTCACCTCGGCCCGCGTCCCCGCAGAACGAATCCACGTCGAAGACTTCGGTTGGAGCACGTCATGAGCGACAACTCCGCCTATCACGGCCACCTGCTTCCCGATCAGGTTCATTCCATGATCTTTCCCCACGCCAGGCTGGGCCGCCGCGGATACGACGAGGAGCATGTCCGCGCCTTCTGCGCCCAGGTCGAGCAGGAGCTCACGTGGCTGCTAGTCGAGCGAGCGTCGCTGGGCCAGCAGGTGCAGCAACTGCACCAGCAGATCCGCGATGCCGGGAATGGTGACCCGGGCCACCACCCAGAGAACGCCCGCCTCAGGGCGATCCAGATAATGTCACTGGCACAAAAGACCGCAGACCACTGCGTGAGCGAGGCGCACGAATACTGCCGCCAGCTCGCCGCGGGTGCCAAACAGCGCCGCGATCAGATGCTTGACGAGACCAAGGCGAGGGTCGCGCAGATGCTGGAGCAGGCGCAGGCCGAGGCCAGCATCGCCGCGTCGGCACACATCAGCGACACGGCCATGGCCGACGACCCTGGGAATCCCCGCGCGGAGCTTGCCTACCTGCGCACATATAGCGAGGTTTACCGTACGCATTTGCGAGCTTATCTCGAAGCATTGCTGCACAACGTGGAGGAATGGGGGCGGGCCGAGCAGTCGGCCCTGCCAGCCAAGTACGAGGGAGTCCGGCGAGCGCATCCCCCCTCCGAACGTTTCAGGCCGGCGCCCGCTAATCACGGCGCTCCAGGCTAACGACCTATCTGCCCTACTCCGCAGCGCTGCCACCCGACGGAATCTCCCCTTCGGAACCCAACAGGCTTGCCTCAGGTAAGTAGCAGGCTTGCCTCAGGTAAGTAGCAGGCGTTCGAGCAGGTGGAGTTCGATGCGCCGGGTGACGGTTGTCGCGATGGGTTCGCCCGGCTTGCGGGCGGGAAGCCACCCGCCTTCTTGGTCTTGCGAGGGCTCGCCCGGTCCGGGCCGTCGCGGACGGAGAAGACGGCTGGAGGATTCGGCAAGGACGTGGCCAGTGCATGTCCAGCCGGTCAGTGGAAAGCCGCGATCGTGCCGGTCGCGGCCGCTAGGGAGTGCGGGAAGCTGATTCGCTCGGGCGGGATGCCCAGGGCATCGATCCCGGCGCCGATGAGCTGGCAGATGGCCCGGTAGACGGCGAACAGCGCCCAAATCTCCTGGGCGATGCCCTCAGGCTCCTTGCTGCGCGGCACCGGCCGGCCCTCGCCCATGCCGGCTTGTGGTGGCCGATCACGGTCTCGCAGCCCCATCGCCGCGGGTAAGCGCACGCTGGGTCCAGCGCCGGGTTTACCCCCACATCGAGCAGGTCGGTGACCAGGCAAAACACCGAGGTCTCCTCGTCCCGGCCCGCTGGCCGCGGTGGTGTGCGTGGTGTACTCGACGACCGGCACGGTCACCGGCGGGCCGTCGGCCTTGCGGGCTGCTGCGATGGCATGGCTTGCAGGCCCATACCAAAATTTCTGAATACTTACAAGTAATGTAATGGCTATCTGCCGGGTAACAACATTCTTACTTTTCTTTTGAGTGCTGATTGTGTTTAACATACGGGTAATTTCGATGACTCATTTCCCATAGGCATCCTGACAGAAAACAAGAATGTGAAAATATTTCGTAGCTCCGGAAAGCATGGTCAGGACATTACTCACGCAGCACCCAAAGCCCGGTGACTGGCTGCTTTTCCGGCCCGGCTGCCAGGCACGATCGCGGTCCCTGACATTGGCGGAACCCATCCTATTCGCGGCTCCTATGCCTGGCAGGAGGCACCGGCCTCGCCCCCAATCACCGTCCATCGTGGGAGCCATCCGCCCGCATCACAGCGATCGTCGCCCCGTCCACTCTGGCGATGCTGATATGGACTGCGCTCGACCACCCAAGCAACGTTGAAAGGGCGAAAGGACCTGTAGCGCGCGCCCGTATTTGGTCTCTGGGATTGGCCCAGGGCCGGGTTCCGTCGAGGCTGGCATCGGTGAGCCGCTGCGGCGCCCGGACACGTCCCCGCTCCGCCTGACGGCAGACCAAGACACCAGGCCCGGATCCGCCGTAGCCACCTCGACGCGCTCACCGTACCCGGGCAAGGCAGTGCGAACAGACAGCGAAATAACCCGCCGCAGTCGGCAATGGAGGCTCGAAGGATGAGAGCTCAGTCACCCGCCGTGGCAACAGGGGCGGCAGATGCTGCTGAGGCAGCCCAGTTCATCCGCGCGTTTCACGCGGAACATCCCGCCGCAGGGCCGTCCGACCAGCGTCTCAGCGAGGTCCTGCAAGCCATCCGCATCACGGGCACGTACCGGCACACACCGGCCGAACTGGCGTACGCCTGCAGGGTGGCGTGGCGGAACTCCAGCAGATGCATCGGCCGTCTCTATTGGCAAAGCTTGCGGATCCGTGACCGGCGCGACATGACTTCCCCCGCTGGGATGGCGGCGGAATGCGCCACCCATCTGCGGGAAACCACCAACGGCGGGCGGATCCGGCCGCTGATTACCGTGTTCGCACCAGACGCCCCCGGGCGGCCAGGCCCACGAATCTGGAACTCACAGCTTATCCGGTACGCCGGCTACCTGCGGCGCGACGGCGCTGTAACCGGTGACCCACTCAATACCGGCATCACGGAATTGGCTCACCGACTCGGCTGGGCCGGGCCCGGTGGCCCCTTTGACCTGCTGCCGTTGATCATCCAGGCGGCCGGGGAAGGGCCGCAGATTTTCGCTATCCCACCGGACGCCGTGCTCGAGGTACCGCTTACCCATCCTGGCTACCCGTGGTTTGCGGACCTTGGATTGCGCTGGCACGCCGTTCCGGTGATCTCCGATATGTTCCTGACCGCTGGTGGCATCCGGTACCCGTGCGCGCCGTTCAACGGCTGGTACATGGGAACCGAAGTCGGTTCCAGGAACCTCGGGGACACCAGCCGGTACGACAAATGCCCCACGATCGCGCGGCACATGGGCCTCAACATGTCCACGGACCGCAGCCTGTGGCGCGACCGGGCGCTCGTGGAGCTGAACACCGCGGTCCTGCATAGCTTCGACCAGGCTGGGGTGACGGTCACCGATCATCACACCGAGTCTGAGCGGTTCCTCACCCACTTGCAGCGAGAGGAGGGCGCGGGACGGATGTGCCCCGCGGACTGGAGCTGGATCGTTCCGCCCCTGGCAGGCTCCGCATGCGGCGTGTTCCATCGCTACTACGACAACCCAGACCTGCGGCCCGGTTTCTACCGGCACCCACCGGCGCCTATGCCCTACCCGCAAAGCGGGGATCCATGAACCCGGGCTTCGACCTGGCCGGTTACGAGGTTCAGCTGCTTCACGCACAGTAATACCGTCGGCGCGCGGGCCGTTTCTGGAGGACGGCGGCGTTTTTTACGGCATTCGCGCAGATCAGGTGATCTTTTTCAGAGTCTTGTCGCGTGGCCGCGGCACCGTCACCCGCCACCCTGGCCTAGAGTCATCAACACGATGAGCGAATACGCAGCCCCGCTGCCGTTGCTGGCCCGCTACGCCGTCATGGTCGACGTGGGCTACATTTTCGCGGCCGCCGGCGAACTGCTGCTGGGCACGAGCTCACGCCGCGACTTCCGGGTCGACGCCGTCCCGCTCATCGACGCGATCAGCAAGCACGCGGACGAGCTCGTCCGCGGCGAGCTGCTCCGGGTCTACTGGTACGACGCCGCCCGGGACCGGGTACCCACCATCGATCAGCGGGTGATCGCCCAGCTGCCGCAGATCAAACTGCGGCTCGGGAACCTGAACGCCCGCGGCCAGCAGAAGGGCGTGGACGCGCAGATCCGCGCGGACATGGAGGCCCTGGCCCGGCACCACGCGATCACCGACGCGGTGCTCGTGGCCGGCGACGAGGACATGGTGCCCGCCGTGGAGGCCGCGCAGGCCTACGGGGTACGCGTGCACCTGTGGGGCATCGAGCCTCCTTACGGCACCAACCAGGCAGAACGGCTGGTCTGGGAGTCCGACACGGTGGAGATCCTGGACAGCGCGTTCGTCAAGCCCTACTTCACGCGGCAGTTGCCCAGCGTCGTGGAGACCGCCCGGCCGGACGAGCCGCCGGCCAGCATCGTGCCCTCGCCCGCGCAGCTCTTCGGCGAGCGGGTACCCCGGCCCTCCGCGCGGTCACCGCACCCGCCGGGGCCGGCCGTTCCGCTGGCCGGCACGACCGGTCACGGCGCCGCGACCGCGGCATCCGGTCCGGGCGGGCCGGGTGGCCAGGCCGCCACGATCGCGGCCGCCGCCCGCCTCGGCCCCGACCGCGCACGGGTCGAGGAGGCCGGTGAGCACGTGGCCCAGAAGTGGATCCTGACCCGCGGCACGGACAACATCCGCGACCTGCTGCCCGGCCCGATCCTGCCGCCGGTGATCGACAAGGAGCTGCTCGTGGAGGCGGAAAAGGAGCTCGGCCTGTCGCTGCGCTCCTACCAGGAGGCGCGTGAGTGGCTCAGGGACGCGTTCTGGAGCCGCGTCCACCGCGAGTTCGGCATCGTCGTCGGCCGCTCCCGCGACTGAGTAACCCGGGGGGGGCGACCCCCCGGACCCCCGGATGCGCTCCGCGCCCGCGCGGCGGTACCTCGCCGACAATGCTGACCCGGGGGGCGACCCCCCGGACCCCCCGGATGCGCTCCGCGCCCGCGCGGCGGTACCTCGCCGACACATCGGGCACTCACCGGGCCGGAGGCCCGGTTCCTTAGGCCGATAACGAGCGCCTCGCCGTAGCCCGCGTCCAGTGCTCGCCGACAGCACCGGCCGCTCGCCGGGCCTGAAGGCCCGGGCTCGCTGGGCCGGTCAGGGCGCCGCGCCCGTGGTGCCCGTACTGGCTCGCCGGAGCTAGCCCTCCTAGACTGGCACCGTGCCATCAAACCAGGCGGGCCGAGGCCGGCCAGCCCTGCATGTGATCCGGGGCGACGCCAGCACCGAGGAAGTCGCCGCGATCCTCGCCGTGCTGGCCGTGCGGCGGGACACCGCGACCGCCGCCGCGGCCGCCGAGGAGGCCAGACTAATCCCCGCCCCGCCCCGTTCGGGCTGGTCGGACAGAACCCGGCTGGTGCGCGCGCCGATGTTCCCCGGCCCAGCCGCCTGGCGCCGCTCAGCCCTGCCTAGCTGAGGCGTTCCAGGATCAGCTCGCGGACCTTGGCGGCGTCGGCTTGGCCACGGGTGGTCTTCATGACCGCGCCGACCAGGACGCCGGCCGCCGCCACCTTGCCGGCCCGGATCTTGCCCGCGACATCCGGGTTACCGGCGATGGCCTCGTCAACGGCGGCCGTCAGCGCGCTGTCGTCGCTGACCACGGCCAGGCCCCGCGCCGCGACCACATCGTCCGGCCCGCCCTCGCCCGCCAGCACGCCGTCGATCACCTGGCGGGCCAGCCGGTCGTTCAGCGCGCCCGAGGTCACCAGCTCCGCGACGCGCGCAACCTGGGCGGGGGTGATCGCGAGGGCGGCCAGCTCGGTGCCGGTCTCGTTAGCGTGCCGCGACAGCTCACCCAGCCACCACTTGCGGGCGTCCGCCGGGGACGCGCCGGCCGCGACGGTCCCGGCGACCAGATCGATCGCGTCCGCGTTGCGCAGCGCGGCGACATCGGCGTCCGACAGGCCCCACTCGGCCTGCAGGCGCTCCCGGCGTACCGACGGCAGTTCGGGCAGCGACCGCCTGATCTGCTCCACCCATTCGCGCGGCGGGGCGATCGGGACCAGATCTGGCTCGGGGAAGTAGCGGTAGTCCTCCGCCTCCTCCTTGCTGCGGCCGGGCGTGGTGATTCCGGTGTCCTCGTGGAAGTGCCGGGTCTCCAGCGCCACCGTGCCACCCGCGTCCAGGACGGCGGCCTGCCGCTCGATCTCCGACCGGACGGCCCGTTCCACCGAGCGCAGCGAGTTAACGTTCTTGGTCTCGGTCCGCGTCCCCAGCACGGCCGAGCCGCGCGGCGCCAGCGACGTGTTCACGTCGCAGCGCAGCGAGCCTTCCTCCATGCGCACGTCGGACACGCCCAGGGAGCGGACAACCTCCCGCAGCTCCGAGACGTAGGTGCGCGCCACCGCCGGCGCGGCCGCCTCGGTGCCGGTGATCGGCTTGGTCACGATCTCCACCAGCGGAATCCCGGCGCGGTTGTAGTCCACGAGCGAGTAGGCGGCCCCGTGAATCCGGCCGGTCGCCCCGCCCACGTGCAGCGATTTGCCGGTGTCCTCCTCCAGGTGCACCCGCTCGATGCCGACCCGGACGTGGTGCGGCTCCCCGTCGCCCTCGTCCACCGTGATGTCCAGCCAGCCGTCGGTGCACAGCGGCTCGTCGTACTGGGAGATCTGGTAGTCCTTCGGCATGTCCGGGTAGAAGTAGTTCTTCCGCGCGAACCGGCACCACTCGGCGATCGAGCAGTTCAGCGCGAGCCCGATCCGGATCGTGTACTCGATCGCGGCCCGGGACGGCACCGGCAGCGAGCCGGGCAGGCCGAGGCATACCGGGCAGACGTGGGTGTTGGGCTCCCCGCCGAACTGGGCCGGGCAGCCGCAGAACAGCTTGGTCCTGGTGCCCAGCTCCACGTGCGTCTCCAGCCCGATCGTGGGCTCGTAACGCGTCAGCGCGTCGGAGAATGGGATGAGCGACAGCGGTTCGGCCGTCATCGGCCCGCTCCCTTCGTCTCGGCCGCGGTCCCGGCTCCGACCAGGCCCTTCGCCTCCGCCAGCAGCGGATGACCCCAGCGCTCGGTGAACGCGGCCTCCGCCGCGGCCGCGACCCGGTAGGCGCGGTCGTCGGCCAGCACGGGCGCCATGATCTGGAATCCGACCGGCAGGCCGTCCTCCGGGGCCAGGCCGCACGGCACCGAGATGGCCGCGTTCCCGGCCAGGTTGGACGGGATCGTGCACAGGTCCGCCAGGTACATCGCCATCGGGTCGTCGGTCCGCTCACCGAGCGGGAAGGCGGTGGTCGGCGTGGTCGGCGAGACCAGCACGTCGACCTGGCCGAACGCCGCGTCGAAGTCACGGGTGATGAGCGTGCGGACCTGCTGCGCCTTGCCGTAGTAGGCGTCGTAGTACCCGCTGGACAGGGCGTAGGTGCCGAGCATGATGCGCCGCTTCACCTCGGCGCCGAACCCGGCTTCGCGGGTCAGCGACATGACCTCCTCGGCGCTGTGGGTGCCGTCGTCTCCGACGCGCAGGCCGTAGCGCATGGCGTCGAACCGGGCCAGGTTCGAGGAGCATTCGCTCGGCGCGATCAGGTAGTACGCGGGCAGCGCGTAGCGGAAGTGCGGGCAGGACACCTCGGTGACCTTGGCGCCCAGCGACTCCAGCAGCTCCACCGCCTGGCTGAACCGGGACAGCACACCCGGCTGGTAACCCTCACCGGACAGTTCGGTAACCACGCCGATCCGCAGGCCCGCCACGTCGGCTTGGCGGGCGGCCGCCACGACCGGGGGGGCCGCCTCGTTGATCGAGGTGGCGTCCATCGGGTCGTGCCCGGAAATGGCCTCCTGCAGCAGCGCCGCGTCCAGCACGGTCCGGGCCAGCGGGCCGGGCGTGTCCAGTGAGGACGCGAACGCGATCAGCCCGTACCGCGAGTTGCCGCCGTAGGTGGGCTTCATCCCGGTGATGCCGCAGACCGCGGCCGGCTGGCGGATCGAGCCACCGGTGTCCGTGCCGACCGCCAGCGGCGCCTCGTACGCCGCCACCGACGCCGCTGAACCGCCGGAGGACCCGCCCGGCACCCGGGACAGGTCCCAGGGGTTCCGGGTCGGCCCGAACGCGGAGTTCTCGGTGGAGGAGCCCATCGCGAACTCGTCCATGTTGGTCTTGCCGAGGATGATGGCTCCGGCCCGGCGCAGCCGGCTGGTCACGGTCGCGTCGTACGGTGGCCGCCACCGGTTGAGGATTTTCGACCCGGCCGTGGTCGGCATGTCCGTGGTGGTGAACACGTCCTTCAGCGCGACCGGGACGCCCGCTAGCGGGCCGAGTTCCGCACCGGCCGCGCGGCGTCCGTCCACGGCGCGCGCGGCGGCGAGGGCCTCATCCGCCGCGATGTGCAGGAAGGCGTGCACGCGCCCGTCGACCTCGCCGATGCGGTCGAGGTGCGCGCGGGTCACCTCGGTGGCCGAGACGTCGCCGCCCTGCAGTCTCGCGGACAGCTCGGCGGCGGTCATCGTGGTGAGCTCGTTGCTCATGGGTCAGTCCTCCGCCAGGATCCGGGGCACCTTGAACCGCTGCTGCTCCACGGCCGGCGCCTGGCTGAGGACCACCTCGGCCGGCAGGCACGGGATTACTTCGTCGGGACGGAACACGTTGGTGAGCGGCAAGGCGTGCGAGGTCGGCGGGATCCCCTCGGCGGCGACCTCCTGGACCCGGGCGACCGCCGAGATGATCTGGTCGAGCTGCGGCGCGAGATGATCCAGCTCCTCCTCGCCGAGGGCGAGCCTCGACAGCCTGGCCAGATGGGCGACCTCGTCGCGGGTAATGGACATGCACGCCATCCTAGAAGCCCGCGTCCCCCACCCCGACCCAATTACCGCGCTCCCGTCCCACCCACCTGCCCCGGCCCAGGCCCCCGTGCAGGCAGAGGCACCTCTACGTACATCCCGCTCGCGGCAGAGGCACCTCTACGTACAACGGAAGGGGGGCGGCTCGGCGGGCTATTCGGCAGCGGGCGGCTTTACAACGGGCGCGTCTCCGGGGGGTCCTCGACTGCGGGCGGGCGGGCGGCGTCCGGGCCTTCGGCGAGCAGCAGGCGGAAGGCGGCCTCGTCCAGGATGGGGACGCCGATCTCGACGGCCTTGTCGTACTTGGAGCCGGGGTTCTCCCCCGCCACCACGAAGCCGGTCTTCTTCGACACCGAGCCGGTCACTTTCCCGCCCGCGGCGCGGACCGCGTCGGCGGCCTCGTCCCGGCTGAGCTCCGCCAGCGACCCGGTGATCACCACCGTGACCCCGGCCAGCAGGCGCGGCGCACGGCCACTGCCGTCGAAGCCTTCCTCCTGCATCCGGACGCCCGCCGCACGCCACTTGCCCACGATCGCAACGTGCCAGTCCACCGTGAACCAGTCGGCCACCGAGGCGGCGATCGTCGGGCCGACCCCGTCCACCACGGCCAGCTGATCGGCGGTCGCCGAGGCGATCACGTCCAGCGAGCCGAACTCGGTCGCCAGCGCGCGCGCCGCGGTCGGCCCGACGTGCCGGATCGACAGCGCGACCAGGATGCGCCACAGCGGCCGCTGCCGGGCCACCTCCAGGTTGGCCAGCAGCCGGCCCGCGTTGATCTTCAGCGTGCCCTGCTTGTTGACGAAGAACGGCGAGGCCGACAGCTTCTCCTCGGTGAGCGAGAAGAGGTCGCCCTCGTCGGTGACCAGATGGTCATCCAGCAGTGCGGTCACGGCCTCGTAGCCGAGCACCTCAATGTCGAACGCGCCCCGGCCGGCCAGGTGGAAGAGCCGCTCCCGCAGCTGGGCCGGGCAGGACCGCGCGTTCGGGCAGCGCCAGTCGACGCCGCCCTCCTCGCGGGTCAGCCGCGTCCCGCATTCCGGGCAGTGCGTGGGGAACTGGAACTCCCGCTCATCCCCGGTGCGCAGGTCGGCCACGGGCGCCACGACCTCCGGAATCACGTCACCCGCCTTGCGGAGCACGACCGTGTCGCCGATCAGCACGCCCTTGCGCTTCAGTTCGTCGGCGTTGTGCAGGGTGGCCAGCTCCACCGTCGAGCCGCTCACCTTGGCCGGCTCCATCACCGCGAACGGCGTCACCCGCCCGGTCCGGCCCACGTTGACCCGGATGTCGAGCAGCTTGGTGGTGACCTCTTCCGGCGGGTACTTGTAGGCCATCGCCCACCGCGGCGCCCGCGAGGTGGCCCCGAGCGCGCGCTGCTGGTCCAGCCGGTCGATCTTGACCACCACGCCGTCGATCTCGTACGGCGGGTCGTGCCGGTGCTCGGCGTAGTAGTTGATGTAGTCGTGCACGGCGGCCAGGTCCGGCACGACCCTGAACCGGTCGCTGACCGGCAGGCCCCAGTCCCGCATCCGGTCGTACCAGCCGGACTGCGTCTCCAGCGGCGCCGTACCCTCGGGGAATCCCTCGACCCGGCCGACGCCATGCATGATCACGTCGAGCGCGCGGCTCGCGGTGACCCGCGGATCCTTCTGCCGCAGTGAGCCCGCCCCGGAGTTGCGCGGGTTGGCGAAGGCCGGTTTGCCCGCCTCGATCAGGCTCGCGTTCAGCTCCTCGAACGCCGCCACCGGCAGGAACACCTCGCCCCGGACCTCCAGCGTCTCCGGATAGCCGGTCCCGGACAGCCGGGCGGGAACCGAGTCAATGGTCCGGATGTTGGGCGTGACGTCTTCACCGGTGCGCCCGTCCCCCCGCGTCGCGCCGCGGCTGAGCCGGCCGTTCCGGTAGACCAGCGCGATGGCCAGCCCGTCGATCTTCAGCTCGCACAGGTACGGCCCGGTGCCACCGCCACGCGCGGCGCGGTCGGCCCAGGCGTCCAGCTCGTCGGCGGAGAAGGAGTTGTCCAGGCTGAGCAGCCGCTGCAGGTGCTCCACCGGCGTGAACAGCGTGGAGACCGCCCCGCCGACCTGCTGCGTCGGCGAATCGGGCGTGCGCAGCTCGGGGAAGCTCTCCTCCAGGCCCTCCAGCTCGCGCATCGCCGCGTCGAACTCGGCGTCCGAGATCGTGGGCGCGTCCAGCACGTAGTACCGGTGCCGGGCCTCGGTGATCTGCGCGCTCAGCTCGGCGTGCCGCTGCCGGGCCCCGGTGGGCGTCTTGTTCGGGTCCCGCGGCTCCTTCGGCTCGGCGTCCCCCGGTTGACTCATGCCCCGCCCTCCGTGTCCTCGCTCTCCTCGGCCAGCTCAGCCACCATTCTCGCCGCTTCCCGGCAATGTCCCAGGATCTCGCGCACCAGGGTGGGCGGCGCGCCGGCCAGGCCGCAGGACGGCGTGACGACGACCTGCGGGGCGCAGTCCTCCGGCGCCATCCCCAGCCGCCGCCAGAACCGCAGCACCCGCTGCGCGGTCCGCACCGGCTCCTGCCGCTTGCCGGGCGTCGGGATGGCGGGCACCGCGCCGGTCAGGATGCCCATCCCGGCATCGGCCATCTCGGCGACGCTGTCCGCTTCTTCCCGCCGCATCAGGCTGAGGTCGAAGGCGACCGCATCCGGCCGCGCCGCCCAGATGATGCCGAACGGGACCGGATCGGCGCAGCAGTGAATGACGGAGTAGCGCCCGGCGGCGGCCAGCACCGTCGCCAGCCGGTCGGCCATCACCGCGGCGTCCGCCGCGGGCAGCCGGGACAGCCCGCTGGCGGTGGGCACCTCGCCGCGCACCACCGCAGCCAGGGCGGGCTCGTCCAGCTGGACGAGCAGGTCGGCCCCGGGGATCCGCTTGGCCACGTCGGCAACATGCGCGGCGGTGGCCTCGGCCAGGGACCCGGTCAGGTCGGCGACCGCCCCGTGGTCGGACAGGACCGGATTCAGCGTGCGGGGCAGCTCGATGGTGGCCGCCAGCGTCCATGGGCCGCACAGGCTGATCTTGAACGGGCCCTCGTACCCGGCGAATATCTCCTCGATCGCGTCCAGGTCGGCGGACATCATGCTGCGCGCGGCGCGCATGTAACGGCCCGGCCGCTCCGCGATGCGCCAGCCGCCCGGCGTCGTCTCCACCGGCATGTCGATCAGCAGCGCCGCGGTCCGGCCGGTCAGATCGGCACCGGGGCCACGGCCGGGAAGTTCGGGCAGGTAGGGAAAGTCCGGCAGCTCGCCGACCACGACCCGGGCCGCCTCCGCCGGGTCCGTTCCCGGCATGGAACCGATGCCGGTGGCGCTCCCGGCCAGCCACGGGAACGGCCGCGGGCCCCGGGTGTTACCGAGCATGTCATCCTGCACGCTGCTGAGCTTAGATCCTCTTCCACAACCCCGTGACGGCGCAAGGCCGCGTCTTAAGCTCGAAGGGTCAGCCTCAACAAGACCGTAGCTGTTACCAGCCAGCCGATTGAGTCGCGAGCAGGGCTGTTCGCCCAGAGACGGGATTTCGCGGGGGTGAAAAAACTCCCGGCCTTCAGCTGTTGGGGCGGCCGAGCCGCCCGGGGGCTCCGATCACCCGCCGGACCTTACGCTCCAGGAGATCCAGGGACAGGCCGACTAGAGAATCATGCCGACCTTCGACCGGATCGCCAGCGCCGTCGTAACGACCGCTCCGGACATGACACCAGTCGAGAAGGCGACCAACGCCGCTACGGCAATGTCACGGGCCATGATGGCCTCCTGCGTCCGCCGACGGTCTTCCCCGTCGGATAGTTACAGCGAGACACGCTTCGTTCGCGTTCAACACAATATCTCCGGGTTGTGATCAGCGAAACCAGGGGAGGGACCGATATTTACCACGCCGGTGGCCCGGCTTACGGCGGTGTCCCGAGTGCCGGCCGTTCCTCCAGCGCCCGATGACCCCCTCTCTGGACGCCTACCGTGAAGACGGCGAAGAGTATGAGGACAACGATTCCGATAAGCACTACATCGGCCATCTGGCCTCCCGAAGTCTCGCCGGCGGCCCGTGCCGCCGACGGCTTCCGCTCCCACTTACCGAGGCCGGCGCTCACAAAGTCGCGACGCCGTTCTTCACCGGGAAGTTGCCCAGTGTCCGTTCCTGGCTGCGCCGGTCCTCCAGCGCCGCCGCGAGACACAGATCCCTGGTTCTTCGTGCAGCAAGATCGCCCCGTCCAGCCGCTGCGTCGTGAGCATCCGCCGCCTGGCGGCCTTGTCCTCCAGGTTGATGCGGACGGCGATGACCAGCAAGGCTCCAACCAGGAACCCCGCCACGAAGAGAACGAACGAGATGGCGGCTATCAGCAGTCCGAACATGGTCTGCCTCCTGAGATCCAGCGGCTTACTTCGCCGCCCGATAACTCGCGGAGCGCGGCCGCCGCATTGGCGATCAGCGGCGCGCCTTCGCCTTCGGTCGCGTGATCTTGAGTCGGCAGATCATGCCTCAGGCCATCTGGTGCTGTCATAACCTGTTAGCCCTAGCCCAGCTGGCCTGTTCAGTCCCTTATGTGGTCTGAGCTGGCTATCTGGGCTGTTAGGTCTATCAGGTGCAATACCACTTGTTGGTATCAGCCCTAGGCCTTCCCTGACCGCTTCGAGATGAAACCGGGATGCGTCGGCTACTCCAGGATTTCTGCCGAATCATCCTTGAGGGCCTTCCCCAGAGCACTTCCGCGAACGCCAGAGAGCGATATAATCGTCGCTCAGAGTAACAAGACAGCGGCCCCGGGGACGCCGCTGGCTGACCGGCGAACGAGAGGCAAGCGTTGCAAAACAGCAGGTCAGAGCCATCAAGGCACAAACGCGGCTGTAAGCTCTGCCACTTTAGACACGCCCACCTACTGTCTTAACAGCAGCATCTACGCCAGCGCCGGTACTATCTACTTGGTTCATCCACGTGACCTGGATTATCCGAAATATCCTAGCCATACCATAGCTGGATGCACCTCGTACCAGATATTAGTTGTTCTACCCCGGGACAAGCGCCCCCGCGCGGCACACTCGCGGTAACGGCGGGTGCAACGAGGGTCGATCCAAGGAGGCGCCGTGGCCGACCCTCTATACAGGCGGATCGCGCATGACCTCCGCTCGCAGATCGAGACTGGTCAGCTTCAGCCGGGCTCTCAGCTGCCTCCTGAGGAGAAGCTCGGCGAGCTGTTCCAGGCATCGCGTAACACGATCCGGGATGCGATCAAGTTCTTGATCAGTCTGGGACTGGTGGAAACCCGGGCAGGCCAGGGCACGTTCGTCGTGGACCCGCCGGACCCGCTGGTGACCACGCTAACCACCCAACACCCCGGTCTGGGTGGCGGCGAGGGGGCCGCCTACGTGAACGAGGCCAACGAGCGTCACCCTCGCGGCACCATCCCCACCGTTGAAGTTCAGACCGCGCTGGGCGAGATCGCTTACCGGCTGGGGGTTCCGGAAGGCACACCCGTGGTGAGCCGTCACGAGCGGCGCTTCATCCGGTCCAAGCGCGCCGGTCAGCCGACGGCCCTGGACAGCGACGAGACCCCATGGTCGATGCAGACCTCGTTCTACCCTCGTCGCTTCGCGACCGGCGGCGCGGAGCGTCTGCTAGACAACGAAGACATCCAAGAGGGCACGGTCGAGTACCTGAAAGAGACGTTGGGCCTCAACCAGGCCGGTTATCGTGACTGGATCACGGTACGCGCGCCGAAAGAGAATGAAGTCGGCTTTTTCGGGCTACCGCCTGACGGCCGAATCCCCGTGTTCGAGATCTTCCGCACAGCCTTCGATCAAAACGGAAAGCCGATGCGGGTGACTGTCACCATATTCCCGGTGGACAGGCAGCAGTTCATCATTGATGTCGGCAACGTCCCCGCTCCGCAATTCAGGCCTGCGAAGCGGTCACAATGAACTCGTCCCTATTAATCGACCTAACCCGCGGATACCGATCACCACTACACTACTTTGACACCAGCTGGCAAACCAGCCCGCACCAGCAGGGCCCATCACCGAGGAGCCATCCAGCGATGCCGAATTCGACGATAAAACCTGTGCGGGACAACGGTGCTGCCACTGATGAAGACAATTGCACGGAGCAATTGGGACCTGAGCCGCAGCGCCCAAGTCGGCTACGGACGACATGCCCGAAAATTGTCAGCCTCGTCCGCCGGGGGAAGCTGAACCTTGACATCAGGTGCGCCGGTCCGATGACCTGCCCGTTGTCCTGGAACTCATCGACGAGGCGAAACTGTGGCTGCCCACCAAGCACACCGACCAATGGTCCAAGAACTGGGCGGACCAGAAGGGCCGGAAGCGCAGCGACCGCGTCCAGGCTTCGCTGTTGCAGGGAACAACCTGGATTGTCACCGTAACATATAAACAGCAGCCATATGGCGTGGCCACGGTGACCATCGAGCCCAACGCAAACCCGCTGGTGTGGGATCGGGTGGGCGAGCTTGACGATTCTGCTGTTTATCTCAGCCGCCTGGTTGTGGCGAGAAAGTTCGCCGGGCTGAAAATCGGGCCTCCGTCTTAACTGGGCATGCGATCACGCTTGGCGGCGACATCAGGCCGAGCTGGTCCGCGTCGATGTCTGGACCCGAAACCTTGCGCTGCATAAATACTATCAAGAGCAGGGTTTCCGGTGGAAAGGATACTGCGCGAGATAGTCTTATCCTTCTCGTGCGCGCTTTCAGCGGTCCACCAGTAAAAAAACCAGGCGCGTACCACGCATCGTGGGCTAATTTATTAAGTCGGAATCCTAGCTCTTGGGCCGGACGACGAGCTCGAAAGTTACATATCCCGCGGTCGGCTAAAGCGCGCACCGTCGCGGACGCGGCCCAGGGCGCGCAAGGCGAATTCGGCCGTGGCGCCCGGTTGCCTCATGCCCGCGATCGGAACCTGTCAACTATCCGGCCCAGCCACTATGCCCTTACCGCGACGCTGATCGCCGATCGAGCGGACGGCTCGGCAAAAAGGCTGTTCACAACGCTGTAACGAGCAGGCGTGATGATCACGGCACATCGATGGAGGGTGGCCGGGGCACGGAATCACAAGATCGAAAAGTGATCCAAGCGTACGCGTCGTGTAATAATTCCCCCGACGCGGTCGTCGTATGCGAAGGACGCAGGCCCAGATGCAGCTACTCGAACATCGCCCGCCCGACGGGAGCAGTGCCCTACGCATGGGTGCGCGGATCCGCCCGGTGAACATCCAGTCCCGCATACGGTAGCTGGCACCTGCGAGCCAACCCGGACGGGTCACTTACCCGGCGGGGCGGCGGTTAGCCACGAACCGGCCGCAATCAGTACAGAAGGGAGGTGTCACGTCATGGCCAAGCGTTATGGGCGCCCCTCTCTGCACTATCGGTACGAGCACTACGACCCCCGCTTCTGACGGGGAAGTGTCGCGCTGTCGGCGCTGCATGCTCCCGGGGGTAATGCAGTGCCGACAGCGTAACGGTCGCTGCTTCTACTGGTCGCCGTAGAGGTAGCGCTGAGTTCCGGGGGCCGGGTCGACTCCGGGCACTCATCCGTGTAGTAGTTCATTACTGCTACGACCCGTCTATCGTCGGCGGCCCGGAGAGCGCGCACTAGCGCGGATGCTCGCGCCCGTCGAAGAAGATCAGATGACCAGCCTGCGGCCGCAGGATCGAGCAGGATCGCTCGATGCCGGCCACGCTGCGCGCCGTCTTATGGTGACCGAAAACCAGCTCGCCGCCGGCGCCAGGCCCGTGGTCCGTGCAAAACAGCAGACCGGTCAGCGGGTTGGAATCCACGTGGCATTCGAATCGCATCCGGGGCCACGTTGCACGTTCAGCACTGCCCCGTACCGCTCGTCCGCGGCGGCGTACACCTTATGGCCGGTCGCCCGCTCGCCTAGTGCAGCGCCGCGTAAGTCCTTGAGGGGTTCGGCTGGCTCGTCGCCGGGGCTGGCGAGGTAGAGGGTGCAGGCGGTGTCGAGTGCCTGGTTCGGGTGCCCGGTCCTGTGGCCGTCGAGGAGGACGGCGTCGGTGTAGCTGTCGCTGCTGGCCTGCCAGATCGCGAATGCCCAGTCGGTGTCGTCGCCGAGGTACTGGATGCGGCACAGCTTGATGGTGTCGTCGTCGTCTTCGCTGAGGTAGCCGGTCAGGTAGCCGTAGGAGCCGCGCCAGCTGATGGTGACTTCTTCCAGCGCCGGCCAGCGCTGGGATGCGTGGTGGTCGACGGTCCCCTCGATCAGCTCCTTGAGGCGGCGGGACGGCACGGGCATGTCTCATTGTCGCCGGTGCCGGCGTGCCGCCGCCAGTTCAGGTCATGTTCCGGGCATTGATCGGGCGGTCACCGCGGACCACCTGAAAGGGGACGGGCATGGCGCGCGCAGCCAGCAAGGACATCGTGATCCTGGGATCACGGCGCAAGGCGAAGCTCGAGGCGATCACGCGGCGGGCGTCCGCGCCGCAGGCGCTGGCGCGGCGGGCGCGGATCGTGCTGCTGGCCCATGCCGGCTGGCCGAACGCGCGGATCGCCGCGGAGCTGGGCTGCGCGCAGGGCACGGTCCGGACCTGGCGGCACCGGTTCGCCCGCGGCGGCATGCCCGCCCTGGCCGACCGGCCGCGCAGCGGCCTGCCCGAGGTCTACGGGCCGGCCGTCAGGCTGGCCATCGTGGCCGCCGCCACCTCCGTCCCGCCGGAAGACCGCCCGGAGTGGACGCACGCCCTGATCGCCGCCGAACTCGCCGGCACCGGGATCTCCGCGTCCCAGGCCAGCCGGATCCTGGCTGACCTGGAACTGCGGCCGCACAAGGTCCGCGGCTGGCTCCGGCGCGCGGACGACGCCCAGTTCTGGGCGCAGGCCGCCGCGGTCTTCGACGCCTACCTGCGCCCGCCACCGGACACCATCGTGATCTGCATCGACGAGAAGACCGGCATCCAGGCGAAATACCGCAAGTACCCCGGACGGCTGCCCGCCCCCGGCCGCCCGGCCCGCCGGGAGTTCGAGTACGTCCGCAACGGCACCGTCTCCATCATCGCCGCGCTGCACGTCGCCACCGGGCACGTCGTCGCCGAGCCGGTCACCCGCAACAACTCGATCGCGTTCACCGGCTTCCTGCACCGCCTCACCCAGTGCATAGACCCGCGGCTGAACATCCGCGTCGTCATGGACAACGGGTCATCGCACACCTCCAGGGCCACCCGCGCCTGGATCGCCGCCCGCCCCCGGATCACCGTCACCTATACCCCGAAGCACGCATCCTGGCTGGACATGGCCGAACTGTGGTTCTCCGTGCTGACCCGCGGCCTGCTGCGCCGCGGCGAGTTCACCTCCCGCGCCGACCTCACCGATAAGATCACCAGCTTCACGATCCGCTACAACCAGACCGCCAGACCCTGGACCTGGACCTACGACGCCCGCGACGACCACGCCCGGTACCGCGCCCGCCACCGCCGCCACGATGCCGCCGCTACCGCAGAACCGGCCACCGGCCAGCCCCTGCCGCAGCCGCCTGACAGCAGCGACCCCACCAAAGCGACCCCTCAAGGATTTCTGCGGCGCTGCACTAGTTCCCTGAAGTCCGCTCGGTAGAGCTCACGCAGCCACGGCAGCCCGCTCGCCACCTGGTCTGCGTGCACCCGGCCACGGACTACTTGCCGCACGTCATCCGCCTCCCGTGAGATCACGGGTGTCCGCCCGAAGGGCCGCACCTCCGCCTCGCCCGCTGAGCGCCTGGCATCCTGCTGCCAGCCGTCGGGAAGTATCCAGGTCACATCGAACGTCGCCCACCCGAACATGTCCAGCATCGAGTTATCCGCCCCCCAGCGTCGACACCAATCGTGCAAAGAAACTTGCCCGCCAGTTGTAGCAATAACTGTTTCAGATGAGAAGGAAGCAAATTTCCGAAAGGTATCTCTTGTACGGACATTTAATACAAGCAAGACTATCTTACAGTTTTGATAATTTATTGATTACGCCTTTGGGTACGTGCAGAATCACAGGGGTGGCAGTGGATGAGCCCATGTACCGGGTGATCGCCGATGACCTCCGGCGGCAAATCGAATTCGGCGAGCTCCGTGCCGGGCTCAGCTCAAGACTGAAGTCGAGCTCAGGGAGGAGTACGGGCGGGCAGATACGCGGATCTCCAGAACTACGGTCCGTGATGCGATAAAACTGCTCGTAGCCCGCGGCCTGGTCGAGACCCGACCCGGCCAGGGGACCTTCGTCCTGGGACGCAACGACCCATTTGTGTCCAAGCTGGCCGTGGACCCAGCAGCAGGCGGCCTGGAAGACAAAATCTACAGCTCCGAAGTCGAGCGGCAGGGTCGCGTACCAGACGAGACCCGCCCGCGGGTGGAGGTGCAGCCACCTCCCCCCGCGATTGCGCAGTCACTCGGCCTCAAGGGAGACGACCAGGTCGTCAGCCGGCACCAGCAGCGATCTATCGACGGCACCCCGTATTCGATGCAGACCACCTACTACCCGATGAAGTTCGTGACGGAAAAAGGCGCCGCGCGGCTACTAGAGGCCCGGGACATCGAAGGCGGAGTCGTCGATTATCTCCGTGGGCTCGGCATCGATCAGGTCGGATGGCGCGACCAGTTCATTCTGCGGCCACCGGACGGGAATGAGCGGACCTTCTTCAACTTGTCTGACCGTGTGCAGGTGGCCATGCTCCGTGTACAGCGGACCGGCTACGACGAGGAAGGCAATCCGATCCGGGTGACCGTCACCATCTATCCCGGCGATCGCAATCAATTTGAGATGGAAGCCGGCAAAGTCCCGCCGCCCGGTCCGCCGTCGGCTCGCTCACGATCGTCGAGCGAGCCGGCCGCCGACGGAGCGAAGGCAACAAGGTCAACCTCTGCGGACGCCTCGTCGTGACAAGCACTACCCGCTTCGGCGGCAGCCAGGTCGAATTACCTACTTGTGCGGCCCGGGTGCACTAATTTCCGTTTATTTTAGTCGGAATTGTCGATTTTAGGCCGGATCAAGCTGCATGGCTTAACGGCCGAAACGGATGTGAAGCAAGGCCGCCGCCGCAGTGGTTAGAACAGACAGAAAGGAGGCGTCACCATGGCAAAGCGATACGGCCGCCCTTCCCTGCACTAGCATCGGCCGGGTGAGCCCGTCAGGCGGGGACGGCAGCGCGGGTAGCGGTGATGGTGGCGCTGCCTAGGACGGCGTCTCCGTCGTAGAGGACGGCGGTCTGGCCGGTGGCCACTCCCCTGGCGGGCTCGGTCAGGGTGATCTGCAGGGACTCGCCGTCGTACTGGGCTAGGCAGGGGTAGACGGTGCCGTGGGCTCGGAGCTGGACCGCACATTCGCGGGGCTCCGTGAGCGGAGCGCAGCCGGTCCAGACGGGGCGCCGGGCGGTTATGTCGCGGATTTCGAGGTCGGCCGCCGTGCCTACGGTCACCGTGCGGGTGACGGGCTCGATGCTGAGGACGTACCGGGGGCGGCCATCGTCCGCAGGACGGTCCAGGTGGAGGCCGCGGCGCTGGCCGACGGTGAAGGCGTAGGCGCCTCCGTGGTGGCCGATGGTCGTGCCGGTGGTGTCGACGATGGGGCCCGGGGCCTCGCCGAGCTGGCGGGCCAGGAAGCCGCGGGTGTCACCGTCGGCGATGAAGCAGACGTCATGGCTGTCGGGCTTGTCGGCCACGCCAAGACCACGCCGCGCCGCCTCCGCGCGGACCTGGTCCTTGGTGGTGTCGCCGAGGGGGAACATCGCGTGCGCGAGCTGGTCACTGCTCAGCACGGCCAGCACGTAGGACTGGTCCTTCCCCTGGTCGACGCTGCGGCGCAGCAGGCCGTCCTCCAGCCGGGCGTGGTGGCCGGTGCACACCGCGTCGAAGCCGAGCGCCAGGGCCCGGTCCAGGACCGCGGCAAACTTGATCTTCTCGTTGCAGCGGACGCACGGATTGGGGGTCCGGCCGGCCGCGTACTCGGCCACGAAATCCTCAACAACGTCGGTGTGGAACCGCTTGGCCATGTCCCAGACGTAGAACGGGATGCCGATCACGTCGGCGGCGCGGCGGGCGTCCCGCGCGTCCTCTAGCGTGCAGCAGCCCCGCGCGCCGGTCCGGTAGGAGCTGGGGTTGGCGGACAGCGCTAGATGAACGGCCGTCACGTCGTGGCCCGCGTCCACCGCCCGCGCGGCGGCCGTCGCCGAATCGACGCCGCCCGACAAGGCGGCGAGCACCCGTAGAGAAGTCATCGCCCACCGAGCCTACGCGTCCGCGGGAGTTCCCCGGTCAGCGGGAGGCGGCGCGGCGGGCGCGCTCGACCGCTTCGCCGATGCAGGCGCCGAGGGCGTCGACCTCCTCCTGGGTGGAGGTGTGGCCGAGCGAGAAGCGCAGCGAGCCGCGGGCACTGTCCTCGTCCGCCCCCATCGCGAGCAGGACGTGGCTGGGCTGGGCCACCCCCGCCGTGCACGCCGACCCGGTCGAGCAGGCGATGCCCTTGGCGTCCAGAAGCATGAGCAGTGCGTCACCCTCACAGCCGGGGAAGGAGAAGTGCGCGTTGCCCGGCAGCCGGTCCGGGCCGGGTGGCGGCCCGTTCAGCACGGCGTCGGGAACCGCGTCGGTGACCTGCCTGATCAGGTCGTCACGCAGCACGGCCAGCCGCTTGGCCTCGGCCTCGCGGCGCTCCGCGGAGATGACGACGGCGGTCGCGAAGGCGCGGATGGCCGGCGCATCCAGGGTGCCGGAACGCACATCGCGCTCCTGGCCGCCACCGTGCAGCACCGGGACCGGATCGGTACCCCGCCGCAGCAGCAGCGCGCCGACCCCGACGGGGCCGCCGAGCTTATGCCCGGTGACGGTCACCGCGTCGGCGCCGGAGCCGGCGAAATCGACCGGCAGCTGCGCCGCCGCCTGTACGGCGTCGCTGTGGAACACGATCCCGCGGGCATGCGCGGCCTCGGCCAGCGCGGGGATCGGCTGCACCGAGCCGACTTCGTTGTTCACCCACATCACGCTGACCAGCGCCACCCGGCTGGGGTCCGCCTCAATGGCGGCAGCAAGCGCCGCAGGCTGGAGGATGCCCTGGGCGTCCACATCGAGCCAGTCTGGTTCGGCGTCCTCGTGCTGCTGCAGCCAGTGCACCGAGTCGAGGACCGCGTGATGCTCGACCGACGTGACCAGGACCCGGCGCCGGGCCGGATCCGCGTCGCGGCGCGCCCAGTAGAGGCCCTTCACGGCGAGGTTGTCCGCCTCCGTGCCGCCGCTGGTGAACACCACCTCGCTCGGCCGGGCGTTGAAGACCTCGGCGATCTGCTCGCGCGACTCCTCCACGACACGGCGCGCGCGCCGTCCCGCGTTGTGCAGCGAGGAGGGGTTGCCGAGCTGGGCGAACTCCTCGGTCATCACCTCGATGGCCTCGGACAGCATCGGCGTCGTGGCCGCATGATCGAGGTAAATCACGGAGTCAGCCTAGCTTTTTCCTTACCTCACGATATACGTTCACCGCTGGTATCGGCGAGGTGGATGATGGCGGCGGTGTCGAAGGCGTCATTGGGGTGCCCGGCGGGCTGCCCGGTGCGGAGCATCGCCGGGGTGTGGGCCTCGGTGGCCGGGTCGTAGATGGCGAAGCCCCAGTCCTCGTCGTCGCTGAGGTACTCGATGCGGCACAGCGGGATCTGCTCGTCGTTGTCATCACCCTCGCCAGCCCAGGCGTCCAGGTGGCCGAAGGAACCGCGCCAGCGGATGGTGACTTCCTGCAGGTCCGGGCAAGTGAGGGAAGCGTGGTGGTCGACGGTGCCCTCGATCAGGTCTTTCAGGCGCTTGGGCGGTACTGGCATGCCTTTAGTTTCGCCTGCCTGCGGTGATGATGGCGCCCGGAGCCCGGGCGCGGCACGCCGGCGGAACGGATGTCCGCCGTTCCGTCCGGTTGCGGGTGCACTCTTCCGTGATCATCGTGATGCGGAAGGAGAATCACCTATGGCCGGGCGTGCCCGTGCTGTCCCCGTCAGGCTGAATGTGAAGCGGCGCCGCAAGCTGGAGCAGATCGTCGCTGCGGGAACCAGCCCGCAACGGCTGGTTCTGCGGGCCAAGATCGTGCTGGCCGCCGCGGCCGGGACGGCGAACGCGCAGATCGCCCGCGACCTGGGGTGCAGCGTGGCGGTAGTGCGGACCTGGCGGGGCCGGTTCGCCCGCCTGGGGGTTCCGGGCCTGTTCGACAAGCCGCGACCAGGACGGCCTGAGGTGCACGGCCCCAGCGCCCGGCTGGCGGTCATCGCTGTGGCCACTTCGGTCCCGGCCGACGGCGAGTCGCAGTGGCCGCAGCGCGGGATAGCCGCTCACCTGCGGGAACGCGGGCTGGTGATCTCGGCGTCCACCGTGGGCCGGGTGCTGGCCGAGGCGAAGGTCCGCCCGCACAAGGTCCGCGGCTGGCTGAACCGCGCCGGCGACCCGTCCTTCTGGATCCGCGCCGGGGCCGTTTGCCGCCTGTACCTGGACCCGCCGCCCGGCACCATGCTGATCAGCGTCGACGAGAAGACCGGCATCCAGGCCAAGTCCCGCAGGTACCCGGAAATCCCGGCCCGGCCGGGCCGGGACGCCCGCCGGGAGTTCGAGTACGTCCGGCACGGCACCGTCTCCATCCTCGCCGCGATGAACGTGACCACCGGCGAGGTCATCGCCGAGCGCATCGCCCGCAACGATTCCGCCACGTTCATCCGGTTCCTGGCCATGCTGGACCAGATGACCCCGCCGCACCTGCGCATTCACCTGATCATGGACAACGGATCCAGCCACACCTCCCGCGCCACCCGGGCCTGGCTGGCCGCCCGCCCGCGGTTCGCGGTGACGTACACGCCCAAGCATGCCTCCTGGCTGAACATGATCGAGCAGTGGTTCGGGGTGCTCACCCGCCGGCTGCTGCGCCGCGGCGACTTCGCCTCCCGCGACGACCTCGAAGCCAAAATCACCGCGTTCACCATCCGGCACAACAAGAAGGCCCGCCGGTACAAATGGAGCTACGACGCCGACGCCGAACACGCCCGCTACCTCGAACGCCACCCTCAGCCCGAAGGCGCGCCCGCCTTCCCCGAGGCCGCATGATCACAACGCTCAGTAACCATCAACCCGGTCAGGCATTTACGGTGTGCTGCACTAGCCGGGCCGCGGCGGCGCAGCCGCCACGGCCCGGATCGATCGCGGTCAGGACCCTGATCGCTTCGCGATGTCCTCGAGCAGCTGCGGGACTACCTGGAAGAGGTCGCCGACGACGCCGAAGTCGGCCAGCTCGAAGATGGGCGCTTCGGGGTCCTTGTTGACGGCGAGGATCGTCTTGGAGGTCTGCATGCCGGCCCGGTGCTGAATGGCGCCGGAGATGCCAATCGCCATGTACAGCTGCGGGGAGACGGTCATACCCGTCTGGCCCACCTGGAACTTGTGCGGATACCAGCCGGCGTCAGTCACCGCCCGGGATGCGCCGACGGCCGCGCCGAGGGAGTCGGCCAGCCTCTCGATGATCTCGAACCCGTCCGCCGATCCGACGCCGCGGCCGCCGGAGACCACGATCGCCGCCTCGGCCAGTTCGGGCCGCTCGCCGCGTTCCTGCACCACCTTCTCGGTGATCTTCGCATCCTTGGCCGCCTCGGACAGGGTCAGGTCCACGGGGGTCAGCTCCGCGGCGGCCGGAGCGGGCTCGGCAGCGATCGAGTTGGGCCGCACCGTGATGATGGGTGTGCCGGTCTTGACCGCCGAGTGCACGATGGTGCCCCCGCCGAAGACCGACTGCTCGGCCACGATCTTCCCGCCGTCCCCGGCCGCGAGCCCGACCGCGTCGCAGAGCATGCCCCAGTTCGCCTTGACCGCGAGCCGGCCGGCGACCTCCTTGTTCTGCCCCGTGCTGGCCAGCAGCACCGCCGCCGGGGACTTTCCGGCCACCAGCGAAGCGAGCAGCTCCGCCTCGGGGGCGGTCGCATAATCGGTGATGTCACTGCCGCCCGCGACGTAGACCGTGACGGCGCCGTATTCAGCCAGCCGCGCCTGCCCCTGCTCGGCGCCGTCCCCGGCCCAGACGACCGCGGGCTCACCGAACTGGCGCGCGAACGTCAGCAGTTCGAGGGTGACCTTCTTGACCTCGCCGCCGGCGTGCTCGGCGAGAACCAGAACCTCAGCCATGATCAGACCCCCGCCTCTCAGATGAACTTCTGCGCGGCGAGGAACTCGGCGGCCTTGGCCCCGCCGTCCCCGTCGTCCTTGACGATCGTCCCGGACTCCCGCGGCGGCCGCTCCGCGAAATCGACCACCTCGGTGGCGGCATTCGCCAAGCCGACCAGGGCGGTGTCGATGCCCGCGTCGGCGCAGCTCATCACCTGCATCGGCTTCTTCTTCGCGGCCATGATCCCTTTGAACGACGGGTACCGCGGCTCGTTGATCTTCTCCACCACACTGATCACCGCGGGCAGGCTCGCCTCAACCCGCCAGTAGCCGTCCTCGGACTGACGGTTGATCCCTATCTGCGTGCCGACGATCTCGACCTTGGAGGCCAGCGACAACTGCGGCACCCCCAGCCGCTCGGCCAGCATCGCGGCCATCGCGCCCATCCGCGCATCGGTCGACTCCGCCCCGCAGATCACCAGGTCAAACCCGATGCCTTCCAGCGCCTTGGCCAGTGCGTAGGACGTCTGCAGCACATCAGAGCCCGCCAGCGCGTCATCGACCAGGTGCACCGCCTTGTCCGCCCCCATCGACAAAGCCTTGCGGACCGACTCGGACGCCTTCTCCGGGCCCATCGTCAGCACCGTGACCTCACCCCCGTGCGCCTCCTTGATCTGCAGCGCCTCCTCGATCGCGTACTCATCCAGCTCGTTGATCAGCCCGTCCACAGACTCACGGTCAAGGGTGGCGTCACCGTGCTTCAGCTTCCGCTCGGCCCACGTGTCCGGCACCTGCTTGACGCAGACGACGATATTCATCGGCGACGCCTACCTCCCTGCATTGGGTTGTCACATCTACCTACAGCCTGTCAAAAAGCGCAGACAAAGCGCCACGGGGGGCTCCTGCCTGCTTCATCACATCGTATTACCAGTCAGTAACTTAACGGAAACCGGGCGGCGGGGCCAGCCCGGGCAGGCATCCGGGCCCAGCTAGGCGGCGCGCTCCGCAGCTTCCACCACGTTGGCCAGCAGCATCGCGCGGGTCATCGGGCCCACCCCGCCGGGCATCGGCGCCAGCCAGCCGGCCACCTCCACCACCGGCGGGGCCACGTCACCGATCAGGCCGGCGTCGGTCCGGGTGATCCCCACGTCGAGGACGGCCGCGCCGGGCTTGACCATGTCCGGGGTGAGCAGGCCCGGCACACCGGCGGCCGCGACCACGATGTCGGCCCCGCGGGTATGCGCGGCCAGGTCCTTGGTGCCGGTGTGGCACAGCGTCACGGTCGCGTTCTCGCTGCGCCGGGTCAGCAGCAGGCCCAGCGACCGGCCGACGGTGATCCCCCGGCCGATCACGGTGGCGTCGGCGCCCGCGATCTCGACGCCGTACACGCCCAGCAGCTCCACGATCCCGCGCGGGGTGCACGGCAGCGGGCCGCGCTCGCCGAGGACCAGGTTGCCGAGGTTAAACGGATGCAGCCCGTCCGCGTCCTTGGCCGGGTCGATCCGGCGCAGCACCCGGCGCGCGTCCAGGCCGGCCGGGAGCGGGAGCTGGACGATGTACCCGGTGCAGGCGGGATCGGCGTTCAGCTCGTCGACGACCGCCTCGACCTGCGCCTGGCTCGCGTCGGCGGGCAGATCGCGCCGGATACTGGCGATGCCCACCTCGGCGCAGTCCCGTAGCTTGCCGTTCACGTACGCCCGGCTGCCCGGATCGTCGCCGACCAGGACGGTACCGAGCCCGGGAACGATGCCCCGGGTGGCCAGAACCGCGACGCGCTCCGCGATCGCGCTGCGGATCTCGGCCGCCGCGGCCTTGCCGTCCAGGATCTGAGCCGTCATTGTCCGTTAGCCTTTCCGGTCAGTGCGGGGTCGCCGCGGGTCAGTGGTAGAAATGGCGGACCCCGGTGAAGTAGAGGGTGATGCCGGCCTGCTCGCACGCCTCGATGACCAGGTGGTCGCGGATGGAGCCACCCGGTTCGGCGATCGCCGCGACGCCGGCCTCGGCCAGCACGTCGATGTTGTCAGGGAACGGGAAGTACGCGTCGCTGGCGCACACCGAGCCGCTGGCGCGGTCCCCGGCCCTGGCCACCGCGAGCCGGCCCGAATCGACCCGGTTGACCTGGCCCATTCCGATGCCCACCGACGCCCCGCCGGAAGCCAGCAGGATCGCGTTCGATTTTACCGAGCGGCAGGCCCGCCAGGCGAAAGCCAGGTCGCCGAGGGTCAGCTCGTCCAGCGCGACGCCGGTCTTCAGCTCCCAGTTCGCGGGGTCGTCGCCCGGCGCGTCGACCCGGTCCGCGGACTGCATGAGCAGGCCACCGCTGATCGGCCGCCATTCGGTGCCGGGACCGCGATACGGCGGCGGGCAGGTCAGCAGGCGGACGTTCTTTGCCTTCGACAGGATGCCCACGGCTTCGGGGTCGAAGGCGGGCGCGATGACCACCTCGGTGAACACGTCGGCGATCTGCCCGGCGAGCTCCGCGGTGACCGTGCCGTTGGCCGCGATCACCCCGCCGAAGGCGGACACCGGATCGCAGGCGTGCGCCTTGCGGTGCGCGTCGGCCAGGTCCGCGCCGATGGCGATCCCGCACGGATTCGAGTGCTTGATGATCGCCACGCAGGGCAGGCCGAAATCGTAGGCGGCCCGGCGCGCGGCGTCGGCGTCCACGTAGTTGTTATAGGACATCGCCTTGCCGTGCAGCTGGCGTGCCCCGGCGATCCCGGCGTCTGCCGCCGGACCCTCCGGCACCTGGGCGGCGTCCGCCTGGTCCGGTTCGGCACCCTCACGGCCAGCAGCACCGGCCCGCACGTACAGCGCGGCCCGCTGGTGCGGGTTCTCGCCGTAGCGCAGCACGTCCGACCGGGACCAGAGCGCCCCCACGACGTCCGGCCAGCCTGCGTCGAGGGCGATCTCATCCGGTGCGTACGCGGAGGCGAACCACGATGCCACGGCGACGTCGTAGCGGGCGGTGAGCGCGAACGCGCGGGCGGCCAGCCGCTGCCGCTGCTGATGCGTGAAGCCGCCGGCCGCCGCGGCCGCCAGCGCGTCGCCGTACTGGGACGGGTCCGTCACCACCGCGACGCTGGCGTGGTTCTTGGCCGCGGCGCGGACCATGGCCGGCCCGCCGATGTCGATCTCCTCCACGCACTGCGCGGCGGGCGCGCCGCTCGCCACCGTGGCCTCGAACGGGTACAGGTTCGACACCAGCAGCTCGAACGGCGCGATACCGAGGTCATCCAGCTGGGCACGGTGTTCCGGCCGGCGCGTGTCGGCCAGCAGCCCGGCGTGCACCCGGGGGTGCAGTGTCTTGACCCGGCCGTCCAGGCATTCAGGGAACCCGGTGAGCTCCTCCACCTTCACCACCGGCACACCCGCCCCGGCGATGACCGCCGCGGTGCTGCCGGTGGAGACGATCTCGACGCCGGCCTCATGCAGTCCCCGGGCCAGTTCGTCCAGGCCGGTCTTGTCGTAGACGCTGACCAGCGCCCGCCTGATCTCGATCGTGCTCAACTGCCGATCCTCACCTTCCTGCCGTGGACGGACCACCTCTCGCGGGCCATCCGGCCCACGGTCTCCACGAGCAGCGCCCGCTCCGCTACCTTGATCCGCTCGTGCAGCGCGGCCTCATCGTCATCGTCCTCGACCAGGACGGCACGCTGCGCGACGACTGGGCCCGCGTCGATGCCAGGATCCACGATAAACACGGTGCACCCCGTCACCTTCACCCCGTAATCCAGGGCGTCCCGCACGCCGTGCATCCCGGGAAATGACGGTAGCAGCGCGGGATGGGTGTTGAGGCACCGGCCGCCGTAGCGGTCAAGGAACCGCGGCCCCACCAGCTTCATGAACCCCGCCAGGATTACCAGGTCCGCCTGGTACGCCGCGCACGAGCTGGCGACCACGGTGTCCCAGTCCGCGCGGGAGGTGTAGTCCTTGACCCGGTGCACGAAGGTGGGGATGCCCGCCCGCTGCGCGCGGGCCAGGCCGGGGATCCCCGCCCGGTCGGCGCCCACCGCGACGACGTCCGCGCCGTAGCGCTCGTCCGCGCTCGCGTCGATCAGGGCCTGCAGATTGGTTCCCTCGCCAGAGACCAGAACGACCAGCCGTGCGCGCATGCGGCCTACCCTAGCCGGGCGCGCGGGGGGACCGGGCCCGCGTGGCCGTGACATTCCGCGGCAGGCCGGCGGAGGCGGCACAATGGGTTGCCTATGCCCACACCGACGAAACACCCCCCGACCCGACCCCAGCGCCCGGCGCGCCCGGACCCGGCCGGACAGCCGCCGAGGCCACCGAGGCCACCGAGGCCTCCGGACCCGGCCCTGCAGCAGCGAGCCTGGATGGCGCTCGGGTTGGGCGTGCTCAGCCTGGTCGGCCTGTCGCTGGCCGGCGGGATGCGCCGCGCGGTGTACGTCATCATCGCGACGTTGCTGGTGGGGGCGGTGTCGGCGTGGCTGGGCGGCACCGCGCTGTCCCGGGCGCGGCGCGGCGGGACGGCCCGGCCGCGCGGCGCCATCGGCGGCACGATCCTGGGCATCCTGGGCCTGGCGTTCAGCGCGATCATGCTGATCGTGTTCGCCCTGTTCTGGAACGAGCTGTCGGCGTATTCCAGCTGTCTCAGCGGGGCCAACACGCTGACCGCGCAGCGGGCCTGCCAGCATCAGTTCAGCCAGACCATCGGCAACGAGCTCCGGTCCCTGCGGCCCGGCGGCTGATCACCGCGCACCCACCCGGGGGCGCACGCGCGGGATGGCGGAACGTAACGGGCCGGCTGGGGCCGCCCGGCGACCAGGCCCGGGCCGGCGGGCAGGACGGACGCGCCGGCGGACCGAGGGCGCGGGTCGCCGGCGGGAGCGGTACGGCCAGCCGGTCAGGCGCCGCCGGGGTCTCGGTCCGCGGCCCAGGGATCCAGGTAGATGCGGTGACCGCCGGCGTCGTCGGTCTCGTCGACCACGACCGGCCCCCGGTACTCGTCCGCGTCATCCTCGGCGGCGGGGACCGGGCTGCCCGCGGCGGCCCGCCGGAACCCCCATCCGGCCGGCGTGCGCCGCAGCATGAGCCAGTTGGCGGCCCCGGCGGCCACGGCGGCCGTCACGCCCATCTCCAGGATCGCGACGAGGCCCACCTGCCAGCCGGACGGGCCGACCGCGGCCAGCCGTCCGTTGCCCAGCGGGCCGCCCGCGAATGCCGCGAGGATGCCGATCACGCACCCGGACGCGGCGCCCGAGACGAACCCCCACAGCGGAGCCGCCTCGAGCACCGGGGTCGGCATGATCCGCACCGTCAGGACGCCGCCGACGGCCGCGGCCAGGTACGGGGCCGCCAGCACGGCCAGCGACAGCCCGGCCGGGATGCCGGTCCCTGAGGGCAGCGCGGCGAGCATCGGGAAGCCGGGCATCACGCCGAGCACCGATCCGGTCGGCGCGACAAACGTACCGGCCCCGAACGCGAAGCCCGGGCCGAGACAGAAGGCGATCGCCCACACGACGGCGTTGGGCAGGTAGGCGAGCTCGGCCAGGAGCAGCAGGGCCGAGCCGGCCGCACCGGGTGACAGGTTGTCGGTGAGCGCCCGGACCTGGCCGAGGTGCAGCGCCAGCGAGCCGCCGGCCAGCGCCGCGCCGGTCACGGTGAGCAGGGCGAGCGTCACGAGCGTGCCCGCGGTCACCGAACGGGACCGGGCCGGGAGCAGGCCGATCAGCCGGCGCCACGGTGCGAGCGCGTGCGCGCCGCCCAGGCCGCCCGCGACCAGGGCGGCCAGGAACGGCCCGATGACCGCCTGGGGCAGCGAGGGGGCCGCCAGCGAGCTCCGGGCCGCGAGCGCGAGCGCACCGGACATGACCGCGTACGGCAGCGCCAGCGCCAGCGCCGCGTAGCCGACGTGCCGCAGGCGGGCGACCTCTCCGGTCCGCACCACCCAGCGGCAGGCCCGCCACAGCAGCGCGCCGGGGATGACGAGCAGACCGAGCGGCAGCATGCCGATCTGCCCGGCGCCGTGCAGGCTGAACGCGACGTGATGGGCGGCGAGCCAGAGCGTGATCGCGGTCCGCAGCACTGCGGGCAGGCCGTTACCGAGGCCGGCGTGCGGGGCGGTGATCCAGCCGATCGCGGTCAGCGTGGTCAGCAGCGCGACGCCGGTTCCGGCGACGGCGAAGGCCGCGATCGCGCCGGTCACCGCGAGCGGGCGGCGGTACGCGCCGGGTGGCGCGGCCCCGCCGTCGGTGCCTGCGTTCTCGCCGGGCGCGCCGGGCGAACCCGGCGGCCGCACGGAGCGAGCCTGCCCGGGGGCCTGCGCGGAAGCACTCACAAGGCCCAATCCTGGCAACCTCGGGCGGTGATGGCCCGTAGGCGCGCCGGGCCACGGGCCGACGGCCGGCCGCTCACCCGGCCGGGATCGCGGTTATCTCCCGTGGGGACGACCCAGTGGGCCTGGTCGAATGGGAAACCTGATCTG
The DNA here is from genome assembly GCA_963824545.1 of uncultured Actinomycetes bacterium. Lineage (GTDB taxonomy): Bacteria > Actinomycetota > Actinomycetes > Streptosporangiales > Streptosporangiaceae > Bog-532. The sequence continues at coordinate 72,477 of CAWGPP010000023.1, read as the reverse complement.
ACCCGGTAGGGGCGGGGTCTGATGCCTGCTGGTTGTGGTCGGCGCGGGGGTCGGTGAGCAGGTCGTTGACGGCTTGGATGGTGCCGTCGGTGATGGTGGCGCGGATGGTGAGCTGGTGCTTGTCGCGGTTGTAGACCGCGCACACGTCGAACAGGGCCAGGAGCCGTTCGACTAGGGGGGCGGGGGCGTCGGTGAGGATGTCCCCGAGGGTGGGCAGCTCATCCAGCAGGGTGGGGCCATCCACCCGTTCAGCCGCGGTTGCTTCCAGGGCGGCGAGGTCGGTGTTGATGCTGGTGCGTTCGGCGTAGAGCTCGGTGAACCGGGCGCGGATGCGGTTGCGCAGGGCCTGGGCGGCGGGGTCGGCGGGGGTTTCCAGTTCGGTGATGAGCGCGGTCTCGGCGACGTCGATTTTGGCGAGTTTCTTGCGCAGGGCCTTTTCGCGGGCGGTGGCCCGGGCGGTCTGGGCGGCGGCGGTGGCCGGGATGATGGCTTTCAGCAGGGCGGCCCGGTCGGGGCCGAACACCCGCTCGGCGTAGAAGCGGGTGATGGCGGCTAGGACGGGTTCTTCGCGGACGAGGACGTGCCGGTGGTCGGGTGGGCGGCGGCGTGGCGGCGGATGCCGGGGTCGTGGGGGCACTGGTAGTAGACCAGGGTCCGGGCGGTGGTGGTGCGCTGTTTCCCGCTGAGGCGGCGGTTGCAGATGGAGCAGAACAGCCGGGACCTCAGCACATACCGCCGGCCGGGCCTCCTGGTGGCGGTTTCGGGGTCGGGGGTGTTGCCGTGCCGCATGCCCATCGTCTGGGCGGCGTCCCAGATCTCTTTGGGCACGATCGCTTCGTGGGTGGGCTCGGGGGTCCAGATCCACTCACTGGCGGGGGTCCAGACGCGTTTGCCGCCTTTGTGGCGGCGCCGGCCCATCACCTGGTGCCCGGTGTACTTGGGGTTGGACAAGATCTCATTGTCGCTCGACTACACCACTGTCACCGTTTACCGTGAGCACGACGCCTCCAAGCGTCAGCCCGCGGCCTTCCCCGGTAACGTGATCACCGTGCCGCCGCACACCAAAAAGGACAACCCCAAAGAGCTGCCCTCATCACATCCGCAACCTCAGTGACGCCAACCTGCGCCTACGTCGCCATCCCGAATGACCGTGGACACCAGGCCCGGCCACCGGGGCCGGTGCCGCGCGGCGGGGGCCGGGTCTCATGGCGGTGGCGGGCAGCGGTGAAGAGGGTGCGGTAGGAGCGGGTCCGTTACCGGAGGGGAACCGGAGTACGGCAGATGCTGGCCGGTCACGGTAGATAAAAACTGAAGGCGGCCGGATCCGGCGCTGCGGCGGGGGCGGGCGGCTAGGGCCAGGCCAGAAGGCCAGGCACGGAGCACATGCGACAGATCTGGCCACGGGTCAGCGGCGGCGCAGGACCGGGGTGATGGTGTCGATGAGGGCGGCGGGGTTGCCGTGGAACGCCGCCTGCAGGTCGCAGTGCCAGTCGAGGGCGGCGTCGTCGGACAGGGTGATGGTGCCGAGCCAGGGCCGGGCGGGGCTGGTGATGTCGATGTCGGTGGTGGCCTCGAAGGAGTCCCAGTCCTCGCTGACCCGCAGCACGACGGTCAGTCCCTGGTCCTGCAGGGTCCGGCCGACCTGCCCTTTGAGGGGCAGGGCGCGGTAGGCCGTGAGGCTAACCGGGTCCTGCGGGGCGCCCAGCAGGTAGGCGATGATCGCCGCGAGGGCGGCCGGGCTCGCGCCGGGGCCGGCGGCCGGTTCGTAGTACCAGCGGGCCAGTCCGCCGGTGTCCAGTGCCACGAGGGACTTCCCGCTTGCTGCACCGAGGATGGTGAGCTGGCAGGTGGCCCGGTGGCTGGATACCTCCACGCCCATCCCGGCGGCGGCCAGTCGCCGGGCCAGCACCGGTATCAGCGTCTCGTGCGCAGATCCTGCGTATGCGAGCGCGGCCTGATGTCTTGGTCCAGCCATCCGATCACCCTCTTGGTCTGCCCGCTAGCCCCGCACCGGCCGCGAACCGGCACAGCATGTAAGGCAGGTGCCGCCGGTTGGGCCTGGAAAGGGGTACCTGGGTCTGCATTTCACCGGTTGAGCGTGGCTTTGCCGGTCAAAGTCCCAAGAGGCACGCTATCACTAGTCGACTATAGTCGACAACTATCGATCGTGGTCTACGGTGCGTGATCACCGCAGGTGGTGGTCGTCTAGGGTTCAGGACGTGCCTGGTGAGGAAACTGACGATCCGCGCATCTATGTGCGCATTGCTGCCCAGTTGCGCCAGCGAATCGGCAGCGGCGACCTGGAAGCGGGAGATCCAGTGCCATCCATCACCACACTGACGCAGGAATGGGGCGTCGCTAGAGAGACAGCAGCTCATGCACTGCGGGTCCTCGAAGAGGAAGACCTCATTCAGCGTTTTCCAGGCAAGGGATACTACGTCAAGCGCCGTAATTCGAACTAGACCCCAAGTCCCGGTAAGAGCCTAGAGCGCCAAGGCCACGAGGCCGGCCGCCGCGGCATGCCCAGACGGCCGCAACCCGATGGTGCTCCCGCCGCGCCGCAGCCGCTGGTTTTGATCTTGCGGGCAGGAGTCAGGAGGGGGTGTGGGGGAACCTTGAACCTCGGGGCCGGTGATTTTGCGGGGACCGGGGGCGGGGTTCAGGGTTCCCCCACCCTTTGATCTTCAATCTTTAATGCTCTTTGCCTGGCTGGCTGCCGTTCTGCCGAGTGCTTCCTGACCTCGGCCGCACGAAGTGGGGGGTCAGGAAGTGGTGACGGAGCGGGTTGAACGGCAGCCAGCCAGGCCAGCGGCGCAGCCGCTGTCATGCGGGCCCATACTGAGACCGTATGCGGGTGGGGGGCGGCAAGTGGCCCGCGCGCGGCACGCTTGTGTGAGACGCCAGCTGAATCTGCCCAGCGGCGGCCATGCAGAGTTATCCAGTGGCGGCCAACGCGATTGCTTTGATGAGACTGCCGCCGATGGTAGAGGGGCGCACGTAACCGCCGGTCTGCACAGTCGGCGTTGCGTGAAGGTCCGATGCCCGAGTCATGCGCGGACGGGAACTCTACGCGACGCTACCGGCAAGGATAACAAAGTTCCTACAGCGTTTAATGACTGAAATATAAGGATGAATCCAAAGGCGAACGGAACCGTAGTTAGCGGTACAGAAAAACTAAGGGGCGCCATGGCTAGAACGTATCCACAGTGGCTGACCGATCACTATTCGGTCCACCGGCTCCGGCAGATCTACGCCTGGCCTAAGATCCCAACATTTTTTATCTAGCTCCACATCCTTATAGACCCCGGCAAACCACTCAGCATTAGTCAATCTCTCAAATACACGCTTTTTACTTAGACCTTCGTTGTTAAATACTCGTACTATTTCGACGGCTATCGATTCGTCATCATCATAGATCGGCGCTGGCCTCGTCCCGCGATTGGCGATAAACTCTTCAATTGACCAAGCAGATGAAGATGACCACATCGAGGTTTCCACGCCGTCCGTCGAGAGGTAGTCGGCGCAATTACCCATACTTCCGAATAGGCATATCTCAACGCGGCATCCATCGCTACTTACCGTACGAGTGTGGGCTATGATGCCCGTCCTTTCGGAACTTTTTTCCGGATAATACCGAGTGTAAGCGGCAAGAGTAACTTGCCCGCATCCTTTTGCAAAAACGGTGGAAGGTGGAGTTACGAAATCCTCAACGGCGAGCTGGCCGATCGCCCTTTCGATCCGCTGAGCGACCTCGTGCCGCTGTACGCCCTTACGCTCTTTGGTGAACTCCGTCTGAGGCAACAGACCAAAAGCGCGACTTCTGAAAGTGAGACGCTGGCGTCGATCCAACTCAATATCGTTGTCCGTCGCGATACTTTTAATGCGCCTGTCAGACCAGTATGAGTATCGGCGTACGGTGCCAAGCTCGCTTATGATTAAGCTCCCTTCAGAGGTGCGCACCCAATTGCAATACAGTCGGACGATCAGCCCGTGCCACTAGGGGAAATGTCGGGCAAATGCGATGCCGGTGCTCTCAGTGGGGAGTGCCGAGCAACCAGCGCATCGGTAACTCCTAGTGCGGGGCGCACGTAGTCGACGATATGCGCGGTGATCCTTGAACTTCCAGCGGCTTACCGTGAGGTGGCCGATCAGCCACTATTTTGAGACTCACCGCCTTGCCCGACTGCCAGAGTCCCGAATTTACGGTCAGGCGACCGACCAAGATCGAGGTCATCTGGCCAGTGGCCGACACTTTGGAAGAATTCGGGTGCCTCGGGGTTCTCGTGGAATTCCAGCAGTCCGCCGGACTTCTCCAGCAGTGCCGCACGGACCTCGGCCGGGGTCGCGAAGAAGAACTCCCGGCGTTCGTTAACCAAGTTAACTCGACGGCTCGCAAACGTCTTGTGAAGCTCGTTCTCAAGCGTGATCGCGTCTGCGGAAAAGAACATAGCGTGCACGTCATACCGGAATGGGACAGAAGCATCACCGAGCTCACGGACGCGGTCCATGGGCACGAGACGTCGGGTCATGCCGATCTTGACAATATTCGGTCCGAACGCACCGATGTTCGAGATGACGTATACGAACCCGGCGCGGATGTTCGCGATCCGATAGTCGTTTGCCTGGATGGCCTTGTCAATGTCGGCCAGCCGGCCGACGAGCTCCTCGGCGGCGACATAGTCGCCTTTGGCTCGCAGGGTCTCCAGCACACTGACATAATGACCGCGCTCCTTATCCAAGCGCTCCTTCTCCGCTGCCAGCTCGGCCTCGGCTCGACGCTGCTCCCTCAGCAGCGCACGTTCCTCGCCAGCCTGTTCGCGCTCTTCCTGGAGCTTGATCTGGTAGTCAGCGGTTAGCTCAAGTTCGGCGACGCGCAGCGCGTGGTATTGAGGATTTACCCGCATGTCCATGATGGCGCCGAGCTTCTCGATCGCGGTCACAGCGGATACGAGCCGTTTCGTAGCGGTGCCGATGTTGCCGGAACGCAGGGAACGGACACAGTTGTCAGCTTCGGCGTTATAGGCGCGCAGCATCAGTCTGGATAGGTCGGCGACCATCTTGCTGCCCTTAGCCAAAGATCCGTCAAACGTGAACAGGTCAGCAGCCAGCACGGCCCTGCCACTCTTTACGATCTCGTCGATCTGTGCTTCGAGTTGGGTCAGCCGCTCTTTATACGCGACAGCGTTCTCCAGCGGATGGTGGTAGCGATAGATGCCGACGTCCTGCAACACGCGCTGATCGCTTAGCTCGATGACCTCCTTGCCGGTGGTCTGGGCAGCGAGGGCCGCTTCGAGTTCGGCGATGCGTGTCAGCAGGACCGCCGTATCTGTGGTAGCGCGTGTGGCTACTGGCGCCGTAGGTGGGTCGTCGGCAGCATGCCTACCTCGCGTAAGCCCTGCCGTCGGCTGCGTGGCGGGGGCAGCGGGAGTGGCCGGCACATGGCCGTCGGGTGGGCCGACACCGCCGCCAGCGTCTGGGATTTCGCTATCGCTGGTGTTGTCGATGTCGGGCAACCATAGTTGCCACCCATCAGGGGGCGCCGGCCAGGACGGGTCCGGGTTCCAGCCCGGCGGCGGAGTCCAGCCGTCGGGTGGGCTCGGCCAGCCGGGTGGCGGGTTGAACCGCATCGTCACTGCCTGCGGGCCCGCACACCGTGGGAGGTGTCGGCGGGCGTCAGGTCGAATGGGGATCTGGACACGGCGGCACCGAGGTGGTCGAGTGTGGCACGAGGGACGACGTTAGTCAGGTCAAAGCGGCCGAACGTCTCCCGGTCGGCGGCCACGATCACCAGCGGAATAGCTTCGGACAATCCCGTGGCCGGCGAGACGGCTTCCGTGTCGAGCGTAAGCGCGATCGAGTGGATCTTGCCGCCGCGATCGGCTTCGAAGATTTCGTGCAGGGAGCGGACCGCGACCTGGTGGACCGCCCCGGCGTACCGGTCCTTCTGTGCCCTGAGCGGCAACAGCGTTGCGGTGATCTCGTCCTTCGCCTTGACGTACCTGTATTCTTTGACGGCGGGAACGTCGGACGGCGGCGGGACGGTAACTGTCAATCGCAGCTCTCGGTTCGATAGGTCGAACTCGTGATCATGGCTGACCGGGAATGCATCGGGGTATACCGAGTTCGACAGGACAATGCCGACGTATTCGTGGATCGCCGATTCGACATCGAACGCCAGATTGCTGATGAGCTTGTCCAGCTCCTGGTTACGCGCGTTAGCCTCTGCTTCACGCTTCTGGCATTCGATTTTGTACTGCGCCTCGGCGGCGAGCAGGCGCTCCAGGCGCCTGCGCTCGACCTCCTCGCGGCGTCGCGCCTCAGCGACGTGCGCGTTGTACATCGCCGTTTTCTTCTCAGACCACTCTTTGTGCACTCGCTCATGCTCCGCCTGCGCTTGCGCGATCAGCTCCGCATGCTTCTTCTTCGCGCCGAACAGTCCTCCGGGTGCCGGTGGCTCGTGGTAAGTCGGCTCCGGGGGGTACAGGAGTTTGGGCATTGCCGGTGTCGGGGTGCCGACCGGGCCAGGCCTAAATGGGCGATGATTTACCGTCTTTACTTTCATTGACTCAAGGTCGATGTAATCGTCGACCCCAAATGTCGCAGCGAGGATACCGTCGATCTCCTCGAACACCTGCGCAAGCTTCGCGTTGCGGGATCCGGCCTCGGCTATCTGAGACTCCCCATGGAGGCGGGCCGCTTCCTTCTCCAGCCGATCCTTCTCCCGCACAGTTGCCTTTACCGCGGCGGCCCTCGCACGTTCCGAGGCTAGCCTCGACCGCTCGGCCTCTCTCTGGGCCGCCAACTGGGCACGGTAAGCAGCGGCAGCTTGCTGTCGCCGCCGTTTCTCAGCCTGCTGGCTCTGGTACTGCAGCTCCGCGAAGAACCCGCGCTTCCTAGCCACGAAGCTCCCTCCCCTTATCACCATTCATCAGGATGCTGTAGCTAACCGTAGTCATATGGGGCGACATCCAGAAGCCGTGCCAAGCGGCGTGACCCGGGACGGGTGCGACGGTGCTCGTCCCGGTGGAGTTCGGGGTGGTCCTTCCTGGTTGCGTGGTCTATGGTTACGGAGAGCCGGTCAGAGCTGGATCATTTGTTCGATTACTAGCCTGCGGTCTGGGGTCGAGATTTCCCATTTGGGATGGGACGACCCCCCGGACCCCCCCGATGCGCTCCGCGCCCGCGCGGTGGTACCTCGCCGACAGTGCTGACCCGGGGGGGCGACCCCCCGGACCCCCCGAATGCGCTCCGCGCCCGCGCGGTGGTACTTCGCCGACAGCACCGGCCGCTCACCCGGCCTGACGGCCGGGATCGCTGGGCCGGTAACGAGCGGCCCGCCGTAACCCACGCCCGGTGCTCGCCGGTAGCAACGGCTGCTCAGGCGCGCCGGATGGCCTCGCGGGCCAGGGTGGCCGTCCCGCTGGGTGTCCGGCCGACGCGGACGCCCGCCTTCTCCAGGGCCTCCTTCTTGGCCTGGGCGGTGCCGGACGAACCGGAGATGATGGCGCCCGCGTGCCCCATCGTCTTCCCTTCCGGCGCGGTGAAGCCGGCCACGTAGCCGACGACCGGCTTGGTGACGTGCTGCTCGATGTAGTCCGCGGCCCGCTCTTCGGCGTCGCCGCCGATCTCGCCGATCATCACGATCACGTCCGTCTCCGGGTCTTCCTGGAACGCCTGGAGGCAGTCGATGTGCGTGGTGCCGATGATCGGGTCGCCGCCGATACCCACGGCGGTGGAGAAACCGATGTCGCGGAGTTCGTACATCATCTGATAGGTCAGCGTGCCGGACTTGGAGACCAGCCCGATACGCCCCTCGGAGGTGATGTCCGCCGGGATGATGCCGGCGTTGGACTTGCCCGGCGAGGCGATGCCGGGGCAGTTCGGGCCGACGATCCGGGTCGCGTTCCCGGCGGCGCACGCGTACGCCCAGAACTCGGCCGAGTCGTGCACCGGGACGCCCTCGGTGATGACCACGGCGAGCGGGATCCGCGCGTTGACGGCCTCGATCACCGCGTCCTTGGTCCCGCTGGCCGGGACGAAGATGACCGAGACGTCCGCGCCGGTTTCCGCCATGGTGTCGGCCACCGTGCCGAAGACCGGGATCTCGCGGTCGTGCAGGGCGACGGTCTGCCCGGCCTTGCGCGGGTTGGTGCCGCCGACGATATTGGTGCCGGCGGCCAGCATCCGGGCCCCGTGCTTGCGGCCCTCCGAGCCGGTGATCCCCTGGATCATGACCCGGCTCTGGGTGGTGAGGAAGATCGCCATCTCTATGCTCCTGCTCCGGCGGACGCCAGCTCGGCGGCGCGCCTGGCGGCGTCGTCCATGGTCCCTACCTGCTCGATCGAGCCGATCGCGGCCTCGTCGAGTATCCGCCGGCCTTCGACTGCGTTGTTGCCGTCCAGCCGGACGACGATCGGGTGGGTGACCTTCTCACCCCGGTCGCCGAGCATGCTGATGGCCGAGACGATCCCGTTGGCCACCGCGTCGCAGGACGTGATCCCGCCGAAGACGTTGACGAACACGCTCCGGACCGATGGGTCGGACAGCACGATCTCCAGGCCGTTCGCCATCACCTCGGCCGACGCGCCGCCGCCGATGTCCAGGAAGTTGGCCGGGCGGATGCCGCCGAACGCCTCGCCGGCGTAGGCCACCACGTCCAGCGTGGACATGACCAGCCCGGCGCCGTTCCCGATGATGCCGACCTGGCCGTCCAGCTTGACGTAGTTCAGGTGCCTGGCCTTGGCCGCGGCCTCCAGTGGGTCGGTGGCGCTCTGGTCGGCGAAGTTCTCGAAGCTCTCGCCCTGCCGGAACGCGGCGTTGTCATCGAGCGTCACCTTGCCGTCGAGCGCGAGCACGCGGCCGTCGGCGGACAGGATCATGGGGTTGACCTCGACCAGCGTCGCGTCCTCGTCGGTGAACACCGCCCAGAGCCGCTCGGCCAGCTGGGCCGCGCCGGTCAGCGCTTCGTCCGGGAGCCGGCCCGCGCTGACAATCTCCCTGGCCTTGGCGTGGTCGATGCCGGACAGCGGCGACACCGGGATGCGCGCGACCGCCTCCGGGTTGGTGTGCGCGACCTCCTCGATCTCCATGCCGCCCTGGACCGAGCAGATCGACAGGAACGTGCGGTTGGCCCGGTCGAGCAGGAAGGAGAGGTAGTACTCCTGCGCAATGTCGCTGGCCTCCTCGACCAGGACCTTGTGCACGGTGTGCCCCTTGATGTCCATGCCGAGGATCTGCTGAGCGATCTCGTAGGCGGCCTCCGGGCTGTCGGCCAGCTTCACACCGCCGGCCTTGCCGCGCCCGCCGGCCTTTACCTGGGCCTTGATGACGACCTTGGGCCGTCCCGCCGCGGCGAACTCCGCCGCGATGTCGCGCGCCTCCTCAGCCGTGCTGGCGACCTTCCCGCCTGGTACGGGAACGCCATATTCAGCGAAGAGCTCCTTCGCCTGATGTTCGAACAGGTCCACGTCTGCCCGTCCTCGGTATCCGCTTGCGGCCGCCATCATCGGCGGGCCCGCCCTGCCCGCAGCCTAGCCGTGATCGCTCTCTCGCGCGCCGGCCGGTTCCGCTTGCGGGGCTGTGAAGTGCCTCTCAGCGGCCGCGGCGGCGTCAGGCGCGGCGGGCGGAGGCAGGAGCCAGATCGGACCGGACCCAATCCACGATCGCGTGCGTGGACGCGCCGGGCGTGAAGATCCGGGCCACGCCCAGCCGGGTGAGCTCGGCGATGTCCTGCTCCGGGATGATCCCGCCGCCGAAAACCGTGATGTCCTGGGCGCCGCGTTCGTTAAGGATCTCCAGGACGCGGGCGAACAGCGTCATGTGCGCGCCGGACAGGACGGACAGCCCGATGCCGTCCGCGTCCTCCTGGATGGCGGCCGCCACGATCTGCTCCGGCGTCTGGTGCAGCCCGGTGTAGATCACCTCGACCCCCGCGTCCCGCAGGGCGCGCGCCACGACCTTGGCTCCCCGGTCATGCCCGTCCAGGCCCGGCTTGGCGATGACCACACGGATGCTGCTGTTGCCCATGGACGAATCCTGCCACAGCCGCCGCCCGGCATACCGTCGTCGCAGGTCAGCGGCCTGAGCGACCGCTGTCCCCGGCGTCTGCCCGGCTAGATCTTCTCCAGCGGGGCGTAACGGAGCACCAGATGCTTGACCCCGTAGTCGGCTCCGAAATCGATCTTCGCCTCGGCCCGGTCACCCGCGCCGTCGACCGAGACCACCGAGCCGAGCCCGAACTTGTCGTGCGTGACCATGTCCCCCGGCGCCAGCGACGGCACCTGGCGGTTGCCGGGTGAGTCCACGCCTGGCCGCTGGGCGGCGCGCTCCATCGCGGGCGCGGTGGCCGCTCTCTCGTCCCGCCGCCACTCGATCAGCGGCGCGGGGATCTCGCCGAGGAACCGCGACTGGCGGTGGAACGACGGCCGTCCCCACCACATCCGGCCCACCGCGCGGGTCAGGTACAGGCGCCGCATGGCGCGGGTGATCCCGACGTAGGCGAGCCGCCGTTCTTCTTCCAGTTCCTTCTCGTCGGTCGCGGACCGCTGGTGAGGGAAGACGTCCTCCTCCATACCGGTGAGGAACACCACAGGGAACTCCAGCCCCTTGGCCGTATGGAGGGTCATCAGGGTGACCACGCCGCCGTGGTCGGCCCCGTCCGGGATCTGGTCCGCGTCGGCGACCAGCGACACCTGCTCGAGAAAGTCGGCCAGCGACCCCCCGGAGTCCTGGCCGTCGAACTCGCGAGCGACCGAGACCAGTTCCTGTAGGTTCTCCACCCGGCTGGCGTCCTGCAGGTCACTCGACTCGGCCAGCGCGGTCTCGTAGCCGGTGCGGTCGAGGATCGCCTCAGCCAGATCGGCCACCGGGTGGCTGGCGGCCATTTCCCGCAGGCCGTCGATGAGCGCGTTGAACCGCTCGATGGCCTGGGCGGACCGCCCGGCCAGGCCCGGCACATCGCCCGGCCTGCGCAGCGCGTCGGCGAAACTGATCCGTTCCCGTGACGCATAGGCGGCCACGTATTCTTCGGCCCGGTCGCCGATGCCCCGCTTGGGCACGTTGAGGATCCGGCGCAGCGACACCTCGTCGGCCGGGTTGGCGATCAGCCTGAGGTAAGCGAGCAGGTCCCGCACCTCGCGGCGCTCGTAGAAGCGGACGCCGCCGATCACCTTGTACGGCAGGCCGACCCGGATGAAGACTTCCTCAAACACCCGGGACTGCGCGTTGGTCCGGTAGAAAACGGCCACGTCGCCGGGGACGGCCTCGCCGGCGTCGCTGAGCCGGTCCACCTCCTCGGCCACGAACGCGGCCTCGTCATGCTCACTGTCGGCCACGTACCCCGTGATCAGCGGGCCGGCACCCTGGTCGGACCACAGGTTCTTCGGCTTGCGGCTCGCGTTGCGGGAGACGACGGCGTTGGCCGCGGACAAGATGTTCTGGGTGGAGCGGTAGTTCTGCTCCAAGACGATCACCCGGGCGTCCGGGAAGTCCTGCTCGAACTCCACGATGTTCCGGATCGTCGCGCCCCGGAACGCGTAAATCGACTGGTCGGCATCACCGACGACGCACAGCTCGGAGGGCGGCTCAGCGTCCGCGCCGGCGCCGTCCGTTGCCGCGTGCGTGCCACCGTGCGCGCCGACGAGCTCCCGGATCAGCACATACTGCGCGTGGTTAGTGTCCTGGTATTCGTCCACCATCACGTGCCGGAAGCGGTGCCGGTACGCGGCCGCGACCTCCGGGAAGGCCTGGAACAGGCAGACCGTCACCATGATCAGGTCGTCGAAGTCCATGGCGCCGGCCGCCATCAGCCGGCGCTGGTACTCGCCGTAGGCCTCGGCGAGCGCCTTCTCGCGGTACGTCCTGGCCCCGGCGGCGAACGTCTCGTAGTCGATGAGCTCGTTCTTGAGGTTGGAGACCTGGGCGTGCAGGGCCTTGGGCGGATGCTGCTTGGCGTCGAGCTCCAGTTCCCGGCAGACCAGGGCCATCAGCCGCTGCGAATCGGCCTGATCGTAGATCGAGAACGACGAGGGGTAACCGAGACGCTTCGCCTCCCGGCGCAGGATACGGACGCAGGCCGAATGGAACGTCATGACCCACATCGCCCTGGCTCGCGGCCCGACCAGCGCCGCCACCCGCGACGCCATCTCCCCGGCCGCCTTGTTCGTGAACGTGATGGCCAGGATCTCGCTTGGCAGCACGTCCCGCTCGGCGAGCAGGTAGGCGATCCGGTGGGTGAGGACGCGGGTCTTGCCCGAGCCGGCGCCGGCCACGATCAGCAGCGGGCTGCCGGCGTGTATCACCGCAGCGCGCTGCTGCGGGTTCAGCCCGTCGAGAAGGGTGTCAGCAGCCGTAGCGGTCACTCAGCCAGCCTAGGCGCTGGCGCCGACATCGCGGGCGGGTCCGGCTCACCCGGGGCGGCGATTACTGGCCCGAGCCGGTCCAATACACTTAGTTCCTTTTGGCCCCTATGCCGTAATTATTTATGAATATGTGTACGCCTAAACGACCATTTCGATACTTTAGGCGGGCCTACCGGTGACGCGGTCCTGCCTCTGCTGGCGGCACCGGAGGACCTGTCGGACGCCTCTCGCCAAGGGTAAGGATGCCTAACACCAACGGCCAGCGTGCTGGGGGATGGCGCGGCCCCTCAATCCGCCGTCTCCTCTACTTTCTCGTTGCCATCCCGCTGCTGACCGTGATCGGGCTGTACGCCTTCGTGCTGTACACCACGGTCGGGGACGCCGTGAACCTGGACCGGGCACCCAACCTCATCAACGCGACCTCTGTGCCCGCGGCCCAGTTCGACCTGTTTATCGAGGCTGAACGCAAGGCGTCGGTGGTCTACCTGGCCGCGCCCACCCCCGCCAACCGGACGCAGCTGGCGGCGGCCCAGGCCGCGACCGTGCAGAACTTCCCCACGTTCCGCGGCCAGATGACGTCCGCCGCCACGACGCAGAGCGCCACCACGGGTGAGACCAACGCCATCAACAAGTTGATCGCCGAGGTGCAGCAGCTGTCGGCGATCCGGCCGGGGATCACCGCGCGAGCCGTCGCCCCGGCCACGGTGATGGCGGCCTACACCGGCATCCTGAACGAAGAGCTCCAGCTGTTCATCCAGGAGAACGAGAGCCTGACCAACGGGCCGGCGACCGGCCAGTCGGAGGCGAACATCATCGGCGTGGCCGGCCACGAGGCGCTCTCCCAGGAGGACGCGGTCGTCTCCGCCGCGCTGGCCGCGCACCAGGTGACCGCGGCTACCCGCGTCCAGGTGGCGGAGCTGGCGGGCGCCCGGCAGGCCCTGATCCAGAACACCCTGGTCTGGTTCAATCCCCAGAACCTCGCCGCCTGGAACAAGGGGCAGAGCCAGTACGCCTCCCCCGCCACGCTCGCGCAGCTCACCCAGCTCGAAAACGACATGGCCGGTGATCCCTCGCCCTTCCCGCTGTTCACCGCGGCGCAGTGGGATCCGGTCGCCAACGCCGTGCTGAACGGCTACTTCGTCGGCGGCGTGGACTCGGCCCGGGCCCAGGTCGCGCACGACCAGACCATCACCAACGCGGCCTGGCGGCGGGTGGCCCTGGCCGGCGGCGTGGGGCTGGTCGGCCTGCTGCTGTCCATCGGCCTGTCCATCCTGCTCGGGCGGTGGATCATCCGCCGCCTCGCCGGGCTCGAGCAGTCGGCGGTCACGCTGGCCGGCGTCGAACTGCCCGGCGTCGTTGCCCGGCTCCGCCGCGGCGAGGACGTGCCCGTCGAGGAACTGACCGGGGAACAGCCCGACTTCGGCCGGGACGAGATCGGGCGGGTCGCCCAGGCGTTCGACGCGGCCCGGCGCACGGCCATCGAGGCCGCGGTCGGCGAAGCCAGGATGCGGCGCGGGATCAACGATGTCTTCCGCAACCTGGCCCGGCGTAACCAGTCACTGCTGCACCGCGAACTCACCGTGCTGGACGGCATGGAACGCCGCACCACGGACCCGGAGACGCTGGAAGACCTGTTCCGCCTCGACCATCTGACCACCCGCATGCGCCGCCACTCGGAAGGCCTGATCATCTTGTCCGGCGCCGCGCCGGGCCGTGGCTGGGTGCACCCGGTGCGGATGATCGACGTGCTGCGCGCCGCCGCCGCCGAGGTCGAGGACTACTCGCGGGTGACGGTCACTACGCTCTCGCAGGCGGCGCTGGCCGGGCCGGCCGTGGCCGACGTCATCCACCTGCTGGCCGAGCTGATCGAGAACGCCACCACGCTGTCCCCGCCCTACACGCCGGTGCGCGTTTCCGGCGACCTGGTGGCGAGTGGGTTCGCGGTCGAGATCGAGGACCGCGGCCTCGGCATGAGCGAGCAGCGTTACGTGGAGCTCAACGGCCGGCTCGCCGAGCCGCCGGAGTTCGACGTCTTCAACAGCGAGCAACTGGGCCTGTTCGTCGTCGGCCAGCTCGCCAAGCGGCACGGCATCCGGGTGACGCTGCGTCCGTCCCCTTACGGCGGGACGAGCGCGATCGCGCTGATCCCGACCACGCTGGTGGGCGTGGAAGAAGGCTTCGTCGAGGGCATGCCCACCGGGATGTCGGCCATCTCGTCGGCCTGGGCCGCGGGCCATGGCGACGAGGCCGGCCGCGGCACCGCCGCGTCGCCCCCGGCACGTACCCAGCTCGGCAGCGGGCCGTCCTGGGGGCCGCTCCCGCTGGGCAACGGCTCGTCCGGCCCGGTGAACGGCGGCACCCACGCCGGGAGCGAGGATCCGTTCGGTTCCTTCGGCCCGGGGCCGTCCTCCGGCGGCGACCCGTACGCCGACCAGACCTACCAGGACCAGTCGAACGGCAGCCCGTCGCACGGCGCCATCGGTCCCGGCGCCGCCAACGGATCGTCCTACGGAGAGCAGCCGTACGGCACCGACCCGCAAACCGGCCAGGCGTACGGCTGGGTGTCCCCGCCCAGCGGCTCATCGTTCGGGGCGCCCGGGGAAACGGGGGCGAACCCGACGGAGACGGGCCTGCCGTGGCCGTACGACCGTCCCGCGCCGTCGTCCAATGGGACGGGTCGTTCGTCACCGGCCACTCCGTTCGCGTCCAGCGATCCGGACTACTCGCCGGGCGAAACCTACCGGCCGTACACGCAGGACTCGTCGGCCTTCCCGCCGCCGGGGGCACCTTTCCCGCCGCCGCAGGCGCCCCTGCCGCCGGCCGAGCCGCCGTACCCGCAGGCGCAGCCTTCGTACTCCGAGGGGTCCGCCTTCCCGTCCGCGGGCGCCCCGTATCCCAGCGCCGAGACGGCCTTCCCGGCGGCCGAGCCGTCGTTCCCGCCCAGCGCGCCGTTCGGCGATGAGGATCCGGCGGCGCAGGCCGACGAAACGTACAAAGGCCTGCCCAAACGGGTACGCCAGGCCAGCATCGCGCCCCAGCTCCGTGACCGGGCCGCCCCCAGCAGCGCGCCGTCGGCAGCGTCCGGGGACAACGTGGCGAACCGCTCACCGGACGACATCCGCAACGCCCTGTCGGCCATGCAGCGTGGCTGGCAGCAAGGACGCGCCGCGAACGACGGGGACCTGACCGAGCCGGGTGCCTCAGGGCCCGACGGCAGCTACGACGCCCTGGGCAACGGATCCAGCGGTTCGGGCTACGCGGGCTCAGCAGGCGGGTCACTGTCCGGGGAAGAACGGCTCGTGACCGACGACGACCGGACGGCGGGCCAGTCGTCCGGCACCGGCGCCGGAGGCAACGGTCACGGCGCCGACTATGGCAGTACCGGCGGCCGCGATGGCACCGGCGGGTACGGGACGGCCGACAGCTATGGCGTCGGCAGCGTCGGGTACCCGGACTACGCCTCCGAACCGGACTACTCCACGTCCACTGGACGGACGTCGCGATCCGTTCCGGCGTTCCGGACGGCGGACTCCGACAGCACCACCGACCCGGCCGACGACAGCGCGCACGACGCGGAAGTGGAGGCCAGCCGCAGCAACGAGGAGCAAGGCTATCGCGGGACAACCGATGACATCTGATCCTGAACGAAAACCCGGGGGACCACGATGACACCTCATTATGTGAACCAGGGCGGCGAGCTGAACTGGCTGCTGGACGATCTGGTCAAGCGAGTCCCGCAGGTCAGCAAGGCCGTGATGCTCACCCAGGACGGTCTCCCCATCGGTGCTTCGGCGAGCCTGAACCGCGAGGACGCCGAGCATCTGGCCGCGCTGGCGTCAGGCTTCCAGAGCATGGCCCGCGGCACCGGGCAGCACTTCGGCGGGGGGCGGGTCCGGCAGACCATCATCGAGATGGAGGCCGCTTTCCTCTTCGTCAGTGCGGCCGGCCAGGGGACCTGCCTGGCCGTCCTTAGCACCGGTGACGCGGATGTGGGCCTGGTCGCCTACGAGATGGCCGTCCTGGTCCGGCGTTCCAACGAGCATCTGGGGGTCGCACCGCGGCCCTCTGGATACCCGCAGGACTACCCGGGCTACGCCCAGGAGCAGCCACGGCCACAGCAGCGGCCGCCGTCAATGGCGGGCAGCAGCGGGATGGCGCCCCCCTTCCCGGCGCAGCCACATACCGGGACTCAGCACGGCGGATCGCAGCACCGGGGGCCAGCGGCCCCGGGCACCGCGTCCTCCTACCTGCCGGGAGGCCGGATGTCCCCGCCGTCCATGGGGACGGCATCGGCACCCCTGGCGCAGCTGACGCCGCAGCCGTGCGACGCGGCCTCGCCGGACTCTGTGTACGGCCCTTATTCGACGCCGGCCGGGCGCAGCCCGTCGGCTCCGTACACGGAGTGAGCCGCCCTATGCCGAGCCCTGAGGAACGATGGCTGGATTCCGAGGCCGGTCCGGTCGTGCGCCCGTACGCGCTGATCGGCGGCAGGACGCGGCATGCCGGCGAGAAATTCGACCTGGTTGCTACGGTGAAAGCGACACGCAGGCAGGTTTCGGACCCGGCCGCGCTGAGCCCCGAGCAGATGTGGGCTCTCAACCTGGCCCGGCGGCCCACCACCGTCGCCGACCTGGCGTCCGAGCTGAACCTTCCGCTGGGTGTCGTCCGGATTCTGCTCGCTGACCTGCGCGATGCCGGCTTCATCGTCATCCGTTCCCCGGAGACCGGGCACAGTCGCCGCGACAGTCACATTCTGAGAGAGGTGCTCAATGGCCTACGGGCACTTTGAGCCGGCGGTCACCGCCGGCCACACCGCGATCAAGATTCTGCTGGCCGGCGGGTTCGGCGTGGGCAAGACGACGATGGTGGGAGCGGTCAGCGAGATCAAGCCTCTTCGGACCGAGGAGCCGCTGACCGAGCGCGGCCTGCGGACGGACAACACCTCCGGGGTGGAAGGCAAGACCACGACCACGGTCGCCATGGACTTCGGCCGGATCAGCCTGCGCGAGGACCTGGTCCTGTACCTGTTCGGCACGCCCGGGCAGCAGCGGTTCTGGTTCATGTGGGACGAGCTCGCGGTGGGCGCGCTCGGCGCGGTGGTGCTGACCGACACCCGGCGGCTGGCGGACTGCTTCCCGGCGGTCGATTATTTCGAACGGCGCCAGATCCCGTTCATCGTCGCGGTGAACTGCTTCGACGGGTCGGTCTCGCATGATCCGGACGACATCCGGGTCGCCCTGGACCTGGACCCCGGATTCCCGGTCGTGCTCTGCGACGCCCGCAGCAAGGACTCGGCCAAGGAAGTGCTGATCGCCCTGGTGGAGTACGTGCTCATGACGGTGGAGGAAACCCCCGGAAGGCCCGAGGCGGCCGCGCGCGGGTGAACATCCCGGGTCCGCGGAACGCGCGGGCCTGGCTTACTCGCGGCCGGAAAACCTGGGGCGGATCGTACCCCGGCTGCCTCCTGGGTGGCCGGAGCGTCGTATCGGCTCCCGCTTATTCAGTCCCGTCCGGGATCTGTGAGCCGGGCGCCATCCCGGCTCACGCCTGCGGCAGCACGGCCCAGACGGCCTTGCCGTGGCCCTCGATGGGACTCCACCCCCACACGCTGCTGAGCGCGTCCACGATCTGCAGGCCACGGCCGCTTTCCCGGATCCAGTCGGGCTCGCGCGGAGTGGGCGCGTCATCGCAGGCGTCGATGACGGCCAGCATGATCTCACCCGCCCGGCGCAGCAGGCACAGCCGCACCACCGCGCCGCCCGCCGCCGCGGACGGCCTCGTGGCGCCGGCTTCCTGGGTGGCGAAGGCGTCCCAGCAATCGGAGCCGGCGTACCCGGGGTCGGCCTGGTGATTGGCCCAGGCGGCCCGGGCCCTGGCGCGCGGGTCACCGTTGGTGCCACGCCCATTCGCGGCGCTTCCATGCCAGCCACGGCCGGCGGTGTCGGGTGTCCCGTGCTGGACCGCGTTGACGACAAGCTCGCCGATGATCGTTTCTGCTTCGTCCGCGAGCCCGGCGAAACCCCACGACACAAGGACTTCGCGGGTGAAGTGCCGGGCGGTGCCGGCCGACTCAGGCTGGGCGGCCAGGACACGTGAGGTGACAGCCGGTGTTTCCCACCATGCGGACGGTACCGGCAGCAGCCGGGGCGAGGACAGTCCCGGCTCGGATCCCGCGGACCCGCTCACAGCCAAGTCGTCACCCCTGGTTCCGGAGACGGCCCGCACCGGAGGCCCTTACTGGCGTCCAAGCGATGTCATCGCAGGTGCGAAGGCCTGTCCGTGGCAGTATTTTGCTTTCCGTCATCCCTATGCTGCCTGATACATTGTGCAAGTGCAAGGCCAAATGCACGTTCATCCGAATGTGCACGGTGCAATTGTATATGTATACGCCTGATGCATACGGGGGTTCGGGGTAGTCACGAGCAACGGCGCCCGCCGAACCAGAAGGACGTCCGGTTGAGCCAGGATGGCCGCCATCCGGGCCGCGCCGGACGGGCACGCAGCGCCAGCCTTCAGGCCCGCACGTCAGGCGCATCAACGGCGCTGTGGCCGAAAGTCGGCGGCCTGAACGCGTGGGCGGGGGCCCGGCGTTGAGTTAGTGACATCACTACGGGAGACACGTCATGAACGAGCCCTACAACGGGATGCCAGCCCCAGCGCTTGGCCGCCTCACCTGGCTCAAGAGCCAGCACAGCAATCCGAGCGGCAACTGCGTCGAGGTCGCCTGCCTGCCGAACGGCCAGATCGCGGTCCGCAACTCCCGCCACCCGGCGGGGCCGGTGCTGGTCTACACGCAGGCCGAAATCGCCGCCTTCCTGCAGGGCGCCAAGGAGGGCGAGTTCGACCGCGTGCTGTCGTGAGCGGCCCGCACCCCCGGTGCGGAGCGTGGGCGGCTGACTGCGGACGGTCCTGACCGTGAATCCTGGCCCAATGCACGTGCTTGTGCCTGTTCGCGGGGGGGCGCGCGCCAACGGGCCCGCCGGGCGGCCGATCCACTAACCATCTGCTTAACTGAGCAGTAACAAAAAGCCACGTCAAATTATGATATGCACTCTTTGCATTCCCAAGATCACGTGCAAGACTTGGCCACGCGCTGCTATACGACAACGACCGAGGGGTGGCGATGAGCGCGTCTGAGGGCGTCGCCTGGGAGGGCCCGGTCCGGAATTTCGGTCGCCGCGCAAGCGGTCCGACCGTTCAGAGGATCGTTCTGGGTGCACAGTTGCGGCGGCTCCGCGAGTCCCGCGATATCACAACCGAGCAGGCCGCCGAGGTCATCCGCGGCTCGCATTCCAAGATCAGCCGGATGGAGCACGGCCGGGTCGGCTTCAAGGACCGGGACGTCAGTGATCTTCTGACCCTGTACGGCGTCACCGATCCCGACGAGCGCGCCGGCCTGCTGGCGCTGGCCCGTGAGGCCGGCAATCCAGGCTGGTGGCATGGTTTCGGCGATCTGCTGCCGCACTGGTTCGAGCCGTACATCAGCCTGGAGGCCGCTGCCTCCGTCATCCGCAATTACGAGGTGCAGTTCGTCCCCGGCCTGCTGCAGTCGCCGTCCTACGCCCGCGAAGTGATCCGGCTGGGATACGGCTCGATCAGCAGCGAGGAGCTGAACCGGCGGGTCGAGCTGCGGATGGGCCGCCAGCAGCTGCTGTCCAAGCCGGGCGCACCCAGGTTCTGGGCGGCGCTCGACGAGGCGGTGCTGCGGCGCCTGATCGGCGGTCCCGAGGTCATGCGCGAGCAGGTCGAGCACCTGATCGAGATGGCCGCGCACCCCAGTGTGACGCTGCAGATCGTGCCGTTCCGGGTGGGCGGGCATTCGGCGGCCGGCGGGCCGTTCTCGATCCTGCGCTTCGCCGAGCCCGAGCTCTCCGACGTCGTCTACCTTGAGCAGCTGACCAGCGCGCTCTACATCGACAAGCCTTCCGAGGTGGACCGCTACCTCGAAGTCATGGAGCGGCTCTGCGTCCAAGCGGAAACCGCCCCGGACACCATCAGGCTCCTCGAAAAGATCCGCGCTGAGTTGCACTGACCTTACGGAGCGCTAGCCATATCGGCGAGAACCACGCTTACGGCGAGACGCTCATTACCGGCCCAGCGAGCCCGGACCGGAGGCCCGGGTGAGCGGCCGGTGCTATCGGCGGGAACCCACGCAGGTTAAGGCGGGGCGCTCGTTACCGGCCCCAGCGAGCCGGGCCTCGTGCCGGCGAGTGGCCGGTGTGTCGGCGAAGTACCCCCGCGGGGCGCGGAGCGCAGCGGGGGTCCGGGGGGTCGCCCCCCGGGCTAGCACCGCTAATTCGGCGAGCCGGGGATGCCGTGGTCGGTTTCGGGGACCAGGGTCGGGGTGGCTCGGGTGAGGGTTTCCTTGCGGAAATAGGCGGGCAGTGTGATCCGGCAGTAGATGAACACGATCACCCCGGCCAGCGCGGACAGGAACGCGATCACGAACACGCCGCCGATCTGCCAGTGCGGCCAGAACGGCATCAGCCACGAGGTGAAGCTGTTCTGCGTCGCGACGTCCCAGTCCAGCCAGATGCTCCAGCCGCCGGCGAAGTACATGATCAGGCCGCCCAGGAGGGGGAGGATGCCGCGCATGAACAGGTTGCGCGGGCTGCTGAGCAGCGTGCGGCGGTAATACCAGACGCAGGTGAACGCGGTGAGCCCGTAGTAGAACGCGATGTAGAGGCCGATCGCGGTCACCGCGTCCGCGATGACGTACCCGCCGGACAGGTAGTTCAGCGGGATGTACAGCAGGATCGATATCGCGCCCATGACGATGGTGGACACCGTAGGCGTGAGGTACGTGCCGTGCATCCGCGCGAACGCGCGCGGCAGGGCCTTGTAGACGGCCATCGACAGCGTGGTCCGCGCGGTGGGCAGGATCGTCGTCTGGGTGGAGGCGGCGGCTGAGCTGAGCACCATGAGCAGCAGCAGCCGGGACAGGAAGGTCCCGAAGCCGGACCCGCCGAAGACCGCGGTGCCGAGCACGGAGAGCACGTCGCCGGTGTTGTTCGGGTTGGCCAGGCCGATGCCCTTGGTCCCGATGCCGGCGAAGGCCTGGGCCGCGAAGATGACCAGCACGTAAGTAACGAGCAGCAGCACGGTGGAGATGATCGCGGCCCGGCCCGGTGTCTTGTTGCGGTCGGCGGTCTCCTCGTTGACCGCGACGGCGGTGTCCCAGCCCCAGTAGATGAACAGCATCAGGATCAGGCCGCCGATGAAGGCCTGGAAGTTGCCGATGTTGAACGGGTTGAACCAGGACCAGGAGGGGTGGATGGACACGGCCGGGTGGTGCCCGCTGCCGACCCGGATCAGCGCCACCACGGACAGCAGCAGCAGCATGACGATCTCGACGGCGAGCAGCACCCGCTGCAGCCGCGCGGAGATCTCGATGCCCCGGTAGCAGATGTAGGTCATCGCGACGATCCACAGCACGCCGACGAGCAGCACCCAGCCGCTGGTCGGGTCCGAGCCGATGCCCTTGGCGCCGAACAGCAGGAACACGTACTGGCCGGCGACCTGCGCCAGGCTCGCCATGACCAGCACGTCGGCGGCGATGATGCCCCAGCCGCCGGCCCAGCCGGTGCGCGGGCCGAAAGCGCGGGTGGCCCACGTGAACGTGGTGCCGCAGTCCGGGTCGGCCTTGTTCAGCTCGCTGTAGCCGATGGAGGTGAGCAGCATCGGCACGAAGGCCAGGACCGCCACGATGGGGGAACCGAGCCCGACCGCGGCCACCACCAGACCGAGCGTGGCGGCCAGGCTGTAGGCGGGGGCGGTCGACGCCACGCCCATCACGACGCTGGAGACGAGCCCCAGGGCCCCGGTCTTCAGGCCCTTGTCCAGCGGCTGTTCGGTCGGCCGCGTAGCTGGCTCGGCAGCGGTCATGTCGCGACCTCCCTCTGGCGGCACCTGTTGACGACGGTTCTAGCACATTAAACGCCCTCACGACGAGGGTTTCAGTCGTAACAGGTACATTTCGCCGCTGGATGCGCGGGTAAAAGGGCGATGATCTACGGCATCCGCAGCGGCGCGACGGGCTACCTGGCGGAGATCGACGGGATCCGGGTTCCGTAGGATCACCGTTGTGCTGGACGACTCTGATCTCAGCCGGGTCCTCGCCATTGCGGCGCACCCCGATGACCTGGACTTCAGCGGTGCCGGAACGATCGCCGCCTGGACCAGCGCGGGAATCGGCGTCGTCTACTGCATCGTGACCGACGGGGACGCGGGCGGGTTCGACGAGACGTTCCCGCACGTTCCCGCGCAAGATAGCGGCGCTGCGCGCACACGAAAGCCAGACCGGGCACTGGACCGGCCTCGAGGACCGCATCCGCGAGCGGCTTGCGGCGACGGCCCGGAGCGCTGGCCTGGCTGACGGCCGCCTGGCCGAGGCGTTCCAGCGGCTGGACACGGCCTGATCCACCTGATCCGGCCTTATACGCCCTGACCTGCGGATCTACCGGTCGGCTCAGGCAAGGCCGGCCCCCGGCATCATCACATCCGCCCAGGTGGGCACTAAAGTAAGTGCTCTGCATAATTGCCAGACACCGTTGCTGGCGGGAGGAAGCGGACCACCCATGAGCATGGAGCTTGATCATTCATTCACCGTCCCGGTCCCGCCGGAACAGGCGTGGGGCGTCCTGCTCGACGTGGAAAAGGTCGCCCCCTGCATGCCGGGCGCCCAGGTCGACACCGTGGACGGCGATGACGTGGCCGGCCGGCTGAAGGTCAAGGTGGGACCGGTTTCGCTGACCTACAAGGGGACGGCCTCATTCAAGGACCGGGACGAGTCGGACCGTTCGGTCCTGGTGGAGGCGTCCGGCAAGGAGATGCGCGGCGCGGGAACCGCCTCGGCCACCGTCCGGGCTGCGCTGCGCCCGGAGAATGGCTCCAGTCCGGCCAGCGCGACCGTGGTCACGCTGCACACCACGCTGAACGTGACCGGCCGTCCCGCGCAGTTCGGCCGGGGAGTGATCACCGAGGTGGGTTCGCGGCTGATCGACAAGTTCGCGGACAACCTCGCGCACCAGCTCGCCTCCGGCGCGGTGACCGTCCCGGCCCCGGCCTCGGCCTCGGCTCCAATCCCGGCCGCAGCCCCAGTCCCGGCCTCAGCTTCCGGCGGCGCCTCCACCTCCACCCCCACCTCGCCGGCCTCTGCCCCCACCTCGCCGGCCTCCACCCCCACCTCGCCGACCTCCACCCCCACCTCGCCGACCTCCGCCGACACTTCCGCCCCGCCCGTCTCCGGCGCCACATCCACCGCAGCAGTAGCCTCCAGCGACACTTCCACCTCAGCGGCCTCCCGCAGCGCATCCGCCCCGGTCACCTCCGGCGGCGCGTCGGCCCCTTCGGCCTCAGCGTCCTCGGCAGCGCATCCCAGCCCCGTGGGGGTAGCCGACTCCGGCGAGACAGCCCACGCAGCCGACATGGCCGCCCCCGACACGGCTTCGGCGGCACCTTCTGCGGCGTCGGCCCACGTCCCCGTCCAGTCCGCGCCGGAGCTCGTGCAGCCGGTACCGGTGCAGCACCAGGATGAATCCCTGGACCTGCTGAGCCTGGTGGGACCGGTAATCCTGAAGCGGCTGGCCCCAGTGGCCGGCGCCGCCGTGGCCGTTGGCCTGGTCACCTGGGGTACCCGGCGGCTCCGCCGCCGCCGGTCCGCCTGATGCACTGACCGCATGGGCCACTCCAGCACATCCAGGCCCCACCCTCCGGCCGGGCGGCCCCCGGCGGGCGGGGGTTCGCGGCGGGGCGGCGCGTCTAGCGGACGACGACCTCGGTGACCGGCAGCGACGAATCGGCGGGCAGGTCCAGGGGCGACGACGGAAGACCCCGGACCGCGAGTTCGGAGCCGAGGGCGGCCACCATCGCGCCGTTGTCCGTGCACAGGCCGGGGCGCGGGACGCGCAGGCGGATACCGGCGGCCGTGCAGCGCTCCCTGGCCAGGGCCCGCAACCGGGAGTTGGCAGCCACGCCGCCGCCGATCACAAGATGGCCGACGCCGTGCCGACGGCAGGCGTCAACGGCCTTACGGGTCAGTACGTCGGCCACTGCCTCCTGGAATGACGCGGCGACGTCGGCCAGCGGCACGGGCTCGCCGCGGGCGGCGCGTTCCTCGACCCACCGGGCCACGGCGGTCTTCAGGCCAGCGAACGAGAAGTCGAGCGATCCGTCGTGATACTTGCCCCGGGGGAAAGCGATCGCGGCCGGGTCGCCGGACTTGGCGGCGGCATCGATCGGCGGCCCGCCAGGGAACGGCAGGCCGAGGACCCGGGCAACCTTGTCGTACGCCTCACCGGCGGCGTCGTCGACGGTCGCGCCGAGGGACACCACACCGCCCGCGACGTCGGGCACGAGCAGCAGCGAGGAATGGCCGCCCGATACGAGCAGCGCGATGACCGGCGTGGGCAGCGGGCCGTGCTCGAGCTGGTCGACCGCCACGTGCGCGGCCAGGTGGTTGACGCCGTACAACGGCTTGCCGAGCGTCAGCGCGTACGCCTTGGCCGCGGCCACGCCCACCAGCAGGGCACCCGCCAGCCCGGGGCCGGCGGTCACCGCGATCGCGTCCACATCGGCCAGCGTGACCCCCGCCGTGGCCAGCGCCCGGTCGACCGCCGGGGTCATCGCCTCCAGATGGGCCCGGCTGGCCACTTCCGGCACCACGCCACCGAACCGGGCGTGCTCTTCGACGCTCGAGGCCACCGCGTCGGCCAGCAGTTCGTGACCGCGGACCAAGCCAGCCCCGGTCTCGTCGCAGGACGTCTCGATGCCGAGTACGAGCGGGCCGGCCGTCATCGGGCACCCTCCGCCGAAGCCGCATCGTCCGCCGGGCTCGGACGGCCGAGGCCACGTCGCATCACGATCGCGTCCGTTCCCGAGGGCTGGTAGTAGCCGCGCCGGATCCCGACGTCGGAGAAGCCGAAGCGGCGGTAGAGGTCCTGAGCCCGTGGGTTGTCCGCGCGCACCTCGAGGAAGACTTCCGCGCATTCGTGCCGGGCCGCCTCGGTCAGCAGGTTCGCCAGCAGCGCCGAACCTATCCCCCGGCCCCAGTACCCCGTGGCGACGGCCAGCGTCAGCACCTCGGCCTGACGGCCACCGGGCAGCATCATCCCGGCGTATCCCACGAGCACAGTTCCTTCCTCGGCCGCCACGTAGTGACGGCCATGTCCTTGCATCGCGACTTCCCCCGCGAACATGCCGGGTGACCAGGCGTCGTCCGGGAAGATGGCGCGCTCCAGGTCCAGCACGGCGGCCAGATCGTCGTAACGCAGCAGGCGCAACGGCAGGCTCACGGCGCCGTCACCCGCTTCGGCGGCCCCGGAACCCGGGCATCGGGCCTGCGCAGGTACAGCGGCTCTGGCGGGAGGAGGTCCACGCCCGGGCCGTCCATCGTCCCGCCAGCCTCTTCGGCCCCATCGACCCCGTTAACCACCCCGCTAACCACAGCGGCCCCATCGACCCCACCGCGTCCATCGGGCCCGCAGAGACAGCCCGCCACCAGTTCGGCCAGGACGGCCGCGGACGGATGCTCACGCCAGATGGGCTCGCCGAGGTCATCGAGATAGAGCGCCGCCGCCTGGCCCGCGACCGGGAGCGTGGCGCCATCCGGTATCTCGCCGGGGCGGTTGACGTTAGGGCCGGTCGCCCGGGTACCAGACGCCGTGTAACGAGCCCAGTACAGTTCCTTGCGGCGCGCGTCGGTCACGGCGATGAACTCCCGGCCCGCCGCAACGGGCCGGGCGTCGCGCGCGATGACGTCGAGCGTGCAGACGCCGTAGACCGGTACGCTCAGCGTCCGGGCGAACACCCGCGCGGTGACCACGCCCACCCGGAGCCCGGTGAAGGGACCCGGGCCCACCCCAGCCGCGATCGCGGTCAGGTCGCCCGGCTCGGCGCCCGCGTCGGCGATGACCTTGGCGATGGAGGGAGCAAGCAGCTCACCGTGCCTGCGCGCGTCCACCGTGACGATCTCGGCCAGCACGCGCCGCCCGTCGTGCAGGGCGACGGTGACGGCAGGGGTCGCGGTATCAAAGGCAAGCAGAAGCACGGATGCACAGCCTAGTTCACCGTGGCATTCCTCAGTGGCACCGCCGGATCGGTGAGCAAGCCGACGTCGACCCGGGCACCGGACGCGATGACACGGCGGCCCTGGGTCAGGTCGCGGGGGCGGTCGACCGCCAGCACCGCCACCAGGCGCCCGCCGGACAGCCAGCACGCCGTCCACGGCCCGCCCGCGCCCATGCCCTGGCCCGCGTCCGCGCCCGCGTCCGGCGATCCCCGCCAGGCCAGCTGGCTGCCGTCCCCGTGATACCCGGCGTACTGGAGTATCCGGCCGAACTGTTCTGACCAGGAGTAGGGCACCGGGTCATACACCTCCCGGCCGCCCAGGATGTTGGCCGCCACGACTGCCGGCGCGTTCAGGGCAACGTCCCAGTGCTCGAAACGCAGCCGCCTTCCGTACCTGACGGACAGGAACGACGCGCAGTCGCCGGCCGCGAAGACGCCCGGCGCGGACGTCCGCAGGCCCTCATCGGCGGCGACGCCGTTGTCCAGCTGCACACCGGAGCCCGCCAGCCACGCCACCGCCGGCCGCACCCCGACGGCGGTCACCACCTCGTCCGCCGGAAGCCAGTCGCCTCCCGCCAGCGCGAGCCCGCCGTCCTGCACCGATTCGACCGCCTGGGAGGTGCGCAGTTCGACGCCGGCCGCCGTATACCAGGGGGCCGTCCGCGCGCCCACGTCCGCTCCGATCGCGCCGGCCAGCGGGGCCGGCCCCGCCTCCAGCACGGTGACGCGGCAGCCGCGCGCGGCCGCGGCCGTGGCGAGCTCGGCCCCGATCCAGCCCGCCCCCACGATGACCAGGCGGGTACCCGGCTTCAGCCGTGCGCGCAGCTCGCTCGCGTCCTCATGGGTGCGCAGGAACCGCTGGCGCCCGGGTCCCGGAAGCGCCACGGGTTCCGCCCCGGTCGCCACCACCAGGCGGTCGAACGGGTACTCGCCCCGGGCGGTGCGCACCAGGCCACCTGGGCCGTCCGAGCCGGCGGAGGCCAGCTCCAGGCCGGTCGCGGGTTCACCAAGCCGCAGGTCAACGTCCAGGGCGGTAAAGTCCGCCCGCAGCGTCGTATCCAGCTCGGCGCTGATCGCGGCCGCGTCCGGCTCACCGGCCAGCACCTCACCGGCCAGCACCTCACCGGCCGGCATCTCGCCAGAAAGGTCCGCCGGCGCGAGGGCCTGCTTCGACAGCGGAGGCCGGTCATACGGCGGCCGGCCCTCGGCGGCGATCATCGTGATCGGCCCGCTGAAGCCGCGGCCGCGGAGTTCCTCGATGGTCCGGAGCCCGGCGAGCCCCCCACCGGCGATGAGGACGTGCATGACGACATAGGCTAGGCCCGGCGCGCGGGAGTCCGGTGGAGACTGGACTGAGAGGGAAGCTGCCGAGTTTCCGACCGCAGAACCTGATCCGGATCATGCCGGCGAAGGGAGCGAAGGCATGACGACCGTTATCGTGGCCGGCGGCGGAGTGATCGGCCTCAGCATTGCGTGGCGGGCCGCCCAGCGCGGGTTCAGCGTGACCGTCGCCGACCCCACCCCCGGGCAGGGCGCGGGTCACGCCGCGGCGGGCATGCTCACCCCCGTCTCCGAGGCCGCCTTCACCGAGAAGGAACTGTTCGCGCTGGGCACCGCCTCGCTCGAGCGTTACCCCGCCTTCGTGGCGGAGCTGACCGCGGCGGCGGGCGAGCCGACCGGGTTCCGGCGCACCGGCACTCTCCAGGTCGGCTACGACTCCGACGACCTGGCCGTCATCGATGAGCTGCACGCGCTGCAGGAAAGCCTGGGGGTCCCCGGGCGCCGCCTGACGGCGCGCGAATGCCGCGACCTCGAGCCCATGCTCGACCCTTCGATCCGCGGTGGCCTCCTGGTGGAGGCGGACGGGTCGGTAGATCCGCGGCTGCTGACCCGGGCCCTGCTGGCGGCGGCCACGCGCGCCGGGGTACGGCTGATCCGGCAGCCCGTGACGCAGATCATCACCGAGCCCGTGCGCGGTTCCCTGACCGGTGGCGGGCCGGCTGACCAGCTCGACACCGAACGGGCCTGTGGTGTCCGCATGGCCGACGGGACGGCGCTCACAGCGGACTGGACGGTGCTGGCGGCCGGCTGGAACTCGGCGGGCATCGGCGGGCTGCCTGCGGGCTGCGTGCCTCCGGTCCGACCGGTCAAGGGGCAGGTGGTCCGGCTGCAGGCGCCGGACAGCGGCTTCGTGGGGCGCTCCGTCCGCGGCGTCGTCAGGGGCTCGTCGGTCTACCTGGTGCCACGGGAGAACGGCGAGCTGGTGCTGGGCGCGACGCAGGAGGAGCTCGGCCCGGACACGCGCGTGACCGCAGGCGGCCTCTGGGAGCTGCTGCGCGACGCGCGGGCCCTGTTGCCCGGCATCACCGAGCTGGAGTTCATCGAGGCGGTCGCGCGGCTGCGCCCGGGGACACCGGACAACGCCCCCATCCTGGGCGGCTGCCCGGCGGCCGGGCTGGTGCTGGCCACCGGGCACTTCCGCAGCGGAGTGCTGCTCACGCCGATCACCGCCGACGTCATCGCCGGCTATCTGGAGACCGGGCGGCTGGCGGAGGTGGCGGAACACTTCACCATCGGCCGTTTCTACGGCGGGCGGCCCGCATGATCATCACCATCAACGGCCAGCCGGCCGAGCTCGCCGACGGCGCGACCACCGGCGCGGCCGTCCGGCTGCTGACCAGCGCGCCCCGCGGCATCGCCGTCGCGGTCAACGGCGAGGTCGTGCGGCGCGCCGCGTGGGAATCCACCCCACTGGCGGAGGGCGACGACGTTGAGGTGCTCACCGCGGTCCAGGGAGGCTGAATGGACGATCCGCTCGTAATCGCCGGCGAGAAGTTCAGCTCCCGGCTCATCATGGGCACCGGCGGGGCGCCCAGCCTGGACGTGCTGGACCGGGCGCTGGCGGCGTCCGGCACCGAGCTGACCACCGTCGCGATGCGCCGGGTGGCGCCGGGCGGCGGGCATACGGTGCTGGGTTTGCTCACCGGGCGCGGCATCCGGGTGCTGCCAAACACCGCGGGGTGTCACACGGCCGCCGACGCGGTGCGGACCGCGGAGCTGGCCCGCGAGGCGCTCGGCACCAGCTGGGTGAAACTCGAAGTGATCGCGGACGAGCACACGCTGCTGCCGGATCCGGTGGAACTGCTGGAGGCGGCCGGCCTGCTCGTCGCCCGGGGCTTCACCGTGCTGCCGTACACCAGCGACGACCCGGTCCTGGCTCGGCGACTGGAGCAGGCCGGATGCGCCGCGGTCATGCCGCTCGGCGCGCCGATCGGCTCCGGGCTCGGCGTGCGGAACCCGCACAACATCGAGCTGATCGTGGCCGGGGCCGGCGTGCCCGTCGTCCTGGACGCCGGCGTCGGGACCGCGAGCGACGCGGCGATCGCGATGGAGCTTGGCTGCGACGCGGTGCTTCTGGCCACCTCGGTCACCCGCGCCCGCGACCCCGAGCTGATGGCCGGAGCGATGCGGCACGCCGTGATCGCCGGGCGATGGGCCCGGCTGGCCGGCCGCGTCCCGCAGCGGCGTTACGCCCGCGCCTCCTCCCCGCCGGCGAACTGACCGGCGGGGAGGACGGCGGGACGGACGGCGAACTGATCGGCGGGACGGGCGGCGATCCGGCCGAGGAGGCGGGCGTAAAGCGGTTTTCCAGCCTGGCACCATTGACCTGCTCGTACAATTAGCCCCGATGGACACTACCCTCGCGGACCCCCTGGTCGGACGCCTGCTCGACGGCCGTTACCGGGTGGAGGCGCTGGTTGCGCTCGGCGGCATGGCGACGGTGTACCGCGCCATCGACACCCGCCTGGATCGCTGGGTGGCGCTCAAGGTCATGCACGCCGACCTGGCGCGGGACGAAGATTTCGTCAACCGGTTCATCGGCGAGGCCAAATCGGTGGCGCGGCTCTCGCACCCCAACGTGGTCTCCGTGTTCGATCAGGGCCGTGATGGCCCATACCCGTACCTGGCCATGGAGTACGTGCCCGGCCGGACCCTGCGGAACCTGCTCGCCGAGCGGGGCCGTTTCCCGGCGGGTGAGGCGCTGTCCATCATGGTGCCGCTGCTGTCCGGCCTGGCGGCCGCGCACACGGCCGGGATCGTGCACCGGGACGTCAAGCCGGAGAACGTGCTGATCGCCCCGGGCGGTCACCTCAAGGTGGTCGACTTCGGCCTGGCTCGTGCGCTGTCGGTGAACTCCCAGACGCGAACCGGCGTGATCATCGGCACCGTGGCGTATCTGGCTCCCGAGCAGGTCACCGGGACCGGCGCCGACGCCCGCACCGACATCTACGCGGCCGGCATCGTGCTGTACGAACTGCTCACCGGGACCAAGCCGCACACCGGCGAAAGCCCGCTGGCGGTGGCGTACAAGCACGTTAATGATACGGTCCCGCCCCCCTCCCGGCTCGCGCCCGGCATTCCGCCCGAGGTGGACCGGCTCGTCGCCCAGGCCACCAGCCGGGATCCGCGTTACCGCCCCGCGGACGCGGGCGAATTCCTCCGGCTGGTGAAGGACGTCCTGCGCGCGCTGCCGTCCGACGGCGGCTGGGCCGCCCCGGCCGCCGCCTGGCCCGGCACCGCCCCGCACGGCATCCCGGGATACGGCGGCGAACAGCACCACACCCAGATTCTCGGGGCACCCGCCGACGGCCGGACCGTCATCGGCGGCCGCGACGACCTGGGTGACTACGGCGGGCCCGGCTACGACGACGGCGGCGGCTACCGCCGCAAGCGGCGGATCGGCCTGCTGATCGCGGTGGCCGTGCTCATCTTCGCGGTGGCCGGCGGGGCCCGCTGGTGGTTCACCCAGGCTGGCTACACGACGGTTCCCGCCGTCGCCGGGATGACGGATGGCGCCGCGGTCACGGCGCTGCGCGCCGACGGCTTCACCGTCCGAATGGGCCCCGCGGTGACCGACAACACCGCGAAGGCCGGGACGGTCGCGCGGACGACGCCGACCGCCGGGGGCCGTGTCCGCAAGGGGTCGGACATCACCCTCATCCCGTCCGCCGGCCCCCGGATGATCAAGGTGCCGGACGTGTCCGGCCAGCAGCTCAGCGACGCCGAGCAGGCACTGCGCAACGTGGGCCTGACGCCCGGGCAGGTCCGCAAGGTCGCCTCGGATTCGGTGGACGCCGGGATCGTGGTCAGTACCCAGCCGGCCGCCGGGCTGTCCTCGCCGCAGCCGACACCCGTCGTCATCACGGTCAGCGAAGGGCCGCCGCTGCCCAACTTCGTCGGCCAGGACGAGCAGAGCATCCAGCAGTGGGCGGCGCAGAACGGCATCACGCTCAACGTCCAGCAGGACACCGGGAGCAGCCAGCCGCAGGGCACCATCACCCGGCAGTCCCCGGTCCCGGGCACGCCGATCACCGACAACGAGACGGTGACGATCGGGGTATCGTCCGGGCCGCCCGAGGTCGCCATCCCGAACGTGGACGGCGAGAGCGTCGGGCAGGCGCGCCAGACCCTGACGAAGCTCGGCTTCACCGTGACCGTGAGCCGGTTCGGGCCGTTCAACAAGGTGTTCCAGTACACACCGAACGGGCAGGCGCCCAAGGGCAGCACGATCACGCTCTACACCGGCTTCTGATCAGCAGGTGACGGCGCGGCACCACCAGCGCGTCTGACGGGCCGCAGACCGGGCGCTCCGGTCAGGCCGCCGGCGCCCGTTCCGGCAGCGGTGGTGCCGAAAATGGTTTGCCGCTGCCCGCGCCGCCTGGTTAACCTCATCCGGCCCCACAGCAGCTCAGATCGGATGTGTCATGCCGCGGCAGTCGGTAACCCGGCGTTTTCCTGTGCTTGCGCGCCGCGACTTCCGGCTGCTGCTGGCGGACCGGATGATCGCGCCGTGGGCGATGGCGTTCTCCATGGTAGGGGTGTCGTTCGCGGTCCTGGATGCGCACGGCACACCGGCCGACCTGTCCTATGTCCTCGCCGCGCAGATCGCCCCGTGCCTGGTCTTCTGCCTGCTCGGCGGGGTCGTCGCGGACCGGATCGCGCCGCAGCGGGTGATCATCGCGGCGAACCTGCTGGTCGCCCTCGGTGAGGGAACGTTCGGGCTGCTCGTGCTCACCTCACGGCCTCCCCTGTGGCAGATGATCGCGCTGGAAACCGTGTCAGGGACCGGGGCGGCCATCTTCTACCCCGCCTCCCAGGCCCTGCTGCCCGTGCTGGCCCCCGGTGACCTGCTGCAGCAGGCGAGCGCGCTGAGCCGGCTGGTGATGAACGCGGCGCAGATGAGCGGGGCGGCGGTGGCCGGCATCGTCGTCGCCGCGATCGGGCCGGGCTGGTCGCTCACGATCTGCGGGGCCGGCATGACCGGCACCGTGCCGATGCTGCTGGCCATCCGCACGAAACCGGCACGGCCGGCGCACTCGGCCGGGATGCGCAGCGACCTGCGGGACGGCTGGGCCGAGTTCATCTCACACACCTGGCTGTGGGTCATCGTGGCGCAGTTCTGCGTGATCATGATGGCCTGGTTCGGCGGCTTCGAGGTGCTCGGCCCGGTGGTGGCCAAGGAACATCTGGGCGGCCCGGCCGCGTGGGGCGCGATCATGGCGGCCGAAGCGGTCGGGCTGGTCGCGGGCGGCGTGGTCTCGCTGCGGTGGACGCCGCGCCGGCCGATGCTGCTGGTGGTCACGATCGGCGGGCTCATAGCGGTGACCCCGCTGTCGCTGGCCATGCTGTGGCCACTGCCGCTGATCTGCCTGGCGTCCTTCGCCGTGGGCACGGCCACGGAGATCATGATGGTGGTGTGGACGGTGGCCATGGCGCGGAACGTTCACCCCGCGATGCTGGCCCGCGTCTCCGGCTATGACGCCCTGGGCTCAATGATGGCGACGCCGGTGGGCGCGCTGGTCGCCGGGCCGGCCGCCACCGTCTTCACGGTGCGCAGGACGCAGTACGGCGCCGCGGCACTGATCGCCGTGGTGTCGGCGCTGGCCCTCATCCCGCGCGACATCCGCGGGATGAAGGCCACTGACCGCACCCAGGGCCTTGTGCCCGGCGAACCCGCCGGGGACGGCCAGCCGGGCCCGGATGCACGCCTCGCGGCGGGCACCGGGCCGGTCCCGGGCACCGCCGCGGTCCTGGATGCCGAGACCGTCGCGGTGACCTGAGCCGGGCCTTAGTGCTTGCCGGAGCGCGCGCGTCGGGCAAGCCGCCGCGCGGCCGCTCTGTGTTTGCCGGAGCGCGCGCGTCGGGCAAGCCGCCGCGCGGCCGCTCTGTGTTTGCCGGAGCGCGCGCGTCGGGCAAGCCGCCGCGCGGCCGCTCTGTGTTTGCCGGAGCGCGCGCGTCGGGCAAGCCGCCGCGCGGCCGCTCTGTGTTTGCCGGAGCGCGCGCGTCGGGCAAGCCGCCGCGCGGCCGCTCTGTGTTTGCCGGAGCGCGCGCGTCGGGCAAGCCGCCGCGCGGCCGCTCAGCCGAAGAAGACTTCGGCTTCCGCGTAGCGCTCCTCGGGCACGGTCTTCAGCTCGGCGGTCGCCGCGCTCAGCGGCACCCGGATGATGTCGGTCGAGCGCAGCGCGACCATGTTGCCGAACGCGCCGTCGTGCACCGCCTCGATGGCGTGCACGCCGAACCGGGTCGCGAGCACCCGGTCGAACGCGGTGGGCGTGCCACCCCGCTGGATGTGCCCGAGCACGGCGACGCGGGCCTCCTTGCCGGTGCGCTTATCGATCTCGTCGGCCAGCATCTGCCCGACCCCGCCGAGGCGGACGTGTCCGAACGAGTCGACCCCCTGGTCGGAGACCGCGAGGTCCGTCTCCACCGCGTGCGCGCCCTCCGCGACGACCACGATGGGCGAGTACCTGGTCTGGAAGCGGTGCTCGACGTACTCGCAGACCTTCTTGATCTCGAACGGCTTCTCCGGGATGAGGATGACGTTGGCCCCGCCGGCCATGCCGGCGTGCAGCGCGATCCAGCCGGCGTGCCGGCCCATCACCTCGACGATCAGCGCACGGTGGTGGCTCTCCGCCGTCGTGTGCAGCCGGTCGATCGCCTCCATCGCGATGTTCACCGCGGTGTCGAAGCCGAACGTGAAGTCGGTGGCGCCCAGGTCGTTGTCGATCGTCTTGGGCACACCAACCACGCTGACGCCTTCGGCGTACAGCCGGGTCGCGGCGCCGAGCGTGTCCTCGCCGCCGATCGCGATCAGGGCATCGACCCCCAGGCCCGCGAGGTTGTCCTTGATCCGCTCGACGCCGGAGCGCTCGCCGCCGTTGTCGGCGAAGGGATTGGTCCGCGACGTACCGAGGATCGTCCCGCCGCGTGGCAGGATGCCGCGGACCGCCTGCACATCAAGAGGAACAGTGTCCCCCTCCAGCGGGCCGCGCCAGCCGTCACGGAAGCCGATGAACTCATATCCGTATTCCTGTACGCCCTTGCGGACCACGGCACGGATGACAGCATTCAGGCCGGGGCAGTCGCCGCCACCGGTGAGGACTCCCACTCTCATGCGGCCAACCATAGCCCGTGCGGGCCGCCAGGGTCGGGCCTTAAGACCTGGTGCCCGGCGGCGTTTGCGCGGACGTGCCAGGCACCGGGGGCGCGGTTCCGGGCAGGGGGGCGCTGGGCTCCGGCCGCGTGGCCCCGGCGGCCATCTTCTCCTTGGCCTGCTGGGCATACATGTCCACATATTCCTGGCCGGAGAGCTCCCCGATCGCCCGCATCACCTCGTCGGTGACCGCACGCAGCACGCGGTGATCGGACGCCTGGCCGTAGTAGCGGGAGAAATCCAGCGGCTCGCCGAACCGCACGCCCGGTTGGATCCCGAAGTCCGGCCAGATCTGGCCCGACGGCATGAACTCGAACGTGCCTATCATCGCGCACGGGACCACCGGCGCCCGCCCCTCCAAGGCTAGCCGCGCGATGCCGGTCTTGCCGCGGTACAGCCGGCCGTCCGGGCTGCGGGTGCCCTCCGGGTAGATGCCCAGGAGCTTGCCTTCGGCGAGCACGCCCAGCCCGGCCTGGATCGCCTGCTCGCTGGCCGCGCCGCCCTGCCGGTCGACCGGTATCTGGCCCAGGCCGCTGAAGAACGCCTTGCTGATCAGGCCCTTCAGGCCGCGCCCGGTGAAGTACTCCGACTTGGCCAGGAAGATCACCTGCCGGCGGAGCGGGAGCGGGCCGAAGAAATGATCGGAAAACGACAGGTGGTTGCTGGCGAGGATCGCGGCGCCCCGCCGCGGGACGTTCCCCGCGTTGGTTGCCCAGGGGCGGAAGATAATCTTGAGCATTACCCCGAGGGTGAGCTGAGCCAGTTTGTAATACACGCCCAAATATTCGCACGTTCGGCCGTCTTTTTAGCCGCGCGCGGGATGCGATCCGGGCGCCCGCGTGCGACGATGCCTAACATTGGCGGTTGACCACCGGGGGAGGGAGCGGCGCTTCATGGCCGAGGTGTTGCCGGGCGCGGAGCCCTTTTCCCGCGCGGGCGGCGCGGTGGGGGTGCTGCTCTGCCACGGTTTTACCGGAAGCCCGCAATCGCTGCGGCCCTGGGCGGAATACCTGGCCAGCCAGGGGCTGGCCGTGTCGGTGCCGCTGCTGCCAGGCCACGGCACCAGCTGGCAGGACATGGCGCGGACCACCTCCGCGGACTGGTACGCCGAGGCGGAACGGGCGCTGGCCGGGCTCCGCGCGCAGTGCGCCGAGGTCTTTGTGATGGGCCTTTCGCTAGGCGGCTGCCTCGCGCTGCGGCTCGCCGAACGTCACGGGCGCGACGTCCGCGGCCTGGTCCTGGTCAATCCGTCGCTGGCCCCCGACACCCGGCTCTTCCTGCTCGCCCCGGTGCTCAAGTACGTCGTGCCGTCGCTGCCCGGGGTCGGCAGCGACATCAAGAAGCCGGGCGTGACGGAGCTTTCCTACGACCGGGTTCCGGTCCGGGCCGCGGCGACGCTGCCGCAGATCTGGCGGGATACGGCCCGCCACCTGCCGGACATCACGCAGCCGGTGCTGGTCTTCCGGAGCAGCGCGGACCACATCGTCGGGCCCCCCAGCATGAAGGCGCTCGAGGCTGGGCTGGCGCCGGGGCTGCTGACCACCCGGACCTGCGGCGATAGTTATCACGTTGCAACGATGGACAATGACGCGCAGGCTATTTTTGCCGGAAGCGCGCAGTTTGTCCGTGAACACTGCCGGGATGAGACATGGTGCGCCGGCGGGACCGTGCCGGAGCCCACGTAGCCGGGGAGGGAGGTGCGAGACAAGGACGTGACCAGCGGTGAGAATGACGAAGAGGCGACCTGGCTCGACCTGATCGCGAATTACGACGCACCCGCGGCCATCGAGGGCGGCAGCCCGTGGCCCGAGCGCGAGAACCTCACGGAACCCGATAACGCGTCCATTCCTGGCACCTCTCAAGTCACAAGATCCCCCCAGACCCCGGAATCCCCGCAGGCAACTGGCCCATTCCCGATCAGTGAACCGCCTCCGGGCACCCGTCCCACCGCCCCGGCCGACCCCATGGCGGACCCGGATCAGCGACCCGCACCGGGCGGGCGGCAGGTTCCGGGTGCCCGGCCCGGCCCCGGGCCGGGCGGCTTCAGCGGACGGGGCGGTCGCGGCCCGGGTTACGGCGCGAGCGGCGCGGC
The DNA here is from genome assembly GCA_963824545.1 of uncultured Actinomycetes bacterium. Lineage (GTDB taxonomy): Bacteria > Actinomycetota > Actinomycetes > Streptosporangiales > Streptosporangiaceae > Bog-532. The sequence continues at coordinate 35,465 of CAWGPP010000023.1, read as the reverse complement.
CCCGCCCGGCCCCCCGACGTCCCCGGCGGGCCCGGAGCGGCCGTCGCCGCGGGGGCCGGAGTCGCAGGAGGAACACTACTTCCCGCCGCCTCCGCCGCCGCTGCCCAAGCTGGACCCGCTCAGCAAGGGCGCGTGGGTGGCGCTGTTCGGCGGTCCCGCCTACCTCCTCATCGCGACCGCGGTGGGCTGGGCGGTGCCCGCGGTCGCGGCGTTCTTCGCGATCGGCGCGTTCGTGGGGGGCTTCGCGATCCTCGTGCTCCGGATGGGTGACGACCGCAACGGCTCAGGTCCCGACGACGGCGCGGTGGTGTAGGCGTCAGACGCCGGCGTGCCGGCGGGCGAGGTCCGCGGCACCCACCACGCCGGCATCGGCGCCCAGTTCCGCCAGCCTGACGTCGGCGAAATCGCGGTAACCGCGGCCGGGCAGCGCCCGTTCGTAGGCCCACCGGGCCGGATCGACGAGCAGGCTGCCCGCTTCGGACACCCCGCCGCCGATGACGAAGCAGCCGGGGTCCAGGATCGCGGCCAGGTCGGCCATGCCCTGGCCCAGCCAGCCGCCGACGATCTGGAAGCACCGCAGTGCCGCCGGGTCGCCTTCCCGCGCGGCCCGGGTGACCTGGGGACCGGAGATGCCCTCGGGCGTCCCCCCGCCCAGCTGGAGCAGCCGCAGCGCGGCCTCGGGGCTGCGGCGGGCGAACTCCCGCGCCTCGGCGACCAGCGCGCTGCCGCTCGCGTACCGCTCCCAGCAGCCCCGGTTACCGCAGCCGCAGAGCCGGCCGTCGGGCACGACCCGGTAGTGCCCGGGCTCGCCAGCGATACCGGAACCGCCCCGGTACAGGTCGCCGCCGATCATCATGCTCGCCCCGATACCGGTGCCCACGGCGATCAGGAATACGTCACGGTAGCCACGCGCCGCGCCGAACCGGGACTCGGCCCAGAGGCTGGCGTTCGCGTCGTTCTCCACGAAGACGGGCAGCCCAACCTTTTCCTGCACGGACTTGCGCAGTGGCTCGTCCCGCCAGGCGAGGTTGGGCGCGAACAAGACGGTGGAACGTGTCTCGTCGATGAAGCCGGCGGCGCCGATGCCGACCGCGGCCACGTCGTGCCGGGACGTCAGCTCGGTCACCACCTCGGCGATGACCCGCTCCGTCTCCGGTGGGCTGGCGGCGGGCGTGGAGCGTCTCAGCTTCTCGACGATCCGCCCGTCGGGCCGGACGACACCGGCCGCGGCCTTGGTACCCCCGACATCAATGCCGATCGTCAGGCGCACGCCCGGTGTCTCCCCGCCGCTCGACGGCATCTGACCAGGCGCTCGCGGCAGGCGCGGCGGGGCCGGACGGCCGGTCCGCAGCGTGAGGATGGCGCGGACGGGACGGCTGGGGCGCCTTCATGACCGCCTCGAAGGCCGAGTAGGCCTCCTGGACCACAGAGGCGAGCGCGTCACCGGCCCCGGCCAGCGGTGACCCCTGAGCGCCCTGGCGCGATTCGCGCAGCCGCCGCGCGGCGCGGCAGACCGGGCACCAGGCGCACTCGGGCGCCTCCTCGTCGCGGGCGGGACGGGTGGTGGCCGTTTCCCACACATCGGCGCGCTTGCCGCTCTGCTCCTGGCCCAGGGCCCGGCGCATCTGGCCGGTCAGGTCCCGGCTGACACTGCGAGCGCCCGAACGCATCAGCCAGCGCTGGAGGTCGCCGATCGGATCCCCGCCTGGCTGACTATCCCGGTCCGTCACGTGGTGCCCTCCTGCTCTCACGTTCTATCTTGAAGCGTACCTCTACCAGTGGAGGACATAAGGCAGCCCGGTGGCGCGGAAATGCCCGACGTTGATGCACTCGGTGGTGCCGATCCGCACGCGGCGCGCCAAGGGCTGGTGCACGTGGCCGAAGAGCGCGAACCGGGGCTGGGTCCGCCTGATCGCGGCGAGCAGCGCCGCACTGCCCCGTTCCATCCGCCGCGCGACGGTGTCGTAGAGCAGTTCGGGCACGGCGGGCGGAATGTGGGTGCAGAGCACGTCGACCGCGCCGACTTCCGCGATCTTGGCGGCGTAGGCGTCCTCGTCGATCTCGTTCGGTGTGCGGTACCGCGAGATCAGGCCGCCGCCCACGAAGCCGAACGTCCAGCCGTCCAGTTCGGCCCGCGTCCCGTCGAAGACCTGATGGCCGGGCTTCAGGTGCTCCACCCACATGCGCGGGATGTCGACGTTGCCGTAGGTCAGGTACGCGGGCTCCGGGAGGGCCGCGAACAGCTCCGCGTACTGGCGCGCCGCGGCCGCCTCGATCGCCGCGCGCATCGAACCGTCCGGTAGCCGGGTGGCCAGCCGGGCGGACAGGGCCCGCGCCTCGTCGAACCGCTGGGCCCGCCGGAGCGCCATGAACGTGCGCGCCTCCTCCGCGCCGAACAGATCGGCGAAGATGCCGAGGCGATGGTCCGCGTAGTCCATGAACAGGAGCAGGTCCCCCAGGCAGACGAGCGCATCGGCGTCACGGGCCGCCGCGGGCAGCGCGTCGGCCCGGCCGTGCACGTCGCTCACCACGTGAATCCGCATGAGATAACGCTAAGCCGAATCCGGATAACCTGGTCATGCGGGCCGCGCGCCCACTGGGCCCATCCGCCCCAGCCGTTTGCTCTACCGGTCAGTAGCTTTACGCGATACCGTGAGCGCGGAGGCTACCTGGTTAAGGAGACAGCGTCGTGCGCCAGCACAGCATCCCGGCTCTGGTACAGATCCCCGACTCGGCCAACCTCGCCGACGTCGTGTTCCGGCGGGCCACCGCCGAGCCGCACCAGGTCGCGCTGCGCCGCGACGCCGGCGGCGGTACCTGGCAGGATGTCACGGCGGCCGGATTCCGTGACGAGGTGATGGCGCTGGCCAAGGGGCTGATCGCCGCGGGTATCGCCGCCGGGGACCGGGTCGCCCTGATGTCCCGCACGCGGTACGAGTGGACGCTCCTCGATTACGCGATCTGGACGGCCGGGGCCGTGTGCGTACCGATCTACGAGACCTCCTCCGCCGAGCAGGTCGAGTGGATCATGACCGACTCCGGCGCCAAGGCGATCTTCGTGGAGACCACGGCCCACGAGGCAATCGTGTCGGGCCTGCGCGACCGGCTGAGCTCCCTCGAGCACGTCTGGCGCATCGAGGCCGCCGGGCAGGCGGCCGGGGGGACCGCCGGTGACCCGGCCGACAAGGCGCCCGGCCTGGACACACTGGCCGCCGACGGCGCATCCGTCAGCGACGAGACGGCAACCGGGCTGGCCGCAGCGGCCGGCGCCGCCGACCTGGCCACGATCATCTACACGTCCGGCACCACCGGGCGCCCCAAGGGTTGCGAGCTGACCCACCGCAACCTCCTGGCGGAGGTGCGGAACGCGAGCGCGGCCGCACCGGAGATCTTCGGCGTGACCGGCGGCTCGACGCTGCTGTTCCTGCCGCTCGCCCACGTGCTGGCGCGGGTCATCCAGGTGGGGTGCCTGGAGGACGGCATCATCCTCGGGCACAGCCCCGACGTCGCCAACCTGCTGCCCGACCTCGGCTCCTTCCGGCCGACGTTCCTGCTGGCCGTGCCGCGCGTCTTCGAGAAGGTATACAACGGCGCGGAACTGAAGGCGGACTCCGAGGGCAAGGGCGCGATATTCCGGCGCGCGGCGCGCACAGCGATCGCCTACAGCCAGGCCCTGGACAGCCGGACGGCGGGCGGCCCGGGCCCGGGCCTGGGCCTGCGCGTGGCCCACGCGGTGTTCGACCGCCTCGTGTACACCAAGCTGCGGGCCGCCGTGGGCGGCCGGGTGCAGTACGCGGTCTCCGGCGGCTCCGCGCTGGGCGAACGGCTGGGCCATTTCTTCCGTGGCGTGGGGATCACGATCCTGGAGGGATACGGGCTCACCGAGACCACCGCGGCGGCGACGGTGAACCGGCCGGGCAGCAGCAAGATCGGGACGGTCGGGCTGCCGGTGCCGGGCAACGCCACGGCGATCGCCGACGACGGTGAGGTCCTCATCAAGGGGCCGACCGTCTTCACGAATTACTGGGGCGACAACGCGGGCACCGCGGAGGTGCTGACCGGCGACGGCTGGCTGCGCACCGGTGACCTCGGCGAACTGGACGACGAGGGCTATCTGCGGATCACCGGCCGGAAGAAGGAGATCATCATCACGGCGGGCGGCAAGAACGTCGCGCCGGCCCTGCTGGAGGACCGGATCCGGGCGCACGCCCTCGTCAGCCAGGCCATGGTCGTGGGCGACGGCAAGCCGTACGTGGCGGCGCTGGTGACGATCGATGAGGAAGCCTTCCCGACGTGGAAGGAGAAGCACCGCAAGGCCGCTGACGCGACGGCCGCCGAACTGCGTAACGACCCCGACCTGGTGGCCGACATCCAGGCCGCGATCGACGACGCGAACGCCGCGGTGTCCCGGGCTGAGTCGGTTCGCCGTTTCCGCATCGTGGACGGCGACTTCACCCAGGAGAACAGCCAGCTAACCCCGTCCCTCAAGGTGCGCAGGAACGTGGTCGCCAAGGACCGGTCGGACGATATCGCGGCGCTCTACTCCTGACCGCCCGGCTCCCCCGCCGTCGCATGCCCGGCCGCGGGCCGGCCATCGGGCCCGTGCGGGCCGGGACCGGCTGGCCCTGGTTCGCCGCGCAGCACCGCGCTGAGGCGGCCGGCGACGCGGGACCAGTCCCACTCGCGTTCCACCCAGGCGAGTCCCTGGCGGCCCATGGCCGCCGCCCGGGCCGGGTCGCCCAGCAGCCCGGTGACGTGCTCGGTCAGGACCGTGACGCTGCGCCCGGGAACCACGTAGCCCGTCTCCCCGTCCAGCACCGCGTCCGGGGCGCCGCCGGAGTCGCCCGCGATCACCGGCAGCCCGGCGGCGGACGCCTCCAGGTAGACGATGCCGAGGCCCTCCACGTCCAGGCCGCCCCGCCGGGTACGGCAGGGCATGGCGAACACGTCCCCGGCCGCGTAATACCCCGGCAGTTCGCTTGCTGGGACGCTGCCGGCGAAGGTGACGGCGCCGGCCACCCCCTGCTGCGCGGCCAGGCGGCGCAGGTCACGGCCGTACGGGCCGTCGCCGACGAGCAGCAGGTGCGCGCCGGGAATCGCGGCGCGCACACCGGGCCACGCGCGGATCAGCGTGTCCTGCCCCTTGCGGCGGACCAGGCGGGACACACAGACCACGACGGGGCGGCCGGCCAGGCCCAGGCGTTCACGGATCCCGGCGGGACCAGGCCGGAAGGCGGCGGTGTCGACGCCAGGGGCCAGCCGGACCATGCGCGCGGCGGCCTGCGGCGAGAGGGCCCGGGCCAGCCGGGACCGAAAGTACTCGCCGAGGTAGGTCACCACGTCGACGCTGTCCCCGATCCGGCGCAGCAGGCCACGGGCGCCGGGCAGGGCGGCCCAGCCCGCCTCGTGGCCGTGCGTGAGGGCCACCAGCCGGGTAGCCCCGGCCCGGCGCAGGGCCGGCCCCAGCAGCCCCAGCGGCGCGGCCGCGCCGAACAGCACGGTGTCGAAATCGTGCTCGCGCAGCGCGGCCACGGCCCGGCGGCTCACGGCCGGGACGGGCAGCATCAGCGACGTCGGGTGTCTGATCACCGGGAACGGCTGCCGGGCGTCGAAGTTCTTGGCGCCGTCCCACGCCGGGGCGTACACGGCGACCTGACCGGGGGGCAGCAGGCAGGCCAGCCCGTGCACGAACGACTGGATGCCGCCCTGCCGGGGCGGGAAGTCGTTGGTGACGATCAGCGTGCCGCGCATAGCGTCCGAGTTTAGGGGTGGCCCGGCCGCGGCGCGGGCCAAGGGCTGCGGGCCCAGCGGCCGAAGGCCCTGCATACGGTGCCCCCGGGCACCGCTGAGCCCGGCAGGCGGGACCTGCCGGGCTCAACGGCGATGGGTGGCCTACGGCCGGACGGCACCGTCCGCGCCGTCGGCGTACCAGGACTCGTTCATTGAGATCTCCTCGACGACCGCGCCGGTGTGCGGTGCGTCCACGATCATCCCGTTACCGACGTAGATGGCGACGTGCGTCTCACCGTTGTAGAGGATCAGGTCACCGGGGATGAGCGCCGACATGGACACGTGCGGCAGGGACGCCCACTCGTCTTCTGTCGTCCGCTCGATCGAGACCCCGGCGGACGCCCAGGCGGCCTGGGCGAGACCCGAGCAGTCATAGCCGGGTGCGTTGCACGGTCCGGTACCGCCCCAGGCGTACGCGCAACCGAGCTGGGAGACGGCGAACGCCGCGGCCTTGCCACCCTGGGTGGCGGTCGTTCCCGTGTAGGTCGCGGATGTCGTCCCGCCGGCGCCGATGGTTCCGGCCGCGACCTGGCTCTGCTGCTTGGCGGTGAGGTTGGCCTGGACGTTCTTCTCGTTGCTCAGCTGCTGGCTGGCGTGCTGCCGCTTCTGCTGAGCGGTCTGCTCGATAGCGGTCAGCGCGTTCTTGGTGCGCTGTGCCTGCTGCTGGGAGTCCTTGAGCTGGCGCGCGGCGATGAGGAACTGGTTGAGCTGCTGGTTGCGGGTACCGGAGATCTCCAGGAGCAGCGATGCCCCGTTCAGCACGGTGTTCGGGTTGTTGGAGGTCAGCAGGCCGGCGATCGACGTCGTGTCACCGCTCTCGTAGCTCGCGGCCGCGATCTGGGCCACGGCGCCCTGGAGCCTCTTGAACTGCACCTCGTTCGCGGCGACCTGCTGGTCGACCGCGGCCAGCTTCACCCGCGCCTGCGATGCCTGTTGCGCGGCCTGGTCGTACTGCTGGTTGTCCTGGTCGTACACCGACTGGTACTGGTTGACCTTCGCCTGCACCTGGCTGAGGGAGGGCTGCGGGTCCGCCCCGGCCGTGACGCGATACGAGGCGAGGCCGGAGATGGCCAGAACGCCGGTCGCGACCGCGACACTCGCTCGAAGCCGGGACTTCATGTCCGGTAGCGGCATACGCACGGGCCAGCACGCTCCTTCTCCGACGACAGGGATCGCTCAGCGCCTCACGATAGAGGAGCAAATTGAGCGGTGTAACCGGAAGCAGACCTTAGTGAAAGCAATAAGGCATTTCAACCACTTCGGCCGGTGTCGCTCCAGGTTTGCCAATCACTGCACGAGCAAGACTGTATAACGCTACAATCTCGCGCGTCACCTTCCTCCTGGCTGGCCGGTACCGCAGCGGCGGGATCAGGCCAGCTGCGGCGAGCGTACCGAGGGCACGCAGCTCAAGGGCACCGAATGCCTCGACGCGGGGAGCACCGTCCGGCAGATCCCCGCCGGCGGCGGAACCGGCTGTACGGCGGCGGCCGGACGCCGTATTCGCCTGCGCCGGGCCGCCTTTTGCATTACTTACGTCTTTCTTACGCTTTAGGCTCGCGCGGCTGTGCACGCTGTGTGATCCATTGTCAAGCAGCACCGTGACCAAGCAGTCACCGCATGCCACTTTATGGAACTCGCATTGCCCGCAGTCAATAAGCATGACTCTCCGTTCATTGCCTCAATGGACACGGATCACGTTATGAGCGGCCTCTGACATTCCGGGAGAGCGGCCCGCCCGGCGTACGGCAACGCGGCGTGGCCGCCCGCAAACTGTCGGGGGGGCGGCCTACCGTATGGACCGTGACGGATCTGCAGGCGAGCGCGCCGGCCTGGGCTTCCGCGCCCCCGGCGGCCGCCGCCCGGTACGGGGGGCCGCGGGAGGACCGGGCGGCGCCCCGTGCGCTGACGCTGACGCAGATCGAATTCGCGGTGGTCGACGTGGAGACCACCGGCTGGTCACCGGCGGAGGCACGGATCACCGAGATCGGCGCGGTCAGGCTCCGGGCGGGCCGGGTGACCGGGGAGTTCTCGACCCTCGTCGATCCGGGTGTGCCGGTACCCGCCGATATCGAGGCGCTGACCGGGATCAGCAGCCAGATGGTGTCCACCGCGCCGCGGGCCGCCGACGCGCTGCCAACCTTGCTGGAATTCGCGCACGGATGCGTGCTCGCCGCGCACAACGCACCCTTCGACCTCGGCTTCCTGATGGCCGCGTGCGGCGCCTGCGGCCTGCCCTGGCCCGGTTTCCCGGTGCTGGACACGGTGGCGATCGCCCGGCAGGTCCTGGTCGGCAGCGAGGTACCCGATTGCAAGCTCGCGACGCTGGCGGCGTTCTTCGACGTGCCGACGCCGCCCCGGCATCGTGCGCTGGCCGACGCGCGCGCCACCGCTGCCGTGCTGGATGTGCTGCTCACCCGGCTCGCCCTGCTGGGTATCCGCACCCTGGATGATCTCGGCGAGTGGCTGGCGGTACCCTGAGCCGGGTCTGCCCGGGGCGCAGACGGCAGGCGGAAGGCCGAGGAGGTGCGAATGGTCACCGCGATCGTTCTGGTGAAGGCGGACATCCAGCGCATCCCGGAGGTTGCGGAGATGATCGCCCAGATCGCCGAGGTCAGCGAGGTGTACTCGGTGACCGGCGAGTTCGACCTGGTGGCGATGATCCGGGTGCGCGGCCACGACGAGCTCGCCGACGTGATCCCCGGGCGGCTGAACAAGGTCCCGGGCGTGACGCACACCGAGACGCACATCGCGTTCCGCGCCTATTCGCGGCACGACCTCGAGGCCGCCTTCTCGCTCGGCGCGTCCGGCCTGGCCTAGGCGTCACGCCCAGCAAACAGCAGCGTTGCAACCACCCCCTGACGCCGCCCCCAAAACTCTGCCCGTAAGGGCGGCCGGGCGGTGCATCTTTCAGGAGCCGCCCGGCGATCGAGGCGGCCGGGACGGCAGGCTTAAGGGCCGGAGCGTGGCCGCCATCCGCCGGCTGACCTCGATCCAGCGGTCGAGCAGTCCCGCCGCCGCGCCCGAGTCAACGACCCCGGCGGCGCGGGTCAGGGCCTCGGACAGCACCGGGTACAGGTCCTCGGGGTGCGGCACGCCCTGGTCGGCGGCGAGGGCGGCGGCCGCGTTCAGCAGCACGATGTCGCGCACCGGCCCGGCCTCGCCACCGAGGACGGCCCGCATCACGGCCGCGTTGTGCGCGGCGTCGCCGCCACGCAGGTCCCCCGGCTCCGAGCGGGGCAGGCCCAGCTCCGCCGGGTCAAGCTCCGCCGCGGCCACCGCCGAGCCGTGGACCAGCCAGACCGCCGAGGTGGTCGTCGTGGTCAGCTCGTCCAGGCCGTCCCCGCCGTGGAACACCAGCGCGCTCGACCCGCGCGCGGCCAGCACGCCCGCGATGATCTCGCCCATCCGGCGGTCGGCCACGCCGACCGCCTGGGCCTGCGGCCGGGCCGGGTTCGCGACCGGCCCCAGGAAGTTGAACACGGTGGGCACGCCGAGCTCACGGCGCGGTACCGAGGCGTACCGCAGGGCCGGGTGGTAGAGCGGGGCGAAGAGGAAGGCCACCCCGATCTCCTCCACCAGCGCCGCGCTGGCCGCGGGCGGCAGGTCGATGACCACGCCGAGCGCCTCCAGCACGTCGGCCGCCCCGCACCGGGAGGAGGCCGCCCGGTTGCCGTGCTTGACCATGCGCGCGCCCGCCGCCGCGGCCACCACGGTGGCCATGGTGGAGATGTTGACGGTATGGGCTCCGTCGGCGCCGGTACCGACCAGGTCGACGAGACGCCCGGGAACCCGGATCGGGGTGGCGTGGTCCAGCATCGCCCGCGCCAGCCCGCCCAGCTCGGTCGACGTCTCGCCCTTGATGCGCAGCGCGATCGCGAACCCGGAGATCTGGACGTCGGTGGCCGCGCCCTCCATGATCTCGTTCATCGCCCAGGCCGCCTCATCGGCGGTGAGCGACTCACCCTTGACGAGCGCGCCGATCAGGGCCGGCCAGTTCATTCGGGCTTCCATGGGCCGGCCGCGGTCAGCTGCTGGCGATCTCGGAGCGCGCCGCCCGGCGCCGCATCAGGCGGCTCAGCTCCCGGGCCAGCTGGCGCGGGTCGATCGGGTGGCTCGTCACCGCGTCCGCCCGGGACCAGGTCGCGAGCCATCCGTCGTCGGCGCGGCCGGTGATCAGCAGCACCGGCGGACAGTCGTAGATCTCGTCCTTGGCCTGCCGGCAGACGCCCATGCCGCCCGCGGGCTGGGCCTCCCCGTCCAGCACCATCACGTCCGCGCCGCCCTCGTCCAGCAGGCGGAACAGGGCGGGCTCGGTGGCGACCTCAATGATTTCGGCGTCCGGTGCGTCGGGCTCGGGACGCCGGCCGATGGCAAGCCGGATCTCAGCACGCGCGTCGGCGTCGTGGCTGTAAACAACGACCTTCACAGAAGTGGTTGCTTTCTCGCTGGTGGCCGCGGGGGCCCGATGGGCCCGGTGACCCTGAGCTGCGGCGGAGCTTAACTTGCGGCAAGTCTATCGGTGCACGGTAAAACCCGGCTGGGGCTTCGGCGAGCGGCCGCCCGCCGGGGACGCCGCCGCAGCGCCTGCCCGCACGTGGATCAGGTACGCCGGGAATGCGGGCGCTGGCCGGAGTCCACCCGCCGCCTGCGGAACCACGCAGACGCGGCTTCCTGGACGGTCCGGGCAGGCCCGGCCGGAAAATACCGGAAAATAAATGCCCCCGAGTTGGGGGGGCGGGTGCCGTCGCCTACGGGTTGTCGTAATAATGACGTCGTGGCGACAGCATCCGTAACCGAGGCGGCACCCCGTACGCCGGCCAACCGTCCCAGCCTGGTCAGCGTCGGAACGATCATCTGGCTGTCCTCAGAGCTGATGTTCTTCGCGGCACTGTTCGCGATGTACTTCACGGTCCGTTCGGTGGTGAAGGGCGAGGGCCTGCCCTGGCCTGGCGCCCACCTGAACATCGCCCTGGGCTCCATCAACACGACCGTGCTGCTGCTGTCCAGCGTTACCTGCCAGATGGGCGTGTTCGCGGTCGAGCGCGGCCAGGTCGGGCGCGCGGGCAGCCTGCTGGACGTCCGCAAGTGGGGCCTGCGCGAGTGGTACGTGCTCACGTTCCTGATGGGCCTGTACTTCGACCTCGGCCAGGGATATGAGTACTTCGACCTGGTGCACAAGGAACACCTGACCGTCTCGTCCAGCGCGTACGGGTCGGTGTTCTACATCCCCACCGGCTTCCACGGCCTGCACGTGGCGGGCGGCCTCGTCGCGTTCCTGTTCCTGCTCGGCCGCACCTACGCCGCTAAACGATTCACCCGAGAACAGCAGGTCAGCGCGATCGTCGTTTCCTACTACTGGCACTTCGTCGACGTCGTCTGGATCGGCCTCTTCACCACCATCTACCTGATCCACTGACCGCCCGCGGGAGGCGGGCGGTGCGAGTGACACAGTTCACCCGCGCGTCCTGCATCCAGGGGCATACGACAACACGAAGACACAATTGGACCACAATCCGGAAAACCGAGGGCAGCAGTGAGGTGGATCACCGCGCGGCGACGTCGCCCGCTCGTCGGCTACGCAGCCGTCCTGCTGGCGCTGGTCGCGGTCGGCATGTCTGTACGCGGCTGTCACCGGGCTCGGCGCCAGCACCGCGTCGGCGGGCTCGGGATCGGCGTCACCGCTGATCACCCAGGGCAAGAACCTGTTCGCGGTCTCCTGTGCGACCTGCCACGGTATGGCAAGGCCAGGGCACCACACGGGACCGAGCCTGGTCGGGGCGGGCGCCGCGGCCGTTGACTTCCAGCTGAGCACGGGCCGCATGCCGCTGAAGGAGGTCGGCGCCGAGGCGCCGCGCAAGCCTCCGGTGTACAGCCAGCAGGAGATCAACGCCATCGCCGCCTACGTCGCCTCACTCGGCGGCGGCCCCGCCGAGCCGACCGGCCAGCAGGACAGCACCGCTGGTGCGGACACCGCGCTCGGCCAGAGCCTGTTCAACGCGAACTGCGCCCAGTGCCACAACTACGCCGGTGCCGGCGGCGCGCTGACCGACGGCAAGTACGCCCCGCCGCTGACCGACGCCACCGACAAGCAGATCTACGAGGCCATGCTGACCGGCCCGGAGGCTATGCCGGTGTTCAACGACAGCACGCTGTCCCCCAGCGCCAAGCGCGACATCATCGCCTACGTCACGCAGACGCGCGCGGAGGCGAACCCGGGCGGGTTCAGCCTGGGCCGCATCGGGCCGACAACGGAAGGCCTGGTCGCGTGGCTCGGGGGGATTGGCGCGCTCGTGCTCGCCGCCATGTGGATTACCGCGAAGCGCCGGGAAGGGCGCACGGGAGAAACAACGGGTAACCGATGAGCGACAACGACAGGGACCTGGAAGACGCTCCCGAGGAGCGGGCGCACCCGCACCGGGTGATCGGCACTCCCCCGCCGGCGCGCGGGCTCCTCACCGAGACGGGGCCCGGCGAAGGCGGCGGAACCGAGCCGTACGGCCCGGGCGGGGCCGAAGCCCCCGGATTGCCCGAACTGCCCAGCGAGAACCCGAACCCGGCCTCCGCCAGGAACTGGGAGCGGTTCGCCGCGGCCCTGTTCGTGATCTCGGCGCTGTCCAGCGTCGCGTTCATCGCCGCCTACGTCGGCCTGGAGGTCGGCGGGCACGGAAACGGCGACGTCGTGGACGCGACGCTGCGGTCCAACCTCGCGCTCGGCAGCGCGATGTCGGTGGCCTTCCTGGCCGTCGGCGCCGGCATGGTCATCTGGGTCCGGAACATCATGCCGCCGGTGGAGCTGGCCGAGGATCGGCACCCCCTGGCGTCCGCCCCGGAGGACCGGGCAAAGTTCGCCGAGACTTTCATCGAAGGCGCGGAGGCCAGCCAGATCACCAAGCGGCCGCTGCTGCGGCGGACGCTGATCGCGGCGACCGTGCCGGTGGCGCTCGCGCCGCTGGTGCTGCTGCGCGACCTGGGGCCGCTGCCGGGCACCAGCCTGCGGCACACCGTGTGGAAGAAGGGGATGCGGCTGCTCGTCTACGGCACGAATCAGCCCATCACTTCCGCCGAGTTCAACTCGCGGGGCGGCATGATCACGGTGGTGCCGGAGGGGTACCAGGACAACGACGATGAGCTGGCCAAGGCGACGTCGATCATCATCAAGATGGAACCGGGCCTGCTCAAGGAGCCGACCAACCTGAACTGGACGGTCGACAACATCGTCGCCTACTCTAAAATCTGTACCCACGTTGGATGCCCCGCGGCGCTGTACGACCAGAACACGCACCGGATCCTCTGCCCGTGCCATCAGTCCACGTTCGACGCCACCCGCGGCGCGCTGGTCACCTTCGGACCCGCACCGCGGCCGCTGCCGCAGCTTCCGATCACGACCAACGCACAGGGCTACCTGGTGGCCCAGAGCGACTTCCATGAACCGGTCGGGCCAAGCTTCTGGGAGCGGGGATGAGCACTAACCACGCGCGACTGACCATACCGAAGCCACTGGCGAAGCAGGGCGGCGAACTCGACGACCGGTTCCACGCCGCCAAGGGCCTCCGGACGCTGCTGCGCAAGGTCTTCCCCGACCACTGGACGTTCCTGCTCGGCGAGATCGCGCTGTACTCGTTCATCATCCTGATCCTGACCGGCATCTTCCTGACGCTGTTCTTCAACCCGAGCATGACCCAGGTCGTCTACCACGGGTCGTACACGAAGCTGAACGGCGTCCGGATGAGCGAGGCGTACGCGTCCACGCTGCGGATCAGCTTCGACGTGCGCGGCGGCCTGCTGATACGGCAGATCCACCACTGGGCGGCGGACCTGTTCCTGGCCGCGATCTTCTGTCACCTGCTGCGGATCTTCTTCACCGGGGCCTACCGCAAGCCGCGCGAGACCAACTGGCTGATCGGGCTGGGCCTGCTCACCCTCGGCATCTTCGAGGGCTTCCTCGGCTACTCGATGCCGGACGACCTGCTGTCCGGCACCGGCGTGCGGATCGCCGAGGGCGTGCTAATGGGTATCCCGGTGGTCGGCACGTACCTGTCGTTCTTCCTGTTCGGCGGGCAGTTCCCCGGCACCGAGTTCGTGATCAGGTTCTACATCATCCACGTGCTGCTGATCCCCGGCCTGCTGCTGGCGCTGATCAGCGCGCACCTGTTCTTCATGGTGCACCAGAAGCACACCCAGATGCCGGGCAAGGGCCGCACCGAGGGCAACGTCGTCGGCCAGCCCATGTACCCGTACTTCGCGGTCAAGACCGGCGCGTTCTTCTTCTTCGTCTTCGGGGTGCTCGCCCTGCTGGCCACGTTCGCGCAGATCAACCCGATCTGGCAGGTCGGCCCGTACACGCCGGTGGCGATCTCGGCGGGCTCGCAGCCCGACTTCTACATGGGCTGGCTCGAGGGCGCGCTGCGCATGTTCCCGAGCTGGACCTGGGACATCGGCGGCCATACCGTCGCCTGGAACGTCTTCATCCCGGCCCTGGTCGTTCTCGGCCTGCTGTTCGGCGCGCTCGGGGCGTGGCCGTTCCTGGAACGGTGGGCCACCGGCGACAAGAGCTACCACCATGTCAACGACCGGCCGCGGAACGCCCCGACCCGGACCGCGTTCGGCATCGCGGGTGTCACCTTCTATGGCGTCCTCTGGCTGGAGGGCGCGAACGACCTGATCGCCGTGCACCTGCAGATCCCGCTGTATACCACCACGGAGATCGCCCGGTACGCGATCTTCATCGGGCCGGTGATCGCCTTCTGGGTGACCCGCCGGATCTGCTTCGGGCTGCAACGCCGGGACGCCGCAATGCTCACGCACGGCGTCGAGACCGGCATCATCTCCCAGCTGCCGAACGGCGCGTTCGTCGAGGCGGAGCGGCCGCTGGACGACGAAGAGCTCCCGGTCGTCGCGGCCACGCCGCCCGTCCCGGCCCTCCCCGCGCACCACGTGGACGAGAACGGCCTGCCCGAGCCGGCCCTGCGTGGCTTCGCGGGCAAGCTGCAGGGACGCACCCGGGAGATGTTCGCGGAGTCGATCTCGCTGGCCCCCCCGGCGGACGGGCACGGGAATGGGCACGGCGACGGTCATGGGAACGGGCACGGCGACGGCCACGCGGCCATCGGCGGCGAGCCCGCCACCGTGGGCGGCGCCACCCAGCCGACCGAGGTCGAGGACACGCCGGCCGGCGAGGACGGCGAATAGCCAGCCAGGCGAACGGCGAGAACGCATCGCGACGGAGGCGGCCACCCGGACCGGTGGCCGCCTCCGTCGTCTGCCGCCGTCGTGACCGGCACGGTCAGGCCGTTTCGCCGCGGAGCGAGAAGGACGCCAGCTTCCGGACCGCGACAGCCAGCGCCGCCACGGTGACGGCGCCGCTTGCCACGCAGGCTGTGGTCAGGTTCACGCCCGGGGTCAGCGCCGGGTCGTGGGCCACCGAGTTGGCCATCGCCAGCGCGTAGTGGCCGACCGAGAGGATGCGCGCGCCACCGACGAAATTCGCCAGCGCTCCCTCCCAGAGCACGACGTAGAACAGTCCCGCCGCCAGCGCGCGGGCCGTCGCCGCGGACAGCGAGACGAACACCGCGTTGTAGATGACCGACCCGGCCAGGGCGCCGGCGAACAGGCCGACGGCCAGGTGGGTGACCCCCCGGGTGGCGATCAGCCCGGCGATGAGCTCCGGGATGGCCGCGAACACCATCGTGGTCGCCGCGGCGATGAGGAACTTCGTCATGATGATCGTCCGGCGCGGGACGGGGGTGGCCAGCAGATGCACGATCGTCCCGTCGTCGATCTCGGCGCCCAGGACGCTGGTGCCGATGATCAGCGCGGTGAGCGGCAAGACCACGGAGAAACCGAAATCGCCGAGGATCCGGGCGGGCCAGGCGGGATCGGGCGGGTTGCTGAACCGGAGCACCGTCGCGACCCCGATGAGGATGAGCGGCGGGACCGCGAACAGCAGGGCGCGCCTGCGTCCGAGCGCGGCACGGAGCGTGATCACGGCGACGGTTTTGTTCCAGACGGCCATGGTGGTACCAGGTTTCCTTTCCGTGCGGGCGAGGGCGCCGGCGGCGGGGCCGGTCATGACGCCACCAGGTAGGCGAAGACGCTTTCCAGCGACTCGTCGGCGGGCAGCAGTTCACGCAGCCGGATGCCCTCATCGCGGGCCAGCCGGGCGATATCCGCGCTGAACGCGCCGTAATCCGACGCCCGGACCTGCAGGCCCTTCGGCGTCAGCTCCACGCCGCTGACCGCGGGCCGGCCGATGAGCGCCGCGCCGAGCCGCCGGTCATCACCGCTGCGCACCACGAAGACGTGCGGCCGGGAGGTCATCAGCCGCCGGATGGCGCGGAAGTCACCGGAGGCCGCGCAGGCCCGCCACCATGACCTGAATAGTCCCGGACAGCTGGGCCACTTCTTCGAGGATGTGCGAGCTGAACACGATCGTGCGCCCGTGCGCGCCGAGCCGGCCGAGCAGGTCCATCATGTGCAGCCGCTGCCGGGGATCCATGCCGTTGAACGGCTCGTCCAGCAGCAGGATCGCCGGGTCGTGCACCAGCGCGGCGGCCACCCGGATGCGCTGCCGCATGCCCTTGGAGTAGGTCGAGATCCGGCGGTCCATCGGGCCGACCATGTCCACGAGGCCGATCGCCCGGCGGGCCGCACCCGCCGGATCGGCCAGCTCGTGCAGCCGCGCGGCCGCCCGGACGAACTCCATGCCGCTCAGGAAGGGATATACCGACTCCCGCTCGGTGACGATGCCCAGCGTCCGGTAGATGTCCGGGTTGTGCCACACGGGCGCCCCGCCGAGGGTGAGCTGCCCGCGCGATGGCGGGAGAAAGCCGGCGATCATGTGCAGCAGGGTGGACTTGCCCGCGCCGTTGGGGCCGAGCAGGCCGGTGACGCCCGGGGTGACCGTCATCGTGATGTCGTTGACCGCGACGACGTTCCCGTACCAGTGCGAGATGTTGCGAAGTTCGATCGCCGTCATGACAGGGCCGCCTTCCGGTAACGCGCGGCGAGCACGCCAGCGCTGACCGCGAGCAGCGCGAGCAGCATCACGCCGTAGGCCGGGCCGTAACCGCCCACCCGGGGCAGCAGGCCCGGGCTGGTACCGCCGAGCCACTGCCGCACGCCGTCGAGGACGGTAAAGGGGCTGAACAGGCCGCCCACCCGCGCCCCCGGCGAGGTGCCACCCGCGGAGACCGAGATCAGGATGGCGGCGAGCGTGGAGCTGAGGAACAGGTACCCGGCGACCGCGCCCGTCGCGAAGGCCCGGCGCCCGCTCAGCGAGGCGAGGGCGAGCCCAACCGCCGCCAGCAGCAGCGACCACATCAGCCCGACCGCGAGCCCCGGCAGCAGCGCTCTCGTCTGCGCCCAGACCGCGGCGCCGCCGTGCGCGGACGCGATCGTGCCCGCGTACAGCAGGAGCAGCGGAACCTCGATCATCACCAGGCAGGCGGCTGTCAGCGCGCCGAGCTTGGCCAGCGGGTAGTCCGCCCGGCGGAGCGGCCGGGCGTAGTAGAGCGGGAGCACGTGGTTGCGCAGATCCCGCGACACCAGTTCCGGCGCCTGGACCGCCACGAAGATCGTCATGACGACGATCCGCACCTGGCTGACGTACGTGTCGTAGGGGAAGGCGCGAACGCCGCCGCGCGCCACGATGAACGCGTTGACGACCGCCGGCGCGCAGATGAGCGCGAAGGCGCTCACCGGGAAGATCTTGGCCTTGGCCCCGCGGCCCAGGCCGAACGCGGCGCGCAGGCTGTACCAGGTCAGCGTCCGGACGATCGCGGCCCGGCCGCACGCTCCTTGGCCGCGACCGCGGGCAGCCCCGACATCCGGCCCATGTGGGTGACGAACTCGGTGGCCGAGACGTCGGATGGCAGGCAGTCGTGTTCGGGCATGTAGCCCACCAGGGCACGGATCTGCTCGCCGTCGCGCTGCGCGTCGAGGCCCAGTACCCGCGCGAGCCCCTTCGTCGGCGGCAGCAGGCCCAGCAGGATTTTGATGAGGGTGGACTTCCCGGCGCCGTTGGCCCCCACCAGGCCGGTGATGCCCGGCCTGACCTCGACCGTGAGCCCGTCGAGCGCACGGACATCTCCGGGGTACCGCTTGGTCACGGCCCTGGTCTCGATGACCGCGGCCGCGGCGCCCGGAGGGCCGGTGTGATCCGGGGGAACGGCGTGCTCGGTGAGCACGTCCGGAGGTTCGCCGGTCATGGCAGGTCTCACTTTCTTCGTGGGTTACCGGGCGGGTGCCTGGCCCTTGTCGGGGCTGGCGCTTCCTCACCCTGCCGTGCGAGAGCACGGCGCCGCGTCGCCCGGCGGAGCGAACTTCCGCGGCCGGGTAGGCCTGGCGGCCAAGCGGGCCGGGCCGCGGCTACGCCCGCAGGCGTAGCCTTCCCGGCGGACGCGCGCGGGCGGCCTGCGCGGTTACGGTAGTGGCGTGTACACCGAGCCGGGCGCGCCGCCGAGGGTGCGGCCGCCGCTGACCCAGCGGCTCAGCCGCCGCCAGTGGATCCTGCTCGACTGCCTGGTCGCGGTGGTCACGGTCATCATCATGGGCGGGAGCGTGCTGGCGTCCAACCACGCTTCGGGGTTCGTACCGCGCTCGGCCCCGACGCTGGCGCTCGGCCTGCTGCTGGCCGCCGCCGGGGGCGTGCCGGTCGCACTCCGGCGGCTGCGCCCGCTGCTGGCCCTGGAGGCGCTGTTCGCCCTGTCCGTGCTGCTGTCGGTGCTCCAGGCGCAGGCCGGCCTGATCGTGGTCGTGCCCGCCATCTACGTGCTGTTTACGGTCGCGGCGACATCACCGCGCCGGACCGCGGCCATCGCCCTGGCCTGCGCCCTGGTCACCGTGGTCGCCGAGACGTTCCGGGTCTGGGCCACCGACTCCGGGCGGCTGAGCTCCACACTCCCGCTGGCGCTCTTCCTGATCATCTCCTGGGGGTTCGGCTCGGCGGGCCGGCAGCGCCGGCTGTACGCCGACGGCCTGCGGCAGCAGGCGGCCAGCCGGGCGGTGGCCGAGGAACGGCTGCGTATCGCGCGGGAACTGCACGACGTGGTGGCGCACAGCATGAGCGTGATCGCGGTGCAGGCGGGCTTCGGTGAGTACGTCATCGACGATCAGCCGGCCAAGGCGCGCGAGGCACTGGGCGCCATCCAGGCGACCAGCCGGGATGCCCTGGACGAGATGCGGCGCATGCTCAGCGTGCTCCGGCAGGCCGACGCCGCCGGCGACGGGCCGGCCGCCGGCCCAGACCCCGGCGGTCAGCCTGACCGGCTGGCGGACCTGGCCGCGGACGGGCCAGCGCGCCCAGCGGGACCCGCGGGCCCAGTGCGCCCCGAAAGCTCTCTGGGCGGCCTCCAGAGCCCGCGCAGCCCGGGAGAGCCCACCGGGCAGGCCGAACGGCCGGTCGGCGCTGAGAACGGCCACGGGCCTTCCCGGGATCCTGCGGCCGGACGGACGGCTCCGGGCTTCACCCGGCGCGCGGCGGCTCCGCTGCGGCCCGCGCCGGGACTGGCCGACCTGGACCGGCTGGTCACCCGGGTCGGGCACGCCGGGGTGCACGTCGACCTGCGGGTCAGCGGTGAGCGCGGGGACGTGCCGGCCGGGGTGGATCTGTCCGCTTTCCGCATCATCCAGGAGGCGCTCACCAACGTGGTCAAGCACGCCGCCACACCGGACTGCCGGGTCACGGTCGACTACCGGGACGGCGAACTGAGCCTGGAGATCGTCGACGACGGCTGTGCCGCGGCGCTTACCCCGGCCGGGCCGGGCGCCAGTCCCGTGGTGTCCGGCCACGGGCTGATCGGGATGCGTGAGCGGGTCCACCTGTGCGGCGGGCAGTTCAGCGCCGGACCGCGGCCGGGCCGTGGCTTCCGGGTGGCCGCCACCCTCCCGCTGAACCGGGCAGGGTCATGAGCCTGCGCGTCGTCGTGGCCGACGATCAGGCCCTGGTGCGGGTCGGCTTCCGCGGCATCATCGACGCCACCCCCGGCTTCACCGTGGTGGGCGAGGCCGGTAACGGGAAGGAAGCGGTCGAGGTGGCGCGCCGCGCCCGCCCCGACGTCATCCTGATGGACGTCCGGATGCCGCTGATGGACGGCATCGAAGCCACCCGCCAGATCACCAGCGCACCGGAAACCTGTCACCTCCGCGTGCTCATCCTGACCACGTTCGACCTGGACGAGTACGTCTACGCCGCGTTGCGGGCCGGCGCCAGCGGCTTCCTGCTGAAGGACACGCTGCCCGCGGACCTGCTCAGCGCGGTCCGGGTCGTCGCCGCCGGTGACGCTCTGCTGGCGCCGAGCATCACGCGCAAGCTGATCGGCGAGTTCGCGCGGCTGCCGACGGCGGAAACGCGCGGCCCCGACGGGTCCGGGGGCACGGACGGCGCGGCCACGCTGAGCGGGCTCACCGAACGCGAGGTCGAGGTGCTGGCCCTGGTTGCGCGGGGCATGTCCAACGCCGAGATCGCCGATCACCTGACGATCAGCCCGGCGACGGCCAAGACCCACGTCGGCCACCTGCTGGCCAAGCTGGGTGCCCGCGACCGCGTGCAGCTGGTGATCCTCGGCTACCAGAGCGGCCTCGTCAAAGTAGGCGGCTGCTAGCCCCGCCCGGGACCACGGCGAGGCGTTCGCTACCGGCCCAGCGATCCCGGCCGTCACGCCGGGTGAGCGGCCGGTGCTGGCGGGAACCGCAGCAGGCCCTACGGCGAGACGCTCGTTACCGGCCCAGCGAGCCGGGCCTCGTGCCCGGCGAGTGGCCGGTGTGTCGGCGAAGTACCACTGCGGGGCGCGAAGCGCATGCGGGGGGTTCCGGGGGGTCGCCCCCCGGGCCAGCACAGCGCATCCGGGGGGTACGGGGGGTCGCCCCCCGGAAGATACAGCCCCCCGAATCAATGAGCGTAGTAGCCGCGGTAGTACTCGAAGACGAAGCCGATGGTGGCGAACGTCGTCATCAGGGCGCCGATCAGGAACAGCCACCAGCCCAGGGCGAAGCCGGCCGCGGCGACCGCGCAGGAGAAGCCGACGAACAGCGGCCACCAGCTGTGCGGGCTGAAGAAGCCGATCTCCCCGGTGCCCTCGGCGATCTCGCCCTGCGGGTTGTCGTCCGGCCGCTCCGGCAGGCGCCGGCCGGTGAACAGCACGTAGAAGCCGGCCAGGATGGCCATGCCCACCGCGAACGCCAGCGCCGCGGTGCCCGTCGGGTCCTTCGAGTAGTACCAGTAGATGACGTCCAAGCCGCCGAAGAACGCCGCGCAGCCCATGAACAGCCAGCCTTCGACCTTCATGCGAACCTCACCCTCACCAAGCCGTACATGGTCAGCAGAGTCTTTCCGTTACTCGTCGGCGGATGGGGACGCGAACTGATCGACGGGCGGATCGAGCGTCTGGGTGAGCTCCCGGGAGGCCATGCCCCACCTGACGTGCGGGTAATGCAGGTCGAACGCGGGCCGCTCGGACCGGATACGCGGGATCCGGTAGAAGTTGTGCCGCGGCGGCGGGCAGGACGTGGCCCACTCCAGCGAACTGCCAAAGCCCCACGGGTCCTCGACGTTGACCTTCTCCCCGTACCGGTGCGTCTTGTAGACGTTGTAGAAGAAGATCAGGATCGACAGGGTCAGGATCCAGGACCCGATCGACGAGATCTGGTTCAGCGTCGTCACGTTGCCGGGCAGATCCGGGTAGTTGGCGATGCGGCGCGGCATGCCTTCCACACCGATCCAGTGCTGGACCAGGAACGTCATGTTGAACCCGATGAACATCAGCCAGAACTGGATCTTGCCGATCCGGTCGTCGAGCTTCTTGCCGGTCATCTTCGGCCACCAGAAGTAGAAGCCGGCGAACATCTCGAACAGCACGGTCCCGGCCAGCACGTAGTGGAAGTGCGCGACCACGAAGTAGGAGTCGCTGACCGCGAAGTCCAGCGGCGGGGACGCGAGCATGATCCCGGTGATGCCGCCGAACAGGAACACGATCAGGAAGCCGACCGTGAACAGCATCGGCGGCTCGAACGTGAGCTGGCCGCGCCACATCGTGCCCGCCCAGTTGAAGAACTTCACCCCGGTCGGGACCGCGATCAGGAAGGTCATGAACGAGAAGAACGGGAGCAGCACGCCGCCGGTAGTGAACATGTGGTGCGCCCACACGGTCATCGACAGGCCCGCGATCGAGACCGTCGCGGCGATCAGGCCCTTGTAGCCGAACAGCGGCTTGCGGCTGAACACCGGCAGGATCTCGGTCGCGATGCCGAAGAACGGCAGCGCGAGGATGTAGACCTCCGGATGGCCGAAGAACCAGAAAATGTTCTGCCACAGCAGGGCACCGCCGGTCGCGGCGTCGAACACGTGCGCGCCGAGCCGCCGGTCGATCTCCAGCACCAGCAGCGCCGCCGCGAGCGGCGGGAACGCGAGCAGGACCAGAATGCTGGTGAGCAGGGTGTTCCAGGTGAAGATCGGCATCCGGAACATCGTCATGCCGGGGCACCGCAGGCAGAAGATCGTGGTGATGAAGTTGACGCCGCCGAGAATGGTCCCCAGCCCGGACAGCGTCAGCCCCATGATCCACATGTCCGCGCCGATGCCGGGCGAGTACACCGCGCTGGTCAGCGGCGAGTAGGCGTACCAGCCGAAGGCGGCCGCCCCGCCGGGCGCCAGGAAGCTGGCCAACACGATGAGCCCGCCGAACAGGAAGAAGTAGTAGCTGAGCAGGTTCATCCGCGGGAACGCGACGTCGGGCGCGCCGATCTGCAGCGGCATGACCACGTTCGCGAACCCGATGAACAGCGGGGTGGCGAACAGCAGCAGCATGATCGTGCCGTGGATGGTGAACAGCTCGTTGTACACCTGGTCGGAGATGATGTGGTTCGCGGGCTCGAAGAGCTGCAGCCGGATGATGATCGCCATGATGCCGGCGATGATGAAGAAGGCGAACGAGGTGATCAGGTACATGTACCCGATGACCTTGTGGTCGGTCGACGACAGCCAGCCCGCCAGCACCGTGCCCTTACGCCCGGTGCGCTGCTGCGGCAGGATCGGGGCGCCGGCGGGCGGCAGGCCGGCGGGCGGCTGCTGTTCGATTGTGCTCACTTGGCACCACTCCTGGAAGCAGTCGTCGTCGCAGGCTGGCCGCTGGATGACGAATTCGACGCCGCCTGGCGCGACGAGATCCACTGCCGGAACTGATCCGGGGTCACCACCTTGAGGGTGAACAGCATGCGGCTGTGGTAAAGCCCGCACAGTTCGCTGCAGTGGCCGATATACGAGCCGGTCTTGGTCAGCGTGACCTCGAAATGGTTCGGGTGACCCGGGATGACGTCCCGCTTGAACAGGAACTCCGGCATCCAGAACGAGTGGATCACGTCCGGCGAGGTGAGGTTGAACCGGACGGTCTCGCCCTGCGGCAGCTCAAGCAGCGGCAGCGGCCCTGGGTACATCACGCCGTTGTCGGTCACGTTGTACTGCGGGTACTGGAACTGCCAGCTCCACTGGTAACCGACAACATTGACCGTCACGTTCGGGTTCGAGGACAGATTGTCGATGTAGTTCTCGTCCTTCGCCGTGTAGTAGAAGAGCACGGCGATGAGCACGAACGGCAGGGCCGTATACAGGATCTCGATCGGAAGGTTGTACCGGACCTGCGGAGGAAGCCGGTCCCCCCGCTTGCGGTGGAAGACCACCGCCCACAGGATCAGTCCCCACACCAGGATCGCGACGGACATGCCTGCGATCCACGAACCCTGCCAGAGGTGCAGCGTCACGCGCCCCTGCTGGGTGATGGGATCGGGGAAGCCGATGCGCGTGAACGTGTCGTTCGTGCAGCCGGTCAGGGCGACCAGGCCCACGGCAAGGGCGGCCGCGCGCGGCACCCAGCGGCGCGGCCTGCCTGCGCGTCCGCTGCGCTGAGCGGGGCGGATGGGAGTCAACGAGATGCCTTCCGGGCAGGGTGTCCCCGGCTTGCGGAGCCGGTGCTCACGTCCTTCTACAGCGTGTCGTGGAAACAGTATCGCGCTTCCGTCCCCCGTGGTCGGGGACCCCCGGCGTTTTTCCGGCCTGCCCGGCCGGGAGCCAGGGCGCGCCGGAACCCGGATGGCCCCGGCCGTTCTGGCCCGGCAGGAAGACCATAACGAATTGAAGTCAAATGAATTCAAAGTGTATTGTCGAGCGCAGGACACAAGTGTCAGGGCATCATGGGAACATGGGCGTGATCGCATGAGCAACCGCCGGTATGGCCGGGACGGCCAGCTGGAGCAGGCCAGGGACGGCCTGGCCACGGACGGCCTGGCCACGGACGGCCTGGCCGGGGACGCAGACCCGGCGGCTCCTATCCCGTTGCTGACGATCGACGCGCTGGGCCGCAAGTGCCCCATCCCCATCATCATGCTGGCCGAGCGCATCGGCGAGGTGCCGATCGGCTCGGTCATCGCCGTGCTGGCCGATGACCCGGCCGCCGAAAACGACGTACCCGCGTGGTGCCTGATGAAGTCCCACGACCACGTGCTGACCCAGCCCCTGGAACGCGGCTGGGCCATCCTGATCCGCCGCGGGTACTGACCCTCAGGTGAGCTTGGCGAAGGCGGCGCGGGCGACGGCGAGGGAACCGGCGGACAGCTGGCTCATCGACACCGGGCCGTAACCACCGCGGTTGGACCGGTCCAGGCCGTTCAGGACGACGGTGATCAGCACGTTGTGGTAACGGACGATCGTGGTGGCGACGTCGGTGATGGCCCCGCCGACCTGGTAGATCTGGGTCGCCGTGAACGCCGCCGTGCCGAGGCCCGGCACCACGGCGACCTGGGCGCGCGGGGCGCCGGACCCGGTGGCCGGGTCCTGCTTCTGCTGCAACGCCCCGGCGTAGGCGTCGATGGCGGCGAACGTCGCACTTCCGTTCCCGCTGGCCAGGCCGTTCGGGCTGTAGGCCTGGATGTCGAGCTGGAGCAGCCGGTAGACGGGCGCGGCGTCCAGGGTCCAGTCACATTGGCTGTCCAGCACGCCATCGAGCGGCGGCGGGGCCGCGACCTTGGGCTTGCCGGGCACGATGCCGCTGAGCGTGGCCGCCGGTACCGCCGGGCACGCGGCCGGCACCTTCTGGATCTCACCCGGCAGGAACGTCGTGATCAGCGAACCGGGGGTGACGGTCGCCGGGCCCGAGCCGCCCTGGAACACCAGGACCACGACCACCACGATCACGATGATGGCTGCGGCCGCCGTTATCAGCCACACCAGCGGGCTGCGCCGCGGGCCCCGGTTACGGTGACCGCGGCCGCCCGCGGGCCGTACCCGGGCAGGCCAGTCCGCCGTTACCGCGTCGCCGGGTTGTTCTGGCGCGGAAATGTCCGGCGTACGTGGCGGAAGTGACCCCTGCTCTGTCACAGCGCCTCCGGGGAAGAAATCGGACCGCTTGATCCTATGGCAACGGCCATCGGGCGCGCGGGCGGTTCCGCAGGGCCGGCGGCAGGCCTGACGGCCAGGGCCGGTCAGGCGGACGCGAGGGCGGCGCTGGCCCACCGGGCGCCCACGCCGCTGATCCGCACCGTCCGCGCCTCGCCGGAAATCCCGATCGAGATCTCCAGCCGGTCCTCGGACAGTCCCTCGGCCAGACCCTCGCCCCATTCGACCACGGTCACCGCACTGGCGGCACCGGAGTCGAGGTCGAGGTCGTCGATCTCGGCCACACCGCCAAGGCGGTACGCGTCGGCGTGTACCAGGGCCGGCCCGCCGGACAGCGACGGGTGGACACGGACGATGACAAACGTGGGGGACGTCACCGGACCGCGCACCCCGAGGCCGTCACCAATGCCCTGGACCAGGGTCGTCTTCCCTGCGCCGAGTGGGCCGCTGAGCACCAGCAGGTCACCGGCGTGCAGACCGGCAGCGATGCGGCGTCCGAGGGCGCGCATGTCCTCAGCCGTCGGGATCTCGATGACCTCACGCATGGGCCCGCTCCACCCCGCCGCCATCGCGGCCGGCATAAGTCCGCGGCACCCTGGCCCCGATACCGGTGACGATCTCGTAGGAAATGGTGCCCAGGGTCTCGCCCCACTCCTGGGCCGTGGGCTCACCATCGTCGCCCGGGCCAAAGAGCACGACCTTCTCGCCGGCCGCGACCGGCTCGTCCCCGAAATCGACGACGAACTGGTCCATGCAGACCGTCCCGGCGACCCGCCACCGGCGGCCGCGCGCCTGCACCAGTGCGCGGCCGGCGGCGGAACGCGGCACGCCGTCCGCATAGCCGAGCGGCACCAGCCCCAGCGTGGTCTCCGCCGTGGTCACGTACCGGTGCCCGTAGGACACTCCCGCGCCCGGCGGCACCCGCTTCACCTGGGCCAGCCGCGCGGTGAGCGTCATGGCCGGGCGCAGCCAGCCCGGGGCGCCCCCGGGCAGCGTGGACAGGCCGTAGATGGCGCCGCCCAGCCGCACCAGATCCAGCCGCGACGATGGGAAGGTCAGCGCGCCCGCGGTGTTGGCGATATGCCGGACCTCGGGGCTCAGGCCGGCCTTCTCCGCGTGATCGGCCGCCTCACCGAACCGGGTGAGCTGCGCGGCGATCGACGGATGCCCCGGTTCGTCGGCGCAGGCAAAATGCGACCACAGGCCGGTCACCCGGAGCGCACCGTCGGCCTGTGCGGCCAGCGCCGCGTCGACCACGGCAGGCCACTCCGCCTTGGTCGCCCCGCCCCGGCTGAGCCCGGTGTCGGCCTTGAGGTGCAGCCGGGCCATCCGCCCGGCGCGCCCGGCCGCGGCCGCGATCTGCCGGACCATCGGGGCCGATCCGGCGGTCAGGTCGATCCCGGCGGCGATCGCGTCCGCGTGCGCTTCCTCCCCCAGCGCCATCAGGCACAGCACCGGCAGCGTGATCCCGGCCCGGCGCAGCCGCAGCGCCTCGGCCACGTGCACGACGCCGAGCCAGTCCGCACCGCCGGCCACGGCCGCCTGCCCGGCCTGGGTGATGCCGTGGCCGTACCCGTCCGCTTTGACGACGGCCATGACCTGGCTGCCGTTCATCCGCTCCCGCAGGACTGCCACGTTACGGGTGATCGCGGCCAGGTCGACCGGCGCCTGGGCGTGATAGGTGTCTCCTGGCCCGTTCATGAACGTCAAGTCTGCCAGGCCCGGGCGGCTGCCCCGTACGTCCGCGGCATCGCGGTACGCGTGCACAATGCGCCGCCCGGCTGGACCATCACGCCCGGATCGCGCGGATGGCCCCCGGAAGGGCACGGACCACGTCCGCCGCGCCGATGGGTGCACCCTCCGCCGCCACCCCATCCCCGACCCATTCGTCCGCGCCGGGCTCGTCACCCGGCCCGGTACCGGACAGGTCGCCGGCGGCCGCGCGGCGGGCCGCGACGCCGTGCAGGAACGCGGCCGCCTGGGCGGCCCGGGCCGGGTCCAGGCCCTGCGCGAGCAGCGAGCCGGCCAGGCCGGACAGGACATCGCCGGTGCCGGCGGTCGCCAGCCAGGGGGTCCCGGTGGAGTTGACCAGGTCGGGCTGGGCGGACTCGCCGGACGGTGAGCAGATGACGGTGGTGGAACCCTTGAGCAGCACCGTGACCCCCAGCTGCCGGGCTGCCTCCCGTGCGTGCCGCAGACGCTGGGCCTCGATGTCGGCGCGGCCGGCCCCGGTAAGCCGGGAGAGCTCGCCCGCGTGCGGCGTGATCAGCGTGGGCGCCTGGCGGGGCAGCAGATCGCGGTGGGCAGCCAGCACGGTCAGGCCGTCGGCGTCGATGAGGACCGGCAGATCGGTCCGCAGTACCGCCCGCAGCAGCTCGGCGGAATCGTCGCCGGTCCCCATGCCGGGACCGGCCACCCAGGCCTGCACCTGGCCTACGGAAGCGAGAAAGTCCTCCGCGGTCGTGCCCGTCCAGCGGTTGCCGCCGCCGGCTGGCTCGGGCGGCAAGGAGGTGATCACGGGCTCCGGCCACCACTGCCGTACGACGTCGACCGCCGGCGACGCGGAGACGAACCGCACCATGCCCGCGCCGCCCCGGATGGCGCCGCCGACCGACAGCACGGCCGCGCCGGTGAACCGCTCGCTGCCCGATACGACGCCGATGACGCCCCGGCGGTACTTGTCGGAGTCGGCGGTGGGCGAGGGCAGCATCGCGGCGATGTCGGCGGCCTGCGCGGAGACGAGGGCGGCCGGGCCGAGATGAGGCCCCAGGCCGATATCGATCAGCTCGGCCACGCCGGCGTGAGCCGCGCCGGGATCGACGAGCAGGCCCGGCTTCCAGGTGCCGAAGGTGACGGTGACATCGGCCCGGACGGCGGGCCCGTCGACCACTCCGGTGTCGGCGTCGATTCCGCTCGGCAGATCCACCGCGACCACCGTCGCGGCCGAGCGGGCAGCCAGTGCGGCCAGGGTGGCGTACGGCTCCCGCAGGCCCCCCTTGCCGCCGATGCCGAGCATCCCGTCGATAATGAGGCCGGCCCGGCTGATCGCGGTTTCGGCCGCCGGGTCCGCGCTCGTCACGATCCGGCCGCCGGAAGCGCGCAGCGCGGCCACACCGCCCTCATGCGTGCGCGACCCGGCCGCGACCGCCAGCACCGCCGCGCCCCGGCGGGCCAGATGCGCCGCGGCGTAGAGCGCGTCACCACCGTTGTCGCCGCTGCCGGTCAGCACGACGACCCGTGCCCCGTAGACCCGGCCGAGGAGCGTGGCACAGACCGACGCGAGCCCGGCCGCCGCGCGCTGCATCAGGGCACCGGCGGGCAGCGCCGCCATCAGTTCCGTTTCGGCCGCCCGGACCGTGGCAACCTCGTGAGCTTCGCGCATGGATTAACTGTATTAGCCCGGGGGCGACCCCCCGGCCAGGCTTGGGTAGGGGGGCTTAAGAGATCTTGTGCGATAAGGGCGGTGGACACAGCCCTTATCGCACACGTTTGGGCGCGCGGGGCGCGCTTGGGGCGGGGCCGGATCGTTAGTTAGGCGAGGGCGGTTTGGATGGTGGTGGCGACGCGGCGGGCGAGGGTTTCGGCTTGGGTGGTGTCGACGGCTTCGACCATGACGCGGATGATGGGCTCGGTGCCGCTGGGGCGGACCAGGATGCGGCCGGAGGAGCCAAGCTCGGCCCGGGCCGCGTCGACGGCGCTGGCCACCTCGGTGGAGGCGGCGCGGGCCTTGTCGCCGGGGACGTTGATGAGCACCTGGGGGTACCGGGTCATCACCTTGGCCGCCTCGGCCAGCGTCACGCCGCGGCGGGCGAGCACGGCGAGCAGGTGCAGGGCCGTGAGGATCCCGTCCCCCGTCGTCGCGTGCTCGGCGAGGATGATGTGGCCGGACTGCTCGCCGCCCAGGACGTGATGCCCGGCGAGCATGGCCTCCAGCACGTACCGGTCACCGACGGGCGTCTCGACGACCTGGATGCCCGCGTCGTTCATCGCCAGCCGGAACCCGAGATTCGACATGACCGTGACCACTACGGTGTCACCGGCCAGGCGGCCTTCCTCCTTAAGCTCGGTCGCGAGGATGGCCAGAATCTGATCGCCGTCCACCACCTGGCCGTCGGCATCGACCGCCAGGCACCTGTCCGCGTCACCATCGTGCGCGATACCCGCGTCGGCGCCCTGCGCCCGCACGGCCGCGGCCACGGTGTCCAGGCAGGTCGACCCGCAGCCCTGGTTGATGTTATGGCCGTCGGGTTCCACTCCGATCGCGATCACCTCGGCGCCAGCGCGGCGCAGTGCTTCCGGCGCCATGGCGTAGGCGGCGCCGTGGGCACAGTCCACGACAACCCGCAGGCCCGCCAGCGGCGGGTGAGCGGGCACCGGGTCACCATCCAGCGAAGCCAGCAGATGGTGCAGGTAACGCTCCTGCTCCGGCTGAGCGTCGAGCACGCGCCCGAACCCCGGTGCGGGCGGCCCCGTGACGCCGTCCGGGCTCCGGGCCAGGAATTGCTCGATCTGGTCTTCGACAGCGTCGGGAAGCTTGCGGCCGCCCCGGCCGAAGAACTTGATCCCGTTGTCCGGCGCCGGGTTGTGGCTGGCTGACAGGACCACCCCGAGATCGGCGTCGAGAGCCTTGGTCAAGTAGGCCACGGCGGGGGTGGGAATCACGCCGAGCCGCAGCACGTCCACCCCGGCACTGGCCAGTCCGGCGACAACGGCCGCTTCCAGAAACTCACCAGAAGCACGAGGATCCCGGCCCACCACGGCACGCGGCCGACCGCCGCCGGCCGGATTGGGACGCCCCTGCATTCCCAGCACATACGCCGCGGCAACGGACACATCGAGGGCCAGTCCCGCCGTCAGATCACAGCCAGCGATCCCCCGAATGCCGTCAGTACCGAAGAAACGGCCCATGACGTCACGCTCCCCCTTGCGGTCTATCCGTCGGATACATATGAAGACGCGCGACGCCCGCACCCGGAGTACCAGAACATCCGGGAGCGGGCGCTCGGGGCACCTGGCTGAGACGCCAGCGCCCGCAGGTTAGCGCTTGGAGTACTGCGGCGCCTTGCGCGCCTTCTTCAGGCCGTACTTCTTCCGCTCCTTGACCCGTGCGTCCCGGGTCAGGAATCCGGCCTTCTTCAGCGCCGGGCGGTTCTCCACGTCGATCAGGATGAGCGCCCGCGCCACACCGAGCCGCAGCGCGCCGGCCTGCCCGGTGACCCCGCCCCCGCTGATCCGGGCGATCACGTCGAACTGCCCCTCGGCGCCCAGCGTGACCAGCGGCTCACTGACGATCTGCTGGTGGACCTTGTTGGGGAAGTACCCCTCCAGCGTCCGGCCGTTGATCTGCCACTGACCCGTGCCCGGGACGATGCGGACGCGTGCAATCGCTTCCTTGCGGCGCCCGGTCCCGGCGCTCTGGCCGGTCGTCACCGGACGGCGCGCCGTCCCCTGACCGGGAGCGTCCCCGGGCGTCTCGCTGGTGTACTCGGAGGGAACGTCGTCTCCTTCGAACTCCCCGAAGTCCGCACCTTCCACGCCTGCGTCGTCGACGGGCGTCTCAATCCCTGTGGGCTCAGCCACGGTTACTTCCTCGTGCTTCCTGGCCTGGAGCGGTCGTCTGCTCGGCTGTCATCTGCGCGCCGCGGGCGGGGCCCGCGGCGTGGGCTGGAGTTGTTATTGCGAAACCTGGGTGATCTCGAACGGCACGGGCTGCTGCGCCTTGTGCGGGTGGTCCGGTCCCGCGTACACCTTGAGCTTGCGAAGCGTCTTGCGGCCGAGCGAGTTCTTCGGCAGCATGCCCCGGACCGCCTTCTCGACCGCACG
This sequence comes from uncultured Actinomycetes bacterium, assembly GCA_963824545.1. Lineage (GTDB taxonomy): Bacteria > Actinomycetota > Actinomycetes > Streptosporangiales > Streptosporangiaceae > Bog-532. Next base: position 4,471 of record CAWGPP010000023.1, on the reverse strand, counting down.
CTCGGGGCGGGAGTCCATCAGTTCGGCGTAGCTGACCGACCGCAGCCCGCCCGGATAACCGGAGTGCCGGTACGCCCGCTTCTGCTCCAGCTTGTTGCCGCTGAGCGCGATCTTGTCCGCGTTGATGACGATCACGAAGTCGCCGGTGTCCACGTGCGGGGCAAAGATCGGCTTGTGCTTGCCGCGCAGCAGCACAGCCGCCTGGCTGGCCAGCCGGCCGAGAACGACACCGGACGCGTCAATAACGTGCCACTGCCGCGTGATGTCGCTGTCCTTCGGACTGAACGTGCGCACAGTCAAGCCTTTCGCATGTGGGACGTAAGATCAGGAACCCGTGCCGCGGCGACCACCTGAGGGGGGAAGCCTGCCGCACCGGCCGTGCCCGCGGGCTAATCCGCCTGCCCGGGCACCGCGCGCATGCTCACAACACATGGACGCGAATGCCAAGAATACTCGCTGCCAACGGTGCTTTGCAAAGCAAGCAGATTTCGGCGCCCCGGTCCCGTCCGGAAGCCGACCGGAGCCCGGCCGGAGCGTCCCGCCCGGGAAAGCTGTGGCTGGAGACTGCCCGAGAGCGCTCAGTGTCTAAGCGTAACGGAAAAATATCGTGACCACCTTGCTGCGCGGGATCAGAACGATAACCTCACATTTATGGGACACCGGGGCACCGAGGGCTCCCGCACGCCGGACGGCTGGCAGGGCCAGCGGTCCGGGCGGCCTCGGTCATATTCGGCCGGCGCGGCACTCGAACCGGCGGACGGCGGTTCTGACGCGCCTTCGCGGGGCCCGGCGCGCGGCTTTCCACCGGCGCCGGGCCAGCCCGATCCGGTCTACCCGCACGACGATTTCGACACCTGGAACGACGACATGGACGCGGGCGGCCAGGCGAGCCCGCACGAGGACCAGTGGCACGCCGCGACCGCGGGCGGGCACTGGGACGCCGCCCCCGTGAGTGAGCGGGAATCCATCGGGACGTATCCGCGGACCGCTACGGGCGACTGGGGCGAGGCCGGGCGCACCGGCGAGTGGGCCGGGAGCCAGACGGCCGAATGGGCCCGCGCCGACGAGGCCGTCCAGGCCGTCCAAGCCGGCCAGCCCGGCGCCGAGCCGGATCGCTGGGACCAGGGTGAGCACTGGGACCAGGGTGAGCACTGGGACCAGGGTGAGCACTGGGATCAGGGCCAGGCAGGCCCCCAGCCCTGGGGCGAAGGCAACGGCCAGTGGACCGCGCCGTACGGCCACTGGGACGAGAACGGCGAATGGCACGATCCCGCTGATCCCGCCGACCTTGGCGGCCATGGCGGCCACGATGGCCCCGACGGCCCCGGCTACCGGGATGGCGATCATCAGCTGAGCAGTTACGACCACGCCGACTTCGCCATCGCGGGCCGGGATGGCGCCGGAGCCTGGGATCCGGCCGATTACCCGGACTACCGCCGGGAGCCGGAATCCGGCGAGGAGGACATCGGCCAGCGAGGCCGGCGGCGCCGGGGCGGCCACGGGCGGAAGGCCGCGGCCACCCCAGCGGCCGCGGCCGCGGCGGCACCGGGCAGCACGGCGCGCGGGCGTAACGGATCATCGCGCGGGCGTAACGGATCATCACGGAAGGCGGCCCGCGTTGCCCGGTCCCGGACCATCGCGGTGGCCACGGCGGCGGTGGTGCTGATCGCCGGCGCCGCGTCGGCCGCGTACCTGTTCCTCTTCCGCAACTCGAACCACGCCAGCGCGGCACGGGGCTCGTCCCCGGTGACGTCGGCCGCTAAGCTGCCGACCCCCACCGGGTCGGGCACGTCGGCCGCGTCGAAGCTCGGTAAATGGGGCTACATCACCAGCCGGGCCACGGACGCGGCTCCGCTGACCGTGGCCGAGCTGTATCCGGCCCAGTTCCTGATCAGCGGAAGTTCGTTCGTCCGGGCCACCGACCGCGCCGATACCGACTGCAACCAGGGACTGTTCGGCACCCAGCTGCAGAACGCGGCCAAGGTCTACGGCTGCTCCCAGGTGGTGCGCGCGAGTTACGTCTCGTCGGATCAGACGATGATGGGCACGATCGGCGTGGTCAACCTGTCCAGCACCAACGACGCGGCCAAGGCCGGAGGCGCATCCGGCTCGAACGACTTCGTCACCCCGCTGAACGGCCCGACCGCGCCCACCAAGAACCTGAGCCAGGGAACGGGCGTCGTCCAGGCCGAGTTCAAGGGGCACTACCTGATCCTGATCTGGGCGGAGTTCACCAACCTCAAGGCCCCGTCCACGCAGGCGATGCGTACTCAGCTCGAGCAGTTCTCGGCCGGCCTCATCTCCGGCAGCGCCAACATCGCCCTGAGCTACCGCCTGGTGCACGGTCATCCGCAGACCGTGGGAACCTCCGGCTAGCGTCCCGCTGGGTGCTGGGCTTCACCGGGGTCATACCGCGCCTGGTGCCGACCTCACGCCACGAGGTGCCCGGCCCGCTCGGGCGGGGGTGTGCTGCCGATGCTGCCGTGACTTGTGAGCCCGCAGGTCAGCGCGGGTCTGGTCGGTGCGGGGGCCGGGGGGAACCGGGCCATGGCCGGTGCCGCCACGCTGTCCGGCTTCGAGGGCCTGGCCGCCCGGCCCCGGCCCGGGGCGGGGCGGCAGCTGCCTGCGGGAAGACCTCTGGTCCCATGAGGTCAACACCGCGCACCCCATGATGCCGGCCGCCGTCCATACGCCGAAGACCGCCAGGGCAACCATCAGGTCGGACCAGGCCCCAGGGGGTCCGCCTGGATTGCCAGGGATCAGGATGGCGGCCCCTATGGCGGCGGCCGCGATGATCAGGCAGATGCCCGCCGCGGCGGCCGCCCTGGCCAGCGGCCCCCGGCGGGCCGGCCGCGCAGGCGGGCGCGCCGGCCCGGCTGCGGCCGGGCCGGGCGGGATGTCGGCGGTGAGCGCGGCTAGGTCGGCGTGGGTCCGCGCGGCGAGCGCCTGGCCTGCTCGCGCGTCGAGTTCGTCCTTGGTCAGCCGGCCGTGCACGAACGCGTTCTTCAGCGTGCCGATTACCTGCTCGCGGTCGGCGTGGCCCGCCCTGAGCTGGTCGCGGCCCGCCGCGGCCGGGTCTTGCGGTCCTGTCGTCACCGGCGCCTCCCCGCTCGCACTGTGCGGGTAAGGGTAGCGCGGCTGCTCCCCGGCGGCCATGCGCAGCCAGAGTTCTTGCCCGCCCGGGCACTAGCCTCAGCCAGAAGGCACCGGCCGCACCCGGCGGGTCGCGCGCGCCCGGCCGGCGAGCTCCTCCGGGGGCGGATAGCGCACCTCGGCCAGGCAGAGCCCGTGCGCGGGCGCGACGTGGACGGCGTGATCCCGGACCGCGGCCGCGAGCACATCGCGCGGCCAGTCTGGCGGCTGGCGCCCCTCGCCCACCGCCAGCAGCGCCCCGATGAGGGCGCGCACCATGTTGTGGCAGAACGCGTCGGCCACCACGGTCGCCACCGCCACCCCGTCATCGTCCCGCGCCCAGTCGAGCCGGAGCAGTTGCCGGACGGTGGTCGCGCCTTCCCGGCGGCGGCAGAAGGCGGCGAAATCGTGCTCGCCGACCAGCGCGGCGGCCGCCACGTTCATCGGGTCCAGGCGGAGGCGGCGCGGGTGCCACAGCGTCTCGTTCCGGCGCAGCGGGTCCGCCGCGGCCGGATCGTCGCCGACCCGGTAGGTGTACCGGCGCCAGAGCGCGGAGAACCGCGCGTCGAACCCGTCCGGTGACGGCGCCAGGCCGCGCAGCCTGACGTCCGGCGGCAGCACGCCGGCCAGCGCGCGAACCGCACGGCCGGCCGCATCGTGCCAGGCGCCGGCGGGCACGTCCACGTGGGCCACCTGTCCCCGTGCGTGCACGCCCGCATCCGTCCGGCCCGCGACCGTCAGCCGGGGAGCCGCCGGCAGCCGCAGCACACGGCCCAGCGCCTCCTCGGTCACGGCCTGCACGGTTCGCCGGCCCGGCTGGGTGGCCCACCCGGAAAACCCGGAACCGTCATACGCCAGGTCCAGCCGCAGCCGCAGCAGAGCCGGATCCGTACTCACGTCGCTGGGCTCCCCTCGGCTGGGTCGTCGCACACCGTGCCACCGCAGACGCGATGACGGGCCGCCCCCAGCGTGCAGGGACGGCCCGTCGATGCGATCTACTCCGCGCCGATCTATCCGCGCCGATCTATCCGCGCCGATTTATCAGGCGGACTCTTCGGCGGCCTCGGGCTCCTCGCCGTCAGCCGCGCCCGCACCGTCAGCCTCGTCGCCGGCCGCTGGGTCAGCGGCGTCAACGGCCGGAGCAGCCGTTTCCGCGCTGGCCGAACTGGCCGCAGGCGACTCGGTACCCCCGGCCTCCTCGGTGCCGGCCTCCTGGGCCGGAGCCTCGGTGCTGGCCTCCTCGGTGCTGGCCTCCTGGGCCGGAGCCTCGGTGACCCCGGCCGCGGCCGGGGCCGCCGCCTCGTCACGGGAACGGCGGATCCGCCGACGTGGCCGGGTC
>CAWGPP010000022.1:0-220164 GCA_963824545.1 uncultured Actinomycetes bacterium | reverse complement strand
CTAGGCGCCGAACGATCCAGCAGTTGGGGATGGTTCATAGGAGCCGGCTGTTCCCCACGCTGGGAACGCCCGTTTCTCGTTGAAGCGGGCGCGCAGGCTCAGGTCGCGTGGCCCGGGGAACCCCGCCCCGGGCCACGCGATGCCGCCGCACTTCGGGCAGCCCGGTCAGCGGCGCAAGCCCGCGGCCCGGCGGGACGGCGGCAGGGTTCATCCTTCCAGGTCCCGCCCGCGAAGATCATCAGCAGGCCAGTCGCCGTATCCGGCCGTCCGGGACCGGACGATTAACGACATGATCACCAGTGGGAGCCCGGACCGGGCGGACGCCGCCCGGTGATCGGTGAGCGGAACAAATTGGGGGGAAACGGCTCGGGCTGGCCCTGCCTGGGGCAGGCGCCGGATCCCGTGGCGCTCGCGGCGTAGCCTCTGCCCGGTTTGTCCCGTTTTCCTGCTCCTGCAGCCGGCCCGGTACCGGGTGTGCACGCGAAACGTCAGTGACCTTTAGTTCACGATGAGGAGAAGCTGATGGCAGGCGCGGCCGCGGACCAGGGCACGAGCCGGCTGGCGATCCGCGCGGACAGGGCATTCGACGGGCGCGAGATGATCCCCGGCGGAGCATTGGTCCTGTGTGCTGGCGGCCAGATCGCGGGAATCGAGCCCGGCACCGCGCCGGCGCCGGATAGCTGGCCGGCCGCGGAATTTCCCGGCGCCACCGTGCTCCCGGGCATGATCGATGTCACGTCCACCTGTGCGGGGATTCCCGCAACGGCGCCCTGGACCGCCTGGCAGGCCATAGCGACGACGAACTCGGCCAGGTCATCGGGGCAGCCCTGCGCGCGCAGCTCAGAGCCGGTGTCACCACCGTGCGGGACCTGGGTGACCGCCGCTGGGCTGTGCTGGACTGACGTCAGCGGGCCGCCACGGCCCCGGCCGGCTTACCCAGCCCGGGTCCTTTGACCCTTGCCGGGAGGTCTCCTGGCACTGTAGCGGCGGCCGGGCCGGGGCAAGCGTCAGCGCTGAGGCATCCGCATTGAGCGGGTTGTGTCTCCTCCCCTTGGCTTGTTATTTAACCTTTCTGCCTGCGGGTTTTCTTCGTGGCTCGTCTCGCTTGACGGTCTTGCCCACGTCGTGGCGGGTGGCCGGGTGACGGTTCTTCGATCCTGGCGGCCGCCCGGGTCCGGGTTTGCCGGGTTTTGGCGCGCTGGCCGGGCAGGGCAGGGTCTGGCGGATGTTGCGGAATCCGCGGCGGACCCGGGCCGGGGTCAGGCGGCCCGGCGGGCAGGGCCGCTGCCAGGGCAGGCGCAGGTCGGCTGCCAGGCCGCGGGCGAGTCGCAGCTGGGCGTAGCAAGCGATGACAATCCAGGTCCACCGGTCGGCGGCGGCCGGGTCGCGCAGCTTCGGCCGGGTCCAGCCGAGGACCTGCTTGAGGAACCGGAACGTTATCTTGAGCTTTCGCGTCAGCCAGGGCTATGACCTGCGGCGTCCCGTCGCGGACAGTGTCGCCGACGGGACGCTCGCGGCGTGATCCCGGTTGTTTCAGCCTCCTTGATCGTTATCTGATCGGGTCCGTGCCGACCGCTGTTCGCCGAGTGCGCGGGCGAGCTGGCGGCGGAGCCTCGCGTTCTCGTCGGCGAGCTGCTTGTTGCGGCCTAGGGCGACGGTGAGCCTGGCGCGCAGCGACGCATCGGTGGTCCGCTGGGCCGCGGGGATGGCGCCGGCGGAGCCGGCGGCATCTGTTTTCTCGCGCAGCCTGCGGATCTGGCCGCTGATGTCGGGCTGGGTATAGAGCCACGAGCGGGAGATTCCTGCTGCCTGCGCGACGCCGGCGAACGTCACGGGGGTGCCGGCCCGGTCGAGCTCGCGCAGGGCCTGGATGGCTTTGGCCCGGGTCAGCTCGTGACGCCGGGCCGCGGCGTCGGAGAGCGGGTCAGGACGCACCGGCGGCTGCCTCCTTCCCGTCGCTGCCGTCGGCTTCGAGGGCGGCGATGATCTTTTCCAGGTTGCCGGCGACCTGCCGGTTCATCTCGGCGACGCGGGCATGGCCTGCGGCTTCGGCGGCGGAGATGATCTGCAGGGTCTGCTGCCGCTGGGCATGGTGCTGCGGGAGGAACTCCGCCGAGGTCACGAACATCGGGCAGGTCAGGCACGAGTTTGCGTGCGGGCAGACGCGGACCATGGGGAGCTCGCAGTAGCCGTTCGGCAGCGCCTGGGTGACCCGCGACAGCCACTGTTTCGACCATGCGGCGTCGCCGAGCGGACCGTCGGGGCTGATCTGGACGGGCTGGCCTTCGGCGTTGACCTTACGGGCCCTTTCCCAGTGCTCGCGGACGGTTTTATCGGACAGCCGCGCGTAATGAGCGGTCATGAGGGGCGAGTCGTGATCAAGTATTTTCTGCACGACATGCTGGGGGACATCGCGGTTGATCAGGACGGTTCCCAGCGTGTGCCGCCATTGATGCGGGGTTAGCCTCACGGGCTGGCCCTGCTCGTCGCGGACATCGCAGCGTTCCAGCCAGCGGTAAAGCGCCAGCCGGTAGGTGGAGCTGCTGACTGCGGTCTTCCCGTCCGGGTTCTTCGACGGCCTGGGAAACAGCACGATCCCGGACGGGTAACGGCCCAGGACCCGCTGCTGCTGGTCCCGGATCAGCGCCAGCAGCTCGTCATCGAGGGGGACGAGTGCCTCGCGTTTCATCTTGTGGTTGCGGTAGCGCAGGTAAGGGGCCCCGCTGTCGTCGGTGACGGTGCAGTCGAAGGGCAGCTTGAGGGCGTCGGAGATGCGCAGGCCGCAGCGGATCAGGATCAGCGTGGCCAGCCGGTAGGCAGGGTTCTTCTCGCGGGCGAGGTTGCCGGGCTGCTCGACCTGGGCCATTACGTGCCCGGCCAGGGCCCGGGGAAGCCGCTCGGCCCGGCGGGGCTGGTCGCCGGGGAAGATCATCGCGTCCGGCGGCAGGGCCGGGTCCCAGCCGTGCTGCCTGACCGCGGAGAGGAACAGCCCGATAGTGCTGACGTGGACCCCCTGCTCCGGCCTGCCGCCCAGGCCGGACTGGAGGTCGGCAAGGTAGTCCTCGAGCAGGGGCCTGCTGATGCCGCCGGCGCCGGTGACGCCGCGGGCGTGAAGGAACGAGGCAAACCTGATCAGGACGCGGAGCGGCCTGCGGGCACCGGCTTCCAGGCTCAGGCCCGTACTCAGCCGCCACCGGATCCACCGCTTGGCCAGGTCTTTCAGCCAGGGCTGGGGGACGCCGGAGAAGTCCAGGGCCGGCCCTCGAACCCGAGGCGGTGCATCTGCCAGGCGTCGCGGGGATACTCGGCGTCCCAGCCGGTGCCCGCCGCCAGGTCAGCGACCTGGCGGCGGGACCAGGCCAGCAGCGCGACAGCGGTGCCGCGCTTGCCGAATTCGGCCCGCCATTCCTGCTCAGTCCTGTCCAGCAGCGAGGACGCGCCGCTGGCGGCCAGGAACCGCACGACGATCATCACGACGTAAGGCATGGCCTTCCCGGCTCGTTCGTCGTGGCGGCGCTGCAGCGCGTACTGCATCTCCAGTTTCAGGTGCGCGGGCAGCACGGCGAGCCGGATCCGCTCATGACCGGGGATTCCCGTGCCTGCCGTCCACCGGGCAGCGAACTCCGCAGCATCCGGGCGTCCGTGCTGTTCCCAGGTCCTGCCGTGCGACCGGCACCAGTCGCTCCCGGGCTCGGCCCACAGCCCGCAGATGCAGGCCAGGCAGTCCGCGGGCGGGACTGCTGGTGCGGTCTCCGGCAGCGCGTCCAGCCAGCTCCGCAGGTCAGGCATCCCGGCTCGTTCCCACGCGCCGGCGTGGCGTCCGCACAGGCCCTTGCGGCGGGTAACGCCGTATCGGCATCCCGGCGCCCCGCAGCTGGTCAGCGGGGCATTCTTCCGCCAGCGGGGATCGGTGGCCGCGGCGAACCCGGCCACGTCTGGCCGGCCGGCGGCTGCCCACCGCTGCTGGTGCCCGTGGCACAGGCCCTGGCCGCGGGCGGCCCGGCCGCACCCGGTGACCAGGCACAGCTTCCCGCCGAACACCGGGCCCTCCTGGTCGAAGACCAGCTCATCGGCCCGGAACTCCGGGCGCACCGCGGCCATCAGCTTTCCCAGCAGGCCGGCAGCAGACTGGTGCTGCCCGCCCTCCGCCGCCTCCGGGCCGCTCACCAGCTGTCCTCCTCGCCGTCGAAGACGGTCGCGGTGACGCTGACCGCGACGCCGCCGCGGACACCGCGAGCATGCAGGTAAACAGGCGTCCCGGTTCCGGACGCGGTCTCGGTGACCTCGTCCAGCCCGAGCGCCTGCCGCCATTCCGCGAACAGCCCGCGCCTGCCCCCGGCAGGAGCGAGTACCTGGCCGGACAGGGCTCCGCCGGACACGGTGACGGTCCACGCGATCACCGGGATATCCGGGTGCGCCTTCAGGATGGCCGCTAGCTCGGAAGCGGCTTTCAACTGCCAGCGGGTCCGGTCGGCCTGCATGATCCAGCCGCCGCTCACCACGGCACTTCCTTTCCGGTGAACCAGCCGGCTTTCTCCAGCGCCGCCCGCGCATCCTCGACCGTCAGATGGCCGTAGACGGACTGCGTTACGACCACGGACGAATGCCCGAGCAGCGTGGACACGACCTCGATCGGGACGCCGTCACGCAGCCACCTTGTCGCCGCGCTGTGCCGGAACCAGTGCGGATCGAACGCGATCCCGGTCCTGGCCCGCAGCCGGAGAACGAGGTCATAGGCCGCCTGGTACGACCATGCGTGCCCCTTCGGCTCCGCCCAGATGTTGACGAAGACATGGTCACTGTCGATGACGCCGTACTCCTCGTGCAGGTAGTCGGCATACAGCCGGATCAGCTCCGGCCCGACCGGGACCGTCCGGCCGCCGGACTTGGCGCGCGCCCCGTTCGCGTTCTCCCGCGGCACGATGCTGATCTCCTGCTCGGCGGCGGCAATGTCCTCATGACGGAGCCCGAGCACTTCGCCCGCCCGGCAGCCTGTCTCATGAAGAACGGCGAAGAAGAAGCGGTCCCGCAGCCTGGTGCAGGCGCCGAGGATCGCCTCCGTCTCGGTGATGGTGAGGATCCTCGGCAGTTTCTTCGGGGCCCTCAGCGAGATGGCCCGGCCGCGATACGGCCCGCCCTTGCTCACGTGGTGCAGGAACGGCTTCCACCCGCCCCGCCCGCCGGTCTTCCACGCGGCCAGCAGGTCGCCGACCCCGGCTCCGTTGCGGGCCTGGTGCGCATAGAACGCGCTGACGGCCGCGAGCTTGCGGTTCACCGTCGAGGCGCTGACCTCGGCCGTCGCGGACGGCAGTACCGCGACCGCACCGGACCGGCCCGCCGCGGGAAGCTGCAGCCAGGCGACGAACTCCCCGACGTCCTCCAGCCGGGCCTCGCGCCAGTCCAGGCCCCGGAAGCCGAGGAACTCCCAGTAATCCTTGAGATCGTGGGAGTACGCCTTCACCGTGTTCGGCGACCGGCCGATGCCGGTGAGATAGGCCAGGAACCGGTCCACCGGGACCACCGGCACGTCGTCGTCCCCCAGCACCGTCCACGATCGCGTCCCCGAACCGGGGACCGCCACCGGATGCACGAGCATCGTCTCCTCCTTGAACAACGTCACGGACAAGACAGGAGATAACCACTGATCAGCCCTCATCCGGGCAGGTGAGAACGCTCGTGGTGGACGTTAAAGACACATCAGTTGAGGCTGGAGATAAGGAACGTGTGCTCGATGTCGAAGCGGCGCAGGAACGCCTGCCAGGTGCGGTTCACCTCGGCGGCGGAGGTCGCGGCGCGTGATGACCACAGCCACAGCGGTTCCGGGCTGCGGTCGCCGGGCAGGTGAGCGACGGCCAGCCGGATGAGGGTGCCCTCGATGACCGGCAGCTCGCCGTCGTGATGCTCCCACCCGGCGCGGCTGGCCAGCCGCTGGTGCAGCCGGCCCCAGGCCGCCGCGGCAGCGGTGCCGTACCGGGCCGTGTCCGTGACGGTGGTGACGGCCGGGGCGGGCCAGGTCAGCGGGTCCGCGAGCCTCAGCGCGGCCCCGTGCCGGGATGGCCGGCCGTTCGCGCCGGCGGCCCGGGGCGGGGCAGGGAAGTACATCACCCGGTCGCTGCGCAGCCGGCCCGCCACCTCCACCGGCAGGTCAGCCAGCAGCCACGCCAGCCGGGTCAGGTCGTAGCCGGAATCGAAGACGACCAGGATGTCCGGGTTCCCGTCGCGCCAGCGCCCAGCGGCGATGATCCGCAGCACCACCTCCCGGACCTGCCCGGCGGTCACCTCTGTCGCGTCATCGGCCGGGCCCAGCCGCACCGCGTCCAGCGGCAGCGTCCACGAGGTGCGGCCCGGCTCCAGCGCCACCACGAACGAGTACGGCCAGCCCGGGATCATCTGCGCGTTTCCCTTCCCCCGCGCATAGCAGTGGCAGAACAAACGCTGCGGGCTGGCCTCCGCATCCGGCCGCAGCCAGTTGCTCACATCGGCCGCCAGCCGGATCCGCCCATCCTCCCAGGCCGGAAGCGGCAGCGCGGCCAGCGCCCGGCGCAGCCGCGCCACCTGGACCCGGCCGCAGTTGACCGCGTCATACACCGCGCCATGCCCGCGGCGGCACTCCGGCTCCAGCGACAGCTCCGCCAGCATGTGCACCCGCTCCGGCCGGCACAGCGCCGCGTCAGCCAGCTCGAACAGCGCATCCGGGCGCTTCGTGAAGCACCGGTACAGCTCGCCGCGGAACGCTGCGAGCATCCCCCGCGCCTGTTCCTCATCCGCCTCGTCCTGGACTGCATCCTGCAGCCAGGCGATACTGAACGCCACGGCCACCGCCTCCACCGCCAGTTCCGTCACACAGAACCGACCGTGTCGCGGTGGCCGCCCGCTGTCACGCCAACACGCCGGACAACAGCGGCAGAACAAGCCAAGCGCGACAGCAGAGGTTAAATAACAAGCTTAGGGGTCGAGCAATGAAAACAGTGCCTACCCTGCCGCGAGCAGGAAGCGTGACCCCCGGCCCGGGCACCGCGGTGATCTCGGTCACCGGGCTACGGAAGCGATACGGGAACGTCGAGGCGGTTCGGGGCATCGACCTTGCCGTGCAGCACGGTGAGGTATTCGCGTTCCTGGGCCCGAACGGCGCGGGCAAGACCACGACCGTGGAGATGCTGGAGGGGTACCGCCGGCGGGACGCGGGCGACATCCGCGTGCTGGGCGCCGATCCGGCCCATCCGACGCTGCCCTGGCGGGCCCGGATCGGGCTCGTCCTGCAGACCTCCCACATGCCCCCGGAACTGACCGTCCGGGAACTGGTGCAGCGATACGCGAGGTATTACCCCAGGCCGCGCGATGTCGGCGAGACCATCGACCAGGTTGGGCTGAGCGGCAAGGCGAAGGCCCGGGCCGGCTCACTGTCGGGTGGGCAGCTGCGCAAGCTCGACGTTGCCCTCGCCCTGGTGGGCGACCCGGATCTGCTGTTCCTGGACGAGCCGACCACCGGGTTCGACCCGGCCGCCAGGCGCCAGGCCTGGGGCATGATCGAGAGCCTGAAGCCGCTCGGCAAGACGGTGTTCTTGACCACCCATTACATGGACGAAGCGGAAGCGCTCGCGGATCGCGTAGCGGTCATCGCGGCTGGCGTCATCGTGGCCGAGGGCACACCCCAGACCCTCGGCGGACGGGAAGACGCCCCGGCGGAGATCCGGTTCCGCTGCCCGCCGGGCATGGACCCGGCCGCGCTGCTCGGCGCCACCGCCCGCGCCGAGGACGGCTGGATCTCACTCCGGACCCCAGAGCCCACCCGCGCCCTGTGGGCCCTGGAGGAATGGTGCCACGTCCGTGGCGCGGACCTGCCGGGCCTGGAGGTCCGGCGCCCGTCCCTGGAAGACATCTACCTGGAGCTGGCCGGGGGCGAGCAGCGATGAGCACGGCGACAATGGTGACGCACGAAGCCGGCTACGTCAGGAAGGTGATGACGCGCAACCCGCAAGCGCTGTTCTTCACCATCGGCCTGCCGCTGCTGTACCTGTTCATCTTCGCCACGGTGTTCGGCAAGTATCACGAGCACCTGGCCGGGCAGCCGGGCACCCTCAAGGAGTCCACCGTCCTGGTGGCCTCGGTGATGGTCATCGGGGTGGTATCCGCGGCGTTCCAGTTCCTGGCCACGACCCTGGTCAACGACCGCGAGGCCGGCATCCTGAAGCGGCTGCGCAGCGCGCCGGTGCCCACCGGGACCTTCCTGTCCGGCTACCTCATCAATTCGATCCTGACATCGGCGCTGCTGGCCGTGCTGGTGGCCGCGCTCGGCCGGGTCGTCTACGGGGTGCCCCTGCCCAGCGCCCATGTTCTGGCCGCCGTGCTGACGGTGCTGGTCGGGGCGTTCGCGTGCTGCGCGCTGGCATTCGCCGTCACGGTCATGGTCCGCAAGGCCACCACCGCCACCGCCCTTGTCCCAGCCATCACCCTGGTCTTGTTCTTCCTGTCAGGGAACTTCTTCAACCTGGACAGCGGACCCGCAGGGCTAAGAGCGGTGGCGAATGTCTTCCCGGTCCGGCACTTCTACCAGGCGATGCTCACCGCGTTCAACCCGAACGTCACGGGCAGCGGGCTCGCCCTTGAGCACCTCGGCATCCTGGCCCTGTGGGGAGCCGCCGGACTAGCCCTCGCGGCATGGAAGTTCAGGTGGACCCCGTTGGCCGATCGACCTCGAATTGGCCTGTGACGAGGATTCGGGGGTGCACCCACAATGGAACGGCCACGGGCGATAGCGGGCTGAATCCGGGTGTGTTACCGCCCCGCCGCCGCTCCGATGTGGGTCGGCTAGCCGCTGCATTGTCTTGTAACGCTTTGGTCGCTGCGGGTGAGATGGGGCCGGATCGCCCCTTACGGCCTGTGACGAGGATGGGTGCAGGATCCTGAATGGGTGGGCCGGTTGGCTACCGCACGGAGGATCAAACCGCAGGTCGGCCCCGTCAGTCGTTGCTCAGGCAGAACCGCCGGTTCTCCTCTCCACACCCGTTCGGCCGGGCGGGGCTGGCGCGATTCGAGCCGCGCCGCCTGGTCAGCACCTCGGAGCGAAGGCTCCCCGGTGAGAACGTGTGTTATCTCAGGAACCTTGGCACCGGCGAGCCGCTGACCAGCATGAACGGGATGGCCCGGGGTCGGGCAACCTCATCGGTATCACCGGAACCGACAGAACCGACGGAACCGTGAGCCGACCCCGGACAGGCTCTCGTTCAGGATCCTGCACCCATCCTCGTCACAGGCCATGTCCAGCTCGCCCGCCGGGTACCAGTCCCGGGGGGCGAGGCGGAGCAGGCGGAGCTGCAGCAGTTCGCCGGCTCCCCTGGGCCGAGGTTTCAACCGCGTCGCGCCCGGGAAGCAATTTATGTCGTTAGACGATGTGCCCGGGGCCGGGCCGGCTGACGGCCTGGGCCGGCTTGCCTAGGTCATCCGCTCGCGGAGGCCAGCCATGGCGCGACAGCAAACAGCGGCGCCATGTGGCCATGCTCTGGCAGGCGGCAGGCGGCAGGCGGCCGGGTTTAGTTCCAGGGGACGTGATGTTTTATGACCGGGCCAGCATCTGGTGATGACCGTCCGCACCCGGGTGGTGAGGTGCCCAGCGGGCCGCGGCAGCTCCCCCCTGACCATGTTGTGAGGCGCACGCGGATGGGCGCGGTGTGGTTCGCCGCGGCCTCGTTCGCCGTGATACTCGTGCTGCTGCTGATCTTCATCCTGCAGAACAGCCGCAAGGTGCAGATCAGCTACCTCGGCGCCCACGGCCACCTGCCGCTGGGCGTGACGCTGCTGTTCGCCGCGGTGCTCGGCATCCTGCTCGTGGTCATCCCCGGGACCGCCCGGATCATCCAGCTCCGGATCCTCGCGCGCAGGCACCGCGCGATCGACGCCCGGCCCGCCGGGGGCACCCCGGACCGGTCAGGCGCCACCGTGTCCGCGCCCGGCAAGCCCGGCGGCAGGTAACGGCTCATCTCCCGCGCTGGCCGCTAGCCGCCGGCCGTCTCCATACGGGGCGAACGGCTGCCCGATGTCCTCCTGCGCGGCCCCGGCGGGATCGCCATGCCGGACCGGCAGGGGCAGGGTGGCCGCCCAGTACCACACCGCCCGGTTCCGGCTCGTGCCGCAGCTGGCGAAGGCGCTCAGCGTCCCGGTCCCGCCGCTGCGCAGGCCCGGCTCGGCCTGGACCGAGCTGCCCCGGCCGCCGGCGCCCGGTGCCGTGCCGGCCGGACGCGTGCGCATCGGGTACGCCCGCGCCTCCACCGTCCGCCAGTCGCTCGACACCCAGGCCGACTCACTGCGCGCGGCGGGCGTCACCCGGATCTTCGCCGAGAAGATCTCCACCCGCGCCGTCACCCGGCCCGAGCTCGACAAGGCCATCGCCCTGGCCCGGGAGATCCGCGCGTCCGGCGCCGCCGTCACGATCGTCGTGCACGAGCACAAGCGGCTCGGCCGCGGCATCGAGCTGGCCGCGCTCGGCGAGCAGCTGCGCGCCGCCGACATCGGGCTCGAGTTCCTCACCGGCGAGCTGCAGGGCTCGCACGACCCGTCCGGCGTCGTGTTCACCGTGCTGGCCGCGCTGTCGGGAATGGAGCGCGAGTACATCCGCGACCGCACCCTGGAGGGCCACGAGTCGGCCCGCGCCCGCGGCAAGGCGATCGGCGGCGCCGCCGTCACCGACGACGCGATGCTCGCCGTCGCGCTCCACCTGCGCGGCCAGGAGATGAGCCTGCGCGGCATCGCCGCCCGCCTCGTCATCTCCACCGGGAAGAAGAAAGGCCAGCACCCTTCCCCGGCGACCGTACTGCGCATGCTGCGCGACCATGACGAGAAGGCCGCTGCGGCGGCCGTGCCGACGGGCGGCTGACAGCCCGCCGGGCGCTTACTCGTCGTCCTCGTCGGCGGCGTCCGGGTTGCGCAGTTCGCGGATGGCGCCGGGGGCCAGGTCCGGGAGGACGAAACTGTAGGTGCCGTGGACACCGAGGTGCCGGCTGACAAACGGGGAAAGCCGGGCCATGTCCTCATCGAGCACCGGGTAGCCCTGGGCCTTGAGCTGGCGGACGGCGGCGTCCAGGTAGACGGTCGTCCACAGCACGACGCAGTTCAGGACAAGGCCAAGCGCGCCGAGCTGATTTTCAAGGCCGCGTTCGTAGCGGTGGTAGAGCTCGCCCTTGCGGCCGTGGCAGATCTTCCGGGCCAGCGCGTGGCGGCCCTCTTGCAGGTTGCGGATGCCTTTGATGTCGCGCCGGTAGGTTTCGTCGGTGTCGATGTAGCTGAGGATGTGCAGGGTCTTGAAGGTCCGCCCGTACATCGCGATCGCCTCCCCCAGCGCGGTCGGGTGCCCGTCGCGCTGGAGCATGGCGACCACGTCATAGGCGCGCACGGTGCCGGTGTAGATCGAGGCGACGACCCGCAAGATGTCCTCCCAGTTCCGGCGGATTTTCGCGGTGTCGATCCGGCCGCGCGCGAAGGTGCTCAGCGGACCGTAATCGGCGTCAGCCTTGATCCGCCAGCCCTTCTGGTCAGGCAGGTCCGCCAGCGCGGGCCGGTAGGAGATGCCCAGCAGCTCCAGGAGGCCGAAGACAACGTCCGAATAAGACCCGGTGTCGGATACGACGATCTCGGGGAGCTCGCCGCCGTCCAGGCCGAAGATGACGTCGACCATGTGCAGGGAGTCCCGCACCGTCCCGGACACGATCTTGGCGCCGCGTCCCATCCCGTGGTCATTGATGGCGTTGAGCCAGGTCATGCCCCTCTTGGACCCGAAGAACTTGCGGTTGGGGCGGGCGAACGCGGCCGGGACCGGGACGACGAACCGCATCCCGTCGACCGCGGCGCCCAGGCCGCCGCCCCAGGCCTGCGCGAGGAGAAGGCCTGCCTGGCGGGCGACCAGCGGGGTGTTCGCCATGGCCAGGGTCTCGGGCCGCACGTAGTTCTGGAAGACGTGCGACAGCCGGGACCGCTCCAGCGCCGGGACGCCCTTCTTGGCGACCGGCCGGTAGCCGATGTTCATGGCGTGGGCGGCCAGGCACGCGGCGACTGAGGTCGGCAGGTCGTCCAGCCGGGACCGGCCGCCCGAGACGGCGGTGAAGGCCTCCGCCAGCTCCGGAGCCCAAGACATGACCTCGAGGATCACCTCGGGCAGGTCGACGCGCGGCAGCATGGCAGCAGTACGGCTGCGCAGGTCAACCAGTGACGGCGGCTCCTCGATGGCCTTGACGCCGGTCAGGTGGATCTTCCCGTCGGCGTCGATGGTGACCTCGGTGTTGACGGCCAGCCGGCCGCCGACTTCCCGGTAGGCGGCGTCCAGCGCCTGGGCGTGCCCGGCCAGCAGCGCGCCCGGGTCGCCGGGCAGGCCGAGGGTGGTCAGCACGTCGGCGCGGACGGCCGCCCACGCAGCGCCCTCCAGGAGCCGGGCCTGTGGGTTGCGCCACCGGGTGGAGGCGTCGGCGTAGATGTCGCGGCGCTTGAGGCCCCGCCAGAACTGCTCGAGCACGCAGAAGGTGTAGGCGCGCCGGCTCACCGCCCCGCCCTCGTGCGCGGGATGCCCGAAGACCAGCCGCCGCCACGGGCCGTTCACCACGCCTTCGTCGATCAGGCGTCCGGGGATCAGCGGAGCGGGCAGCTTGCCCCGGTAGGCGAGCACGTCAGGTAGGGTGCGCATCGCCGCCAGCACCGGCGCGTCATCGACGGACTTGCCCTCCAGGTACCGGGCCGTGGCCAGCAGCGTCGCGAGCCGCCGGTCGTCCGGGTGGCGGCGGATCAGCCAGGCGTCCGCCGTCATCCCGTACCGGGCCAGCTCACCCAGCCGGCGCTGCGGCACCGCCGACTCGGCTCCCGGCCCCGCGAGCCCCAGCCCCTGGATCTCCGCGACCTGGTTCAGCGCCGCGATGATCGCCGGGCCGCTGCCGCGCGGCGGCGGGCCCTTGCGCCACCGCTCCAGGTCCGAGACCCGCAGCCCCGTCGGGACTTCCAGCAGCCGGTCCAGGACCTGCCGCTGGGCCGGCGTCAGCAGCGCCTCCAGCACGCGCCACAGGCGGTGCGTCGTCTCATCGCGCACCCGCGCGACCAGCCGCGCCAGCGTCGTCACCCCCGGCAGCAGCACCTTCCGCTCCCGCAGCCAGGTCATCGCGTCGAGGAAGATCGCCTTCGGGCCGTCCCGGACGTCCACGCGCGGGCAGCCACCCACTCGACCAGCTCCGCCTCAGCGTCGGCGAAGTCCCGCAGCCCGCACTTCCTCCGGATCTCCTGCTGGTGGTCGGACTTCGTCTTCACCCGCTCGGTGTACCGCTTCACCACCGCCGGGTCCGCGATGCCGAGCTGCCCGGCCACGAAGTCCAGCACCTCGCCCGGCACGTCGAGCGGGTCCTCCAGGAATGTCCCGAGCCAGCGCACGGTCACCAGCTGGAGCGCGAAGCCGGCCTTCATGTGGTCACCGCGCCGCAGGTCCACCAGCTTCCGGTCCTCGTCGTCGAGTTTACTGAGTGCCGGGCTGTTAACATGGCCTGTGACCAGGGGATTTGCGTCGCGGACATGTGCGTGACGTCGTTCGTTCGCCGTAAGAGGCGGTCGCGTTCATCGATAGCGGTCAGCGTGGTCAGCGTCTCCATGACGCTGGCGCGGGATCGCCGGCCGGAAGGGCTGCGCGCACTGCCGGTTATGGACAAGATCGGATGGCCTGATCGGTCATCACGGTGCGTCCTGCCCAAACTGTCACGGCGATGCCTCCAAGGATGAACAGCCATCCGATTACAGCGACGGCTGCGAGTTCATCGGGAATGCCGGTCAAGAAGATTCCGGCTCCGATCGGCCATATGCCGTGCGCGTCGACTCGGGCCGCTCGCCGTTCCTTCGCTTCAAGACGTCCGGCCAGCTGCTGGTGGGCGTCCTGCTGCCGCGCCTCGGCCCGTTCCAGAGACGAACGCTGTGCTGCCTCAACCTGCGCGATCTCCCGTCTGACATCAGCGAGTTCCTGCCCGAGCAACTTCACCTGCTGATGCAGAAGCTCGATCTTGTCCTTGTTATCCGCCTTGGTGTTCCACTCAATTCGCCGGCTGACGCTCATGCGCTCTGTGCCCGCCGCTGCATCGGCGGCTTGCCTCGGCTCATCGCGAATCGTCCTGCGGAGGAAGGGGAGGTAAGGAGCCAGCCGCTCGCGGATCTGGTTGCTGGCGCGCGCTATCCAGTGCCGGGCGGGCATCAAGGTGGCATCTGGCGTTGCGATGAGCGCGCCCATCACCGCGATCGCGACGCCTGCCCATCTGATCCAGTCAGCTTCCGGCGGCCACGAGTAGTGATGCACGGTCGCGGCCTCCAGCAGCAGGCGAGCGTGGTCAGATGGTGGGTGTGCGCTCATGGCTCGTCCGGGGTGAACAGGCCCTCGCCGTCGGTGACGCCGAGGAGGAACCTGAACCGGGCGAAGTCGTCGCGCAGCGCGTCCGGGCCGTAGGCCGAGCTGCCGACGAACCGGGCCAGGGAGGCGGCGAGGTTATCATGGTCGGATTCCAGCCAGCCGCCGAGGAACTGCAGCAGCTCGGCGAGCTCCATGGCATCTGAGGCATCCAAGGGGATGGCTGGCATCAGGTGGCCTTCTGCTGGCTTTGCGGGGTGGCGAGCTCGGCTTCCAGGTCCGCGATCCGCTTGTCGAGGAACCGGTTGTTGGAGCGGGCGGCCTGGAGCTTTTCCTCGAGCGCCCGGTTGTCCTGGGCGAGCTGGCGGGCGCGTTGCTTCAGGGTGGTGCTCTCGGCAGCGATGCGCTGGGCCGTGTCCTCGTCATAATTGTCTTCAAGATCGCGGACCTGGCCGAGCAAGAGGCCTATGCGCGCCCGTTGCGTGCTGATCTCGGTGCGGGCCGCCCTCAGGGCATCCTCGGCGTTGAGGGCGCGCTCCCGCCAGGAGGCTTCGGCCTGGGCGTCCTTGTCGGCCTGGAGTTGCCGTCGGCGTGCGGCGTGAGTGGTGATCGCGGCCGCCATCAGGGCCTGGGCGTCGGCGTTCTGGTAAAGGAAGGTGCGAGACACCCCAGCGCGCTGCGCGACGGCGGGATAGGTGACCTGGGCTTGCTCCCGGTGCAGGCGCTGCAGGGCTTCCCGGATGCGCTGCAGCTTGTCCTGGGTGGCGAGCCGGCGTGCCTGGTTGGCGGCGTGCGTGGGCGGGGTCACGGCGCCTCCTGGCGGTCGTGCCTGCCGGTGCTGGCCAGGTCCGAGCTCTTGAAGCCGAGGCTCCAGACACGCTGGAAGTAGTCCTGCGGGCGGCGCATGTCCAGGGCGAGGGCCTCGTCGAGGAGGCCGAGGCCGGCCAGGGCCTTCTCCAGGCCGTCGATGGCCCGGGCGGTCGGCTCGAACGCCTGGTGAAGGTAGTCAGCGGTGGCGTTGTCGGGTGCCCGCTCGGCGAGCGATGCCCACTGCTCTCGCTTGCGCCGCCAATACAGCAGGTCAGCGCCGGTCATCACGAACCGGTCGCAGTTGTGGCAGTCCAGCTTCCACGGGCAGGCGCCGCCGTCGACGACTGCCTGGAAGGTGCATAGGCCGCCCTCGGCGGGGGTGCTGCGCCGGTTCAGGTCCAGTGCCAGCGCCTGGGCTTCCTCTCGCGTCAGCGGTGTTACCCCGCTGGACAGCAGCTCGCCGGGGCTGGGCGTGCCTGGCCCGGCGACCCAGACGTGGTGCAGGATGTCGTCGATCTCGCCGAGGGCGACCTTGGCGTAGTGCTCGGCCATCCGCTCGGAGACATGCCCCAGATACCGCTTGATGTGGTGCAGGCCGGCGCCGGCGGCCAGCAGCCTAGTGGCCAGCGTGTGCCTAGCCTGGTGAGCGACGTAGGAGCCCAGGTCAAGGTCGGCGAGCCAGGCCCGGAACCCTTTCCCGAACCAGGCGTAGCTGATCGCGCGCTCGCCTCGCGGGTTGCCGTGCCGGGCTGGGAACAGAGCCAGCCGGGGCCGTTCCTGGCTGGCGGGCGCCCGGCCGAACCGCCGCTCGAAGGTGGCGAGGGTCTTGCGCTGGCGTTCCTGGAGCCGCTGGTAGGTGTACTCGGGGATGCGGATGGCCTGGTCGTAGTTGCCGACCTTGGTCTGGTCGTGCCAGAGCATCGGGACGCCGTTGTGGCGGGCGATGCACTCCAGCCGGAGCTGGAGTACCTCGCTGGCCCGCCGCCCGGTCACCACGATGGTCTCCCAGGCGTCACGCAGGCCCCGGTCGGTGACGTCAAGCCCGGCCAGGCGGCGCAGGTTGGCCTCGTCGGCCATCGCCCTGGCAACCTTGTCAGGGAAAGGGCTCCTGGTCCGGTGCTGCGGCTTGCCGCCGCCGGGGAACGCCCGGATCACCGCCCGGTCAAGGCCCGCGCGATCGCCTTCCCCGTTGTCCAGTGCCCAGCGCATGAGCTGGCGGAGGCGGTCGAGGGTGAGCTTGCGGGTCACCTCGGTAGCGACCGAGGGCTTGCCCTGATGGGTGATCCCGATGGTGGGCAGGCCCTCGCGGCGCGCCGGTACTGGTCCGCGACGAACAGGCGGACGTGCTCCTCATCGAGCATGCGGGGATCATGGCCGCCCCCGGGCACCCGGGCGTCCAGGAAGGCGCTCAGCTCCTGGCACGCCCGCCGCATCGTGGAGAACGGCGTGTGGCTGCGTGGGCAGTTCGGCGAGCGCATCTGCTCGGCCATGAAATCCCAGAGCATGTCGCGCAGCCACCGCTGCGTCACCTTGGCCAGGTCGAACTGGCTGGTCAGCCTTGTGATCTTCCTCCCGAAGTGGGCCGGCTCGATGTCGCCGGCCTCGCGCGTGTCGGACGGCGTGAAGTAGACGATCCTCAGCTCGCTACGCATCTGCCGGACGGCCTGCTGCCCGGCCCGGGTCAGGCAGCCCGGGTCTAGCTCCTCCAGCGAGCTCACGGCCCGGCATGCCGTCGCCAGGGGCTGGAGGGTCCGCAGCGACCACCGCGTGTGCTCCTGGTGCTGGGTGTGGGCGAACAGCCCCCACCGGAGTTCCGCCTTCACCAGCGGGTGCATGCCCTTGAGGTTGATCTGCCCGACGCGCAGCGGCGGCAGGACCTGCGAGCACCAGAGCCTGAAGGTCCGCTCGTCCGCATAGCGGACGGGGACCTCCAGCCCGCGCTCCTGGCAGGACTGGACCCAGTTGCCCGGGAGGACGGCCTGGCCTGGCCGCCCGTCCTTCCCGTATCGCGCCTCGTGGTACTCGCAGAGCCCGAGCGGGGACTTTGCCAGGTCATCGCAGCACGCGGCCCGGCAGCCGCCGTAGGACGCATAAGGCTGCTCGCCCGCGGCCCACGCGTCGAAGGCCGCGCCGTCAGCGGTCTGCATGCCGCCGTGCTGGCCCTTCCAGCGGTTGAGGTGCCGGACGCACAGCCGGGCCGGATACGGGCGTGCCGGCCGGCCGCAGCGGCCGACGCGGCAGGGTTTCGGCGCTATCCCGATAGAAGAGGTCAGCGGCGTGGCCGTGCGCAGGAACTCGAGCTGGTCCTGACCGCGGGCAGACAGTTCCTTCCACGTTCGCTGGTGCTGGAAGCACAGGTCGATGCCGGCCTGGGTCACGCTGACGCCAGTGGGCCGCTCGCAACCGTGGACCATGCAGTTCCAGCGGAACACCGGGTGATTCAGCGGGATCTGGATGATGTCGCTGCGGAACAGCGGGTCGAAATCCGGCCCGCCGATCAGCGTGGTGAGCACCTCCAGCCGGTCTCGTGACTGCCGCCCGCAGTCACCCGGGGGAAGCAGCGCCAGGCCGGCGGTCACTGCCCTTCCCAGACCTTCAGCAGGGCGGCCTCGAAGGCGGGGTCGTGGATGTCGGCGTGCCCGTAGACGGCGTCCACCGTGGCGGCCGAGGCCCAGCCCCCGGCGTCCCGGGCGATGAGGAGGTTGCCGCCCGACGCGTCGAGCACGGCGGTCGCGAACGAGTGCCGGAATTGGTGGGGGACCACGCGGCCGACGTCCGCGCGGCGTCCGGCGCGGCGGAGCATGCTGCGCGCGGCGTCCGCCGTCCACGGCTGCCCGTGATCCGGCCCGGCCAGTTGCACCAGGAGCATCCCGTGCCCGGCGCCGTCGCGCGGGTACTCGGTGGTCATGTACTCGAAGTAGGCGTGGATCATCGCCGGGCTGGCCCTCTTGATCATCCCGCCCGTCATGACGCCGTTCCGGGCATCCCACGGGTACTTCGACTTGGCCCGTGACCGGTTGGGATTCCCGTCCCGGTGGCAGACGTGGACGTGGGCCGTCCGCGCTTCCCCGCACGTGGCCTGCTCCCGCAGATGAAGGTCGGACAGGTGCAGGCCGCACAGCTCCCCGATCCGGAACCCCCCGTCAGCCAGCCACGTCACCACCATGCGGTCACGGGCGGTGGACGCCGCCTCAAGCAGGCGGCTGCGGGCGTCCTCGGCCAGCATCTTCGGGTGCCGCCGCCGGACCCGGCGGGGAGCCAGCGGATTCGCCGGCAGGCTCGTCTGGGCATGCCCCAGCAGCGCCCTGTTCCGGTCCGCACGCGACGGCAGCCGGGCCAGGTCGAGCTGTCGGCCCAGCTCGACATTGACCCCGAGTACGGCCTGGTCCAGGTAGAAGCCCTTCAGGCACGAGGCCGCCGACGAGAGCGCATCCTTGCCATAGGGCCGCCGGCCGGCCCGCCACGGCTCGCCCAGCGGCATCCGCACTTCGGCGCCGACCAGCCCCATGTAACGCTCCAGGTCCCGCAGGGTCACCGCCGTCAGCGGCAGTGCTTCCCGCTCCAACCAGCGCAGGTGGTCAACCACCAGATAGGCGTACGTCCGCTGAGTACCCGACCCGTCATGCCGCCGAAGGAACCTGTCAGCCGGCTCATGCACCGATCCGTCCGGCCGGACGATCGTCCACGACCAGCGTCCGCCCCTGCGCGGCATCTCTTGAACCCGCAGCTCACCAACAACCTGCCGCCGCCCCACCGCCACCCCCCGAGTCCTGACGCCACAAACATCGGGACTCACGGTAGGTAACAAGATCAGCAGGATCAATTACCCAGCGTATTCGGCGCGTCGCGTACACATGCTCGGGCGGTGGGAAAAATCGAGGAAGAACACCCGCTCCAGGTCCGCCCGCGATGGCGGCCCCGCGTACCGGCCGTATGCCGCCGCCTCGTCATCCGTCAGGAACTCAACCGGCATAGACCGCACCATAGGGGCCGAGCCAGGGCCATCTCACCCGCAGCGACCAAACCGTTACAAGATCATACGACGACTGAACGACCCACATCGGAGCGACGGCGGGCGGTAACGCGCCCGGATTCAGCTCGCTATCGCCCGTGGCCGTTCCATTGTGGGCCGACCCCCGTACCCGAGCCGTAACTATACGATCGCGCCAGCCGGCGCGTGGAGCCAGTCGATCGAGGTGGACGGGTTCGGCCGGGCCCAGTGGCGGACGGCGCTCGGTACCACGCCCGGGACCATCGCCAGCGTGAGCGGCAACCCGGTCAGCGGGCAGATCACGGTCACCCTGCCGTCCGCCGCCCTCGGCACGGTCGGGTCCGGGTGGACGTTCACCGTGGCGCTGGCCGGGCAGGACGGGTTCGGCACGGACGACGCCAGGGCCTTTACGGCGACGCCCGGCATGTTCTCGTTCGGCGTGTGCTCCGCGGCGGAGGCGGCCCAGAGCCCGGAGCCGCAGGTCTGCGAGGTGTCCCCGTCGATCGAGCCGGAGGTGATGGACACGGTGCCGCCGGCCGGGGTCACGCTGGCGGGTGAGCTGAACGTGCTGGCCTACCCGGGCAACACCACGACCACGCTGGCCACCCCGCCCCAGCTGCAGGGGGTCACCGTCCCCTGAGCGGGGGCCGGGGCGGGGCCGGGGCGGTAGGCGGGCGCCCGGCCTGGGCGCCAGGCCTAGAGCCAGCCACGCCGTTTGAACAGGGTGAACAGGACGATCACGGCCACGACCTCGGTCCCGATGCCGATGCCGAAGAAGGCCGCCGCGGAGCCGATGCTGCCGACCAGCCAGCCGAAGTTCTGGCCGAAGAACCCGGTCAGGAACGACAGCGGCAGGAACACGGTCGCGATGATCGTGAGCTGCTTTATCGCGTCGTTCTGCCGTCTGGACATCATGGACATGTAGGCATCCATGGAGTTGCCGAGCAGGTCCCGGTGGCTGTCGACCATATCGCTGATCCGGATCAGGTGGTCGTACAGGTCACGGAAGTACGGCTCGTGCTTGCGGGTCATGCCCGGCAGCTCGGCCCGCTGGGACAGCAGCTCGTTGAGCATGTCCCGCTCCGGGTTGACCACCTTGCGGATACCCACCAGCCAGCGTTTGAGCGAGAACAGCGTGGCCAGCTGATCGTCGGCGGGCTTCGCGAAGATCTGCTCCTGCAGCGAGTCGATGCGGTCGTCGAACGCGGCGAGCATCGGGAAGACGCTGTCCACCAGGCTGTCCAGCGCGTGGTGCAGCACGATCAGCCGGGACGACAGCGCGCCGGGATGCCGGCGCATCGCCTGGCGCATGGCGCCGAACGCCACGCACGGTTCCCGGTGCAGGCTGACCAGGAAATCCTCGCCGTAGAAGAAATGCACCTCGGTCATCGGCTCGCCGACGCTGTTGGCGCCGAAGAAGACAATCGAGACGAAGTGGTCGTACTCCTCGATCTTCGGGCGCTGGCCGAACTCCGCCGCGTCCTCCATGGCCAGGGGATGGATATGGAACACGTCCCGCAGCAGCGCGAGGCTCTCGTCGCCGGAGTCGTGCAGGTCCACCCACAGCAGCTTGCCGGCGTGCAGGGCTTCCTCGATGTCGGCGGGCTTGGGGTCGGTGACCTCGCTGCCGTCGGTAAGGATGAAATGTGCGTCCACAGGCCCATGGTGCCAGAGCCAGGTGACGCGGTGCTGGCACCGGTTCGTCCGCACTGCTCAGTAAGCTCGGCGCATGAGCGCCGAGCCGTCCGCACGCCCCGCAGGCCCCGCGAGCCAGTCCCTGCTGCCGCCCGCCGCCCGGCAGGTGGCCTCCGTCCGCACCTTCCACGGGGACCGCGTCGCCGACCCGTACGCCTGGCTGGCCAGCAAGGAAGACCCGGAGACGATCGCGTTCCTGGAAGCGGAGAACGCCTACACCGCGGCGCTGACCGCGGATCAGGAGGGCCTGCGCGAGACGATCTTCGCGGAGATCAAGGGGCGCACCCAGGAGACCGACCTGTCGGTCCCCTCCCGCAAGGGGGCCTGGTGGTATTACCGCCGGACGGTCGAGGGCCAGCAGTACGGGCTGCAGTGCCGCTGCCCGGCCCGGCCAGGCGACGCCACGCCGCCGCAGCCGGCCGGGGGCGAGCCGCTGGACGGCGAGCAGGTCCTGCTGGACGCGAACGCGCTGGCCGGGGAGTCCAGCTTCTTCTCCCTCGGCGCGTTCAGCGTCAGCCCGGACGCGCGGCGGCTGGCGTACTCGACCGACTTTTCCGGCGACGAGCGCTTCACGCTGCGGATCAAGGACCTGGCGACCGGCGGCCTGCTGCCGGACGAGATACCCGGCACCTTCTACGGTGCCGCCTGGTCGCTGGACGGCTCGGCGCTGTTCTACGTCACGGTCGACGACGCCTGGCGGCCGTGGCGGGTGTGGCGGCACACGGTCGGGACGCCGCACGCCGACGACGCGGTGATCTTCGAGGAGACCGACGAGCGGTTCTGGGTCGGGGTGGGCCTGTCCCGCAGTGAACGGTTCCTGACCGTGTTGTCGGCCAGCAAGGTGACCAGCGAGGTGTGGCTGCTGGACGCGGCCCGCCCGGACGCGGAGCTGACCGTGGTCGCGCCGCGCCGCCAGGGCATCGAGTACTCGGTGGCGCACCAGGCACGGGCGGACGGCACCGAGCGGCTGCTCATCCTGCACAACGACGGGGCGCAGAACTTCGAGCTCGCGGCCGCGCCGGCCACCCGCCCCGGGGAGTGGACGACGCTGATCCCCGGCCGGGCAGACACCCGCCTGCTGGGGGTCGACGCCTTCACCGGCTACCTGACGGTGTACGTCCGCCGGGACGGCCTGACCGGGCTGCGGGTCATCCGGGCCGACGACAGCGAGTACGACGTCGCGTTCCCCGAGCCGGTGTACACGGTCTCCCCCGGCGCCAACCCCGAGCCGGGGACCTCGCTGTACCGGCTGCACTACACGTCGCTGGTCACGCCGGATTCGGTCTACGACTGCGATCTGGCCACGGGTGAGCTGCTGCTGCGCCGGCGCACGCCGGTACGGCCGCTGCCGGGCGCCGGCCCCTGACCAGCCGGCCGCCTGTGAGCAGTACCGGGAGTGGGCCACCGCCCCGGACGGCACCCGGGTGCCGATGTCGCTGGTGTGCCGGCGCGGCACGCCGCGGGACGGCTCCGCGCCGTGCGTGCTGTACGGCTACGGCAGCTACGAGATCTCCAACGAGCCGCGGTTCTCGATCTCCCGGCTGTCGCTGCTGGACCGGGGGTTCGTGTACGCGATCGCGCACGTGCGCGGGGGCGGCGAACTGGGCCGCGGCTGGTACGACGACGGCAAAATGCTGCGCAAGGCCAACACGTTCACCGACTTCGTGGCGTGCGCCCGGCACCTGGCCACGGCGGGCTGGACGTCACCGGGCCGGCTCGTGGCGCGCGGCGGATCGGCCGGCGGCCTGCTGATGGGCGCGGCGGTGAACCTCGCGCCGGAGGCGTTCGCCGGGATCGTGGCGCAGGTGCCGTTCGTGGACGCGCTGACCACGATCCTGGATCCCTCGCTGCCGCTGACGGTGACCGAATGGGAGGAGTGGGGCGACCCGCTGCACGACCCGGCGGTGTACGCCTACATGAAGGCGTACTCACCGTATGAGAACATCCGCTCCGCCGAGTACCCGCCGATCCTGGCCATGACCAGCCTGAACGACACGCGGGTGCTGTACCGCGAGCCCGCCAAGTGGATCGCCCGGCTGCAGGCCGAGGCGCGCGGCGGCCCGTTCCTGCTGAAGACGGAGATGAACGCGGGCCACGGCGGGCGCAGCGGCCGCTACGACGCCTGGCGCGAGGAGGCGTTCGTCCTCGCCTGGATCCTCACGTGTGGTCGAACAGGGCGCTGACCGACTCGCCGTCGTGGATCCGGCGGATGGCCTCCGCCAGCGCCGGGGCCACCGAGATGACGTCCAGCTTCGGGTCCCGCTTGTGCTCGGGGACCGGCACCGTGTTGGTGCAGACGACCTCGGTCACCTCCGGCTGGGCGACCAGCTTGCCCAGCGCGCCGTCGACGAACAGCCCGTGCGTGCAGACGATGCTGACCGACC
Organism: uncultured Actinomycetes bacterium; assembly: GCA_963824545.1. Taxonomy (GTDB): domain Bacteria; phylum Actinomycetota; class Actinomycetes; order Streptosporangiales; family Streptosporangiaceae; genus Bog-532. The sequence goes on along the minus strand of CAWGPP010000022.1, from coordinate 196,931 downwards.
GCACGTCCTGCTCGCGGAGCCGGCTCAGCAGTTCCATCAGCGTGGTGCCGCGGGCGATCTCGTCGTCCAGCACGATGACGTCACGCCCGGCCACGTCGCCGATGATCGAGCTGATCGTCACGCTGTCGTCGCTCTGCCGCTCCTTCGCGCCCGCGGCGACCGGCAGCCCCAGCCGGCGGGCGAAGGCGGCGGCGCTCTTGGCGTAACCGAGGTCCGGTGAGACCACCACCGCGCCGGTGAGGTCCCGGCCGGCGAAGTGCCCGGCCAGCTCGCGCAGCGCGTTCAGGTGGTCGACCGGGACCGAGAAGAACCCGTGCACCTGCGGGGCATGCAGGGTCATGGTCAGCACCCGGCTGGCGCCGGCCGCCACCAGCAGGTCGGCGACGAGCCGTCCCGCGATGGAGATCCGGGGCGCGTTCTTCTTGTCCGAGCGGGCGTAGGCATAGTGCGGCATCACCACCGTGACCCGCCCGGCCGAGGCGCCGCGGGCCGCGTCCGCCATCAGCAGCAGCTCCACCAGGTTCTCCTGCACCGGCGGGACCAGCGGCTGGATCAGGAACACGTCCCGTTCCCGGCAGTTGGCCTGAAGCTGGACCTCCAGGCAGTCGTTGGCGAAGCGCTGGATCCGGACGGGGAGCAGCGGGACCGCCAGGTTCTGGCAGATCTCGGCGGCGAGGAGGGGATGGGCGCTCCCGCTGAACACGGCGATCTCTCGCACTGTCGCTCCTTGTCGTCGTGCGATGCCCGGCCCGGCCCGTTATGGTCCGCTTACCCCGCGTCGTCGCGGAGCGGCGGCAGGGCCAGTTTCTTACGGATCTCCTGCTGGACCTCCCGCGCGGGCGGCCGGGCGTCCACCGAAATCACGTACTCCTTGCGGCGGAACAGGTCGAGCACGGGGTTGGTCTTCTCGTGGAAGTCCTTGAGCCGGACGGCGAGGGCCTCCTCGGTGTCGTCCTCCCGGGTAAGCAGCTCACCCCCGCAGACGTCACACTTGCCGGGCACGGCCGGGCTGTTGGCCAGCAGGTTGTAGTCCATCCCGCAGTTGGAGCACAGCCGCCGGGCCATCACCCGCCGCCGGACCTCGCTGTCCGGCAGGTCGAGGTCGATGACCCCGTCGATGTCGTAACCTTCCAGGAAGAACTCGGTCTGCCGGCGGTTCCGGGGGAAACCGTCGATGATGAAGCCGTAGTTCCAGTCGTGTTCGGTGAGCCGGCCGCGGACCACCGATTCGGCCATGTCGTCGCCGACCAGGTTGCCCTCGGCCATGATCCGCCGGACCTGGGCGCCCATCTTGGTGTGGTTCACCACGTTCCAGCGGAAGATGTCACCCACGCCGATGTGGACGAGGTCCAGGTCATCGCAGAGCATCTTGGCCTGCGTGCCCTTGCCGCTGCCTTGTACTCCCATGATCACGTATTTACGCATGCATCCAGCCAAGCACACGCGGCGGTCCCCGCATACGGGCGGTTTAGGCCGGCCCGGGCAGGCCCAGCCGGTGTTCGCAGGCCCGGCGCAGGCGCTGGCTGAGCAGGGCGGCCAGCGCCGGCCAGTCCTCGGTGAGCCGCCGCGCGTTAACAAACCGCGCCAATTCCCCGCGCCGGCCCTGGCCCAGCAGGATGCTGTACAGGACCAGCCGTGACTCGTCGCTGGACACGTCGAACTCGCGCAGGCCGTGCCAGGTCAGGTGGACGGGCAGCACGACGACGCCCTCCTGCGGACCGCGCAGGTCCTCCAGCCGGTCGGGGAGACGTCCCGGTAGCCCGTCCCGGCGGGAGAACCGGCGGGAGAAGATCACATCAGCCAGTGCCATGGGGCCTGATTATCCCCGGGAACGGCCCCGCCCGTGGGCAACGTCAGAGAGTTACTATCAGAAACGGATTGTGATGACTCGGATACGGAGCCGGACCGGCTGATACGGGCCGCCCGCTACGCCACCTCCCGGCCACCTCACCGGCCGGCCGGGGCGCGTCCCGGCGGGCCAGCCGCGGCGTTACCCTCGTGGCATGGACAATGCCGGGACGGCGGCCGCGGGCCCGGGCGGCCCCGCGAGCGCCACCGATTCCCCGGGTCACGTGCGTACCGCGGGCCCCACGTGGCGGTTTCTCATCACGCCACGCTGGCTGGCCTGGCATGCGTTCGCGGTCGCGGCCTTCTGGGGCATGTTCTGGCTGGGCGACTGGCAGCTGCGCCGCGCCCTGACCGGAAACGCGCTGAGCTGGGCATACACGTTCGAATGGCCGATCTTCGCGCTGATGGGCGCGGTGTTCTGGGCCAAGACGATCCGGGACGAGTTCCGGATCCGCCGCGGCGAGGTGCCGCCGCACGACGCCCTGGTGCTGCCCGGCGGCGCGTTCGGCCCGGCGGGCCCGGTGAGCCCGGATGGGACGACTATGCCGGGTAGTATGTCGGGCGAGATCGAGGTCTACGATCCCGAGCTCGCCGCGTACAACGCGTACCTGGCCAAGCTCAACCGCGAAGCCCGATAGAGGAGGTAGCACCGGTGCGAGGAACGGTGCTCCGGTACCGCGTGATGGCCTACATCACCGGTGTGGTGCTCGTGATCCTGTGCTTTGTGGGCATCCCGTTGCAGGTCGCGGGGCATCCCGCGCTGGTCAACGTCGTCGGCACGGCGCACGGCATCCTGTACATGATCTACCTGGTCACCGCCGCGCTGCTGGCGTGGAAGCTTCGGCTGCGGCCCGGCCCGACGATCGTGCTGCTGCTGGCCGGGACCATCCCCATCCTCACGTTCGTCGTCGAGCGCTGGATGACCCGGCAGTACATCAACCCGGCCCTGGCCGGCCAGACCACGGCGGATCGTGAGCGACCACTACTTCACCGCGCGCCCTGAGACCGGGCACCGCCCCGGCCGGGCGCACGTGCTGCTGCCCGACGTGCACCTGGAACTGGAGACCGACGCGGGGATGTTCTCCCCGGGCCGGCTCGACGCCGGCACCCGGCTGCTGCTCGACGTCGGGGCCGATCCGCCCGGCCACCCGCCCGGCGACCTCCTCGATCTGGGCTGCGGCTACGGCCCGATCGCCCTGGTCCTGGCGGCGCGCGCGCCCGCCACGACGGTATGGGCCGTGGATGTGAACGAGCGGGCGCTGGCCCTGTGCGCGCGGAACGCGGCGCGGGCCGGGCTGGGCAACGTGCGCGCCGTGCCGCCCGGCGACCCGGATCTGCCCGCCCGCTACGCCGGGATCTGGTCCAATCCGCCGATCCGCATCGGCAAGCAGGCGCTGCACGACCTGCTCGGCGGCTGGCTGCCGCGGCTGGCGCCCGGGGCCGCCGCCACCGCCGTGGTCCAGCGCCACCTGGGCGCCGACTCCCTGCACCGCTGGCTGGCCGCCCAGGGCTGGGACGTGCAGCGGATCGCGTCCCGGGCCGGCTACCGGGTCCTCCGGATCACCCGGCCCGCGGTCTCGCAGGACCCGGGGGCGATCGGATGACCGATCATCCGGCCGACGGCGAGAACCGTCACCGCCAGCTTCGCCCGACCGACGTCAAGCGGCTGAACCGGGCCTGGCGGCGCGGCACCCAGGCACGGATCGCGCTCCTGCTCGATTCGGTCACGCAGCCGTTCAACGTCGGCTCGATCGTGCGCACGGCCGCGGCGTTCGGGGTGGAGCACATCTGGCTGTGCGGGAACACGGCGCCGCTGGACCATCCCTCGGTGCGCAAGACCGCGCTCGGCACGGAACGGTTCCTGTCCGCCGAGCGCGAGCCGTCGGCGGCCTCGGCCGCCAAGGCCGCGGCGGCCGCGGGGCTGCGGGTGATCGCCATCGAGCTGGCCGACGGCGCCGTCCCGCTGCATGCGGCGCCGGTCGGCGGGAACGTCTGCCTCGCGATCGGCAACGAGGACCACGGCTGCTCCCCCGCGCTGCTGGCCGCCTGCGACGCGGTCGCCTACATTCCCCAGGTCGGGCGGGTAGGCTCACTGAACGTGGCCGTCGCGTCGGCCATCGCGCTGGCCGACGCCCGGCGGCGTGAATGGGAAGCCGCAGACCCCGCCGACCGCCGCTAGCCACGGCCGGGCCGGCGCGGGCAACCTGACACCGAAACCTCTCCGGGATGATGGGCACTGTTCACCGAACACAGTGACGAAGAGCCGATACTGGGCAGCGTGCTGCGAGCAGACGTTGATCAACGCCGTCCCGTTGCCTACCTCGACCACGCCCTCCCCCTCGCGTTCGCGCACCGGGGCGGCGCGGCGCATCAGCCGGAGAATTCCTGGGCCGCCTTCGAGCATGCCATCGGCCTCGGCTACACCCACCTCGAAACCGACGCCCGGGCCACCGCGGACGGCGTCCTCCTTGCCTTCCACGACCGCACCCTGGACCGGGTCAGCGACCGGACCGGCCGGATCGCGCGGATGACCTACCGTGACGTCGCCGGGGCCCGGATCGGCGGCACCGAGCCGATCCCGCTGATCGAGGATCTGCTCGGCGCGTGGCCGGAACTGCGGTTCAACATCGACCTGAAAGACGTGCCGGCGATCCGGCCGATGATGGACGTGCTGCGCCGCACCGGCGCGTGGGACCGGGTGTGCGTCACCTCGTTCTCGGCGCGCCGGCTGCACGCGGCGCGGGCCCTGCTGGACCGCCCGGTCTGCATGGCCCTGTCGCCGGCCGGGGTGGCGGCACTGCGGCTGGCCGGCGGCATCCCCGTCTGCGGTGCCGCGCTGGCCCAGCGGCTGGCCCGCACCGGCGTGGCCTGTGCGCAGATACCGGGCCGGATCGCCACGACATCGTTCGTCGAGAAGGCGCACGGGGCCGGCCTGCAGGTGCACGTGTGGACCCTCAACCGCCGGGCCGACATGGAACGCGCGCTGGATCTGGGCGCCGACGGGATCATGACCGACGAAACGGTCCTGCTGCGTGACCTGCTCACCGAGCGGGGCCTCTGGCCGTCCTGACCTGCCGTTCGCCGGGGCGTGCTGCCGCCCGCCCCGGCCCGGTCCGCACCCGGTCCGCACCCGGCCCGGCGCGCCAGGAAACTACGCGCAGGGCATTCAGTGTGCATATCAGGGTTGGATCGGAGCGTAACCGGGAATCTTGTCCCCGTATTCAGCGTTGGCAAAGATGAACGGCAAAGCGCTTGGGAGGCAGCACGCCAATGGCCGAACGCGCACTACGCGGCACCCGGCTCGGATCCACGAGCTATGAGAACGACCGCAATACTGACCTTGCCCCGCGCCAGGAGGTCGCTTTTGACTGCCCTAAGGGGCACCACTTTACCGTGCCCTTTGCCGCCGAGGCGGAGCTACCCCCCACGTGGGAGTGTCGGGTGTGCGGTGCGGTGGCGTTCGCGGCCACCGGCGAATCACCGGCGCCGAAGAAGGTGAAGGCCCCGCGCAGCCACTGGGACATGCTCCTGGAGCGGCGTACGGTCGACGACCTCGAGGCGGTGCTGGCCGAGCGGCTCGAGGTGATCCGCGGACGCCGCGGCGCCCCGGCCGAGGAGAGCGGCGCCCGCCGTGACCGGAGGCAGCGCAAGAGCGCCTGACCGGCCGGGAACCGTCTGCGCGATTCCCGGGCACGGCACGACCGGCTGAACCGGCCGGAGAGCCCACCGCTTCAGCGACGCCAGCGCCCATCGGCCAGCGCGCCGAATTGCGACCATCGCTTCGCCAGGACCGTTCCGCTATCGCTGTGAGGACCGTGCCCCGGGGTGTCACGCCCCGGGGCGCTGTCGTCCCGGGGCCTTCCCGTTCTTCAGCCGCGACGCGACACCCCACCGCGCGACGCGCAGGAACGCCTCGCCGATGATGGCCCGGCTCATCTTGCTGGCCCCGCGCTCGCGTTCCACAAACGTGATCGGCACCTCCACGATCCGCAGGCCCGCCTGGACCAGCCGCAGCGTCACGTCGATCTGAAAGCAGTAGCCGGCCGATTCCACCGTGTCCAGGCTGATGGCCCGCAGCGCGGACGTGCGGTAGGCGCGGTAACCGCCGGTCGCGTCCCTGATGCCCAGCCCCAGCATCAGGCGCGTGTAGACGTTGGCGCCGCGGGACAGGATCTCCCGCGACCTCGGCCAGTTGAGCAGCTGGCCGCCCGGGATCCAGCGGGACCCGATCACCCCATCGGCCCCGGCCAGCGCGGCCAGCAGCTGCGGGAGCTGCTCGGGCTGGTGCGAGCCGTCCGCGTCCATCTCCACCACGGCGTCGTAACCGCGCTCCATGGCCCAGCGGAAGCCGGCGATGTACGCCGGGCCCAGCCCGGCCTTCTCGGTCCGGTGCAGAACCTGGATGTGCGTGTCCGCCTCCGACAGCTTGTCGGCCAGGTCGCCGGTGCCGTCGGGGCTGTTGTCGTCGACGACCAGCAGGTCCGCGTGCGGAACCGCAGCGCGCAGACGTCCGGCGATGCCCTCAAGATTCTGCCGTTCCTCGTAGGTCGGCATGATGACGGCGACGCGCTCGATGGGTGAGGTGGGCTGTGCCACGCTTCCTGCCTCCGCCTGGGGTGATGTGGCTGGTTCAGGCCGACCAGGATATCGGCCCCGCGCCCTGCTTTATCCGGGCGAAAGCTGAGGATCCCCCATTACGTTTGCGAGACACGGCTGCGCCGTCACAGCTGGCCACAGACCACGGTCCCCGGGGACGGGCTCTGCTCACGCTCACCGGCGCGGAACGGGCACGATACCAGCGCCGTCCCCTCGGGGCATCGGCGCCATTCAGGGGTTACCCACCAGTATGCGGGCCAGGCTGGCTGAGGGCAAAGGAAAGGGACCCGGGCTGCGCCTTCGGACCGAAAACCATCCCGCCGGCAACGAGATCGCTTCCGTTGTCTACTGGGCGCCCAGGCCCCCTCCCAAGCCCAACCCCCCGTCCAGCCGGTTCCGCGTAGCAGCCCACCGGGCCCCGCCTGGCGCTGGAGCGGCTGGATGCAACGTCCCCGCCTGGCGCGGGCCAGATCATCACGGGCCGGCCACCTCCGGCCAGCCAGCCCGGTGCTGGACCGTGTGCAGAAACTTACCGCGCATCCGGGCGATGTCAACCCCCGAAATCGTTACTTTACGTATACCTACCGGGGGATGTGCGGCACTAATCACGTTTCAATGATTACACAGCGGAGTCGGATTCGATGGTAGGGGCGGTGCCGGGCGCGGGCCCTGGGTGCCCGCCGGGCGCGGGCGCGGGGACGACGACCGTGCCGGTGGCGGTGGCCACCACCAGTGGCTCCGGGAGCACCGTGGCGGCCGAAGGCCCCCGCTCCGGGTCGGCCCGGCAGACCACGCTGGCCTCGAACGTGAGTTCCCGGCTGCGCCGCCCCACCGCGGTGACCGCGGCCGTCACCTCGATGATGTCCCCGGCCTGGACCGGCGCCCGGAACTGCACGTCGGCGTAGGAGGCGAACAGCCCCTCGTCCCCGTCCGTCCGGATGCACACCTCGGTGGCGACGTCGCCGAACAGGGCGAGCGCGTACGCGCCGTCCACGAGGTTCCCGCCGTAGTGCGCGTCCCCGTACGTGACGTAACGCCGGTGCGTCACCGACAGCCCCAGCCGCGGGTCCTTGCCTTCCGCCGGGCCGGCCGGGCTAGGCATGGGCCGGCTCCGGGTCCGGGCTGAGCGTCGCGGCCAGGTAGCTGGCCACCTCGCCCGGGGTCGTGCCGCGGCCGAAGACCGCGTCGACGCCCAGGCCGGCCGCGGCGGACGGATCGAACCGCGGGCCGCCGACGACCAGGACCGGCCGCCCGCCCGCCGGGTACGCGTCCCGGAACGCCGCGGACATCTCCCGCGCGTTCGACAGGTGCGCGTCGCGTTGCGTCACCACCTGGCTGACGAGCACGGCGTCGGCCCGTTCGGCGCGGGCGCGGGCCACCAGATCCGGCACGCCCACCTGCGCTCCCATGTTCACCACGCGTATCTCCCGGTAGTACTCGAGGCCCTTCTCACCCGCGTGACCCTTGACGTTCAGGATCGCGTCGATGCCGACGGTATGCGCGTCGGTCCCGATGCAGGCGCCCACCACCACGAACTTGCGGCCCAGCGCCGAGCGGATGCGCAGGTTCACCTCCTGCGCGCTCAGCAGCGGGAACGCCCGTTCGGTCACGGTCACCGCGGACAGGTCAACCAGGTGGCTTACCCGGCCGTACACGATAAAGAACGTGAAGTCCGGCCCGATTCCCTTGGCGTGCACGACCATCGCCGGATCCAGGCCCATCTTCGCGGCGAGTTGCAGCGCCGCGCCTTCGGCCCGGGCCCGCTCGGTCTCGCTGCCGAACGGTACCGGCAACGTGAACGACACCTGCACCCGGCCGTCCCCGGTGGTATCGCCGTACGGGCGGATTACGGTGCCGGCCCGGGGGGGCGACCCCCCGGAACCCCCCGGTGTGCTTCGCACCCGCGCGGCGGTGCTCGCCGTATCATCACGCGGCCGGGGGGGCCTGGCGGCCCCCCGCGGCGGCGTGATCTCGGGGCTGCGCCCCTCGCCACTCGCCGCAGCATCAGGGGATAGCCGCTCGCCACCCGCCGCTGGGACTGGCTGGGCTCCGTACGGCCCCTCGCCACTCGCCGTTCCGTTTGTGGTCATTTCGCCTCCACGGGCTCGGGGGTCGGCTCGGTCGGGGTGCGGTCGAGGATGTCGGCGGCGGGGTTCCAGTAGCCCGGCGCCTTCACCACCACTCCGTCCAGGCCGCGGCCGCCGCCGGGCGGGCGTTTCGTTACGCCGAATGTCCCGTCCGCGATCGCCCGCAGCAGGCCCTCGTCGCCGATCCGCCGCAGCAGCCCGACGGCCTCGCCCAGCACCTCGCGGGCCCGCACCGCGACGAACCCGTCCGGCTCAGGGCGGAAGCTGTCCCCCAGCCGCCCGGCTGCGGTGCGCACGTAGCGCACGTTCTCCAGGGCCAGGTCACGGTCGGACAGGAACGGGGTGTGGATGCCCTCCGTCATCATGCCGACCAGCAGGATCGACTGATCGGTCATCAGCCCGCACAGGTTGAAGAAGGCGTCCAGCAGGTAACCGGCGAAGACGTTGCCGGTCATGTGCTTGGTTGGCGGCATGTACTTCAGCGGCGCGTCCGGGAACAGCTCACGGACCAGTTGCGCGTGCGCCAGCTCGAGCAGGAACGAGTCCGGCACGGCCGGGTTGATCTCAAACGCGTGCCCCAGCCCGAGCTGGCTGTCGGCCAGCCCGGCCTCCCGGCCGAAGTACTCGTTCAGCAGCTGGCTGACCACGACCGTGTGCGCCGCGTCCACGGCGTCCGCGGTGGTCAGGTAGTTGTCCTCGCCGGTGTTGATCACGATCCCGGCGCGCGCGTGTACCTGGCGCGAGAACCGCTGGTCGATGAACGTCCGGCGCGGGTTAATGTCGCGGAAGATGATGCCGTACATGCAGTCGTTCAGCATCATGTCCAGGCGCTCCAGCCCGGCCAGGGCCGCGATCTCCGGCATGCACAGCCCGGACGCGTAGTTGGTGAGCCGCACGTAACGACCCAGCTCGCGGGAGGTCTCGTCGAGGGCGGCGCGCATCAGCCGGAAGTTCTGCTGGGTGGCGTAGGTGCCGGCGTAGCCCTCGCGGGTGGCGCCTTCCGGCACGTAGTCCAGCAGCGACTGCCCGGTGGAGCGGATGACCGCGATGATGTCCGCGCCCTCCCGCGCCGCGGCCTGCGCCTGCGGGATGTCCTCGTAGATGTCACCGGTCGCCACGATCAGGTAGATCCACGGCTTGGGCGGGTCGGCGGTGGCCGCGATCATGCGGGACCGCTGCGCTCGCTGGCCGTCGATGGTGGCGAAGCCCCGGGACACCGCGCGGGCGGCCGCGTCGCGCGCCCGCCGTGCCGCGTCTCCCTCGGGGAGCCGGAACGTTACCGTGCCCACGGCGGCGGCCTCGGCGAGCTGGCGCAGCGAGGAAAGGCCAGCGGTCTCCAGCGCGTGCCAGACCGGCAGGGCCACCCCATGCTCCAGGCCGGCGCTGCCCGCGACCGCGTCGGCCAGCCGGTTCACCCACGGCATGCCGTCCGGGTCGGCCCCGTCCAGCCCGGCCAGCCGCAGCACGGCGCGCTCGACGGATACCGTGGTGTGCGTCCGGGCCATCTCGGTGATGGGCTCCCCCGCGCGCCGCGCCAGCTCCCTTGCCTCGCGCACCGTCCCCGGATCCAGCCCCAGCTTCCCGCTCATACGCCCGCCTCCGTTCCCGCTCCTACGGCCGCCCCTCCGCTATCCGCCCCTCCGCTATCCGCATCCGCCCCGCCGCGACCCGGCCCGCTTTCCGGCCCCCCGCGACCCGGCCCCCCACTATGGGCAGCGTTTTCGGCAATATGTGCCACAAAGTCTGCCCGTTGATGGAAAACGCGGCGCTCGAAGAGGGCGCGGAGCGGTTTGTGGCGGCGGATGAGGTCCAGGGCCAGCTCGGCGTGACCGGGCGTGTACCCGTTGCCGATCAGCATGGTCACGTCGGCGGCCATCCCCTCCGCGCCGAGCGCCGCCGCGCTGAACGACGTGGCCATCGAGAAGAAGATGACCGTCCCGCCGGGGGCGGTGGCCAGGATCGCGCCGCCCTCGCAGCCGGGCACGTCCACGCAGACGACGGTCACGTCGGCCGGGCCGCCCGCGCCCGCGACCGCGTCGGCGAGGGCCACCGGATCCCGCGCGTCGGCCAGCGCGATCGCGTCGGCGAGGCCGGACTCGCGCAGGATCGCGGCGTCCGCGTCGCTGGGCACCACGCCGATGATCGCGGCCGCCCCCGCCGCGCGGGCCGCCGCGGCCGACAGCGAGCCGCTCTTGCCCGCCGCGCCCAGGATGGCAACCACCGGAGCGCTGTGGGGGCTATTGGGTTCCGGCGTGACGCTTCTTGCTGTTATCGGCAGAGGCTGGGCGGGGCTGCCGTGCTGGACGGGGCTGCCGTGAGCGGCCGGGCCGAAGCCGCGGCCGTCACGGTAGGCGCTGACCACGCGCTGGGTGAGCGCGGGAGCACCGCAGACGTCGAAGACGGCCAGCGCCAGCTCGGCCGGCAGGTCGTCCGGCAGCGGGACCGCGATTGACCGGGCGAACAGGATGGCGTGCCCCTCACAGGGGACCTGCTCGGACTGGCCGTCCCAGCGGGCGAGCCCGTCGGTGATCGCGAGCGGGGTGAGGCTCAGCGAGACCAGCGTGGCGATACGCATCCCGGCCCGCAGGCCGAGCGGCGACTGCGGGCCCGCCTCCGCGACGACGCCCGTGAGCATGCCGCCCGAGCCCGTCACCGGGTTGTGCATCTTGCCCCGGCGGGTGATCACGCCGAGCACGGCCGCGCGCATCGCGTCCGGCGCGCCGCCGGTGGACTCGCGGATCTGGCGGAACGAGGCGGCGTCCAGATTGAGCCGCTGGAGGCGGACCCGCACCTCGTCGGGCGTAATCCGCGGGTCCGGGTCGAGCCTCCAGGCGGCCTGCGGCAGGACCGCGGCGGCGCTCCGGGGCACGCCCGGCTCCAGCTCGCAGACGCGGTGCAATCCGAGCGGCGAACTGGTCATGCCCATCATCCTTCCCGGCGGTGCCGATGATCCATGCGCCCGCAGCATGCCGGCCGTATGTAACAAGAAATTTTCCGGCCAGATACTATTTTGGCAAAATCTTCTTCAATATACTGCCGTATTACGACAGATTATTATCCGACGATCGGTGACCGGGAGGCCCCCGTGATCGACCAGCCGTATGTCTACCGGCGCCGGGAGCTCAGTGAACCGGACTGGCACCGCTTCCCGGGCTGGGCCGGGGTGAGCACGCAGGACTGGGAGTCGGCGCAGTGGCAGCGGGCGCACTGCGTAAAGAACGCCCGCCAGCTGCGGCAGGTGACCGGCGGCGGGCTCGATGAGTCGTTCTTCGCCGACCTGGACCAGGACCAGCGCGCCCGGGCCACGATGTCGATGCTGGTCCCGCCGCAGATGCTCAACACGATGGCGCCGCACATCGCCCCGGACGCCGCGGGGTTCACCGACGCCTTCTACGCCGACCCGGTGCGCCGGTACATGATCCCCGTCTTCAGCGACCGGCGGCCGGACTGGCCGTCGCATCCGTACGCGCAGCGCGACTCGCTGCACGAGGCGGAGATGTGGGCGGTGGAGGGCCTCACCCACCGCTACCCCACCAAGGTGCTGGCCGAGGTGCTGCCCACCTGCCCGCAGTACTGCGGGCACTGCACGCGGATGGACCTGGTCGGGAACCCGACCCCGACGGCGGACAAGCACAAGTTCGAGCTGCCGCGGGCCGACCGGCTCGGCGCCATGATCGGCTACCTGCGCCGCACCCCCGGTGTCCGCGACGTGGTCGTCTCCGGCGGTGACGTGGCCAACCTGCCGTGGCCGCGGCTGGAGGAGTTCGTCGCGGCCCTGCTGGGCATCGAGAGCATCCGCGACATCCGGCTGGCCAGCAAGGCCCTGATGGGTCTGCCGCAGCACTGGCTGAGCGATGAGGTGCGGGCCGGGATGGCGCGGCTGGCGGCGGCGGCCGCGGACCGTGGGGTGAGCCTGGCCATCCATACGCACGTTAACGCGGCCCAGTCGGTCACCCCACTGGTGGCCCGCGCGGCCCGTGCGATGCTGGACACCGGCATCCGGGACGTCCGGAACCAGGGCGTGCTGCTGCGCGGCGTCAACGACAGCGCCGGGGCGCTGCTCGACCTCAGCTTCGCGCTGCTCGATGAGGCCAAGATCATGCCGTACTACTTCTACATGTGCGACATGATCCCCGGCAGCGAGCACTGGCGGCTGACGCTGAGCGAGGGGCAGGAACTGCAGCATCAGATCATGGGGTACCTGCCCGGGTTCGCCACCCCGCGCGTCGTGTGCGATGTCCCTTACGTCGGCAAGCGGTGGGTGCACCAGGTCGCGCGGTACGACACCGAGCTGGGCATTTCGTACTGGACGAAGAACTACCGCACGGCGGTCGAGGCCGACGATCAGCTCGCCATCGGCCGCGAGTACTCCTATTACGACCCGATCTACATGCTGCCCGAGCACGGCCAGGCCTGGTGGCGCGCCCGCGCCGGGCAGGACGCCGTCCGGCCAGCCGGGATCTCCGCATAGCATCACGCCCCGAGCCGCCGAGCCCATCCGCCCGAGCCGCCGAGCCCCATCCGCCCAAAGCGGCCGAGCCCCATCCGCCCAAAGCGGCCGAGCCCCATCCGCCCAAAGCCGCCGAGCCCATCCGCCAAAGCCCCCGTGCCTCACCGGTCCCTCTAACCACTATCGCCCCATCCCTCTTCCCGCAAAGATCAACTTCGCCGCAGCGCCGGCTGTGGGCGGAGTCCGAGCGGCTGACGGGCGTGAGCTACCCGCTCTGAACGGCGGTGTCAGTGGCGGCCACATGGTCGGCTGCTGCCGCCTCGTTGCCCGTTGCCGCCCCGGTGGCCTCGCTGGCCGGCTCCTCGCCGGATGCCGCCCCGGCAGCCTCGCTGGCCACGCTGGCCGGCTCCTCGCCGGATGCCGTCTCCGGGGCAGCGGCCGCCTGCGCCGATTCCGCGGCCGGAGGCGCGTCCCCGGCCGCCGCACCAGCCTCGCCCGCCGCATCAACCTCAACGGCACCAGCCTCAGCCCCGCCAGCCTCGCCCGCCGCATCAACCTCAGCCGCACTAGCCCCAGCCGCCACGCTGACCTCGGCGGGCACGCTGACCTCGGCGGGCACGCTGACCTCGGCGGGCACGCTGGCCTCGGCGAGGGCACCGTCCGCGTCGGTGGCGCCGACCCGGCTGGGCTGCGCGCCGCCCGCCGCCAGTTCGGGCGCGCTCCGCCCGGCCGCCACCGCCCGGCGGCCGCGGCGCTGGATGAACACGAACCACGCCAGCCCGGCCACGGTCAGCACGCAGGCGACGTACATGTTCAGCCGCAGGCCGAGGAAGTACTTCGACGAGTCCACCCGCAGCGACTCCTCGAAGATCCGGAACGCGGAATAGCCGGCCACGTACAGCGCGAACAGGCCGGGCGCGAAGATCCTCCGGTGATGACCGAGCCACACCAGGGCCGCGGCCAGCGCTACGTCCCAGATCAGCTCGTACAGGAACGTCGGCTGGAAGAGGGCGAAGGCCGTGTACCCGGGCGGCCGGTAGGCGAGCGGGATCTGCAGGCCCCACGGCAGGCTCGTCGGGCCGCCGAACAGTTCCTTGTTGAAGTAGTTCCCGATCCGGCCGATGCCCTGCGCGACCAGCAGCGCGGGCGCCACCGCATCCATGATCACCGGGATGCTGCCGCCGGCCCTGCGGGTCCGCCAGATGCCGACCAGGGCCGCGACCGGTATCGCGCCCCAGATGCCGAGGCCGCCGGTCCATACCGCGAACGCGCCGTACCAGGCGTGCGGGATGTCCATCGGCGTGGTGATGTCGAAGTAGATCCGCCCGCCGATGATCCCGGCCGGCACGCTCCACATGGCGACGTCGTAGATCAGCTCGGGGTCCCCGCCCGCGGCGGCCCAGCGGCGCCGGGTGATGATGATCGCAGCCGCGATGCCGACCAGGTACATCAGCGCGTACACGTGGATGAACAGCGGGCCGATGTGGAAACCGTTGACCGACGGGCTGGGGATGTGCAACGCCTCGCTGACCGGCGGGGCTATCGCATGCGTCGCCATGCGCCCCAGGCTAGTGCACGCGCGCCTGGCTCAAGCGCGTCTCGCCCGGCTCGTGACCTGGGGGGCGGATGGCCGGTGCAGCACGAGATACCCGCCGCGGCGGAAGTCCACCTGGTAGCCGCGCCGTTCCAGGTCCCCGATCCGGGCCCGCTGGCTGGGCAGGCTCAGGAACGGGTAGGTGTAGCGCGTCTGCGCGACGATCCAGGCCGCCGACGTCGCGGACGGCCCCCACAGCAGCACGGTGTCGCGTCCGGACAGTTGCGGCCCGAGCATCTGGGCGGCGTCCACCGTCACCCCCGGGGGGACCTCGGCGTCCGCGGCCGCTGCCGCTGCCGCGCGCATCTGGCCGTCCCGCCCGTAGAACCCGGGGGTGGCCAGGCTGGCGAGGGCGAACCGGGGCACGACGGCCAGGGCCGCGGCGCAGGCCAGCCCAATGATGATCGCCGACCACCGGCCCGGCCAGGCCGCTTTTCCGAGGCCATCGGGACCACTGAGGCTGCTGACGCCATCGGGACCATTGAGGCTGCTGGGGCGGCTAAGGCTGCTGAGGTCACCGGGACCGCTGAGGCTGCTGGGGCCGCTAGGGGTGCTGGGCTCGCCGGCCGCGGCAGTGACGATAGCACGCCGGGCCCGGGCGCGCGCGGCCCAGCCGGCGATCCGGGCCGCCCCGTCCACCGCGGCGCACACCAGCACGATCTCGATGAACGCGTTGTACTGGTACGTCGTGCCCCACCAGTTGGGCTGGGAGGAGGCCAGCATGCGCTCGGCCAGCAGCGGCAGCGCGGCCAGCGTGATCGGCGACAGCAACGGCAGGAACAGCAGCACCCCGGCCAGCCACGCCATCGTGGCCGCCTTGACCTCCGGGGTGACGGCCAGCCGCGCCGCGGCCAGCGGATCCCGGAGCACGTGCCCGGCGGCCAGCCGGGCGTTGCCGCCCAGCGACCAGTAGGCCCAGTAGTAGCCGGCCCGCCCGCCGAAGGCCGGGCGCAGCACGTAGGTGGCCAGCGCCGTGGCGGCGATCCCGCCGATGACCAGCCCCCCGGCCAGGAGGATCCGGCGGCCGCGGCGGGCCAGCGGATGCCCGGGAGCCCAGCGGGCGAACCGGGCGCCGCGCGCGGCCAGCAGGAACAACCCGAACCCCGCCACCAGCAGGCCCATGTCTTCCTTGACGAACAGCAGCGCGAACGCGGCCGCCAGCGCGGTGCGGATCCGCCCGGCGGCGAGCCGCTCGAGGAAGACCGCGGTGAGCACGGGCACGAACGCGACCTCGTGGAACCCGGCGGCGACCGCCTCCGCGACCGGCCAGCTCACCGCGTAGGCGGCGACCGCGAGGTACGCCGCGGCCGGGGACCCGCAGACGCGGCGGGTGAACGCCCACAGCGGCGGCACGGCCAGGGCAAGCAGCACGCCCTGCGCCACGATCAGGTCCTGCGGGCCGTCGTGGAGCCAGTACAGCGGGGCGAGCAGCGCGATGACCGGCGACCAGTGGTCACCGAGGACCGAGAACGCCGGGCCGAACCCGTCCTGCACGCCCTTGACCGGGGCGATGCCCGGGTGGAAGTGCGCGTAGGAACGGACCGCCTGATCGAAGATCACCAGGTCGAAGGTGCCCACCCGGAACGTCGCGTACTGCACCAGCCCGTAAGTGAGGTACGCGGCCGCCGCGGCGGCGGCCGCCGCGGCCACGGCGAGACGATGACGCGCCGCCCGGGGTCTGCTCATCGGCGATGAGCGTACAGGCCCGCGCGGGGGCCCGGGCCGGGGCGGCCGGGTCGGTTAAGTTATGCGTGTGGCACAGCGAAGTGAGCAGATCGGCATGCACATCAACGCGTACCTGTGTGCGCACAGCACGCCGCCCGACGCGATCCTGCGCGAGCTCGCGCACGAGACGGCCGAATGGTACCCGGGTGAGGTGTCCCTGCCGATCGCCCCCGAGCAGGGCACGTTCATGACGATCCTGACCCGGCTGACCGGCGCGCGGTCGGCGCTGGAGATCGGCACGTTCACCGGGTACTCCTCGATCTGCCTGGCCCGCGGGCTGCCCGACGACGGCCGCCTGCTGTGCTGCGACATCAGCGACGAATGGACCTCGGTGGCCCGCAAATACTGGGAACGCGCGGGCCTGTCCGGCAAGATCGAGCTGCGCCTCGGGCAGGCCCTGGACACGGTCCGGGCGCTGCCTCGCACCCCGCAGTTCGACCTCGCGTTCATCGACGCCGACAAGCCCGGTTACCTGGCCTACTGGAACGAGGTCGTGCCGCGCGTCCGGCCCGGCGGCGCGATCCTGGTGGATAACACGTTCTCGCACGGCCGGGTGATCGACGCCGGCAACGAGAGCGAGCTTGTCCAGGCCATCCGCGACTTCAACGATCACGCCGCCGCCGACGACCGGGTCGAGGTCGTCATGCTCCCGCTGGGCGACGGCCTCACGCTGGCCCGCAAGAAGTAAGTCAAGTAACGGGCCTTGAGGCCTACCGCCTGTGATCCGCCCGCTTTTGCGGGAAGATCTGCTTCATGAACGGGGATGGGGCGGGTAACTATCTCGACGGCCTGCCGCCGGAGCAGGCGGCGGAACTGAGGCGGGTCAACAAACCGGGGTTAAGCGCGCTGCGCGAGTACCTGGACTCGGGCCAGGCGGTCGCCTTTCTCGGGGCGGGGGTATCCGCGCCGCTGTACCCGCTGTGGGCGGCGCTGATCGGCGAACTGGTCGAGGCGGCGGCGCCGCGGCTCGGTGAGCCGGAGGCCGCGACGTGCCGGGCCCTGGCCTCCTCCAGCCCGGAAGAGGTCGTGGAGATCGTCCGCGCCCGCCTGGGCACGGCGATCTACCGCGAGGTCCTGCGGACGATCCTGCGCGCGCGGACCGACCCGGAGACCGGGCGGTCGTGGACGCCGGTCCAGGAACTGGTGTGCCGGTGCCCGTTCAAGGCCGTGGTGACGACCAACTACGACCCGGGTATCACCGACGCGCGGATCCGGGTCCGGCCGGGCACGTCCACGACGGGGTTCATGACCTGGGAGGACGAGCTGGGCCTGGACCGGTGGCGGACCGGCGACGTGTTCGGCGAGGCCGAGCTGCCGGTGCTGTTCGCGCACGGCCAGCACAACCGCCCGGACAGCATCGTGCTGGCCACGACCGAATACCGGAGCGCCTACGCCGGCAAGCTGCCGTACGTGCTGGCCCGGCTGATGGACGGCCACCTGATCTGGATCGGGTTCAGCTTCGCCGACCAGCGGATCACCGCGATCCTGCGGGAGATCGCCGACCGGACCGGCACCCGCGTCGACCCGGGCGGCGCGCCGCGGCACGTCGCGGTGATGGCCTGGGACCCGGACGCGGGCGGCAACGACCCGCAGATCCTGGCCCAGCGCGCCGAAATCGCCTACGGCGCGCAAGCGGTGCTGTACCCGGCGCCGGGCGAAGATCACTCCGCGCTGGGGCGGCTGCTGGCACCCCTGGCAGCCGACCGGTTCCCGGCCGCGAGCGCGGCACCGGCCGCCGCGGCGCCGAAGCAACAGGATGATCGGGCCCGGCCCGCTGTGCCGGTGACGTGGGTGCCGGAGCCGGAGCCGGTCGCGCATTTCACCGGGCGATCCGAGGAACTGGCCCGGCTGGACCGGTGGGCCGCCGATCCCCAGGTATCGCTGATCGGGGTCAGCGCGTGGGGTGGCGCGGGCAAGACCGCCCTGGTCACCGACTGGGTGACGGACCGGGATGGGGTGGCCAGGCGGCCCGGCATCCGGGGCGTGTTCGGGTGGAGTTTCTATGCCGACCAGTCCGCCGAACGCTGGGCCACTGACCTGCTGCAGTGGGCGGAGGAGCAGTTCGGGCTCACGGCACGCGGGAGGGGCCGACTGGCGGAGGCGGTGCTGGCCCTGCTGCGGGCGGTGCCGCTGCTGCTGGTCCTGGACGGGCTGGAGGTAGTTCAGGAGGGACCGGCCGGGGATGGGTTCGGGCGGCTGCTGGACGGCACGCTGCGGGAGGTACTGGCGGGCGCCTGCCAGGGGGAGCATGGCGGCCTCGTCGTGCTGACCAGCCGGTTCCCGTTCGCCGATCTGGAACGCTTCGACGGCGGCCGGGCCAGGATGCTGGAGGTGCCTCCCTTCACTCCTGCCGAAGGCTCAGAACTGCTGGCCACCGCCGGCGGCCACTGGCTGCCGGACGTCGAGCGGCAAGCGCTGGTCCGCGCCGTGGACGGGCACGCCCTGGCCACCGGGGTCCTGGCCGGGCTGCTGGCCGATAGGCCGCCCGCCGGCGATCTGGCCGCGCTGCGCGCCGAACTGGACGCGGCCACCCGCACCGACGCCCGGGTCGGCAAGGTCCTGACGTTCTACTCTGAGCGGCTCGCTGAGCCGGACCGGTACCTGCTCGCGGCGGTGTCGCTGTTCGCCCGGCCCGCTTCGGCCGACGCGGTACTCGCGGTGGCCCAGCATGAGGTGTTCGGGGGCCGGCTGGCCGGGCGGACGCCCGCCATGGTCCAGGCCGCAGTCCGCGACCGGCTGAGCGGGCTGGCCTCCTGGCACCCGGACGGGACGATCTCCGCCCACCCGCTGGTCCGCGACACCTTCCGCACGCTGGCCATGGACGCCGCCGAAATTGCGGCGGAGACTTCGCTGGCCGGGCTGCCGGCCGACGCGGTGGCCAGCCGGGCCGATGGGCTGCGGGTGGTCGAAGCCATCGAACTGCTGCTAGAGGCCGGCCACTGGGAAGCCGCCGACGACATCTACCGCACGCGGAGCAACAATGGTGAGATCTGGCGGACAATGCCGTCGGCCCGCCTCGGGCAGCGCGCCGCGGGTGCATTCGTAGCCAGCCCCCTGCTCCGGGACGCCTGTGACGCTCATCTTGGTAGCCGCCGTATGGGCTTCTACGTCAATGATGTCGGGGTGTTCGCGGCGATGGCCGGCGATCTGACCTCGGCCCGGGAGTACTTCTCGATCACCGTCAACGTCTATCGTGACGCCGACGATGCGGTCAACCTTGCGGTCGGGCTGCAGGGCCTGGCCGATTGCCTCGCCGAACTCGGGCACCCTGGGCCGGCCCGGGATGCCGCGGCTGAGGGACTGGTTTGCGCGCAGGCCACCGATGATCGCGAGGAAATATGGGTTGGGCACGAGTACCTGGCCTGGGTGGCGGACCTGGCCGGGGACACCGCCGAAGCTGAGCGGCAATCCATGACCGCCGATAAGATCCTGCATGCCGAGGACGTGAATCAGGACCATCTGTACGCGGGATACGGGGCACGCTGGGCGGAGCGGCTGCTTCGCACCGGGCGGCCCGGGCCTGCCCGAAAACTGACCATCCGGAACGTCCAGATCTGCCAGGAGCGCGGCTGGAACGGCGAGCTGGCCCTGTGTCACCGTCTTCTGGGCCGCCTGGCCCTGGCCGCCGGGGACACCCAAACCGCCGGGGAGCACTTGACCACGGCGGCCACCTGTCTTCGCGAGGGCGATTACCTCATCGAGCTGGCCGTCACCCTGACCGACCTGGCCGACTGCACCCGGGCCCAGGGTGACTGGGCCGCTGCCGAGCGGAACGCGGACGAGGCGATCGGCATCGCCAGCCCGCGTGGCATGGTGCCCGCCCATTCCGCCGCCCTCGCCGCGCGGGCCCGCATCCGCGCTAGCCAGACGGCCGCCGACCCCGACCCGCTGTACCAGGGCCGCGACGCCGCCGACGCCGCGCTGCGGCTGGCCGTCCGCCATCATCTGCCCCGGCACGAACTCGACGCTCTGCGTGCCCACGCTCTGCTCGACGAGGCCGAGCACACCGACCGCGGCTGGGCCGCCAAGGCCGACGCCCTGCACGCGCGGCTGGTGCCGCCGGATCTGGACCCCGACCCGCTGGCCACGGTGGAGCGACTGGTCGCGGCGGAGAAAGCCGCCGAGAAAGCCGCCGGCCGGTCCGCTGACGACGGCCCGCACTAGGCTTGAGGCGTGATCAGGGCTGCCCGCGTCGGTG
The DNA here is from genome assembly GCA_963824545.1 of uncultured Actinomycetes bacterium. Lineage (GTDB taxonomy): Bacteria > Actinomycetota > Actinomycetes > Streptosporangiales > Streptosporangiaceae > Bog-532. Next base: position 176,433 of record CAWGPP010000022.1, on the reverse strand, counting down.
ACGTCCCGGCGATCCACCGCCTCATCCGCGCGCTGGCCGAGTACGAGAAGTCCCTCGATGAGGTCACCGCGACCGAGCAGGATCTGCGCCACGCGCTGTTCGGCCCCGCGCCGGCGGTGTTCGCGCACGTCGCGACCGGGGATGACGGCGTGGTCGCGGGGTTCGCGCTGTGGTTCCTTAACTACTCGACGTGGACCGGCACGCACGGGATCTACCTGGAGGACCTGTTCGTCGAGCCGGCGGCGCGCGGCCGCGGGCACGGCAAGGCGCTGCTCGCCGAGCTGGCCCGGCTCTGCGCCGAGCGCGGATACGCGCGGCTGGAGTGGGCCGTGCTGGACTGGAATACGCCGTCCATCGAGTTCTACCGGGCCATCGGGGCCCGGGCCATGGACGACTGGGACAACTACCGGCTCTCCGGCCCGGCGCTGGCCCGGCTCGGGTCCGCCGCGGAAACGGGGACGAGCGAATGACGGATCAGACGCCGTACCAGAACGTCACCTTCCCGAGCAACGGCGGCACCGCGCACGGTTACCTGGCCGTGCCGGAAAGCGGCGGCGGCCCGGGGCTCATCGTCATCCAGGAATGGTGGGGGCTGACCGACCACATCGCGGACGTCTGCAACCGTTTCGCGCGCGAGGGGTTCGTCGCGCTGGCGCCGGACCTCTACGGCGGCCGGACCACGCACGACGAGGCGGAGGCCCAGTCCCTGGCCGGGCAGCTCTCCCCCGCCGAGGCGGTCCGTGACCTGGCCGGGGCGGTCGATTTCCTGCTGGCGCAGCCGGCCGTCACCGGGGACGCGGTCGGCGTCGTCGGCTTCTGCACGGGTGGATCGTTTGTGCTGCACCTGGCGGCGCGCGCGGGGGCGAAGGTCGCGGCGGCCGTCGTCTTCTACGGCTTCCTGCAGGGCGACGCGGACTACTCCGGCGTCCGGGCCGCGGTCCAGGGCCACTTCGGCGAGCAGGACCAGGCGATTCCCGCGGACCATGCGCGCGCGGTGCTGGAGCAGGTCCGTACGCAGGCCAGCGTGCCGGTCCAGGTGCACTTTTACGACGCCGGGCACGCGTTCTTCAACGACGAGAACCTGATTGGCACTTACAACGAGGACGCGGCCAAGCTGGCGTGGAGCCGCACCGTGGAGTTCCTGCGGTCCGCGCTGGCCCGGAGCTAGGCCTGGTCCAGATCGCCGGGGCCAAGCTCGGCGCCGAGAGCGTCCATCTACTTCGGTGGCCGCGTCTAGCGGATCTGAGCAGCGGGCAAAGCCCTTGCTCTGCCCGCTAGCACCCGGCCGACTCGGCCGGGCGTGCCCGCCGCAACGGCACCGGCCGGGCTGACGGCCCGGTTTCCGCGTCGGGCCCGGCCGCGTCGGCGGGCGGTGCGGTCGAGCCGCGGACCACCAGTTCCGGCGCCAGGTAGAGGATTTTAACGGGGTTATCGCGGCCGGTGATGCGCTCCAGCAGGAGCTGGGCCGCCTCCGTGCCGAGCTGATAGTGCGGGAACCGGATCGTGCTCAGCGGCGGGCGCAGCCGGTCGACGAACGGCATGTCGTTGAAGCCGACGAGCGACAGGTCGTCCGGGCACCGCAGGCCCACCTCGTCCAGCGCCGCGTAGCAGCCCACCGCCAGCATGTCGTTGCCGACCGCCACGGCGGTGCACCGCGCGCCGCGGGCCAGCAGCTCACGGCCGCACCGGGCGCCCTCATCCACGGTGAACCCGTTCGCCGTGACGATCAGGTCGCTGTCCACCGCGAGGCCGCAGGCCTTCATGCCCTCCAAGAAGCCGCGGCGCCGCGCTTCGCCGGTGGACACCTGCTGGGGGCCGGCGATGTGCGCGATGCGCGTGTGCCCGAGCGCGGCCAGGTGCGCGACGGCCATCCGCATCCCCTGCTCGTTGTCCGCCGAGACCGAGGAGAAGTTGTGGTCGGGGGCGAGCCGGTTCATCAGCACGACCGGCACCTCGGCGCGGGCCGCCTCGGCCAGGACCGGATGGTTCTCGTGCGCGGTCGCCAGCACGAAACCGTCGACGTGCCGCGCCCGCATCTGCTCGAAGATGATCTGCTCTTTGCCGCTGTCCCCGTCGGTGTTGCCGAGCAGGGCCACGTAGCCCGCGGTCGCCAGGCGGTCTTCCAGCCCGCGCACGATCGGCGGGAACAGCGGGTTGTTCAGGTCCGGGATGAGCACGCCCACGGTGTGCGAGCGGCGGGTGCGCAGGCTGCGCGCCACCGGGTTCGGCCGGTAGCCGAGCGCGGTGGCGGCCTCCGTCACCCGGCGGGCGGTCTCCTCGCTGACCAGGATGCGGGTCTCGGGGTTGAGCGCACGCGAGGCGGTCGCCGGGTGCACGGCGGCGGCGGCGGCGACATCCCGCAGCGTGGCCGGCCGGTCAGGCATGAGGGCCGCGGCCTTCGCGGGCCATGGTCAGCAGCGGGCCGGACAGCACCCCGGCCAGCACGTCCCGGTGCGTGGGGGCCGCCTCGGCGTGCCGTTGCCGCCCGGCTTCGGTCAGCGTCACGTAGATGCCGCGCCGGTCCATGTCGCACATGCACCGCTCGACCAGCCCGCTCTTCTCCAGCCGGCTGATGAGGCGGGACAGCGCGCTTTGGCTCAGGTGTACCGCGTCGGCCAGCTCCTGCGCCCGGAACTGGCGGTTCTCGCTCTCGGCGAGCCGCTCCAGGACCTCGAAGTCGCTCACGCACAGCCCGTGCCGCTCACCGAGCTCGCGTTCCAGCGCCGAGCACACGGCCGCGTGGCTGGCGGCGATGGCGCGCCAGACGCTCACCACCTCGTCCGGCGCGGCCTGATCCGGCGTCGCCTGATCTGGCCGGGGCCCGGACTCCGTTACGTCCACAGCGGCATGATAGCCCGCCGCCGTAAAAGTTGCAAGGACATTAAATGTGCTTGCAACTAGTGCACGCGCATGCATATAGTCGCGGCCATGGAGACGTGCTCATCCCTTCAGGATTCCCCGGCCGCCCCCGCCCCCGCGGCCGTCCCCCGGCCGGTCAGCCCACCCGCGAGCCAGACGGTCAGCGTGCCGGCGAGCGCGCCGGTAAGCGCGGCCGCCAGCCCGCCGGTGAGCCCGGCCGCCAGCCCGCGCGCGAGCGTGCCGGTGGCGCCGCCTGCGCGCCGGCCGCTCAGCCCGCCGGCGACGAGCCCGGCGTGGGGCGCGCGGCAGTGGGCCATCCTGCTCGTCCTGTGCGGCGCACTGTTCCTGGACGCGCTGGACGTGTCCATGATCGGCGTCGCCCTCCCGGTCATCCGCACCGACCTGCACCTGACCACGTCGTCGCTGCAGTGGATCGTCAGCGCCTACGTGCTCGGGTACGGCGGGCTGCTGCTGCTCGGCGGGCGCGCCGCGGACCTGCTGGGCCGGCGCCGCGTCTTCCTGGTGGCGCTGGCGCTGTTCGCGGGGGCGTCCCTGCTCGGCGGGATCGTCAGCGGGGCCGGGCTGCTGATCGGCGCGCGGTTCGTCAAGGGCATGGCCGCGGCGGTGACCGCGCCGGCGGGGCTGTCCCTGCTGACCACGAACTTCCCCGAGGGTTCGATGCGCAACCGGGCGATCAGCATCTACTCCGCCTTCGGGGCCAGCGGTTTCTCGCTCGGCCTCGTGCTGTCCGGCCTGCTGACCGAGGTCAGCTGGCGGTGGACGCTGCTGCTGCCGGCGCCGGTCGCGCTGATCACCCTGATCGCGGCGATCCCCCTGATCCCGCGCGGCGAGCGCGCCGACCGCAGGGGCCGGCACTTCGACGTGCCCGGCGGCGTAACCGTGACCGCCGCCATGCTGCTGCTCGTCTACACCGTGGTCTCGGCCCAGCAGGCCGGGTGGCTGTCCGTGCGCACCATCGGGTCGTTCGCGGTGATTGCCGCCCTGCTCGCGGGGTTCGTGGCCATCGAGCACCGCAGCCGGGATCCGCTGGTCCGCCTCGGCATCTTCCGCTCCGGCCCGCTGACCCGCGCCAACCTGGGCGCGCTGACCCTGTTTGGCTCCTACATCGCGTTCCAGTTCCTGCTCACCCAGTACCTGCAGAGCCTGGCCGGGTGGTCAGCGATGTCGACGGCGCTGGCCTTCCTGCCGGCCGGCGTGGTCGTCGCGATCCTGTCGACCGGGATGGGCCAGATGATCGGGCGGTTCGGGCCGGCGCCCATCACGATCATCGCCTTCGCCTGCCTGGTGGCGGGGTACGTCTCGTTCCTGCGGGTCGGCGTCAGGCCCGACTACCCGGCGGTCATCCTGCCCGCCGTGGTCGGCGTGGGGATCGCCTTCGGCCTGGGGTTCTCGGCGCTGAGCCTGGCCGCGACGGCCGGGGTGGCGGACCGGGAGCAGGGCCTGGCCGCCAGCCTGTTCCAGACGTCGTTCCAGATCGGCGGGGCCATCGTGCTGGCCGTGGTGACCGCGGTCGTGGACGCCGGCGGGGCGAGCCACGTGACGACGGCCCAGGCCACCCTGGCCGCCTACCGGCCCGCGCTGGCGGTCATCACCGGGGTGGCGGTGCTGGGTGCGCTCGTCGCGCTGACCGGCACCCGGCGGCCGGGACGGCTGGCCACCGGGTCACACTGACCGCACCCCGGCCGGGGTCGCCGGGACGGCTGGCCGCCGGGTCACACTGACCGCATCCGGCCTGCCCGGTCACCGGGCCGGGCGGGCCGGCGGCGAGATGATGATCATCCAGGAGGAGCGTGGCTGGCCCGCGGTCCCGGGCGCGCCGCCCGGGGACAGCCGCGTCCAGCTCACGTTCCACCGCCGGAACCCGGGCCGGCGGGCCAGCCGCCGAACGCGGTGCCGCTCGGCCTGGCGGGCCAGTTCCTGCTGCCGCTGCTGGCAGAGGCTCAACATGAGGTCCGGATGCATGATGGCAGCTCCTTTTCTTTCTGATCCAGGGAGTGGGCGGGGCTCAGCCCGCGTCCGTCCGGCCGTCGTCACCGGCGGGCGCGGGTTCGCTCGCGGGGTCCGGCGGCACCGGCAGGCTCGCCAGGTCGAGCATCGGATAGCTGAGGATGAGGTACTCGATCGGCAGCGACCCGGCCGGGCGTGCCGACGGATCGTCCGCCCGGGCGCGGAAACGCTGCAGCAGGGCCAGGAACTGCTCATGCAATTCCTCGGCCTCATCGGGCGTGAGGTAGGTGATGATCTGGCTCTCGCCGAGCTTGGCCAGCCATTCCGCGGGCCAGGACCGCTTGCGGTGCAGTGCGCGGTGGGCGCGGTCCAGCGTCCGGCTGGTCCAGAACTCGTCCAGCACGTCGGCCGCCGCGGACGCCTGCGGGTCGTCCTGCGCCATGCTCAAGCTGAGCCCGCGGTGGACGCGGCGCCAGGGCCGCTCCCGCCCCTTGCCGCCGCCGGCCTCCTCCACCAGCCCGTACCGGGCGAGCGTGCGCAGATGGAAGGCGCAGTTGGCCGGGGTCTCGCCGAGCATCTCCCCCGCCTGCGTGGCGGTCAGCGTGCCGGCGTGCATGAGGGCCTCCAGGATCGCCCAGCGCAGCGGGTGCGCCAGCGCCCGCATGACCGCCGGGTCGGTCAGCTCCAGTCGCCCGGCGTTGACGTCCGCGGCCGCACCGGCGGCGCCGGGCGCCCCGTCCGCCGCGGCAGCCTGCGTCACGGCGGTCTCCGTTGCCCCGTCCGCCATGGCGGCCTCCACCGTGGCGGCCTTCGCAGCGTCAGCCTCCGGCGCGGTGGGCGCAGCCGTCGCGGTGGCCGCCGTAGCCGGCTGAGCCGTCGCGCCGGGCCGCTGATCCCGGCCTGCCGAATTCACGGGCCTGACTTCTTCGGAACTCATGTTTCGAAACATTACTCTCGAAAGAGTTCTTTCCACAAGCATTCTCGAAACATCACTTTCGAGACGGTGCCCGCGCTCCGGGGCACGCTGCATGCGACCATGGGCACATGCGGATTACGGGCGTTGCGTCAACCGATTTGTTCGCCGGCTCCACTCAGCGCCCGCTGCAGATCATCCAGGTCACCCTGGCCAACGACGAGCCCGGTCTGGTCACCGGCGCCGAGACCGTTATCGACGTGCGGGTGGACGGGCCCGGCGTGCACACCCCCGAGCCGGCCCGGGTCACCGCCCCGGAGCCAGGCGGCACGCTGACGGCCGAGGTGCCGGTGGAGTTCGCCGCTCCCTGCCGGCCCGGCAGCCTCCGCCGGGTCACGGCCGCCGCCGCCGCGCCACGGCCGGGTGCCCGCCGGGCCGGCGGGCACCCGGTGCATTCCGGCCCCCTGGCGCATCTGGACGCCGAAGTGACCGCGGCCGAGCCGGGCTGGACCATGTGGATGGTCAGCCACTTCCACTACGACCCGGTGTGGTGGGGCACCCAGGGCCAGTTCACCGAGTCGCGGCTGCTGCTGCCCGACGCCGACGGTGCGCTGCCTGAGGTGCGGACCGCGTTCGAGCTGGTCAGGCTGCACCTGGACAAGGCGCGGGAGGACGCGGACTACAAGTTCGTGCTGGCCGAGATCGACTACCTCAAGCCGCACTTCGATGTCTTCCCCGAGGACCGCGCGGATCTGCGGCGCTTCATGGCCGACGGCCGTATCGAGCTCGTCGGCGGCTCCTACAACGAGCCGAACACCAACCTCACCGGGGCCGAGTCAACGATCCGCAACGCCGTCTACGGGGCCGGCTTCCAGCGCGACGTGCTGGGCGGGGACCCGCGGACCGCGTGGATGCTGGACGCTTTCGGGCACGACCCGGGGTACCCGGGGCTGATGGCGGCGGCCGGGCTGACGTCGTCCTCGTGGGCGCGCGGCCCGTTCCACCAGTGGGGGCCGTCCGGCGCCGAGGGCGGCAACCGGCGCATGCAGTTCGCCAGCGAGTTCGAGTGGATGTCCCCGGACGGCCGGGGCCTGCTCACCGCGTACATGGCCAACCATTACGGCGCCGGGTGGGGCATGCAGCGGCTGCCGGACCTGGCGTCGGCGGAGGCCGAGGCGTACAGCCAGTTCCGGCTGCTCGCCGAGGTCGCCGCGACCCGCAACGTGATGCTGCCGGTCGGCTCGGATCACGTGATCCCGCCGCGCTGGGTCACCGACATCCACCGGGACTGGAACGCCCGTTACGTCTGGCCGAAGTTCGTGACCGCGGTACCGGCCGACTTCTTCGAGGCGGTGCGGGCCGACGCGGCGGGCGCCGGCGCGTGGATCACCCCGCAGAGCCGGGACATGAACCCCATCTACACCGGCAAGGACGTCTCCTACACCGACACCAAGCAGGCCCAGCGGGCCGCCGAGATCGCCTGCCTCGACGGCGAGCGGCTGGCCACGCTCGCGTGGCTGGCCGGCGCGCCGTATCCGGCCGAGTCGCTCGACAAGGCCTGGCGGCAGCTGGCCTACGGCGCGCACCACGACGCGATCACCGGCACCGAGGGCGACCAGGTCTACCTGGACCTGCTGGCGGGCTGGCGGGAAGCCTGGGAACGAGGCGACGTGGCGCGGGCCGCGGCCGCGCGGCACCTCGCGGGCGCGCCGGGCGCGGCCGGTGAGGCGGGGATTCCGGGCTGGGAGACGACGCTGTGCGTGTTCAACACGCTGTCCCGGCCGCGGTCCGGGATGGCCCGGTTCACGCTGACCCTGGACGAGCCGGGCTCCGGGCGGATCACCGTGCGGGACCAGGCCGGGGCGGAGCTGCCCGCCCTCGCCGAGGGCGTCCGGCGGCACGCCGACGGCTCGCTCGCCGAGGTGACGCTGACCTTCCGCGCCACCGACGTCCCGGCCGTCGGGTATCGCGCCTACTGGGCCTTCGCCGACGCCGAGCCCGGGCTGTCCGGCTGGACCCAGGTCCCCACTACCTCGATCGAGAACGAGACGTTCCTGGTCACCGCCGACCCGGCGCGGGGCGGGACGCTCGCCGTCACCGACAAGCGCTCCGGTACGGACCTGCTGCGCGGCCCCGGCAACGAGATGGTGCTGGCCGAGGAATACCCGTCCCACCCGCACTGGGGTGAGGGCCCCTGGCATCTGTCGCCGAAGGGACCAGGCCGGGGCTCGGCCGGGGCGCCGGCGCGGGTCCGGGCGGAACGCTGCCCGGCCGGTTCCCGGCTGGTGGCGGAATTCGAGCTGGGCGGCCTGGCCGTCACGCAGGAGACGCTGCTGTGGGACGGCGAGCAGCGGGTCGTGTTCCGCACCCACGTGGACGGGTCAGCCGGGGAAGACCGGCTGCTGCGGGTCCGCTTCCCCGCCGACGTGCCGGGTGGCCTCCCGGTCTACCAGACCGCGACGGCGGTCATCGGGCGGCCGTTCGGCCATCCGGGCATCGACACCGCCGAGCACTGGTTCACGCTGGACAACCCGGCGCACGACTGGTTCGGCGTGGGCTCCACCGCCCGGGTCGCGCTCACCGGCCCGGGCGGCACGCGGCTGACCCAGGCGATCGGCGTCGCCGAGGTGATCACCCCGGTGTCCGGTGAGCCCAGCCGGGAGGCCGTCCGTGCGCTGATCGCGGCGCTGGCCGCGGCGGGGGTCACCGCCACCTGCTCGCGCGGCGACGGCCCCCGGTACGGCGCGCTCGACGCCGACTCCAACCTGCCCGACGTGCGGATCACGCTCGGCGGCCCCGAAGACAACCCGTTCACCGCGGCCGCACTCGGCGCCGCCGGCTCGGCGTACGCCAAGGAGCTGGGCTCCCGGCTCGAAGCGGGCGGCCCCGCCCGGCTGTGGCTGCCGGCCGCCAGGTCCCGCGCGGAAACGTTCGTGCCCAGCGCGGACCTGCGGGGAGCCGCGGACCTGCCGGTGCTGGTCGTGGCCGGCGCCGCGTCCGGCGCACTGACCGCGGCCGTCGCCGCCCTGGCCGGGGACCTGGCCGACGCCGTGGTCGAGGTGCCGGCCGCCGATATCGCCGACCGGGTGGCCGACAGTGACGCGCCGCTGGCGGGCCACTGCGTGGCGCTGCTCAACCGGGGCACCCCCGGCTGCGCCGTGAGCACGGACGGCACGCTGCACCTATCGCTGATGCGGGCCTGCAGTTCCTGGCCGGCCGGGGTGTGGATCGACGGCGACAAGCGCGCCGCGCCGGACGGCAGCAGCTTCGCCTGGCAGCACTGGAGCCACACGTACGAATACGCGCTGGCCGCGGGGACCGGCGACTGGCGGACGGCCGGGTTCACCGCCGCCGCGTCCGACTACAACCACGACCTGATCACCTGCGAGGGCGGCGGCCCGGCGGCGCCCCTCGCCCCGGGCGTCAGCCTGGTCTCCGTTGATCACCCCGCGGTCGTGCTGTGCGCGCTGAAGCCGCACGGGAACCCGCTGGCCAGCGGCCGGCCCGGGCTGCCCGCCGCGGCCGGCGGGCTGACCGTCCGGCTGCGCGAGACCGAGGGACGGCCGGCCCGGGCGAAGCTCCGGCTGCGCGGCGGGGTCGCGGCGGCGCACCTGACCGACCTGCTGGAAGAGCGCGACCTGGGGCCGCTGCCGGTGCAGGCCGAAGAGGTGGTCGTCGCCGTGCCGCCGTTCGGCACCGTGACCGTGGTGCTCCAGCCGGTCGTGCGGCCGGCCACCGCGCTGGACACCGAGCCGCCGGTGCCGGGCGGGAGCACGAACCTGCTGGCCGAAACGGCCGTACCGGAAGGGACGCTGGGCGGCCTGCTGGAGCCCGCCCAGCCCGTGTACACGCGGTACTGGCTGCACGGCAAGGGCCCGGCCCCGGCCGGGAACCTGCCGGTCGCGGTGCACATCTCGCCGCACCTGACCGGGCTGCCGCTCAGCGGCCCGGGCGGCGGGGACGCCCAGGTCAGCGGAGACGCCCAGGTCAGCGGCGAAGGCCCGGGCAGGGACGGACGGGGCGGGGACGGTGGGGAGGCCTCGGCGGCGCTGCGGGTCACGGTGGCGTGCGGTCCCGAGCCGGCCGCCGGCACGCTGCGGCTGCTCGTCCCGCCGGAGCTGACCGCCGACTTCAGCGACCCGGGCGCGGGCACCGCCAGCGCCGCCGCCTATGACCTGCCCGCCCGCGGTTACGCCGGCTGGGATGTGACGGTCCGGGCCCGGCGTGGCACCCCGGCGGGGCGGTACGTCATCGCCGCCCAGATCTCCGACGACCTCGGCCAGGTGATCGAGGACACGGCCGTGCTGCAGGCCGGCGGCCCTGGCGCGCCCGACCTGTACCTGCCGCTGGATGAGCTGCTGCCGATGATCGAGGCGGGCGCGGTGGCGACGGCGGCCGAACTCGGCCTGACCGTGCTGACGCCGGAGCTGCGGCTGCCCCCCGGCGGCACCGCTGAGCTGGCCGTCGAGCTGGCCAGCGGGCTGGCGTCGGAGATACGCGGCGAAGCGCAGCTCGTTTCGTCGTTTGGCAGCTGGGAATCGCTGGCTCCCTGGACGCGGGGGTTCCGGATCACCCCGGGTGGCCGCGCGACGATCCGGTTCCGCGCCGGGATCCCCGCCGCGGCCCGGCCCGGCACCCAGTGGTGGGCGCTGGTCAAGGTGATGTACTTCGGCCGGGTCCGGTACACCGAGGCGGTGCCGGTGACGGTCACCCCATGAGGGCCGGCACCCCCGCGAGGCCGGCCGCGCGTCCGGATGAGGGCGGCACCCGGTGAGGCCCGCCGCGCCCCCGGTGGCGGTGATCACCGGGGCCGGTTCCGGGATCGGCCGGGATATCGCGATCGCGATGCTGCGGGCCGGTCAGCGCGTGGCCCTGGCCGGACGGCACGCCGAGTCGCTGGACGCCACCGGCGCCGCGGCGCTCCCGGCGGCGGGCGAGGCCCTGGCAGTACCGGCCGACGTGCGGTCCGCCGCGTCGGTCGCGGAGCTGTTCGCGGCGGTAGTGGCCCGGTGGGGCCGGGTCGACGTGCTGGTCAACAACGCGGGCACGTTCGGCCAGGGCGGCCCGCTGGACAGCATGCCGGTGGAGCAGTGGCACGCCGTGATCGACACCAACCTCACCGGCTCGTTCCTGTGCGCGCAGGCCGCGTTCAGGCAGATGAAAAACCAGGACCCGCAGGGAGGCCGGATCATCAACAACGGATCGGTGTCGGCGCACGTCCCCCGGCCGTTCGCGGTGGCCTACACCGCCAGCAAGCACGCCATCACGGGCCTGACCAAGGCGATATCGCTGGAGGGGCGGCCCTACCGGATCGCGTGCGGCCAGATCGACATCGGCAACGCGGCGACGGAGATGACGGGGACGTTCGGTGCCGGGGTGCCGCAGCCGGACGGCTCGGTCCGCGCCGAGCCCCTGATGGAAACCCGGCACGTGACCGAAGCCGTGCTGCTGATGGCGGGCCTGCCGCTCGACGCCAACGTCGAGTTCATGACGATCATGGCGACGAACATGCCGTTCATCGGCCGGGGCTGAGGCCCGGCCGATACTGGCCAGGGGCCGCCACGCGGCCGGCACCTGGAGGAGGCCTCTCCGGGCAGTTGCCCGCTCCTCCCGGCGTCCGCCCGGTCATGGCCGCCCCTGCGGGCCACACGTGCGGCTTGACAGTAGCACGCACGCCGCGCCCGACTAGAACCGAAAGATCCCGAATTTACCGAAAAGTGTCCGTTTAGCCATCGCCCCGATGACAGCCCCGGGTCAGGCGGCGAGAGCCTCCTCTTCCGCCTCGGCGGCCTGCGGCGGCGCCGTCATCGGCGCGCGGGTCCGGATCAGCGTGATGATCACGATCAGCGCCACCGCGTCCAGGATCGCGGCGAGCAGGAACGCCGTCGCCATGCCGTGCGCGAGGACGTGGTGCGCCTGCAGGGCCGCGGAGGCTCCCGGCAGCGGGTGCCGGGCCGCGTCCCGGGTGGCCGTGCCGTACACCGCGACCAGGACGGCCAGCCCGAGCGCGCCGCCGACCTGCTGCATCACGTTGACCATGCTGGAGGCCGCGCCGGAGTCGGCCGGCTGCACCCCGGCCAGCGAGGCGGTGGTCAGCGGCACGAACACGGTTCCCATGCCGCCGCCGAGGAGCACCATGGGACCGACGACACCGGTCCAGTACCCAGTGCCGGGCGACACGCGGGACAGCCACGCCATGCCGATGATGACGGGCACCATTCCGGCGATCATCATCGCCCGGGGGCCGGCCCGCGTCATCAGCTGCGGCGCGGCCCGGGACACGCCGAACACCATGACCGTCATCGGCAGGAACGCGATCCCGGCGCGCAGCGGGCTGAACCCCAGGATGTCCTGCAGGAACTGGGTCAGGAAGAAGAACATCCCCATCATCCCGGCGACCAGCAGCAGCCGCGCGGCATAAGAGCCGGACCGGCTGGCGTCAGCGAACAGGCGCAGCGGCGTGATCGGCTGCCGCGCACGCGTCTCGGTCAGCAGGAACGCGGCCAGCAGCACCACGGCCAGCGCGAACGCGCCGGCCGCCAGCCCGTCGCCCCAGCCGCTGGCGGCGGCCCTGATGAACGCGTAGACGAGCGCGGCCATGCCGAGGGTGGAGGTCAGCGCGCCCGCCACGTCGAACCGTCCGGGCTGGCGCGGGGTCTCGGACACGAACCGGGGCGCCGCCACCAGCGCGATCAGCCCGATGGGGACGTTGATGAACAGCACCCAGCGCCACGACAGCCACTCGGTGATGACGCCGCCGAGGACCAGGCCGAGCGACGCGCCGCCGGTGATGACGCCGGTGTAGATGGCCAGGGCGCGGGTCCGCTCGCGGCCCTCGGGGAAGCTGCCCACGATGAGAGCGAGCACGGCGGGTGAGGCGAGCGCCCCGCCCACGCCCTGCGCCGCGCGCGCCGCCAGCAGCAGCCCGGCCGAGGTGGCCAGGCCGCCGGCCAGGGACGCGACGGTGAACAGGCTGACGCCGGTGAGGAACAGTCGCCGCCGGCCGAGGATGTCACCGGCCCGCCCGCCGAGCAGCAGCAGCCCGCCGAAGGTGAGCGTGTACCCGTTCATGACCCAGGACAGGCTGGTCGCGCTGAAGTTCAGGCCGCGCTCGATCTCCGGCAGCGCGATGTTCACGACCGTGGCGTCCAGGATGACCATCAGCTGGGCGCAGAGCAGGATGACCAGGGCGATGCCACGGTGGCCGTAGCCGCGGCGCGGTGCGTCACGGCCCGGCGGCGCCCCTGGTGAGACGTCAGGGGAAGAAGACACAGGTGCCTCCACGTTGTGTGGTCAGGTTCATGGATGCGCGACATCCGCGCCGGGATTCCGCTGGCCAGGCGGTACGCTCGGGATGAAGCGGAGGTCTACTCCGGTTAATATACGGAGGCACCCTCCGTTTTGGCAAACGAATTGTTGTGACGATCGCGAAGGCCGATGACGAAAACCGACACGCCCACCCCGGCTCAGCCCGCCGCCGCGGTTCCGCCGGCCAGCGCGGGCCACGCCGCGGGCGCGCCCCCGGGCCAGGCCGCCGCGGGCGCGGCCCCAGGCCAGGCCGCGGGGCAGGCGCCAGACCGGGCCGCGAGCCAGGCACTGGGCCAGGCCCCGGCGGCGCCTACGTGGGCGGGCGACGGACGGCCACCCATGCGGGCGGACGACGGACGGCCACCCATGCGGGCGGACGACGGACGGCCACCCATGCGGGCGGACGCCCGGCGCAGTCATGACCGGCTGCTCACCGCGGCGACCGCAGCCTTCGCCGAGAACGGCGCCGACGCTCCGCTGGAGGACATCGCGCGCCGCGCCGGCGTCGGGATCGGCACGCTCTACCGGCACTTCCCCACCCGGCTCGACCTGCAGGAGGCCGTGTTCCGGACCCAGGTCAACGCGGTCTGCGCCCAAGGCGAGGAACTCGCCGGCTCCCCCTCGGCCGGGGACGCGTTCGCGGGCTGGCTGCGCGTGCTGGCCAGTTACCTGGTCACCAAGCGTGGCCTGGCCCATGCGCTGATCGCGGCCCGGGGGCAGAACTCCGAGGTGATCAGCACGTGCAGCCAGATCATGCGGGACACCGCCGGGCGGCTGCTGGAGCGCGCCCAGCAGGCCGGGGCGGTCCGTGACGATCTCACCGCGATGGACGTGATGATGCTGGTCCACGGCGTGGTGGTGGCAACCGAGCGCACCCCGGACCAGGCCGACCGGCTGCTGTCCCTCACCCTTGACGGCCTGCGCGCCCGCGACTAGCCAGCTAGCTGGACCGGGAGGTTGGGGAGCATATTCAGTGAATAGCGCTGACTTTGCTCCCCAACCTCCTCGCCTGGTATTGGTGTGGCGGGTGGGACGGGGCTCCTGGGGCAGGAGCGAAGCGCGAGGCACGGGGAACGCACGGGGCACGGGAAGCGCGGGGCGCGAGGCACGGGGAACGCACGGGGCAGGGACCGGGCCCAGGCCGGGAGCTAGCCCGAGCTAGCCCCGGGCACTGGCGGCCCTGGCTATCACGGCCGGCCTTCACATGATCGCCAGGACAGGTCCGAGCCCGGGAGGCTAGATGCCGGGCGGGCGGTTCTCGTAGGGGGTGCTGAGCACGATGGTGGTCCGCGTGGAGACCCCGGCCACGGTCCGGATCTCATGCAGCAGATCTTCCAGCGCCACCGGCGAGGCGACCCGCACCTTGAGGATGTAGTTCTCGTCGCCGGCCACGCTGTGGCACGCCTCGATCGCCGTCATCGCCTCAAGCCGCTGCGGCACGTCGTCCGGGGCGGCCGCGTCGAAGGGCTTGATCGAGATGAACGCGGTCAGCGGGAGGCCGATCTCGTCGGGGTTGCAGAGCGCCGCGTATCCCCTGATCACCCCGCTCTGCTCCAGCCGCCGGACGCGCTGGTGCGCCGCGGAGACGGACAGCCCGGTCCACTTGGCCAGCTCCGTGAAGCTCATCCGCCCGTCCCCGGAGAGCAGCGAGATAATCGTGCGGTCGATCTCTTCCACCCCGACACCGTAGCGCCGCCGGGCGCTGCCGGGGATCTGGCCGGTCCGACCGGGTTCCGTTACCGTCGTTTTTATAACGAACAGGTCACGATCTTTACGCTATCGTAACATTGGCGGGTGTGATCTTAACGGTCGGCGAAGCCGACGTTACGCTTCCGGCCAGGACATATGGAACGGGCCCGGCCTGCGCGGCCCACTATGCGAGGGAGCATCATGGCCCAGATAGTCCTCGATCACATCGACAAGGTCTACGCCGGCGGCGTGAAGGCCATCGACGGACTGTCACTGGAAGTCAAGGACGGCGAGTTCATGGTCCTCGTGGGCCCGTCGGGCTGCGGGAAGTCCACCGCGCTGCGCTCGATCGCCGGGCTCGAGGAGATCAGCTCCGGCACGATCACGATCGGCGACCGGGTGGTCAACGACCTGCCGCCCAAGGACCGCGACATCGCCATGGTGTTCCAGAACTACGCGCTCTACCCGCACATGACGGTCGAGCAGAACCTCGCCTTCGGCCTGCAGTTGCGCAAGACGCCCAAGGACGAGATCAAGCGCCGGGTGACCGAGGCGGCCAAGATGCTCGGCCTCGACCAGTACCTCAAGCGCAAGCCGGCCGCCCTGTCCGGCGGCCAGCGGCAGCGGGTCGCGATGGGCCGCGCGATCGTCCGCGAACCGCAGGCCTTCCTGATGGACGAGCCGCTGTCCAACCTCGACGCCAAGCTGCGCGTGTCGATGCGCGCGTCCCTCAACCAGTTGCACGAGCGCCTCGGCGTCACCACCATTTACGTGACGCACGACCAGGTTGAGGCCATGACGCTGGGCCACCGGGTCTGCGTCATGCGCGATGGCCGGCTCCAGCAGGTCGACACGCCGCAGCACCTGTTCGATTCGCCGGTGAACCTTTTCGTGGCCGGCTTCATCGGCTCCCCGGCGATGAACTTCGTCACGGCCGAGCTCACCCGCGACGACGGCCCGGTGGTCACCTTCGCCGGGTACAAGCTGGCCGTGCCCGCCGCGGTCATCGAGGGCAAGCCGGGGCTGGACAGCTATTTCGGCCGCACGATCATCCTGGGTATCCGGCCGTCTGACTTCGAGGACGCCACGCTCTCCGACGCGACCTGGGCCCGCATGCCGGTGACCGCCGGGGTCACCGAGGAACTGGGCAGCGAGATCCACGTGATCTTCACGATCGACGCGCCGCCGGTGGAGCACGCCAGCATCACGGACGCAGCGACCGGGGACAGCGGGGACAACGAGAGCGTCGCGGCCCTGGTCGGCGGCAAGTCGCTGTGGACCGCACGGGTCTCCGCCCGGTCCAAGGTCCGCCCGAACCAGCGCATCGAGCTGGCCGTCGACACCGCCAACCTGCAGTTCTTCGACGCCGACAGCGGCCTGTCGATCGGCCACCCGAACGCGCACCCCGCCGCCGCCGAGCCCGTATCCGTGTAGCCCCGGGGGGACGACCCGGTGTACTTCGGGTTGGACAGGCTCTCATCGGAGGGTCGATGTGCTGGAGGCGGCAGGCCGCCTCCAGCGTTGCCTTCACCGTGTCGTGAAAGCCGCGTCGCCGGGTGCCCACGTGACGATCGGGCGGGCCTCCGGCATCATGGTTTCGGGACGAACGGCCCTAGGAGGCGGCCCGCGTACGGCACAGCTTCGGACGTGCAGCGATGTCATCGACGACGGCGTCTGCACCAACCCGCCGATCCTGGGCCTGGCCAGCGAGAACGTCCACCTCGAGATCGAGGCGGAGGCGGTGCTGCGCAGGGAGCAGTAGCGAAACGGCTGCAGCCTCACACGGCGGCTGGACGTCGCCAGGTCGGACGCGAATGAGCGCGAGCACCGAGGATAGAAGACCAGGTCAGATGCTCTGCACGAGTTCTGGCGTACCACACGGCAGCACGCCCTGGCTGGCCACCGAGCGGTCCGGGTAGGCGTCAGGCAACCGTGCTGGCGCGGGTTTCCGCCATCAGCGAGTCGACGACCTCCTCAAGGCCGCCGCTGGCGGATACCGCGCGCTGCCGCGACGCCGAACTGCCCCGGGTGAGGGCCGACTCCGTGAGCTCGGTGACAAGCTCCCAGTCACCGACCGACTCCAGTGTGGGCCGGAGTTCTGCCAGCAGCTGCCTGATGAGCTGGTGAGCAGGCACCGGGGTGGCGGTGGCCGGATCGACGAGGTTGCCCTCCAGGCCAGATTGAGCGGCCCGCCACGTCGCGGCCTCGAGCAGTTCAGGGCCGACGGGCATCGGCGGGCTGCCCGCGGTCGCTGCGTCGGACTCCTGTATCACCAGCGCGCGGAAGAGCCCGGCCAGCAGGACCACGTCTTCCAAACGCGGGCAGGCGTCGCAGATGCGCAGCTCCACCGTGGGCAGACGGGTCGAGGGCCGGACATCGAAGTAGATCATGCCGGGGTCGCTGATGACCTCGGACCGCACGAGGTCGGCCACGGTCTGGTCGTAGTCTGCGGCTGACTCGAATCCGCCGAAGGCACCCGTCGTCGGCCAGCGCCGCCAGATTAGGGTGCGGTAGCTGGCGTAGCCGGTGTCCGTCCCCAGCCAGAAGGGCGAGCTCGCCGACAGCGCCAGCAGCGCCGGCAGCCAAGGTGCCACGCGGTGCGCGACAGCCACGGCCAGGTCCCGATCGTGCACATCGACGTGCACCTGCGCGCCGCAGATCAATTGCTCACGAACCAGCATCCGGTACTCGCCCCGCATGTTCTCATAACGCGGATCCGAGGTCACCTTGAGCGCGTCAGGATCGGCAAGGGGCACCGTGCCGGCGGCCACGACGCCCAGCCCGAGGGGTTCCGCCGTGGCGATGGCGGCCCGGCGCAGGGCCGCGACGTCCTCAGCGAGATCCGCCAGGCGGATCCAGGGGCGGCTATTAGCCTCCAGCACGGACCGCTGGAGTTCTGAGCTGAAGCTGTCAGCAGGCAGCCGCTGGATGAGAGTGTCGGCCTGCGCGGTCAGCCGCCGCGTCCTCAGGTCGACCGTGTGGAACTCCTCTTCCACCCCCACGGCCACCGACTCCGGACGCTGCCGGCTGAACCCAGGGCCTTCGTGTTTCGCCACTACTGCTTCGCACCCGTTCTTCCACGATTACCGGACGGTGGCCCCCTGGGTGCGGCTCTGTGGCCGTCACAGGGCTTTCGGCGGGGGCTGCACGACGAAAGGCAGCAGCCGGTCATCTCCCTTGCCGACCACTCCGTAGCTGGCCTCGGGCATCTCGTTCCAGGCGCCGGGCAGGTCACCGATGGGTTCGGAGACCACGAGCCGCGTGTCGTCGGACAGCCCGGACAGGATCTCCCGGTCGGGATACAGCTGCCTGACCGCGCGGATGTCGCGGCTGAAGAACAGCGACCGTGATTTGCCCTCACTGGAGTAGCGAAACACCCACAGGTCCTCGCCGTCAGACGTCGCGATCGTGCCCTGGAACGGGTAGGTGACACCGCGCTGCCGCCCGGCTGCCTCCACGAACCCGATGGCCCGCGCGACAGCGGCCGGGGGATCTTCCTCCAGGCCGAAGGTGAGCGCCAGGTAAAACAGGACCTCGGTGTCCGCCTGCCCCTTGATCTCGGGATACAGCGATTCGTCGATCGCGAGCACCAGGTCGCGTTTGATCGCCGCGAACCCGTCGATGAACCCGTTGTGCATGAACAGCCAGCGGCCGTAGCGGAACGGATGGCAGTTCGTCTGCTGAACAGCTGACCCGATCGCCGCGCGGATATGCGCGAAGAACAGCGGCGAGGTCACGTGGCCCGCGAGCTCGCGCAGGTTCTGGTCGTTCCACGCCGGCTCGATGCTGCGGAAGACCCCGGGGGCCGGCGCGGCATCATACCAGCCGACGCCGAATCCATCGCCGTTCGTCGTCTCGGCCCCGAGCTTGGAATGCAAACTCTGGTCGATCAGCGAATGGGCCGGAGTGTAGAGCACATCTTTGACCAGGATGGGCGAACCCGTGTAAGCAAGCCAGCGGCACATTTGCCACTCCTTTCGGTCGCGGGCTGGAACGCCAGGCGGCCAGGACGCCACGCGTACCAGAGACGAAGGGACTCAAAACGTGATAGTTCCCAGCACCGGGACCCCCGCCATACCCCGGAAACTACCCCGGCCATGACCCAGAGGACATGGGTACGGAATGGTCGCCTGCGGGCTAGAGGCGGGTACCCCTAACCCGTGCGGGCCGCTCGCCCATGAGCTTATGACCGTCACTTTTGCCGAGCCAGAGGACCAAGGTCCCTACGCCCCATCCCGGACCTCGCCCAGAAGAAGTGGCCCCTTCAGGGCCGTGCATGTCGGGGACAGTGGCCATGAACTGCATCCGGGCGCTATCATCGGCATTTGAATAGTTGGCAAACTAATGCCTAATCCCGCGTAACCGAAAATAGCTTTACGGCAACCAGATCCTGATTAGTGCTGCCCCGTTCTAATTCTGAGTCCGCCCCTCACGTTCTGCGCCCTCCTTTGCGGAGTCTCGAGTATGTTCGGATACCGTGACGCCGGTATCCTTGGTTCAACTCGGGTGATGGATGTCCACCGGCGGCAGGTCCTGCACCTGCTGCTTGGTGATGTTGAGCCGGATACCGTCGTCGACCCCCGTCACGGCGCCGATCGGGATAGCCACTTCCTTGCGGCCCCACAGGTGTCCCTCCTGGAGCAGCACGTGGGTCACGCGGTGGCTGTCAGGGTCGATGACCAGCCCCTGGACTTTCCCGATGTGGCCGTCGGTGGCATGGACATGCTCGCCACGGCGCACCTCCACCTCGTCCAGGGGGACGGCGTTGTAGGTGACGGTCTGCGGGACGTAGGTCCCGCTCCCGCCCATGCCGTAGTAGGGCATGGAGAGCACCTGTTCCGGGTCATAGCCCGGGTATCCGGGGGTGCCGGGCAGGAACTGCGTCTCCTCGGCGGGATCGAGCTTCTCGAAGTCGGCCAGGGTGCAGCGGAGCCGGATCTCGCCCGCTGTGGCGTCGGCCAGGCCGAGCGGTACAAGCCGGCCGGGGCCATGCCAGTACCCGGGCTCGACCACGAGATGAGTGACCGTGCGAGCGACCGGGTCAACGACCACGCGGCTCACCTTGCCGCAGGCCCCATCGCTACAGCTAGCGTCGGCCCCGATCGTGAACGGCGTCGTCTCCGTCATGGCCACCCTCATTCCTGGCGGGATCATTCCAGCTGGTGAGCGCGGCGCCGGTCACGGCGCGCTGCGCTGCGGATCGGTGTCGGCGATGCCCGGGGGGACGGGGGGACGACCTTGCCCTGGTCGATGTCCTGGGACAGTTCCGCCTTGGCGGCCAGGGCCCCCTCGTCCAGGACGCCGGGGCCCGGGTCACCCGGCCGGAAACCTCTTTAGGAACAGCTCCGGCCAGCCTCCCGCATCACTGCCCGCAGAACAGAAAACCTTACCACCCGGCGCAAGGGAACGCACTAATGACGATCATGATGAAGGCGGCACGGGCTACGGCGCTGCGCGATCTTGATTCCCGCCACGGGCAGGCGTACGACCTCGCGGTCACCCGGGCTGGATGGGTCGCCAAGCGCCTGGACGATAACCGCGCTCTGGTCGCGGACAGCCCCGAAGAACTGCGCCGGAAGATCGAGGCGGACGCCGGGGCCAGCACCAGGCCGGGGCCGGTATGCCCGCCGTAACCTGCGCCGGCAGGTCTTTGTGCAGGAGCCGGGGAGGCAGCCGCCTTCCCGGCTCCTGCACGTCAGAAGGGTGCCGGGATGGAAAGGTACCTGGCCCGGTGTTGTTGCGATTAGCGGCAGGGCTCAGGCAGGTGCCGAATGGTGGGAGAATTTCAGCATGCAGCGGGATCCGGAAGAGCTATACGAGCTGGGCGAGGACGTGCCGGACCTGGACGGCGTGGCGATGCTTCACCACCTCGAGGGCTTCATGGACGCCGGCGCGGCCGGGCGGCTGGTGGCCGAGCACCTGGTGGAGGCCTGTGCAGCCGAGACGATCGCCCAATTCGACATCGACCGCCTCCTCGACTACCGGTCCCGGCGGCCGATGATGACGTACTCCACCGATCACTGGGAAGACTACGAGCGCCCCGAGCTCGCGGTCCGGCTGATGCACGACTCGGCCGGCACCCCGTTCCTGCTGCTGTCCGGGCCGGAACCTGATCATGAGTGGGAGCTGTTCGCGGCGGCCATACAGGCCCTGTCCAGCCGGCTCGGCGGCGGCCCGCTGATCGGGTTCCACGGCATCCCGATGGGCGTCCCGCACACCCGGCCGCTCGGCGTGATCAGCCACGGCACGCGGCCGGAGCTCATCGATGGCATCCAGCAGATGCCCAACAAGCTTCAGGTTCCCGGCAGCGCCGCGGCGCTGGTGGAACTCCGCCTCGGCGAGGCGGGCCGGGACGCGCTCGGCTTCGCGGTGAACGTGCCGCACTATCTCGCGCAGGCCGTCTACCCCGAGGCTGCCGTGACCCTGCTGGACAAGATCAGCGCCGTGACCGGCCTGGACCTGCCCAGTGACGCGCTCCGCCGAGCTGCGGAGACGACGAACTCCGAGATCAACCGCCAGGTGGCGGAGTCGGCCGAGGTCGCCGAGCTGGTTACCGCGCTGGAACGGCAGTACGACGCGCTCGCCGAATCCGGGACGGCCCCCGACGCGGAGGACAGCCTGCTCGACGGCGGCGAAATGCCCACCGCCGACGAGATCGCCGCCCAGTTCGAGCAGTTCCTGGCCGAACAGCAGGGCCGGGGCGACAATCCCCCGGAGCGCTGAGCCAACGGCCATGCGATGCATGTCATGCCTGTCTCAGCGGTTGGACAGACGCGCCCAAACCTTGGGCGCGCTGTATTCGCCGGTCCCGGCACCACGGTCACTACCTGCCTGGTCACGTCCATCATGACGAGCGGGCACGGCAGGCGTACGGGCACGTGCCACGGACATACGC
Organism: uncultured Actinomycetes bacterium; assembly: GCA_963824545.1. Lineage (GTDB taxonomy): Bacteria > Actinomycetota > Actinomycetes > Streptosporangiales > Streptosporangiaceae > Bog-532. The sequence continues at coordinate 154,801 of CAWGPP010000022.1, read as the reverse complement.
GATCCGTACCCGCACCCAGCCTGCCGTCTGTTCCGTGACCCGGCTGCCGGTGACAGCACGGCCCTCCAGCCAGCGTCAGGCGCCGCTTTCGGTCATCTTCTGCTGCGCGTCGGCGATGGCGCCCTTCAGGGCTTTCACGTGGTGGCCTTCGGCCTCGCCGACGGCTTTCTGGATGGCGCGGGTCACGGCGGGCTCGACCTTGGCAGCTGCCGAGTGCGGGTAGGCGACGATCAGGCCGGCGCCGCCGACCGGGATGGTGGCCCCGGCCTGCTCTTCCAGCTTGCTGGCGGTCCTGTGGTGCAGCAGTTTGCCCGCCCCGGCGCCGATCACCGCCCCGACCGCGGTCGCGGCCAGCAGCGGCGGCGCGAACAACCCGACCGCGAACCCGACCGCGCCCAGGCCCGCCGCGCCCTCGCGGACCATGTGGTCGGTCTGCTCGACGGACAAGTCGCCCTGGAGGTCTTTGCTGACGACCACCGCGCCGTGCAGGTAGCCGCCGCTGGCCAGGACCGCCTCGTAGTCCTCCTTGGCCGCATCCTTGGACAGGTAGCCGCCGATCAGCACGTCGGTCGTTTCGTCATCGAACTTCATCCGTTCCTCCTCTAAGCTGCGGGCCTGTCCTATTGCGAGAGCCCGTGTGCGGCATGCCCGTGGTGGGCGGCGGTGTGCAGCTCGTCCTCGTCCTGGGCGGATGGATGCGGCTTGACGTCGAAGGTCACCTTTTTGACGGTGCCGGTGAAGGCGAACGGCTTCTTGTCCTCATAGCTGAGGTCGACGACCCCGCCGTTGTCGCGGCCGATGTCCATGCCCGCGTAGGCGGAGAAGCGGATCGGGACGGTGTGGTCCATGCGGCCTTTGCCGACGGGCCGGTCGTTGATGTAAAGCGTGACCTCTCCGCCGGTGGCGGGCTTGGCCGCATCGGCGGCGAACTCCATCCGCACGGTCACCTCGCCGGCCGGGAGCGGTTCGTCGGCCTGCTGCCGGTAGATGAACACGCCCATCATCGAGTACGTGTGAGTGAGCTTGCCGTCCTGGACCCAGAGTGAGAATCCGCCCAGATGGTCGGCCTCGGCCACGATCACGCCCTCGGCTCCCGTCGCCGGGACGACCAGGTTGGCGCTGATCGCGTAGGAGTGGTTGTAGATCCGGGGGATCATCCCCGACATGACGTTCTGGACATCGCCCCGGTACTCCACCGGGACCGCATCCGGCCGGGGCGGAAGGATGCCGAAGAACGCGGACAAGGTGGCGAGCAGGGGGAGCACCTTGTATTTCTCCGCCTCCGCCCAGAACAGTTCCTTCAGTTCGGCGACCTTGCCAGGGTGATCGGCGGCCAGGTCGTGGGCCTGGGTGAAATCGTCGGGCAGGTAGTACAGCTCGGCGGGCCCGGCGTCGGGGTCCCACACCCCGGGCGCGTAGGGCCGCAGCGCTTCAGGCGTGACCACCCACGGGATCCGCTCGGTCTTCATGGCCAGCCACCAGCCGCCGGAGTACATCGCCCGGTTGCCGATGGTCTCGAAGTACTGCTGGGTGCGGTGTTCCGGCGCGGCCGCATCAGTCAGGGAGTCCGCGAAACTTTCCCCGTGGAACGGCTCCTGCTCTATCCCGTCAACGTGGGAGGGCGCGGGGATCCCGGTGATGTCCAGGATCGTCGGCCCGACGTCGATGGCGTGCGTGAAGTGCGAGCGCAGCGCGCCGCCCTCGGTGATCCGCGACGGCCAGTGGATGACCATCGGGTTGCGGGTCCCGCCCAGGTGCGAGCCGACCTGCTTGCCCCACTGGAACGGCGTGTTGCCGGCCCACGCCCACGCGGCGGCATAGTGCGGAGCCATCATCTGGCCGCCCCAGGCGCCGATGCCACCGTATCGTTCGGCCAGCTGGAGCTGCATCTCGTCGGTCAGCGGGATGCCGTTCTGCATCGTCATCTCGTTGAACGAGCCGGTGATCGTGCCCTCCATGCTGGCGCCGTTATCCCCCCAGATCCAGATGATCAGCGTGTTATCCAGCTCGCCGAGCTCGTCGATCGCGTCGATGACCCGGCCGACGTTGTAGTCGGCGTTCTCTGAATACCCGGCGTAGACCTCCATCTGGCGGGCGTAGTAGGCCTTGAGTTTGTCCGGGACCTCATCCCAGGCGGGGAACGCCGCGTCCCGCGCGGTCAGCTCCGCGTCGGCGGGAATCACGCCCAGTGCTTTTTGCCTCGCGAAGATCTCCTCGCGAAGACGGTCCCAGCCCTGGTCGAACTTGCCCTGGTACTTATCCGCCCACTGCTGGGCCACGTGGTGCGGGGCGTGGCTGCACCCGGTGGAGAAGTAGACGAAAAACGGCTTGCGGGCCTCTTGCCCCCGGACCCCGTGCAGCCACTCGATGGTCTTGTCGGCCATGGCATCGGGCAGGTAGTACGGGTTTTCCTTGTCGTAGAACCCGTCCGGGGTGCCGATGATCTTCTGGTTCTCGGCCAGGCACGGGTCCCACTGCCCGGCGTCACCGCCCAGGAAGCCGTAGAAGTAGTCAAAGCCCCACCCGTTCGGCCACCGCCCGAACGGCCCGGCCGGCCCCTGCTGGCCATCGGGGGTCAGATGCCACTTGCCGAACGCCGCCGTGCTGTACCCGTTCTCCGCCAGGATCCTCGGCCACGGGGTGCAATCACCGGGGACCATCGCCGTGTAACCCGGGAAACCGCTGGAGAACTCACCGACCGAACCGAAACCGACCGCATGGTTGTTCCGCCCGGTCAGCAGCGCGGCCCGGGTCGGCGAGCACAGCGCGGTGACGTGGAACCGGTTGTACCGCAACCCCTCCTCGGCCATCCGCGTGTAGTTCGGGGTGTCGATAGGACCGCCGAACGTGGCCGGGTTACCGAACCCGGCGTCATCGATCAGCACCAGCAGCACATTCGGGGCCCCCGGCGGGGGCTCGGGATGCCCGATCAGGTCCCAGTCTGGCTCCGACCCCGCCAGCGTCTTATTGCACACCCCCCCAAACGGCGGCCTGCGAATCGGCAGCTTCGTACGATCCGGCTCACTCATCCTCTCCCCTTCCGGTCAGCACCCACCGGGGCGCCGCGATGTTTGTCGGTGTGCCGCCGCGGCGGGTTGTCCCCGTGCGGCTCGCGGGGCTTCCCCGCTCCGATGAGCGCCCGCACCATCGGCGCTGGCCCCGATGTCGCGCATGGCGGTCCTAGGCGGCTGCCAGATTGGTGCGGCTGCCGTAGGCGCACAGCCCGTACAGCGCGACCACGTCCATGGCGATGATCGTCAGGGACCAGAACGGCGCGCGGGCCCTGGCCCATACACCTCCGCTCGCCGTCGGTACCAGTCCACCTCGTGCCGGGGCGAGTTCCATCACCCCGATGGGATGAAAGACCGGGTAGTCATCCCTCCAGGAGCCCCAGCGCACGAGACCGGGCGACTGCCTGGCTTCGTGAGGAGGCCCCCAGCTTGCGGTAGATCGACATCGCCTGCGACTTGATCGTGTAGCGGGACAGGACCATCTGCTCGGCGATCTGGGGAAACGACAGGTGGGTGGACAGCAGCGGCAGCAGGCGCAGCTCGGCAGCGGTCAGCGCCGACGCGCCGGGGACGCTTGCACCGCGGTCCCTGGCCAGCCGGGCCCGGAGCGCCTCGGCCTCCCCGGCCAGGATCCCGAGGCCGGGCCGGCGCCTGAGCAGGTCATCGACCTCACACATGAGCGTCCGGGCACCTGCGAGGTCGGTGAGCGCGAAGTGGACGCGAGCCAGCTCGATCCGGGCCTGGACGGCGAGGTAGGGAAGCGCGTAGGTCAGCAAAGGCCGCAGGTGCTGGGCACTGAGCAGTTCCCGGCGCGCTGCCGGGACATCTCCCCGGCGCATGACGGCACGGGCTCGCAGCGCGCAGATGAGGGGGGTCGCGAAGCTCTCCTCGATCCCGGCCCGGCGCAAAACGGTACGTGCCTGGCCGACAAGGGCCTCGGCCCGGTCCCACTGGCCGCGTGCCATCGCCACCAGCGATCGCTCGCACAGCGCGACCGCGAGATCATCGGGCGCGTCGGCTTCCTCCCCGACGCTGACCGCATCCTCCAGGGACAAATCGCCACCATCGAGATCACCGCAAAGGATACGAGCGATCCCTTGCAGAAGCGCGGGGGCTGGCGTCACGAAGCCCCCCGCCGCGAACCTGCGCACGGCCTCCTCCGCGTCGGCGCGCATCTGTTCGGCCCCCCGCCGGCACAAGCTGGCCCGGAGCAGGGCGGCCCACCCCTCGGCCGAAGGGTCATCGGGCCGGGCCCCGTCCCTGTACTGCCAGCGATCGACCGCATCGGCCCACCGCTCGGCCTCCACCGGTCTCCCCGTCAGCGCGGAAAACAACGAGGCCAGCACCGCGGCCATCGGGTGTCCCGCGATCCCGCCCCGGTCCTCCAGCCACCCGAACCACCGCCGGATGGTTGCGACCCGGCCCTGCCGGTAGGCCGGCACCGCGAGCTGCCCCGCCAGCCGGGCGGCCCCATCGACGTCCCCGGCTGCCATGGAGTACTCCAGCGCTTCCTCGGGCCAGCCGTTCCGCAAGCACCAGCCGGCGGCGCGGCGGCGCAGGACGGGCATCAGGCCGGGCTCCAAGCGATGCAGTTCCGCCAGCAGCATGTCGCGGAACAGATGGTGGTAGCGGTACCACTCCCCCCGCCGGTCCAGCGGCACCAGCAGCAAGTTCGACCGGGCCAGATCCGCCAGGATCGTAGCCGATCCGCACATATCCAGCACCGCCTCGCACAGCGGGCCGCACATGCGCTCCAAGACCGCGGTCCGGGTCAGGAAGGCCCGTTGCTGGCGGGAGATCCGCGACAGGAACTCCGATTCCATGTACTCGCTGACGAGCCGGTCATCGCCTCCGAAGGAGAACGCCGCGCTCGCGAACGAGCCGCCCTCCCTGAGATAAAGAGCCGCCAGGTACAGGCCGGCCGGCCATCCCTCGGTCCGCCGGTGCAGCTCCGCCACATCTTCCTCGGCCAGGGCGAGGTCCACGTTGCGCAGTAAAGCGGACGCCTCATCGCAGGTCAGCGACAAGTCGCCGGGGCCGATCTCTAGGATCTTGCCCTCGGCCCGCAGCCGCGCGATCCGCAGCGGCGGCTGGGCCCGGCCCGCCAGCGCCAGCCGCGAGCCGCCCGGCACGTGATCGGCCAGTACCGACAGCGCGGCCCGGCATTCGGAGTTGTGCAGCACGTGCACGTCGTCCAGGACCAGCACCACCGGCGAGGTCATCGACGAAAACGCCGACCCCAGCCGGGGGACAACCGAGCCGGGCACTGAACTCACCGGCGAGGCAAGCGCGTCGAACACGCGCTCATCGATCGGCTCGACCGTATCAAGCGCTGCCGCGACGTAGCGGAGCAGGACCTTCGCGTCGTTATCCGCTTCATCAACCGACACCCACGCGAAGGCCTGGCCGTTACGCTCGGCCCACTGCGACAGCAGCGTGGTTTTGCCGTAGCCGGCCGGCGCGACCACCGAGACGATCGGACGCGGGCCGTCCCCCGCCAGACGGTCGATCAGGGACGAACGACGCACGGTCCCGGGCCGTATCGGCGGACGGCCGAGCTTGGACGCGACGAGGTCGAACGCTGACCCGCCCGCACGCTGTGACCGGCCGTCCCGCTGACGCACGTCGCTCACGCCCATGATCCGGTGGCGCCCCCCAACGGTCTGCCGCTCCATGATCTGCCGAAGCCTCAGATCAGGTCAAGGCCGACAATGCGCCCCGCCAAGGCGGCGGATCTGGCCACGACCCCCACGTCGGGGCTCCGGGTGCAGTTGTGCGGGACGCGCACCTGTCCAATTTTGGCGCGTTCGCCTCGCCGGAGCGGCGCCTGGTCTTCGACGTCAACGACGTCGATGAGACCCTGCCCGGCCCGTTCGAGTGGGACGTCAAGCGGCTGGCCGCGAGCCAGGCCAAAGAGGCCCAGCCGTCCGTCCTCGCGGAGCATTGCGGGTGCAGCCAGTACACCAACCAGGCCGAGCGGGTCGTCGCCGGGCAGCACCTGATGCAGGCCGAAAGTGACATCTTCCTGGGCTGGACCCGCGCCGCAGGCCCCGATGGGGTGGACCGCGACTTCTATGTCCGCCAGCTGAAGGACTGGAAGTTCTCCGCGCCGATCGAGCTGATGGTCCCGGCGGGGATGGCCGTCTACGCCGGTTTGTGCGGGTGGACTCTGGCCCGGGCGCACGCCCGCTCCGGTGACCGCGTCGCGCTCGCCGCCTACCTCGACGGGTCTGACCGGTTCGACCAGGCGGTCGCCGACTTCTCCGAAACCTACGCCGACCAGAACGAGCGCCACTACGCCGCGCTCCAGACCGCCGTCAAGGACGGCAAAGCCGAGGCGGCCACCGAGATCTGAGACCGGACCCAGGTCCGCCCATCCAGTACGGAGAATATGGAGGCTGCGCCATGGCAGACGCCACCGCCGATATGGACGCCGACCATGCCGCGTCGCTGAGACGCCGGTACCTGATCCAGTTCGAGGAAGACACCCTGCGGCCGCGGCCGCTGTGGATCCGGCTGATCATCGAGTTCCTGGGCACCTTCGTGCTGGTGACGGTGGCGGCCGGGGCAGGAGTGATCAATCATTACGTCGGCGGCGGGCCGATCAGCCGGACCGCTGCGGTGATCGCGCCCGGCGCGGTGGTGATGGCCATGATCTACGCGTGGGGCCCGCTGTCGGGGCTGCACATAAACCCGGCGGTGACCCTCGCCTTCGCCAGCCGCCGGGGCCATCTGCGCCGGGGACTCCCGGACCACCGGCGACGCCACGCGGGTCAGCCAGTATCCGTGATGGGCCCCGGTGGGTGCTGCGCCAGCCCGAGGTGCTCCGCATAGGCGGCAATGCCCGCCTCCATCGGGTAGGGCCCGCGTGTCCGCTGAAGCTCCGGCGATACCTCCCGGTAATCCCGGCAGGGATCGTCACCGCAGTCGAAGCAGATGACCTCAAACGAGCCGGTATAGCCGCCTTCCGGGCGGCCCGCCGCGATGCGGATGGGCTGGCGCCGGAGGATAGCAATGCAGTTATCACCGGCCTGATCACCCGCCGCCATGCCTGCCTCCTATGCGGTCGCTGCCCTGGACACGCTTGCCTGCCGCTGGGGCCATTCATCCTCAGCCTGTGGGATGCTCGTCGGCCGGTCGCTGGCAGGGCGACGTGACCCGCTGAGGAGCCGTCAGTAACCGTCTGGTTCCTCCAGCGCGGCCGCGATGTCATACCCCAGTGCGGTCGCCACGCCGGGAGCGGCGGCGACGACCCGGCCGAGCCCGGCTAACGGGGCGATCGCCAGCAGCACGTCGGCGATCTCGTCCCCGGTCGCGCCCGCCGCCAGCGCCCTGGAAGCGTTCCATTGCAGGCACACCGCCGGTGCCCCGATGGCCACCGACACCGCTACTTGCAGCAGCGCCGCGGTCTTGGGATCCAGCACCGATGTCCCGGCCGGGCCGAGCCCGAGCCCGGCCTGGTCCTCGACGAAGCCTTCGTCGATCATCGCGAGCCTGCGCAAAGTCTCCTGGAATCTCACCGTCTGGCCCATATGCCTCCGCTCGCCGCCGAGGGCACCAGTCCATCTCGTGGCGGGGCGAGTTCCATCCTCCTGATGGGATGAAAGACCGGGGTAGCCATCCCTCCAGGAGCGCCCAGCGCACGGGACCGGCTAGCCGTCGGTCAGCACCAGCTCACGGGTCACGTTGTTCAGCCGCTCGAAGCCGTCCTCGGTGCACACCACGATGTCCTCGATCCGCGCCCCGTCCGGGCCCGGGTAGATGCCCGGCTCGACCGAGAACGCCATGCCCGGGGCGAGCGGCTCCGCGTTGCCCGCCACGATGTAGGGGTCTTCGTGTGACTCCAGGCCAATGCCGTGCCCGGTGCGGTGGATGAACACCGGCCCGTAGCCGGCCCGGGTGATCGGCTCGCGGGCCGCGGCGTCGACGGTCTCGGCGCGCACGCCGGGCCGGACCACCGCGCACGCCGCCTCCTGCGCGTCCTTCAGCACCTGGTAGTACGCCAGGAAGCCGGCGGGCGGCTCGCCGATCGCATACGTCCGGGTGCAGTCGGAACGGTAACCGGACGGCATCATCCCGCCGATGTCCACCACGACGGCATCCCCGGGGCGCAGCACCCGGTCGGACACCTCGTGGTGCGGGCTGGCCGCGTTCGGGCCGGAGCCGACGATGACGAAGTCGACCTGGACGTGCCCCTCGGCCAGGATGGCCTCCGCGATCAGCGTCCCCACCTCGCGTTCGGTCCGGCCGGCCTTCAGCCAGCCGGGCACCCGCGCGTGCACGCGGTCGATCGCGGCCCCCGCCTCCCGCAGCGCGCCGACCTCGGCGGGACTCTTGCGCATCCGCAGGTCCCGGAGCGCCGCGCTGGCCAGGACCTGCCGGGTCCCGGGCAGCGCGTCCCGCAGCCGCAGCACCATCAGGGCCCACATCTGGTCGGCGAGCCCGACGACGCCGGGCCGGCCCAGCCGCCGGGCGATCAGCGCGTACGGATCCTCGGTCTCCTCCCACGGAACCATGTCCAGGCCCAGGCCGGACGCGGGCGACGCCTGGGCCGCGGCGAGCTCCAGCCGCGGCACGACCAGCATCGGCTCACCGCGGGCCGGGATCACCAGGCAGGTCAGGCGCTCGAGCTGCTTGGCGTCGTAGCCGGTGATGTAACGCAGGTCGGCGCCCGGGGTCAGCAGCAGCGCGTCAAGGCCGCAGGCCCGGACCCGCGCGGCCGCGTCCTCGAGCCGGCTGGCCGGGAACAGGGCGGACTCGGACATCGCGTCTCCACCTTTCATCGAGATTAACGGGGGCCGCTGGCGGCTACTGGCCGTGGGCGTTACCGGCCCGCGTTACTCAGCCGTGACGGCCGAGACGAAACGGGACAGCGACGAGCCGAGGCGCCACCGGTCATCGAGTTCCTTCAGCCGGGCCGGATCGGCGACGCGGAGCGGCAGGTCCCCGGCGACCGGCGGCAACGGCACATCGGTGGCGGTGCGCACCACCGCCGGGGCGACGTCGAGGTAGTCACGGGCGGCGGCCAGCTTGGCCCGGCTGCCCGGCGGGAAGCCGCCGTGCCCCTTGTCCACGGCCACGATGATGTCGGCGAGGCTGCCGAACGCGCGCACCAGCGCCGCGGCGGTCTTCTCCCCCACCCCGGGCACCCCCGGCAGCCCGTCACTGGGGTCTCCGCGCAGCGCCGCGAAGTCGGCGTAGGCGCGGCCCGGGATCCCGTACCGCGCGGTCACCGCGCCCTCGTCGACGATCTCCAGCTTGGTCAGCCCGCGGACGGTGTAGATGATGCGCACGCCGCGCTCGTCGTCGACGAGCTGGAACAGGTCCCGGTCCCCGGTGACCACGTCGACCGGCTGGTCGGCGGCGACCGCGAGCGTGGCGATCACGTCATCGGCCTCGTAACCGCTCGCGCCGGCCACCGGGATCCCCGTCGCGTCCAGCACGTCCCGGATGATCGGGACCTGCGGGATCAGGGCGGGCGGCGTCTGCTCCTCGTTACCCTGCGCGACCCGGTGCGCCTTGTACGACGGCAGCGCGGCCACCCGGAACGCGGGCCGCCAGTCATCGTCCCAGCAGGCGATCAGGCGGTCCGGCCCGCGCCCGCGGACCAGCCGGGCGACCATGTCCAGCAGCCCGCGCACGGCGTTGACCGGCGTCCCGTCCGGGGCCGTGACGGTGTCCGGCACCCCGTAGAAGGCGCGGTAATAGAGCGAAGCGGTATCCAGCAGCATGAGCGAGCCCACCCCGCCATCCTGCCAGCTCCGCCGGTCCCCCGCGCACGGCGGGCAGCCATGGCGTCGCCATAATTGCGGGATGATCCTCCCGCGGCCCGGCCCCGTCTCGTGAGCTGGGGGGTGCGGCCCTGACAGGGGGCGGAGCCGAGGCGCTGGCCGCGGTGCTGCTCGCCGCGATCCTCACGGCTGCCGTGCTGCGCCGCCGCTGGCTGCCGGAGGCCGCCGTGGCGGTACCGGCCGCGGTCGTCGTGATCGTGACCGGGGCGCTTCCGCTGACGGCGGCGCGGGCCGAGTCGCAGCGGCTGCTGCCGGTGGTGGGTTTCCTCGCCGCGGTCCTGGTCCTCGGGCAGTTGTGCGAGTCCGAGGGGTTGTTCACCGCGGCGGGCGCCCGGCTGGCAACGTTGAGCCAGCACCGGCCGGTCCGGCTGCTGACCGGGACATTCGCGCTGGCGTCCGTGACGACCGCGGTGCTCAGCCTGGACACGACCGTGGTGCTGCTGACGCCGGTCGTGCACGAGACCGCGGCGCGGCTGCGGCTGCCGCCCAAGCCGTACGTGTACGCGTGCACGCACCTGGCGAACTCCGCGTCGCTGCTGCTGCCCGTGTCGAACCTGACGAACCTGCTGGCGTTCGCGGTCAGCGGGCTCAGCCTGACCGGCTTCACCGCCGCGATGGGGCTGCCGTGGCTGGTGGCCATCGCGGTGGAGTACGTGGTGTTCCGGGTGTTCTTCCGGGCCGATCTCGCCGCCGGACCGCGGGCCGCGTCCCCAGCGGGCGCGGCGGCCCCGGCGGCCCCGGCGGACGCGGCGGACCCGGCGACCCTGACAGACCCGTCGGCCCCAGCGCTCCCGACTATCCCAGTGGACGCGGTAGATCCGGTGGACCCAGAAGACTCAGGAAATCCGGAAGATCCGGAGGACCAGGGCCGGGACGCGGGCCGGGTCCCGCTGTACCCGCTCGCCGTGGTGGTGGCGACGCTCGCCGGGTTCACCCTGACCTCGTTCGCCGGGATCAACCCGGCGTGGGCGGCGTTCGGCGGGGCGCTGCTGCTCGCCGTCCGCTCGCTGGGCCGCCGGGACATCTCGGTGGGCGGTATCGTGCGCGCCGCCGCGGTCCCGTTTCTGCTGTTCGTCCTGTGCCTGGGCCTGGTGGTGCAGGCGCTGGTCGGCAACGGGCTGGGCACGGTGATCGCCCGGGTGCTGCCGCACGGCTCCTCGCTGCCCGCGCTGCTGGCCATCGCGGTCATCGCGGCGGCCACCGCGAACCTGGTGAACAACCTGCCCGCGGTGCTGCTCCTGCTGGCCGCGGTCACCAGCGGCGGGACGCACCCGGGCCACGTCGCGGGCCCGGTGCTGGCCATCCTGATCGGCGTCAACATCGGCCCGAACCTCACGTACGCGGGCTCGCTCGCCACCCTGCTGTGGCGGCGGCTGCTGGCCGAACGCGACCACGACGTGGACCTGGCCGAATTCACCCGGCTGGGGCTGGCGACCGTGCCGCTCGGCCTGGTCGCGGCCACCGCCGCGCTGTGGTGCGGCCTGCGCCTGACCGGCCACGTCTGAGCCCGGTGGCCGGGGGCGGCGGATCGGCCCCGCAGGTCGCCCGGCCGGGGCCTGTCAGAGGCACGTCAGGGGCGCGTCAGGGCGCGTCAGGATTCCTCGGAGCGGCCCGCCCACCCGTCGGCCAGCGCGTGGACGCGCGTGGCCGCCTGCTTCAGCGGCATGCCCCGGCCGACGGCCACCCCGATCAGGTACGCGGTCACCGGCGCGGCCGGCCGGTCGACGTTGTGCGCCACCTCGCGGGCCACGTCGAGAATCGCCCGCACGTCGGCCGAGCCCGGGTCGACGCCCAGGTCGCTGCTGACGGTCATGATCCACCGGTCCATCGCGCTCACGACGCCACCCGTTCCTGGTCGGTTGCCCGCATCCCACGTCTATCAAACGGCGCGTTATCCTGCGGCCGTGGGGGTCCGGGGCGCCGAACGTATCATGAGCGAATGAGCAGTGGGTTCTGACATGCTGGGCCAGCGGCGGCAGGACCATGCCCACGGCGCGCCGGCTCACGGGCACGCCGCACCCGCTCATGGGCACCGGCACGGGCCCGCCCCGGACGCCGACCCGCGCTGGCTGGGCGCCGCGCTCGGGCTGATCATCGCGTTCATGGTGGCCGAGGTCGTCGCGGGCGCGGTGGCTCACTCGCTGGCCCTGCTGTCCGACGCCGCGCACATGCTCACCGACGCGGGCTCCATCGGCCTGGTGCTGATCACGACGCGGCTGGCGGCGCGGCCGCCGGGCGGTCACTTCACCTACGGCCTGAAGCGGACCGAGATCCTGTCCGCCCAGGCCAACGGGATCACGCTGGTGGTGCTGGCCGCATGGCTGGGCTACGAGGCGGTCCGGCGGCTCATCACCCCGCCCGCCGTCAGCGGCGGGATCGTCATCGGTGTCGCGCTGGCCGGGGTGGCGGTGAACGCGGTGGCGACGATGCTGCTGAACCGGGCCAGCCGGGGCTCGCACCGCAGCCTCAACCTGGAGGGCGCGTTCCGGCACATCCTGACCGACGTCTTCGCGTTCGTGGCCACGGCCGTGGCCGGCTTGATCATCGTGCTCACCGGTTTCACCAGAGCCGACGCCATCGCCTCGCTGATCGTCGTGGCGCTGATGCTGCGGGCCGGCGCGGGGCTGATCACCGATTCCGGCCGGATCTTCCTGGAGGCGGCCCCGGCCGGGCTGGCCCCGGCGGAGATTGGCGCCGCCCTGGCGGCCCGGCCCAACGTTACCGAGGTCCATGACCTGCACGTCTGGGAGATCACGTCGGACCTTCCGGCCGCGTCCGCGCACGTGCTCGTCGCGCCCGGCGAGGACTGCCACGCGGTCCGCGCCGACCTGGAGGAGTTGCTCAGCCGGGAGTGGGGAATCAGCCACACCACGTTGCAGGTCGACCACGCGCCGGTGCCGCTGCTGACCGTCGGGCCGCCGCCATCCAGCGATCCCCGCCGCCCGGGGACGCCCGCGGACGGCTCAGGGACGCAGTGCGGTGAACGGGCCGAACGGCAGGTTCCGCAGCACGGTCCAGCCGACGAGCAGCACGGTCACCGCGGGCCATAGCCAGGCAGGCCGGGGCAGCCGGACCACGGGCCGGCCGCGCCAGCACTCCACCGCGGCGTTCAGCCACGCCAGCGCGGCCACGAGCAGCAGCGGGATCGCGAGTGCGTTGTCGTGCAGGGCCTGCACCGCCTGGCCGTGCGCCAGGTCGTGCACCATCCGGAGCCCCCCGCAGAACGGGCAGCTCGCGCCCGTGAGCAAGCGGAAGGGGCACGGCAGGAACACCTGGTGGGCGTGCGGGTTGACCAGGTAAAGGAACGCGGTCGCCGACCCCGCCGCCACCGCTCCGGACAGCGGCCGGGCCATCCGGTGCCGCACCATCGGGTGATCTGCTGCCCAGCGCGGCAGGGCCAGCACGGTTGTGCCCGCTACCGCGGGCCGTACCCGGCGGGCGGCTGCTGCCCGTAGCTATGGTCATAGCCCTGCTGGTCGTAGCCCTGCTGGCCGTAGCCCTGCTGGTCGTAGCCCTGCTGGCCGTAGCCCTGCTGGCCGTAGCCCTGCTGGCCGTAGCCCTGCTGGTCATGGCCCTGCGGCGGGAAGCCGTCCTGGCCGTCGTTCCGCACCACGATCGTGTGCACCATCTTGTCGGCCAGCGTCTGCTTCTTGCCGTCCCAGAGCGGGAAGAGGAAGCCGATGTAGCAGATGATCGCGTCCACGATGTGCGCGACGTCCCGGACGAACGCCATCCCGGCGCCGATGGGCTGCCCGGTGTCCTCGCCGAGCAGCCAGATGTCGGTGACCTTCTTGCCCAGGCTCTGGCCGGTGCGTCCACCCTGGAACCACCGGTTGTAGGCGATCCAGCCCAGCCCGGCCAGGAACAGGAGGCCACCGATGGCCGCGCCGTGCACGGTCAGCGCCTCGCCGATGCCGAACAGGATCCAGGCCGGGATTCCGTCGATGATGTAGGCGCCCACGCGGGTCAGCCAGCTCGCGTACGGCGGGGCGCCGTACGCGTAACCGCCCGGCTGGGCCACGGGGCCGGTCTGGTATCCGGCCGGGGGCCCGCCGTACGGCTGGCTGTATGCCTGCGCGGGCTGTCCGTAGGGGGCGCCGGCCGGGGCCTCGCCGTAGGATCGCTGCCCGTAGCCGGACTGGCCCCCTTGCTGCCCGTAACCGGGCTCGCCGCCCTGCTGCCCGTAGCCGCCCTGGCCGTAGCTGTCCTGCTGCCCTCCGTACCCGGGCTGGCCACTTTGGCCACTCTGGCTGTAGCTGCCCTGCTGGCCGCGGCCCTGGCCGTAACCTGGCTGGCCGCCGTGGCGTCCGTAGCCGCCCTGGCCAGCGCCCTGCTGCCCGTAATCGGGCTGGCCGCCGTGACGCCCATATGCCTGCTGGCCGTAGCCGCCCTGGCCGTAGCTGTCCTGCTGCCCTCCGTACCCGGGCTGGCCGGCGTGGCGACCGTATGACCGCTGGTCCTCGGAACCTGGTTCGCCGTACTGGTTGCTCATGGAAGCCCCCACCGCTGCGCACTCGGATGTCCCGAGGTCCCGGGACCCGCGCAGCATACCGTGGGGAATATCGCCCGATGAGGTGAATTCTCCGTTTCATCCGCCGACCCGGCGCGAGCAAATGATCATGTGCGCGCCGAGGCCGTTCCGTGTCGCACGTGCTGGCGGCCGGCCCCGTTCCGTCTCGCGACTCCTGGCGGGCGGCCCCGTTGCGCATCGCAACTTCCGGCGGGCGGCCCCGTTGCGCATCGCAACTTCCGGCGGGCGGGCCCGTTCAGTACAGCAGCTTCTCGTATGCGGGCCCGTAGTACGCCTGCAGTTCTTCCACGGTCTCCGGCGTCTCCTGGACGCTCTTCACGATGACCGCGTGCGGCGGCAGCGCGTCCGGGTGCCACGTGTCCGGCCGCCACAGCGCCGACCGCATGAACGCCTTCGGGCAATGAAAGAAGATCGTCTCGATCTCGATGAGCAGGGCCAGCCGCGGCCGGTGCCCCTTCACGATCATGTCGTCGAAGAACGGCGCGTCGCGGAGCAGCCGGGCCCGCCCGTTGATCCGGAGGGTCTCGGTGCGCCCGGGCACCAGGTAGATCACCCCGGCGTGCGGGTTGGCGAGGACGTTGCGGAACCCGTCGGCGCGCCGGTTGCCGGGCCGGTCCGGGATGGCGATCGTGGCGTCGTCGATGACATGGGTGAAGCCGGGCGGGTCGCCCTTCGGGGACACGTCGCAGTTCCCATGAGCATCCGCGGTGGCAACGAGGCAGAACGGCGACGCGGCCAGCCACTCCCGGTCGCGCTGGTGCAGCCGCGGACGTTCCTTGGTCACCGACCGGGCCGCGGGCTTGCCCAGCAGGTCGCGCAGTTCCGCCTCGGACGAGACCGGGACGTATTCGGCGGTGGTCATCGGGCTCCTCTTCCCCGCCAGGTTCGTGACCGCGGCCGGGCTGCCCTGGCGGCGTGATGCGGCGGCTCGTGCGTGGAGCGTAACCCGCGGTACAGGCCGGCCCGCTACCTATTTTCTCTGCGGATCCCGGCGCCGGCCGCCGCCGGGAGCCGGGCCCGGCCTCCCCACCTGGGCCGGGCGGCGGGCCTGAGAGGATGGTCACACGCGGGCGGTGACCGGAAGGAGTGGCGCAGGGTGAGCGGCCGGGTGCTGGTGCCATGGAAAGAGATCCTCGACGAGCTCGACGACCGGGAACTGGCGGCGGCGGGCCTGCGGGCGGAGGTCTTCAGCGGCGATGAGCCAGGACCTGACGATCTTGGGGACGTGGTCTTCTTCACCGTGCCCTACGACCGGCCGTACGGAACCGACCCGCTGCCGCGGATGCCGGGCGCCCGCGTGATCCAGGCCCTCACCGCCGGTTACGACAACCTGCTGGACGCGATCCCCGCCGGGGCGACGCTGTGCAACGCGCGCGGCCTGCACGACGCCAGCACCGCCGAGCACGCGCTCGGGCTGATCCTGGCCGCGCAGCGGGAACTGCCCCGCTGGGTGCGGGCCCAGGACGCGCGCCGCTGGGAGCACGCGCACACCCGTTCCCTGGCCGGCTGCCGGGTGCTGATCGTCGGTTACGGGTCGATCGGCGCGGCGCTGGATGCCCGGCTGCGCCCCTGCGAGGCCGAGCCCGTCCGGGTGGCGCGGACCCCGCGGCCCGCCGACAACGTGCACGCGATCACCGACCTGGACGAACTGCTGCCATCCGCCGACGTGGTGGTCCTGGTCACCCCGCTGACCGGGGAGACCCGCGGGCTGCTGGACGCGCGGCGGCTGGCGCTGCTGCCCGACGGCGCCCTGGTCGTCAACGTCGGCCGCGGCCCGGTCCTGGACACCGCGGCGATGACGGCCGAGGCCGGGACGGGCCGGCTGCGGGCCGCCCTGGACGTGACCGACCCGGAGCCGCTGCCGGCCGGTCATCCGCTGTGGGGCTACCCGGGCGTGCTCATCACCCCGCACGTGGCCGGCGGCGCGGCGGCGTTCTATCCGCTCGCGGCGCGGTTCGTCGGCCAGCAGGTGCACCGCTTCGCCGCCGGTGAGCCGCTGCGTAACGTCGTGGCCGGCGGCGGCGCACGCTAACGCGCCTGGGCCGTGTTTTCATAAGTCACTCCTGAAACACGCCCCGCCCAGCCCTGCCAACTTTGCGGGGATACCCAGCTTACGGGCAGACTTTTCGGCAGTATGTGCCCGCCCCAAAAAGTCTGCCCATAAGTCGGGGTGTCGCTAGCGCGCCGGATACTGGCGGGCGCGGCGCAGGTCGGCCTCGGTGTCACAGTCCAGCCACGGCGGCGGCTCCCCCGGCCCCGGCTCGATCCGGACGCTGACCGGATGCAGCGGGCTGAGCAGGCCGTGCAGCGACGCTCCCCGGTAGCCGGCGACGGCGCGGCGCAGCGCGGCGACCCGCCAGCACCCGGCCAGCCACTGCGGTCGCCCCCCGTCGTCGGTGAGCACCGCTCCGTCCTGCCCCGCCGAGGCGGCCCGCAGTGCCCGCAGGTGCGCGGCGCGCAGGAACGGAAGGTCAGCGGCCAGCACCGCGACCCACGCGGTGTCCCCTGTGTCACTGTCGTCCCCGGCATCGCTCACGTCCCCGGCATCGCTCACGTCCCCCACATCGCTCGCGTCCCTCATATCCCTGGCGTCCCTAGCGTGTCTTTCATCCCTTACGTCCCTTGCGTCGCCCGCGTCCCCGGCTTCCCCCGGCAGCGCCGCCAGTTCCGCCAGTTCCGCCAGCCCGCGGCGCAGCGCGGGGACCGGGCCCGCGCCGGGCGGTTCCTCCCGGACGACGCGCGGGTCGCTGGGTTCGCCGGAGCCCGGCCCGCCCTGCGGCCCGACCACGATGACCGGCCGCGCGCCCGCGCCGGCCCCGGCCGCCAGTACCGCCGCGAGCAAGGTACGGCCGCCGACCACCAGGCCCGGCTTGTCGGCCCCGCCGAGCCGCGCCGCCCGGCCGCCGGCCAGCACGATCATGGCGAACGGAACGGGAGGTTCACCCGCCGATGGCCGACATCGGCCGGTCGGGCTGCAGGAACGTCGGGTCGTTGATGCCGTGGCCCGGCAGCTTGGCCGCGACGGCGCGGCGCCAGATGCCCGCCAATTCCTCGTCGCTGGCCCCGGCGCGCAACGGCCCGCGCAGGTCGCTTTCTGCCCGGGCGAACAGGCAGTTGCGGACCTGGCCGTCGGCGGTGAGCCGTACCCGGTCGCAGGCCCCGCAGAACGGCCTGGTCACCGAGCCGATCACGCCGACCCGGGCCGGGCCGCCGTCGACCAGGAACGTTTCCGCCGGGGCGGAGCCGCGATCCCCGGGATCGTCGGGCTTGAGCACGAACTCCTGGCTGAGCGCGGCCAGGATCTCCTCGGCGGCGATCATGTTGGACCGCCGCCAGCCGTGCTGCGCGTCCAGCGGCATCTGCTCGATGAACCGCAGCTCGTACCCGTGGGCCAGGCAGAACCGCAGCAGGTCACGGGCCTCGCCGTCGTTGATGCCGCGCATCAGCACGCTGTTGACCTTGACCGGGGCCAGCCCGGCCGCCGCCGCCTCGGCCATGCCGTCCAGCACCTCGGGCAGCCGGTCCCGCCGGGCCAGTTCCCGGAACGCCTCGGGGCGGAGCGTGTCGAGCGAGACGTTGATCCGGTCCAGGCCGGCGTCCCGGAGCGGGCCCGCCATCCGGGCCAGCCCGATGCCGTTGGTGGTGATCGACATTTCCGGGCGCGGCCGCAGTTCGGCCGTGCGGGCGACGATGCTGGCCAGGCCGCGGCGCAGCAGCGGCTCCCCGCCGGTGAACCGGATCTCCCTGATACCGAGCCGCTCGGTGCCGACCCGGATCAGCCGGACGACCTCGTTGTCGGTGAGCAGCTCGGGCTTGGGCAGCCAGTCAAGACCCTCGGCGGGCATGCAGTAGGCACACCGCAGGTTGCAGCGGTCGGTCAGCGACACGCGCAAATCGGTCGCGACGCGCCCGTACGAGTCGGCCAGCATCAATTGAGCCTACGTCTCCCTCTTGCACCAGATAACGCGGCTACCCCTCAACCGGCTGGCTACACTGCCCGGCCTGATCGAGCAGGCCTTCGACGCCCTCAGCCGCCCCGGTAACGGCCGGACCATCGTGGAGTCCAGCATGATTCATTGATGGCTGCTCGGGGCCTGATCTGCTGGTATGTCGGCATCCAGGCCCTAGGCCAGTCCAGCCGGTGACGTTCGGCCGCCGGCAGATCGCGACGGCTTGCCTACTCTTCGAATTGTAAGGAAGCAGCTACAGTTAGTAATCGGGGGAACAGCATGCGCAAGGCACTCGCAGCACCGATCGTCGCCGGGGTCCTCGGCCTCGCCGCCCTGGCCATCCCGGTCGCCGCCCAGGCCGACACCGGCCCGACAGGCACAACGTTCGGGGTCAGCGCCGGCCCGCTCAGCATCAGCACGCCGGACACCGCCGACCTGGGCGCGATGACTGTCGGGACGGGCACCCACGTGTCGGCCCCACTCGGCACGGTCACGGTGACCGACGACCGCGCGCCGGACCAAGGGCAGTGGGCCGCCAGCGTGACGACCTCGGACTTCACCACCGGCACCGGCACCCCGAGCACCGATGAGACCATCCCCGCCGCCGACGTCAACTATGCCCCCGGCCTTGCCGCCAGTCCGAGCGGCGTGGCCACCTTCACGCCTGGCACGGCCGGCGCCCTCGGCGGCGAGACCGCGCTGACGGCATTCAGCGCCTCCGCCGAAGACGGGATTTCCTCGGTCAGCTGGGCTCCGACGATCACCGTCACGCCGCCGGCCTCGACTGTGGCCGGGACCTACACCGGAACGATCACCCACTCTGTCGCCTAACCACGCCACCCAGGGGCGCCACGGCCATCGGCCGCGGCGCCCCGCAGACGCGTCCCGGGCCAGTGTCCTGCCGACCATGCGACTTCCAGGGGAAGCCGTGCGCACGCCGCGGCCCGTCCGCATCGTCCCCGTCACGACAGGAGGGCGGCTCGTCGCGCCCGGTGGTGACCGGGCCCCGCACCGGAACGATCACCCACTCCGTCACCTGAACGGGAGACCTCATGATTCTCCGGCACGTGCGCGCCCTCACCGCGCTCACCTTCCTGACCCTGGCCGTGACGGCGAGCGCGGGCCTGGCGGTCAGCCAGGCGGCCACCACCGCCCCGCCAGCGCCCTCGGCCGGCCAGGTGACCGGCCCGCAGGGAAAGGTCGGCATCCGGCTGCTGCAGGCGCCCGCCAGCGAGGCCGGTGACCCCCGGGCCAGCCTGTACATCATCGACCACCTGGCCCCGGGCACGGTGGTCCACCGGGAATTCCAGGTCAGTAACCTGGGCAACGGGCCTTTGCACGTGACGGTCTACCCGGCCGCGGCCACGATCGGCCAGGGCGGCTTCCAGTTCGCCGCCGGGCACGCCCAGAACGAGATGACGCCGTGGGTCCGGATCAGCCAGACCACGGTGAACCTGGCCCCGCACGGCGCCGCGACGCTCACGGCGACCATCGCCGTGCCGCACGACGCGCCATCTGGCAGTCAGTATGGAGTCATCTGGGCCGAGCAGGACACCACGGGCTCGGGCAACGTCCTGCTCGTCAGCCGGGTCGGCATCCGCCTCTACCTGTCGATCGGCTCCGGCGGCGCCCCGGCGCCCAGCTTCACCGTGGGCACACCGACCGTCAGCCACACGTCCGGCGGCAGCCCCATCGTCCACGTCCCGGTGCACAACACCGGCGGCGTCGCCCTCGACGTCCGGGGTACCCTCCAGCTGACCGGAGGCCCGGGCGGCCTGCAGGACGGCCCGTTCCCGGCGGCGTCGGTCGACACCCTCGCCCCGGGCCAGGCCCACCCGGCCACCTTCGCGCTCAGCTCGAAGATCCCGGCCGGCCCCTGGCAGGTGACATTCACCTTCACCAGCGGATTGATCACAAAAACCGAGAAGGTCACGCTCAACCTCGGCGGTGGTGCCCCGGTGACCGCGGCCCATACGTCGTTCCCCATCGTCCCGGTGGTGGCCGGCATCGCGGCCGTCATCCTCCTCGCGGTCGTGGTCCTGATCGTCCGCCATGTACGGCGGACGCCGCGGCTGAGGGGAACGTGACCCGATAACGGGCCAGCCCGAACAGTAAAGCGCCCCGCCACCTCCCCGGTGGCGGGGCGCTTCGCTGCGTGGTCTCAGGCCCGGCAGCGAATCCACCCAAAGCTGGCGCGACGGCCCCATCAAACGGACGAACTATCCGCAGCCTAGATCAGATGCCCTGCTAGGCCAGCCCAGCTGGTGACGGCTCGCCGCTGGCAGGCCGCGACGACCTGATTACTCTTCGTACTTAGGCACAGCTACACTTTGTAATCGGGGAAACATCATGCGTAAGGCACTCGCAGCACCCATCGCCGTTGGGGTCCTCGGCCTCGGCGCTCTGGCCATCCCGGGACATCGAAACCGCGTCAACGCCTGTCCGGCAGTGCAACCGGGAGGCAACCGGCAGCAATCCGCGCCGCTACGTCCGCGATCGATTCTGAGGTTACGAACAAGCGGCAGCTAGGACGGTCGCAATCCCGGCCCGCGGGCCACCTAAATGGAGGAACAACCATGAAGACCAACAGGATTCTCACCGCTGCCGCCGCCGCCCTCACCCTCGCCGGGCTCTCCGCCACCGCGGCTTCCGCAACGACCGGCCCGCAGATCGGCGTTGGCGTACAGGGAACCGGGCCCGGCTACGTGAACGGGACCTGGATGACCGCGACCATCGCCCGGGGCGGGACTCAGACCTGGACGTTCAAGGTCATCAACACCGGGACCGGCACCGAATCCATCAGCCTGCTATCCAGCGGCGCCGGCGGCCTGTACAGCGGCGGCCCGGCTAAGCAGCCCGCGAGCAACATCCACAACGCGATCAGCCCGTCATCGGTGTCACTCGCCCCGGGTGCCTCGGCCCTCGTCACCGACACCGTGACCATCCCGGCCAACTCCCCGCTCGGCCTGATTCCCGGGAACGCTCCCGGTGCCCCGAGCCTCGCCTTCAACACGGTCTGGGCCTACGTCGGTGCCTCGTCCGGTGGCCAGATCTCGATGGCGGCCGCTACCGGACTCCGCCAGTACATCACCGTCGTAAAGTAAGACCCACCATCCCCAGCAGGCGGCCGGGACGGACACGCCACGGGGCACTCTCGCACAGGAGAGCGCCCCCTTTTCTGGGCGTCGGCCGGATCTGAGCGAGGGTCAGGCCCAGGTTGCGAGAACCCGTTCGATGGCGGTCGTTATCTGCTCGCGGGCGACCTCACGCGGGACGCCGGACATCAGCAGGGAATCGTAGGCGGTGTCCTCGTGGCGCACCGACGCCAGCACGGCCAGCGTGACCGCCTTCTCATCCAGCGACCGGCCGGCCGCCGAACGCCCTACCCGGCCGCTGCCCCTGAGGCTGGTGTGCCGGGCGATCGCCTCGGCGCGGCTGGCCGGGCAGCGAGGGAACAGCCGCGCGATCTCCGCCACGAGACGAGCCTGCAGCTCGACGTCCGCATAGGCCCGGCGCTCGCGGTCCCGCTCGCGCCGCCGCATCCGGGCGTCCTCGTCGGCGAGGCATTCCTGCTCCGCCTGCTCGAGCGCCGGTTCCTCGACCAGGAGGCCGCGCCGCTCATAACGCTTGCGCGCCCGGCTCCACCGGACGACCACCGCCGACAGGCCGCTGGCCTTCTTCGACCTTCGTGTGAGCGCCGGATCTCCCGCCGGGAGGAAGACCAGGTGGTCCAGGTCGGCGCAGGTCAGGCAGAGCGGGCCGTGATCGTCCATGATCAGCAGATCCCCGGTGCCGCCGCACTCGGCGCAGACCCAGTCCTTGACCGGCTGCACGACCACCAGGTCGGGTGGCGCGGCCATGCGCTCCTGCTGCGGGGCGGACATCGCCGGCGAGGTCCAGTGTGTCCGCCAGGCGCGTTCCGTCGCCGGGTCGCCGGCGACGGTGAAGCGCAGCGGCCGCCGGTCCCTGGTGGCGGCCACGTAGGGCGTCTCGACCGGCTTCAGACCGCTGGCTTGCGCCCAGCGCTGCAGGTACTCGGGGAGCCGGGCGAGCTTCTCTCCGTGCACGGGCAGGAAGGACTCCAGCTCTGGCATGCGGCCGTTCCGCCAGCTGTCCACGTGGCGGCTGTGCAGCCAGCCGATGCCGATGCACACGTCGATGGCGGTGACGAACTTGCGCTGGGCCAGCGCTTCTTCCGCGGCCGCCACCACCCTGCGTTCGATGCCCGTCCCACTCACGGAAGCGAGGGTAACGCTTTCCGCCCCGCCGTTCCCGGCAGTTGACCGGCGCACGCGGCGTACACGGGGCACGGCGGGTCCAGCACACGGACGCGAGACCGCGCCGCACGGCCATCATTCATGAGATGCGGCCGACGTTGATGATGTACACGGTCGACGCCGCGACGTCGACCTCGTACAAGATCCGGGCCTGACCTGCGTGCAGCCGGTAAATACCGGTGCCGCCCCAGGCGATCGCGCCATCCGGGTAGGGCTGATCAGCCAGTCCGGCAATGGCACGGCGTATGCGGGCGAACGCTTCCTTGTCGTCCTTGCGGACGTCGGCCAGTGTACGGAGCGCCGATTCTCGAAAGACGACGGTCAGGCTCACTCAAGATTCTCTGCCGTCTCCGCGTCGATCCGATCAAGTGTGGCGTCTAGCGCATCGAGGCTGACTCCGCTGCGCCCAGCGGCCTTCTCAGCGAAATGCGCGGCCAGCGCTGCGCGATCCTCCAGGTCCGCAAGGTCATCGATGTTGATGAGTGCGACGACCGGCTTGCCATGCTCGGTGATCGTGACAGCACGGTGGGTATGCCGGGCCTGGGCAACAAGCTCCCCCAGGTGCGTGCGAGCCGCTGTCAACGGATAGCTTGCCATACGTCAAAGTTTACACTTTGTAGCGCGCTTCAGGCCGACGACATGAGCAACAGCGCGGTACGGACCGCGACCGGGCAATCTCACGTTCCTGCTGGCTGGCAATCTGGTACACGTCGAGCCCGTTCACTAGCGTCACGGGTGCCACCTGCCCTCATTCCGCAACCCCCATCACACCGCAACGCCCGGGACCCCTTCAAGTGATCCTGCTCCCCTCCGCCCTCCACCGATCCGGCGGCGTCCTTGAGGCGGGTGCACTGAGGGCTGTGCACGCTCATCCCGGGCATGCGGCACCGCGCCCGCACAAGGCAAGGCCCTCGGCGCGCCGGACAGAATCGACGAGCGCCGACCGGGGCTGGAAGGAGAGTGCGCTGCCGGCGGCGACGGCCAGCACGGGGGATGCGCCTGGCGCGAAGCTGAACCGGTAGGTGGCGCAGCCACCGGGGAAGGTGTAGATGCGAAGGTCAGAGAACTGGGGTGCCAGGCTCAGAGGGTGCTCGAACCGCCGGGTACCGGCCTGGTCGGATGGGATCTGCTGGGCGTCCGAGGTGTCGCAGGTCGCCGTGAGGGTTACGGTGATTGCTCCTGGCCCTGCGCGATCGGAGTCCAGCGTCAGGCTGACCTTCCCGCTGGAGATGTCCGCGCTGCCAATGCTCCAGCCCGATGGGAGCGCGGCGACGCAAGGCAGCATGGCCGCCGACGGGACGGCCTGGGCGCTGAGGATCATCGAGTGACCGGTGCCGCAGCTGGGGGCGGAAGTGCCCAGATTTCCGACCGGGAAGAAGGCCTGCACCCCGGCCAACGCGGCGACGAGGGTGATAGCGAGTATCGCGGCCGCCAGCCCGATCCGCTGCGCACTCCAGCGCTGCAGGGCGATCGGCGGTCGCTGCGGGGCGAGGGCGCGGAATTCGCCGAGCAGGTCGCGCGGGTCCCGCTTCATGAAGGCGCGCAGCTGGGTGGGGCTGGCGACGCCGCGGGTGGCGGCGAACGCTTCGGCGAGATCGGCCTCGGTGAACCAGGCCAGTGCCCGGCGGTACACGCGCTGCGGGTCAGTGCGGACCGCAAGGACCAGCATCATGTTGCCCAGGTCGACCGCCTGCCGCCACGGTGACGGGCGCACCTGCACGAAGGCCACGTCGATCAGCAGCAGCTCCCCGGAGCGGACCATCAGGTTGCCCGGCTTGATATCGCGGTGGGCGATCCCGGCGTCCCACAGCCTGCGGATCAGCAGCAGCCCCTGGTCGATCACCCCGTCGTCGACATGGGCCTCGCCGATTTCGGCGGCGCCGACGAAGAACTCGGTGACGAGCATGTACTCACGCTCGGGGGTGATCTCGACAATGCCGTAGGGCCGGGCCGTGATGACCCCGATGTCCTGCAGCAGGCGCAGAGCATAGTCCTCGTAGGTGACCAGGCGCCGCACCGTCTTGAACGGAGACTCGTCCTCCAGGGAGCCGTACAGGATCGTCCGCCCCAGCTTGTACCAGCGGTCGGCGCGGACGTGGCCCTTGGTGTAGAGCTTGGCGAACAGGAATTCATCGGGGCCGCCCTCGATCCGCAGCCGCAGCGGGGTGGAGCCCGCCGACGACTCGAGGCCGACCGGCTTGATCTCGGTCACGGCCAGCCCGAGCTGGTCGCGCATGGCCCGGCGGATCGCCTCGCCCCGCCGGCCCGTCACATCAACGTGCGCCGTGCGGCCGCGCCGGTACACGACGGGGAACGCCTCGTCCGGGGTGAAGAAACGGAACGCGGTGACCGCGATCGCCACGGCGAACGCCGCGCCGAGCAGCACATCGCCGGGGTGATCGACGCCGAGGTACAGACGGGCGAGACCGAACACGACGACCACGGCAGCTACCGCGGCCTTGGCCCAGAACCGGGAGCGGCCCGGCACGGCCAGGCAGTAGACGATGCCCATCAAGATGATCGCGAGGACCGCCACCGGGGGCGACCCCCCGGCATACCCCGCCCAGCTTCCGATGATCGGCACGCCGTACGGGCGTGGCCTGGACAGTCCTAGGTAGATCCACTTCCCGACGATCTCCAGGAAGAACAGGCTGCCCATGAACACCAGCAGGTGCCGCCAGCGCCGGAAGACCATGATCAGGGCGACCACAGCCAGGCCGAGCCCGGTGACCCCCCAGCCGGAGCCCGCCCCATCGATCCCGTTGGCCACATCGGTCAGCCACGGCGTGCGTATCCCCGCCAGCTGGCGCAGCACCCACGTGCTGGCCCGGTCATCGATCCGGAGCCACGACGTGTGCTGCGAGGCCACGAACGCAGCGGCGACCAACACGACCACGAGGACCAGCCACGCCGTCGTGGTGAGGGTCATCCGATGCGGCAGCGGCGGCGGCGCGCCAGTCGGGCGGCGCTGACGGCCAGCCTTTCGGACGGCCGGACCCGGCGGCGAGGTGGCCGGGCCATCCCCGCCGCCCCCGCCGGCCACGCGCCCGGTGTCGTCACTCAACGCACGCCACCCGCCGCCGGTATCAGCCCATGCGCGCGCAGCCAGCTGCCGGCCACCAACCGGGGGTCCTGCCCGGCCAGCGCAACCCGAGCGTTGAGGGACCGCAGCGTGCCGGTATCCAGCAGGGCCGACACCCGGTTGAGCGCCGCGGCCAGGTCTGGGCCGTAGCGGACGATGACATCCCGGCGCACCAGCGGGGTGATGCTCTCGGCCGGCTGCAGCCCGCGATCGTCGGCCAGGACGACCAGATGCCGCGCCGGGATGCCCGGATCGGTGGTGAACAGCAATGCGACGCCGATGTACCCCGCCTCCAGGGCCTGCAGGGTCAGCGGCCCCCCGGCGTCGAGGGGGATGAACGACCGGAAACGCAGCCCGTAGACCCGCTTCAGCCCCGCCAGGCAGTAGGCACGTCCCGGGCACTCGGGCGGGCCGCCGAACACCAGGCCCGGCGCCACCCTGGCGAGGTCGGCGATCGACCGCAGCCGGTAGCGGGCCGCGGTCGCGGTGGTCACCACGATCGCGTTGGCGTCCTGCGCAGGAGCCGGGCGCGCCGCCACCAGCCCGCGGGCCGCCACCGACGCCGCAAGTGCCCGGTTAGCCACCGCGGCATCGGACGTGGCGGACAGCTTTCCCAGGCTGAAAAACTGCAGCGCCGACCCCGCGTACTCGGGCACCAGCTGGACCAGGCCGTCCACCAGTGCCGGATCCACCACCTCGCGGGGGCCAAGGTTCGCCAGGATCCGCACCGGGAACTTGTCCGCGGCGAGGGCCTCACCGTAGATCTCGGCGAGTAGGACACTCTCGGGGAAATCGAACGACCCGACCGAGATGACCGGGCCGGGCCGGCCTGCTGGCGTCCCGGCCGCGGACGAGGCGTGTCCGCCCGAGGCCGTACAGGCCGCGAGCGCGACGGCCAGCGCGGCGCAGGCCGCGCGGCATATCGTGCGTGGTTTCATACGTACTCCCGCCGCTGCAGCACGCGCCAGGACAGCCAGCCCGGCAGCACGGGGAGCCAGTAGGTGGCCAGCCGGTACAGTAGCACGGCGGAAACGGCGGGTCCGGCCCGCATGCCGACGCCGCCCAGGCCCGCGACCAGGGCCGCCTCGATGGCACCCAGGCCGCCGGGTGAGGGGGCGGCGGCAGCCAGAGCGGCGGCAGCCAGGTACACGGCGCCGATGACGACGATGCCCGGCCCGCCGCCGAACGCCTCGACCGAAGCGGCCAGTGCGCCGATGTAAGCCAGGGTAAGCAGCGCAGACCCCCCGAACAGCATGACCATCCGGACAGGGTCCTGCCCCACCCGCCAGAGGCTGACGGCCGCCGACCGCAACCCGGGGATCAGCTTTCCCGAGGCGAACCGGCGGCCCGGGCGGGTCGCCAGCACGATGCCGACGAGCGCCGCGACGACGGCCAGAATCAGCAGCAGCTTGCTGCTGGACGGCAGCTTGAACGTTTTGGTGAGCCCGCGGCCCGACCAGATGAAGAAAACCACCAGCAAGATCAGATGGACGACGGCACCGGCGACACTGTTCACCCCGACGGCGGCGACGCCCGCGCTGCCCTCCACCCCGGATTTCTGCAGGAACCTGGCGTTCAGCGCCATCCCGCCGACGTTGGACGGGGAAACGCGGTTGACGAACGACGATGCGGCCTGAGCCAGCACGGTCGGCCAGAGCCGGATTCGTTGCAGCACCGCGCCCATGAGTGCCACCGCGCTGGCCAGGTAGGTCGCGACCGACAAGGCGATGATCAGCGGGAGCCACGTCCAGTCGGCCGACTGGACGGCCCGCCAGCTGCTTCCCACATTGGCTAGCTGAGGGAGCAGGTAGTAGAACGCGCCCGCGGCGGCGGTGATCGCCAGCAGTGTTCGCGGGCGGACGCGCTGGATGCGGGCCAGTTCCTGGTCGTCCCGCCCGCTCGCGGCCGTGGCGGCCGCCCGGGTCCGGGTCAGCAGGCCGCCGTGGCGGGCGATCGCGCGGCGGGTGCCGACGGACAGCGCGAGCGGCTGCAGCAACGGCACCGCGGCCGCGATGCCGTCGGGGCCGATGACCGCGGCCGCGCTGGCCACCGACCTGTCGGAACCGGCGATGGTGGCCAGCGACGCCAGCAACTCGGCGATGTCGAGCGCCATCTGGCGCTGCGTGGCATCCAGCTCGGAGAAGCTGAAGTCGACGATCCAGGGCCTGCCGGTACCGTCAGCCACGATGTTGGTGGCCCGCAGCGAGCGGTGCGCGATCCTCGCCCCGTGCAGTCTGTCCACCTGTGTCCACAGCTCCCGGAGCATCGGGTCGCTGACGCCTTGCGCGGGGATCCGGTCGAGGGAACTGCCGTTCACGCGCTCCATCACCAGCAGCGCAGACCCCTCAGCGCTCTTGATCACCTGGCGGACGGCGGGGACTGCCACCCCCGCCCGCTCCGCCATGACCGCGGCGAGCGCCTGGTGCTCGACGGCCTGGATGAGCGACGCCGCGGGCCGGGTGTCGCCAATGCCGCGCAGCCGGATGAACCGGTAGGCGCGGTACAGCAGGTCGGCGTCACGCTGATCCGATCCGAGGACCTTGATGAATAACGGGTCCCCGTCCCCGGTAGCCGCGATGAAGGGCCGCGAGCCCTTCGCCTCGACCGCCGCTGGCTCGACGTAGGCGACCGGCAGACCCGCCGACGCAAGGGCCGCCGCGATCCCGCCGGGGCCGATACGCCGGTCGGGCACCCCGAACAGGACCAGCACACTGGCCCCGATCGTGACCCCGGCGGCGAGCGCCACGACCACTTCCACTGGCGAAGCCGTGCCCGTGACCAGCCGCACCGCTGTGGCCAGCGACAGCGCGGTCCAGGCGGTGCGCCGCCATGGACGGCTGAGCCACGGCGCGGCGGTGACCGTACCGGCCACGGCGGCGGCAAGGAGCGCGGGGCCCGTCAGCGACGCGCCGGTAAGCCACGGCCATTGGCCGGCCCCCGCCGCGAGAGCACGGGGACGCGGCCCGCCCGCGAGCTGAACGATCCAGATCAGCGCGGCGCTCGCCACTACGGCACCGCCTGCCAGACTGGCCAGCAGCCGGAACCGGCGGTAACGCAACGTGACAGCTACCGCGGTGGCGGCCGCCGCGGCGAAGAGCACTTGCACGAGGCCGGTCAGCACCCGGCCCGGCACGGTGGAAGGCGCGACAGCGGGCACGGCAACAGCACCTGCACCGGCATAGGCGGCATGGGTAGCGGCGCTGACCCCCAGCGCTCCGGCGAGTACAAGCCCCGCGATGATCAGGCGGATCACGTCGCCCGGATGCCGGTAGCGTGCGGGCGGCACAAGCCGGTCCCCGCGTTTCGCGGGTGCTTCGACGTGGGTTTCAGGCGGCTTCGTCACGATTCTCCCGCGGTCCTGTCGCCAGGATGCCATGCGGCGACCCTGGTGGCGAGGACCGTACGCGCCGTCGGCGCCGGGGACGGCGCGGCCGTCCTCGGCCTGGACCGCTCGGCGGCACGTATGGCCAGCCGTTGGCGGGCGGCACCGTTATTCTGCCCAGAAGGATGAAACCTGCCCCGCGGGTGTGGTGGCCACGATGACGACAGATGCAGCCGGAGAGCCGGTTCATCCGGCAGGTGCTGACACGGCTGGCGGGGCACGGAAGCTGGGCACGTGGCTGACCCGCTGGTGGTTCCGGGCTCCGGACGGCCGGACGTACCAGCGGCGATGGGCCGACGTCCTTGTGGTCGCCGCCGGGCTCGGCGTGGTGGTCGTATGCGGGGTGCTCGTAGCGAACCGGCTCGTCCTGGGTACAGACGTGGCCCTGTTCCGCCGGATCAACCACTGGCCTGGGTGGCTGTATGCGCCGCTGTGGGTCATGCAATTGTCGGGAGCGATCGGGGCGATTCCGCTGGCGGCCGCCGCAGCCGCGCTGCTGCGGAAGCTGCGGCTGGCCGCTGCCCTGGCGGTGGCGCTACCGCTGAAGATATCGCTGGAGTCCGTGGCCAAGACGGTTGTCCAGCGTGACCGGCCCGCGGAGACAGTTTCTGGCGTAATCTTGCGTGGCCAGGCCGTAGCCCATGGGCTGAGCTTTCCCTCAGGTCACGCTATGGTGATCTTTGCGATCGCCACTTTAGTGGCGCCCTACCTGAAAGGCTGGTGGAACGTCCTGCCCTGGGCCGTGGCCGCCGCGGTATGCCTGTCGCGTATGTATCTCGGTGCGCACTTTCCCTTGGACGTCGTCGCGGGAGCGGGTCTGGGCATGGTCATAGGGGGCGTGCTGAACCTCGTGTTCGGCGTGCCCAGCGCCAGTCCCAGCACTCCCCGCCCCGGCGGGTCCCGGTGAGCTCGCCCCCGTCCACCCGCACCCAGCGGCCCTCTCCCCTGCGCTTGCTGGCCGATCCCCGGTTCACGCTCGGCCTGGGCCCGGCAGCGGTACTGGTCACCGCATTGTCGGCGCGGCGGAACCGCGTAGGGCAGCGCGAGGCCAGGGCGTTCCGGGCCGTCAACGGCCTGCCCGACTCGCTCTACCGTCCCGCCTGGGTCATCATGCAGCTAGGAGCGCTCGGTGCCGCGCCCGCGGCGGCCAGCGTGGCGCTGCTGGCCCGCGACCGTGCGCTTGCGGGCCGCCTGCTCGCGGGCGGCACGGGCACATGGGCCCTCTCCAAGCTGGTCAAGCAGATGGTACGCCGGCCGCGGCCAGCGACACTGATCAGCGGCACCCGCACCCGCGGCCGCGAGGCCTCCGGGCTCGGGTACCTGTCCGGGCACGCGGGCGTGGCGGTCGCCCTGGGTGCGGCTGCCTTCCCGCGCCTCAGCCCGTCCGGGCGCGCTGCCGTCGCCGCCGTCGCGCCGCTCGTCGGCCTTTCTCGCATCTACGTGGGCGCTCACCTCCCGCTGGACATTGCGGGCGGGGCGGCACTCGGCCTCACCGTCGACGCCGCCGTGGCCCTCGTCCGGCATCCGAGCGGCCCCGTCATGCGAGCGGGCCTCGGCGGCACAGGAAGGGCCTCCCCCGGCCCGTGATGGCGCTCCCCGTGACGGCGGGCCATTGCCGGCCGCACCTTGTTCCGCCTAGCGTTGCTCAGGTGTTACACGGTTCTGAGGCGGCTGACAGATGGCGCGATGGGTTCTGAGAAGCCGGCTGGCAGGCTGCGCGGTGAGCTCACTGAGTTCGTTGGGCGGCGGGCGGAACTTGCTCTGGTCCGACGGGCGCTGGGCACGGCCCGGATGGTGACGCTGACTGGTCCTGGAGGAATCGGCAAGACCCGGCTGGCCGTGCAGGCCGCGTGGGGCGCGCGGCGGGCGTTTGATGATGGCGTGTGGCTGGCCGAGCTGGGGAGACTGCGGGATTCTGCGCTGCTGGTACCGGAGGTGGCGCGATCGCTGGGGCTGTCTGACCAGTCGTCGCGCTGGGCGGTGGCGTCGCTGTCGGACCGCCTGGCGGGCAGACAACTGCTGCTGGTGCTCGATCAGTGCGAGCACCTGGCGGACGGGTGCGCGGTGATGGCGGACGCGCTGTTGCGCGCCTCCCCGTCCCTGCGGATTATCGCGACGAGTCGGCATGTGCTGGGGGTCGCAGGTGAAGTCACCGTGACGGTGCCGCCCATGACCATCCCGGCCGAGGATGGCCCAACTAGTCCGGAGGAACTGCTGCGGTTCGAGGCGGTGCGGCTATTCGCGGACCGGGCCGGCGCGGTACTGCCGGGGTTCACGCTGGACGCCGGCAACGGCGCGGCCGTGGCCGGTGTGTGCCGCGCTCTGGATGGGATCCCGCTGGCAGTCGAGCTGGCCGCGGTCCGGCTGCGGTCCTTGTCGCCAGGGCAGATCCTGGCCCGCCTGGACTCACGGTTCGACCTGCTGTCTGGCGGCGGTCCTGCGGATGCGCCGCACCACCGGACTTTGCACGCTGCGCTAGCGTGGAGTTACGGTCTGCTGACCGAGGCCGAGCAGGCCATGTGGCGCCGCGTCTCGGTGTTCGCCGGGTCCTTCGACCTGGACGCCGCTGAAGCGGTCTGCGCCACCGGCGACATCACCGCCGAGCTGGTCGTGGACCTGGTCGACGGGCTGGTGGCCAAGTCGATCCTGATGCGGGGCGCGGGAGACGGCAAGGCACGGTACCGGCTGCTGGATACCATCGGCGAGTTCGGCCTGGGTAAGCTCCGCGCCGAAGGCAGCGAGCGGGAGTTCCGGGCCCGGCATCGCGACTGGTATGCGGCGCTGGCCGCAGAGCAGGAGGCGTTCGGGCCCCGCCGGGCCGAATGGATCGGGCATCTCGATCAGGAGCACGAGAACCTGCGGGCCGCCCTGGCGTTCTGCCTGTCCGAGCCGCGGGAGGTAGCGGCCGGGATCGAGCTGGCGTGTGACCTGTGGCGGTACTGGGAGACCCACGGTCATCTCACCGAGGGCCGCCGTATCCTGGCCGCCTTGCTCGAGAAACTGGACAAGGCGGCCGGCGTGCGGCCCCGGGCGCTGTGGGTCGCTGGTTTCCTGGCGCTGGTCCAGGGTGACCTCCCCGCCGCCCGCGCGCTGCTGGAGGCAACGCTTGAGGCGGCCCCGGGCGCCGGTGATGTCCGGTCAATCGCGTACGCATCGAGCCAGCTCGGCTACGTTCTGTACTATCTCGGGGATGTCGATCAGGGGCACGTCATGGCGGAGAACGCCCTGAGGCTGCATCAGCAGTCGGCCGACCAGATTGGGGTGGCGCTGGCGCTGACGCAGCTCGGCTTCATCCACCTGTGCTCCGGGGAATCGCAGCTGGCGGCGGCCCGGTTCGGCGAGTGCGCGCGGCTGGCCGAGCGCACCGGCAATGTCTGGTACCAGGGCTACGCCCGGTGGGGGCTCGCGGTCGCGACCTGGCTGCTGGGCGATCCTGACGGGGCGGCGGCGCTGGTGTGCGACTCGCTCCGCGGCCTGCGCGTCATAGATGACCCGGTCGGGGTCGCCGAGTGCCTGAACGCCCTGGCCTGGATCGCCGCCGCGCGCAAGCAGGCGGTCCTGGCCCTCACTCTGATGGGGGCGGCCGACGCGGCATGGGCGGCCGTTCCGGCCGTACTGCAACCCGCGCTCCGCGGGTACCACGATGCGGCGCTCGCCGCGGCCAGGGAAGCCTTGCCAGATAGTGAGGGCCAGGCGGCGCTCGCAAAGGGGACCGCGATGAGCCGGGCGGACGCGATCGCTCTGGCCCTCGGCGAATCGTCACGGCCGACGCCGCGATCGGAGGGCACGCAGGCGGGCGCGCGTCCCGGGCGACTTACGCGCCGGGAGCAGGATGTGGCGGTGCTGGTGGCCCGGGGGCTGTCTAACAGCCAGATCGCGGCCGAGCTGGTCATCTCCGCCCGGACCGTGGAGACCCACGTGCAGCACATCATGGACAAGCTCGGCGTCAGCACCCGGGCGCAGATAGCCGCCTGGTCAGCCGGCCAGCCGCTGAAAATACGTGGCGGCATCCGGGAATTCCCGGATGCCGGGCCGGCCGCCGATCGCCATTCTCAATAGAAGGCATGCGCTAAACGCTTGTGACCCGCGCGGCGTCGGCGAGGAGACCGTGGCTGATGAGACACACCGTCGGCTCTACCTAGTCGAGCATGACCTGCGCGGGCTGTCGCCGGCGCAGCTGGCCAGCGTGCACCGGGCATTGGATGAGGCCGTCCGCCGCGAGGCCGGGCGGGGCAGCCAGATCCGCTACGTGCAGCGCATCTACGCCCCGGGCGAGCGCAGGTGCCTTTGCCTGTTCGAGGCTGCTAGCCCGCAGGCGGTCCGGGCCGTCAATGACATGGCGCAGTTCCCGCTGGCACGCGTTATCGCCGTGCTCAGCTCGGTGCCGGATGAGACCAGCCGGATGGCTGGCATCGGGGACGGCGGGCCTGATGAGCGGTGCTGACCGCCAGAGGAACCGGAGGGAATCGATGAACGGTATGAGAAAGCTCGCCGAGATCCCGGCCGGGAGCTGGACCAAGTGGGTGGTCGTGGGCTTCTGGGTGGTGGTGCTGGTGCTGGCCTTCCCGCTGTCGTTGAAGCTCATGGGTGCGGAGAAGAACGACGCGAAGTACTGGCTGCCCGGAAACGCGGAGTCGACCAAGGTCCTGGACGTGCAGTCACGCTTCCAGTCACCCAATGTCTACACCGGGGTCGTCGTCTACGTGCGTGCCTCGGGTATCACCGCCGCGGACCGGGCCAAGGCGGCCGCGGACGCCCGCAGGTTCGCCGGGGTGCCCGGCGCCGTACCCGGCCATGTGACAGGCCCGATCGTGTCGGCGGACGGCAAGGCCATCGAGACCATCCTCCAGGTCAACCTGGGCTCGAAGGGCTATGCCGACGCGAACAAGGCCGTCGACGCGATCCGCGCGATCACCAGCTCGAACGCGGACGGCCTGGTCTCTCACATCACCGGCCCGCTGGGGGGGGCGGCCGACAGCAACAACGTGTTCAAGAGCATCAGCGGCTCGCTGCTGTACTCGGCCTTGGCCGTCGTGATCGTGATCTTGCTGATCACCTACCGGAGCCCGGTGCTGTGGCTGCTGCCGGTGATCTCCTCCGGGGTGGCGCTGATCACCGCCCAGGCGGTGATCTACCTGCTGGCGGCGCATGCCGGCCTGACGGTCACCGGGCTGAGCGGGGGCATCTTGGACGTGCTGGTGTTCGGCGCGAGCACCGACTACGCGCTGCTGATCGTCGCGCGGTACCGGGAGGAACTGCGCCGCCACGACCGCCGTCACCCGGCGATGGCCACCGCGCTGCTGCGCGCGGGCCCGGCGATCATCGCCAGCGCCGCCACCGTGGTGGTGGCGCTGCTGACGCTGACTGCCGCGGACCTGAACTCGACCAGCAGCCTGGGGCCGGTGCTGGCGATCGGCGTCGCGGTCGGCATGTTCGTCATGATCACCTTGCTGCCCGCGCTGCTGGTGACCTTCCCCCGCGGGGTCTTCTGGCCGTACCGGCCCACCGACGGCTCGGCCGAGCCGACCCACCGGGGGATGTGGGCGCGGGTCGGCTGGCGCATCGCCTCCCGGCCGCGGCCGGTATGGATCACCACCGCCGTGATCCTCGGCGTGCTGGCGCTCGGCCTGACCGGGCTGAAGGCCAGCGGTCTGACCAACGCGCAGTCCTTCCGCGGGCATCCCGATTCGGTGACCGGCGAGACCGTGCTCGCCGAGCATTTCCCCGCGGGCGCGGGCGTGCCCGTCATCGTGATCGGCAACCCAAGCGCGGCGGCCGCGCTGCGATCCGCCTTCGCCCATACCCCAGGGATCGCCGCCGTGACGCCGCCAGCGGTCCGGGGAGGCTACGCCTACCTGGAAGGGACCCTGACCGCGCCGCCGGACGGCCAGGCCGCGTACGACACGATCGACCGGGTGCGGGCCGCGGTGCACGCCGTCCCCGGCGCCAGCGCCCTGGTCGGCGGCGCCACGGCCGTCAGCCTCGACGTAGCCCGCGCGTCCGCGCACGACCGTAACCTCATCATCCCGCTGATCCTGGCGGTGGTGCTGATCATCCTCATGCTGCTGTTGCGGGCGCTGGTGGCGCCGCTGATCCTGACCGCCACGGTGGTGCTGTCGTTCGCCGCCGCCCTCGGGGTCAGCGCGTTCTTCTTCAACCACGTGTTCGGGTTCGGCGGCGCGGATACCAGCTTCCCGCTGTTCGTGTTCGTGTTCCTGGTCGCGCTGGGCATCGACTACAACATCTTCCTGATGACCCGGGTCCGGGAGGAGGCGATCAAGCGCGACGCCCGGCACGGCGCGATCATCGGGCTCGCCGCCACCGGCGGGGTGATCACCTCGGCCGGCTTCGTGCTCGCCGGCACGTTCGCCGTCCTCGCCACGATCCCGTCCACACAGCTGACCGAGATTGGCTTCGCGGTCGCGTTCGGCATCCTGCTCGACACCATCGTCGTGCGATCCGTGCTGGTCACCGCGCTCAACCTGGACATCGGCCGGTGGATGTGGTGGCCCAGCAGCCTGGCGCGCAAACCAGACCCGGCACCAGAGGAACTCAGCAAGGAGCGCGCCGCAGCCTTGACCGCAGGTTGACCTGGTCCGATCCGCGGTTAACAGTGGCTCCCATTCCGGACCTGCCGCCCGGCCGTCCACCAGACGGCCGGCGCGGCGGGCCGTCAGCAAGCGTCTACGGACCTCACGCGTATCGCAGGCTGCACGTATCGGAACCTGGCCGAGCCAGGGCGCGAGCGGCAGACTGGACGGGTGTATCCGCCGACTTCTTTGAGGATCGGTGGCGCCGCCACCCGCACCCGTCGCTCAGCAGGGGGTTCGGGTCGTCTCGGTCGTAGCTCGCCGGGAAGGGGTATCCCGTGCAGACCAGACTGATCGATGTGCCCGGGGCGGAACGCCAGGCGCTGGCCCCAGAGGCCGCGTGGCACACGCTTAGCG
Organism: uncultured Actinomycetes bacterium; assembly: GCA_963824545.1. GTDB lineage: Bacteria > Actinomycetota > Actinomycetes > Streptosporangiales > Streptosporangiaceae > Bog-532. Next base: position 118,830 of record CAWGPP010000022.1, on the reverse strand, counting down.
CCGAGGAGGTACTGCGAGCCGAGAAGACAGACCCACGGCACGGCCTGAGCTCGGCGGAAGCGGCGTCGCGGGCCGACCGGTTCGGCCCCAACGCGCTCGCCGCAGGCAGGGCAGAGCCTCGCTGGCGCGCGTTCATCCGCCAGTACTCCGACCCCATGCAGATCGTCCTGCTCACGGCCGGGGTCCTCAGCCTCTTCCCCCTCAGGCAGCTGGGAACCGGCATCCTGCTGATGCTGCTGACGCTGGGCAACGCGGTTCTCGGCCTGCAGCAGGAGGGCGAGGCCGAGAGCGCCGTCGCTGCGCTCCAGCGGAAGTTGATCGTAACCGCCCGGGTGCGGCGCGATGGCCAGGAGGCGGAGATCCCCGCTGAACAGCTGGTCCCCGGCGATATCGTCTCGATCGAGGCGGGTGACGTCGTTCCGGCTGACGGCAGGCTGCTCCGGGCGGCCACGCTGGAGGTCGCCGAGTCCGAGCTGACCGGGGAGAGCCTGCCGGTCTCGAAGGGCACGGCCCCGGTCGCGGAAGCCGACATGCCGCTGGGCGACCGGACCGACATGGTGTACATGAACACCTCTGTCACCCGCGGGACGGGCGAGTTCGTGGTCACCGCGACCGGGATGGCGACCGAAGTCGGCCACATCTCGGGAATGCTCCAGGCGCAGCCGACGGTCAAGACACCGCTCACCCGCCAGCTCGACCACCTCTCAAAACAGCTCCTGCTGGTCGCGGGTGTCGCGCTGATCGCGTCGATGGCCGTGAACCTGTCTCGCGGCTATACCTTCAACCCGGTGTTCAACGCCGCGGTCGCCTTCGCCATCGCGGCGGTCCCGGTGCAATTGCCCTTGGTGGTGACGACGATCCTGGCATGGGGCACCCGGGCTCTGGCCAAGGTCGGCGCCATCATGAAGCAGCTCCCTTCGACCGAGACGCTGGGGTCCACGTCCGCGATCAACACCGACAAGACCGGGACGCTCACGCTGAACCAGATGACCGCGGTCCAGATGACCGTCGCCGGGCACCGCTATGCGGTCGAGGGAAAGGGCTATTCGACCCACGGGCGCATCAACCGCGTCGCCGGACAGGCGGAGATCCCGCTGGACCAGTTCCTGATGCCGATGGTCCTCGCCTCTGACGCGGTGCTCAGCGACGGCGAGCTGATCGGCGACCCGACCGAGGGAGCCCTGGTCGTGCTGGCCGCGAAAGGCGGCATCGACGCCGTCTTGACCAGGAAGGTACACCCGAGAATCGCCGAGCTCCCCTTCGACGCCGAGTACAAGCTCATGGCGACGTTCCACAAGATGACCGATGAATCGGGGAAGGCGGTGATCCGCTGCTTCGTGAAGGGGGCGCCCGATCAGCTCCTGGCCCGGGCCGCCACCGTGCTGGATCCGGACGCCGGCCCGGTTCCGCTCGACGGCCGTCTCCGCGAGCGGTACCTGGCCGATAACCACCGGTTCGCGGAAGAGGGCCTGCGGGTCATGGCCACCGCACGCAGGGATTTCGACCCGGCGGCCTTCGATCCGGGCGCTGACCTGCTCCCGCTCGTGACCGATCTGGAACTGCTGGCTCTCGTCGGAATCGTCGACCCGCCGCGGCCCGGTGCCAAAGCATCGGTCGGGCAGGCGAAGTCCGCCGGGATCGAGGTCCGCATGATCACCGGTGATCACGCGGTTACCGCGGCCGCGATCGCCCGCCAGCTTGGCATCGATGGCAAGGTCATCACCGGGGCGGAGTTCGGCGCGATGACCGATGACGAGGCGGTGGAGGCGATCAGCGATGTCGGCGTGATCGCCCGCGTCACTCCAGAGCACAAGGTCCGCCTAGTGGACATGCTCAAGCGCGAAGGCCAGATCGTCGCCATGACCGGCGACGGCGTCAACGACGCGCCCGCGCTGAAGAAGGCCGACATCGGGATCGCGATGGGCGAGACCGGGACCGAGGTGGCCAAACAAGCCGCGGTGATGGTTCTGACCGACGACAACTTCTCCACGATCACCAAAGCGGTGGAAATTGGCCGCGGGCTGTATGACAACCTCGTCCGGTACATCCGGTTCGAGATGGGATGCATGTTCGGCTTCATCATCACCTTCCTTGGCGCCAGCATCTTCGACATCGCCCACGGCGAGCCGCTCCTTCCGCTGCAGGTCTTGTGGGTGGCCTTCACCACCGTGACGATCCAGTCCATCGGGCTCGGGTACAGCAGGCCTGTCGAGGGGCTGATGGAACGCCGACCCCGGCCGCCCAGCCAGCCGATCCTGACCGGGGGGGTCCTCAGCTGGCTCGTCTTCGTCGGGCTGGTGATGGCGATCGGCACGCTGAGCGTGGTCAGCTGGGCGGAACAGGCGCACCCGCTCGCCATCGCGCGGACCATGGGCGTGGTCGTGTTCTCGCTGTTTAACCTGTTCTTCTCGCTCGAGTCGAGGGACCGGCGGGAGTCGGTGTTCTCCCTCAGCACGTTCGCCGACCGGACGTGCATCGTGACGACCGGGGCGTCCCTCTTCCTGCTCGTCATGGCAACCGTCCTGGCGCCGTGCCAGGCGATCCTGAAGACCACCGCGCTCGACGTAGATCAGTGGCTTCTCTGCGCAGCCGTGGCACTGTCGATCATCGCGGTCACCGAGATCCGGAAGGCATTCCTGCGACAGACCGTCGGTCCGGTCAGGTGACGACGATCACCTCGACGCCGACTGCGTCATAGGTGCCGCGTGCCCGCGTCCCGGGTCGCGAGGGCTGCCCCGTGCTCCTTGGCGGCCAGCGCCACCAGCGCGTCATAAACGCGGCCAAAGACGCTCGCGGGCGGCAGCTGCAGTCTTCGGCCGGTCAGCAGGACCTTCGTCCTGGCGGGCGGGGCATTCGGCCCTTCGCCGGCCCGCGGGCACGCGCAAAGGGTTGAGGTGCCACCGTCGTCTGGCAAAGGGGTGATCGCGATGGCTGCCGCGCAGGTGCCCGATCCGCACCAGCCGTCCCCGCAGGCACCCGGCCGCGCCAGGCAGGGCGGATGGACGGCCGGCCGGATTATCGCCGTGGTCGCCGGCGCGATCCTGTTCCTGTGCTCGGTCGGGCTGCTCGGCGCGAGCGGCGTCGCGCTGTGGGCGCAGACCAGCCGGCAGGGCGGCTACGCCGATCTCGCCACCGCCACCTACAGCGTCCCCGGCTACGCAATCGCCAGCGACACGGTCAGCCTGCATCTGGGCAACGGCGCCGCGTCCGGCCTCATCGGCACGGTGCGCATCCGCGTCACCCAGGTCAGCGGCACCACCCCGGCCTTCATCGGCATCGCTCCGGCCAGCGCGGCGGCCCGCTACCTGGCCGGCGTGGACTACGCGACGGTCAGCGGCGCGACCGATCACCATGGCACCTACGTCGAGCATTCGGGTTCCGCGCCCGCGGTCCCGCCGGGCCGGGCGGGCATCTGGACCGCGCATGCGGCCGGGCCGGGTACCCAGACCCTCACCTGGGCGGTGCGCAGCGGCGACTGGATGCTGGTCGCCATGAACGCCGACGGCTCACGGCCGGTGAACATGCAGGTCAACGTGGCCGCCACGCTACCCGCGCTGCCATGGATCGCGACCGGCCTCCTGATCGGCGGCATCATCTTCCTAGTCGGCGGCATCCTGCTGATCGTGATACCGGTGCGGCGCGCGTCCTGACAGAGAGAAGTGCCACCGCCGCGTCCACGACGAGACCCAGGGCTGCGCCGCCGCGACATCCAGCGGACCGTGGGCGCCAGGCACGTCGCCGTCAACAGGCGCAGCAACTCGCTGGCTGTTATGACCGAGCGCTGACCCGGAAGTCAGATGGGGCGAGCTGCACCACCGCAGGCCGCCCTGATGACCACGAACCGGGGAAGTCACCCACTTCGGCGAGAGGTCGTCTCGGAGATCCTGGGCCACTCCACGGCCGCCTTCACGATGGACCTGCACGCCGTCGTAGCCGAGGAACTGGCCGAGGCCGCAGCGGTCGCCATCGCCGCCTTCGTGCCCCGGCGTGCCAGCAAACCCGGAAGGATCATGAAAATGGCGTCTGGGATTGTCGCGTCAGTCCGGCCCGGAGCGGCGTTCGTGCAGGTGGCGGGGCGACCGACAGAACCCGTCGACCTGGCCATTCGCGTGGCGGCCGGGGTGGTGATCCCGTGCTGGCTGCGCATATCTCCCGGAGTTTTGCGTGCTTTGTGACGTTTGCCGGGGATGAGGCTTGCTGGCAGCGGCGCGGGCTAGGGATGGCGTTGCCTGGCCTGCGGTCGGCGGGCTGCGGAGCCGGATGGCCGGATGGCGGCGATGGTGAGGGCTTCGAGTTCGCGGACCAGCTGGTGGAGCCGCCGGTCGGCCTCGATGAGGGGCCGTAGCTGCTCGGCTTCCTCGGCGGTGAGGGTGCGGGTCACCTGGCGGCCGCCGGCGCGGTGAGTCCAGGTGGGGTAGGGGCCGTGCAGGACAGGCGGGTCAGCGCGGCACCGGCAGGTGGCTGTCTGGCAGCGGGTGGCGCGCTGGGTGATGGACCCGGGGAGCACCGGGCCGAGCGCGGCGATCTCGGCCAGGATCGCCGCCCGCCGCTGGTCAGCCGACACGCCTTCCAGCATCCACCACTACCTGCCTTGAGGTTACTATCGTTCAAGGTATGTCCTGGGCGGCCGGACCCCCCGATGACGCCGCAGTCCGCGGGCTCCACGCGGGCCGCCCAGCCAGCTCCGCCCGCCGGGCGGCCTCGGTGCTGGGGCTGCTGGGCCGCTTTGGCCTGGCGAGCGGATGGCCGGCCTCGGCTGAATGCCTGCTGGACTACGACCTGATCGAGGGATTCTGCGTCCGGGGCTGCGCTGGTGCCGCGTCCTCGACGCGGGGCACCTACCGGTCGGTGCTGTATGCGCTGGCTGGCCCGGTGAACGGCCGGCCCAGCCGGCGGCCGACGCCGTTTGCGGGCGCGAGGCCGCCGCCGCCGTACTCGCCGGCCGAGCGGGCGGAGCTGGCCGCGGTCGCGGCCGCCCAGCGCGATGCGGCCAGGCGCGCCTCGGCGCTGGCGCTGCTGGTGTTCGGTATCGGCGCGGGGCTGCGGCCCGGCGAGCTGGTGGCGTTGCGCGGCAGCGACGTCACCCGGCGCGGCCGCCAGGTCGTGGTCTGTGTCCGCAGCCCGGCCGCGCGGGTGGTGCCGGTCACCCCGGATTACGCTCGCCGGGCATGGGAGCTGGCCCGCGGCGCGGGGCGCGGTCTCGTGTTCCGGCCTGGCCCGGCTGATCGCGGCTACAAGAACTTCGTCAGCAGCTTCACCCGGGGCCTGGCCGCGGACCCGGCCGCCCCCCGGCTGTCGCTGCGCCGGGCCCGGTCCACCTTCATCTGCGGTCACCTGGCCGCGGGCACCCCGGTCCCGGCGCTGCTCGCGGTCACCGGGATCGCCGAGGCCGGGTCACTGGCCCGCTACGCCCGCCACGTGGCGGGCATCAGCTCATCCAAGGGCGCCCTGCGGGCCCGCTGCCGGGCGGAGCGGACCCGGTGAGCGGCGCCGGCCTGACCCTGCCCGCCGCCGGCGGCGGCATCAGCGACCAGACGCTGGCCTTCGCCGCCGAGCTGATCGACCGCTCCGGCAAGGCCCCGGTCATCGAGGCCGCGCTGGCCCACCGCACCGGGCGGCCTCGCCCGCTGCCGGTGCGTGCCGTACTGACCGCACTGCTGTACCTGGCCCTCGATGACCGGCCGCTGTTCCTGACCGACGCTACCCGGCTGCTGTTCTGCCAGCTATCGGGGACCTCCCGCAGGCTGCTCGGCGTCCCCGGCACCGTCAGCGGCGAGCGGGCTTTCCTGGCCGCCTACCGCCGGGTCCGCTACTGCTTCGGCGCCATCTGCTCGGTCGTGGACCCCTCGCCGCTGCCGAAAAACCGCCGCCTGACCGGGCAGGACCTCACCGCCCGCACCAGGCCGATGGCCCCCGGCCAGGCCGAAGCCGCCCGCGGCCGGCTGGAGGCGGTCATCAACGCCCTGATCGAAGCCAGCATCTCGGTCCTCACCAGCGAAGAACACGCAGCCTATGACGGCTGCACGGGGCTGGACGCCACCCCCGTGCCGCTGTTCTCCCGCGGCCCGTCCCGGCGCACCGGGCTGTGCGCCAGCGACCCGGACGGCGGCTGGTACGTCCGCGAAGGCGACCACCGCGAGCGTGAGGACGACAAGGGAAAGCCGCTGCGGAAGATCTCCTGGGCGCTGGAGGCTGCCATCGCCACCATGGCCCGGCCGCCCGGCGCGCCACCCGCGCACCCCAACCTCGCCGCCGGGCTGGCCCTGACCCGGCCCGGCGAAGACCCCGGCGGCACCGGCGCCCGCGTGCTGGCCTCCATCGCCGCCCGCGGCCACCAGCCCGGGTGGCTCGGCTACGACCGCGCCTATACCCAGGCCCTCCCGGCACGGTTCCACCTCCCGGCCCGCGCGCTGGGCTACAAGCCGGTCATGGACTACCGCGCTGACCAGCTCGGCATCCAGGCAAACACCGGCGGAGCCATCCTGGTGGAGGGAACCTGGTACTGCCCCGCCTTGCCCGGGCCGCTGATCACCGCCACCATCCGGCTGCGCGGCCACGCCATCACCCGTGACCTCTACGGCCAGCAGATCACCGCCCGCTGCCCCTACCAGCTCAAGCACAAAGACGGCCCCGACACCGACGGCTACCAGCGGCTGTCCTGCCCCGCCACCGGCAAGCACCCCGGGCTGATCTGCCCGCTGCGCCAGGCCTCGCGCTCACCCCGCGACGGGCGCGCCAAGGTCCTCCAGCCACCACCCGAACCGCCGCGGATCTGCACCCAGACGGCGATCACCATCGCCCCGGACATCGGTGCCCGCTACCGCCAGGACCTGCCCTACGCCAGCCCCGCCTGGCACGCCCGGTACGCCACGCTGCGCAATACCATCGAGGGCCTCAACGGCTACGTCAAAGACCCAGCCCATCAGGCCCTCGCCCAGCCAGGCCGCCGCCGCGTCCGCGGCATCGCCGCCCAGTCGGTCTTCACCGCGCTGCTGCTGATGGCAGCCAACATCCGCAAAATCCGCGCCTGGCGGGCACTGACCGCCGACGACAAGACCGCCATCGCCCGCCGGGCGCGGCGGCGCCGCGCCAGCCTCCCCGGCTACCTTCCCGACGGCTGACACCCGCCCAGCAACCACGCCACCACGATCCCACCGCCAGCCAGCCTCCCAGCTCAGGCATGCCCGGGCAGGCTGACAACAGCGCAACAACGCCATCACCCGCCAGGAAGCTGCCAGAACACGATCAGCGCCGGTGTCAGACCCCGGCACCATACTCAAAGACAGGCCACCGCCAGAGTTCTGTCGGTATGACACCGGCAGTTCTGTCGGTAACCCTGGCGGAGGCGGACGGGAATCGAACCCGCCGGCGGCGCAGCGCACCGCCCACCGGTTTTGAAGACCGGCGTACACCGTCCCCGCTCATCCCTGGTGGTCCCCGGACATCCCGTCCTGCCTGGTCAGGACCAACCCGGGGGGACCAGCAGGGGCGGCAAGGGATGACGGGTGCACGGCACGGATGTTCCCCGGGCGTTCCCCGGGGGGCGGTCCCGGTGACCGCCAACCCGTTCCCGGACGGCACCGCGGTGGAAACCCCGTTCCCGCTCACCGCCGGGCAGGAGGCCGCCCCCCGGGACGCCTGGGCCCTGGCTGCCCGCCGTGGTCCTGCACCAGTGCGGCCCCGATGAGTGGCGCGTGCTGGTGCAGGACCCCCGGCTGGCCACGCTGGAGGACGGGACACCCGCACCGGACGGTACGCCGGGAGACGAGCTGTGCTATCCGGCCGTGTTCGGGGATGCCTCCGAGATCAGGCACCCGGGCGAGGGGGACCGGTGACCGGTGGCCTAGCCCGCGCTGCCTTCCAGCACGGCCAGCAGGCTGGCGGTCAGCACTTTCAGCCGGCCGGGCCGTCCCACCCGGATCACCTGGGCCGGGAACGTCCCGCCGGTGATCGCCTCATAGGCGGATGCGCGGCTGATGCCCAGCGCGCGGGCCGCCAGCTCCACGCTGACCGTCGCCGGCCAGCCTCTGACATCCGCCAGGGTGACGCCCTGGCCGGCTGGTGCTGCCGCCACAGCAGACCTCCAATGGTGAAAGGACACACGGCCCATGGCATCTGAGCCGAAGCAGAAGACCCTGTCCGATGGGACCACCGTCCGGTGGTGGTGCACCGTCAGTCTCGGCCAGCACCCGGACGGGCGCCGCCGTCAGACCACCGTCACCGCGCGCACCAAAACAGCCTGCTACGCCGAAGCCGCCCGGATCGAGGCCGAGGCGTACGCCGGCGAGGTGGTGCGGCCGTCCGCGCTCGGGGTCCCGGAGATGATCGACGACTTCGTGGCCTACGCGACGTTCGGGAAGGCCCCCAGCGGTGCGCCGCTGTCCTACCCGCGTGTGCTGAAGCCGGCCCGGGACTTCTTTGCGAAAACCACGGTCAAGGCCGTCCGGCGGCAGGATGTGGAGCGGTTCCGGGACTGGGCGCTGGCCAGCGGGCGCTACGGCAGCCGCAGCCATCGCACCGTCAACGAGATGCTGTACCTGCTGGGCGCCGCGTTCGACTTGGCCGAGCGGGATGGCAAGGTGGCGCGGAACCCGTGCAAATGGGTGCGGCGGGTACCGGTGCAGCACACCAGCCGGGTCACCTGGACGGAGGAGCAGGTGCAGGTGTTTATCAAGGCGGCGGCGGATGACCGGCTGCATGCCTGCTGGCTGATCAGCCTGCTGGGCCTGCGGCGGTCGGAGGTGTGCGGGCTGCGGTGGGAGAACGTCCGGGACGGGACGCTGGCCATCTGCCAGGCCCGGGTGCAGGCTGCGGAGGGGTTCGTCGTCAAGGGTCCCAAGTCCGAGCGCGGCTACCGCGAGCTGCCGCTGTTCGAGCCGGTCACGTCCGCGCTGGAAGACCTGCGCCACACCCAGAAGGTGGAGCGGCTGTCCGCCGGGAAACGGTACGAGGCCAGCGGGTTCGTGGCGGCCGACCAGCTGGGCCGCCCGGTCCGGCCGTCCCTGTACAGCATCTATTTCCGGCGGCTGGCGGAGCAGGCAGACCTGCCCCGGATCCGGCTGCACGACGCCCGGCACAGCGTCAACACGCTGCTGGAGCACGCGGGCGTCCCGGACAGCATCCGGGCGGCCTGGCTGGGGCACACCATCGAGGTGAACCGCGGCGTCTACACGCACGCCTCCGGGGCCGACCTGGCGCAGGTCAGCGACGCGCTGAGCAGGGTTTTCGGGCATTAACTCATGGGGCAAAATGTCACCGGAAATGTCACAGACCCCGGTGGAACCCCCGTCCGCAGCTGGACATCGGCAGACAGACCGGGCGGGGGGTCTGGAAGAAAAGCCCAGGTCACAGACGTGGGCGGATTCCGGCGGAAGCTGGCTAGGGCGTCCATGATGAACTCGTTTTCGGTGCCCGGGCGGTACGTTTCCGCAGGCCAGGACTACCAGCCCAGCCAGCCGTGGGGCGGGGATGTCACCGGGATGTCACCGGGCCGCCGGGGATTCAGGTCAGCCGGGCGTCCATGACCTGCGGCTGGTATGGCACCCCGGTCGCGTCCTCGATCACCCACTGCGCGCACATGGCCAGATGCTCCAGGCTCACCTGATCGCAGATGGGCTGCGGCCGGCCAGCCAGGTACGCCCGCTCGGCCTCATCCAGCCAGAGCCGGTGGGCGGCCAGCGCGGCGGCGGTGGCGATGCGGCGGTCCCGGTCGCGGTCTTCCGCGCGGTCTGCTGGCATGATGCGATTATCATCAAAACGCATCAAACGATGCAAGCCGCTTGACGCCCGGACGTTGCACAGCGAGGGAGATGATGGCCACCATGAACCGGCTCATCACCACCGGGGACGCCGCCCGCGGCCTCGGCATCAGTACCGCGACTTTGACCCGGTGGGCGGCGGCCGGGACCGTCACCCCCGCCGAGCGCACCGCCGGCGGGCATTACCGCTGGGACATGGCCTCGCTGCGGGCACAGCTCCGCCGCCGCGAGCTGGGTGAGACCGACGTCACCGCCGAAGACATCGCCCGGGTGACGCACGCCGCCCAGCGGGAACTGCAGATCGTACAGGGCGACCCGGTGCCGTCGCCGCCGTGGGATGAAGCACCGGACTACCAGGCGCGGGAAGCGGTCGCCGGGGTGGCCGATGTGCTGCGCGACCCGGATCTGACCGCCGAGCAGTCCCACCAGCGGTGGGCGGACCGGATGCGGGCGGACGGCTGGACGTACGACGAGGTGAAAGACCCGGACCGGAAAACACACCCGGCGCTGCTGCCGTTCCGTGATCTGCCCGCCGGGCAGCAGCAAAAAGACCGGCTGTTCGTCGCCATCGTCGCCGCGCTGGCCCCCCGGGAGGATGGCGGGCACGCGTAAGCGCCGGCCACGGCGAGGTGATCCGTGAGCTACGCTGTGCCCTCGGATGGTCCCAGGGCAGGCTCGCCGCCGAGCTGCGCGAGCGCTCCGGTCACCCGACCGTCACCCGCGAGGATGTCTCGCGCTGGGAGCACGGCCGCCGGGTTCCGGGACCGTTCTGGACCGCCCATCTGGCCACGGCCCTGCAGGTGCCGCAGTGGGCACTGGAGGGACACGTGCAGCGCAGGGACATGCTGAAACTGGCCGGGGCCATCACGGGCAGCGCGATGCTGCCCGCGCCCGCCCACGCCGCCGGGGACGATCTGTACAGCTCGATCGCGGCGGGCGACGACAGCGGGCTGGCGTCGGCCCAGACCTCCCACCAGACGGATCTGAGGCTGGCCGCCCTCGCCGGGACCGACCGGCCGGTGATGCTGCGGCTCGCCCGCTGGGCTGACGACGGCGGATCGGCGGTGCTGCGCGTCAACGCGGCCGGCATCCTGGCCAAAACCCGGTCACTGGACGCGGCCGGGCTCGCCGCCGCGGCCCTGCGGCGCGACCACGGCATGCGCGTCCGCTACCTGCGCGCCGTGTCCGCCCGCGTCGGCACTGGGACAGCCCGGCTGGCCGCCGAGCTGGTCAACCCCGCCGACGCGGGGGCGCGCTGGTGCTCGGCCTGGCTGCTCGGCCGCGACGGCAGCCCGGTGGCCGCCAGGGCTCTGGCCCGCGCCCTGCGCACAGAGCGGGTGACGGAGAACATCCGCACCATCGCCCTGATCCTGAACGGAGACGACCCGTGTTCGTGATCGAAGTCCGCGACGGCGAGCTGCTGTCGGCCATTGAGCACGCCGCCCGGGAAAAGGGAGTCGCCAGCGCGGCGATCGTGACCCTGATCGGTGCCGTTGACTCGTTCACCATCTCCACCATGCCCGCTGGCGACGCCACCAGGGACATCCTCACCGACTACGGCCAGCCCGCCGAGATGACCGCCTCCGGTGAGATCGTGGACGGCAAGCCGCACATCCACGCGGTGATGGCCGTCGAGGGTGACCGCGGCATCGCCGGGCACCTGCACCGGGCGCAGATCGGCACCTGGTTCGCCAGGGCCTACGTGACGCCGCTGTAGCGCTGCGCAACTGGCCACCCCGCTGGCCACTCCCCAGCCTCCCGCCGCACTCCTAACGTCAGCCGCGTAACGGGGCGATCCGGCGGCAGGGAGACGATGACGATGGCGCAGCAGGTGCAGGCACGGGACGCGCTGGCAGACCTCCAGTGGAACTGGGGCGGGGCGTACCTGATCACCGGGATGAGCGGGCACTGGCTGGCCCAGCGCCGGGACAACGGCCGGACGCTGAAAGCCAGCGGCCCCGAACAACTGCGCGAGCTGATCATCGAGGACTACGCGGCCCGCCCGGTCTCGCGCGACGTCGCCCCCGTGTCATGACCGGCTGGCCGGTCCCGTCCGCCGCTCCCGCGGGTGTCCAAGCCGCCGCGCTGCGCGCCGCGTTCCCCGGCTACGTCGTCAATGTGCTGGCACCGCGCCTGGGTGAAAAGGCCCGGTTTGAGGCCGTGCGCAGGGACGGCGGCAGCCCGTACTGCCTGATCAGCGACGACGCCCGCGAGATATGGCGCGAGCTGCGCGCCCATTAGGACCCCGGCCGCCTCACCAGCAGTGGCGCGTGATGCGGCCGGCCTTGAACGCACCGGGCGCGCCGCCATCCACTGGATGCCCCTGGGCGGGCGCGCCCGGTGCCCGCAGGAGACCACGATGACCCCGCCGTACTTACTGCCCGCGCCGCCCGGCATGCCCCCGCGCCAGCGCCCCGCCGAGGTGCTGGGCGCCCTCGCCGGCCAGCTCCGCCAGCGCGGCATCGGCCCCCTGTACGGCGCCACCTGCCGGCTGTTCGGCGTGCTGTCGGTGTCGGCCGGGGTGACCGTCTGGAGCAACGGGCGGGTTTTCTGGTGGCACACCGCGGACGGCGGGATGACGTGGCCGGCCGCCGACACCGAGGGCGCAGCACGCCGGTTGGCCGGGCACAGCACGGTGCCGGCGGATGGCTGAGCGAGTGTGTCGGAGGCCGGCGTTACCCTGCCGTCAGGCCCTGCGTACTGGTGGCGCGGAGGGCCTGAATCTCTCCTGACGAAACCTGCGGACACGGTGTGTCGGTATCCGACATAGGGGTTGCGGCGGCCTGTACGGTCCACCTCATGGCCAGCAAAATCAGGATGACGCAGGTCGTGATGGACATCTTGGATGTCCTTGCTGCCTCACCGCCCGACGACCCCGCGTGGGGGTTGCGCCTGTGTGAGCAGACCGGCTACGGCACCGGCACTGTCTACCCGGCGCTCAACCGGCTGATGAAGGCCGGCTGGATCAGTGATTGCTGGGAAGACCCGTCACCCGAGGACCGGCCCCGCCGCCGCTTCTACGAGATCACATCGACGGGCCGTGACATGTACGCCGCCGCCCTCCGCGAACGCGAGCAGCGCCGGGTCGGCTGGCTGCGTCCCGCCCCGCAGACGGGATCAGCCCAATGAACCGGGACGAGCCGGACTGGCCCCTGCCGCCTGAGACGGCCGGCTACTACCAGCGCTCCATCGAGGCCGCCGTACGCAACCCGCACCTGAAGGCTGACTTCCTCTGGGAGCCCAGCCCGGAATACCTGGTGCTGGACAAGATATGCAGCGGCGAGATAGAGCCGCCACGCGGCGTCCTGGAAGTCCAGGCTGCGCTGATGTTTGGCGCATTGCTGGCTGACATCGCACTCATGATCGCCGCGATCCTGGGCTCGATGCCGTGGCACACCGTCGAGAACCTGTGCGCCCTCATCTTTTTCCTGGCGCTGGCGCTGTCGATGCTGATCGTGATGGTGACCGTGGTTGTCCTGGCTGGGCGGTTGCCACGCACCATCGCAGGGTTCTCTGCCCGGAGCCTGACGGGGGTGGTCGCGCTCGCCGCAGGCCGCCGCCAGGGGCCGGCGCTGTACGCGGAATGGAACGCTCACCTAGCGGGAGACGGCCACGCCCCCGCCAGCTGGGCCAAGGTGCGGCTGGCGGCCGGGTTCGTCATAGCCGGTGCCCGCTGCCGGTGCTCGGACTGGTCCGACGCCGCATGGCGGCCAGCCGATGTCGTGCTGCGGTCCCGGTTCCTGTCGGGCCTGTTCGTTGCGATCCCGACCATCGTGGCCGCCGCTGAGGTGCTGAGCCACAAGGGCACGATGACCGTGCTCACCTCGTTCGGGAGCATCTTCGGCATCGGGACAGCGCTGGCCGGGGCGATCAAGGCCGGGCGTAAGTACCGGGATGTCGAGCCGCCCAAGCCGAAGGGGCGCCAGGCCAGGAAGGGAGACCGGGGCACGTAGGTCTGCGGCCTCTGCCGGGACCGCCCGGCGGACGGCCGGGTAGCTGGCGGGGCGCTACCCTAGGGGCTGGCTACCTGCCGGTACGCTGTTCACCTTCCCCCATTCCACGGTGAAGCCGGCGAGGTCTACGTCCAGGATGCCGGACGTTGGAGGGATCCGGACGAGGACCTGCCGGGCGCCTTCCCCGGGACCGGGCTGCTTCGCGGGCTGGCCGCCCCCCTGGCTGGTTTGTCCTACCAACTAGTTGACGGCAACTCCGGTCACTCGCTAAGGTCTGTGACACCAACTAGTTTGAGGACGGGGCCATGCAACGCGGGAACCTTGAGAAGGCGGCGGCGAGCTACTCCTATCTGCGGGGCTTGTTTGCGATCCCGACGGGCGTGCTGCTCATCCTCGCCGCACTGGCGAACTGGCAAGTGGGCCCGCTCCGTCAGACGTGGGCGTTCCCCGTCGCCGCCGTGGCGGTCGGGGCGGCATGCCTGCCCATCGCCCGCTACTACAGGGAGAACTACGGGCGCTTCAGCCCGTCGACGAGGCAACAGGTCCGGCTCGCCGTCGCCGTCGTGATCGGTGCGGCGGTGGTTTACGGGGGGTCGTTGCTGCTGCGCAGCCGGGCGGGCTGGTCGCTTGATCTGCCCGTCAACGCCATCGCGGTCTCATTCGCCCTGTTCATGCCGATCACCTACGCGATCGGCGTCGGCCTCAAGGCGCACCACGTGATCATCTGGGGCGCGCTCCTGGTGGCCGGCGCGGTGCCCGTCTGGCACGGTGCGGACCCGAGCAACATCGGTCTCGTGCTCGCGGGAGCCGCCGTCATGGTGAGCGGAGTCTTCGACCACCGCCTGTTCGTTCACACATTCGGCTCGGCCAAGGTCCTGGATCGCGAGGACAGCGATGCCAGAGCCTAGGGACGAGCTGATCCTGGACCGGCTGATCCACGAGCCGGGCCGGCTGGCGATCCTGACGGTGCTGTCCTCCGTCAGAGATGCCGACTTCGTCTTCCTGCAGCGCGTGACGGGGCTGACCAAGGGCAACCTCTCCAGCCATCTGACGAAGCTGGAGGAAGCCGGTCTCGTAAAGATCGAGAAGCGGTTCGTCCGCAAGAAGCCCAACACCAACGTCGCACTGACGGCGATCGGCAAGCAGCGAATCGCTCACCACTGGGACCAGTTGGAACGCCTGAGGAAACTCTTGGAGACGACCGCTCAGCAGTAGCACCGGACCTCGCAAAACCCGCCCTCCCTGCAGCATGATTCCCATCCGCCGGCGTGGTGTTCACCGTGCTCGCCGCGCTGTCGGGGATGGAGCGCGAGTACATCCGCGACCGCACCCTGGAGGGCCACGAGTCGGCCCGCGCCCGGGCAAGTCGATCGGAGGCGCGGCCGTCACCGATGAGGCGATGCTCGCCGTGGCGCTCCACCTGCGCGGGCAGGAGCTGAGCCTGCGCGACATCGCCGCCAGGGCGGCGCTGAGCGACTGTAAGGCGCTGAAGATGAACCCGGCGGCCGGCACCGAGCTGCGCGTGCCCAAGCGCAAGCCGCTCGTGTGGACCCCCGAGCGTGTCATCCGCTGGCGCGAGAGCGGCGGCAAGTGCGGCGCGACCTACGTCATCGGCCCCCTGGATGCGGCAGGTCAGCCCAGTCGTCCAGCACGGTGACCCGCCGCCGCTGAACCTGCGCGCCGAGCGCCTGCTGATCTCGCGCCCACTGTGCAGCCGAGTCCTGCGGGTTCTCCTCGCGGATGGTGCGGACTTCCACGTCGCCCTCGACGTTGCGGGCCGCGTACTCGGTGACCTCTATGCCATCCATCAGAAGCATCGAAGCCCGGCCCGGAACGGCGTTTGTGCAGGTAGCGGAGGCGGACGGGAATCGAACCCGCCGACGGCGCAGCGCGCCGCCCACCGGTTTTGAAGACCAGGGGGGCCACCAGGCACCCAGTCGCCTCCGTGGCTGACTTTACTGGCCGTCCCCGCGGGCGGCCCCATGGGCGTGGCCGGTCGGCGCCTCCCAATGGGCGGGGCCTGCCGACGGAGGGGCGGCCGACGGGGCCGCGGGCCGCGGCAGATCACAGTGTCCTGCTGCGGGCGGACGCACTTGGCCCCGCACAGGTGGCAGTTGATGCTTGTGCAGGCGGGGTTCACCCGGATCACTGTCCGTCCGGCGCTTTCAGCCTTGGCGGTAGTGATGCTAATGAATTGGGCCCAGCTCGCGTCGAGGATCGACTTGTTCAGGCCAGCTTTCGCGGCGGCCTTGTTCGGCAGGTACGTACCCGGCTGGCCCGGGTCCGGTTTCGGTGCGGGACGGCGGGTCATGCCCGCGACGTTCAGTTTTTCCAGCGCGATCGTGTCGCAGGAGTCCACGAGCGCGCGGGCGGTTTGGTGGTGGAAGTCGCGGCGCTGGTTGCGGAGCTTCCGCCACTCGCGGGCCAGTGCACGGCGGATCCGTTTCCGGTTCCCCGACCCGCGTTTGGCGTGTTCTTTGCGGCGCTGGAGGTCCGCGATCACTTCTTGCGCGGTGTCCAGGAACTTCGGGTTCGCGATGATTTGCCCGTCGGAGGTGGTGAGGAACCGGGCCACCCCGACGTCCACGCCGATCTCGCGGCCCGTAGCCGGGAGCGGTACCGGTTCGGTGCCAGCGGTCACGATCACGTACCAAGGGCGGTGTTCCCGTTTCAGCTGGAGCGTCTTGACGGTGCCGGTGACGGGGCGGTGCTGGTGGACCTTGACCCGGCCGACAGCCCGGAACGTCGCATACGCCCACCGTCGATCGCCGCGCGGCTGCCATTTCGCGCCGTCCCCGGCAACGAACGTCACCTGATTGAAACGGCTGTGTGGCTTGAACCGCGGACACCCGGCCCCGCCTTTCGCGGCGCGTGTGCAGAACGCGGTGAACACGACGTTGAGGCGGCGGAGGGTTTGCTGCTGGGCGGTGAACGAATGCCGTCCCTGCCCGCCCGGGTCAGCGGAGCGGATGTCGCGCAGCTGGGCGGACTGGGAGCCGTAGGAGATACTGACCCGCCGCATCCCAAACCTCACGGCGCTCGGCAAGCGCGGCGTTGTACAGGTCGCAGTGATCGGCCAGCAGCCCACCCGACCGGCCTTCCTGCGGGCACGTCGGATACGCGCGGAACTTGTACGCGCGTATCACCGGGCCGGTTCCTTCCGCCACGGCAGCTCGTACTGGGTGTCGGTGTACCGGCGCACCGTCGCGGCGGACACCGCGCCCACGGTCGCGGCGAAATACGACCGGGACCACAAGGTCGGCAGCCGGGACCGCAGGTGCGGGAACTCCTCGCGCAGCGCGTGGCTGGCGAAGCCTTTCAGCTGGTTCGCGATGTACGAGGGGGAGTGTTTCGGGTGAGCTTTTCACGAACAGGTGCACGTAGTCCGGCATGACTTCCAGCGCGATGACTTGCCAGCCGTGCTCAGGGCATTTCGCGCGGATCAGTTCCTCGCAGCCGACCTGGACCGGGCCGGACAGGACCGGGCGGCGATACTTCGGGCACCACACGATGTGATACCCGAGATCGTAGACGCCACCAGTGGAAACCTGAACCTCTCGGCCCATGCAGACGAGTATAAAAGCGACGCACGTCTAACAGTCGCGCCGCGCCGGCCGGGCACGCGACTCCCCACCGCGTGAAGACGGCGGTCCCCTCGCAAGGTCTTTAATGGGAGGCGGCCCGCGCACGGGCCACCGGGCCTACCGGGAAGCCGAGACGAGGAGGCGATGTCCGCCGTGAGCCGCATTCATCCGTGGTGGCAGGAGGCGGTCGTCTACGAGGTGTACCCGCGCAGTTTCGCGGATGCGGACGGAGATGGCATCGGGGATCTCGCCGGCGTGCGGTCCCGCCTGCCGTACCTGTCGGAGCTGGGCGTGGACGCCATCTGGATGACGCCGTTCTATCCGTCGCCGCTGGCGGATGGCGGCTATGACGTCAGCGACTACCGCGACGTCGACCCGCGGCTGGGCACGCTGGCCGGTTTCGACGAACTCGTCGCCGAGGCCGCAGAAAACGGCATCCGGGTGATCGTGGACCTGGTGCCGAACCACTGCTCGTCCGAGCACCCCGCCTTCCGGGCGGCGCTGGCCGCCGCGCCAGGCAGCCCCGAGCGCGAGATGTTCATCTTCCGGGACGGGCGCGGCCCGGACGGCACCGAGCCGCCCAACAACTGGCAGTCGGTCTTCCACGGCCCGGCCTGGACGCGGGTCAGCGAGCCGGACGGCCGGGCCGGCCAGTGGTACCTGCACCTGTTCGACCAGGGACAGCCCGACTGGAACTGGCGCAACCCCGCGGTCAACGGCTACTTCGAGGAAGTCATCCGGTTCTGGCTCGGCCGCCGCGCCGCGGGCCTGCGCATCGATGTGGCGCACGGGCTGTTCAAGGACCCAAACCTGGCGGACATCACGGTGGCGGCGGGCGGGCACCACCCGTCGGCCTACTACCACCGGGCCGAGCTGCACGAGCTGTACCGGCTGTGGCGGGTCATCCTCGACTCTTACGTGCCCGGGGAGTTCCCGGGCACGCGCACCGCGGTCGGGGAAGTCTGGTACGACTCCCCCGCGACGCTGATGCCCTACCTGGCCGAAAGCGGCCTGCCGCAGGTCTTCAACTTCCAGCTCATCCTGGCCCGCTGGGACGCCGCCGAGATGCGGGAGGCGATCGAGGCGATCGAGGGCATGGCAGGCGGCGACCGCGCGCCGTGGGTGATCGGCAACCATGACGTGGCCCGGCCGGTCAGCCGGTACGCGGCCGGGGTGGCGGGGGCACCGAACGAGTCCGCCGCGCTGCCCCGGGTGGGCGACCCCCAGCTGCGGGCCGGGACGCGGCGGGCGCGTGCGGCGGCGCTGCTGATGCTGGCGCTGCCCGGCTCGGCCTACATCTACCAGGGTGAGGAACTGGGCCTGCCCGAGGTGGTCGAGCTGCCCGACGAGGCGCGCCAGGACCCCACGTTCCGGCGATCCGGCGGGATGGACCGGGGCCGCGACGGTTGCCGGGTGCCCCTCCCCTGGTCGGCCACCGGTTCCTCGTTCGGGTTTTCCACCGCCAACCGGGACGGCAAGCACGCGGCGCCGTGGCTGCCGCAGCCGAGCTACTGGGGGCAGTACAGCGTCGCGAGCCAGATTGGCGATCCGGGCTCGTTCCTGAACCTGTACCGGTCGGCGCTCAAGCTGCGGCGGACTCACCCAGCGCTGGGCTACCGAACCGACGACCCGGGCACGCCGCTCATGAGCTGGCTCGATAGCGCGCCGGACACGATCTGCTTCACACGCGAGCCCGGGTTCATCTTCGCCGCGAACCTGGGCGCGGCCCCGGTCCCGATGCCGCCGCACGCCCGGGTCCTGCTGGCCAGCGATCCGGTCAGCGACGGCAAGCTGTCCCCGGACACGGCGGTGTGGCTGGCGTCGGGGTCGACCAACAATAGAACGGCCAGTGGCGTTTAGGAGCGCAAGACAGCCACGCTAACGCCGCTGGCCGTTCCGATGCAGGCGGAGCTGGTCGCCCGTCTTCGCGAGTCGGCCGGGAACACCTTCCAGCCGCCGGGCCGCAAGCCTGCCAATGTGCTGGCCGACGTGATCATCCACTGCCGATGCTCGCGCCTGGAGTCCGGGACGGCTTCGCTACCCTGATCAGGACGCGCTGAAGAACCGGTTCAGAGGGTATGACCAGGAGAGCAAGGGCAGCAGGGCCTGGCCTGCGTGCTTACTGGGTGCTGATGCGGCCCGGTCCCGGCCAGGCGCGGAACCGAGGGCGGATCGTGGCAGCAGGCCAGCCACGGGTGCCACTACGCTGCAAGGGGTGATCCAATGAGCCAAGGCTCCAGTCCCGGCAAGGGCTCATACTCGCCGCTGCGGGAACTCGCCGAGCAGATCAGGCACCTTTGGTGGATACCCCTTCTGACGGGCTTGGTCTCGATCGGGCTTGGGCTCGCGATCCTGGCCACCGACTGGACCGTGCACGCCCTGGCCGTCGTCACGGGCCTGGTCTTCATCATCCGCGGGATCGGCCTGGCCTTCAGTCCGACGTACGCAGGCAGGACGTCGGGCGAGCAAATCGCTGCCGGGATCGCCGGAGTCATTGCCGGTGTCGTCCTGGCCGCCTGGCCCGGCCCGTCCCTGCTCGTGCTGGCCTTTTTCGCCGGTGCATGGCTTGCTGTGTCCGGCGGCTTCCACATCGTCACCTCCGTCTCCCGCCGCCGTGCGCTACCGCACTGGGGTTTCACCTTCTCGGCTGGCGTGATCGAACTGCTGCTCGGGATCTGGGCGATGCGAAGGCCCGAGGCGACCCTGGCGCTGCTGATCACGATCATCGGCCTGTGGGCCGTGCTGACGGGCGTCATCTACTGCGCGCTCGCCCTCGAGATCCGCAACGCCACACAGGCTTTTGCCCAGGCAGCGGACCTCACGCAGCGCGATCCTGCTCAGCTCGCCGGCCAGCTGGACCGGCTCGCGCGGCTGCATGCGCACGGCATGCTGTCCATGGAGGAATACACACAGCTCAAGGCCTCACTGCTCGCGGCACACAAGTCGGCCCAAGCCAGCCACGAGCCAGGGGACATGACCAGCAGCGGCCCCTGATCAGATCCACCAGCGGCAGGTTCGTGCCCGTTGCCTCATCGCAGCAGGACAGTGTGTTCGGTCGCTACAGATGGGGGATGCCCGGCAGTCGGGCGGCGACGGCCTCGGATAAGGGGCAAGCGGATGGCTGCTGCCATACCAGGTCCCCTCCCGGCCTCAGCGGGCTGGCGTCGTACCGGCCGTAACAGTGCTCCGCGCCGCCAGTGCCGAGGCCACCGCGACGATGGCTGTGACCAGGCTGACCAGGGACGCATTTTGCGACTGTGTGAGCTGCCACCAGGCGAATCCGATGCCCACGGACAGCGTGGCCGATACGAAGGCCGTCACCGTGCCCGCTACCGCGACGGGCTGCTTCTTGGTCTGCGGCCATAGATGAGCGGTTACCGCGGCTGCGAGCGCCCAGAACGCAGCGACCTCGGCCGCAGCCAGCGTGGTCTGCGCCGACGTCCAGTGCACGGCATTGAAGCTGGTCATGAGGCCGATTACGGCCCCGGTCAGGGCGGTGAGCCCGGTCAGCAGAGCCGCGATCTTCGGCGGCACGGGTGGCTGATCGGATCCCGGATCAGATGGCGCACCTGCGGCCGGAACGGGTGGCGTACTCACGGGCGGACTGGATGACGAGGTGTCTGTCGCTGCCATGATGTCCCCCTTGCGGGAATCGAACGGACTGCGCGCCAAGAAACCCGCCGAGGCGTCGTTGATGAGGATCGCGGCCTGCTGAGCCGGCCTGACCCAAGAACGCGGCCACCTCCGTCGTACCTGGCTCCCCGGTGCGCAGAAGGGCGGGCTTGTACCTGCCCACGTCTTCAATGAGCCAGAGGCGTGCCGCTGGATTTTGATACATGCCGCCGGACCGCTGTGGGCCGTCCACCGCGGTCTCAGCTAACCGACCGACCGCGATGACATCCGGGGTCTCGGTGAACAGCACGCGCCTCTATGGTGGACCGATGACGTCGGTCAAGCAGATCCAGGTCACCTTCGACTGCACAGAACCTGAGCGCGTCGCTCGTTTCTGGTGCGAGGTGCTGGGGTACGTCGTACCGCCGCCACCGGAGGGGTTCGCCACTTGGGACGATTTCGATCGCTCACTGCCGCCTGGGCATCAGGGTTCAGCGTTCGCATGCATGGATCCCTCAGGTGTGGGTCCGCGGCTGTTCTTCCAGCGCGTTCCCGAAGGCAAGGTCGTCAAGAACCGGCTGCATCTTGACGTGCGGGCCGGCACCGGGCTCGTGGGTGAAGAGCGCCTGGCCACGCTTGAGGCCGAATGCGCACGGCTGGTCGCGCTCGGCGCGGTACGCGTACGGCTCCTGCCTGCCGATGACGACAACGAGTCGTGCATCGTGATGCAGGACATCGAGGGCAACGAGTTCTGCCTCGACTGAGGGGGCCCCTACAGCCCTGCTGGCGTCGCTAGCTGGTGGGCAGGTGCTGGCCCTGCTCGGCCGCCAGCGACGCGAGGATGCTGCTGAACTGCTCCATCACGCCACGGTGCAGCAAGCCGGCGTAGCTGACCCTGGCCACCCCGAGCCCGGCGAGTTCCGCCAGGGAGGGAGCGGGCGGGATGCGGAGCACGTTGACCGGGCCCGGGCACACCGGAACGAAGGCCGCCCCGACGCTAACGTCACTGGCCGTTCCATTGTTGGTGGAGCCCCGCGTCCTGAACAGGCCGGGCCGCCGTGTCAGCGGGCCGCCGGGTCAGCGGGGACGCACCCGGCGCCGGTCGTCGGGCAGCCGCTCGGTGATCCGGGCCCGGTCCAGGTACTCCAGCAGCGGGATCGCCACCCGCCGCGTCGTGCCCAGCGCCTGGCGCGCTTCGGCCGTGGTGAACGGCTGCGGCAGCCGGGCCAGGATGGCGGCCGCGCCGGTGTCGGCGCCCGGGGCCAGCACGATCTGCTCGCTGACCCGCAGCAGCAGCCCGGCCCGCGCCGCCGCGGCGATCGCGCGGGCGTCCAGGCCGAGCTGGCGGAGCCGGTCCGCCTCGGGCGCGCGGAACGGTTCAGCCGCCAGGTCGGACCGCACCGCCTGGACCGCTTGCCGCAGCGGCTCCGGCACCCGCGGCGGGGTGGCTGAGCCGCCGTTATTTTTCTGCAACGGGCGGGGCTCTTCCGCGGCCCGAGGCCCGCCCCCGGCGGCGGCCGGGGCCACCGGGACCGCCGATGGCGCAGGAATGTCCCCCGGTACGGCCCCCGGCCCGGCGGGACGCAGGTAACCCCCGGCCAGGGTCACGGCCGGCTCGCTGGCCGCCAGGGCCTCGGCGAGGTGCCGGCCCGGCAGGCCGAGCGCGGCGCGGGCCGCCTCCACCGTCAGGCCCAGCGAGAGCGGGTCACGCGCCGCGTGCGCCGCCACCAGGTCCGCCAGCCGGTTCCGCGCCGCCGCCCAGAACGCGCGGTCCGCGACCCAGTCGCCCGCGACCGGCGCCGGGCCGCCGGCGACGCCCATCGCGGCCAGCGTGCCGGTCCGCAGCAGCCCGTGCCGGCGCAGCAGGTCCGCCGCGCCCGGCGGATCGGGCCAGGCCGCCAGTTCCCGCGCGGCGGCCGCCGCCGCGCCGCGCCGGGTGAGCGGCGGCGGGGCCACGTCCAGCACGGTCGCGCCCAGGATGAACAGGTCCGCTGCCCCCGGGTCGCGCAGCAGCATCCGGTCGCCGACGTGCAGCGGCAGCGGGTCACGGAACGTCAGCCGCGCGAACAGCGCCGTCCGCCCCGTCCCTCCGCTTCCGCCGTCATCGTTGATCCCGGGTGCCCCTTTCGCCACGGCGGCCTCTCCGGGCACGGCGTCCTCTCCGGCCACGGGAGCGGGAGCCTCGCCGGGCACGGGAGCCTCGCCGAGCACGGGAGTCTCTCCGGGCACGGGAGCCTCGCCGAGCAGGCGGACCCGGGCCGGGGTGCGCGCCGAGCCCACGTGCACGATCAGCTCGCGCGGGAGGCGGGGCGCGGCGGACGGCTGGCCTCCCCCCGCCGGGGACGTCCCGGGCCAGGTGCAGCGGACGTCGACGGCGCCGGCCAGGGTCCAGCGGCCGGCCTGGACGAGCGCCATGCCGCGGGCGGGTACCTCACGGGCCACGCCGCGCAGGTTCAGCGCGACCCGGGCGGCCCCGCTGACCTGAGCGGCGGGCTGGCCCAGCGACTCGATCGCGCGGACCCGGACCGGCCGCATGGACGGCGTCAGCAGCAGTTCGTCACCGGCCCGGATGGTGCCAGCCGGGAGGGTCCCGGTCACCACGGTGCCGCTGCCCCGGATGCTGAACGCCCGGTCCACCCACAGCCGGGCCGGCGCGCCCGGGGCGGGCGCGGGCAGGCCCGCGGCTAGCCGGGCGAGCGCGTCGCGCAGATCCGCCAGGCCGGCCCCGGTGGTCGCGCTGACCGCGACCGCCTGCACCGTACCGAGGCTGGTGTCGGCGATCTCGGCCACGGCCCGGCGTCGGGCCGGCTCCGGGTCCGCGAGGTCAGCCCGGGTGACGGCGAGCAGACCACGGGAAATGCCGAGCGCGTCGATGGCCGCCAGGTGCTCCGCCGACTGGGGCATCCAGCCGCCGTCCGCCGCCACCACGAACAGCACGGCCGGCACCGGCCCTAGCCCGGCGAGCATGTTGGGCACGAACCGCTCGTGCCCGGGCACGTCGACAAAGGCGAGCCGCTGCCCGCCGGGCAGGCCCATCCAGGCGAAGCCCAGATCGATGGTGAGGCCGCGGCGGCGTTCCTCGGCCCAGCGGTCGGGTTCCATCCCGGTGAGCGCGCGCACCAGGGTCGACTTCCCGTGGTCGACGTGCCCGGCGGTCGCGATGACGTGCATCGCGGTCACGGCGCGGACGGCCTCGCGGGCGGCACGCTGGGCGGTGCAGGCGGCACGCTGGGCGGTGCAGGCGGCACGCTGGGCGGTGCAGGCGGCACGCTGGGCGGTGCGGGCGGCACGGTAGCGGAGGCGGCCGGGCCGACGGGCCGCCCGGCGGCGGTCAGGACGGCCCGGATCAGCGTTTCGTCATCGGGCGGCAGGACGGCGCGCAGATCCAGCAGCAGCCGGCCGTCCTCGATCCGCCCGGCAACCGCGGGCACCTCGCCCCGCCGCACCGCGTCCCCGCTGCGCAGCACCGCCGCCAGGTCTTCGGTCAGGCTCACGGCCGCGCTCGGCAGCGCCACGCCGGGGGCGCCGCCGCCGCCGACGGCACCGTCCGACGGCACCGCGCGGGCGTCGATCCCGTGCGTGTGCAGGGCCGCCGCGATCTGCCCGGCCCGCCGGGCCAGCCCGGCCGGGTCGGCGGCCAGCGTCTGGGCGACCGGTGTGGGCGGCCCGGCCAGGGTCGCCTCCAGGGCGGCCAGGGTCAGCTTGTCGACCCGCAGGGCCCGGGCCAGCGGATGCCGGGCGAGATCGCGGACCAGCGTGGCCCGGCCGAGCAGCAGGCCGGCCTGCGGGCCGCCGAGCAGCTTGTCGCCACTCGCGGTGACCAGCGCCGCCCCGTCCCGCAGCGCCGTCTGCGCGTCGGGCTCGCCGGGCAGCAGCGGGTGCGGCGCCAGCAGCCCGGAGCCGATGTCGGAGACGACCGGAACGGCCGGGCCCAGGGCCCGGGCCAGCTCGCGCACCCCGGCCTGGGCGGTGAACCCCTCGATGCGGAAGTTCGACGGGTGGACCTTGAGCGCGAACGCCGTCTCCGGGCCGGCCGCGGCCCGGTAGTCGGCGACCGTCGTCCGGTTGGTCGTGCCGACCTCGCGCAGCCGCGCCCCGGTCGACTCGAGCAGGTCGGGCAGCCGGAACCCGTCCCCGATCTCGACCATCTCGCCGCGGCTGATCAGGATCTCGCGCCCGGCGGCCAGCGCGGTCGCGGCCAGCACCAGCGCGGCGGCGTTGTTGTTGACCACGTGCACGCTCTCGGCGGCCGGCACCGCGGCGGCCAGGGCCGCCAGCGTCCCCCGGCCGCGGCGCCCGCGGGTCCCGCTGGCCAGGTCGAACTCCACGTCGGTGCAGCCCGCCGCGGCGACCAGGGCGTCGGTGGCCGCGCCGGACAGCGGCGCCCGGCCCAGGTTGGTGTGCAGCAGCACGCCGGTCGCGTTGATCACCGGGGTCAGGGTGGCCGCGCGGGCCGGCAGCGCGGCGACCGCGGCGTCGGCGACCCCATCCGGCGCGATCGTCCCGGCCCGCGCCTGATCCTGCGCGCGGGCGACGGCCGCCTTCACCAGGGCCCGGCCGAGCTTCCGCTCGGCCTCGGCCAGCCTCGGATCGGCGAGCAGGACGTCGGTACGCGGCACGAGACGCCGGGTGTCCACGCTGGTGACCTTACCGCTCGCATCGCCGCGCGTACCACGCGGCACGGTTGGTGCATAACCGCTCGCATCGCCGCCCATACCACGCGGCACGTTGGTGCATACCGGGCGGAACCGTGGGTATGCCCGGGGCACAAGTTCACTAGCCCCCACCCTCGCGGAGGAGTGATCGTCATGACAGGGATGCTGCGCGTTCCGCGGAGCCGTGGCGCCCTCAACGGAGGGCTGCTGGTCCTGCTCGGAATCTGGGGCGGGCTCATCGCCTTCGTCGGCCCATATTTTCATTACGCATACACCCCGGACAAGGCCTTCACCTACACCACAGGCCGGCTCTGGCTGGAAATTCTGCCCGCGGCCGGCGCTATCGTCGGCGGCCTGATCCTCGGCGGCACGGCCAGCCGGCCGGTGGCCATCTTCGGTGCGTGGCTGGCCGCGCTGAGCGGCGCCTGGTTCGTGCTCGGCGGCCAGCTCAGCGCGCTGTGGCACACCGGCGGCAGCGCCGGCGTGCCGGTGGGCGACAACCTGCACCGCGTGGTGGAGCAGATCGGTTTCTTCACCGGGCTCGGCCTGGTCATCGTGTTCCTGGCCGCGGTCGCGCTCGGCCGCTTCACGGTGATCGGCATCCGGGAACGGGCGCTGGCCGAGGCGCCCGCCGTCGAGACGGTGCCGGCCGCGACGGTTCCTGCCAGGGAGGTGCCGACCGAGACGCTTCCTGCCGGGGAGACCACGCGGCCGGTGAGTGCGCACGCCCGCGTGCCGGACACCGAGGACACCAGCACGGTCCCGGCCGGCTCGATGGCGTCCAGCACGCCGCCCGCCACCGACGTGGAGGAGACGCGGGTCGCCGGCTCGGCCGACTCCCGCAATCCGGCCGGCGCCTGACCGCCGCCGGCGCCTCAACCGCAGCAGCACCTGACCATCGGCGGCACCTGAACCGCAGCACCTGACCTGCAGCGTCTGACCTTCGGCGGCACCTGAACCGCAGCGTCCAACCTGCGGGGGGTGGCCGGCGGCCCCAGCCGCCGGCCGCCCTTCTTATGCGCCGTAAAGCTCGTTGATAACGCCAGCGAAGCTGGCGTGGATGACGGGGCGCCGCATCTTCAGGGTGGGGGTGAGCTCTCCGGTGGCGCTGGTCCACTCCTGCGGCAGCAGCCGCCAGCGCCTGACCTGCTGGATCCGGGCCAGCCGCGCGTTTGCCCCGGCCACCGCGCCGGCCACGGCGGCGAGCAGGTCCGGGTGCGCGGCCAGGTCGTCCGGCGGCAGGTCCCCGAGCCCGCGGGCCCGTGCCCACTGGCGGGCGGCGTCGCCGTCCAGCGTGAGCAGGGCGACGATGTACGGGCGCCGGTCGCCGTAGCACAGCGCCTGGGCGATCAGCGGGTTGTCGGTCAGCAGGCCTTCCACCCCGGCCGGGGCGACGTTCTCACCGCCGGCGGTGATGATCATCTCCTTCTTCCGGCCCGTGATGGCCAGGAACCCGTCCTCATCCAGCGCGCCGATGTCGCCGGTGTGCAGCCAGCCGTCGGCGTCGATCAGCGCGGCCGTCGCCTCCGGCAGGTTCAGGTAGCCGGGCGTGCACAGCGGCGCGCGCGCCAGCACCTCACCGTCGGCCGCGATCCGGACCTCGACGCCGGGCAGCGGCCGCCCGACCGTGCCCAGCTTGAAGTTGCCCGCGGTGTTGCCGGTGAACGCGCCGGTCGTCTCGGTCATCCCGTACACGTCGAGGATCGCGAACCCGAGGCTGGCGAAGTACCGGGCCAGGTCGATCGGCAGCGGCGCCGCGGCGCTGGTGCCGTGGGCGGCCGCGCCAAGGCCGACGTACGCGCGGATAGGCTGCAGCACCTGCTCATCGGCCCGCCGGAACGCGTCGGCCAGGTCGCCGGGCACCGAACGGCCCATCTGGGTGCCCTCGATGTAGCGCAGGCCGATCTCCCTGGCACGCTCGACGGCCGCGCGGCGGACCGGATCCTGCTCGGCGGCCAGCCCGGCCTTGATCGCGGCCTGGATCTTCTCCCAGATCCGCGGCACACCGAAGAACCCGGTGGGGCGGACGATCGCGGTGGCGGCGGCGAGCCCAGCCCCGTCGCGGCAGAAGTAGACCTGGCCGCCGCCGGCGGTGGCCAGGTAGATGCTGAACATCCGCTCCGCGATGTGCGCCAGCGGCAGGTACGACACCCACCGGGAGGGTTCGGCCGGCCCGCCGTCGGCCGCGGGCGGCGGGGACACCAGGCAGCCCGGGCCGACGGTGCCGCCCGCGGCGAGCGTCGCCGCGGCCATTTCGTACAGGACGTTGCGGTGGGTGAGCCGGACCCCCTTCGGGTTGCCGGTCGTCCCGGACGTGTAGAGCACGGTCACCGTGTCATCGGGCCGCACCGACGCGACCCGGCGGGCAACCGCGTCCGGGTCGGCGGCCAGCCGGCGGACGCCCGCCGCGGCGAACTCCGCCCAGCTCAGGTAGGGCTCGCCGGCCGGGCAGGCGGCCGGATCCCGCACGATGACCGTCTTCAGCCCGGGCAGGGTGGCCAGCACCGGTTGCCAGAGAGCCAGCTCACGGCCGCCGTCGAGCACCGCGATCCGCGCGTCGCAGTCCTGGGCCGTGTAGGCGATCTGCCCGGGTGCGAGCGAGGAGTAGAAGGTCACCGGCACCCCGCCGGCGTGCACGACCGCCTGGTCGGCGAGCCAGTGCTCGGCGCGATTCGGCATCATCAGCGCGACCCGCTCGCCGGGCGCGAGCCCCAGCGCCTCGAACGACGCGGCGAGCCACAGGACCTGCTCGCGGGCTTCGGGCCAGGTCAGGGTCTGCCACTCGGCCGCCGGGCCGTCCGGGCCGGGCGGCGGGGCGGCCGCCGGCCGGTCCTGTACGCGGACCTCGTCGCGGGCCGGAACCGGCTCGGACAGGGCGGGGCGATCGGCGAATCGCTGCGCCGTCTGCTGGAGCAGCCCGCAGAGGGTCTGGCCGTCGATGGCGCGGGCGATCTCCGCCCGCCGGGTCAGGATCTCTGGGTCCAACCGACGACCTCCGGCGCCTCGGCGGGCACGCTGGCACCGTCACCAGCGGCCCCGAGCGCCGCGAGGGCGCTCAGCTTTTTGTACGCCCCGCCGCCGGGGCCGCACAACCGTTCTTACGGAGCTAGTAGGACATAGTCCTGGCCAGCCGGCGGCCCCGAACGGTCCTGGGTCGCCTGGTCGGGCGGGCGTGTCCGCCTGGCCGTCGCGGTCTTCGGCCACGAGGGTGGCTGCCGCTGGGCCTCGCGGGGCCTGCCGTTCCTGTCCGCTCGCCTGGCCACCTGCCGTTCCTGTCCGCTCGCCTGGCCATGGGTGCTCCGGGGGCAGCTCCCCGGCGGCCGGTCCTCTGGCCGCCGCCGGTCACGCCTGCCCTTCGCCGCGCCCGGTGGCCGAGCGCACGCCTGCCGATCACCACCGCGGCCGCATGACGCACGGCAACGGGGTCGGTCGGAGAAGCCTGGTCTTGCAAGGGGGCGAGCCAGTGCTCGCGGCCCCACCGGGACGTGTACGCCGGGTCGACCGCGATCACCGCCAGGGGGTCGTGGCTGATGTCGTAGCGGACCGCGCCGGTGGCCGCCTGGGCGACGACCTCATCACCCCGGCAGGGGAACTCCACCGCGCACGACAGCCGGTACCGGCCGTGCGGCCGGTTCGCGAGATGGGCCAGCGGGGCGGGCAGCCTCACCTCCAGCCATCCCTCGTCCGGGTTCCAGCGGATCGTCTCGTTCCCCCAGGCCTTGCCCTTCTCCCCACCGGCGCCCGCTATCGGGCGCAGCGCCGTCACCCGCCACCACCGCACGGGACGCTCCCGGCCTCCACCGCGGCCTGCGGGCCGATGTCGCGCTGCGCGCACCCGACGGCCTTCAGCGCCCGGTTCCGCGCCGACCGGCGGCCGTACAGGCGGGCGCAGAACGACGTCAGCACCTCAACGACGTCGCGGACCAGGTTGTCAGTCACCTCGCTGTCGTCCAGCACGACCAGGCGACGCCCATGGGCGCTGAGGGCGGCCTCGGCCAGCTCAGTGTTCATCCTGCCGAGCCGGTCACGGTGCTCCACCACGACCACCGTCGCCACCGGGTCGGCCAGCAACCGGCGTGCCCTGGCCCGCGCCCCGTTCATCCCGGAGCCGACCTCGGCCTCGACCCGGACCACGGGCAGGCCGGCCTGCGCTGCCCACGCTGTCAGGCGGGCCACCTGCCGGTCCAGGTCGGCCTTCTGGTCATGGGAGGACACCCGCGCGTACAGCCCGGCCCCGCCCTGCGGGGCCGGGACGGCAGCGGTCTCGGGGGACACCAGGATCAGCCGGCCGACCTTCCGCGCCGGGACAGGCAGCTTCCCTTCCCGGTACCAGCGGTACGCGGTCGTCACGTGGATGCCCTGCGCGTGCGCCCACTCCGTCAGGTTCACGTCACAAGCTTACGATATAGAACATGTGTTTGCTATCTAGAGCACGCCAGATAGAGAAACCGTTGCGACCCCTCATCGCCGCGGACCGGCCGGGCCTGAACCGCCCGTGATAATCTCGGCAGGTCTTGGGGGGAGGACACCGAGGGCTTATCGATGCGCTTTCCCGATCCCGGCGTCCCGCCGGCCGGGCGTGCCCGCTGGCGCGGGCGCGGCCGGACACGGAGGATCCAGGTGCCAGGTACATGAGAGGCAACGTGCCGCCGGTACCTGGTGCGCAGCAGCCGACCGCCGAGCCCGGCGGGCTCGGCGCCCGGGCCACGGAAACGTCCCCGCGCCGGCTGTCCCCGGTCACGCTGGCCATCATCGCGACCACCGCGCTCGCGCTGTTCCTGCGGCTGTGGCAGCTGACCAAGCACGGCTACCTGCTCGGGGTCACCGAATACGACGACGGGGTCTACTTCGGCGGCGCCGTGCGGCTGATCCACGGCACGGTCCCGTACAAGGACTTCATCACCGTGCAGCCCCCCGGGGTGATGCTGCTGATGTCGCCGGTGGCCGCGCTCGCCGGGCCGCTCGGCACGGCCAAGGCGCTGGCCATCGGGCGCATCCTGACGGCCTGCGCGGGCGCCGGCGGGGTGACGCTGACCGGCTTGGCGATCCGGCACCGCGGGGTGCTGCCGGTCGCGGTGGCCGGCGGGTTCCTGGCCGTGTATCCCGATGGCGTGTACGCGGCGCACACCGTGCTGATCGAGCCGTGGCTGGTGCTGTTCTGCCTGGCCGGGACGCTGGCGGTGATGGACGGCGACCACCTGGCCGGCCGCTGGCAGCGGCTCGGCGCGGGCGGGATCGCGTTCGGGTTCGCCGGCGTGTGCAAGGCCTGGGCGGTGTTCCCTGTGCTGGTCCTGCTGGCCGGGATGGCGCGGACGCCGCGCCGCGCGCTGGTGTTCCTCGGCGGCGTCGTCGCGGGCTTCGTGCTGCCGGTGCTGCCGTTCGCGGTGCTGGCCCCGCACGCCTTCTACAACCAGGTGCTGGTCGCCCAGTGGTCACGGACCGACGATGTGCGCGTCTCGCTGTGGAACCGGCTGGCCAGCATGATGGGGTTCAGCCACGGCCCGAATCTGCCGCACGCCGTGCTGGCTGCGGTGGTGTTCGCGACCGCGGCGGCGGGCGCCGGGGCCTCGTTGTGGGCCACGATGGCCAGCCGGCGGCTGCCCCCGGCGCTGGAGACCTTCGCCTTGTCCACCACGGCGCTGGTGGCCGTCGCGTTCCTGGTGCCGAACGATTACTACTATCACTACGCCGCGTTCCTCGGCCCGTTCCTGGCGCTGGCCGTGGTGCTCCCGGTATCCCGGCTGGCCAGCGTGCTGCGTTCGCGGCGGGAGGCCACCGGCGCCGCGGCCCCGGGCGGTACGGCCCCGGGCGCCGCGACCCAGGACGGTACGGCAGCGGGCGGTACGGGAGCGTCCCGGGTGCTGTACCGGGGTGGCCTGGCCGTCACGGCCGCGATGGTGCTGGTCCTGGCCGCGCTGCAGGGACGGACGCAGCCCGACCCGAACTACCACGGCGTGGCGGACGCGGTGGTGGCCGACGAGCGGATCATCCCGGCCAGCTCGTGCGTCGTGGCCGACGCGGTGTCCTACACGATCGCGGCCAACCGGTTTGTGTCCACGGTGCCCGGCTGCCCGGAGATCGTGGACACCATCGGCAGCGATTACACCCTGTCGCACGGCCGGAACGGCGTCAGCGGGGCCGGTGACACGCCCGCCGTGCGGCAGTTCTGGCTGTCCGCCTTGTCGCACGCGCAGTACGTGTGGCTCTCCGGGCAGTGGCCGCGGCGGCTACCGTGGACCCCCGCGATCGCCTCCTTCTTCAGCGCGCACTTCCGGCTGATCCGCGCCGACGCGTCGGGCCGGGTGTTCCAGCGGGTCAGAGCCGGCCAGTGACGGTGGCCGGCGGCGACCTGGGCCGGCTGCGGGACCGCATGGTCACCTCGGTGACGGCCAGCGGCCGGCCGGTCAGCGACGCGGTCGCCGCGGCCATGCGCGCGGTGCCGCGGCATCTGTTCCTGCCTGACCTGCCTCCCCCGATGGCCTACCGCAACGAGGCCATCGTCACCCGGCGCGACGCGGACGGCCAGCCCACCAGTTCCTCGTCCCAGCCGACGATCATGGCGTACATGCTGGACCAGCTCGGCGTCACCGCCGGTCAGCGGGTGCTGGAGATCGGCGCGGGCACCGGCTACAACGCGGCGCTGCTCCAGCAGCTGGTCGGCGCCGGGGGCCGCGTGGTCACCGTCGACCTGGACGCGGACGTGGCCCGGGAGGCGGCGGCGCACCTGGCCGCGGCCGGCTGCCCGGAGGTGATCGTGGTGCAGGCCGACGGCGCGGCCGGCTGGCCGGCCGGGGCCCCGTACGACCGGATCATCGCCACGGTCGGGGTCAGCGATCTCGCGCCCGCCTGGCTGGTCCAGCTCGCGCCCAGCGGGCGGATCGTCGTCCCGCTGGACCTGCGCGGATCCCAGCGTTCTGTGGCGCTGGAGTGGGATGGCGCGTGCTGGCAGAGCCGTTCGGTGGTGCCGTGCGGGTTCATGCGCATGCGCGGGACGCTCGCGGGGCCGGAACGCACGCTGGTGACCGGGGACAACCAGAAACTGGCGCTCACCCTGCCCGGCGGCCGTGATCTCGACGTCACGGCCGTGGCCCGCGCGCTGAACGACCCGGCCGGGCCGACCGCCGAACGCGCCACCCGGGTCGCGGCCGGGCCGGCGCAGCTGTTCGACGGGCTGGGGCTGTGGCTGGCCCTGAACGAGCCGCGCTGGGGCGTGGTCAGCGAATCGGTGCGCGTCCCCGGGGGCCTGGCCCGCGCGCCCCTGTTCGCGATGGACCGGCGGATGACCGCCGGCGTCTTCGACACGGCGGGATTCGCCATCCTGGCCCGGCCCAGCCCGCCCAGCGGGCCAGGCTCCCCCGGGCCAGGCTCCCCCGGGCCAGGCTCCCCCGGGCCAGGCTCCCCCGGGCCAGGCTCCCCCGGGCCGGGTCCGGTTCCGGCCTTCGAGCTCAGCGTGCTCGGCTACGGACCGGCCGGCCCGGACCTGGCCGCCGGGCTGGCCGCTCAGGTCCAGGCCTGGGACGCGGCGGGGCGCCCGGGCGCGGGCGACTTCCGGATCAGCGCCTATCCCGGCGGCCCCGGTGCATGGGGCCCGCCGGGCAGGCGGCCGGCCGGCGCCGTCATCGAGCGCCCGCACACCACGTTCGTCGTCCGCGCCGCCTGACACCTCGCCGCCTGACACCGGCACCGCCCGGATGCCCGCGCCGCCTGACACCCGCGCCGCCTGACACCCGCGCCGCCTGACACCCGCGCCGCCTGGATGCCGGCGCGCCACCCGGATGCCGCAGGCGGCCCGCGATGCCGCAGGCGGCGGCCCGCGATGCCGCGGCAGGCCCGCGTCCTCTACCGTGGGGGGATGAACAGCGGGCCAACGACGCATCTGGAAACCGAGCAGAAGTACGACGCCGAGCCGGGTTTCGTGATGCCCGACTTCTCCGCGCTGCCGGGATACTCGGTGGCCGGGCCGGAGCGTTACGAGCTGTCGGCCACGTACTTCGACACCGAGAACCTCGAGCTGGCGTCGCATCGCATCACGCTGCGGCGGCGCACGGGCGGCACCGACGACGCGTGGCACCTCAAGCTGCCCGTCCGCGCCGGGACCAGGCGCGAGGTGCATCTGCCGCTGAGCGAGGGCACCGGCACCGTCCCGGCGCAGATGCAGGCCATGGTGGCCGACGTCGCCGACGGGCAGCCGCTGGACCCGATCGCGCTGCTGGAGACGGTCCGGACGGTGCGCCGGCTGATCGCCCCGGACGGCACCGTGCTCGCCGAGGTGGCCGACGACGAGGTGACCGCGCGCCGCCTGGGCCCCAGCGCCGCGAGCAGCCCGCTGCGGTGGCACGAGATCGAGGTCGAGCTGGTGTCCGGGCCGCCCAGTGTGCTGGAGGCCGCCGGGAAGTTGCTCCGCGAAGCGGGGGCCCGCCCGTCGGCATCCGCGTCCAAGCTCGGGCGCCTGCTCGCCGAGGGCTGACCCCGGCCCGGCGCCGTCCGGGCCCCGGTGGCGGCGGCTCCGCTTGGGGCGGGCCAAAGCTCGTTACAAATGCTCTTACACAAGCTCAGAGGCAGCGTCCAGCGACCGGTCAGTAACGGGCGGTTGGCTGACACCGTGAGCGGAGAACGCGAGAGGGCGGCAATGACCACCGACGATCCCGGCACCGCCGCCGCGGGGTGGACGGCGCTCGGCTGCTGGGTGCACCTCGTGGTGACCGATCGCGCGGCGCTGGATGCCGCGCGCTCGATGCTGGAGGCCGACCTGGCCGACCTGGACGCCGCGTGCAGCCGGTTCCGTGCCGATTCCGAACTTGTCGCGCTCGACCGGGCGCAGGGGCGGCCGGTGCGGCTCAGCCCGCTGCTCGCGAACGCGGTGGCGGTGGCCCTGCGCGCCGCCGAACTGACCGACGGCGACGTCGACCCGACGGTCGGCGACGCGATCGTCGCGGCCGGTTACGACCGTGACTTCAGCCTGGTCCCGCCGGACGGCCCGGCCATCAACCTGGCCGTCAAGGCGGTCCCCGGGTGGCGGCACGTGCGACTGGACCCGGCCACCCGTACCCTGGCCATGCCCGCCGGGATACGGCTCGACCTCGGCGCGACCGCCAAGGCGTGGGCCGCGGACCGCGCCGCCGCGCGCATCGCCGCTGAACTCGGCGGCGGCGTCCTCGTCGGGCTGGGCGGTGACATCGCCGTCGCGGGGCAGGCGCCGCCCGGCGGGTGGCGGATCCGCGTGCAGGACGTCACGGGCCGCCCGGAAGACGTTACCGAGGGGCCCTCCACCGTCGTCGCCATCACCAGCGGGGGCCTGGCCACCTCCAGCACGACCGCACGCCGGTGGCGGCGCGGCGGCAACGTGCTGCATCACATCCTGGACCCGCGCACCGGGCTGCCCCCGGCCCCCGTCTGGCGCACGGTCTCGGTCACCGCCGCCACGTGCGCGGACGCCAACACCGCCAGCACCGCGGGCATCATCCGCGGCGAGCACGCGCCCGGCTGGCTGGCGGCGACCGGGCTGCCCGCCCGGCTGGTCGACGTCAGCGGGCAGGTGGAAACCGTCGCGGGCTGGCCCGCCGAGGCGATGTCGCACTGACAGGGCCGCACTCACCGTTCCTTCAGAGGAATTTCATAACCTTCGCTGAACCAGCGCTGCGCCCGGTCAGACATTGTTGAGCGGATGGAGAGAAGACCGTAGCCACTGGCGCCGGGCCGCGGGCCTGTCACCACGGCATACTGACATCAGCCCCGTAATCTGACGATGGATAGGCATGAATACTCCGCAGACCCCGGCCGTGGCCAGGGCCCAGGCAGGCGCGCGGCGGCCGGATGGCAGCGCGATCCGCGTGCTGGTCGTCGACGATGAGCCCAGCCTCGCCGAGCTGCTGGGCAGCGTGCTGCGTTACGAGGGGTGGGAGACGCGCACGGCCGGAACCGGGAGCGACGCGGTGAGCGTCGCGCGGGAGTTCCATCCGGACGCGGTCATCCTCGACATCATGCTGCCGGACTTCGACGGGATCGAGGTCCTGCGCCGGCTCCGGGCCGAGATCCCGGACATCTGCGTCCTGTTCCTGACGGCCCGGGACGCGGTCGAGGACCGCATCGCCGGGATCACCGCGGGCGGGGACGACTATGTAACGAAGCCATTCAGCCTGGAAGAGGTGCTGGCCCGGCTCCGGGGTCTGCTGCGGCGCGCCGACCTCACCCGCACCCACAGCGAGGGCTCGCTGGCCGTCGCCGACCTGACCATGGACGAGGACGCGCGCGAAGTCCGCCGCGGCGGCGAGCTGATCGAGCTGACCGCAACCGAATTCGAGCTGCTCCGGTTCCTCATGCGCAATCCGCGCCGGGTGCTGTCGAAGGCGCAGATCCTGGACCGGGTGTGGAACTACGACTTCGGCGGCCAGGCGCACGTCGTCGAGCTGTACATCAGCTACCTGCGGAAGAAGATCGACGCGGGCCGCGCCCCGCTCATCCACACCGTCCGCGGCGTCGGGTACGTCCTGAAGCCAGGCGCGTGATGACCCGGGGCGCAGGCTCCCGGTTCGCCGGCGGCTGGCCCGGCCGTGGCGCTCGCTGGTCCGCGGCAGCCTGACCGCGCGGCTGATCGCCAGCCTGGTCGCGCTGGTCATCGTGACCTGCGCGGTGGTCGGCGTGGCCACCTACACGGTGCTGCGTAACTCGCTGATGACCAACTTCAGCCAGTCGCTCCAGGCCGCGACGCAGCGCCAGATCTCGGCGTGCATGAACGACGGTGACGGCGGTGACAGATCGGGCTCGCAGCCGCAGGCCTACACGTCGGCGGACATCGACTGGGGCCCCGGAACGTCTCCGTGCAACGGTCAGGTCATCCAGGGCCAGACGGCCGGCACGTTTGGCGCGTGGGACAAGGACGGCGCCATCACCGAGGCGACGATCGTCTCGGGCCAGTGCCACGTGTCGGCGGCGGATGAGTCCCTCCTCAAGGGCATCCCGGTGCAGACGCTGCCCCCGCTGCCAAAGGGCGGCAGCTTCGCGAACAACCCGCTGCCCGCGGTGCCGACGTTCACCCGTTACCTTCCGTCGCTCGGCGGCGACTATGAGCTGACCGCCGTCCGGCAGTCCGGCGGCGGCCCGGTGCTGTTCACCGGCCTCCCGCTGAAGAACGTGGAAGGCACCCTGCGCAACGTCGAGATCGCCGAGGCGGCCGTGTTCGCGATCGTGGTCCTGCTCGTGGCGGGCACCGGCGTCGGGCTGGTCCGGCTGTCGCTGCGGCCGCTGCGCCGGGTGGCCGCCACCGCGACCATGGTGACCAAGCTGCCGCTGGACACCGAGGTCAGCCTGCCTGCCCGGGTCCCCGACGACGACCCGCGCACCGAGGTCGGCCAGGTCGGCGCGGCGTTCAACCGGATGCTCCAGCACGTGGAGTCCGCCCTGGAGCGTCGGGCCGCGAGCGAGAGCCGGCTGCGCCGCTTCGCCGCGGACGCCAGTCACGAACTGCGCACCCCGCTGTCCTCCATCCGCGGGTACGCCGAGCTTGCTCTCCGTCACCGGGGACCGGTGCCGGAAGACGTGACACACGCGCTGCACCGGGTGGAGTCCGAATCGGCCCGGATGAGCGTCCTCGTCGACGAGCTACTGTTGCTAGCCCGCCTGGACGCGGGCCGCCCGCTGGAGCGGGAGCCGGTCGACCTGACCCGGCTGACGATCGAAGCCACCAGTGACGCCCGGGTGGCCAGCCCGTCACACCGCTGGCAGCTCGAGCTCCCCGATGAGCCGCTGACGGTCCGGGGAGACGAGTTCCGGCTGCGCCAGGTGCTCGGCAACCTGCTCAGCAACGCCGCCAAGCACACGCCCGCCGACTCCACCATTACCGTCGCCGTCGCTGGGACGGGTCCGGGCGGCACGGCTCCGGACGGGATGGCTTCGGCGGGTGCGGCTTCGGCCGGGACGGGTCTGGCGGGCGCGGCTCTGGGCGGCAGGGCTTCGGCCGGCACGGCTTCGGCCGGGTTGCCCGCGGTGCGGCTAAGCGTCACCGACAACGGCCCGGGCATCCC
This sequence comes from uncultured Actinomycetes bacterium, assembly GCA_963824545.1. Classification (GTDB taxonomy): domain Bacteria; phylum Actinomycetota; class Actinomycetes; order Streptosporangiales; family Streptosporangiaceae; genus Bog-532. Next base: position 81,248 of record CAWGPP010000022.1, on the reverse strand, counting down.
GCCCGAGCTGGTGCCGGAACTGTTCGAGCGCTTCGCCCGCGGTGATTCCTCCCGGTCCCGGACAGCCGGCAGTACCGGGCTCGGCCTGGCCATCGTGAAGGCGGTGGTGGCCGCGCACCACGGGAGCGTGAGCGTGCAGAGCCACCCCGGGCAGACGACGTTCACGATCGTCCTGCCCGCCGGGGACCAGGCTGACGTGCAGGCCGCCAGCCGCGTTACCGAGGTGGACGGCCCGCGGGGCGGACGGGTTACCGAGGCGGACGGCCCGTCGGCCGGCAATGCCGGGGCGAGCGGTCCCGCCCCCAGCCATACCCCGCACCGCGAGTAACTGCCTGAAACTCACGCGGGGACGGAGGGGCCGGGCTGAGGCTGGCCGACAGGTTCGCCGGTCTCGGCGGTGGCCTGGTGGGACAGCGGGCCCCAGCGCAGGAGGGTTCCGCAGACGACGGCGCCGACCGCGAAGATGCCTGCCGTCCACCAGAAAGCGGTCGTGAACCCGTGCACCGCTCCGGCGGCCAGCGCCGACCGCCCGCTCGGCGTGGCGAGGACGGCCGGCGGCAGGCGCAGGCTGGCCAGGTAGGTCGCGGTCGCGCTGGTGGCGATGGTGTTGAGCAGGGCGGTGCCGATGGAGCCGCCGAGTTGCTGGCCGACGTTGAGCGTGGCCGAGGCGGCACCCGCGTCGTAGGGCGCCACGCCGAAGGTGCCGGTGTTCATCGACGGCGGCATCGACAGGCCGATCCCGGCGCCGGTGACCAGCATGGGCCCGACGATGGCCGACGCGTAGCTGGAGTGCACGCCGATCCGGGTCAGCCAGACCATGCCGGCCGCGGCCAGCGCCATGCCGAACGCGACGAGCAGCTTCGGCCCGATGCGCGGCATCAGCAAGACGTTCGAGATCTGCGCGAACAGCATCACCATGGCGATGGTTGGCAGGAACGCGACACCGGTCACGACGGGTGAATAGCCCAGGATCGTCTGCAGGTAGTAGGTCAGGAACAGGAAGATGCCGAACATTCCGGCGCCCGTGACGAGGACGGCCAGGTAGGCGCCGCCCCGGTTCCGGTCCAGCACCACCCGCGGCGGCAGCAGCGGGTGCGCCGCACGGGTCTGCCACCAGCCGAAGATCGCGAGCAGCACGACGCCCGCGACCAGGAATCCCCAGGTCGACGGCGTGTGCCAGCTGTGCGAGGCGGCGTTGGAGAAGCCGTACACCAGGCAGAACATCGATCCCGACACGGTCAGGACGCCGAAGGTGTCGAGACGCGCCGTGTGCGGCGAGCGCTCGTGCGGGAGGAACAGGATCGCCCCGATGACCGCCGCTCCGGCGAACACCAGGTTGACGTACAGGCACCAGCGCCAGTCAAGGTATTCGGTCAGCAGGCCGCCGAGCAGGAGGCCGACAAGGCCGCCGGCGCCGGCGATGGCCCCGTACACGCCGAACGCCTTACCCCGCTCTTTCGTGTCGCTGAACGTCGTGGTCAGCAGGGACAGCGCGGCCGGGGCCAGCAGCGCGGCGAATGCTCCCTGGCAGGCCCGGGCGGTGATCAGCATGGCGAAGTTGACCGAGGCGCCGCCGACCGCGGAGGCCAGGGCGAAGCCGATGAGACCGGCCAGGAACGTCACCTTGCGGCCGAAGAGATCGCCGAGACGGCCGCCGAACAGCAGCAGGCTGCCGAAGGTGAGCGCGTACGCGGTGATGACCCACTGCCGGTCGACGTTGCTGAAGTGCAGGGCGTGCTGCGCTGACGGCAGCGCGATGTTCATGATCGTGATATCCAGCACGATCATGAGCTGGGCCAGCCCGATCAGCGCCAGGATCAGCCAGCGCCGCCGGTCGGGCGGGGCCGTCGGGCTCGCGGGAGCGGCGCCACCCGGAACGCTCGTAGCGGCCATGATCTTCTCCCATCTGGAGGCACGTTCTCCATTTCTGGCTCGACGATAGCAGAAGTGGAGGTTAGACCTCCACTCTAGGGATATTATGACTGAGTGAACACCGATGGCACGTCCCCTGAAAGCGAGGAAGGCATGCTCAGCGCCAGGTCAGCGGCTGTTTCGGCCCGGCCGGAGGACTCGGCCCGGCCGGAGGACTCGGCCCGGCCGGAGGACCGGCCCGGCGGACGGCCCGGCCGGAGGACTCGGCCCGGCCGGGCGGCGGGCGCACGGCCCGGCCGCTGCGCAAGGATGCCGAGCGGAACCGTCAGCGCATCCTGCACGCGGCCACGGAGGTGTTCACCGAGCGGGGATTGGAGGCGACGCTCGATGACGTGGCCCACCACGCGGGCGTTGGCGTGGCCACCGTGTACCGGCGGTTCCCTGATAAGGCATCGCTGGCGGACGCGCTGTTCGAGCAGCGCATCGATCTGCTTGTCGGCGTGGCCGAGACCGCCTACAGCGAGCCCGACGCCTGGCAGGCGCTCGCGTCATTCATGGAACGCGCGGCGGAGATGATGGCCGGCGACCGCGGGATGCGCCAGATGCTCATGTTCGCCGCCTACGGGCATGATCGCATCTCTTACGCGCGCGACCGGATGCGGCCAGCGGTCGGCCGCCTGGTGCAGCGGGCGCAGGCCGCGGGGCAGGTAAGGGAAGACCTGACCGCGACCGACATTCCGGTGATCGAATTCATGCTCAGCGTGACCGCCGAGTACGTGCGGGACGTGCGGCCCAACCTGTGGCGCCGCTTCCTGGTGCTGTGGCTCGACGCCCTGCGGCCAGCCCGGGACTCATATACACCACTACCGGTCGCGGGGCTGACCCCGGACGAATTCGCCACGGTCATGCGAACCAGCCCTCTCGGCCGCCACCTGGGCAACGGCAAGCAGCAAGCCGTCAGGCCCCGCCCGGCTCCCCCGCCCCCCATCGCCCCCGGAAATACTCAATAATCTTCTCCGCCTGCTCATGGCTCACCTCAATAAGCTCGTCATCAAAACTGCCGTGCTCCCACTCCACAATGACTGATGTAAATGCCCAGCTGAAGTCTTTTCGTAGAGTCTCGTCACCGAAGCCCCAATCGGTTTCTAGCCGCCGTACCAGGCCGTAAGGGTTATCACTCGTCCGTGAACCGCCGATAACGGCATAGTACGTAATCTTATCTGGCATCGGGAAGTCTCCTTTTAAAGTCCGCTATATCGGGTGCATGTGGTGGTATCGGGATCCAGAAAGAGACATCCCGCTGGAAGGCCCGCAGCTCGATTCGTTCATGCTGGGAGGTCATTGGGTCACGAAGGCGCTCGTACGCCTTGTGTGTGACCTCATGTTTGGCGTGAAAGCTTTCCGGTGTATGGAATTGCACCTCGAATCGCTGCCCTTCGGGTGTTACCCAGCGGGTATTGATCCCCTTGTACTCAGGATTTGACCAATAGTTCTTACTGTAATACATCTCATACCCGCAATTTTCAAGGCCCTCTTTAACTTCAGTGAATCCAGGACTGTAATCTTTGCTGTCGATACAGCATGTGTATCTGATGGCGTCCGGAATCTCCCGGACTACCTCATCGCGTGTTTTATCAGGTTCGGCTGCAAGTTTATCACTGACCTTCTCCTTGATCCGGTCAGGACTTTTTAGCCTAAACTCGAAACCTGCCACCCGGGCGCGCCGACAACAGCCGTTAATAACCCTACTGAAATTTTCGCTGATGCGCGGCTCGGCCCTGGAGATTCGCTCGACGGCAGGATCGTGTGGCGGCTTACCGGAATCGGACCGCTCCGGCTGTTCTTTCGACAAGAGGCGCCGCCATGTGTCCGCGTGACGCCCCCAATTCGCGAAGAAGCGGGGGACTTCGGTCCAGTAGTTGCGGGTGGTTTCGAGGTCGCGTTCGGGTTTGTCGGTGGGGGGCTTGGGTGGGTCCCGGGGCGCACGGGACCCACCCGCCGAGCTTAATGACTCGCGTTTGCTGGCGGCCTCTTCCCGGGCCAGGCGTTCACGGAACGGGGCATCCTGGGCTAGCGCCCTGGCGTAGAGGGACTCGTATGCGCTGGCCCGGGTGAGGGTTGGGAGACCGAGACGCTCCGCCAGCTGGGCTTCTGTCTCGCGTGGCGATTTCGGCTGCTCCCGGGCAACGTCGGGGCGCCCAGCCGGATCAGGCTGGTCCGGCTGGGCATGCCGGTCGACCGAACCCACCATGCGCTCCCTTGCCCGCATAGGCGATCACGATCTCGTCATGGTAGGCAACCGAGCGTAAGACGCAAGGGGTTTGCCAGTCCCAAGGCAATACGGATCCCTTACGGGCACGGCGTTACCGGAAGCGCGCCGGGGACGGCGCGCGCGCTCAGCTCCGGAGCACGCTCGTGAACTGCTGCCAGACGGCAGCGGAGAACGCAAGACGGGCACCCTCAGGATTCTTGGAGTCGCGGACCGCGAGCACGCCGTCCGCTACCCCGGCAACTTCGACACAGGCGCCCGAGGTACCGCTGTGCCTGCTGCGCCGCCATGCAACGTCATTGCTTTGCGCAAACGCTCCGTCATGCGGAGAAGGAAGCATCCTTGTCATATTTTCTAGCCACTTCGCTGATCAGGCTCCATGACGCCGCCGTGGAAAGAGCGGACGCCCGGAGATGTTGGAATACCAGGTTATAGCGATCGACATCAATCGCATCCTCCAGATAGATTCCTCCCTTTTGCCCTTCTAGATAAACAATTCCCAGACCGGGCGCTTCTGGAAACGTAATGATGGTAAATGGCCCACTGGCGGCGGCGTGCGCACCAACCTCGAATGGCAGTACCTGAACTGTGACATTAGGTAGCTGCTGGCACGCCTCCGCGAGTCGGGTGAGCTGCTCACTCATCACGGCGAGACCGCCTACGGCCTGGTACAACGCTCCCTCACTCATGATCACCCAGAGCCGGGGTGGGTCGTCATCGAGTAGGGTCTGCTGCCGGGCCAGCCGCGCCCGCACGAATTGCTCCTGCTGTTCAGAACTGACATAGTCGAGGCTGGCCGTGGCCAGCGCACGCGCATAGTCGGCTGTTTGCAAGAGCCCCGGAATGAGCTGAGATTCGTAGGTCCAGATGGATTCCGCGGCGGACTCCATGATGATGTAGTCCTGGTAGGCGTCAGAGAGCACGTGCTCGTACGACTGCCACCAGCCGCGGCGATTGTTGTGCCGGGCGATCGCGGCCAAGGCCAGCCGCTCGTCCTGCGCGACGCCGTATGCGGCCAGGAGCTCGCGGAGTTCCTTGGGGCGGATGCCGCGCTGGCCGGTCTCGATCCGGCTGATCTTGGAGCGGTCGCATTCGAGAATCCGGGCCGCGTCGTTCAGGCCGTATCCGGCGCTCTCCCGGTAGCGCCGCAGCGCCGCACCGAGCAGGCGGCGGCGGGCGGGTGGTACGTCGGCCACGGTGGCTTCTCCTGATCGCATGTGAGATCTCGCACCGATTCCACTGGCATGGCTGCGAGACTTAAGGCTATGCATAAGTATAGATACATTCTAACGAGCGCACGGCCGAACGGAGCGAGACCGCGGACGGGGCGGCCGGACGGAGCGGAAGACCGGAAGGGTGGCATCACATGCAGCACGCAAGCGAACGGCCAGTGCCGGTGCGGGCGACCGTAACGCTTCCCGGCCAGCCCCGGTACGTCAGATGGGCGCGGGAACTCGTGACCGTCGCGGTCGGGCGCGGCCACCCCGGCTACGAGCCGCTTACGCTCATCGTCAGCGAGCTCGTGACCAACTCGATCCTGCACAGCCGGTCACGGCTGGCCGGCGGGACCGTGACGGTCACCCTGCTCCGATCTGCCGCCGGGACCTTAAACGGGCGGGACAGCATCCGGGTCGAGGTCACCGACGACGGCGCGGCCAGCCTGCCGGTCCTGCGGCCGGCGGACTCCGCGACGGTAAGCGGCCGGGGCCTGCGTCTGGTCGACGCGCTCGCCGCATCATGGAACTGCGCCCGTGACCCGGCCGGGACCACGACGACCTGGGCCGACGTGATCGTGTGAGCAGCCCGAACAAGGACCGTGACGCTCTCCTGGCCAAGGTGGCCGAATACCTGGCGGTCAAGCCATGGTGCTCACCGGAGCGCGCCGTGGCTAGCGTCTGCGACGCCATCCGGTACACCTGGTGCATCCCGATCGACGCGTACGCCGAGGCTGTCCCTGGGATCATCGAAAAGACCCGGCAGCAGGATTACCCGCTGGTCCGGCTGGCCAACTTCTGGACCCGAGCCAACTTCAAGGGCATCACAGCGGTCTGGTGCGCCCCGCAGGATCAGCTCTTTGAGCAGCAGTTCCACATCGCGGAAAGCCTCCATGCGCGCGACTTCACGTTCCCGATGTACGACCGGTTCCGCGATCCCCGGACTTGTCCCGAGGAGCGTCAGCAGATCAGGGCACTGGTCCGCGAGGTATACGCGGCCGTGCCCGTCCCGCCCGGCGCCACCGACGTCAGGCCCGGCCCGTTCTACCCGCCGGGTGCCGAGGATGTCCTGCGGGAGGCTTCCCCCCTGACCTCCGCGGTCCCCCAGGTGACCTGGTACGCGGTCACCGAGCTGTTCGGAGTCCATCCGCACGCCGTGCTCCGGCGCACGGTGGCCGCGAACGGCGAGCGCGATGAGGCGTTCGCACGGGACGGCCGAACGGGCCGGATGCGGTGGCAGCCAACCACGATGATCTACTCCGCCGAGCGGGGTGACCTGGCGCACTGGTTCGCGGCCATCGACGAGGACACGGCCACGCTGATCACCGGGCACCTCGACGCCGCCTACAGCACGGGCAGGCCAACGACACAAGATAGGCCCCGGCCGAGGGCACAGGCACGGCCCCAGCCGGGCACGGCCCCCAGGCACGGCCATCGACAAGGTCTTCAAGGGCGCCAAGCTGCATCCGTAAAAGAGCTGAGACCGACTCGTAACCCATTGCAGTCAATCGGACACGCTCGATGATGTTTTATGTGGGGTGGCCAATCCCTCCCGCCGACCCGAACGGGGACCACATGAAACTGGCACGCTATCGCGCTGCCCTCATCCCGGCATTCGCCGCCGCCATTACGCTTGGCCTCTCGGCGGGCACGGCCGCCGCCGCGACCAGCCATTCCGTACCCCGGCCCGCAAGGGTCGCGGTGCCGAGGCCCGCACGGGGCGCCGCGCCCCGGCCCGCACGGGCCGCTACGCGGAGGCCGGTGCGGGTCATCGAACCGCTGCCGCTGGCCTTCAACTGCTGGCGCGCCCACATTCGCCCGCGCAACCTGTACCTCGCCTGTGCCGACGGGAACAACTACCTGACCAAGATGTCCTGGTCGACGTGGTCGCGGGCCTACGCCAGCGGGACCGGCACGCAGATGATCAACAGCTGCATCCCGTACTGCGCGTCAGGCCGTTTTCTCAGCTACCGGGTCGATGTCGTCTTCTGGCGCACCGAGCCCGTCCCGCACTACCCCGGCTGGACGTACTTCTCCCGGGTGACGCTGCTTTACCCAGGCACGCGCCCGCCGGCGTTCTACCGCGGCAAGCAGAACTCCGGGCCGGAAACCTGGACGGGCGTCCTTCCGGGCAATTAAGCCGGCCCGCGGCGGTGAATCCGAGCTCACCGCCACCCGCGCCGGCCGTCCCCGCTCGGCCGGTGCCCGTGGCACCTGCTTGGATTTGGGCATGACCCTCGACCTGCAGCCCGCCCTGGCACACCCGGAACTGCTGGCCAAGCCGGTCGCCGCCGCGCTCGCCGACTGGCTGGGCGGTGCCGGTGACCCCGGCGCCCCCACTGGGCTGGGCGCCCCCACTGGGCTGGGCGCCCCCACTGGGCTGGGCGCCCCCACTGGGCTGGGCGCCCCCACTGGGCTGGGCGCCCCCACTGGGCTGGGCGCCCCCACTGGGCTGGGCGCCCCCACTGGGCTGGGCGGCCCTAGTGGCGCGGGAGCGTCTCCCGCCGGTGCGGGGGACGCGGGGGCCGTCGAGGTGGCCGCGATCGATCCGGATCTGGCCGACACGGCGGCGTTCTGCGAGCACTACGGCGTTCCGCTGGAGGAGTCCGCGAACTGTGTCGTGATCGCGGGCCGGCGCGGCGGCGAGACGATGTACGCGGCCTGCCTGATCATCGCGGTGACGCGGGCCGACGTCAACGGGGTGGCGCGCCGGCGGCTGGGGGCACGCAAAGCGTCGTTCGCGTCAATGGACGAGGCGCTGGCCGCGACGGGCATGGAGTACGGCGGCATCACCCCCATCGGCCTGCCGCCGGACTGGCCGGTGCTTATCGACGCCGCGGTCGTCCGGCAGCCGCACGTCATCATCGGCTCCGGCATCCGGGGCTCCAAGCTGCGGCTGCCCGGGCCGCTGCTGGCCAGCCTCCCGGCCGCCGAGGTCATCGAGGGCCTGGCCACGCCCGTCGCCTGACGCCAGACACCGGCCCGGTACCGATCCGCGCGGGAGGTTCGGTGACCCGCCAGACCAGGCGCAGGCCGGACCAGTCGTCGTCGATCGCGGCGACCTTCACGTCGACCAGCCCGAGGGCCAGCGCGTGCTCGCGGACCACGTTGTCGGTGATGTCGCTGGTGTGGCCGCCCGCCCGGCGTGGCCATGCGGCCCAGACCGCTCCGGCGGGATAGATCCGCTCCGCCAGCGCCGAAAGCCGTACGCCGATATCGTCCGCACGGGCGAAGAAGGCAACGATCACGTCCGCCGGGCCGGTCGCGCCGGCGTCCTGCAGGCCGTCCGGCGGATCGGCCAGCCGCCAGCCACCGGGCGGCTCATCGAGCGAAACCCGCTGGCCGGGCTTGAGCCCGAGCTTGCGCGCCTGCATGCGCTGAATGGTACGGCCACCCTGGGCCGGGCCGCCCTTACCCCGGAGGTAATCGACGCTCGTCACGGCTCCGCTGAGGATGGGCACATCGTCAGATGCCACGTCGGAAGGACAATGCCATGCATGATGTGATCACCCAGTACCTCAACTGCTGGAACGAAACGGACCCGGCGGCGCGCCGCAAGCTGATCGGCGAGGTATGGGCGCCGGACGCCGAATACATCGACCCGCTCGCCGAGGCACACGGCCGGGACGCCATCGACGCGACGATCGCCGCGGTGCAGAGCCAGTTTCCCGGGTTCGTCTTCACCCTGGCCGGCCCGGTCGACGCGCACCACTCCCAGGCCCGCTTCACGTGGGGTCTTGGCCCGCAGGGCGGTGAACCTCTGGTCGTCGGCTCCGATGTGGCCGTCGCCGGGGATGATGGCCGGCTCGTCTCCGTCCTCGGCTTCCTCGACAAGGTGCCCGCCTAACCCGCCCCCGGCCCCCGGCCCCCGGCCCCGGCCCCGGCCCCGGCCCCAAGTGTGCGATTTCTGCTGTGCGCACAGCAGAAATCGCACAAGAACGGCGAAGTTGATCTTGGTGGAGAGAAGAGCGGGGCCTCAGTGGCTAGAGGTGCCAATGGGAACGGGGACGCCCGGAACAGGAGCGAGGCGCGGCCCCAGCGAAGGCGGCCCAGCGAAGGCGGCCCAGCGAAGGCAGGCCGAACACGGGCAGGCCGAACACAGGCGGACGAGCAGGCCGAACCGCAGGCAGGCCGAACACAGGCGGACGAGCAGGCCGAACCGCAGGCAGGCCGAACACAGGCGGCCCAGCGGAGGCGGACGGAGGGGCGGGTCAGCTCATGGCGCGGATGCGGAACTGGTAGTCGGGCGGGAAACGGCCGAGCAGGGGCTCGAACGATTGCTGCAGCTGCGACATCAGGTCCGAGAGGTGCGCCTTAACCCCGGGATCCTGCGTGCCGCCGGGACCGGTCACCGTCGCGTAAAGCACCGACATCATCTTGTCGACCTGCAAAAGGAAAATCCGCGCGGCCTGGTCGTCGAACAAGCTGGGCGCGGCCACAAGGAGGTTGCTGGCCAGGTCCCGCAGCTCTTCCGGCACCTCCGCGCGGGACGACGGGTCGCTGGACACGACCGCCTGGTAGGCCTCCTGGGCCTGGCCGTAGACGATCAGGGCCTGCGCGGCCACCGCAACGGAACGTTCCCGGCGCTGCCGGGCGGCCACCACCTCGTTGAAGATGAGCGCGGTGGCGCCCAGATCAGCAGGCTGGATGTGATCGACGTGGTGATCGCGTGCCGATCCCACCAGGGGCCGAAGCCGGGCACGGCCACGTCGCAGGCCACCAGGGCGATGAGCGCGCATGCGATGAGGACCGCGCCCAGCCGCCGCAGAACCTGGTACACGCCGGCCGAGGGCACACCGGCGCCTAGTCGCGGGTGCGCTTCACGTCGAGGTCACCGGCGCGGTAGCGGGCGCGCAGCACCTTCTTGTCGAACTTGCCGACCGTCGTCTTCGGCACCTCCTCGATGAACGCCCAGTTCTCCGGGATCTGCCAATGCGCCACCTTGCCGACGAGGAACTCGGCCAGCGTGACCGGATCGGTGTCCTGGCTGACCACCACGCACGCCAGCGGGCGTTCGGTCCACTTGTCGTCGGGGATGCCGATCACCGCCGCCTCCACCACGCCTGGGCTCCCGGCCAGCAGGTTCTCCAGCTCGACGGAGGAGATCCACTCCCCGCCGGACTTGATCACGTCCTTGAGCCGGTCGGAGATCTGGAAGTAACCCTCGTCGTCCATGGTGCCGATGTCGCCGGTGCGCAGCCAGCCGTCGTGGAACTTCTCCGGCTGCGCGCCGCCGAAGTAACTCGCGGTGATCCACGGGCCGCGCACCTCGATCTCCCCGGTGGACTCGCCGTCCCACGGAAGTTCCTGGCCCTCGGGGTTCACGATGCGCATCTGGACCCCGGCCAGCAGCCGGCCGGACTTCATCCGGTAGTCCATCTCCTCGGCGGTGCCGGGCTCGATGCGGGCGGGCGGCCGGGCCAGGCCGCCGACCGGCGACGTCTCGGTCATCCCCCAGCCCTGGATGATCGTGACGCCGTACTGCTTCTGGAACGCCTCCATCAGCGACCGCGGCATGGCCGCCCCGCCGGACGTGCCCATCCGCAGCGACGACAGGTTGATCTCGCGCTGCGCGCCCACCTGCAGGATGCCCGCCCAGATGGTCGGCACGGCCGAGGCCAGCGTCGAATGCTCGGCCTCGATGAAGTCGATCAGCGCTCCGGGGGTCATGTACCTGCCCGGCATGTGCAGGGTGTTCCCCGCCATGAACGCCGCGAACGGGATGCCCCAGGCGTTGACGTGGAACATCGGCACGATCGTGAGCTGCCGGTCCGCCTCGCTCGCCCCCGTGCAGGCACTGAGCAGTGTGGACACGGCGTGCAGGTACGTGGAGCGGTGGGAGTACACCACCCCCCGCGGGTCCCCGGTTGTCCCGCTCGTGTAGCACATCACCGCGGCCGAGCGCTCATCCAGTTCGGGCCACGCGAACACCGGCTCCTCGGCGGCGAGCAGCTCGTCGTAGGCGTAGACGGCCCGGTCACCGAGCAGCGACGTGTCCCCCTCCCCGACGACGATGTAGGCCTCGACGGAGGTGAAGGTGCCCACGACGGGCGCGAGCGCGGGCAGCAGGCTGCCGTCGACGATGATGATCTTGTCCTGGGCGTCGTTGACGATGTGCGTGAGCTGGTGGGCAGGCAGCCGGATGTTGAGCGTGTGCACGACCGCGCCCATGCACGGGACGGCGTAGTAGGCCTCGAGGTGTTCCTGGTTGTTCCAGCAGAACGTGGCGACCGGGTCGCCCTCGCCGACGCCCAGCCGGGTCAGCGCGCTGGCCAGCCGGCGGGCGTTCTGCTCGATCTCCCGGTAACTGGTGTGCCGGGCGCTGCCGCCCTGCCAGGTGACGCATTCGCTGCGGCCGAAGACCAGCGCACCGTGCTGCAGGATCGTGGTGATGGTGAGCGGGAAGTCATCCTGCATGGTGCTGGTGATCCGGGCGGCCGGCATGACTAACCTCCATGGTTTCGACGCGACATTCGCAAGGTAACGCACCGGCTCAGCGCGTCCGTACCCGCCGTCAGCCGAACCGGAGCATTCCTCACGAACCCGAGTATTTCAAAAGTAAGTGCCAATTCATTTGAAAGGAATTTAACGGAAACGGAGCCCGGCTGACCGTCGTCCGCGCTGGCGCGGCGTGCCCGCTCTTTGTCCGATCCGCGCACGGGGGCGGGATTTTTCTCCGGCCTCCTGGGCTTTTGCGGTTGCTTAGGCGGACACCCGCGGCGGACGCTGGCCGAATGCGAAGCTTCCGAACCAGCGGACGGGGACGGACCCGGCTGGGCGTGGGCGCGGCCGCGGCCGTCGTGGCGATCGCCACGACGGCGTGCGCCGTGGCCACCGCGAGCGCGCAGGCGCCACGCAGCCCCCAGAGCCAGAGCACCGGCCAGGGCCGGGGCCTGATCGTGCCCACCGCCGGCGGCGCGGTGCAGGGCGCGACGGCCGGCGGCACCGATGAGTACCTCGGCATCCCGTACGCGGCCCCGCCGGTCGGCGCGCTGCGCTGGCAGCCCCCGCAGCCGGCCGCATCCTGGCGGGGCGTCCGCCAGGCCACTAGCTTCGCGCCGCACTGCGCGCAGCCGGCGTCGCCGTTCGGCGTGGCCAGCACGTCCGAGGACTGCCTGTACCTGAACGTCTTCGCCCCGCCCGGCGCACACGCGCGGAACCTGCCGGTCATGGTGTGGATCCACGGCGGCGCGCTGGTCGTCGGCGAGAGCAACGACGATAACCCGGCCGCGCTGGTCCGGCGCGGCGTCATCGTGGTCACCATCAACTACCGGCTCGGCCTGTTCGGGTTCCTGGCCGACGCGGCGCTGGCCCGCCGGCCGGGCGGCCCGTCCGGCAATTACGGGCTGATGGACCAGCAGGCGGCGCTGCGCTGGGTGCAGCGGAACATCCACGGCTTCGGCGGGAACCCCCGCGACGTCACCGTCTTCGGCGAGTCGGCGGGCGGCCTGTCCACCCTGTCGCAGCTGGTCTCCCCCGGCGCCCGCGGACTGTTCGCCCGGGCCATCGTGCAAAGCGGGACCTACAACCTGACGCAGACCCCGCTGGCCACCGCCGAGTCGGCCGGCGCCGCGCTGGCCGCCCAGGTCGGCTGCGCGAGCAACGCGGCCGCGTGCCTGCGCAGCGTGCCGACCTCGACGCTGCTCGCCAAGGAGAGCGCGGCCGGCTACACCCCCAACGTGGACGGCGCCGTGCTGCCCCAGTCGATCGGCCCCGCGCTGGCCAGCGGGCAGTTCAGCCACGTGCCCGTGATGATCGGCACCAACCACGACGAATGGCGGCTGTTCGTCGCGCTGGACCAGCTCATCGGCGGCCCGCCCGTCAGCGCCGATAATTACCAAACCGAGATTAACGACACTCTGGGCGGCGGCCTGTCCGCGGCCGCCGTCGCGGCGATCGCCGCCCAGTACCCGCTGAGCGACTACTCCAGCCCCTCGGTGGCCTTGGGCGCGGTCGGTACCGACGCGATCTTCGCCTGCCACGCGCTGACCGCCGAGCAGTCCCTGGCCAGCTACGTGCCGACGTACGCGTACGAGTTCAACGACTCCAGCGCGCCGGAACGCTTCCTCGGCTCGGTCGGCTTCCCGTACGGCGCGGCGCACGCGTCGGAGCTGCAGTACCTGTTCACCCTGTCCAACACGGCCTTCCCCGGGACCCTGACCACGTCCCAGCAGCAGCTCGCCGCGGCCATGCAGCAGGAGTGGACGAACCTGGCCGCCGCGGGCGCCCCGGGCGGTGGCTGGCCGCGGTTCAGCCCGGCCAGCCCGCAGTGGCTGTCCCTGGTCCCGTCGCGACCGCAGCACGAGACTAATTTCGCGGCCGAGCATCACTGCGCGTTCTGGGCGGCCGCCGGGTAGCGGGCCTGCCCGGGGCCGGCCCAGGACGAGACGGCCCGGGGGGGCGGCACGGGACGGGGCCGGGGCGCGCCGATTAGTTCCGGGCCGCGGACCGTGCCCTGCCGCCGGACGGGATGCGCCCGCGCTGCCCGGCGCGTCTCCCGTGCTACTTACGGGCAGACTTTTCCCGGCAGTATTTGCCCAAAACTCTGCCCGTAGGCGCCGGAGCCAAGCAGTGCCGGGGCGGGCGGCGGCGAAGACCGCGGGCAGCGCGGAGCGCGGAGCGGACGTTAGTTGACGCAACTCATCGGTTGCTATAATGTAGCAACCGATGAGTTGCTATCAATGGGAGGCGTCATGGGATTCCCTGACCGCATCGAGCGGGTCATCGAGCTCGCCCACCCGCCGGCCACGGTCTGGGCGGCGCTCACCACGGCCGAGGGCCTGGCCAGCTGGTTCGGCAACGAGGCGGCGATCGACCTGCGCCCGGGCGGATCGGCCCACATGACGTGGACTCACGGGCACACCGCCGACATGCGGATCGAACGGGTCGAGGAGCCGACGGTGTTCGGCTTCACCTGGCACATCTACGGGCTGCCCGATGACGACCCGCGCCGCACCTACGTCGAGTTCACGCTCGAGCCGGCCGGCGCGGGCACGCGGCTGACCGTGGTCGAAACCGGTTTCGCTCAGCTGCCGGACGGCGCCTACCGCGCGGCCTACGACGGCAACGCCCAGGGCTGGAAAAGTGAGCTGGGTGAGCTGGCCGCCTACCTCGATGCCGCCTGAACCCAGACCGGCTGACGTGCATGCCGCCTGGCTCGGTACCGCCTGCCTCGAAGCCGCCCGATCCGGTGCCGGCCGCCTCGAAGCCGCCTGCCTCGAAGCCGCCTGATCCGGTGCCGCCCGCCTCCCTGCCGGCCGCCTCGAAGCCGGCCGCCTCGAAGCCGCCCGATCCGGAGCCGGCCGCCTCGAAGCCGCCCGATCCGGTGCCACCTGATCCGGAGGCCATCGCCGAACAGGTCTTCGTTGCGCTGGCCGATCCGAGCCGGCGCGCCATCCTGGCCGCGCTGGCGGCGGGCGGTCCCGCGACGGCCACCGACCTGGCCGGGCGGCTGCCGATCACGCGGCAGGCCATCGCCAAGCACCTGGCCCTGCTCGCCGAGGCGGGCCTGGTGACGGCCGAGCCAGGGGAACGGCGCCGGGTCCGATACCGGCTCCGCTCCGCCCCGATGCAAGTGGCGCAACAGTTCCTGGCCGCACTGGCCCGCGACTGGGACGGCCCCCTCGGCGCGCTGAAGGACCACCTCAGCCGGTAAGCCCGGCCGCCAGCCCGGCCGTCAGCGGGCGGGCATCCACACACCCCACAGAAAGGTGGACATCACGATGAAGACACCCCCGGTCGTTCCGTTGCCGGAATGGGAGGCTGCCCGCCAGCGCCTGCTCGTGAGGGAGAAGGAGCTCACCCGGGCGCGGGACGCGATGGCCGCCGAGCGGCGGCGGATGCCGTGGCTGGCCGTGGACAAGGCGTACGCGTTCGACGGGCCCGAGGGCACCGCGAGCCTGCTCGACCTGTTCGAGGGCCGCCGTCAGCTGATCGTCTACCGCGCCTTCCTGGAGCCCGGCGTGCGCGGCTGGCCCGGTCATGCCTGCGTCGGCTGCTCCATAATCGCCGACCACGTGGGCAACCTCGCTCATCTGCACGCTCGCGGCACCACGCTCGCGTTCGCCTCGCGCGCACCGCAGGCCGACATCGCGCGCGTCAAAAAGCGGATGGGCTGGGAGATGCCCTGGTACACGATGACCGACGGCTTCGACGCCGACTTCGGCGTGGACGAATGGCACGGCACGAACGCGTTCATCCGCGACGGGGACCGCGTGTTCCGCACCTACTTCATCAACAACCGCGGCGACGAGGCGATGGGAACCACCTGGAGCTACCTCGACATCACCGCGCTCGGGCGGCAGGAGGAGTGGGAGGACTCCCCCGAGGACTACCCGCAGACCCCGCCGTACGCCTGGTGGAACTGGCACGACGAGTACGGGAAGGAGCAGGCACATGACGGATGAGCCGGCGAACACGGAGCGGCCGCCGGCCGGCGCCGCTGGCGCACCGGGGCGGCCCGCAGTGGCCGACCGGGCCGCCTTCGAGGCCGAGCTGGACGCGCTGCGGACCCGGGAGAAGGCGCACACGCGGGAAGGCGACGCGATCGCCGCCGCCCGGCGGCGCCTGCCCATGGCCGAGGTGGACGCCGGCCTCACGCTGACCGGGCCCGGCGGGCCGCTCACCCTGCGCGACGCGTTCGAAGGACGCCGGCAGCTCATCGCCTACTACTTCATGTGGTGGCCCGGCCACCCGGCGGCCGAGCAGTGCGAAGGCTGCACGTGGGTCACCACGCAGGTCACGGAGCTGTCCTACCTGCATTCCCGCGACATCACCTACGCCGTGTTCTGCCAGGGGGCTTACGACGAGAGCATCCGCTACCGCGACTTCATGGGCTGGGACATGCCCTGGTACTCGGCACAAGAGTCCCTCGGCGCGCTCCTGACCGGGCGCCAGATCGGCTTGTTCCACCTCGTGTGCTACCTGCGCGATGGCGACCGGGTGTTCGAGACCTACTGGACGAAACGCCGCGGCGCAGAGGCCATGGACTACAGCTACGCGCTGATGGACCTCACCGTGTACGGGCGCCAGGAGGCGTGGGAAGACTCGCCCCCCGGCTGGCCGCAACAGTGCTCCATTACGCGGACGGACGGCGGCTCGCCCGCGTGGCCGCCCGCGTCAGCGTGGCCGGGCGGGCGCCCCATCGCGCAGTGGCCGCGCATCGAGGCCGGGCGCTCCGACGACCTCGGCCCCGCACCGGCCCCTTAACGCCGGCCATCGCTCGCCCAGGTACTGGGCGGCAGGGCCGGGGAAGATCAGCCCGCCGAGCCTACAATCCAGGGGTGAGGCCCGGCATTTTGGAGCGCGACGCGGAGCTGGCGGTGCTCGCCGCCGCCGTGCGCGACGCCGCGGGCGGCCACGGCTCGGTGGTGCTGATCTCCGGCGAGGCGGGCATCGGCAAGTCCAGCCTGGTCGAGGCGGTACGCGCGCAGCTGCCCGCGGAGGGCAGGCTGCTTATCGGCTACTGCGACGACCTGGCCACGCCGCGGACGCTGGGGCCGTTCCGCGACCTGGTGGGCAGCGTCGGCACCGAGCTGAGCCACGCGGTCGCCGACGGCAGCGACCGGGACCGGCTGCTGGCCGCGCTGCGCGCCGAACTGGACTGGGCGGACCACCCGGCGGTCCTGGTGGTCGAGGACGTGCACTGGGCCGACGACGCCACCCTGGACGCGCTGCGGTATCTCATCCGGCGGGTCGCGGCGCTGCCCGCCGTGCTCGTGCTCACCTACCGCGACGACGAGCTGACCCGGGAGCACGCCCTGGGCGGCCTGCTCGGCCAGGCCTCCCGCAGCGACCAGGTCCGGCGGCTGCCGCTGCGCCGCCTGTCGGCCGGGGCGGTGCACGAGCTCAGCGCGGGCAGCGCGGTCAACGGCGATGACCTGTACCAGCTGACCGCGGGGAACCCGTTCTTCGTGCACGAACTGCTGGTCTCCGCGCGCGGCGAGCAGGTGCCGCCCTCCATCGCGGACGCGGTGCTGGCCCGGGTCCGGCGGCTGGACCCGGTGACCCAGGACGTGCTCGAGCAGCTGGCCGTGGTGCCGGCCGCGCTGGAACCCTGGCTGACCGGCGCGCTGATGGCCGGGCTGGCCCCGGACAGCACGGCGGTCCTCGCGGCCGCCGAGCAGCGCGGCCTGCTGACCGTCTCGGCGCGGCGGGTCGCGTTCCGGCACGAGCTGACCCGGCGGGCGATCGCGGGCGCTGTGCCCGCGGCCCGGCTGATCGCGCTGAACAAGCGCGTGCTGGACGCGCTCACCGGGCAGCCCGGCGCCGACGTGGCACAGATCGTGCACCACGCCGCGCAGGCTGGCGACACCGCGGCCATTGTGGCCTACGGGCCGGCCGCCGCCCGGGACGCGGCCCGCGCCGGCGCGCACCGCGAGGCCGCCGCGCACTACCGCCTGGTCCTGGAGCACGCGGACCGGTTCCCGGCGGCGGAACGCGCCGCGCTGCTGGAGGAGTACAGCATCGAGTGCTACACGCTCGGCGCCGCAGACGCGGCGGTCCAGGCGCAGCGGCAGGCGGCCGGGCTGAACCGCGCGTCCGGCGATGCGGCCCGGCTCGGCGCCAGCCTGCGCTGGCTGTCCCGGATGTACTGGTGGGCCGGGGACCGCGAGCACGCCGAGCAGACCGGCCGCGAAGCCGTCCAGGTGCTGGAGCAGGCCGGGGACCGGCGCCTGCTCGCGCTCGCGCTGAGCAATCAGTCCCAGCTGAGCATGCTCGCGCACCGCCGGGACGCGGCGATCCGGTACGGCGAGCGCGCGGTCGCGCTGGCCCGCGAAGTGGGGGACGCGGCGACCACGTTGCACGCGCTGACCAACATCGGCACGGCCCGGTGGTTTCTCGGCGACCCGGCCGGCCAGCGGACGATCGAGGAGGCCCTCCAGGTCGCGCTGGACGCGGGCGACACCGAGGACGCCTGCCGCGCCTACGTCAACATCACCTGGAGCCTGCTCGACTGGTTCCGGCTCGACGAGGCCGAGGGTTACCTGGCCGCGGCCATGAAACTGGCCGAGGAGCACGAGTTCCTCGGTTTCCTTGGCTACATGCAGGTGGCGCGGGCCCGGCTGGCCCTGGCCCGCGGTGACTGGGACGACGCCGCCCGGCACGCCGAGCTGGGGGTGGACGGGCACGCGCCGACCCGGTGCGTGGCGCTCACGGTGCTGGCCCGGATCCGGATCCGGCGCGGCGAGCCCGGCGCGGCGGACCTGCTCGGCCCGGCCTGGGAGATCGCGGTGCAGGTGAACGAGATGCAGCGGCTGGGCCCGGTCGCGGCGGCGCGGGCCGAGGACGCCTGGCTGCGCGGTGAGCTGGCCGCCGTGCGGGACATCGTGTGTCCTTTCCGCGCCGAGGTGTCGGTGTCCAAGTGATCGTGTCGTCTGGCGTGTCGGTGTCCAGATCTACCTGTCGCTCGCTTGAACCGGCCTGACACCTGTGTCCGTACATCATTTCTGTGAGGAGCAATGCGATAGCGACCGCGCCCGGCGGGTTGCCCGCTGACGTACCGGGCGGGTTCGAGGTCGAGTACACCGCTGAGGACGGCGCGCGGCTGCGGGTGCCGCTCGCGGATGCGACCTTGGTGCGGTTCAGCGAGATGCAGCCTTCGCGCCGCATCCGCGCCCGGAAGGGCCAGCGGCACCTGCCTGGCCGCTGGTGGTCGGCTACCGACGCACGGCACGTGGGCTACGAATCGTGGCTGGAACGCGACCACGCGATGTGGCTCGACTGGGACAAGGCGGTGACGGGGATCGCCTCACAGCCCTTCCGGCTGTGGTGGCCCGCTGCGGCCGACCAGGGTAGGCCGCCGAGCCATGTGCCGGACTACTTCGCCGAGCGCGGCGAAGGCCCGGCCCTGGTAGTCGACTGCCGCCCGGAGGACAGGCGCGGACCCCGCGACCTGGCCGCGTTCGACGCGACCCGACGGGCCTGCGCCGCGATCGGCTGGGAATACCGGCTGGCTGGCGCTCTGGACCCGGTTGCGACGGCGAACCTGCGGTGGCTGGCGGGGTACCGGCACCCCCGCTACCGCGTCCCGCAGCCCGCTGCGGCGTTGCGGGCGGCCTTCGCCGCGCCCGTCGCGCTGATGGACGGCGCTGAGGTGGCGGGCGACCCGGTCGCCGTGCTCCCGGTGCTGTACCACCTGCTGTGGCGGCAGGAACTGACAGCAGACCTGTCGGTGCCGCTGCACCCGTCCGTGCCCGTCGTGCTGGCGGCAGCATGACAGGCGAGCTGTCGCGGGCCGTGCTGCGCCCTGGGGACTGGGTGAGCTTCGGCGGCGGCGAGCACCAGGTCCTCGCGCTCGCCGGCACGTCGGTGCGGCTCCGCGCACAAGACGGCAGTGAGCAGGTGGTGCTGGCCTCCTACCTGATGGCCGCGCCGGACTTCGCGGTGACCGGCGCCGACCCGGTTCCCGGGGTTGAGCCATTCGGGCTGCTGGACGGCCTGCCGGTGGAAGTCCTCGCCGCAGCACGTGACTGGGAGCGGCATGTGGTGGAGGTCGAGGCCGGCGTTCCGCCGGACGCGGAGCCGGGCACGGCACCGCGGCCGGGGTACGACCCGCAGTCCCGGACCGTGGCGCAGCGCACCCAGGCCAAGGCCGAGGAGCTCGGCGTCACCAGCCGCACCGTCGAGCGGATGCGCGCCCGGTACGCCGGCCAGGGCCTGTGGGGCCTGGTGGACCGGCGCGCGGTACGCGGTCAAGAAGCAACCGGGCGGGCTGACGCGAGGTTGGTCGCGGTGGCCCGGCAGGTCATCGAGGCGGAGACGCACGCCTCGACCGGCACCCGGGGGCGGCTAATCAGACGGGTGACCAGGGCGGTGGAAGACGCCTACGGTCCTGGCATCGTCCCTCTGCCCGGCCGTTCGACGTTCTACAAGCTGGTCGATGCGCTGGCCGAAGGGCGGCACACGTTCGGGTCGGCGGTCACCCGCCGGCAGGCCGCCAACCGGCCCGAACGGCCTTTCACCCCGACGCTCGCCGCCCGGCCCGGCGAGCAGGTGCAGATCGACTCCACCCCGATCGACGTGATGGTCGTACTGGAAACCGGGATGACGGCCCGCGCAGACCTTACCATCGCGGTAGACGTGGCCTCCAGGACGATTTGCGCGGCGGTGCTGCGCCCGGTGGGCACCAAAGCGGTGGACGCGGCGCTGCTGCTGGCCCGGATGCTGGTGCCCGAGCCGATGCGGCCGGGCTGGGCGGACGCGCTGCGCATGTCCGCCTCCCGGCTGCCGCACGCCCGCCTGCTCGACGTCGACGCGCGCATGGAGATGGCAGCGGCGAAGCCGGTGATCGTGCCGGACACCATCGTCATCGACGGCGGCAAGGTGTTCATGTCGGACACCTTCATCCGGGCCTGCGCCCGGCTAGGCGTCTCGGTCCAGGACTCACGGCCCAGGACGCCGACCGACAAGGGCATCGTCGAGGCGACATTCGACGCCCTCAACACCCTGTTCTGCCAGCATGTCGCCGGGTACACCGGTTCCAACACCCAGCTTCGCGGCGACCGCGTGGCGGGTGAGGCGGCCTGGACGGTGCCCGATCTTCAGGACCTGCTCGATGAGTGGCTCCTGGCTGGATGGGCCCGGCGCCCGCATGACGCGCTTCACGACCCGTACTTCCCGCGCAACGTGCTGTCGCCGAACGAAAAGTACGCCGCGCTGGTCGCCGCGGCCGGGTACCTGCCGGTCACGCTGACCGGGGAAGACTACCTGGAGCTGCTGCCCGTGGCCTGGCGGGCGGTCAACGAGTACGGCATCCAGATCGACTACCGCACCTACGACGCCTCCGGGCTCGGCCCGTACCGGCGGCAGCACTCAGGGAACGCCGCCCGGCGGGGCCTCTACGAGGTGCATTACGACCCGTACGACCTGACCAGGGTGTTCGTCCGCACCCCGGACGGGTGGGTGACCGCCCTGTGGACGCACCTGCCGATGGTCTCCGCGCCGTTCGCGGACTTCACCTGGCGCCACGCGAGACGGCTGACCGCCCAGGCGGGCCGCGACGACACCAGCGAGGCCGAGGTCGCCCGGGTGCTCGACGAGCTGCTCACCCGCGCCCAGGCCGGGCCGCATGAGGACAAGGCCAGCGCCCGCATCGCCGCGCGTACCCGGGTCGCCGCGGCCGCGCACCGGCCCCCGGTACCGGAAGACCCTCCAGAAAGCCAGGCAGCCGAAAAAGAGAGGGAAGAGCAGATGGCAGAAGTGATCCCGCTGGGCACCTTCGACGCCCGCGCCGTAGCCGACAGGTGGCCGTCGTGACCGCCACGCTACCTGGGGCGGCCGACCTTGACCAGGAGGACGGCGAGCTTGCCGCCGACAACCCGCTAACGACCAAGGAAGGCTGGCGGAGATTCGTAGACGCCGAGCCATCCGCGCCGGAACTGCTGGACGCTGCGGCCCTGGCGGCCCTCGGCGCGGCGGAGCGGGCCGCGTACGACGAGGCGCGGATCGACTACCACATCGGCCTGCCGCTGGTGAACACCCCGGTCATCCGGAAGGTCGTCGGCACCAGCAGGCTGCTGATCCAGCTCAACCGGCACCAGGTCTCCGCCCGCCGCGGCATCGTCGTCAGCGGCGCGTCGGGCACCGGCAAGACCACCGCGCTGTCCCAGCTCGGCCGCGCCCACGACCTCGCCGCCCGCAAGCGCCACCCCGCCGATCCCCGCCGGCTCCCGGTCGTCTACATCACAGTCCCCCCGGCGGCGACCCCGCGGATGGTCGCAGTCGAGTTCGCCCGGTTCTTCGGGCTGCCCGTCACGCGGTCGGCGAACCTCACCGACGTGACCAACGCCGTCTGCGCCACCGCCGCCCGCACCTCGGTGGACCTGGTGCTGGTCGACGAAATCCACAACATAAGCCTCGCCACCAGGGCAGGGGCGGAGGTATCGGACACCCTGAAGTACTTCGCGGAAAGGCTGCCGGCGACGTTCGTGTTCGCGGGCCTGGACGTGGACGAGACCGGCCTGTTCGCCGGCCCCCGGGGACGGCAGATCGCCGGCCGGTTCACCCTCATCGACTCCCGGCCGTTCGACTACGGCACCACCGGGCAGAAGGACACGTGGCGGAGCCTGGTCGCCTCCATGGAGGCCAGCCTGCTGCTCCACGGCCACGAGCAGGGCACGCTGGCCGGGCTGGGGGAGTACCTGTTTGGCCGCACCGGCGGCGCGATCGGCAGCCTGTCCCAGCTCGTGCGCGGCGCAGCCGTCCTAGCCATCGAGAACGGAACCGAGCAGGTCACCCGCGAACTGCTCGAACTGGTTCCCGTCGACCACGCCGCGCAGCGCTCGGCCGGGCGCAAGCCGCGTCCCTCGAAGTGAGCGGCCGGCGGCGGCTCCCGGCCCCGGTCCCTCCCGCACAGGACGAAACTGTCGCGTCATGGCTGCACCGCCTAGCTTCCGTCCACGGCCTGTGCGCCGCCGACCTGCGCGCCGATCTCGGTATCGGCCGGGCAGCACCCGAGGACGGCATGCCCGCCATGCTGCCCCGCCTGGCGGCGGTGACCGGCTACCCGCCCGGGAACCTCGCGCGGGCGCTGCCCGAGCTACGCCAACCGGGGCCGGACTGGCTGGGTCTGCGGCACCTCGCCCAGCGGGCTTGCCCTCGCTGCACCGCCCGCCACTCCGGCGGCCCGGTGCGGCGGCTGTTCGCCCACCACGAGTACCTGTGCACCCGGCACGGGTACTGGGTCGGTCCGCCCGACCCCAGCAACGACGACCCGCCCCGGCCGCTCGCGCTGCGGCTGCCTGAACTGGCCGCCGCGCAGCGCACGCTGACCCGGACCCGGCGGCTGCGCGGCTGGGAGGTCACGTTCGACGCGACCGTCGCCGCCGCCGGCATCTGCACCGAACTGCGGTGCAGAACCATGCACCAGTCCCTGTGGGCCAGGTGGGAGCGGCGCGTGGAACTGCTCATCCCCGGTGCTTACCGGCGGTCGCTGTTCATGGCGGCGATCTTTCCCGAGGTTGCGGCGCTCGCCGCTGTCCTGGCCTCCCCACGAGGCACAGGCGACCTGGTGAACGCCGTGCGGCACGCCCTCGGCTACAACGAGCCGCTGGGACGTTGCGACATCCGCGACGCCCTGTCGTGCTGGTCCGCAGGCCACCGCCCAGGCCGCTTCCTGCGGCCCGCAGCCGTCTACTCCCACGCGGGCCACCACGACGACGGTGCGCCGCGCATCACCGACGCCCGGCTTGCCGCCGAACGTCAGACCGCCACACGCTTCCGCCGGGACCGGCGCGCGCCCTTCATCCCCAGCCCCGGGCCGCCGATGCCCTACGCCTGCCTGGCCGACCCGCTACCCGCGTGACTTCCCGACGCTGAAGGCCCTGGCCAGGACGCCCGGCCAGGGCCTTCAGACGGTCTTCTTCTCCTGGATGCAGGTCAGGCCACCACGGGCTTTACCGCCCTGGCGTGGCGACAAACTCGAGTGGCAGTGGAACGGAAAGTTCCGCCAGGCTTCCGGTGGACGGCTGGCGCCGAGCGCGAGCGTGCAACCGGTCGAGCTCGCCGATATACCGGATAACGTGTCCGAGTCGCGCAGAAGGCGGGCCGCCTTCCGTGTGATCACTGACGAACGGCCCGCCGTTGTACTGGATAACCGGCCATTATCCGAGCTTCTCAGACCCCGTGTCGATCCCGCTGGCCCTGTTCCCTGCCGCCGCTGATCGGCTGCCCCAGCCGCTGGGCGCGTACCTGATCCGAGCAACGCCCTCGGTGCACTCCTAGTAGGGGTACGACCGGAATACGCCGGAAACCCGCCGTAGATCTTGAAGTGTGCTGGTCAGTGGTCGCTGGGCAGGCTGCCGATCGCGCGTTCGCGGTCGGCCTGGGTGGGCAGGCTGTACCGGCGTGTTTGATCCAATCGCTTGTGGCCCATGAGTTCGGCGACGAGGACGAGGTCGTGGCCTTGGCGGACGAGTGTGGTGCCGAAGGTATGACGCAGGACGTGGGTGCGCCGTGAGGCGCTGAGGTTCGAGTGGAGGTGAGAGACCTTCGCCGCTGATCCCGTCGCAGCGGGACGGTGGAGCTGAGGGCAGCCGTGCGACGTGAGGTCGCGTGATGTGAGTGATCGCAGCGGGTGAGGGATCGAAGGAGGTGTTCGACGCTGCGATCGGGCGAGTGTCCAGACGCTCTCCCCACCGCGGCATGCGACCTGGGTAACCGGGTGGTGTGAAGCCCGCGGAAGGGCCCAAGGACTCCTGTGCCATCCAGGAGCTACCGGCTGGGGAAGACCGGACGGGTGAACGTGCAGTGAATTTCCGTATGCGCCGTTATCAGCACCTTCGGGAGATGGAATGCGGGACCGGAGTACAGGATTAGCCGTTGAGAAGCGGCAGGTGACGGTTGGTGAGGCTGTGCCAGCCGTGCGGACACCACCATCCCGGCGTAAAGGAAGCACCCACCCCGGTCGAATCTCAACCACGCGGAACACGGAAACCCCATCGGAGTCCCGACGCGAAGCGCGGCGGGTAGGCCGACCGCAAGGAAGGTGAATTCCCCGGTGGGAACAGGAGAGTCCAAGAAGCGAACGCCGGTGCGCCGAAAGGCCACGGGAAACCGACTTACGAAGACTGCTTCCCTCGGCGGTCATGTCGGCCAACCGGCCGGATACGGGCATCGTGCCCGGCTCGAAAGAGAGCTGACGTGGACTTGGTGAGTCTGCGACGAATCAACGGTGCGAGACGCTGGAACGGAAAGGAACGTTGGACACGGTGGAAGACTTCGAGGCGGCCTTGGCCGGACCGGGGTCTGCTGCGGTGAACGGACCTGAAGATGTTCCTTTCGAGTGGGACGTGGTCAACTGGCGTTCAGTCGAGCGGGACATACAGCGGTTGAGGCAGCGGATCTTCGCGGCAGAGCAGGCTGGGGATCGAAGGAAAGTTCGCAGTCTGCAAAGGTTGATGCTCCGGAGCTGGTCCAACACGCTGGTGAGCGTGCGACGAGTGACCGAGCAAAATACTGGCCGTAGAACGGCCGGGGTCGATGGGAAGACCGCATTGGACTCCTCGTCGAGAGCGGAGCTGGCGTCAGCAGTCCAGCGAACGACAGCTCCATGGAAAGCCCGTCCAGTGAAGCGGGTGCATATCCCGAAGCGCGATGGGAAACTCAGGCCGCTAGGCATTCCTGTTATTGCCGACCGCGTCCAGCAGAATCGGGTGCGTAACGCTTTGGAACCCCAGTGGGAGGCACGCTTCGAGCCGAAGTCCTACGGCTTTCGGCCGGGGCGCGGGTGCCACGATGCGATCCAGGCTACCTTCAACGTTGCCCGGGGAAAGAATCCGGGGCGCGTGTGGGTACTTGACGCTGACTTGAGGGCAGCATTCGACAAGATCGGGCACGACTTCCTTCTCCGCCAGTTGGGAGCATTCCCCGGAAAGGGTCTGATTCGCAAGTGGCTGAAGGCCGGCGTGCTTGAGGAGGGCAGATTCTCGCCTACGGAGGAGGGAACTCCTCAAGGTGGTGGGGTCAGCCCATTGTTGCTGAACATTGCCCTGCACGGGATGGAAACGGCGGCAGGGGTCCGGTATTACACCTCCGGCAGTCATGCCGGGGCAACGATTCCGGGGTCCCCTGTGCTGGTGAGATATGCCGACGACCAGCTGGTCTTGTGCTATAGCTGGGACCAGGCACAGCAGGTCAAGCAACGTCTTTCGGAGTGGCTGGAGCCGCGTGGTCTCGTCTTCAATGAAGATAAGACCCAGGTGGTGCACCTTAACCAGGGATGTGACTTCCTCGGCTTCAATATCCGCCGCTACGGGAGGAAACTGCTGATCAAGCCAAGCGCTGAAGCCGTGATGCGAATCCGGCAGCGTCTGCGTACCGAGGTCCGTGGCCGCTACGGCGGGAGCGCGGCATCGGTGGTTGCAACTCTGGCTCCGGTGATCCGGGGATGGGGGAGCTACCAGCGGCACGTTGTGTCCAGCAAGGAGTTCTCCAAGCTGGACGACTATATGTGGAAGCTATTGTTCAGATGGGCGATACGCTCTCACCCGAACAAGCCGACGCGCTGGGTGGTCGGCCAGTACTTCGGCAGGTTCAATAAGTCGCGGAATGACCGGTGGGTGTTCGGTAGCCGGGCAACCGGCGACTGCGTACCCAAGTTCTCCTGGCTCAAGATCGTGCGGCATGTGATGGTCAAGGGAACGGCATCTCCGGATGACGCAACCCTCGCCCAATACTGGGCTGACCGTCGCCGCAAGGCAGCTATGCCTCCGGTGAATTCCCTCGGCATGCTTCTACTGAAGAGGCAAGAGGGCCGATGCCCGGAGTGCGGGGATTCTCTCCTGCATGCCTATCACCAGCCGCAGTCCCCGGAGCAGTGGGAGCAGTGGCTGACGACGATCAAGACCGGGATCCGCCGCCAGCGGATTACCGTTCGGGGAGAAGACCTAGATAAGCGGCGCATCATTCATGCCTCCTGCCTATCCCGAGAGAAACGGGAGACCGCAGAGAGCCCAGTATCTCAATCTGTAACGCCAGTAGGACTTGCTTGAGCCGTTTGCGGTGAAAGCCGCCTGGGCGGTTCTGAGGGGGGTGCGGCGCAGTAATGCGCCGCACCTACCCGACTGAGCCGGGAGACGGCGGGGAGGGCGGGAGCAGCCCTGACAATGACGGGACGCGTCAGCACTACCGGATGGCGCGGGTCCGGCTAGCGAGACGGGAAGGCCTACGACAGGAACCAGTGTCTTAAAGCTCCTCAAGAGTCGAACCAGCTCAAATCCGGTGGATACGGGCTGGGGTGCGGTGCGTACCTGTCCCCTCATTGCGGGCGGGGAACTCGCGGGCCGGATTACCTAGGCCGGTCCGGGAGGCCATGGCGAAGGACTGCGGCGTAACCATGGCGATGCCGCTGGGGCAAAGCTGGGGGCCTAACCCGGCGATCGATAGATGGTGAACGTGGGAACCACCCCTGGTTCCCGTCTCGTCCCGGCCGTCCGGGCAGGGGCGTGGCGGGCAGGCGCGTCGTCCGCTGATAGCCGGGGGTGGGGCGGAGGGCCCGTAGTAGTCCGGGCGCGGGAAAGCCGCGTGCACGGCGAAGGGGCCCAGCAGGTTCAGGCACTGTGGCCTGCAAGGACAGGAGGCGCTGGTGAATACCGGTGAGCCGTGGCCGGGCCTCGATGAGGCGTTGCCGCGGGTATTGCGTATGCAGGCCAAGCTGCACCTTTGGGCGGCCCGGGATGCGGGCCGCCGGTTCGATGATCTGTATAACCTCGTTTGTGACCCGGCGTTCCTGGTGGTGGCCTGGGACCGGGTACGCAAGAACAAGGGGGCGCGCACGGCGGGGGTGGACGGGGTTTCTCCCCGGTCCATCGTCGCGGGCGGTGACGTCGCGGGGTTCCTGGCGGACACGCGGGCGCAATTGAAGGCCCGCGTGTTCTCCCCGCTGCCGGTGCGGGAGCGTCTGATCCCGAAGGGCAGTCCGGGGAAATTCAGGAGCCTGGGTATTCCCTCCGCGATGGACCGCCTGGTGCAAGCTTCCGTGAAGCTGGTGCTGGAGCCCATTTTCGAGGCGGATTTTAAGCCGGGGTCTTACGGTTTCCGCCCGCGGAGGCGGGCGCAGGACGCGATCGCTGAGATCCACCACTTCGGGACCCAGGGATATCATTGGGTTCTTGAAGCAGATATTGAAGCGTGTTTCGATGAGATCTCGCACCCGGAGCTGGTAAGCCGGATCCGGGCGAGAATCGGGGACAAGCGGGTCCTGGCCCTGATTAAGTCTTTCCTGAAGGCAGGCATCATGGCCGAGGGAGGACAGGTCAGGGATTCGGTTACCGGCACTCCTCAGGGCGGTATTCTATCGCCGCTGCTCGCCAATATCGCATTGTCGGCGCTGGATGAGCATTTCTGCGCCGGATATGATGCGCACGGCACAGCCTGGCGGCGGGCAGCGCACCGCAGGCGCGGCGGGGCCACCTACCGGATCGTCCGCTACGCGGACGATTTCGTGATCATGGTGCACGGCTCCAAAGAGCACGCGGAGGCGCTGCGGGAGGAGGTCGCCGGGGTGCTCGCCCCGCTGGGGCTGCGCCTGTCGGCGGCCAAGACCCGGGTCTGCCACCTGGACGAGGGGCTGGATTTTCTCGGGTTCCGCATCCAGCGGCGCCTGAAGAAAGGTACGGCCAGGAAGCACATCTACACCTACCCGTCGAAGAAGGCACTGGCCTCGATCACCGGGAAGGTGCGGGCGCTGACACGCGGGTCTCGGCACCGGACGCTCGCCGACCTGCTCCGGCAGGTCAACGCGGCACTGCGCGGATGGTGTAATTACTTCCAGTACGGCGTGTCAAAAGCCACGTTCCACTATGTGGATATGTTCACGTGGCGGCGCATCACGTTGTGGCTGCGCAAACGGCACAAAGGAATTAACTGGAAGACTCTCTACTGGCGTTTCCTTACCGCGAAGTGGGATACGCCAGTCGAGGGGAAAGTGGAGATGTTCCGGCCACAGACGGTAGAAGTAACACGCTACCGGTGGCGCGGCTACCATATTCCCACGCCATGGGCGAGCGCAGCGGCGAATCTAGCCGTTTAGCAAAGGGAACCTGTGGAGAGCCGGATGCACAGTAATGGGCACGTCCGGTTCGGAGGGCGGGCCGGGGAAACAGGCCGGGAGCAATTCCGGTACTGCGCTCCGGCTCGACCCTACTTCCGCATCCGGTGGAAACGCAAGAGGGGAACGGCCAAGTGGTACGTCTACACCTTCATCGCCGACCGTCCGGTCAAGTCGCTGAAGGCAAAGATCCGTGCCCTGACACACAAGACATCGCAGGGAAACCTCGCATGGGTGCTGACCCGGCTGGGCCAGCTCATGCGAGGCTGGGCCAGCCATTACAAATACGCCGTGGCCAAACGCACCTTCGGCAAGCTGGACACCTTCACCTTCTGGAGGCTCGCCCGCATGCTGAAGGCACGCCACGGCTGGAACTGGGGCCAGCTCCGCCGCCACCTGACCGCCGCCACCGGGCGGTGGCACATCGCAGCGGACGGGGTTGAGTTCTTCCGGATCGAGAAGGTGACGGTCTCCCGTTACCCCTACCGGGGAAACAAGATCCCAGCCCCCTGGCCGACCACGAACCCCGCCTGACGACAGAAACCGTGGAGAGCCCGTTACCGGGAGACTGGTACGGCGGGTTCGGCGAGCGGTCCGGGGAAACGGGCCGGTGGCAACACCGGAACCGCGCCCCGGGCCGACTCAACGTGGTGAACTCGTCTGTCAGGTGCGCCTCGTCGGCGATGGCGCCCAGGATGCCGTCGGCGCCCCGGGCGCCGAGCCGTGCGCCGCGGTGGTTGAGCAGCAGTGCGCTGGTGCGGGCGGAGCCCTTCCAGGCTGGCCGTTCGTCATTGATCCATAGGGCGAGGTCGGGTCGCAGTTGCGGGTGGACGGGGACCTCCCGGTATGTGCCGCCCTTGCCGGCGCGCACGATGACGATTCCTTCCGGGCGGACAGGCGGATGTCGTCGAGGTCCAGGGCGATGACCTCGCCCAGGCCGCCACGACGCAGCGTTCGAGCCGGGTCGCGCCCGCTTCGCGTCCACGATCGCAGCGGGAGGACGGCCCGGGGCTCTTGCAGCGGTCATTGGGCCGGTGTGAGCGCCGTGGTGCCCGTGGCGATCGCGATCCGGCGGCCTCGGTAGGTGATGACAGCGTTGGCGATACTCAGCCTGCTGCCCCGGTGAGTGACCGATCCGGTGGCGATCAGTTCCTCACCCTCGGCGCGGGCCGGGCGCAAGAAGTTCACTTTCAGGTCAACGGCGGTAAACTGAGTGCCGGCCGGGGCAATCGACTGTACCGCCGCCTCGCTGGCGCTCTTGGCCAGCAGGGCAATCACGCCACCGAAGACGGTCCCCAGCTCCTGCACCAGGTTCGGCTGCACGGGCAGCGAGAAGACGACCCGCCCGTCGTCAGCCTCCGCCAGCCGGATACCCGTCAGCCGGTCGATCGGGGCCGCTGGTATGTCCCCTTTGAGCTGTGCCGTGAGGATTTCCAGTCCGCTCAGCCGCTGGATCAGCGCGGGGCCGACCGGGGCGATCTGCGGCACGGGCTCTGCCAAGATGGCCCCGGCTCCCGGTAGCCGCGCTTCGGGCAGCGGTTCGCGACTGGAACGCGAGGGGCCGACAGGACCGGGGGCAAAAAGAAAGTACCGGGACGTGCTGTGGGCAACCCGTTGCCCTCCCGGGCCGACCACAAGCCCTTGGGCGAGAGCGTGGCGCTCGTCGGAGTAGATGACGCGGCTGGTCGCGGTGATCTCCGCGCCGCTGGGAGGTGGTTCGCCGAGCACCGTTACGGAAAGCTCGGCCGTCGTGCACCCCGCGCCGGCCGGCAGCGTCGACACGACCGCGTACAAATGGGTCATGTCGAGCAGGAAAGCGAAGATCCCCGGGTGCAGCCGCCCCTTGGGCCCGCAGAACCAGCCGCTGGCGGGCATCGTGATCGATGCCTCACCGTGCTTCACGGCCACCAGCCTGCGTCCGCTGAAGTAGTGTATCGGCGGCTGCGGAGACCGTCCCGTGTGGATGTGGCGAAGCGCTTCCAATCCGGGCTGCGCTAGCAGCCCGGATTGGAGGAAGCTGGCATGCGCACGCTTCCCCTGGGTCAGCGCGGGCCCGGCGCTGATGCCCGGTGTCGCGTCCCCCTTGCGGGCCGGGGGTGCCATCACAGTTGGCATGGGTTCTTCCTCAGTCCAAGTCGGTGAGTCCGGGAGTCCGGCAGGTCCGCCGGTGCCGCGCGAGGCCGGTGAGCTGGCGGTTCAGCGTTCTGTCGTCACGCCGCCGGCGCGCAGGACGCCAGGGTGCCCGGGACAACTGGCCCAAGGCGGTCAGGATTACCTGGTTGCCGCCGGCGAGCAGGCTGAGCGGCACCGATTGCGATCCGCATGTCCGAGAACTCATCACGGTGGAGAGTTATGTAGCCGCGGTGGCGAAGCACGGCGAGCATCCGGGCGTTGCCGAGCATGATGTCGGCTTGCAGGTTAGGCACACCACGTGCCGCCGCGGCGGCGGCAACGGCACCGAGCAGGTAGCGTCCCAGCCGCCATCTTCGCCAGCCAGGGGCAACGGTAAGGGCGAACTCACCGTCGCCGTCCGGCAGGATGGCGTACCCCGCCTCGGCAACCAGTGCGTTCTCGGGGCCGGAAACGACCGCGACCAGGCGATATCCGCCCTCATCTTCAGCCTGGGTCATCTGCTCAACGAACTTACGAGACGGATGACTCAGACTGAAAAAGCGGTGGTGCCGGTCCTCCTCGGACAGCCTCTGGAACAGCGCGTCCAGCCCCTCGACGTCGGCCTCCGTCACGGTCCGCACGGTAAGGGCCGGGCCATCGGGAACGCTTAGGGTGCCGACGACGCCGTCGGCGGCGTCAGCGCCAGGTTCGGCTTGAGCTAGCAATGTGCACTCCTTCGGTGCCGGGCGTGTGCTGCGGTTCTGAGCCTGTCGGCGGGCACTTATGGACAGGGCGCCTTTCCCTGTGGTCCGGCGACCCGGCCCAGCCTGGGCTGGCCTGGCCTGTGGCCGTATCGCCGCTCACGCGTCCTTCTCTTATGCGCGCGGCTCATGCATATTCGGAGGCCCGCCCAGGCGACCTGATACATGGCGAGGTAACGGACGGGGGGGGGATTCTGATCGTCGGCGGGGCAGGCGGCCGCGGCGCGTACGGTGCTGGCCGGCACGGGCTGCCAGCGGGCCAGTTCCTGGGCGCCGTCGAGCACGGCGATCCTGGCATCGCAGTCGCCGGCGATGTACCCGATCTGGCCGGCGGCCAGGGTCGAGTAGAACGTCACGGGCACTCCTGTCCCTGCGGCTCCCTGCGGCCTGCTCAGCAGGCGCAGCGGATGCTGAATTCAGCCTCTTGTCCGATGATGGAAGGGCCGGCCGCGTGAGCCTTCAGCCGAGATGCCACTGTGCCCCGGATCTGGTTGTCGATGCGATATAGGTCATCAACCAGACCGTGCCAGTCATGGTTTCCTTCTGCACTCCAGCTGAACGGGAGTTGTGTAAGGTCCCATCGGGCAGGATCGCGGTCCGTTGCCGAGCGGAGGGCGGCGGTCAAGATTGCGCGCTGCTGGGCGGGCTCGTTCGGCCTTCCCGCAGCGCAACCCAGCGGAAAGTTCAGGAACGATGCTCGGGGTGGCTTTACGTTAAGCGCTGATTTGCGCAGGGTTGTGATACTCGTGGTGGGAATTCCCCGTTTTTCGATTGCTCGTGCCAGCACGCCTGCGGCCATATGACATTGCGGGCAGAAAGGCAGGACAAGGAGGAGGCCGACGTTCATTGCGGTAAGCTCGCTGACGATCTGGGGAGCAGTTTCGGTTGCGAGGCGCTCGTAGTCGGTGATAGAGCCCACCATCGAGACGGCGTTGTCCGCGAGCCGTCCGATGATGTGCTCGGCCTCTAGTTCGAGAAGCCGGTCACGCGGATAGGCGACGTTCGGGTCTGCGAGCGCGAACGCTCGGATAGGCGTCATATGGGCGAACAGAATCTCGTCCAAAGTGCGGGCCCTGGGCAGCAGGCGGAAGGACAGGTCGCCGGTCTCCCGCATTCGCGGCTGGTCGGGGTAGTAGGCGCCGCTAGTGACGAGCAGCCCGATGGTGGCCGAGCTGAGGTCGGCAGGCGCGTCGGCCAGCTGTGGCGGGCCGAAGGTGGGTCGCTTGGGTGGTGGCATCTTGAGTATGTCTGCGAGAACATGACCGATGTCGTAGAAAGTGTCCTCGGAGTTCTGCCCTGCGGCCGTTGTCATTTGGGTGCCTTTCACATTGAAGAGAACTACGTGAGCTGCAAGGGGACCCGGACCCGGCTGGGGTATCCGTTGCGGGCTTGCGCTGAGTCCACGGTGCACGGCCCGCCGACAGCGACCACGAGCGCCGGCGAGGTCGATCTGGCCATCGGCATCCTCGCCGAGTCGGCTGGGTCTCTTTCATGCAGGCAATCTTGGGCCCGCGGCTGCTCCGAGCCATCTGAAGAATTACCTAGAGCCTACGTATCTTCCGGCCGCAGGCCCTCCTCGTAGGCCCAGGCCGCCAGCTGCGTGCGGGTGCGGAAGCCCAGCTTGGTCAGTATGTGGTCGACGTGAACCTCAACCGTGCGGACCGACAGGCACAGCCGGGCGGCGATGTCGCGGTTGGTCAGGCCGCGGGCTGCCAGCACGGCCACTTCGGTCTCGCGGTTGGTCAGCGTCCGCCGCGGGCCGGGCCGCCGGGCATCCTCAGGCTCATTCGCCAGGGCGCAGGCCACCGCCTCCTGCAGCGTCATCTGGCGCCCTTGGGCAAGAATCCTCGCGGCAGCCCCTCCGACCGCCTTGCGGGACGGTGTCAGCCAGCGGTCCAGATCCGTCAGGTGTGGCTCTGGCGTGGCGAACTCGTTGGCTTCCCGGCAGGCCTCAGCGGCGCCGGCCAGCCGGAGAGCCAGCCGGGGCCTGCCGGTCCTGGCCGCGAGCCCGGCGAAGCCTGACAGCCCGATCGGGATGGCCCAGCGGTCGCCGATCTCGACGGCGACCGGCAGTGCCTCCTCAAGCGCCGCTCGTGCCGCCTTCAGGTCGCCCAGGTCCAGCCGCGCGATGCCGAGCAGCTGCAAGGCACGCGCGCCCAGTGGCTGGAAGCCCAGCTCCCTGCACATGGCCGCGCATCGTCCGAACAGCTCGCAGGCGGCCTCGAGCTGATCGGTGAACAGCGCGACCAGCCCCGAATACAGCAGGGTGAGCGCGACGCCCGGCGGATCTTCGACCGCGCTCAGCAACGCACCTGCCCGCTCCACGTAAGCGGCCGCCTCTGAGACCCGGGAGCACGCGATGTTGCTGCGGCCGAGGCCGAGAACGGCCATCCCCTCGCCGACGCTGTCATTCAGCCTGCGGCTGAGCTCGATGCTCTCCGTCAGCCTGCGGACGGCATCTCGGTGATCGCCTTGATCGATGGCGAGCCAGCCTGCAGCGTTCAAGGCGCCGGCCCGCGCGCGGTTCTCCCCGGCGACGACGCCGAGCAGCTCGCGCAGCCGCTCCCTCCCTTCCGTGAAATGGCCACGAACGGACCAGAACCCCGACATCGCAGCGGCCAGGCGCAGGGCGGCGGCCGGATCCTCCTGGCGGTACCAGTCGATCGCCGCGCGGATGTTGTCGTGCTCCAGGTCGAGCCGCCCGAGCAATTCCGGTCCGGTCAGCGGACGCCGGGCTTCCCGGCCCAGCGCCAGGAACGCCGCGGCGTGGGCTCCCCGGATGCCAGCCGCCTCCGGCATCTCGGCCAGGCGCTCGGCCGCGAATTCGCGGATGGTCTCCAGCATCGCGTAACGCGGCGCCCCCGTGGCCTGCACCTGACGCAGCAAGCTGTGCTCCACCAGCTCCTGCAGGGCGTCCAGCACCGGCATGCCGATATCGGCTGCGGCCGCGCAGACGGACTCGATGATCTCCAGGCTCGCGCCGCCCCGGAACACCGAGCAGGCCGCGAGCAGTCTCCGGGCTCCCGCACTCAGCAGGTCGTAACTCCAGGCGATCGTGCTGCGCAGGGTCTGCTGGCGGTCCGGCAGGTCGCGGCTCCCGCCCACCAGCAAGCTCAGCGACTGCTCCAGCCGCGGAAGGATCGCCTCCGGCGGCAGCAGCCTGACCCGGGCGGCGGCCAGTTCGATGGCCAGCGGCAAGCCGTCGAGCCTGCGAGCGATCTGGGTGACCGACGCCGCGTTTTCCTCGCCGACAGCGAAACCCGGCACTGCGGCGGCCGCCCGCTCGGCGAACAGCCGCACCGACTCACAGGCGCCGATGGAGGCGAGTGAAACAGGGGCTTGCAGGTCCGGGAGCGCCAGCGGAGGGACCGGGCATTCCTGCTCGCCCGAGACGCGAAGAGGCGAGCGGCTGCTCACGATGATGCGCAGATCACGGGCGCCGCCCAGCAATTCCGCCACGACCGGAGCCGCCGCCAGCAGGTGCTCGAAGTTGTCCAGGACAATCAGGAACTTCTTCTCGCGCAGGTGGCTGGCAAGATGCTCCATCAGCGGCCGGCCCCTGGAATCCTGCAACCCGATGCCCTGGGCGATGGACGAGAGCACTAGCCCCGGGTCCGTGATCGACGCCAGCGGAACGAAATACACTCCATCGGGATAACCGGCCGCCACCGCCGCGGCAAGCTCGATGCAAAGACGCGTTTTGCCGCTGCCGCCCGGCCCGGTCAGCGTGAGCAGGCGGCTGCTTTCTAGCAGCCGCCCGGCCTCCGCCAGCTCTCGCTGCCTGCCGACGAAGCTCGTCAACGGCCTGGGCAGAGTACCTGGACCGCCGTCGCAGGCGCCGCGAAGGGGAAATGCCAGGTCAGCCTGCCCGATCGAGGCGTCCGACATGGGAGATCAGCCTGGTAGTGCCCGTCGGGTCTGAGGCCGTGGGCCGCTCAGACCCCTATACGTACAGGATAGTCATGCCCGATACCCATCGCAGATCACATCCGTTCCGCAGCCTAGGGTTTCATCACGCGGCTTTCGCCGGGCTGCTGCCCGTGCTCGAGCGGGTGTCTGGCCCGGAGCACCCGCACACCCCGACCGCCCGCGCCAACCTCGCCCGCTGGATCGGGAGAGCGGACGGCGGCCCTGGCACGGCGTGAAGTAGCTCCAGCATATTCACCTGCCCCGGCCGTACGCAGTAACCGGATGACGGCCTGGGCGCCCCCGACGTGCGCCGCCTCGACCTGCCCCAAGCCGCCCCACGCGCCCTCGACCCCCGCGACGTGACCCGCTGGCTGCGCGCCGTGGAACGATGGGTCAGCCCCCGCGACCGGGTCCTCGCCTTGATCCCGTTCTACGCCGGGCTGCGCCTGGGCGAGGTCATCGCCCTGGACCTCGACGACATCCGCCTGTCCGCCCGGAAGGAATCGTCATCGTGCGCGCCGGCAAGGGCGGCACATACCGGGAGGTCCCCGTCCACCCGCAACTGCGACCCGACCTCGCCCTATGGATCAATGACGAACGGCCAGCCTGGAAGGGCTCCGCCCGCACCAGCGCACTGCTGCTCAACCACCGCGGCGCACGGCTCGGCGCCCGGGGCGCCGACGGCATCCTGGGCGCCATCGCCGACGAGGCGCACCTGACAGACGAGTTCACCACCCACGTCCTGCGTCATACCTTCGGCACCACACTCGAAAGGCGCGGAGTTGCATCAGATGCAATGTTCCGCGTCCGGCGTGAGGACGGCGCCGTAGGGGCTACCGGTCCGGGCGCGACGAGGCGGCCATCGCGGCGACAGGGCGAACCCGCAGGCCAGGACGGCCGTGACAGGACAGTGTGGCGTCAGATGCCACGATGTTGCGTCCACTCTGGTTGCATCAGACGCAAGCATGATGCGGCAAGAGCAACGAAAATCGCAGCGACAAGGGCAGATGCCACTACCGGCCTGTCGTCCCGCCAACCCATTCAGCATAGTTGGTAAACCGCTCCCTACCAGTTTCCGCCAAGGCCACGACCTCGTCCTCGTCGCCGAA
This sequence comes from uncultured Actinomycetes bacterium, assembly GCA_963824545.1. GTDB lineage: Bacteria > Actinomycetota > Actinomycetes > Streptosporangiales > Streptosporangiaceae > Bog-532. Next base: position 44,454 of record CAWGPP010000022.1, on the reverse strand, counting down.
CTCATGGGCCACAAGCGATTGGATCAAACACGCCGGTACAGCCTGCCCACCCAGGCCGACCGCGAACGCGCGATCGGCAGCCTGCCCAGCGACCACTGACCAGCACACTTCAAGATCTACGGCGGGTTTCCGGCGTATTCCGGTCGTACCCGTAGTAACCGGATGCGTGACACGAGCACACGAGAGGCGCGTGATCTCTTTACGGCATGGTGCGCGATTAGCGGTGGGCCGTGCTGGCCTGGCGGTCTGGCTGGTGGGTTACCGCTCGGCGGCGCGGTCGGAGACGAGGCCGGCGACGGCCGTGTAGGTCTCGTCGAAGTTCTCGCGGCGTCCGAGGTATCTCTGGAGGGTCCGCCACTGCTTGTGCTCGGCGTTGGCGTGCTCTACGCAGATCCGTTCCGATGACTGCCTGTGACGCTGTTCGTCCCAGGCGGCGGCATCCTGCGGGGACGCGTCCTTCTTCGGTTTCAGCGGCGGGGCCTGGACCTGGTCCGGGAACTCCTTGGCCAGGCCGCGGTACCCGGCGTCGACTTTGGCCTTGACCTGGGGAAACTGGGTGAACAGGTCGGTGATGCCCTCGGTGCGGACCGCGGTCTGGTCGTGCATGCGGCCAGGGCGGAACGCCCCCGCCCACAGGGTGCGCCCCTGCTCGTCGGTGACGACGGTGGCCTTCTTGGTGTTCATCTTCTTCTTGCCGGAGACGAACGCCTTCCGGCCGGGCTTGTTCGCGCGGGGGCGGCGGACCTGGACCTCGGTGCCGTCGATGCGGAGTTCGACTCCGTGGGCCGAGGCGTAGGCGAAGACGTCGGCCAGGGTGCGGAGCCGCAGGTCAGGGTTGCCGGGGACGGCGAACCCGCGGGCCGCCAGCAGCGGGCGGATCTCATGGACGGCGCGGGTGACCGTCGAGCGGTGCACCCGGTACAGCCCGGCCAGCGCGGCGTGCGGGAGCTGGAACCGCAGGTGGACGAGGGTGACGATGACGCGGTCGGTGAACGGCAGGTCGTGGTCCGGGCCGGCACCGGGGGCGCGCATGCGGTCGTGGCCGCGGCGTTCATGCAGCCTGGACTCCTCGGCGATCATCCACGCGCCGGCGAGGTCGTCGATGAGCCTGCCGAGGCGGCGCGGCTGGAGGCCGGTGAAGATACGCTTGCTCAAGGCCGCGCGGGCCCATCGTGACGACACATCAAGATCGTTCCGCGCGGCCGCCCGCATCCACGGGACCGACACGACGCAATCACCCGCTACGCCCCAGAAGCCCTATCGCGCACCAAGTCGTAAGTAGCGTGCGCGGCACGAGCGACAGCGGATTGATGACGCGCACGGGCAGCAGTAGCCTGGGCGGCATGGCGGCGCAGATCGGGGCCGACGGACTCTATCTCCTCGGTGATCCGCGCCCGGAGCTGCTGTTCGAGGTCGCGCGGATCCAGCCCCAGCCGGGGGGCGAGTGGGTCAATCTAGAAAAATGTCTGGGCTTTCACTCGACTCGACGGCTGCGGATCATCGACAGCGCCGGCGGCGTGGGGGTGGAGACGTGGCCGGCTGAGCTTAAGCCGCAGGCGTGTTACCTCTACGGCGGCGGATTCGGCTTGCCTCTGGTGGCTGCTGCGCGCGAGCGCGGATGGACAGTGGAGCCGTCGCCCCACATTGCGCACCCCAGAGCGCCGGACAGACGGCTGTACATGCCTCTGCCGTCGGACAAGGCGCTTGCCTATGTAGCGTGCTGGGAGGACGAGGACGCGCTCAGTCGTGTCGAGGCAACTACCCCCGGGGGGCCGTCGAGCATGAGTTGTGGCCGTGGCTGAAGCAGATGGGATTTGCTGACGACGGCGACGACGCCATGCTGCTACGTTTTCTCGACGAGTTTCTGGACGGTTGGCGCGCGAATATGCGCCCGGGTCTTCGATTCTGCCGCGTCTGGAGTCCCGCAGAAGTGGCCGAGCTGGGCTCCGCGCTCGCTGAGACGATCCGCAGCGATTTCGATGCCGTGTTCGCTGTTGCGGATGAGCCGGCGTTGAGTGAGCTCACCGGCCAGCGGACCGTAAGCCCTGGCCTCGGCGCGCCTTACCGCCAAGTACCGGTAACCGGCCTGTCCGGAAGCCGAGATCCGTTCAGCGTCGATCCGGCGCTTGTCGAACGGGGCCTGCGAGGACACACCGACACCCAGAACGAGCTGGCTAGCGTCCTAAGCAACGCTGGAATCGATTCAAGCCGCGGCCTGCGGCCAGGACCGGACTTTGACCTGGCTTGGCAGAAGGACGGGACCGTCTTCGTGGCTGAAGTCAAGAGCATCACCGCTCAGAACGAGGAACATCAGCTCCGGCTCGGTCTCGGCCAGGTACTCCGCTACCGGCAACGCCTGTCGGCACTCGGGCATGACCGCGTCGTAGCTGTTCTCGTACCCGAGTGCCAGCCGCGCGACCCCTCCTGGCGCGAGCTGTGCCAGGAACTCGGAGTGGTGCTGCTATGCAGAAACGAGCTCGAGCGCGCGCCTGGGCTGGATATGCCATGCTTACGCATGTGCTGGCCCGGAAGGGAGCGACCAGCCGGATGCTGCTGCTCTACCACCAGCTGGGGTACCCGCCGGACGAGGCGGAGATCATGGCCGAGCTGGGCAAGAACAAGCTGGACGAGCTGGACAGGCTGACATGATCATCCTCGATGGCGTCCCGTTCAACCGGGTGTCCGGCATCGACCTGATGCGCGGCCCGGACGGCGAGCCCGTGCTGACCCGGCCCTGGCAGGACCACCCGAACCTACGAGGCCGCGTGCTGCACCGGCACGGGCTCCGGCCCGTTCGCCCGCCTCGTGCTGGACGTCCTGCCGCGCAGCCGCGGCGTGTACGCGATCGCGGGCGATGCCGGCTTCGTCTGGTACATCGGCCGGGCCAGGAAATCTATCGCGGAGCGGTGGGGCTCGGCCGGGTACCGGCACATCAACGCGGCCAAGTGCTATCAGGGCGGCCAGCCGACCACCTGCAAGATCAACGGCCTCATCACCGCCGCGGTCACGACAGGCACGGCCCTGTCGCTGTACGCGCACCTGACGGACGATGACCCGGCCCCACTGGAGGCCCGGCTGATCAACGCGCTGCACCCGCCTTGGAATGGGCAGGTCCCGTTCAGCCCGCCGGAGTGGCTGGACGAGCTGTAGCCATGGAGACCAAGGCGTGTAACCAGCCTGACCACGCAGGGCCGCACGAGCTGTCGCTGAGCGAGTTCTACCTGAAGCCGCGCAGTCCCGGCGGCCGGGATCCACGCGTGCAGCACGTGCAGGCGCCGTCAGCTGAACCTGCAGAACCTTGCCTACCGCGAGACGTGCCTGGACCGCTACGGCCAGGCCTGCGCGTGCTGCGGGGTAACGGGAGGGCTGGAGATCGGCCACATCGACGGGAACTCGCCGGCTCAGGGTTATACGGGCACCCAGCCGCGCGCCTGGCTCGTCAACAACGGTTCCCCGGACGGCCTCCAGGTGCTCTGCCGGGCCTGTAACAGGAGCAAGGGCGGCACCGGGGCCTGCCGCAGGACCATGGCGCCAAGGCCCGGCTGTCGGCCGCGGTACTGCCTGCCCGGTGGGAGCCGCCTGCCGGGTACTGGTCGGCCGGACCTCGGAGCCGGGGCAAGGTGATCGTGGCCGCCTGGCTGGCCTCGCATGCAGCATGCAGCATGGCGACCTTACCCGCCGGGGCCAGGCCCGCTGACCTGTGCACTAATTTGGTCCAACTCGGGGCCAGGTTGCCAGATTCCTTACCACCACGAGCTGGAAGAGTCGTTGCGAGTTGTTAGCTGGCTTGAACACGGCGAAGACCCAGCAACGCATCCCCGCAAGCGCCGAAAGCGTGATAATGGTCCGTTATCGCATATATCGGCCCACTGATCGGGTCCAGGGCGCATGGTCGGCGGCGCGCGGAATCCGCCAAGTAGAGCTGGACGGTTGACGGCCCGGGTGTCCAGATCCAGTTGGCGGATCGCAGGCCAGCGCGCTCGCCGTCGCCACCATGAATCGGACGCGACATCGTGACCCCCGTCTACGCCGAAGCCGCCCGGCTGAACGACGCGGTTCACCTCGCGGAGCTGGGCTACTGGCTGGCCGTGGCGAACCGGCGCGAATCCGCCGAGGCGTCAGGGGCCGGTGACGCCGGTGAGGCACCTGGGATGGACGGCGGCGGGAAGGCAGCCGGGGCCGACATGGGCGGGGCGATAGCCGGGGCCGATGGCGCCAGGAAGGCAGCCAGGGCTGGCGGCGGGGCGGCTAACGGCCCGGGCGGCGGGCATCCTTACGCGCTGCAGGCGGCGGGCCGGTGGCGGGACGCCGCGGCGGCCTGGGCGGCGGCTGGCGTCCGCTACGAGCAGGCCGCCGCGCTCGCGGCCAGCGGCCGCCCGGCCGATCTGCTGACCGCGCTCGGCATCCTGGACGACCTGGGCGCCGGGCCGCTCGCCACGCGGGTCCGCGGCCGGCTGAAGGCACTCGGCGTGACGAAGGTCCCGCGCGGGCCGCTCGGCGGGACCCGGGCTAACCCGGCCGGGCTGACCGCGCGCCAGCTGGACGTGCTCCGGCTGCTGGCCAAGGGGTACTCGAACGCGCAGATCGCACAGCAGCTGGTGGTGTCCGTGCGGACGGTGGACAGTCACGTGGCCGCCCTGCTCGGCAAGCTGGGCGCGCGTGACCGGCACGACGCGGCGGCGCGCGCCGCCGACCTCGGCGCGCTCAGCGGATCCGGCGACTGACCGTCCGGGGCCCCCGGCCGCCCCGCCCGGGGCGGCCCCGGCCGGAGCGGCCCGGGCCCGCCGCTGGCCGCGCCTCCGGCCCGGCCCCGCCTCCGGCCCAGCCCTGCCTAGCCCAAAAGCTGACCCCGGCCGGTGACCTCGGTAGCTGACCTCGGTACCCGGGCCTGCCCGGTTCGGTAACCGCTACCGATCCGGTATCCCGGCCGGCCAGCCAGTCTCTTCAGCAGGGACGACGGGTCCAGCGGGGCCCGCCCACTGGAGGAGGACAGAGATGGACATCGACCAGGACAAGCTGATGGATTTCCTGCATCGGTTCGTCGGGGATCTCGGCGCGACGATGGCGGCGGGCAACGTGGTCGTGGGCGACCGGCTGGGGCTGTACCGGGCGCTTGCCGAGCAGCCGATGGGGCCCGCCGAGCTGGCCCGGCGGACCGGCACGGCCACCCGTTACGTCGACGAATGGCTGCGCGGCCAGGCGGCCGGCGGATACATCAGCTACGACCCCGCCGACGGCACCTACGCACTGACCCCGGAGCAGGCCTTCGCGCTGACCGACCCGGACGGGGCGGTGTTCGCGCCCGGCGCCTTCCAGCTCGCGCTGGGCGCCCTGCGGTCCGAGCCCCGGGTCGCCGAGGCGTTCAGGACCGGCGCCGGGATCGGCTGGCACGAGCACGACGACGAGGTCTTCACCGGGTGCGAGCGGTTCTTCCGCCCGGGGTACGCGGCGAACCTGGTGGAGAGCTGGCTGCCGGCCCTCGACGGGATGGCGGGGACGCTGCAGGCGGGGGCCCGCGTCGCCGACATCGGCTGCGGTCACGGAGCGTCCACCGTGCTGATGGCCCGCGCGTACCCGAACTCCGTGTTCGCCGGCTCGGACTACCACGACGAGTCCGTCATCCAGGCCCGGAAGCGGGCCGCCGACGCGGGCCTCGACGGGCGGGTCAGCTTCGACGTCGCATCCGCGCAGACCTTCACCGGCGGCCCCTACGACCTGGTGACAAGCTTCGACTGCCTGCACGATATGGGTGACCCGCTCGGCGCGGCCCGGCACGTCCGGGACATGCTGGCCCCGGGCGGGACGTGGATGGTGGTGGAGCCCTACGCCGGCGGCAGCGTGAGCGACAACCTGAACCCGGTCGGCCGGGTCTACTACTCCTTCTCCACGTTCCTGTGCGTGCCGAACGCGCTGTCCCAGGACGGCGGCTACTCCCTTGGCGCGCAGTCCGGCGAGGAGGCGATCGCCCGGCTCGCCAGGGACGCCGGGTTCGCCAGCTTCCGCCGGGTGGCCGAGACGCCCTTCAACATCGTCTACCAGGCCCGTCGCTGAGGGCGGCGTCCTGGGCGGGCTGGTGGGGGGCCCGCCCAGGACGCGCCCGGTCAGAAGAACCCGAAACGGATGATGCTGATCAGCCCGGCCGCCACGCAGTAGATGGCGAACGGGGTCAGGGTCCGGGTGCGGAAGTAGCGGGCCAGGAACACCACCGCGAACAGCGAGGTGGCCGCGGCGGCGAAACTGCCCGCGATGACCTGGCCGCGGACGTCGGCGCCGAGCGGGCCGGTCAGGTCGGTCAGCTTGAACAACCCGGCGGCCAGGATGACCGGCGTGGACAGCAGGAACGAGAAGCGCAGGGCGTCCTCGTGGCTCAGCCCGCGGACCAGGCCGCCGGCCATCGTGACGCCTTCCCGGCTGATGCCCGCGAAGAGGGCCAGTATCTGTGACGCGCCGATCCACAGCGCGGATACGAAGCCGACGCCGGCCAGCCGCTGCTCGGCCGCCACATCCAGCACGACATCCCGTTCGTCGCGCTCGCCTCGCCAGGGGGACGGCGCCGCGTGCCGCGCGCCGCGCGGAGCCTCGGCTCCGGACGGCACGGCCTCCCCACTCCAGGCGGACTGGGCCGCTTGCGTACCCTCGGCCACCCGCACGGGCTGGTTCAGCGGCTCATGCTCGGCAATCTCGTCGGGGGCGTCCGGGCGCCGCCGGCGCAGGACCTCCGCGCCGGCCAGAATGCCGCCGTTGATGGTAAGGAAGATGGCCGCAGCGAGCGGCTTGGCGAACAGGACCCGGAACGTGTGCTCCAGCGCCAGCCCGGCGATCCCCACCGGGATCGTGGCGATGATCAGCAGCCAGGCCAGCTTCTCGTCGGCGGATTCCAGCCGGCGATGGATGATGCTGGAGAAGAAGCCGCGGATGATCCGCACCCAGGTCTTGAAGTAATAGCCGATCAGGACCAGGGCCGTGGCCAGGTGCAGGCCGACGATGAACGCCAGGTACGGGCTTTCCGCGTTGCTTTCCTGCCGGACCAGGGTGGCCCAGGTGCCGCCCATCCAGGACGGGATCAGTACGGTGTGGCCGAGGCTGGAGATCGGGAACAGTTCGGTGAGCCCCTGGATGAGCCCGATGACCACGGCTTGCAAATAGGTCATGTGGTAAATGCCGTGCATGCTCACGTCCTTCTGGCGACGGTGATCCACCCGGCGGGCTCGGGAAGATTACTACGACCGGCGTTGTCGTACTACACTAATTGTAGTAGATGGGAGGTGCCGTGACATCCAGACCACGCGGCGCCCTGGAGCGCGAGGTGCTGGCCTGCCTGGCAGCCGCCGGGCGCCCGCTCACTCCCGGTGACGTGCTCGCCGCGCTGGGCGGCCAGCTCGCGTACACCACGATCATGACCACCCTGACCCGGCTGCACGCCAAGGGCGCGGTGTCCCGGCGCGCGGCCGGCCGCGGTTTCGCCTACGAGCTGTCCGGAGGCCCGGACGGCGCCGAGGCGTCGATGACGGCGCACCGGATGCTGCAGCTGCTGCAGGGCGGGCAGGACCGCGCGGGCGTGCTGACCCGGTTCGTGGCCGATCTCAGCCCGGAAGACGAGGAACTGCTCAGCGCCCTGCTCGCGGAGGAAACGCGCCCGGGGGACAAGCCCGCCTCAGACGATCAGTAACCGGAAAACGACAAAAAACGACAAAGGAGCACCCGCAGGATGCCGTCCCCTGTCATGGACCGGGCCATGGAACTGGCCCGCGTCGACCTCTCGCCCCGCCACCGCACGCCGAGCGCGGTCGCCGTGGCCATCGCCACCGTGGCGAGCCTGGTGCTGTGCCTGGCCGCGGACTGGCTGCTGGCCAAGGCCGGCGTCGCCGTCTTCCCGGCCACCAAGGGCTACGCGCACTTCCAGTTCAGCGACTACGCCAAGCTGACGACCATCGGCGTGATCATCGCGTGCGTCGGCTGGCCCGTGGTGGCCCGCGTGACGTCGGACCCCCGGTGGGTGTTCTTCCGGCTGGCCATCCTGGTCACGATCGTCCTGCTGCTGCCCGACCTCTACATCTGGATGCAGGGCCAGTCCGGCCGGGCGGTGCTGTTCCTGGTTCTCATGCACCTGGCCATCGCGGTGATCACCTACAACCTCCTGGTCCGGGTGGCGCCGGTCCGCCCGGCCGCCGCGCACGGCCGCACTGACCAGGACCCGTACAGCTACAGCGGCCGTCATCACTGACCGCGGGTGGCCCCGGGCCCGGCCCGGGGCCACCCGCGCGGCCAGGGGTTGGTGCCGATCAGTGCCGGGACACCTCGAACACGTAGGTGCCCCAGTTGTCGTAGGGATCCCAGTCGGCCTTGGGCGGGATGTACTCGGTCGCCAGCCAGATGCCGGAGCCGTCCGGATCCGGCGCGACGAACGAGTAGTCCCCCCAGCGGGCCATGTTGTACGGCGGCGCGTCGGAGAAGCTGAAGTGCGGCCCGGACCCGGCGGCCACGGTGATGATCCGGCCGGAGCCCAGCGTCGTGTACGCGGCCGCCGGGTTGATGGTCTTGCTAGTGATCGTGAACACGATCGCGGCGGGGCCGTCACGCTGCGGCTGGACCGCCGGGTAGAGCAGGTTCGCGCCCTTGGCCACCACGTATCCCTGGCTGGTCACGGTGGCCCGGCCGGGGTCGATCGCGAACCAGGCGGCCGCGTCGGTCGTCGTCCCGTGCACGGTCACCGCGGCGTCCAGGGCCGTCCACAGCTCGACCCCGTGACCGGTCCGCGTCACCTCGACCGGCCCGCTCATCCGGCTGTCGTCGGGGTTGAGCGCGGTCTCCGAGGTGATGATCATCCCGCCCTCGACGTGCGTCGAGCCGTCGCCGGTGCTGGTGGCCGGGACCGGGAACGCGTACGGCTCGCTCGGCGCGGCGGTGCCGGTGAGCGTGGGCGTCCCGTGGCCGCTGGTCACCGCGGCCGTGTCCGTCAGCGTCCACGAGCCGACCGAGTTGCCGACCGGGTTGTTGTTGCCGTTGGCCAGGAACGCGAAGGAGTTCACCAGGTAGCCGGTGCCCGAGCCGGTGCCGATGGCCGGGTCGAGCCCGGTGACGGGGATGCCGGACAGGGAAACCGGGCCGAGCACCGAGTCGGCGACGGTGGCGGCCTCGCTGACCAGTTGCGGCTTGGAGATGGTCAGGACGATGGCGCCCTCGTAGTTCGATTCGGTCGGGCCGCAGTACTCGTCGGTGGAGACGACCAGCGCGTTGTTGTCGAACCCGGTCTTCGGCTGGTCCCCGAAGCAGTCGCCCTGGCTCGGCCCGCCGAGTGAGGTGTCGAACTGGTAGGCGGCCACGCCGTGGGCGTTCATGACCGTCACGTCGACGGTGGTGTTGTTGTCGTCGGACGCCGGCCCGGTCGCCACCGGGAACCCGATCTCGGTGAAGTAGAAGCTCTGCGTGCCCGGATCGTACAGGCATCGCACGTCACCCTCGGCGAACGGGTCCTGGAAGATCGTGGCCAGGGTCACGTCGGGGCGCAGCGGCCTGCCGTTCGGCGCCGTCTCCTGGGCCGCCATGTTGACCGGTTCCCAGACCGCCTTCGGGTGGCCGTTCAGCGTGGCGTCATAGCCGACGCACAGCCCCTGGTCCGGCGGCGTGATCGGGAAGCCGATCAGGCTGTCGGAGATGAGGTTGTCCACGCCGTTGAACTGGTGGGTCACCTGCGAGTGGGCGGACCCGCCGGCCGGCGGGCCGGCCGTTCCCGCGCTGACCGTCGCGTTCGCGCTCGCGGACGGCGCCGCGGCCGCACCGCTACCGGACGACGTGGCTGACCGCTGGGCGGCCAGCGGGGCGAACACGCGCGGCCCCTGATTGTGGAAGATCGACGTAACGGCCGGGAAGCTCGACACGCTGGCCGCCTGGGTCAGCCGGGCCGCGGACCCGGCGGTGCCGTGATAGGTCACCGAGGAAGCGGCCGCGGTGCGGGCCGACGTCGCCGCCAGCGAGCCCGTGGCCGGCAGGAGCAGCAGGGGGCTGACGGCCGCTCCGACGGCAGCGATCAGCGCGAGACGTTTCACAGCTTGTCCTCCCATATCCGGCCAGTAGCGGGACAAAACCCAACGTTACTGACACGGAACTGAACAGGGAAGAGCATCACCGTTAACAATAATCACGGGGCGGGAACGGCGGCGGAGGCGCGGCCGCGGCACCGTGACGGCGGGGCCGGCCACTCTCCCCCGCCGGCCACCGGGCGCCGGCCCGGCGGGTATCCTGCCCAGGAGTGGTCATGGTGGCGCCCTGACGCCAGTCGCTGCCCGGCGGGAGGAGCCCACTACGGAGCCTGAGCTGCGAGAGCCGGTGCACGCGCTGTTCCAGCAGCGCGTGTCGGGGGACGACGCGCTGCTCAGCCTGGCCCAGCTCCGGTTCGCCCAGATGGGCGTGTCCGCCGAGGTCTACGCCGATTCCCCCGATCAGCTCGGGCACGTGCTGCGGTTCGCGCCTACCGCGCCACGGCTGCCCGTCGTCCACCTGAACCGGGGCACCGACCTGCTGCACGAGCACGGCCGGACGGTGGTGCGCGAGTTCGCCAGGCGCTTCACCGGCCGGATCACCGGCCTGGTCGTTCATGACCGCCGTGACATGGCCGACCTGGACGACGGCTGGCTGGCGGCCATGCACGACCTTGACTCGTTCCTGCACAAAGAGGCGCCCGACGTCACGCTCTTCCTGGAGTACGCGGTCGGCCTGGAGCCAGGCCGTTTCGTCGAGGTGATCGAACGGCTGCGGGACGCCACCCAGGTGAGCTGCTGTATCGACGTCGGCCACGTCGGCGTGCGGCAGGCGGGCGCGCGGTTCGCCCGGTACCATCCCGGCCTGCGGCTGTCCAGCCTGGACGTGACGGATCCGCGGCTGCCCGAGCTGGCCGACGACGTCCAGGCCGCGGTCGGCGGCGCGCTGGGTGACGTGCAGGACGTCATCCGCTCGGTCGGCAGGCTGGGCAAGCCGGTCCACTTCCACCTGCACGACGGCCATCCGCTGGTGCCGGGCCTGGCCGATCATTTCAGTTTCCTGACCCGGCTGCCGATCCCGTTCAGTTACGACGGCCGCCGGTCGCTGAGCACGCTGTACGGGCCGGGCGGCCTGGCCGCGATCGTGTCGACCGCGATCAAGGCGTGCCGGCCGCGGGCGGTCTCGTTCACGCTCGAGATCCATCAGGCCGAGGGCCGGCTGCCGCTGGGCGACGCCGCGTTCCTGTTCCGGAACTGGCGGGACACCACGAACGCGGAGCGGATGAATTACTGGCTGAACGTGCTGTCGGAGAACGCGCTGCTGATCTCGCAGAGCATCGCGGATCTGCCCGACCTCATCCGCGCCCGCCTGCCCCAGGCCTGACCCCCGGCAGGCCCGGCCCCGGCAGGCCCGGCCCCGGCAGGCCCGCCCGGGCCGGACGTCACGATAGGGGCGCGCCGTCCTCCCCCGGGATGCGGAAGATGTGGATCGACTGGTCCTTGGCCTGGCACCGGCGGGCCTGGTCCGGCTTGGCCTTGTCCGAGACCATGACCAGCTGGTCCGGGGCGATCCACGAGACGCCCTCGGCCGTGCCGTAGACGATCTCGCCGTCGGCGTCACGTGGCAGCGCGTACGTCGTGCCCGGGCCGGCGATGTCCCAGCCCGACGGGGCCAGCCGGCCGATCCACAGTGCCGAGGTGACCTGCGATATCACCGCCATCCGGTCGCCGTTGATCGCGATGCCGCTGTAGTCCTCGAACAGGACCGTCTCCGGCAGCCGGATCGTGCCGAGCCGTTCCCACTGCCGCTGGCCCGCCCGGAAGACGTGCACCCGGCCGCCGCCGGGGACGCGGCCTTCCGCGCCACCCCGGCACCGGTTGCCCTCGCACAGCCCGAGCAGGTAGGTCTGCCCCTGGCGGCGGACGCAGGCCAGTCCCTCGATGCCCTTGTTCGGGCGGTCGAGCGGGAAGTTCAGCCAGGCGCTGCCGGTGTAGCCGAAGTCGGCGTCGTACTCCTGCACCTTGGCCATGTACCGGTGGCGGCCGCGCGGCAGCGATTCGATCAGCACGTAGAAGCGGCCGTTCCACGGGTCATAGGTGATGTCCTCGAACCCGGAGCGGTGCCCCTGGTCCTGCCAGATGATCGAGTTGCCCTCGGCCGCCGCGGATATCGCCGGATCGATCCGCGCGATGTGCGGCAGGTTGTCGAAGATGACGTAGAACATCCCGTCCTTGGCGAGCACGCCGCTGGCCTCCAGCCGCGGGCTGAGCACGCCCTCCAGAATCTCGAAAACCTTCGCCTCGGTGACCAGCTCGAGCTGCGACACTGGGGTACGCGTGACCGCCATGGCGGGCCTCCTGATCTCGTGCCGTCATTCCGCGGCGGGCAGGGGTTCCATCGTGGCGGGGAAACCGCCGGTCCCGCGCGGGGTCGTCTTCCGGACCTCGGCGAGCTGCTGGCGGGCCCGGTCGTAACGCATCCGGACGTAGTTCATGATGCCGTCAGCCTTTTCCTGCCCGTGGTGCAGCTCGTTCTGCCGGCAGCCGGCCCGGTAGACCTCATCGTTGGTGAACTGGCGGCCGGTGAACGGCGGCCCGTAGGGTGTGGTCGATTCGAGGTAGGCAGCCTGGCTGACGCGGCCCCACAGTCCGTCGCCGGAATCGCGCCCGATCAGGCCCTCGATGGTGCCGGGGCTGAACTGCGTATCGAGCAGGTACTCCAGGTGATCCAGGTAGTAGCCCCGGTAGTGCGGGTTGCGCAGCAGGTTCTGCACCAGGGGGATGCGCGAATGCGCGTGGTGCCGCCAGTAGGCCCCCGTGCTGGACGGCCAGTCGAGGATGTCGGTGTACTGCCATTGCGTGCTGAAGTAGTCGATGCCCAGGCAGTTGTCGTAGTCCCACGGGATGAACGTGAAGTAGGGCGCGTCCCGGACGTCGTGCCCGGCGCGGCCCGCCCCGAGTTGTAGAGGTAATAGTTGGACGGCGTGGCGTAGTAGTTGTCCCAGCTGCCCAGGAGCAGGTTCACGCCGGCCCAGCGCAGGAACGCGGGGGCGTTCATGATGGCGTCCACCGACGCGCGGAACGCGTCGGTCCCGAACCGGCCGGCCTTGCCGTCCGTGCCGTCACCGCCGGGCAGGCCGACGCCGTTAATGACCCGGATGAACGTGGCGAGGTCGTCGTAGGACCCGGCTTCCTGGTCGTCCCCGCAGGCCTTGAGGCGGTAGGTGCGGTCATCCTCGTCGGCCGACTTGTAGTACTGGCGCCCGCTGTCGTCGCCGCCGGAGCCGGTCCGGTATTCCAGCGTCGCGCATCCGACGTCGCCGCAGTAGGCCTTGTACAGGTTGCCGTGGTCGTTCTCGCCGAAGTGGTCGGCCAGGAAGCGCTTGTCCACCTGCTCGATGACCGAGAACAAGCCGTAGTAGGTCGCGTCGAAGGCCAGCTTGGCGTAGGTGTGCCGGGCCGCGGGCACGCCCGCCGCGCCGAACATCCGCCAGGCCAGCGCCTCACGCATCTGCGACGGGTCGTTGTACATGGACTTGAGGTTGATCCGGGCCATCCCGGCCAGGTGGTGGCCGTGGCCTGCGCCGTTGCCGGGGCCTGCGCCGTTGCCGGGGCCTGTGCCGTTGCCGTGTCCCCCCTCGTGCGGGAGGGTGACCTTCCATGATCTCTTCGGCGCGTGCAGGGTCCGGTTGCCGCTGTTGGCCAGGGAGAAATGCGGCGTGCTGAACAGGACGCCGTCACCGCCCGGCCCGGGAATGTGCCGGCTGTCGGCCGGGTCGGTGCCCCACACATCCAGCCGCGCGCCCGCCGGCGCGTCCACCTGGCCGGGCAGCACGCCCGGCTGCTGCGGGAACCCGGTGATGTGGAACATGTACATGCTCGCCGCGAAGAACTCGTCCTTGGCCTGCGCGTGCCCTGACCGTGCTGTCCCTGCTGTCGCTGTCGCCGTGCTCATGGGTCCTCCCCTGACGCCCGTCTCCTTTTAGTGCGGAGGCACGAGCGCCGGGTTTGATACATATTGTCGCCGCCGGCAATTTGCCTGCTGTTTCCGTCAGCGGCCCCCCGGCGGCGGCCCGCGCGGCGCGCCCAGCCGCAAACCGGAAAATACCCTGGCTTCCACGCCTGCGGGCGTTCCCGCAGGTTATGGGCAGAGTTTTGGGCAGTATTTGAGCCCGCCCCGCAAACTCTGCCCGTAAGCACCGAGCCGGGCCGTGCCGTGCCGAGGCCGGGCGGGGCGGGCGGCCGGCGAAGGCGGCGGGCGGCGCGGCGGGCGAAGACGGCGGGCGAAGGCGGCGGGCGAAGGCGGCGGGCGGCGCGGCCGACGAAGGCGGCGGGCGGCGCGGCGGCGGCCTTAGGTCGCCGCCGCGGTGCGGTAGGGGCGGAAGAACGCGCGCAGTTCCTCCGCGTAGAGTTCGGGCTCCTCGAACGGCGCGAAGTGCCCGCCGCGCGCGGGCTCGGTCACGCGCACGGTGTTCGCCGTGCGCTCGAGCCACGCCCGGGGCGGGCGGACGACGTCTCCGCGGAAGAGCGAGAAACCGGACGGCACCTCGACCCGGCGGGCGTGCTGCGCGGGCGGGATCGCGGCGTTCGCGCGGTACATGCGCATCGACGAGCCGATCGTCCCGGTTAGCCAGTAGATCGTGACGTTCGTGAGGATCTCGTCCTTGGTGAAGCTCCGCTCAATGTCGCCGTCGCAGTCGCTCCACGCCCGGAGTTTCTCGACGATCCACGCGGCGAGCCCGGCGGGCGAGTCGGTGAGCCCGAAGGCGGCGGTCTGCGGCTTCGTACGCTGCATGGCGGCGTAGGCGCCTTCGGTTGCACCCCAGGCCGCCACGCTTTCGAACCAGGCGCGTTCGGTGGGCGCGAGGTCCGCCGGGTCGCCGGTGAAGATGGGCAGGCCCGCGTCGGTGCGGTGCACGGCCACCACCCGGCCGGGGTGGTTGAGCCCGAGGTAGCGGCTTACGTGGCTGCCTATGTCCCCGCCCGCCGCGCCGAACCGCGGGTAGCCGAGGACGCTCATGAGCTCGGCCCACAGGCCGGCGACGGCGATGGAGTCGAGCGGCGGGCCGGCCGGGCGGTCGGAGTACCCGTAGCCCGGTATGTCCGGCACCACCACGTCGAACGCGTCGGCGGGGTCGCCGCCGTGCGCGCCGGGGTCGGTGAGCAACGGGACGACCTTCGCGTAGCGCCAGAACGAGTCCGGCCAGCCGTGGCTGAGGATCAGCGGCAGGACCGGCCCGGCATACCCCTGCCCGGCGGGCGCGGCAGACCCGGCAGGCACAGCGGACCCGGCAGACCCGGAAGGCGCGGCGGCGCGGGCGTGGATGAAGTGGATCCGCACGTCCCGGAGCGGGACGCGGAAGCGCGGAAGCTGGGCGAGCGCCGCCTCCTGGGCCGGCCAGTCGAATCCGTCCGCCCAGTAGGCAACGAGTTCGCGAAGGTAGCCGAGATCGGTCCCGAGTGACCACCCGGCATCCTCGGGCGCGTCCGGCCAGTGCGTCGCGCGCAGCCTCGCGCGGAGATCCTCGAGCGCCGCGGGGTCAGCCCGCGAGGCGAACGGCTCGGGGCGGGGCAGAGTGGACGGCTGGGGGTCAGCCTGCGGGGTGAACGGCTCGGGGCGGGGCGTTGCGTCCGGCATGGGACTCACCCTACGGGCCGCGCCGCGCCGCCCGCCGCCTTCGCCGGCCGCCCGGCCCGGCCCGGCCCGGCGCTTACCGGCAGAGTTTGCGGCAGTATTTGCCCAAAACTCTGCCCGTAGCCGGGGATCCCGCGTCGTGGGAGCCGGCCCCGCTCAACCAGAGGAGCGCGGCCCCGGTGCGACCGTCTGCCTGAGCGCGATCACGTTTATTCCGGTTCTGTTCCGGCACCTGGAACATCCGGCCGCCAGTGCTGCAGCTCATCCGCGGCCTTCGCCAGGCCCAGCTCTTCCAGCGGGCTGCCGTGCCCGGTCCGCAGATGGCGCAATAGCGAAAACGTCGGTCGCGCGCGGCTCGTCATCGGCCATTGTCTCCAACGTGGCACTTAAGCAGCAACATGATGGAATGTACGACACTCTTTATGAGCCGCTGTGAGGGTGGCTTCGGCGATCTTCCAGCACAGCCGGGCCGGGGACCCGGTGGTAGGCCCCAGCGGGCCCTCGATCCGATCGGCGAACGTCATCTCGTACGCAAGGTCAATCATGTTACTTCGCCATCTCATCCACGTGGTCCGGCCGTTACGGAAGACCGTTCCCGTCCGGCGGGCCGAGCACGTCGGCGAACCGCGGCGCGCCTTCCTCGCGGGCGACCCGGGCACCGTTGGCCGTGAAGCTGATGGCGTGATACCAGCCGGCGAGCATCGTCAGGTCGAGCAGCTGCTCCGCACTGAACAGCCGGGCCAGGCGGCGCCACAGGCCGTCGCCAAGGCCGGCGTCATCGTGCAGGGCGTCGGCCGCCTCGATGAGCAGCCGGTCCCGCTCGCCGGCCCAGCAGGGATCCGACGCGCCGCCGTGCGTGAGCGAGGTGATCTGCGCGCCGGTGAGGCCGACCCGCTCGGCGAAGAACGCGACGTGTACGCCCCACTCGTACTCACACCCGCAGCGGGCGCACGTCCGGTCGATGATGATCTCGCGGTCACGCATCGGCAGCGACAGCCGCCTGCTGAGCTCGTAGCCGCCCCATCCGCTCATCGCGTCGGTCATCGGAAGGTTCCGCGCGAACGTACGGAACAGCGCGATCGGCGGCACGCCCGGCGGCATCATCGCGGCGAGCCGCCCGGCGATGTGAGCGGGATACGGCGGACGGACGGGATCGATCCGGGTGGTCATGCGCGCCCTCCTTGTCGTTTCTGATTCCGAAACGCCTTGGCTTGGCATACGATATCGTTTCTGAAATCGAAACGCAAAGGGGTCCCATGACAGCGCTACCGCGTCCCGGCAGGCCGGTCCGGGGATCAGCCACGGGGCGGCCCCTGATGGCGGCGATGGATCTCCTCGGGCGGCGCTGGGCGCTCAGGATCCTGTGGGAGCTGCGCGGCGAACCGCTCGGGGCGCGGGCCCTGCGGAGCCGGTGCGACGGGATGTCCTCCAGCGTCCTGTACGAGCGGCTGGACGAACTCACCGGCGCGGGCCTGATCACCCGCGACGAGGCCGGCGACTACCTGCTCACCGATCTGGGCGCGGCGCTCGGGCCAGCCCTGGAATCCCTCGACTCCTGGGCGCGGCGCTGGTCGGAAACGCTGCACGAAGCAGGCCGCCCGGGGTGATCCGGCGAAGCCGGGAAGCCCCGGCTCTGGGGAGCGCCCGCGCGGCAGGTCATACCATGGCTGCACACGTGGCCGCGGATCCCCGCAGGTCAGGCAGTGACAACCGAAGCGAGGGGAACGCGGATTTGAGCAGAACTGGCGGCCGCCGGCTGACCATCATCGGCGGCGGCGTCATGGGCCTGATGACGGCGTACTACGCGGCGCCGCTGGCGACCTCGGTCACCGTGCTGGACAAGTCGCGGGTCGGTGATCCGGGCACCGCCTCGTTCGCGCTGACCCGGTTGGTGCGCAACGATTACCTCGATCCGCAGTACTCGCGGCTGGCCTTCGAGGCCCGGCAGCTCTGGCTGGACCTGCAGCAACGCGCCGGGATGAGGCTGCTCATCGACTGCGGCTGCCTGAACCTGGTCAAGTCGAGCGTCACCCCCGACGTGGCCGCGAGTTACGCCGTGCGCAGCTTCGCCGTGCTGGAGGAGCTGCAGCTGCGCCGTGCGGCCCTGCCGGGTCCCGCGCTGGCCGAGCGCTTCCCGCCGTTTGCGGCCGACGCCGGCTGGCTGGACGTCGACGCCGGGTTCGCCGACGTGGCCGCGGTGACGGCCCTGCTGCGGTCGGTGGTGCCGGCCCGGGGTGCCGAGATCCGCGAGGAGGCGCAGATCCGCGCGATCACCCGATCCGGCGGCGGCTGGCAGGTGCAGACCAGCGCCGGGCCGGTCGAGTCCGACGTCCTGGTGATCACCGCGGGCCTGGGCACCAATGAGCTGCTGGAGCTGATCCCCGGCTGCCCGGTTCGCTTCCCGCTCAGCCCGGACCGCCCGGTGCAGTCCAAGTACTTCATTCCCGAGCCGCCGGCCCGCGACCTGTACAGCGAGGCGGCCCTGCCGGTCTTTGCCTACCTGGACGTCGGTATCTACGGGCACCCGCTGTACGCGGGGAAGACGCCGGGCGTGAAGATCGGCTTCTACCACCCGCCGGACGCTGCCGTCGTGCCCTCGCCGATCGGTTCCGTGGAGGACTTCGTGGCCGAGTGCATGCCGGGGCTGCGCGGTGCGGCGACCGTCGACGTCGCCGAGGCCAGCGGCATCGACACCTGCTTCTACGATCTGGTCGGTGACGACGACTTCATCCTCGGCCCGGTGCCGGGCGCCGGCGGCGTCTTCGTCGGCGTCGGCTGGCGCGGCACCGGGTACAAGTTCGCGCCGTGGGTGGGCCGCGTGCTGGCTCAGCTCGCCGTCTCCCGCGGCACCGTCTACGACATCAGCCGCTTCGCGCCGGGCCGGTTCGAGCACGGTGCTCAGACAGCAGGCGCTCAGGCAGGAGGGACCGCCGCATGACCGCAGGGCAGGGAATCGAGCAGCGGCTCGCGCAGGGCGTGGTGCTCGGGGCCGAGGGCTACGTCTTCGAGCTAGAGCGCCGCGGTTACATCAAGGCCGGCCCGTACGTACCCGAGGTCGTGCTCGACTTTCCCGACGCCGTGCGCGAGCTGCATCGGGAGTTCCTGCGGGCCGGGGCGGACGTCATGGTCGCCCTGACGTACTACGCGCACCGCGAGAAGCTGCGCCACGTTGGCCGGGAGAACGACCTGGAGGCGATGAACCGGCACGCCGTCCGGCTCGCCCGGGAGGCAGCGCAGCAGGGCGGCGCGCTGGTGGCCGGCAATGTCTGCAACACCTGGGCCTACGATCCGGCCGACCCGGCGACCAGCGCGACGGTGCGGGCGCAGTACACCGAGCAGCTTGGCTGGGCGGTCGACGAGGGCGTCGACTTCGTGATCTCCGAGACCAACGACTACCTCGGCGAGGCCCTGATCGCCCTGGAGGTGGCCCAGGAGCTGGGCCTGCCCGCCATGGTGACGCTCGCCTCCACCCAGCCGGACACGACCCGCGATGGCTACGACTACGTTGAGGCGTGCCGGATCCTGGCCGATCACGGGGCCACCATCGTCGGGCTGAACTGCGACCGGGGGCCGGTGACCATGTTGCCGCTGCTGGAGCGGATCCGGGATGCCGTGGACTGCGCGGTGGCGGCGCAGCCGGTGCCGTACCGGACGAGCCCGGCGATGCCGACGATGGAGTCGCTGCGCGCCGACGGCGTGGACCGGGTCTTCCCGCTGGCGCTGGAGCCGTTCTCGTGTACCCGGTTCGACATGGCCGCCTTCGCGGCAGCGGCCCGCGACCTGGGCGTGAACTACATCGGGGTGTGCTGCGGCGGGGCACCGCACCAGGTGCGTGCCATGGCCGAGGCGCTCGGCCGGGAGGTCCCGGCGAGCAAGTACGCCCCGGCCATGGAGCTGCATCCCATCCTCGGCGGCGCGGGCGCCGCGGCCGAGGCGAACGTCCTGGCGGCCTGGAACGTGGCGGGCTGAGCCGGCCGGGCTGTTCCGCAGCGTGGCCGCCCGAGCGGACCGCAGGCGCTAGCGCGACCGTCACCGGGCGGACCGCGGGCACCAGCGTGACCGCTCCGAAGACCGAGGCTAAAGATGCATGGCGATCGCCATGGCAAAGAGCACTGCGAGCGCAGTGGCCGTGAGTATCAGGATCACCGTCGCGACGCGCAGAAGGACCGAGTCCCGGCGTAGCGTCCGCTGCCGTTCTTTCGGCGGAATTCTGGGCCTGGGCGGATGATAGCCAGGGGGAGGATCGTGCAGATAGATTCCCCTGCGTCTCCGGAGGGCACCGAGATACACCATCGTGCCTCCCGCCACCTTCTGCCGCCAATGTGCCGCGACGGCGGACAGGCTTTGCCGTTCCACATCTGATGGACAGCACGGAACACTCGTATCGTTGCGTCCGTGGCAATCGTCTTCGCCCTGCTCACCGCCTTGTCCAACGCGGTCAGTGTCACCACTCAGCACATCGCCAGCACCACCGATCCACGCCGGTCGTCCGGCTGGCGGCTGGTGCTCTATCTGTTCCGCAACCCGCTGTGGCTCTTCGGCTGGGTGGCTTTGGCGGGAGCGTTCCTGTTCCAGGCACTCGCTCTGCATAATGGCCTGATTTCGGTCGTGCAGCCCCTCCTGGTCACCGAACTCATCTTCGCGCTCGTACTGCGCCGGTTCTGGATCCACCAGTCCATCCTTCTGGTCACCTGGGGCGGCGCCGCCCTGACCTGTGTGGGCCTGGCCGTGTTCCTCGTCGCCGGTGAGCCCCGGGGCGGCCAGGCGACGCCGGCGAGCCATCACTGGATCGCGGCCGGAGCGACCTGCGTCGCCGGTACCGCTGTCTTGGCGGCCCTGGCGCAATGGGGATCCCCGGGTCGGCGCGCCGCGCTCTACGCCTCGGCGGCCGCGACCATGTGGGCGCTCGTAGCGGTGTTCATAAAGACCACAACGGACACGCTCACCCAGTTCGGGGTGGGCGGCATGTTCCGTCCACGGATAGCGACAGAGGTAGCCCGGCCAGAGACAGAGGCCGCTCGGCCAGTTGCCCGTGCCGAACCTTTCGTTCAAGGCAGAAGCGGCGCTGAGCCAACACGGGTGCGGGTGTCGGATGGACCGACCGACCTGCCGCCCCGGACGCTGACCGGGCCGCAGACCGCCGCAACGCGGGTGGCTGTGGGCGGCGCCAGCACACCCAAGCGTGAGCTGAGTGCCGGCTTGGCGAATGCCCGGGGCGTCCGGATAGAGCGTGCCGATTGCCATCCCCGACCTGCACGCCGCGCGATTTGTCGATGACGACGTGTCCGACGCGAGGGCCGACTTTGACCACCCCGTTCACGCCCGACACCGCAGAAAGCAGGACAGTGTTCCGTTTGTTTTGTTCCGCGGCGGCCCGAAGAGTGCGTACAAAAAGATCAGCTCGGCCGGAAACAAGGGAATGCCCGCCGTCCCCGGCCGGGGCGGAGATGGCAACAAAAGACGCCGCCATGATGAAGAAGGCGAACAGGAGCAGCGAAGCCATTGCCGGGTGACGAGAGCGCCATCTGGGTTCGAGGCGGCGTGCCGACACGACCGGCGTCTCACGAAGCACCCGGACTACCATCGATCCCAGCACAAATCTCGTATTGCTCGAGCCATCGTCACCACCGTTTACCAGCTTGCCCATCCCGCTGGTCACGCACAAGTGGGTCAGGGCCGAAGAGATGGACGGTGACAGTATTGACGCATTCCCATGTATGGGGTAGAGCGCTAGGTGGTAGGACCCGGCAACGACGAAGGGAACGCGCCAGTGGTTGGACTGGAATTGGTCGCAGGCTACCTTGTGGCCTGGGGTGTCATGAAGGCCAGGCGGGCCGGTCGGCGCCTTGACGAGGAGACCGATGAGGTAATGGATGTCGGCCTGGATCGTCTGCACGACGTCATCATGGCGAAGCTGGGCTCAGATCCAGCGGTGACCAAGTTGGCAGCCGACGCCGCACAGGAGATTGAACCAAGCGAACGGACCGTCGATCGAGTTCGATATGCCGTCGAAGAAGCCGCCGAGCAAGACCCGCAGTTCGCGGCGGCCATGGATCGCGCCCTTGCTGAACTTGAACGGCTACGGGACGGCGCTCCGTCAGTAGCCGGAATCGACCTGCGGCGCGCCAAGGGCGTCCAGGTCGGTAACTTCAACACACAGACCAATACCTTCAACTGATCTGCCGGCGTCTGGCGTCGATCGAAGGCTCACCTGCGGGCTGGCCAGCACGGGCGCCTGGGCACGGAAATACTATTAACCAGCCGTCACAGGCCGACCGCGATCGGCCATAGCCAGCCGTAGCTGGCGCCGGGAGCTGACGCCGAGCTTGGTGAACACCTTGCGCATGTGCCATTCGACCGTGCGGGTACTGATGAAAAGCTGGGCGCCGATCTCCGGATTCGACAGGCCGTCCCGGGCGAGCCGGGCGATGAGCGCTTCCTGCTCCGTGAGCTGATCGACGGCGTGGACCGTGCGTTGGCGTACGGTCGCGCCGGCGGCCAGCAGCTCGCGGCGAGTTCGCTCGGCGAAACCCTCCATGCCCATGGCGGTGAACATCTCCTCGGCGAGGGTCAGCTCGTGGCGCGCGTCGACCCGGCGGTTCTCCCGGCGCAGCCACTCCCCGTACAGCAGGTGAGCGCGGGCGAGCTCGCCGCGCACCCGTGCCCGGCTGAGATGCCCGATAGCCTCGCGGAACCCGCGCTCGGCACTATCTCCATCGCTCAGCAGGGCCCGCGAACGGGCCTCGATCCCGACCGCCCAGTCGGTCCGGCATGCCTGCGCCTTCGTGGTCAGCCGCTGGAGGGCCTCCGCCGCCAGGTCGGTCCTTCCGGTTCGCGCGGCCGACTCGACCAGCTCGACCATGCCCCAGTTGTGGGCCACCATCTCCCCCGGATCCGCGCACGCATCGCGAGCAGCGGCGAGCGCCTCGTCGTAGAGGCCCAGTCCGTTGCACAAGACGGCGTGAGAGTACGCGCAGATGGCGACGCCCACTCCCTCGCCGCGGGTGGTTGCCTCGCCGATCGTGACGTCGATCAGTTCTCTGCCCTCGCGGGCCTGGCCCCGCCATGCGGTGAGGACCAGCGCGCCGTACGGCGCCTCGGCGATCCCCGCCGCCTCGTGTACCGACCGTGATTCCTCGACCAGCGAGGCCGCTTCGGTGAGCTCGCCGCAGAACACGAGGACGGGCGTGCGGGAGCCGAGCGCGAGCGGCAGTTCGCTGAGCGCGCCCGTCTTCCGGGCCATCCGCAGATGATGGGCGGACAGGTCGTACGCGCTGTGGTCATCCCACAGCTCGAGGGCGAGCACGCACCCCTGCCACAACCAGCGCAGGTTCTCTCTGGCTGAGGCCGGGTCGCGGCGGAGTCCGGTCAGGGCGTCCCGGCCCAGGGGAACGGCTGTGGCGTAGTCCTCGGTCAGCGTGACGAAGGCGTCCAGCAGCAGGTCGCCCGGCGCGGGCGCCTCGCCCGGCGGGCGAGGCGCGGAGCGGGCGGCGCGGGCCACCTCGGCGGTGCCGACGCCTTCGCTGAGCCGGGCCGCGAACTGAGCGGCGGAGAAGGCATCCAGGTAGGTCTGGCGCGCGAGCTGGAGATTCAATGGCAGCAGGCGCTGGGCCGCAGCCAGCAACAGCAGGGTGGCTTCGTTGCCCCGGCTGGAGGCGAAGGCCATCTGAGCGCGTACCAGGTCGATCTGGGCGCGTTGCAGCTCGTCGACCGGCCCGTCGCGGGCGATGGTGAGCAGGGTCCGGGTGGCCTCGAAGGCGCCGGCCTGGACGTTTGCGAAGGCGGCGGACAGCGCGCGCTTGGTCCGCGCCGCGGGAAGCGGGGTCAGCTCGGTCGCGCGGGTCAGGAAGGCGGCGGCGGCCGCGAGCCCGGCCCGAGCCTGAGCCCGGCCCGCCGAATGCTCCAGTTCGGCCGCCACCTCTTCATCGGGCCCGGCGCTGGCGCGGGCACGGTGCCAGGCGCGCCGGTCCGGGTCGGCCCGGGCGTCGGTGGCCTCGGCGAGGGCACGGTGCACGATGTGCCGGTCGGCGGCGTCGCTCGCCCGGTAGGCGCCCGACCGGACCAGCGGGTGGGCGAACTCCACACGCATGCGCACCTGAATAAGCCCGGCGTCCACTGCGGGAAAAGCCGCTGTCATGTCGATCCCCAGCGCGCCGATGGCGCGGCGGAGCAGCGTCGGGTCGCCGAGCGGATCGGCGGCCGCGGTCAGGACAAGCAGCTGGGTGTCGGCCGGGAGCAGGCGGAGACGCTGGACGTAGCTGTGCTCGATCTTGCTCGCGACCGGCTGACTGACGGGCAGCCCGAATCCGCCGGCGAGATCTGCCGCCTGCCAGGTGCGCGGCAGCTCGAGGAGCGCGAGTGGGTTGCCGTGACTCTCGGCGATTATCTGATCGTGGACGGCAGCGTCGATCGGGCCGTGCACGTGGTCCAGTAGCAGCGAGCGTGCGTCGCCGTCGCTGAGTCCGCAGATGTCCAGCGCGGGCAGGCCGGCCAGCACGCCGTCTCCGCTGCCGGTGCGCGCCGCGCACACCAGCGCGACCCGCTCGGCCAGCAGGCGGCGCGCCACGAAGGCGAGCATTTGCGCGGAGGCGCCGTCCAGCCACTGCGCGTCATCGATGATGCAGGCCAGCGGCTGCTGCTCGGCGGCTTGCGCCACCAGCGTCAGCGTGGCCAGTCCCACCAGGAGCCGGTCGGGTGCGGGACCAGCGCTCAGCCCGAACACGGTCGCGAGCGCGCCTCGTTGCGGGGCTGGCAGCTCGTCGAGATGACCCAGCAACGGCGTACAGAGCTGATGCAGGCCGCTGTAGGCCAGTTCCATCTCCGACTCCACCCCCACGGCTGACACGATCCCCCACCCGCCTCCCCTTCCCGCCTCACCGGCGATCCGCCCGGACACATAGGCCAGCAAGGCGCTCTTGCCCACGCCGGCCTCGCCGCGCAGGACGAGGACGCGGCTAGCACCCGCGAGCACGTCAGCCACGAGCCGGTCGAGCGCGGCACACTGCTCACGACGTCCGAGCAACTCGCGCACAGCACTACCCCCCTGGGTCTGCCCTCACCGGCAGTCTCCATCACGCGGTCGTCGCCTGGCCAGCGTCATAGGCCCGAAGCCCCCGGTCGTGCGAGATCCACCAGCGCCCGGCCCAGCTCCCGGCGTGAGCTGATGCCGAGCTTGCTGAACACCTTCCGCAGGTGCCATTCGACGGTGCGGGTGCTGAGGAACAACTGGGCGGCGATCTCCGGATTGGAAAACCCGTCTCCAGCCAGCCTGGCGATCTGCACTTCCTGCGCGGTGAGCTCATAGCGGGCCTGGACCGTGCGCTTGTGTACGGTCTCCCCCGTGGCCAGCAGCTCGCGGCGGGCGCGCTCCACGAACGCTTCCATGCCCATCGCGGTGAACCCGTCGTAGGCAATCCGGAGTTGGTCGCGTGCGTCGCCGCGGCGGTTCTCCCGACGGAGCCATTCACCGTAACGGAGATGGGCGCGGACCAGGACGGAGCGCATGCGGGTGCCACCGAGCCGCTGGATCGCCTCGCGATGCAGCCGCTCGGCGGCCTCGCCGTCGCGCAGCAGCGCCCGGGACCATGCCTCGATGCCAAGCGCCAGCTCGGTCCCGGCCGCTTGCGTCCGCTCGCAGAGCCGCTCTACCGCGTCAGCCGCGAGCTCAGTCTTGCTGCAGCGGGTCGCCGCCTCGACCAGTTCGGGCAGCGACCACACCGAGTACATCAGCTCGTCTCGCGCGCTCGCGCTCCGGGCGGGATCCAGCGCCGCCTGATAGTGGCCGAGGCCGTTGCGGAGCACAGCGCGTGTGTGCTCGCCAATCGTGAGTATTACCCCCTCTCCGCGGGCGATTGCCGCAGGCTCGCTGGCCGCGGTAAGCGCCGATGTTTGTGCCTCGTCGCCCCGGAAACCTGCGAGCTGCAGCCTGCCGAACACGATGGGCGCGGTGCCGGTCGCATCCGCAATCGCGTCGGCCTCGCCGAGCAGCGCCGCCGCGTCTTCCAGGTTGCCCTCGAAGACGCGCATCGTCGCGAGATAGTTCAGGGCCAGCGGGAGCACGGCGAGCGCGCCGGCGTCACGGGCGATCTGCACGTTACGGGTGCCCAGCGCATGCCATGCATCGTCGTCGAACAACTCCGGCGCGACGCGGCGGGCCGTCCACGGCCAGCGCACGTCCAGCCCGGGACGCCGGCCCTGGTCGCGGACCGCGCCGAGGGCTCGCTTGAGCGCCGGCGCGCTGGCCGCGTAATCGGCGGTGAAACGCAGGGCCAAACCCTCGAGCAGCAGGTCGATCGCACGCGGGACCCCCTCTGGCGACGGCGCCCGGTAAGCGGCCTCGGCGGCGGACCGCGCGCCGCCACCGAGCCGGCCGGCGATGCTCCCGGCGCGCAAGGCCTCCAGATACGTCTCGCGCGCCAGGGCCGGATCTATCGGTTCGAGCTGCCTGGCCGCATCAATAAGCAGCGGCACCGCGTCCCCGCCGCGCCTGGTATCCAGGGCGATCTGCCCGCGCAGCCGCTGGAGCAAGGCCCGGTCGACGTCGCCCAGCGGGCCGGCAGCGGCGGCGGCGAGCAGCGTCAGGGCCTCCTGGGGTGCTCCGGCCAGGTGCTTGGTCCGCGCGGCGTAGAGCGCGCGACGCGCCCGCCGGCCCGGATCGGATGTCAGTGCCGCCGCGCGCTCCAGGAAGGCGGCCGCCGCGGCCAGCCCGCCGCGAGCCCGCGCCCGCCCGGCCGAGTGCTCCAGCTCGCCGGCGACATCCTCGTCGGGCGCGAGCGTTGCGTAGGCGCGGTGCCAGGCCCGGCGGTCGGGATCGGTCTCGGCATCGGTGGCTGCGGCCAGCGCCAGATGCGCACGGCGGCGTTCGTCCGCTGCCGCGGCGCGGTAGACCGCTGACCGCAGCAACGGGTGGCGGAAGGTTACCTGCGCGCCGAGATCGAGCAGGCCATCCGCTTGCGCGGGGCCCGCCGCCGCGGCCGGGATACCCAGCATCCCGGCCGCTCGCCACAGCAGCGCCGGCTCACCGGTTGGCTCGGCCGCAGCCACCAGCAGCAGCTGCTGGGTGGCGGCGGGAAACTGCTGCGCACGCCGCAGGAAGCTATCCTCGATCCGGCCTGGCAGCGGCAGGCCGACCGGCAGGCCGAACCCGCCGGCCAGTTTCACAGGGGACAATTCACGCGGCAGTTCCATCAATGCCAGCGGGTTGCCGCGCGCCTCGGCGAGGATCCGATCCCGCACGCGGGCATCGAGCGGCCCGCTTATGGCCGACGCGAGCAGCTCGCGCGCGCTGTCACCCGGCAGTCCCCGGAGGGCCAGATCCGGCAGCCGGGCCAGCTCGTCACGCTGGCCCGGCTCGCGCTCCGCGAACAACAGCACGACCGACTCCGCCTGCATGCGCCGCGCCGCGAACGCGAGCACCTGTGCTGAGGACCGGTCAAGCCACTGGGCGTCGTCGATCAGGCACAGCAGCGGCCGTTCCTCGGCGGTGCCGGACAGCAGGCTGAGCACCGCCAGGCCGATCAGGAACCGGTCAGGCTGCGGCCCCGACGTCAACCCGAACGCCGTCCCGAGCGCATCACGTTGCGGCGTCGGCAGCCGTCCGACGCCGCCCAGCATCGGCCCGCACAACTGATGCAGGCCGGCAAAGGGAAGCTCCATCTCCGACTCGGCTCCAGCCGCGCGGACAACCCGGAAGCCGGCGGCCCGCTCGGCCACGTAGCCCAGCAGCGCTGTCTTTCCTATCCCCGGTTCGCCGCGCAGTACCAGCACCGCGCTCTGTCCCACCCGCGCATCCGCCAGCAGCCGGTCCAGCCGGGCACCCTCGGCGCCGCGGCCCGCCAGCGGCGTTGGCTTTCCGAAAAGGGGAAACGTCATCTGCTGGACCGGGCCGGGAGCTAACCGCCGGCGAGCATGGCGAGGCGCCTCACGTGGTCCCCCCCTCGATTGCGCTCCAGAGGCCAGCGGCAGTAGGGCCGAAACAGAACAAACGTACTCTTGCCCGCCACGCCTGAAAAGTCCAGGTCGATCACGAGAACGGTAAGTGAAACTACCTTTCGGCGGCGTGAACCGGCTCAGATACACCGAGGAGCGCGTGTCGAAGACGAGGCCGAGTGCAGCATGGGCATGTCGGACCGGCTGGGATCTCCGGTCCGACTAGCCCGGTGGTGTGGTTACCTGGTCAGCATTCAGCGGTCCTGGGCTGGCCGGGCGGGGCCGAAGAAGTCGGTGAGCAGCTGGGTGACGCGCTCGGCCTCGTCGTGGTGCACCCAGTGCGACGCGTCGGGCAGTCGCTCGACGCGGTCCAGGTTGGGCACGTCGTCGTGGTCGGGCTCGGCTAGTTCGGGGCCGAGGTAGCGATCGCCCTCTCCCCAGATGACCAGGGTGGGCGCCTTGATCGGGCGAAGCGCCGCTTCGGCCTTTTTCTGCGACTGCCGCACCGAGGACCGGTAGTAGTTGATCATTGCGGTGGCGGCGCCCGGCTGGGACCAGGCCTCGACGTAGCGGCCGGTTTCCTCCGGCGTGAAGGCCGGGCGGGCGTCGCGCAGGAAGTGCCGGAAGAAATGCCAGCGGTCAGCGTGCACGACGGCTTCGGGCAGGTCCGGCAGGTCGAAGAAGAAGAAGTACCACGACTTGCGGAGCTGGCCGGGGTGGTGCAGCCCTTGTGACAGCTTCCGCGGATGGGCCGCGTTGAGGATGGCCAGCCGGTCCACGACCTCGGGGTGGTTCATCGCGGTGGCCCAGGCGATGGTTCCGCCCCAGTCGTGACCGGCCAGCATCGCGGACTCGGCGCCGCGTTCGTGGATCAGGCCGGCGATGTCGCCGGCCAGCAGGCCGGCGTCGTAGGCTGCGGCGCCTTCCGGCTTCGATGACAAGTTGTAGCCGCGCGTGTCGGGTGCCACGACGCGGAATCCCGCCGCGGCGAGCGGCTGGATCTGCTGCCGCCAGCCGTACCAGAACTCGGGGAAGCCGTGCAGCAGCACGACCAGGGGCCCCTCGCCGGCCTCGACGTAATGCAGTCGCTGATCGCCGACCTCGGCGTAGCCCTCACGAACTCCGCTGCCCAAGAGTCCTTCTCCCTGCTGTTCCGTCATCCCGCTCGCGCCGCTGGTGCGGTCCTCGGCCGTGCTCATTGCTGCCTCCCTGGGGTTTGTCAGGGGTGACGCTACGATCTCGACCGTTAAATCACCCCCGTGAGAACGCTGGTGATTCCACTGGTCTTCGCCGGGTGGCGTGATCGTCATCGATCACAACGCGCCGACGTCGATGACGGCCTGGGCGAAGGCCCGAGAGGCCTCCTGCGGCAGGTTGTGCCCGATGCCGCCGCCGATCACCCGGTGCTCGTACGTGCCGGTGAATTGGCCGGCGTAGGCGCCGGCGTCCGCGTGCGGCGCGCCGTTCGCGTCGCCCTCCAGGGTGATGCTCGGCACGGCGATGGGCGGGGCTTCGGCAAGCCGCCGTTCCAGGTTGTCGTATTGGGGTTCGCCTTCGGCCAGGCTGAGCCGCCAGCGGTAATTGTGGATCACGATGGCGACGTGATCGGGGTTGTCGAAGGCGGCCGCGCTGCGCGCGAACGTGGCGTCGTCGAAGGCCCACCTCGGCGAGGCGAGCTGCCAGATGAGCTTGCTGAACTCGCGCCGGTAGGTGTCGTATCCGGCCCGCCCGCGATCGGTGGCGAAGTAGAACTGGTACCACCAGGTGTGCTCGGCCGGCGGCGGCAGCGGCGCCGCGCCGGTGGCCTGGCTGCCGATCAGGTACCCGCTGACCGAGACCAGGGCCCGGCACCGGTCCGGCCACAGCGCCGCGACGACATCGGCCGACCGCCCACCCCAGTCGAAACCGGCCAAGATCGCCTTCTCGATGCCGAGCGCATCCATCAGCGCGATGACATCGACGGCCAGGGCCGCCTGCTGGCCGTTGCGGACCGTGCCGTCGGACAGGAACCGGGTGGTCCCGTAGCCGCGCACAAACGGGACGATGACCCGGTAGCCCGCCGAGGCCAGCACCGGGGTGGCCTCGGCGAAGCTGTGAATGTCGTACGGCCACCCGTGCAGCAGCAGAACCGCCGGGCCACCGGCCGGGCCGGCCTCGGCATACCCGACGCTCAGCAGGCCCGCATCGACCTGCTTCAGCGCGCCGAACGGCGTGGCCATCCCGCTCATCGTGATCCTCGCCTACCGGGGCGCGCCGGCGACGGCCCGTGCCGCCTTGAGGATGTGGTCGGTCACCGCCTGCGGCTGGGAGATCATGATCACGTGCGAGCCCTCGACCTCGACGATGTCCGCGCCGGCCCGCTGGGCATGCGAACGGACGACGTCGGCGCCGGCGGCCTTGTCGCCGGTGGCCACCACCGCCCAGCACGGTAGCTTCTTCCACGCTGGCGGCCCGGACGCGTCGCTGAACGCCGCGGCGGCGGCCGGGCGCTGGGTCACGGCCATCAGCGCGGTGACCTCCGGGGGCAGGTCGGCGGCGAAGGCCTCCCGGATCAGCGCGGGGTTGATCGCGAACTCGACCGCGGTCTGCCCGCCCGGCCCGGCCGGATAGGTGTACTGGATCAGCGCCGTTCCCAGCACGCTGTCCTTGGAGCCGTCCTCGACCTCGCCCAGGGTTTCGCCCTCCTCCGGCGCGAACGCGGCCACGAAGACCAGGCCGACCACGTTCGGGGCGCTGGTCGCGGCGTTGGTGATGACCGCACCGCCATAGGAGTGCCCGGCCAGCAGCACGGGGCCGTCGATCTGGCTGAGCAGGCTGGCGGTGTAGGCCGAATCGGCGGCCACCCCGCGCAGCGGATTGGCCGGGGCGATGACGGTGTAGCCCTGCTGTTGCAGCCGCTCGATGACACCGTTCCAGCTGGACGCGTCGGCGTAGGCGCCGTGCACCAGCACGATCGTCGGCCTGACGCCGGTCTGCTCGGACATGAGGCTTTCCTTCCGGTTGATCGGCACGTGGTATCGGCATCAGGATCGCGCATCCGGGCGGCGCTCCGCGCCCGTGACTTCGCGGGTCGGTACCCTGGCCTGAGCCAGGGTTAGACCTCCTAGATACCATCTAGGTGAATGGGCAGGCGCCCCTGGCCTTGGCCGGGTGGCCGGCGGCTCACCGCCGGCCATCCGCCAAACATCTGACCCGTAGATACCCGTATCGCGTTCCGCGTGGTCCGGATCCGTCCGCAAGCTGGCACGATCGCCAGCCGCCCGTCCGCACCCGTTCGCGCTGTGTGATGATGCTCGGGTGATCGACGAGGTGCTGGCTGACCAGGTTGACTACTACCGTCGCCGGGCGGGCGAGTACGACGTGACAGCCTACGGCGCCGACGTTGCCGCGGCTCGAGCACATATCGCGCGGCTGGTCGCGGAGATGCGTCCGACCGGACGCGTGCTGGAGATTGCGTGCGGGACTGGCCTGTGGACGGAGCCCCTGGCGGGATGGGCTGACACGGTGACGGCTATTGACGCGGCGCCCGAGATGGTTGCGATCGCTCGTGACCGCGTGCGGCTGGCCAATGTCCGCTTTGAGGTTGCCGGCGTGTTCACGTGGGATCCAGGTACCCGGTTCGACGTGATCTTCTTCTCGGCATGGCTCTCGCATGTGCCAGCGAGCCGGTTCGGGCGGTTCTGGCAGTTGCTGGAGAGCTGGCTGGCCGGGAACGGACGGGTGCTGTTCATCGACGAGCACGTCGATGAACGCGGGAAAGAGGCCTACGTCGCGGGCCAGGAAGAGGTCGTCGAGCGGCGGCTGTGCGACGGCCGCACGTTCCGCGTGATCAAGAACTTCGTCGACCCAGAGGAGCTGGAACTCCGGCTGCGCCGGATGGGCTGGGATTGCGTGATCCGCCGGGTCAGCAGCCGCTGGGTATATGGCGAGGCCCGTCTGGCGAGGTAACGCGGTTTGCTCCGTGCCCGGCCATCAGCACGGCGAAACCGTCGCTCTAGGGCGCTGTTAGTGCGGGATCACGCCAGAAGTAGATGCTGACCATCAAGATCCACACGGCGTCGAAGGTGAAGGCGAGGCCAGCGACGACCTGGATCCCGACGGGGGTGTAGCCGATGATGCAGGCGCCGACCGCGGAGGCGAGCGCCAGCACGGTACTCGCCACCGCGAACCAGCGGGGGAACAGGTGAGCCCGCAGGCAGACGATGGCGGTTGCCCCGATGACGACGAGCAGGCCTACCAGACCCGCGCCCGCGTTCAGCAGGAGCATCGTCCAGAAGACGCGCGCCAGAGCGGGGCCGAGTGGCGCCGGGGAAGAGGGAAACGTCGTCCCCTGAGCAGGCAAGGCGCTGCGCGGCGGGCTGACGTAGCCCCGTATCGGGCACGATCAAGCAGGAGAGCCAATCCGACGGGCCGTCGCGGCACCCGTCATCACCTAGTGCCAACGCCGGAACGCGCCGCTAGGAGCCTGCTGAAAAAGGCTGCAGTTCCTGGTGTGTTTGCCGGCCCGGTGTTCGATGATCTGGGATAATCGTCTCATGCAGGGCTTCGAGCGGATGGACCGGGAGTTCACCGACGCGGAGCTGCTGGCCGGTCACCTGGTCCCGGCGGGCAGCATGTTCGCGTTCCTGGCCGCCCGCCGTGCTGAGGTGTTCCCGGACGCCGATCACGCGGACCTGTTCGCTGCGTTCGGCCGGCCGTCGCTGCCGGCTACCCGGATGGCCGCGGTCCTGGCGCTGCAGTCACTGCATGACTTCTCCGACCGGGAGACCGCCGAGGCGGTCCGGTTCGATGTGCGGTGGAAGGTGGCCTGCGGGCTGGCGATCGATGACCAGGGCTTTGATCCGTCCTCGCTGGTGTACTGGCGCAACCGGATCGCGAAGTCCGGGCGGCCGCACCGGGTCAACGAGGCGATCCGGCTGATCGTGGAGCAGACCGGGGTGCTGAAGGGCCGGCGCCGCCGGGCGGTGGACTCCACCATCCTGGCCGACGCGGTGGCTACCCAGGACACCATCACCCAGCTGGTCTCCGCGATCCGGCGGGTGGCGCGGGAGGTGCCGGGAGCCGCGGAGCAGATCGCGGCGGTGTGCACCGGTCATGATTACTCGGTGCCGGGCAAGCCGAAGATCGACTGGGATGACCCGGCCGCGAAGGACGCGCTGGTCTCCGCGCTGGTCAGCGACGCGAACGCGGTGGTGGCCGCGTTCGGGGACGCGAAGCTGGATGAGGCAGCCGCCTGCGCGGTGGCGCTGCTGGCGCTGGTCGCCGGGCAGGACGTCGAACCCGCCGAGGGCTCTGACGGCACCGACGGGCGGTGGCGGATCGCCCGTAAGGTCGCCGGGGATCGTGTGATCAGCACCGCCGGCCCGGATGCCCGGCACACCCGCAAGTCGCCGGAGGCCCGGCGGGACGGGTACCGGGCGCACGTCGCGGCCGACCCGGAGACCGGGATCATCACCGATGAGAAGCTGACCAGGGCCGCCGGGACGGAGAACTCCGGCCCCGCGGTGGCGGAGGAGTTCCTGGCCGCCGGGACGGGCTCGCCGGATGTTCCGGGCCGCGCAGACAGCACGGCTGACGGTGAGATCCCGGGCGGCGCGGGCGAGCCAGATGATGGCCAGGCCGCAGGAGACAGCCTGGCCTGGTACGGCGATTCCGCCTACGGCACCGGGGACCTGCGCGGCGCGATCGATGACGCGGGCCACGCCGCGGTGATCAAGCCCAAGCCGCTGCAGGCCCCGGTCGAGGGCGGATTCACCGTCGACGACTTCACCGTGGACGAGCAGGCCGGCACGGTGACCTGCCCGGCGCGGCACACCGTGACGCTGAGCCGCACCCGCGTTGCCACCTTCGGCGCCGCCTGCCGGGACTGCCCGCTGCGGGCGCGGTGCACCACCTGCAAGACCGGCCGCAAGCTCGTCCTGCACGAACACGATGACCTGCTGCGGGCCGCCCGCGCGGACTGGGCCGCCGGTACCGGGCTGCGCGAGGACTACATGGCTCACCGGCCCAACGTCGAACGCGCCGTCGCCCAGGTCGCCACCTTCCGGGGCCGGCGGCTCAAGCTCCGCTACCGCGGGGTCGCCAGGAACCACGCCTGGCTCAAGCGGCGCACCGCCGCGCTGAACCTGCGCAACCTGCTCGGCAAGGGCCTGACCCGCCGCGACGGCGCCTGGGTCCTGGCCACCTGACCCGGCGGCTAGCCAGGAAGCGGGGCCAGGCAGGCCAGGAGCAGGTCAAGCCCGGCCGGCGGCCACCCACCGGACAACGGCATGGGCCAGGCCAGGGCGTTACCGGCCGCCGAGGCCCTTTGCGGGCGGCCCGCAGAAGGACCTATTTCAGCAGGCTCCTAGGTCAGGTGACGGGTCGGTCTGCAGGCCGGGTCTCGTGACAGCTGCGAGGCTGTCCATGCTCTTCCCCTTGGGGGGTGGGTCCGCCCGGCGCTGTAGCCGGAGCACCGGCTGGCGGCGGAAGGCGGCAGGTCGTGCTGGCGATCGCGTTGCGGCATGGCGGCAACCGGGAACGCAGCGCAAAGGGACACTCGAAGCCGTGGGACGGCCGGACGGCGGACGTAGAATCGGGCGTCGATGACTATTTTGAGCGTCAAGTCGGTGGACCGGATAGAGGTCACCCGCGAGCCTCAGCGGGCTACCGCGGCGGCGATTGCGCTCGCCCGGCTCGAACGCTAGCCGCCTGGCCAGGGTCAGTCGGTGGTTAGGTCGCGCCGGTACCAGGTACCCGGCTTACCGCCAAGGTGGGCTGGGTCGGCCGGGCCAGCCGGGACGAACCCGGCCTTGGCCAGTACTTTCTGGGATGCGGCATTGTTGCGGGCGGTGGCCGCCCGCAGTGTGCGGAGCCCGTGCCGCACTGCCGCCAGCCGGCACAGCTCCCGGACGGTCGCGGTTGCTACGCCGCGGCCGGCCACGTGCCGCGCGACCCGGTAGCCGAGTTCTGCGGTGCCGTCCTCGGCGAAGATCAGGTTGAACCGGCCGAGGACCGAGCCATCGTCGGCGACGAGCACGTAGTAGGCGCCGATGCCGGCTTCCTGCTCAGCCAGCAAGGCGCTGAGGTGCTCGGTGAACTGGTCGAAGTAGCCGTCGCCGCGGTCGGAGACCGAGGCGGCGAAGTAGGCGCGGTTCGCCAGCTCGAAGGCCAGGACCGCCGGGGCATGGCCAGCATGCAGCCGCTGCAGTTCGGGCACCGCTCAGACTCTACCGAGATGACGCAGCGAGGTCGCCGACGTTCCCGCCGGGCCACGCTGGGCCTCGGGGTGACGACTGTGCTGGAGGCAATATCAGCACTCCATAATTCATGCATAGGGCATGAATAGTGGGAGACTGTGGACATGAGCGAGCCGACGGATGCAGGTATCGTCCAGGTTCGCGACGTCGATCCGGCGACACTGGCGGTCCTGCGCGACCGAGCCAGATCACTCGGCCAGTCTCTGTCGGGTTACCTGCGCGACCTCAGGACGCCGATGCTGCCGCGGAGACCAACGCCGAGGTGATCGCCCGGATCGCCCGCGACCGGGAACCGGTGGACCTGACCATGGACGACATTCTCACAGCGCGCGACGATGGGCGGCGTTGCGCCTTACCTACGTCGTTGACTGCTCTCTCGTGGTCGACGCGCTGTCCGCGCGGGAGCGGGATGACGTTCTGCGGCAGCGGCTGTCCGCGCCCCGCGCGCTGCATGCCCGCACTATCTCGATGTGGAAGTCGCGGCCGCCGTCCGAGGTCTCGCGGCCGGGAAGAAGATCACCGATTACCGTGGCGAACAGATGCTTGCCGACTACTCCCACCTGCGGATCATCCGCCATCCGGTCTGGCCCTATCATCCCCGGATGTGGGAGTTGCGCCACGACCTGGGAGCATACGACGCCGCCTATATCGCGCTAGCTGAGGCCCTCGGCTGTGCGCTGCTGACCGGCGACGTCAAGCTAAAGAACGCCCCTGGCCACCACGCGGCCGTGATCGTCTCCCGATAGCATCCGTTCACCCGGTAAGGATGAGGACGCCCGGCGGCCCGGCACCCAGGATGGGCAATAGCGTGCATTCATGCCGGACAGGCGGGCCTGCCAGGAGGGGTCGTGATGGCGAAGCGGTTCAGCGGAGTGGTCAACGTCGATATCACCGAGTCAGCGCCGGACTGGGCGCCCTACACCCAGCCGATCGCCCCCGAAGGAACTCCGAGCGTGCTCTACATCGTGCTCGACGACGTGGGGTACTCGGCCATGGGGCCCTACGGGGGGCTGATCGAGACGCCGAACATCGACCGCATCGCCCAGCGCGGGCTCACCTACACCAACTTCCACACCACGGCGCTGTGCTCGCCGACGCGGTCGTGCCTGATGACCGGGCGGAACCACACCACCAACGGCATAGGCACGATCACCGAGGCCGCGTCGGGATTCCCCAGCTCGAACGGCCACATCCCGTTCGAGTGTGGCACGATCGCCGAGGTGCTGGGCGAGCGCGGCTGGAACACCTACATGACCGGCAAGTGGCACTTGACGGCCGAGGACGAGATGAACCTGGCCTCGGTCGACGTCAGTGGCGAGCCGTTTGTCGATCTGGCCGCCGAGGCGCGCATGGCGCTGCTGCGGGATTAGAACCGGTGCGCGAGCAGGTTCATCGGGGGCGGGCCGGGGACATGGTGTGGGTGCCTGGGGGTGGCTTCCTGATGGGATCGGAGGACTTCTATCCCGAGGAGCGCCCGGTGCGTGAGGTGGAGGTCGATGGATTCTGGATGGACGACCACCCGGTGACCGTGGCCGAATTCAGCCGCTTCGTGGCCGCGACCGGCTACGTCACGGTGGCGGAACGCCCGCTCGATGCAGCTCAGTACCCCGACGCCGACCCGGACCTGCTGCGGCCAGGGTCGCTGGTCTTCCACTCCACCCCCGGACCAGTGAACCTGCACGACGTGGCCCAGTGGTGGCGATATGTTCCCGGTGCCCAGTGGCGCCATCCGGAGGGGCCGCGTAGCACGGTGACCGGCCGCGAGTCTCATCCGGTCACCCACGTGACGAGCGAAGACGCCGAGGCCTACGCGGCCTGGACCGGCCTGGAACTGCCGACTGAGGCCGAATGGGAGTTCGCCGCCCGTGGCGGTCTGGACGGGGCGGTGTACACCTGGGGCGATGACTTCACCCCGCACGGCAAAGTAATGGCCAACACCTGGCAGGGCGAGTTCCCCTGGCAGAACTTCAAGCCCCGCCGATGGCGGGGGACGACGCAGATCCGTAGTTTCCCGGCCAATGGTTTCGGGCTGTACGACATGGCCGGCAACGTCTGGGAGTGGACCAGCGATTACTTCCGGACCGCTCCCGCGCAGTCGGCCCAAGACGGATGCTGCTCGTTGCGGAACCCGCGGGTCACCTCCGCGGAGGACAGCATGGTCCCCGGCCAGCCTGGGGCGCATATTCCGCGCCGGGTCATCAAAGGTGGCTCGCATCTGTGCGCACCGAACTACTGCCTGCGCTACCGCCCCGCTGCCCGCCAGGGCGAGGCGGTCGACACCTCCACTTCCCACCTGGGCTTCCGCTGTATCCGGCGCACGGGCGGCACGTCACCCGGTTCGGGTGACGCAACCCAGCCTGCCGGATGAATGGATGAGGCTGCGACTTGAGGCGATAACTATTTGCGGCGAAGCTAAGCGATTTGCAGTTCGGTGGTTGGCGAGCTGCTTGCTCGGCCGGTTAATTTATGTCTATGCCTGCCCTGGAGCTAAGCTCGCCGAGTGACGAAGAACTGGCAGAGCGCCGGGAAGAAGCGATGAGGAATGAAGAAAGAGCGCTCAAAGCCGAGGCAGACTATACGCGGCAGATCGAAAAGGAGGCGCAGGGGCATGTGCCTGTAATGTCCATGCCTGAGCGTCAGCGGCTGGCTGATGCCGTGCAGACGGCAAGGCAATGCCGTTTGGCTATCGAAACAGAACAGCAGCGAAGGAAGCGCCAGCCCCTTGCTCAGGGGGATGACCGCGACTCAGTGCCTCATCTCAAGCCGAGGACGTGTTCCGCTGTCTTCCAGTTGCGCGCAATGGCCCGCTGAGCAGGGGCCAGCTTGACGCGCCCGTTGCACACCGCGTGGTTCAAGGTGGCCTCGACTCCATCCTTGGTGTACGAGGAAGGGTGCGCCTCCGGCCAGAGATTGCGTGCTGACGTCGGGTTCCCGCCAAGCTCCAGCGGGATCAGGTGATCCTCTTCGTAGCTGCTTGAGCTTGCTACCGGCATAGTTCCCGTAGAGGCGGATCTGGATGCGCTTGAGCGCCTCGGTGTAGCTCTCCTTGGGCCGGATGGTTGCGGTCCAGCCGCGCCTGCAGATCGTGGAGCGGATGTCTCCCTGCGTCACGCGGGACCAGGTGGCGCCTGGCGTGCAGTGGCCGTCGGGCAACCCTGACGAGCTATGGCAGGCTGTCCGGGCCGGCCCGGCGGATGACGCGAGCGCCGGGGACGCCATGAGCGCGGACGCGGCGAGCGCCACCGCTGTGGTGGCGATAATCTTCAATGCGACGCCTCTTTCCTTATTCGGAATGCGCCTGAGGGTAACAGCGACGCGGGCACATGAGCGACGAGATCGCTTAAATTAACGAGCGGGACATCGCCAGCGCTGCGCGTGACAAACCAGCGTTTTGAGGCACACTGCAGTGATTCGAACATATATGTCTATAGGTCATTTTCGGGGCAAATCGGCGCGGCCGACATCTAATGGGCCAGAGGACGTGCAACCTCAGTCCATGCTATCGATCCGTCAGATTATCAGCCAGGTTCACGGTGGTCATCCTCGTATCCCGGCCTTTCAGTATGGTTTCGTCTGGGACCCGGAAAGCATGGCTTTCCTGATGGACCGCAATAACCACTACGGCGATCCACGGGGCTCAGGCGGCGCGGAAGACGTCGCGGAAGTCGTCGGCGGGGTGCTCCAGGGAGGTGAGCTGGGCGGTCTCGCGGCGGAAGAACAGGGCGAGCGTCCAGTCGGCGAGCACTCGTGCCTTGTGGCCGAGGGTCGGTACCCAGAACAGGTGGTAGACGCGGTGCGCCAGGCGGCTGGCGTGGTCAATGCTGGCGATCTTCCCGGTCAGCACCCGGGTGTGCCGCAGCACCCGCGGCAGCGGCGCGATCACGTGCCGCGGCTCATCCCTATGACTCATGTGCCCGACGGGTCCGCTCAGCGCGCGGGATGTTCCGCGCTGCGGCGTCGCGGGAAGGCGCGCTGGTACCTCAGGGCGGCGAGGCCGAACATCAGGCCGCCGGCGGCGAAGAGCACATCGGTCGCCGTGCTGGCGAACGACAGCCAGGCCGACGGGTGCGCGGTGCCCATCACCTGTGCGGTCGTCATCCCGGTGAGCCCGCGGGAGAACCCGATCGCGCGCGCCACGTCGTCGGCGGCACCCGCGATCCCGCGCGCGCCGAGCAGCGCGCACCCGGTCCAGGCCGCCCACAGCAGCATCCACCGGGGGACCCGGCGCCCCCAGGGCTGGGCGAGCGCCGGCGGCAGCGCGATCCCGACGGCCCATATCACGACCATGATCGCATCGAACCCCCACATGAGCATCCGTGCGGCACCAGACCAGTGGTGATGCGGGAATGGGAGACCGGTGACGGCCCAGACGACGTGCCAGGCGAGGAAGGCCAGCACCCAGCCGAACGCCGCGTAGGCCGCCCGCCGGCTGACAGCGACACCGTCCTTTGCGCGCCCCGGCTGGGGATTGCTGGCGGACTCGGTGAGCTGGCTGGTGTAGACCGGGGTCCGGGACATGATTACTCCAGGCGGTTCAGAATCCGATGGCTTGGCCGAGCAGAAGCCGTGGGCCGCCAGCGCGGCGGCCGCCCGCTCCAAGCGCTGCGCGGACGCCGGGACGGCGAACGGTGCTGCCGGAACCGGGGTGGTCATGGTGCTTCCTGGGCTGGTCGTGATCGGGTTGTCGGGGGTCAGCTGCTGGCCGCTATTACCAGCTGCCCGTCCGTCTGCTGCGGTCCAGGCCACCATCACCAGGGCACCGGGCCCTCCTCGCTGAAGAACCCCGCGGTCGGCCCGTCCGCGCCGAGCGTGGCCAAGCGCACCAACACCGCGGCGCCCTGCGCGACCGTAAGGACCCCGGTGTGGTTGTTGCTGTCCGTGTCGACGTAGCCGGGGGCGGCGGCGTTGATCAGGATGCCGTCCTTCCGCAGCTCATTGGCGTACTGCACGGTCAGCGCGGTCAGCGCGGTCTTGGACGGCGCGTACGCCGCCGACGGCAGCAGCGCCGCAAAGGGGCCGTCCGGGTCGCTGGTGATGGTCAGCGACGCGACGTGACTGCTGACGTTGACGATGCGCGGCGCCGGCGATCGCCGCAGCAGCGGGAGCATGGCATTGGTCACCGCGATCACCCCGAAGACGTTGGTCTCGAACACCGCCCGGACCATGTCCAGGTCCACGGAGCTGGGGACCTGGTCGTAGGCGTCTTCGGGCGAGACCTGCCCGGAGCCACTGATGCCAGCGTTGTTGATCAGCACATCGAGGTGGCCGAAGCGCTCCTCGGCCTGCTTCGCGGCCTCCTGGATGGTGGTCGGGTCGGTGACGTCCAGGGTGACCGCGTGCGCGTCGCCGCCCGCCGCGCGCAGCGCCGCAGCGGCCTCCTCGCCACGCTGTGGGTCTCTGGCGCCGAGCAGGACCGTCATGCCCAGCGCCGCGAGTTGCCCGGCTGCCGCACGGCCGATCCCCTTGTTCGCCCCGGTAACCAGCGCGACCTTCTGGTGTGTGGTCTGCT
Organism: uncultured Actinomycetes bacterium; assembly: GCA_963824545.1. GTDB lineage: Bacteria > Actinomycetota > Actinomycetes > Streptosporangiales > Streptosporangiaceae > Bog-532. The sequence goes on along the minus strand of CAWGPP010000022.1, from coordinate 4,167 downwards.
CGTGCATGACCAGCTCCTTGATAGAGGAAAGGGTGTGTTCTGCTCAGAACCTGTCTTCTGAACCCGAGACGAGACAGCCCGGCCATCTGTGAGACGCGGACAGAAATTAGCCGGGAGGAGATCGTGGCGGGAAACCAGCTATCAGCGGCCCGGCCTTGGGCCAGCAAGTGGCCGAACTCGTCTCGGGTTTGGCCCTGGCGGCCTATCTCCCGACGTCTTGCCCTCAGATCTCACAAACGGGCGGGCTGTCTCGTCTGGGGTGACAGAGACAGGCTCTGAACTCAGGGAAGGTGATGGTCATGCGGGTGTTCGTGGCAGGCGGGAGCGGGGTCCTGGGGCGGCGGCTGGTGCCGCAGCTGGTGGCCCGGGGGCATCAGGTGACGGCGACGACCACGAGCGCGGCCAAGCTGGACGCGCTGGCGCGGCTGGGCGCCGATAGCGTGGTGATGGACGGGCTGGATGCGGTATCGGTCGGCGAGGCGGTGGCCAGGGCCCGGCCGGAGGTGATCGTGCACCAGATGACCGCGATCTCCATGGCGCACGCTGGCAAGCCCGATATCAAGCATCCGGACCGCTGGTTCGCGACCACCAACCGGCTGCGCACCGAGGGGACGGACCACCTGCTGGCCGCGGCCGAGGCAGCCGGCGTATCCCATGTCGTCGCGCAGGGCTACGCCAGCTGGAACGGTATCCGCCAGGGCGGATGGGTCAAGACCGAGGAGGACCCGCTGGACCTGCTCGAGGGGACGGCGGCGCAGGCGGGGCTGGAGGCGCTCCGCCGTGCCGAGGACGTGGTCCTCAAGGCCGGCGGCGCGGTGCTGCGGTACGGCGCGTTCTACGGGCCGGGCGCCATCGATGACCAGGTGGAGCTGGTGCGCAAGCGGCAGTACCCGCTGGTGGGACGCGGCACCGGCTACAGCTCGTGGGTGCATCTCGATGACGCGGCGTCCGCCACTGTCCTGGCCGTAGAACAGAAGGTAGAAGGCGTGTTCAACATCGTCGACGACGAACCGGCCCCGGCCAGTGAGTGGCTGCCGTATCTGGCGGCGTGCGCGGGGGCCAAGCGGCCGATGCGGGTCCCGGCGTGGCTGGCCCGGCTGCTGGCCGGGGATCAGGCGGTGGTGATGATGACCGAGGGGCGCGGCTTTTCCAACGCCAAGGCCAAGCGGGAACTCGGCTGGCAGCTGCGCTACCCCTCGTGGCGGCAGGGCTTCAAGGAGGAGCTGGCATGACCCGGGCCGGGGAGTTCCAGGAGCTGCGGCCGCTGCTGTTCTCGATCGCCTACCGGATGCTGGGCAGCGTGAGCGAAGCCGAGGACGCGGTTCAGGAGACCTGGCTGCGCTACCAGGCCTCCCCCACCGAGCCCGCGTCGGCCAAGGCGTTCCTGGCGGCCACGGTGAGCCGGATCTCGATCGACGTGCTGCGCTCGGCCCGCGCCCGGCGCGAGGAGTACGCCGGGCCGTGGCTGCCCGAGCCGCTGCTGACCGACCCCTACCAGGACCCGCAGCGGTCGGCGGAGCTGGCCGACTCGGTGTCGATGGCGGCCCTGCTGCTGCTCGAGCGTCTCACCCCGCTCGAGCGCGCGGTGTTCGTGCTGCGCGAGGTGTTCGGGTTCAGCTTCCGGGAGATCGCCTCGGCGGTGGGACGGTCAGAGGCGGCGTGCCGCCAGCTCGCGATGCAGGCGCGCCGCCACATGGACGCGGGCCGGCCCCGGTTCGAGGCCGGCCGACGCGAGCGCGAGGAACTCGCCGGGCGGTTCTTCGACGCCTTCAGGGACGGGGACGTCGACGGGCTGCGGGAGCTGCTGGCCGCCGACGTCCAGATGGTCGGCGACGGCGGCGGCAAGGCCCCGCAATGGGCCGACCGCTTCGTCGGCGCCGAGAACGTGGCCCGGGTGCTCGCCGCGCTCGTCCCGCCGTTCGTCCGGATCGGCGGCGTCGTGGAGCCGCACCAAGTGAACGGCCAGCCGGGCGCGATCTTCCGCGACCGGGACGGCAAGGTCATCAACACCTGGGCGCTCGACATTCTCGACGGGCAGATCCAGACGATCCGCTCCGTGATCAACCCTGACAAGCTCGGGCACGTCGGCCCCCTGGCGGACGCCTGGGCGGTCCTCCGCGAGACGAAGCAGGCCCGCCGGCCAGCCGATTGACCGCAAGAGCCGACTGCGCTCCAGACCTGGGGCGCCGGGTGTGGAAGGCGGCTACCGCGAAGCCTTCCCGCAGGAAGCGCGTCACGTTGCGCACGGTAGTTTCCTGGTGCCCCTCGGCATATTCCGCGCTTGGGGAATCGGCGAAGTCGCCACCGAGCACCCCGAGGAACCGAAACACCCTCTGACCTGACGGGCGCAGGTGGCATGCTTCGGCTTGTTTACTAATCCGTGCGGTTCTCCTGTGTAGACCAGTTAGGCTGGTCGCCTAGTTCCTTCCAGTGGTTGAGGTACTCATTGCCTCGGTCTGTTAGCTCCACCCATTCAGCTAGATTAAACTTATCCGGCATCTCGAAAATGTAGCGCTTTGAACTAATCAAGCCTATCGCGCGGAGTCGCCGAAGTTCCGCTTGAACGGAATCATTGCGTTCGTAGAGGGAAGGGGAACCTTTACGGAGGTGTTCCAGATGCTTCCGCTCAGCGGGCGTTACTATCAGTTCTAATGCGAAACGAAGCTCTTCCAATTCCTTGTTCTGGTCCTTCTGGGCCTTCTCAAGGCCTTGCAACTGGTCCCGCAGTTCGAACGTAACGCCTCCCAGCTGAAGTCGTTGAACATATAGTACCCATTGCGGTCGAATCAACGTGCCGATCACCGCCGCTCCGATGACAATGATACCTAGGTCGGCTATGCTGATCTGGTGATTAGCTGAAATTATTCCGGTAGTGACGAGTACGACATAGACGATAATTGAAAGTCCCACGAGCCCACCGATCGTGAATCGGATCAGATGCCTATGCGCCGTCTCCGCAGTCGAACTTGAGTCCGATTCAACTATCCCTTTAACCTCGCCGTCCAAATACAATCTTTTAAAATTGCGCTCAGCCTCGGTGAACTTACCTGCGTTCATGAATTGTCTGAACGCTTCGCGTTCTGGCACCAGACGCCCCAACGGAGGGTGCTCACCTTCTTGCCGAACCCACACTCCCTGGCCATAGTTGTAATAGGTGATCCCACCGACATCGAACTGCTCAGCCTTATCACGATCGATGTATGTGCTACCGTCACCAATGGTCAACAAATTCATGAGGAAAGCATAACCCCTAGTCGTTACGCCCGGGGCTGGGCTTAGCACTGGAAACGACCTAACCACCAAGCTATGCAGCTGCCGAAGCCGACCGGCTTGTCGTACGTGCCGGTAGTTCCGCCACCGGGACCACCCCTGGGCTGCGCTGCGGGCGGGAGGCTGGGTCGTTAAGTGTGCCGGGAGACGTCTGGCCTCGCCGAGCGTGAGCGGGATGAGGCCGCTGGCAGGGCTTTTGGGGCGGTCGCCGCGGTGACGGACAGGTAGGCGTGCGCGAGCATGGCGAGCGTGATATGGCGTTACCAGGCGTCGTAGCGGTGGACCCGCGACTGGTGCCGCCTGATGGGCCTGACGCCGCTCACGCTATTCACCGTGACGCTGCTCGTCGCCCGCAACCAGCGCATCCTCGCCGCATGGAACAGCCGGCAGGAAGAAAACCAGCGCCGCGCCGCCCAGGGCCTGCCCCCGAAAACGAACCAGTGACCCCTCGCTTGTAAGGCGCAGTCGATACGTCTGGCGCGGTCGGCTGTGGTCAGGTGGCGAGCCGGTTGACCTGCAGCTAAGTCACAGAAAGTCGTCGTGGGTCGAATGGCGTCTTGCTGCGTTGGCACCCCGTTTGGCTCCCAACGGGTTCACCCGCGGCCTGCCCATGACCGAAGCGGACCCGGCAACCGCAATACCGGCGCTAATGGTTACGTCGACCACAAGACGTTTGACCAGATGACAGGAGAGCTGAAAGCGTGTCAGCGATGGATGAATTGTCGCGTGCCGATGCCGCGCCTTGGGCCGCGCGTGGCTCTATGTTCAGTCAACCCGGCCTGGCCGGGCCGGTGGCCTGGGCAACACCGCAGGATCTGGACCGGCTGCGAGCCAGGCACGCAACCGGGCGGCTGGGCAAACCGCTCGTGCCGACCGGTGTCGCATCGCCGCGGCTAA
>CAWGPP010000021.1:0-90632 GCA_963824545.1 uncultured Actinomycetes bacterium | reverse complement strand
AGCTGACCCGGCGGGGGTATCCCCGCCCCCGGCGGGTCAGAGCGGGACAGCGCGCTGAAGTCGTCCGCCATGTCGGCGCCGGTGCCGTTGACGAGGACGACCGGGTCCGGGTGCGCCGCAGACGGCCCGTTACCGGATGAACCAGTTCCGGCGCATGTTCGGGCCCGCGCTGGACGACCCGGACACCCGTTTCGAACTGGAAATCGCGCTGCGCGCCCGGCGGATGCTCCGCGCCGCGCGCTGACCCGCGGTCTGCGGCCCTGCGGCCCTGCGGCCTACGGTGGTCTTGGAACACGCTGAGACCAGAGAGCTGAGCACCAGAGACGCGGAGACCAGAGAGCTGAGCACCAAAGAAAGGTCCTCGATGGAGGTAATCGAGTTCCGCCCGGAGCGCGAGCAGTACGCGTTCACCTTCGGCGCCGTCGCGCCCGTCCGGAAGATACATCCCGGGACGGCGCTGAAGCTGTGGACCGACGACGCCTTCTGCGGCAACATCCGGCAGGTGACGGACCTGCCAAGCTCGGCCCTGACCATGCCGTTCGTGAACCCGCAGACCGGCCCGTTCCACGTGGTGGGCGCCGAACCCGGCGACACGCTGGCGCTGCACTTCGTGGACCTCACCCCGGCCCGCAGCTTCGGCGCGTCCTGCACGATCCCGCTGTTCGGCGGGCTGACCAGCACGGACCGGACCGCGACCCTGCAGGACCCGCTGCCGGAACGGACCTGGATCTACGACGTGGACCGGGAGCGGCAGACCGTCGCGTTCCAGGCCCGGGCCAGCGATCTGCGGGTGGAACTGCCGATGGACCCCATGCTGGGCACGGTCGGTGTGGCCCCGGCGGCCGGGGAGGTGCGGTCCTCGCTGGTGCCGGACACCTTCGGCGGGAACATGGACACCCCCGAGATGCGCGCCGGCGCGACATGTTACCTGGCGGTCAACGTGGACGGCGGCCTGTTCTCGGTAGGTGACGGGCATTACCGCCAGGGTGAGGGCGAGGCGTGCGGCACCGCGGTGGAAGGCGCGATGGACGTCATGCTCATCGTGGACCTGATCAAGGGCGGCGGCCCGGCCTGGCCGCGCCTGGAAACCGACGATCACCTGATCGTGGTGGGATCCAGCCGCCCGCTGGAGGACGCCTGGCGGGTCAGCCAGGTCGGCATGGTGACGTGGCTGATGGAGCTGTACGCGCTGGACAGGATGGACGCCTACCAGCTGCTGTCGCAGACCAGCCAGGCCCCGCTGGCCAACGTGGTGGACGCCAACTACAGCGCGGTCACGAAGGTGCCGAAGGCGCTGCTTCCCTCGGCGGTCGCCTACGGCGGTGTACACCGGCACCTGCGTGAGTCCGCCGCTGCCCTCAACCAGTAGCGGCCCGGCCGATAGGCGATCGGCCGGTAGACAATCGGCGGGTAGATGGTCGGCCGGTTGCGGCCCGGCCTGTAGGCGATCGGCCGGTAGACAATCAGCCGGCAGATGGTCGGCCGGTCGCGGTTGGCCAGTAGGTCCAGTAGGTGCTGAGCCAGTAGATGCTTAACAGGTAACGGAGGAGCGGACGGTGGATCTGGGTCTCAAGGGGCGCCGCGCCCTGGTCAGCGGCGGCACGCGGGGCATCGGGCGGGCGATCGTGGAAACGCTGGCCGCGGAGGGAGCCGCGGTCGGGTTCTGCGCACGCACCGAGCGCGGCGTCATTGACACCGCCGGAACGGTCGGCGGCGACGGCCGTACCGTGCTGGGACAGGCCGTCGACGTGGCCGACGAGCAGGCCGTCCAGCGCTGGGCCGCCGGCAGCGCCGAGCAGCTCGGCGGCATCGACATCGTGATCGCCAACGTCAGCGCGCTGGCCATCCCGGACGAGCCGGCCAGCTGGCAGGCCAGCTTCGAGGTGGACCTGATGCACGTCGTCCGCCTCGTCAACGCGGCCATGCCGCATCTGGAAAAGAGCGACGCGGCCTCGATCGTGACGATTGCCAGCGTGTCCGGCCGGGAAATCGACTTCGCGGCCGGGCCGTACGCCACGTTCAAGGCGGCCCTCATCCATTACACCCAGGGGCTGGCGTACCAGCTCGCGCCGAAGGGCATCCGGGCCAACAGCGTGTCACCCGGCAACACCTATTTCCCCGGCGGAGTCTGGGAGAACATCGAGCAGCACAACCCCGAGCTGTTCGCCCAGGCCCTGGCGCTGAACCCGACCGGGCGGATGGCCCGGCCCGAGGAGATCGCCCGCGCGGTGGTGTTCATGGCCAGCCCGGCGGCGTCCTTCATCTCCGGCACCAACCTCGTCGCTGACGGCGCGCTCACCCGCGGCGTTCAGTTCTGACCCGCACCGGGGCGATCAGATACTGGCCGAAATACCGATGTCCCCAGCCCTGGGTCAACGTCAGGCGCCACGCGCCCGGCACGGACGGCTCGTCATGCTCGTGCTGAGACATCGACGGCATGAATATGAGCCCGCCGCATTATCGGCATCCCGGAACATGTTGCCGGAATTGGCGTTATTGCCATGCAATCCTCTGTATTTCATTAGGTACCTTTTCGGCCGCGTTTTAACGCCGGCTGAATGACATGGCCAGACAATGCCGACCAGGAAATGCCGAAACAGGGCAAATCATCCCAGCGGTTTATGGAGCCTGCGCTTGACCTGCGAAGAGGGTCCGTAAACAGTCATGAACGCTGAAACGATGCCGGAGATTCGGCCGGCGACCGGATGCTCTGATCTTCAGAGACATCTGCGCCTGACGATAAAAGCATTGAGAACAAGCGACAGAATTCGCTTATTGGCGATTAGCGCAGTTTGGCCGGAGCATTTAAGGGAGGCGTATCTTACCCCGTAAGGGCGGCGCGTCTCAGCCTGGCAACGATGCCATGGGAGCGAGAGTCTTCGCAGGTCATACCGAGGGCCGCCCGCTCCACCGGGCGGCCCTCGGTCCGCTACCCGCTTGCTGTCAGCCCGTCCGTTCCACCAAACAAGCCTTTTTAGGATGCACCGAGTAATGAACTCGGCCTCCCTGCAATCAGGTGCGGAATTGATCCTCTGCGACAGAGACGCTCACCGCAAGGTAATGGTTTACGCGAAAACGATTTTGAACGTTCCTGAACGATGCCGGGCGCTGCCGAACGTTCCAGAATCAGCCGGCATGCTCGTTCAGAAACGTGTTCGAGTTTAATTTGCGTTCGGGCTGCAATGCATGCCCATAAGTTGTAACGTTGCTCCACCTGCACGCCGGCTCCACCTGGCGCGCCATCTTTATTAACAGCCCGTCCGTTCCTCACATCACTCATGTCACATGTGACCCAAACAAGCCAAGATAGGCACAGTTATGCATATGGATCAGGCCGGCCGTGCCGTGGCACGGCCAAGAACACGTGAAGCGCAAAACGGTCCAGCAGCCCGCGGGCTCGGAAAAGCGGCTGCCGCCCGCTCTCACACCGAACCCCCGCTGACCGCCAGGGAGCACGCATTGCCGCGGCCGAGCAGACCCTCACCGATGCGTATGCCTACGCCAAGGCCATGGGTATCGACCCGGATGTCGCCGACACCGCGTTTGCGGTCCTGCGGGACTGCATAGCGCAGGTGAAAGAGTGCAGCGACCATGCGCGGCGAGAGCTTTCCATGGCGGACTACGAGTGGGGGCAGGCACGCCGCAAGCGGATGAACTCCGCTCCATACTCCGCGGCCAATCCCGTTGTACCGGACACTCCTGGGTTCAGCTTGTGTCCCGATCCGACCGCCGCCGGGACCCCGGCCGGGTTTATGGACGCACTCCGCATGTACCGGGTCTGGGCGGGCAAACCGTCCTACCGGGTCATGCAGCCGGGTCATGCAGCGCCAGTGCAATAGCCGCTTCGCCGCGTCCACGATCTACACCGCGCTACGCAGCGACGAGATGCCTAGCCTCGACATGGTCCAGGCGATCATCATCGCCTGCGGCGGGTCGGAAGAACATCGGTACGCGTTTGTCAGCGCCTGGCGCAGGCTCAAGATGTCCGAACAGGCTGTGAGCCGCCCGAAAGCCGAGCCGCCCGCGAATCGCTCCCTCTACTCCGTGGGCGATACGGCGTAGCCGGCTTCATCACGCGGAAGGGTGCAAACGATGCCCTTGCCGTCCGTGCGGCGCCGCGACATCGCTACCCGCATCGGCCTGACGATCGGCGGTGGGGGGGCGGGCTGGCTCGGCGCCCTCACGGTAGCGCACCGGCCAGGCGCGGCCGTTGTGGCCGCCGCCGTCGTGGCCGCGGCTCTGGCCACGAGCGTCACAGAGGTCATCTTCACGTCCCTGCCCGAGATCATCAAGGCCAGGGGGAAGGCGAAGAAGGAGATCATCAGGGAGACCGCCGAAGCGAAAGCCACTCTTATGCGGACCGAGACACGAACAGCTCTGCTGCGGGCCGGCCTAGAGCCCGGCAAGGCCGCACAGGCGGACGAGATGCTCCGGCGGCAACCTATCGACGCCGATCTGCCCGAAGGCCGTCGCCTCAACGATGAGGCACTCGCCAGGCTCTTGACGACTTCGCGGTCCAGGAGGACAGGCACCAGACCCGGCAACGGGCCGAAGAAACCGGATAACGGATCATCCCGGGGAAACGTCTTCCCAATCCGGCCGGAACAGTGACGCGCGACAGGATAGAGGGGCGCTGGCGGTGAGCGCTTATCCCGCGACAGCGAAGAAACCGCCATAGCAGGACCTCCGTCAGAACAGCGGCGATACCGGTCGGGCACTCAGGGCGCGGGTGGGCGCCCCTCCGGTTGGGTGGTGTCAGCGATCCGCGAGCCGGGCCTTCAGGTCGCGGGTGAACGTTCGCCAGTCCCGCTGGCTGAACGCGAGCGCCGGGCCATCCGGGTCCGTACTGTCGCGGACGGCGACGGCACGGGCCGCGGCGCCCACCTCGACGCAGTTGTCGTTGCTGGAGCCGCTGTAGCTCGACGTCCGCCACGGGATGCGGGGGGTCAGATCGTCCATTGTTCCTCCGCTATTTTGCTGATCAGGTCCCTGGACGCCTTACGCGGCAGAGCCTCTGCCCGGAGCCTATCGAAGCTGAACGCGATCTTCGCCACCATGGACGGCTCCTCGATCGTCTGCCCGTCGCCCGCGGTGGCCAGGAAGGCCACCGGCGGCGCGTCCTCGAAGTCGGCGATCACGAACGCACCTTCCAGGCCCACGTGCGCGCCCGCGCTGTACGGGATGACCTGGAGCGCGATGTTCGCCCGGCCGGACATCGCCGCCAGGTGCAGGAGCTGCTCGCGCATCACCTTCGGGCCGCCGACCTCCCGGTGCAGCACGGCCTCGTCGATCACGACCCACAGCATCGGCGGGTTGTCCCGGTCGAGGATCGCCTGCCGCGCCAGCCGGGATGCCACCAAGTCGTCCAGCTCGTCCAGAGGGATGTTCGCCCGGATGCCCAGTACGGCTCGCGCGTACTCGGCGGTCTGCAGCAGGCCGGGGACGTGGGAATGCTCGAAACTCCGCAACGAGGTGGCGGCCTCTTCGTAGGCGGCGAACGGCCGGAATGACGCGGCGAACGGCAGCACCCGCAGCCGTTTCTGCAGCCGGGCGAACGTGCCGGAGGTGCCGAGCACGAGGTCGCAGCGGGCCGCGAAATCGGCCTGGGGCACCCGGTGCAGCCCCTCCACCATCGCGATCAGCGACGCCGAATAGTTCAGCTGGCCGGCCAGCTCGTCGCGGGACAGCCCGGCCTGCTCGCGGGCGGCACGCAGCTCGTCGGCGAACAGAGCTAAGGCTGATCGATCGGGATCACGTTTGGAGGACACCGGATCACACCACCTTCACGGAGTTTGCACGACCTATAACAACTCACTAGGTGCTGGCCACGAGACCGGCTAATCCCTTCCGACCGTAATGCGTCGCGGACAGGCTGTCAGCGAGGCGCGCGAAGCGGACCCAGCGAGGGATGGGCGATCACGATGACGCTGACGGCAGAACAGGTGGCAAGCCTTCAGGATCTCGGCTGGCACTGGGGCGCGGTGTACGACATTGCCGTCACCCGCGCCGGGTGGGTGGCCAAGCGACTGGACAACCACCGGGCGCTGGTCGCGAACGGCCCGGACGAACTGCGCGAGCTGATCTGGACCGACTACGCCGCCGAGCCCGTGCCCCGGGACGTGGTGGCATGACGAGCCCCTGCCGCCCGTTCCGGTGCCTGGCTGACGATCCAGGTGTCCGCCCTCGCCTGTTCACGCAGCCGGCTAACGACCCAGGTGCCCGCCCCTGTTCACGCGGCCGGTGTACCCGGTTCCCCTGGAGACGACGCGGCCGGTCCACCCGGTTCCCCCGGAGACGACGCGGCCGGTCCACCCGGTTCCCCCGGAGACGACGCGGCCGGTCCACCCGGTTCCCCCGGAGACGACGCGGCCGGTCCACCCGGTTCCCCCGGAGACGACGATGACCCCGCCCCACCTCCAGATCGCGCCACCCGGCCCGCCACCACGTCATCGGCCCGCTGAGGTGCTGCAGTCGCTAGCCGGCCAGCTGCGCGAAAGCAAGACCGGCGGCTCGTTCTACATCTGCACGGACGGCGTGCTCGGCGTGCTGTCGCTGCCCGCCGTCAGCGTCTGGACGAACGGCCGCGTCCTCTGGTGGCGCGCCGCAGACGGCGAGACCGCCTGGCCAGCCGCCGATGCCCCGGGAGCGGCCCGGCAGCTCGCCGGAGCCGATGGCACCCGTGAACATGGCTCATGAGTGGGGATGGCCGACGATTCGAACATAGTGTCGGTATCTTCGTGCAGACTGATGGTCACTGTCACCGGCACGAAGGAGGCCGTACATGTGCTGGGAATGTGACCACCCGGGCAGCACACGGCTCGACTATCTCGAGTACATGCGTGCTCTCATCGACCACCACGGCTGGACCGTACAGGGAGTCGAGCATGATCGCATACATCCGCCTTGGGCCTACACCGTAGGACTGACCCCGCACGGCAAGCCCGAACTCGTGGTGACAGGTCTGCCACTGGGCCGCGCCACGCGGCTGCTGAACGGCGTCGCCGCGCATGTGCTACACGCCGCCGCTCCTCCGCCTGGCGAGCAGATACAACTGCGCGGCGGCCCGCTGATTGAGATCGTCAGGGTGGCCGAGCCCACCGCGCATCTGGTGACGGCCATCGAGCTGTACGGGCCCGCGATCAAGGCGCTGCAGGTGGTGCACGCCGACAAACGCGGACATTGGCCGTGGGATGCGGAATACCGCGGCGTCCAGGGTGGCCAGCCAGTCCTCGGGATACGCGCTTCTCACCCGGTCCGTGCGGTGTAACCGCCGACGGCGGTAAGGGTGCGGGGCCGGGGGCGCCCCGGCAGTGGGGCGGCCCGGCAGTGGGGGCGGCCCAGCAGTGGGGCGGCCCAGCAGTAGGGCGGCCCAGCGGCTAACGAGTGCCCATGGTCACGGCTTATCGGCCGCGCCTACGCGCGGCAGACCAGCCTTGATCATGGGGCGGTCATGACGCGAAGGCGATGGCCGTGCCATATGCGACCCAATAAATGTTCGACTCTACGATGCCAGCTCCATTTGCGCCAACGTCGACTACCGATTCCAGGCGTATACCGACCACGGCGTCATATTCATTCTCGTCTGCCCAGTCCTTCAGCGCCTCAACAGCTTCTTTAACGCTGTTCCCGGACTGCCAGGTCATCATGCGTTTCCCGACTTTATATTCCAATCCAGGAATCGTTTCCGTCGTCGACGTCCTAATTTTTCTCGAGCGCGGCATGCGCTGCATGATGACACGCCCCGTCTACCCCGGCAAGACCGCATCTGCGTACTGCGAAGGGCCTTCCCCCTGTCTCTCAGGGAACCTGATACAGGGTGTCGATGGAGGCCTCCCCCGTCCCTATTGCCCCACCCGCCGAGAGCGGCCGCCCCGGCTCGTCTCGCCGACACCTACGGGCAGAGTTTTGGGCAGTATTTGCCCAAAACTCTGCCGGTAGGCAGGGATCGGTGGGTGCGAGGCGGCAGGGAGGCGGGGGCTGGGGCGGGCGGTGCCCGTGGGGCAGGCGGGGCTGGAGTGGGCGGCCGTAGCAGGCCGGAGCCCGGGCAGGCAGAAGGCCAGGGCAGGCGGCACGCCCGGGCAGGCAGAAGGCCAGGGCAGGCCGGAGCCCGGGCAGGCAGAAGGCCAGGGCAGGCAGAAGGCCAGGGCAGGCGGCACACCCGGGCAGGCAGAAGGCCGGGGCCGGTCAGACGCCGGGGAGGTGGGCGGAGACGACGGCGGAGCGGCCGTCGTGTACGGCGGCCAGGGCTTCCTTGAGGACGGCGGGGAGGTCGGCGGGGTCGGTGACGTTCGCGCCGAAGGCGCCGCCCGCCGCGGCGGCGATGGCGGGGAGGTCGGCGGCGGGCTCGAAGCTGACGTTGAAGTCATCGGCCTCGGCGGCCGCGCCCCTGGGGTGCACGGCCAGGGCCGACATTTTGGGCGCCTTCCAGCCGCGGTTGTTGAAGATCACGGTCAGCGCGGGCGTGCCGTAACGGCGGGCCACCCACTGAGCCGAGGAAGGCACCCCGAACAGGAAGCTCCCGTCGCCGACCAGGCAGACCACGGTGCGGTCCGGGGCGGCGAGCTTGGCGCCGACCGCTCCCCCGCCGGCCCAGCCGAGCGAGCCGCCGCCGCTGCCGATTAGCGATCCGGGGCGGCTGGCGCGCAGGTGCTCCGCGACCACCTCGTAGTTGGTGATGGCCTCGGTGAGGAACAGCGCGTCCTCACCGGCCAGCGTGTCCCGCACGCAGGCGGTCAGGTACTGCGGGGTGATCTTGCCGTCTTCCGGCTGCTCGCGGAGGTCACGGGCGGCGCGCTGGGCGTCGTGCAGCGCGGTCACGTTGCCGCGGCGGTGGGCCACGACGGCCGGGTCGGCCAGGCCGTTGTCCCGGATGAAGCCGGTGATCTGCGCCAGCGCCAGCCGCGAGTTCGCGGCGGCGAACCGGCGTGCCGGGATGTGCCACATCGGCATCTGGGACTTCAGCGGGTCGATGTCGACGCAGTAGATCTCGGCGCCGGGCGCGGGGCGGCTGGTGACCTTGATCCAGGGCACGTCGCTGTCGATGGCCAGGATCACGTCGGCCTCGGCCAGCACCGGGTTCTGGTCCTTGGTCGTCCACTGATAGCCGACGTGCATCGGGTTGCTGGCCGGGAAGTTGACGTGGTGCGGCGCCGACTCGATGACCGGGATGGCCAGCAGATCGCACAGGGCCACCAGTTCGGGCACGGCGGCGGTGTCGCGGCCGAGGTAACCGGTGACCACCAGCGGATGCCGGGCCCGGGCCAGGGCCCCGGCGATCTCCGCGGTGACCTCCGGGCTGAGCGCGGCGGGCGTGACCGGTGGGTACTGCGCCGGGTCGGCCGCGTACGGCTCGATCCGCTCCTCCATGACCTCGCGCGGGCCGACCAGGTAGACGGGGCCGGCCTCGCTGCGCGCGATCTGCAGGGCCCGGTGCACCAGTTGCTTGACGTTGCGGCCGGTGCGGATCTCGTTGTCGTACTTGGTGTAGTTGCGCAGGATGCCGCGCTGGTCGTGCACGTCCTGGATCCAGTGGATGAACTCGTTCCGGCTGCCGGTCAGCTCACCCTCGATCGTGTAGGGGGCGGAGCCGGCGAAGATCAGCACGGGCACCCGGCCACGGGACGCGTCGTTGACCGCGCCGCCGAGGTTCTGCGTCCCCGAATCGACGTGCACGAGCACCGCCTGCGGCCGCCCGGACACCGCAGCGTAGGCGTGCGCCGCGCTGAGGGCCACGGTCTCGTGCGGGCAGACGATCAGTTCGGGCAGGTCCGCGCGGTGTCCCTCGGCTTTGGCCTGCGCGAGGGCCTCGATCAGGCCGGGATGATCACTGCCGAGGTTGGCGAACATGTAGGAGATGCCTGCTTCGGCCAGCGCTTCGAGGAAGGCCGAGCTGGTGCTGTAGTAACGATCCCCCATCGGGGCGCAGTCCTCCGGATCGTCGGCGGGCAGGGACAACGGATAGGGCCAGGGCCTGGGCGCACGAGCACCCGCCCAGTAAGATCTTGGCCGCAGATCTTGACCGGTTTCTGCTGCTATCCCGACATATTTTGACCATAGACCGGGCCCGCCGGCTCGTTTTGACCATAGACCCGGGGCTCGGCCGACTCGGCAGCGAGCCGGCTCAGCGACGAGCCAGCCAGGGACCGGCCGGCGCAGCGGAGCCGGGGACCCGAGGGCGGGGCAGCGGGCGGACGGTCAGTAACGGCCGGCGGCCTGCACGCTCATCGCGTGCTCGACCAGGGTGACCAGGGTGGCCTTGGTGGACTCACGGTTCCGGGCGTCACACGGGATGACGGGCACGTCGGGTGAGATCGCCAGCGCCTCGCTCACGTCCTTGGAGCGGTGCGGGAACTGCCCGTGGAAGCCGTTGATGCCGATCACGAACGGCAGCCCGCTGGCCTCGAAGTAGTCAACGGCGGGGAAGGAGTCCGCGAGCCGCCGGGTGTCGACGAGGACGACCGCCCCGATGGCGCCCTGGATGAGGTCGTCCCACATGAACCAGAACCGGTGCTGGCCGGGCGTGCCGAACAGATAGAGGATGAGGTCCTTTTCCAGCGTGATCCGGCCGAAGTCCATCGCGACCGTGGTGGTGCTCTTGTCCGGAACGTGCGACAGGTCGTCCACATCCGTACTGGCCACCGTCATCTGGGCCTCGGTCGTGAGCGGCGTGATCTCCGACACCGAGCCGACGAACGTGGTCTTGCCGACGCCGAAGCCGCCGGCGACCACGATCTTGACGGAGGTCATCGCCGCCGGAGCGCCCTGTGGCTGGGCGACGCTAGATCTTACGGAGTCCACTAAGTACCCTTTCGAGCAGATTGAGGTCCGGCCGGCCTTCTGCATCCTCGCGCTGGTGGATGCGGACCAGCCCGTCGGCTCCCATATCCGCGATGAGAATTCGTGCCACGCCGAGCGGCAGCCGCAGGACGGCGGAGATCTCCGCCACTGACCTCCAGTCCCGGCAGAACTGCAGAATGGCCTGGCATTCGGGGGCCAGGACAGACAAATCGCGCGGCTCGTACACCGTCGCCGTGACCAGGGCCTCGACCTGGAGCTGATAACGCGGCTGGGTGCGCCCGCCGGTTACCGTGTACGGCCGGACGAGCCGCCCGACGGCTTCCTCGTCGCCGGCACGCTGCATCCCGCGGCGGGACTGGGCGCTGTCCCACGAGCCGGAACGGCTGCTGTCCCACGACGGATTTGATCCACGGTTCCTTGAACCCGACCGCTCATCCCAGGTCCCCGGCCGGTTGTCCCACGCGCGCGTAGGAGGTCCGGAGGGAGGCTGGCGGTCGTCACCCCGCCCCGGGCCCGCCACCGTATCCTCCGGTCACCGTCTGCCGTCCCCAGGAATGGAGGCCTGCATGATTCCCCGGGTGGCCGGGGTCAGAACCCGTCCCGCCCGCTCCACCAGCAGTGTCATCTCGTACGCGACCAGGCCCAGATCACACGTCGACGCCGCGAGAACGGCGAGGCTGGAACCGTTGCTGATGGCCATGATGACGAGAACGCCGCGCTGCATTTCCACGACGGTCTGGACGACCGCCCCGCCTTCGAAGACCCGTGACGCGCCCTGGGTCAGGCTGGTCAACCCGGAGGTGACCGCGGCGAGCTGGTCCGCGCGCTCTTGCGGGAATCCCGCGGAGAACGCGAGCGGCAGCCCGTCAGACGACACAACGACCGCGTGAGCGACATCGGGGACGCGCTCGACGAAGTTGGTGATCAGCCAGCCAAGGTCCTGCGTCGGACGACCCGGCGTGCTCACTCGTGTCCTCCTCGCCGCCCGGAGGCCCGGGCTCTGCGTTGCGGTCGGTTAATCTCTAGCACGATATGCCGTTCATGCGGGGTTCTCATCCGTCCTATGGCTCCTCGGTCTTAGGTGCGGCCGCACGCGCCTCGCGCACGCCCCGCTGGAAACTCGCCAGCCTGCTACGGACTTCCTCTGCCGAGCGAGAGGGTCCCCCGCTACTCGTACTGCTGCCGTCGCTCGCCGCGTCCGGTTCGCCGACCGACCCGGGAACGAGATTAGCCCGCGGCACACGCCGCGGAAGTCCTGCGGATGTTGTGGCTCCCGTCGTCGGCGCGGCGACCGTCTCGGCCGCGCGCCAGCCCTCATCCGCAGGAGAGTGCCACGCCGCCTGGTCTGCGGCCGTGGCGGTCTTGGTCTGGCCGCCGGCGTGCGTCGTCCCGCTGCGCCGGAACCAGTCGGACTCCAGGGTGTCGAAGATCGGCAGCCGCTGGTCGTGCCCGTTCTCCGGTGGATTGGGCACCCGCACACCATTGTCGCCGTTGGGCGGTCCCAGGGCACTGCCATCGCCTGGACCGCCAGCACCGCCCGGGCCGGCCGGATCGGGGTAGCCGCCGGGCTGGCTGCCCGGGTCGGCGGGCGTGCCCGCCGGGGGTATTCCGCCGTTCGTCGGCCGGAACGGCATGGTGAAGCCGTTGCCGCCCGGGGCGCCGGTTCCCGGGCCGCCGGGGGGCGTGGGTGCCTGAGGGCCGGCCTGGCCGGGTGAACTGAACCCGCGGGCGCCGCCGTTGGCCAGCGCCGGCGCCGGGAGCCACCGGCTGCGGGCCGGTGCCGATACGTGGCTGCGGGCCGGTGCCCGGGCCGTTCCCGGTCGGCGGCGAGAAGCGCGGGATGCGGGCGGCCGCGGCGGCCTGCGCGGCCGCGCTGCCCGCCTGGCTGAGCCCCGGCCGGGTCGGCAGGGCGCCCCCGGCTCCGCCGGCCGGCGGAGCGGACAGCGACGGGTTGGGCCCGTAGTCTCCCGCCTCGAAGCGGCGCAGCCGGCCGAGTGGCGCGCCCTCCTGGGCGGCGACCGTGTCCGGCAGCCACACCAGCGCGGTCAGGCCGCCGGCCGAGGCGTGCCGGAGGCGCACCCGGACCCCGTGCCGCGCCGCGAGGCGGCCGACCACGAACAGGCCCATCCGCCGGGACACGCCGACGTCGACGACGGGCGGGTTGTCGAGCCGCCAGTTGGCGTGGCCCATCTCCTGATCTGAGATGCCGACACCGCCGTCGGTGATGTCGAGGAGCACACCGCCGCTGGTCAGCGGCTGCCCGGAGACGAACACCTGGGTGTCCTCGGGCGAGAATGTCGTCGCGTTCTCGACCAGTTCCGCGACCAGGTGCACGACGTCGTTGACGGCCTGGCCCACCACCGTGATGCCGGGCTGGACGTTCAGCACGACCCGCTCGTACTGCTCGATCTCGGAGATGGCCGCACGGAGCACGTCCACCAGCGGAACGGGCTGGCTCCACCGCCGCGAGGCCTCGTGCCCGGCGAGAACCAGCAGGTTCTCCGAGTTCCGGCGCATGCGGGTGGCCAGGTGGTCCAGGCGGAACAGGCTGCCCAGCCGGGAGGAGTCCTGCTCACCTTGTTCTAGGGAGTCGATGAGCGAGATCTGGCGCTCGATCAGCGACTGGCTGCGCCGGGACAGGTTGACGAACATCGCGTTCAGGTTGCCGCGCAGCATGGCCTCGTCGGCGGCCAGCCGGACGGCTTCCCGGTGCACCTGGTCGAAGGCCCGCGCCACTTCACCGATCTCGTCGGTGGAGGAGACGGCGATGGGCTCAATCTCGACGCTCTCGTCGGAGCCTTCCGTCTCACTGAGACGGCGCACCGTGTCCGGCAGCCGGGTACCCGCGATGTCGAGGGCGTCCTCCCGCAGCCGGCGCAGCGGGCGGATCATCGACCGCGCCACGAACGTGGTGATCAGCAGGACCAGGATCAGCAGGACCAGCGTGATGACGCTGACGATGACCGCGGACCGGGTGGCCGACGACTGCAGCGACCGGCTCCGGTCCAGGATCGAGCTGATCAGCTTGCTCTCCACGAAGCGCATGTCCTGCACCGTGGTGGTCATGTTGGTGAACCACGTGGACGGGGCCAGCGCGGGCGTCACGCCGATGCTGGCGCTGCCGTTGTTACTGGTCTGGGTGGCGATGTTCTCTTCGAGCGCCGCCTGGTCAACCTTCGGGCCGCTGACGGTGTTCTGGAACAGCTGCTGCTGCGCCAGCGTGGCGGAGCTCTGGAAGTCCTGCTCGGCGGCGGCCTCCTGGGCCTGCTCGCTCTGCAGGGCCTGCAGGCCCTGGGGCGGGAACTGCTGCGCGGTCAGCGCCGCGAACAGCGTGCCGCGCTGCTCCGAGGCCTGATCCTCGGCCCGGGCCAGCGCGGTGAGCGTGACGACCTCGCTGGAGAGCGTGGCGTCGCTGGTGCCCGCGCCGGTCATGCTCGTGAAGGTCAGCAGCGTGTCGATCGAGTTCGTGTAGTCCCCGATCAGCGGCTGGACCGGGATCTTGCCCGCCGGCGGCGTGGCGGCGTTGCGGAGTTGGTCCAGGTCGCTGATCCGGGCCAGGACCGCGCTCAGCGACTGCCGGATGGCCGGGGAGTAACCCGAGCCGATGTTGTTCGCGTCCCCGGTGACCTGCTGGATAGCCTCCTCGGTCTTGGACCGCTGATTCAGCAGGGCGGTATAGATCGGTGCCGTGCCCAGCGGCCGGCCGGCCGCGATCCAGCCGGCCGTGAGATCGCGCTCGTCCTCCATGCTCTGCGCCAGCCGGATGATGGTGCTGTTCAGTACGGCCAGGTTCTCGGTGCGCTTGAAGGCGACCGCGCTGCTCGCGCCGGAGCTGATCCGCAGGCCGCCGAGGATCACCGCGGCGATGGTCGGGACGACGATCAGGGCGAGCAGCCGCCAGCGCACCCGCCAGTTGCTGAGGGCCAGCCGCGAGTTCCCCCGCGCGGCAGCCCGGGGTGCCTCATCCGGCCCGCCGGTTCCAGGCGAACCGGGGGAACCGGGGGGCGCGGTCATTGTGGCCGTACCCCCGTTACCGTCCCCCGCGGTATCAGCACCGGCGATGGCGTGGGCTCCGGCTGGTACGCCGGGTCCCTCGCCGCCGTCGGGCTGGCCTGTCACCGGACGCCTACGCACTGCTTTCGCACCTCACACGGACAGGGGTTCCGAGGACAGCCGCCGGGCCTCTACGACAGAAGCCGCACAACATCGCACCCCTCTTTCCCACCACGACGTTCACCACAGGCGAGCGACTTCCGGACGACCGAGGCAACGCCAGCGTCGGAGTCGCAAAACGGGTAAGGACATATAATCATCTTCCCTCGGTCACTCAGGGCGTATTCGCCAGTAATTTTGTGCAAGGTTGCGGTAGGCGGGACCACCGTTCGCGGACACTCGGCGGCACCTCCCGGCCAGGGCCCCATCTGACCTGGAACGTCGCCTGGCGCGGCGGGTGAGCGGCCCACCCCCGACCCATCGTTGTCATGGCTGTGACCTGCGTCAATGCAGTTGGTTACCGGCAACGTGCCACCCTACGCGAAATTGGTCACGTGGCGTTAATAGTGACTATTTGTAACGAATAAGGGGCAACCCGCCACATCGTGAGGCCGGCTGCCGGGGAGACGGCCGATGCGAACGAATGCATCGGCGGTAGCGTGACGTTACGCGCCCCTCCTGGCACTGCCCGTAAATGAGCGCCCGGGTATAGCCGGCGGAGCGTAAAGGACCCGCAACGGCAAAAGATAGGGCGCTCAGGGGCCCGGCCATTCATCCGGAGACGTGAACGCGTGCTTACCGGAGGCCGCCGACAGGGCCGACCGCAAATGGCACGCAGATGACCATAATTTACGCCGGCCGCAGGACGCTGGGCGGAAATTTACGCATCTCCGGGGGCCGCCGGTATGACCGTAACGTAACCGGCCGGACGCGCCTCGCGCCGCCCGCCGGCCGCGGCCCGGGCGCCCTTTTCTCACGCATGGTCACGGAAACCGCACAACCGGTGTTCCCGGGCGGAGGCCGCACCTTTTGGGCCGGCCGGACGAAGGAAGCGGGAATCCGGCCGGGACGCGCAGGGCGCAACACGGGGCCCCGGCCATACCGGCAAGCTCGCCCGGAACCGGCCGGGACTGCCGAAACGACCCAAACGGGAGGGAACACCCGGTCCGGGGCGGAGCCGGAACGGGAACGGAACGCGGACGGAACGGGAACGGAACGGGACGGAACGCGGACGGAACGGGGACGCGGCCCAGCGCGGACCCCCACTGCCCCCTCTGACCTGCGGCGATGACGACCGGAGCAGGAACGGAACGCGGACGGAACGCGGACGGAACGGGAACGGAACGCGGAAGCGGGAATCCCGTACCTGGCTCCGGACGCACTGATACGGTAAGCACCGGCCCGCATATAGATGTCCTATTTAATCCGAAGCCTCCGGTTTGGCTCGCCGCCCCTAAGGAGCACCATGAGGTTCACCCGTGCCGGGCGGGCATCCCTGGCCGCCGCCGGCACCCTCGCCGTGGCGCTGGCCGCTGCCGCGTGCAGCGGCTCCAGCGCGGGCACCACGCCGGCCACGACCTCCGCCCATCTCGAGAAGACCAGCCTGGTCGTGGGCTCGCTGCCGGTGGTGGACACCGCCGGGCTGTTCCTGGCCCAGAAAGAGGGCTATTTCAGGGACGCCGGGCTGAACGTCACCATCCAGCCCATCCCGGCCAGCCCGGACGCCATCCCGGAGATGCTGCACGGCCAGGTGGACATCGTGGCCGGCGCGAACTACGTGTCGTTCCTGCAGGCCGACGCGAGCGGGCACGTCGGCCAGTTCAAGATCCTGGTCGACGGGCAAGCGTGCAGCGCGGACACCTTCGAGATCCTCGCGCTGCCCGGCTCGCGCATCACGTCACCGGCCAGCCTGGTGGGCAAGACGATCGCGGTCAACGTGCTCAGCAACATCCAGACGCTGCTGACCAACACGGCGCTGCAGACGTCCGGCATCAGCCCGTCGGCCGTGCATTACCGGGTGATCCCGTTCCCCAAGATGGCGGCGGCGCTCAGCGCGCATCAGGTGGACGCGATCAGCGTGGTCGAGCCGTTCATCACCGCGGCCGAACTGGCCTACGGCGCGCAGCCCGTCATGTCGACGTGCACCGGCCCGACCAGGAACTTCCCGATGTCGGGGTACTTCTCGACCCAGGCGTGGGCGCAGAAGTACCCGAACACGGCCCGCGCGTTCCAGGCGGCGATGGAGCGGGGGCAGGCCCTGGCGGACGCCAGCCGGGCCGCCGTCGAGCAGGTCCTGCCCGACTACATCAAGAGCCTGACGCCGGAGCAGTCCGCGGTCGTCAACCTGGGTCAGTTCCCCACGTCGCTGGACTACACGCACGTACAGCGGGTGGCCGAGCTGATGATCAACGGTGGCCTGCTCAATCCCAATTTCACGGTTCAGCCGCTGCTGTTCCACTGAGTTACATCCCGGTTAAAAGGCTGCGCCAAAAACAATATGGATCCGGCTGCTAGGTACAACGCGTTCACGTCAGGCCATTAAGCGCGCCGCCCTGAAGGCCTAAATTTGCCGCGCAAACGCTGCCGCGTATATCGTTCTGGCCTGCATCAATTACGTTAAGTCTCTTAAAAATAACTGTACGTGCCGGTATCCTGGAAATCGCGAACCGTTACCTAACGTCGTCTGCCCCGCGTCCACGGACGCGGCCGGGACTTGGTAATAATTATGACGCGCCACGACAGTCTCCTGCTGTATTGGCGCGGGGGGCCAGCTTTATCGCCGGCCGCTGGCCGCCGGCGCCAATTGCCCAGACAACGGCCGTTCAGCCGTTATCCACGTAAGGAGCGTCAATGAGGTCTCCTCGCCGGCTATCTCTCGCGGCAACCGCGGGTGTGGCGACCGCGCTGCTGGCCGCCGGCTGCAGCAGCTCGGGGTCATCGAACGCATCGAATTCATCCGGAGCGAAATCGCCGTCCGCATCGGCCAGCGCCCTCGAGCAGTCGCACATCACGGTGGGCGCCCTGCCGGTCGTCGACGACGCCGGCCTGTACCTGGCCAACAAGCTCGGCTACTTCTCGCAGGAGGGCCTGACCGTCACCATCGCCCCGGTGACGCAGAGCACCCAGGCCATCCCGGACATGCTGCACGGCACGATCGCCATCATTGGCGGCGCGAACTACGTCTCCTACTTCGAGGCGCAGGCCAAGGGCACGACCCAATTCAAGGTCCTGGCCGAGGGCGTGACGTGCCAGCCGAACACGTTCGGGATCGCGGCGCTGCCGTCGTCCGGCATCAGCAAGCCCGCCGACCTGGCCGGCAAGACGGTCGCGGTGAACCTGACCAACAACATCCAGACGCTGACCCTCAACGCCGTCCTCAAAGCGGACGGGGTCAACCCGTCGTCGGTGCACTACGTCGTGGTCCCGTTCCCGAACATGATCGCGGCGCTCAAGGCCCACCAGGTCAACGCGATCAGCGCGGTGGAGCCGTTCCTCACCGGCGCGGAGGCCAGCGACGGCGCCAAGGAGGTCGTCTCCTCCTGTGACGGCCCGGTGGCCGACATGCCGATGTCCGGCTACTTCGCCACCCAGTCGTGGGCCCAGCAGAACCCGAACACGGCCCGCGCCTTCCAGACCGCGCTGCTGAAGGCGCAGGCCTACGCCAACGCCAACCCGGGCGCGGTGAAGTCGATCCTGCCGACGTACATCAAGATCACCCCGCAGGCGGCGGCCGCGGTCCCGCTGAACAACTACCCCAGCACGCTGGACCCGGCGCAGCTGCAGAAGGTCATCACGCTGATGGGCAGCGGCGGCCTGCCGACCACCTCGCTCAGCGCCAGCGGGCTGCTGTTCCACTGATCCGCCTATGTCCCATGCGAGCGTGACCGCTGACGCGCCGCCGTCCCCGGACGACCCGGGGGCGGCGGCCGCGTCGCCGGCCCGGAAGGCCCGCGCCGCCCGGTGGGCGCGCGGGCTGGCCGGGGTCGTCATCTTCCTCATCGTCGCCGAGGTGCTGGGGCTGACCGGGATCATCCCGCAGTCGGTCCTCCCGCTCACCTCGACCGTGCTCGGCCATGTCGTGCTGCTGCTCGGCAACGGCCGGTTCCTCGCCGACCTCGGCGCGACCATCGAGGCGTGGGCGGCCGGGCTGGCCCTGACCGTCGTGGCCGGCGTCCCGCTCGGCGTGCTGCTGGGCAGCCTGCCGGGCGTCCGCGTCGCGACCCGCGCGGTGGTCGAGTTCCTCCGGCCGATTCCCTCGGTCGCGCTTATCCTGCTGGTCAGCCTGGTGCTGGGGCCGGGTCTGCGGACGTCGGTGACGCTCATCGTCTACGGCGCGATCTGGCCGGTGCTCTACAACACGATGGCCGGCCTGGACGACGTCGATCCGGTGGCCAAGGAGACGCACCGGGCGTTCGGGTTCTCCCGGATCGACACCGTCCGGATGGTGTCGCTGCCCAGCGCCGCCCCGTTCATCGCCACCGGGATCCGGCTGGCCTCGTCGGTGGCGATCATCCTGGACATCGGCGCCGGTTACATCACCGGCCGGATCAACGGGGCCGGGCTCGGCGCCTTCATCGCCGACTACAGCGCGGGCGCGGGCAACCTGCCCATCATCCTGGCCGCGACGGTCTGGGCCGGGATCCTCGGCCTGGTGCTGGACCGGGCCATTCTCGGCGCGGAACACCGGCTGCTGCCCTGGAACCACACGCGGCTGGCGGAGATCTCGTGAGCCCGCCGACGGCCGCGCGGGATCGGGTCGCGCCCCCTTCGCGCGGGACCGGCCGGGCCCGCGGCGCCCGGCGGTTCCGGCTGAGCTGGGTGTGGCGCTGGGTCGTGCTGATCGCCGGGGTCGGCGTGTGGCAGCTATGGGCGTCCGGGCATCACAGCCCATTCTTCCCGCCGCCGTCGGCGATCCTGGCCCGGATGTACCACCTGTGGTTCTCCGGCCCGCCCGCGCACGTCTTCCTGACCGCCGACGCGACCGGGAACCTGCTGCCCAGCATCTGGCGGACGCTGGCCGGGCTGGCCATCGCCACCGTTATCGGGATACCGCTCGGCGTCGCGATCGGCCGGTCCCCGGCCGTATCGGGGTACCTGGAGCCGCTGCTGCAGTTCGGGCGGGCGCTCCCGGTGGTCACGCTGGCCCCGGTGTTCCTCGCCCTGTTCAAGATCGGCACGCAGATGGAAGTGGCGACGATCGCGTTCGGCACCATCTGGCCGATCCTGCTCAACACCATCGACGGGGCCAGCTCGGTCGACCCGGTGCAGCTGGAGACGGCCCGCGCGTTCCGGCTGTCCCGCAGCGAGCGGCTGACCCAGCTGATCATCCCGTCGGCGATGCCGAAGATCTTCACCGGATTCCGGCTGTCGCTGTCGCTGGCCCTGATCCTGATGGTCTTCTCCGAGCTTGTCGGGAGCAGCAACGGCATCGGCTACGAGATGCTGAACGCGCAGAACTCCTTCGACCTGACCGAGCTGTGGTGCACGATCGTGGTGCTCGGCATCCTCGGCTACCTGCTCAACGCGATACTTAACGGCGTCCAGCGGGCGGCGCTGTCGTGGCACCGCGGCGTGCGAGAGGCCGGGTAAGTGCCCTCACAGGCCGCCCCGGCCGGGGGGAAGTCCCGCCCGCGCCCCGGCGCCGCAAGGTCCCTCACAGGCCGAGCAGGCGTTCGGCGTTGCCGTGCGCGATCTTGGCCCGGTCCGCCTCGCTGACGGGCGCCGCGTCCAGAAAGGCGCGGGCCCGGGACAGCCGGGCGCTCCTGGCCCGGTTCGCGTCGCGCAGGGGCGCTGGTCCAGAAGTGCTCCTCGAGCGTGACGACGCGCACGGCCGGTGTCCTTCCGTTGCTTCCGGGCGGGGGGGATATTCCGGACATCGCAGCTTTGAATAAAACACACCGGCATGGCACCGTGGTGCCTAAGCCGACATGCGAGCCGATGGGACGGACGTGCTTGAGGTAAAGGATCTGACCCGGACCTACGGACACGGCGACGCGGCCCACGTGGCCATCGAGGGGGTGTCGCTCAGCGTCGCGGAGGGCGAGCTCGTCAGCATCGTCGGGCCGTCGGGGTGCGGCAAGTCCACCCTGCTGCGGTGCGTAGCCGGGCTGCTCATGCCGACCAGCGGGCGGATCGAGCTGAACGGCGCCCCGGTGCAGCGCGTGCCGCACCGGCTGGCCGTGGTGTTCCAGGACTACAGCCGGTCCCTGTACCCATGGCTGACCGTGCAGGACAACGTGGCGCTGCCGCTGCGCCGGACCGAGAAGAGCCGGAAGACCCGCCGGGCGGCCGCTGACGCGTCGCTGGCCGCGATCGGGCTGCCGGACGTGGCGCACAAGTATCCCTGGCAGCTGTCGGGCGGCATGCAGCAGCGCGTCGCGATCGCCCGCGCGCTGGCGTGCGACCCGATCCTGCTGCTGATGGACGAGCCGTTCGGGTCGGTCGACGCGCAGACGCGCGAGGACCTGGAGGACCTCACGCTGCGGGTACGGAACGAGCGCGGCATCACGATCCTGGTCGTGACGCACGACATCGACGAGAGCGTCTACGTCGGGGACCGGGTCATCGTGCTCACGCCCGGCCCCGGGCGGATCCTGGCCAGCCTGCCGGTCAACCTGCCGGAGCCGCGCGACCAGACCGCGACCAAGGAACTGCCCGAGTTCGTGCACCTGCGCGCCGAGGTCAGCCGGCTGGTGCGCAGCCGGACCGCGCCCTCGGTGGCCTCCGCCCCGTCGGCGTCCTAGCCCCCGCCCGTCCCCGCTCGGGGCTCGGGGCTCGGGCCAAGCCCCGGCCGATTCCCGCTTACCGGCAGAGTTTTGGGCAAATACTGCCCAAAACTCTGCCGGTAAGTCGTGGTGTCCCTGCGGGGACGCCGAGGAGGCGGGCGGGCTGTGCTCAGGTCTGCAGGCCGAGTTCGCGGGCGATGACCATGCGCTGGACTTCGGAGGTGCCCTCGCCGATCTCCAGGACCTTGGCGTCGCGGTAGAACCGGCCGACCGGCGTCTCATTCATGAACCCGTAGCCGCCGAAGATCTGGGTGGCATCGCGCGCGTTGTCCATGGCCGCGTCGGAGGCGGTGAGCTTGGCGATCGCCGCGGCCTTCTTTACCGGCCCGCCGGCCACCATCCGCGCCGCCGCGTCGTACCAGGCCAGCCGGGCCGTGTGCGCGCGCGCCTCCATAGTGGCGATGGTGAAGCGGATGGACTGGTAGTGCCCGATCCGGTGGCCGAACGCCTCCCGCTCGGCGGCGTACCGCAGGCATTCGTCGACGCAGCCCTGGGCCAGCCCGGTCCCGAGGGCGGCTATCGCCACCCGGCCCTCGTCCAGGATGCGCAGGAACTGCGCGTAGCCGCGGCCGCGGTCACCGAGCAGGTTCCCGACCGGGACACGGCAGTCGCTGAACGACAGTTCGCGGGTGTCCGAGGCGCACCAGCCGACCTTCGAGTAGCGCTGGCCCACGGTGAAACCCGGCGTGCCGGAGGGCACGATGATCGAGGACAGCTCCTTGTGCGGGCCGGCCGAGACCCCGGTGATGGCCAGCACGGTCACCAGTGAGGTGATGTCGGTCCCGGCGTTCGTGATGAACGCCTTGCTGCCGTCGATGACCCATTCGTCGCCGACATGCCGGGCCCGGGTCCGGGTGCCGCCGGGGATGTCGGTGCCGCCACCCGGCTCGGTCAGGCCGAACGCGGCCAGGCGGTCCCCGGAACACAGGCCGGGCAGCCACCGGTCCCGCTGCTCGCCCGTGCCGAACAGGTACAGCGGCATGGCGCCCAGGCAGACGGCGGCCTCCAGCGTGATCGCCACCGAGGAGTCGACCCGGCCCAGTTCCTCCAGGGCCAGGCAGAGCGCGAACGTATCCCCGCCCATCCCGCCGTATTCCTCGGGGAACGGCAGGCCGAAGAGGCCGAGCTGAGCCATGCCGGCGATGACCGGGTAGGGAAAGGCGTGCCGTTCGTAAAAGCCGCCGATGACCGGGGCCACGGCCTCGCGGGCGAAGGCGGCGACGGTCTTGCGCAGTTCCTCGTGTTCCGGTTCAAGCTGGAAACCGATCATCTCGCGATGCTACTTCCCCAGGCGTCTTCGGCCACAGCGGCGGCCACCGGGACCGCTTTGGGTAAGGTAAGGAGGGCGCGTCCCCTCCCGCATGCCTGCCCTGTGCCGCCCTCTGGGCCCGGGCCGGGTTACCGGTCCCGGGATGCGTGGAATCGGCAGACCGAGCCTGAGATCAGCGAGAGCAGCCGGCTAGCGGCGCTCCTGGGCCGTCCCGGAGGACGAAATGGCCATCCTGACCTGTCCCAACTGCGCCGTCCGGGTGCAGCCGGAGGACTTGATCTGCTTCCGGTGCGGGGCCAACCTGCCGCGGCCCGAGCCCGCCGAGGAGGACCTGCCCACCCCGACGGTCTCGCAGAAGTACATCACCGGCGACCAGCCCGCTTGCCCGAACTGCGGGGCGCGCATCCCGGATCCGGGCGACCTGTGGTGCCTGGAGTGCCGGGCGCCGCTGCCGGGCACCGGCCAGCGCCGCATCTCCCCCGTGGTGCTGCGCATCGCGTTCCCCACCGGCAACGTCGAGGTTCCGGCCGGGACGTCGCTGCTGCTCGGCCGCGATCCAGCGCAGTCCCTGGTGGCAGCGGCGTTCGCGCACTTCGACAACGTGTCACGGCGGCACGCCACGGTCACCGTTGACGACTCCGGGCGGGCGGCGATCCGGGACGAGGGCTCCACCAACGGCACGTTTATTAACGACGACCGGGCGCTGCCCGGCACCGAGGTCCGGCTGGTCGACGGCGACCGGGTGCGGCTCGGCGCGGACGTCACCGGCGAGGTGTACCTGCCCCGCCAGGAGATGGACCCGGCCAACCTCAGCCGTAACAACGGGAACGCCTAAGCTCATGTAGATGCCGCACCTGGAGCTGGGCTGGCAGCCCGCCGCGATCATCGCGGTGTGCCTCGGCACGGCGGCCGTGGCCTGTATCCAGGCCCGCCGTACGCACTGGGCGTACCGGTCCCAGCTGGTCGGGGCCGGGCGGTTCGGCGGTGAGGCGGCGCTGCTGTTCGGGCTGTTCGCGCTCTGGCAGTACGCGGGGTCGTTCTCGGTCCTGCCGTCGTCGGGCGGCCTGCCTCGGGGCTGGTGGCTGTGGCATGCGGAGCGGGTTCTGCACCTGCCCAGCGAGACCGCGGTGCAGCGGATCATCCTGCCGCACCCGCTGCTGGTCGAGACGTCCAACCTGTACTACGCGGTGCTGCACTTCCCGGTGCTGATCGGCTGCCTGATCTGGCTGTTCGCCCGGCATCGCGGGCACTACCGGCGGGTACGGACCACAGTGGTGCTGTTCACCGGGGTGTCCCTGCTCATCCAGTTCATCCCAGTCGCGCCGCCGCGGATGCTCACCGGCACCGGGCTCGTCGACACCGCCGCGCTGTACGGGCAGTCGGTGTACGGCTCGCTCGGGATCGACGCGGACCAGTTCTCCGCGATGCCCTCGGTGCACGTCGGCTGGGCACTGATCGTCGCCATCGCGGTGATCATCGCGTCCCGGAGCCGCTGGCGGTGGCTGGCGGTGCTCTACCCGGCGGTTACCACGCTGGTGGTCGTGGCGACGGCCAATCATTTCTGGCTGGACGGCGTCGCGGCGGCCGTGCTGGTGGTGGCCGCCATGGGCGTGCAGCGGGCGGCGCGGACGGCGCGCGCACGGGTGCTGGCCCGGCACGGCCGCTCCCCCGCGTCCGCTGCCCCGGGCCAGGGCTCCGCGTCTGCTCCCTCGGGCCAGGGCTCCGCGTCTGCTCCCTCGGGCCAGGGCTCCGCGTCCGCTGCCCCCGGCCAGGGCCTCGCGTCTGCTCCCTCGGGCCAGGGCTCCGCGTCCGCTGCCCCCGGCCAAGGCCTCGCGTCCGCTCCCTCGGGCCAGGGCTCCGCGTCCGCTGCCCCCGGCCAAGGCCTCGCGTCCGCTGCCCCCGGCCGGGGCTCCGCGTACGGTTCCCCGGATCAGGCCCCGGACGAGTCCCCGGATCACCATCCTGTGAACACGTCGCATATGTGATGCTTCTGCGCGTTGTGAGTTTATTTTCGCGCACCTGGGGCAACCGTTTGCCTTGAGGGCATCCCCGTATCTGGGCAGCGTTCTCAGTTCGTCCCGGCGACGCCGATCAGGTTTCCCTCGGGGTCGGTGAACCGCCCGACCACCAGTTTCCCGGGAATACCGTCCGGGCCCATCCGGCGCGTCCCGCCGAGGCTCTCGGCCCGGGTGAGCGCGGCCTCGACGTCGGGCACGCCGACGTAAAACAGCACGCGGGGCGCGTAGCCGTCGCCGCCGCCGACCCCACCGTTGATCCCGGCCACGGCGCCGTTCCTGCTCCCGTCCACGAACCCGTAATTGCCCGGTGCGGACACCGCCTCGGTGACCGCGTCGTCCATGCTGAACTCCCACCCGAACAGCTCGCCGTAGTAGCTCCTCAGCCTCGCCGGGTCGGCGCCGATGATCTCGAAATGCACAACAGGCTGTCCCACGATGATCCTTCCGCCTCGGTGGTCCGGTACCTCTGGCCGTGCGGACCTCGGGGGACGGCAAAACTCATCGGTGATGTCCCCGGATCGAGGGGCGCTGAACATGGGCGCCGCCGAGGGGGCGGGTCAGGGCTCGCTGTCGAGGGCGGCCATCTGGGGGGCGTCGTAGCGGTCGCCGGCGACCCGGCCGGGCGGGACCGCGGCCTCGATGGCGGTCACCTCATCCGGGGTCAGCGTGATGTCGAGCGCGCCGAGGGCCTCACGCAGCCGGTCCCGGCGTTTGGTGCCGATCAGCGGGATGATGTCCTCGCCGCGGGACAGCACCCAGGCGAATGCGAGCTGAGCGGTCGTCACGCCGCGGTCGCGGGCGATCCCCTCCAAGGCGGCGAGCAGCTCCATGTTCCGCTCGAGGTTGCCCGCGCGGAACCGTGGCATCCGGCCGCGGATGTCAGCGGGGCCGTCCTGGCGCGCCGTGTCCCGGCTGAGCAGGCCGCGGGACAGCACCCCGTACGCGGTCACGCTGATGCCGAGCTCGCGGACGGTGGGCAGGATGGTGGCCTCGATCCCCCGGCTCATCAGCGAGTACTCGATCTGGAGTTCCTGGATCGGCGCCGTGGCCGCCGCGCGGCGGATGGTGCCGGGCCCCATCTCGGACAGCCCGATGTAACGGACGTAGCCCGCCTGGACCATCTCCGCGATAGCACCGATCGTGTCCTCGATCGGCACCTGGGAATCCAGCCGGGCCGGCTGGTACAGGTCGACGTAATCGGTGCCGAGCAGGCGCAGCGAGTAGGCCAGCGAGCTCTTGGTCATCACCGGGCTGACGTCGTTACCGATGAAAGCGCCGCCCGGGTCACGCTGGCCGCCGAACTTGACCTGGATGAAGACCCGGTCCCGGGGAATTGAGCGCAGCGCCTCACGGAGCAGCAGTTCGTTGTGGCCCATGCCGTAGAAATCGCCGGTATCGAGCAGCGTGATCCCCGCGTCGACCGCAGCGTGGATCGTCGCGATGCTCTCCTTCTCGTCGGCCGGGCCGTACGTGCCGGACATGCCCATCAGCCCGAGGCCGGCCCGGGATACCTGCGGGCCGCCGTGGCCGAGCGTTGTCGTCCGCATCGCGCTCCTTTTCCATCCCTGTCCGCTCCCCCAGCCAGCAGACTATGGGTACGCGCCACCGCCCGCGCGGCTGGGCGGGCCGGGCGGGCGGCACGGCAGTAAGTCGCGGCTGGGACGCGGCGGTAAACCGGTCCGGGTGATGACTTCGGGCGAGCCGGGCTGGGCCGGGAGGCGGTCACGGGCCAGCGCGTGCAGGGCGGCCAGATCGTCCGGTGCCCCGTGCGGAGGCCCCGGGAGAGGGTGCCCTGGGCGCGCGGGGCAGAGCATCTGGACTTGGTTCCGGCCGTGCCGTTTGGCCTCGTAAAGGGCGGCGTCCGCCGCGGCCAGCAGCTCGTTCAGCTCACTCCGGGTGCCTTCGGCCAGCGCGGCAACGCCCAGCGAGGCGGTGACCTGAACCGTGTCCCCGTTGGTGGCGCGCAGCGGCAGGCCGGCGATCCGGGTCCGCACCCGCTCGGCGACCCGGTGCGCGTCGGCCGCCCGGGTCCGGGGCAGCAGCAGCACGAACTCGTCGCCGCCGAAACGGCCGGCCAGGTCGTAGTCCCGTAGCGCGCTGGGCAGGCACCGCCCGACCTGGCGCAGGACCTCATCGCCGAACAAGTGCCCGCGCGTATCGTTGACCTGCTTGAACCAGTCCAGGTCGAGCACGGCAACGGCGACCGGCTGCCCGGCGCGTGCGGCGCGGGCGACCGCGGCGGCAGCCTCCCGCTGCCAGGTGCCGGCGTTCAGCAGCCCGGTCTTGAAGTCGGTTCGCGCGTCCGTCACCAGCTGGGCGTGCCGCACGGTCCGCAGCGGCAGCGCGGCGAACGGGAAAGCGAACAGCAGGGCGATGGGACTGCTCGCGACGCCGAACGAGACCAGCACGGCCAGGCACAGCTCCGCCAGGTCGTTGTACAGCGGCTCCCGCGCGAACTGGACGTCGCGGAGCCGGACGGCATGGTCCGAGCCCTTGACCGCGGTGAGCACCAGGATGGAGTTGATGAGCCGCTGGGCCAGCCCGGCCGCGGCCGCGATCAGCATCCAGGCGAACCCGTGCCGGAACGGTTGCTGCGTGAGCCCGGTGATCCCGCCGGCCAGCCGGTGGAAGACGAGCCCGGCGGCCAGGTAGCTGAGGCCCAGGGCGGCCGCGCTGAACACCCGGCGGTGCAGCGAGCCGTGCCGGACCCGCCATTGCGTCAGGGCGATCCGGACGATCGGGCTGAGCGGCGCGTAGGCCAGCGGCAGCAGGAGCGCAACGGGCAGTTCCCAGACTGCGTGCATGTCCCGGACGACGCCGGTCTTCTCCCCGGCCCGCCGGGTCAGCTCCACGCTGCCGATATCGCACGCCAGCAGCAGGCCGAACAGGGCCAGGTCGTGCAGGCCGCCAAGGGCGCGGGTGGCGGCGATGGCGATCCCCGCCGCATCGGCCGCGACGACGACGGCGATGAAGGCAATCAGCCACTGGGGCAATGTCCAGACCGGCCACCGGCGCACGCCAGCCCCCGGGCGGGCAGAGTCCATCAACACTCCTCGGCGGGATCCGCTTGCTATGGAGGGGGTAACAACGGAACGCGCATCTGATGTCCCGCATTGTCACGACGGACGACGCGCTGTGTCAAGTAATCGTTACACAGAGATATATAGCCCTGACGTAGCCGGCATTAAGTGTTCATATGGTGACCTGCAGGAATCATCAGCAGTCCGGCGGAAATTAAGTACGGGTCAGATGTGGCGCAGGGGGTTCGCAGCGGAGCCTTCCCGGAACCTCACGCACCACGGGCTCGGCGCCGGGGGGCGGAGCCCGGATCGGGCGCATCCGGCCGGGGGACGGCCCGCGCGGCGGGCGCATCCGGCGAGCGGGCCGGGTACGAACCGGGGATGGCCGGTGGGGAGGCGGTGCCGGGCCGGGACCCGCTGGGATAAGCGACAGCGGGCGCATCCGGCGAGCGGGCCGGGCACGAACCGGGGACGGCCGGTGGGGCGGCGGTGGGCGCAGCCGTGGGGGTGGCCCTGGCCGCAGCCCGGGCGGCGGCGGACCGGCGGCGCTGGCGGGACCGGCCGAACGTGGTGAACAGCGCGGCTACGGTGCCGGCTCCGCCGCACACCGCGACCACCACCCCAGGCGCGACGTGTTCCGCCGCCGCGCCCGCCAGCACCATGACCACGCCCTGACCTAGGCTCATCCCGCCCTGGGCCAGGCCGAACGCCTGGCTGCGCTGATCAGGCGGCGCCGCGCTGACGAAGGCCGCGGCCGCCGCCAGCTGGAAGCAGGCGAAGAGCCCGGACGCGGCCAGGATGGCCAGCGCGGCGGGCAGCCGGGGGTGGAACACGAACAGCACCAGCACGCCGCACGCGGCCACCGCGAACGGCCCGATAAACCGCATCCGCCGGTCCGGGCTGACCAGGCGGCTGAACGCGATGGAGCCGGCCATGGCACCGAACGCCTCGGCGGCCAGCACCAGGCCGACGGTGACCGAGCCGCCGCCGAGCGAGCTGGCCAGCGGCACCGCGATCCCTTCCGGGGCGTTGTAGAAGGCGGCCAGCCAGCCGAAGTACATCGGGATCCGGAGGCCGAGGGTGCCGAAGACCAGCCGCGCCCCAGCCACCAGGGCGGCGACCGGGTGGTCACGGGCCCGGGCCCGCTCGCGCGCCGCGGGCCGCCAGCGGATCCCGAGCCGCACGATCAGCGCGGACAGCAGGAAGGTGCCCGCGTCGACGACCAGCGACGCCCGGATGCCCAGGAAATTGACCAGCGTCCCGCCGACCAGGAAGCCGGCTACCTGCGCGAGCTGGTTGGTGGTGATCGTCACCGCGGTGCCGAGCACGAAGCGGTCCCCGGGCAGGACATCGGGGAAGAGCGCGGCGCGGGCCGAGGTGAACGGCGCGCCCACCAGCGTCACGGCGAATAGCAGGACGACCAGCAGGCCGACCGGCAGACCCTGGATCGCCATGACCAGGACGAGGATGCAGCGGATGAGGTCGCAGGCGATCATGACCTGGCGGCGCGGCAGCCGGTCCGCCAGGCCGCTCAGCATCACCCCGCCGAGGAAGGTGGGCACGATGCTGGCCGCGAAGGTGACCGCCGCGAGCAGGGCCGACCCCGTCCGGTCGTACACCAGAACGGTCAGCGCGACCCGGGCCAGCTGGTCGCCGCCCACGGAAAGGATCTGCCCCAGCCACAGCGCCCGGAACTCGGGAACGCCGAAAACGTCACGGAAAGCCGCTTTCGGATCCGGGCTCTCGCCCGCAAGCCCGGTCTTCGCCTGTGCTGAGATGGAGTCCTCCGTGTCAACCGAGTGCGACTTTGGGGCGTTATCACATCATGACGGACAGTTGCCACATTCGGCAACAAAGCGGACATGGGGCGTCCTCCCCGAACGGAAGCTCTTCCGGGGCGACCGTATTACCACGGCATACCCAGCTATATGCGCTGCCATGGCACCCGCATGCTCTCCGGCACCGTACTGTTTGTCTCTGAGCCTGATCCATCCTGACAAGACCGGACGGATGCATGGAACCCGACCTGACCGTGCTCGCCAGTCTGCGCAAGGCCGTGGAGGCCATGCCCGACGATGTGCCTCTGCGCGTCCATCTCGCCACCCTGCTGATGCAGGCGGGCCAGCGGGACGAGGCCATCCGGCACGTAGGTGCGGTACTGCAGCGGGATCCGGGTAACGCCGAAGCGCTGGCGCTCTTGCAGCGGCCGTCCGGGCCGGGCACCGGACCCGCTACGGGACCCGGCGCCGGGGCAGCCGAGATGGGCCCGGCGGCCCCGCCGGGCCCACCGGAAGCGAGCGGGGCGCCGGCGAATACCCCGCCATCCGCGACCCCGGCTTCCCCCGCGAACCAGGAAAACCCCGGCCCGGGGGACCGGCGCGGCCGTGGCGACAAACGCGACCGCACGGACGACAGGCACCCCGACTTCGACTGGTCGCAGGCCGAATCCGAGCTGCGCGACGTGCTGCCGCCGATGTTCGTGGGTAGCGAGGGCACTGACGCGGAGGGGGCCGCGGCCGAGGCGGTGGATGCCTACGACGCGGAGCGCTCCACGCTGAAGCTCGCCGACGTCGCCGGGATGAACCAGGTCAAGGACCGGCTCGAGGCCGCGTTCCTGGCGCCGATGCGCAACCCGGAGCTGCGCAAGCTCTACGGCAAGAACCTGCGCGGGGGGCTGCTGCTGTACGGGCCGCCGGGCTGCGGCAAGACGTTTATCGCCCGGGCCGTGGCGGGCGAGCTGGGCGCCCGGTTCATGGCGGTGTCGTTCGCCGACATCATCGACATGTTCGTCGGGCAGAGCGAGCGCAACATCCATGAGCTGTTCGAGGTCGCCCGGCGCAACGCCCCGTGCGTGCTGTTCCTGGACGAGGTCGACGCGATCGGCCAGAAGCGCAGCCAGCTGAGGAACACCCCGATGCGCAGCGCCGTCAACCAGCTGCTGCTGGAGCTGGACGACGTCGACAGCGGCAACGAGGGCGTGTTCCTGCTCGCCGCGACCAATCACCCGTGGGACGTAGACAGCGCCCTGCGGCGGCCCGGCCGTTTCGACCGGACGCTGCTCGTCCTGCCGCCGGACGGCACCGCGCGCGAGGCCGTGTTCCGCTATCACCTGCGGGAGCGGCCGGTGGCCGGGGTGAACCTGGGCCGGCTCGCGAAGCTGACGGATGGGTATTCCGGCGCCGATATCGCGCACATCTGCGAGACGGCGTTCTGAACGGGCGCTGTTGGACTCCATCCACCGGGGCGAAGCGCGCATGATCGGCCAGCCCGACCTGGAGGCGGCGATCACCGAGGTCAAGCCGTCGCTCGGGGCCTGGTTCGACACGGCCAGAAACGTCGCGCTGTTCGCCAACGAAGGCGGGGCGTACGACGACCTCGCCGCCTACCTGAAGAAACGCCGCCTGATATGAACACGATCCCCACCGTGGTCAGGCGCGGGCACGGAGGGAGCCCGGCGTGATCGAGCTCGGGCCGGAACTCGCGCGGGCCGACGCGATGCTGGACATGAAGCGGTACGACCAGGCGTGCGGCCTGCTGTCCCAGCTGGTGGCCGCGCAGCCGGAAAGCGCCCGGGCCTGGTGCCTGCTGGCCCGCGCGCATCTGGGCGCCGGGCGGCACCAGATGGCCGTGGACGCCGCCAACCGCGCGGTGACACTGGACCCATCGGATGAGTGGCCGCACCGGCTGGCCAGCAACGCGCTGCTGCACACCGACAATTACCCCGAGGCCCTGCGCGCGGGGATGGAGGCGCGCCGGCTCGCACCCGGCCACTGGCAGGCCCATATCTGCGTGGCGCAGGCGGCGCTCGGCGCGCGGCGGCTCGACATCGCGATCGGCGCCGCCACCCAGGCGCGCTCGCTGGCGCCGAACGAGCCCGACGTGCACTTCCTGTCCGGCAAGGTCAGCCTGGCCGCCGGGGATCTGGAGTCGGCGCGGGCCCACCAGGAGCGCGCGCTGGCGCTGGATCCGGCGCACAGCGGGGCCATGAACGAGCTCGGCCGCATCCGGCTGCGCCGGCACGACACCCGGGGCGCGGTCCGGCACTTCATCCGGGCGGCCCGGATCTCGCCCGCCGAGAATGTGTACAGCCGCAACATCGACGTGGTGATCCTGCGCACGGTGTCCCGGATGATCTACATCTTCACGCTGGCCGCGTTGCTGCTGATCTGGATTCCGGTGGTCGCGCACCTGGGGCGTTTCCCGCTCGCGATCGGGCTCACCGTGCTCGGCGCCATCGCGGTGGCGAGCTTCGCCTGGATGGTGCTCCGGCTGCCGCCCGAGGCACGCCTGCTGGTCTGGCGGACGCTGCGCGGCCGCCGGGCCGCGGCGGCGCTCGCGGTGGCCGTGGGCGGCGTGGCCGTCGCCTTCGCCGCGGTGGCCCTGGTCCCCGAGAGTGAGCTGCCGCAGATCCTGCCGATCGCGGTGATCGCGACGATCGGGGCGCGGCTCGGCGCGTTCGCGATCCTGCGCCGCGCGGTCGGCCGCCGCTGACGCGGCGCCTCGCCCCGGCGCTGCCGCGCACCCGGCGCTGCCGCGCGCCCCAGCCTGCCGCGCATCCCGGCGCTGCCGCGCACCCCGGCCTGCCGCGCACCCCGGCGCTGCCGCGCACCCCGGCCTGCCGCGCACCCGGCCCCCCGGGGCGGCGCTCACCATGATCGGCGTCGGTTTCCGCATCCTCGGCCGCGCCCACCGGCACGGAAGCGGCGGCTGTGACGCACCGCAGGAATATTTTCTTGAGGACCGGCTGTATTCCGGTACGCGCCTTTTAGGCGTCTTCGGACTATTTCCCCGGTCCTCTTGACTCTGGGGTTGGCCGCATGACTCAATGGGTATTGAGCAAGACGGCCCGCGACCGGCACACTATGTCGACCGGTGATCACCCGGGCTGCGCAGCAACGTGGTCGCATTACGCGGGATAGCTCATTAAAAACCGCCCTTTCGCTTGACGATCGCGCGCCCGCGGATCATCCCACGTCACTACCGAAGGAAAACAATGCCGAATACCACCCCGCCCCGTAACGTCATCTACTACAGCAGCCGCGCTAACTCGATACCATTAGGGGGAATCAGCAAACTGCCCTACACCGACGTCATCATCGGCTTCCTGATTGCGACTGACCCGGATAACGGCAATTTCGATCTGGTGGGAGACGGTGGTGCTTTCGACGATAGCCTCCAATCCAACATCCAGAAGCTAACAACGGCCGGCAAGAATGTCCTGATCTCCCTGGGCGGCGAAGTCAGCACGCCCTCGCCCGGGAATCCGGGCTTCCCGTCCGCTGCCTGGCGGCACTACGCCCAGGACGTGGGTGGCCTGGTGGACCAGGTCGTCAGCTTCGTGACCACCTACGGCTTCAGCGGAGTCGATATCGACTTCGAGGACGATTCCGGATTCACCGACCCAGATAACCCTGGAGCTCCCCCTCTTTGGGATGGCGTCACATTCCTGGTCAGCCTGACCAACGGGCTTGCCCAGAAGCTGCCACCGGAGCAGGGCATCATCACCCATGCTCCCGCACCACCTTACTGGGATCCGCAGGGCGGTTACAACAACGCATACACGACGATCTGGCAAAAAGCAGGCAATCAGATCACCTGGTTCAACAATCAGTTCTACAACAACCCCGGGTATGACGCGCCGGCTAACGTCAAGATCAGCAAGTACAACAATATCGCTGACATGACCGGTGCCCGGCAGCAACTGCTCGGCGCCCCTGTTACCGCTGCAGGCGCCAGCGATAACGGCGAAGGGTATCTTCCCGTCGGCCAATTAATCAAGGACGTTATCGCGCCACTGCAGACCGCCTGGGGCAAAGCATTTGGCGGCGTCATGGGCTTCGAGTTCGCCCTCGATGCAGGCGGCGCCTGGGCTAGCCAGATCGGGCAGGCCCTCGGCCAGCAGGCCAGCGGCTGTCCCGGGTGGACCTACACCCTCGTGGCGCACGATACCCTGTCCGGCATTGCCCAGCGATTCCTCGGCAGCGGCGACAAGTGGGTCGACGTCAGGAAACCCGACGGCACACCGTTCACGCCCGAAGAAGCGAACAACCTCCAAGTCGGACAGCTCGTCTGCGTTCCCGGGTGGACCTACACCCTCGTGGCGCACGATACCCTGTCCGGCATTGCCCAGCGATTCCTCGGCAACGGCGACCTCTGGGTCGACCTCAGAAAACCCGACGGCACACCGTTCACGCCCGAAGAAGCGAACAACCTCCAAGTCGGACAGCTCGTTTACATTCCCGGGTGGACCTACACCCTCGTGGCGCACGATACCCTGTCCGGCATTGCCCAGCGATTCCTCGGCAACGGCGACCTCTGGGTCGACCTCAGAAAACCAGATGGCACGCCATTCACGGCGGAAGAAGCGCGAAACCTCCAGGTCGGCCAGCTCGTTTACATTCCCCCACCGTCCACAGGGGGCGGCCCTCTGACGTTACTGGAGAAGATCTCCGGCACCCGAACCGTGGCTGGGCAGCACAACGCGGAACCGAACAGCAGCCCGGCCCAATGGACCGACGAGATCTACGACACGACGCGCAGATACCCGGGCCTCTGGAGCGGCGATTTCCTCTACGAACAAGACAACATCGACAACCGCCCCACGATGATCGCCGAGGCCATCGACCAATGGAACCAAGGGGCGCTGGTCCATCTGATGTATCACGCTGCACCCCCGGACCTGGGGGAGCCGTGCGCCTGGGATCCGGGCGTGGTGAACCATCCGCTTACTGACGATCAGTGGACCAGGCTGATTACCGATGGAGCCGACCTCAACAACGCCTGGAAGGCGCGGCTGGACACGATATCGGTGTTCTTCCAGGAGCTTAAGGACAATGGGGTACAGGCGCTGTGGCGGCCATTCCATGAAATGAACAAGCCAATGGATCCCAGCGTGAATCCGTTCTGGTGGTGCGGCCGCCCGGGACCGACTGGGTCCGCGCGGCTGTATCAGATCACCCACGACTACTTGGTCGGCACCAAGGGACTGACTAATCTGATCTGGGTGTGGGACGTTCAGGACCTCAACTTCGACTGGGCTCCCTATAATCCCGGTGACGGCTACTGGGACGTCTTTGCGATGGACATGTACGGCGACGGATATACCAGCCAGAAGTATGAGACAGCACTGCAGGTCGCGGGAAACCGGCCCATCGCTATCGGCGAGTGCGAGATCCTGCCCACCGCGCGCGAACTTGCCACCCAGCCCCGCTGGACCTTTTTCATGGCGTGGGCGGGGCTGGTATTCAGCGATAATGGGCACGTCACGAATACGGCGCAGCAGATCACGGACCTCTACAATGCCGCTAACGTGATGACCCGCGACCAAATGCCAGGATGGGGCTGATGCCACGGCCCCGGCGTTGCCTGGGGTTAATTGCCTGATGTGACCGCCTGCCGCAGGCGTGGCCGTGGAGACGGACCCCGCGATCATCACCGCCGGCAGACCGTCCGGGCTGCCGCCCTGGCGGTCTGCCGACCGTCTTTGCGCCGGAACGCGCGGCCCGGAGCGTATATCGCTGTACGGCGGGGCTGGGCCACGTTAAGATACATCGCGATTATGGTCTGCTGGGCCATCCGCACGCTGGCAGGAAGGAACGACCGTGGAACCGCTCCGTGACCCCGCCGAGGCGGGCCTCACCCCCGCGGCCGGCTGGATCGCGCTCGCGCCGGACGCCCCCGTACTGCACATCCGCGGGATCGCGTACAAGGGCAGCATCGAGACGTCGAGCCGGCCCGCGGGCGCCGCAGGCCCGGTGGGGCCGTCCGGCGCGGTGGGGCCGTCCGGCGCGGTGGGGCCGTCCGGCGCGGTGGACGCGGCGCGGCCTCAGCTGTCCTGAGCCGGCGGCCCCGTGTAGACGGCCCGGGGCCGCAGCGGCGTGTTGCGCTCGTACTCCTCGATCGCGTGCGCGATCCAGCCGGCCGTGCGGGCGATCGCGAACACGGCCTCGCCGGCCCCCGGGGCCATCCCCGCGACCTGGGTGAGCACGGCGAGCGCGAAGTCGATGTTCGGCCCGGGCAGGCCCTTGCCGGCCACTTCGGCCAGTACCGCCTCGGCCACGGCCAGCCGCCCGTCGCGCGGCGCGGCGGCCCGCACCAGATCGAGCAGCAGCACCGCCCTCGGGTCTCCGGCGCGGTAGACGAAGTGACCAAAACCCGGCACCCGCTCGCCGCGCCGCAGCACGTCACGGATGACCCGGGGCACGCCGGCCGGGGCCGTTGCGGCGGACAGCAGGGTCTCCGCGCCCAGTGAGGCGCCGCCGTGCAGCGCGCCGCCGACCGCGCCGAGCCCGGTGGCCACGACCGCGTACGGATCCGCGCGCACCGACGCCGCCACCCGCGCGGCCAGCGTCGAGGCGGCCAGCTCATGATCGGCCACCAGCACCAGCGCGGCGCTCAGCACGCCGAGCAGCCGCGGGGCGGGACGCCGCGCGGACAGCCGCGCCCACAGCCGGGGCGCGACCGTGCCGCCGTGCGCCGCGGCCGACTCGGGCGCGCGGCCGCGTGCCGCGGCTGATCCAGGCGCGCGGCCATCCCGGGCGATCGCCTCGCCTGGTCCCCCGCCCGGTCCGCCGCCCGA
The DNA here is from genome assembly GCA_963824545.1 of uncultured Actinomycetes bacterium. Taxonomy (GTDB): domain Bacteria; phylum Actinomycetota; class Actinomycetes; order Streptosporangiales; family Streptosporangiaceae; genus Bog-532. Next base: position 54,171 of record CAWGPP010000021.1, on the reverse strand, counting down.
TCCGCCGCCCGATCCGCTGGCCGGTCCGCCGCCCGGTCCGCTGGCCGGTCCGCCGCCCGGTCCGCTGGCCGGTCCGCCGTCCGGCGGGTCCGGCGGGTCCGGCGGGTCCGGCAGGCAGTCCACCAGGCCGGCGATGATGCTTTCCCCCGCGACGGCGACCGCAGCCGGGCCGAGTTGCAGCCGGAGCGGGTCGGCGGCCGCCATCGCCGGCACGATCACCTGCAGGCGCTCGAGCGGCAGCGCGCCCGGCGGCAGCGCCGCCTGCGCGGCCCGCCCGGCCGCCAGCGCCTCCGGCCGCGCCTGCCACCGGGCCGGGCCTGCGGTGGGCGCGGCGGGGAAGCGCCCGGCCCAAAGCCACGCCGCGACCTCCTCAAAGCTGCGGTGTACGGCCAGGTCCGTGACGGTGCGGCCGCGGTAGCGGACCTGGCCCCCTTCGATCTCGGTGATCGCGGATTCGACCACGATGTCGGCCGCGCCGGCCTGACGGCGTGGCCGCCCACGCCGTGCGAGCTGCTCGATCTCCCCGGCGTCGAATAGGCTGCCGCGGCCGTCCGGGGTCTTCCGGCGCCGCAGCACGCCGCGGCTCACGTAGGCGTAGAGCGTCGCCTGCTTGACGCCCAGCCGCTGCGCCGCCTCGGCCGCGGTGACCAGAGCCATCTATCGGGCTTCCTGAGGAGGGGGCCTGCTCCGGCCCGTTACAAATGTTGATTTAAATCAACGTTGACCTAAATGCACAGAGACGTCAAGGCTGGAGGGCAGGGGACGGAGACCCGATGAGGAGGCGTGGCGTGCCAGCGGTGCATTTTCTGGACGTGACCAACCGGGACGGGGTGCAGACCGCGCGCACGGGGTTGTCCAAGTTCGGCAAGACCATGATCAACTTCTACCTGGGGCGGCTCGGCGTCGCGCAGTCGGAGATCGGCTTCCCGTTCCTGTTCCATGAGGTCCCGTACGTGCGCGCGAACCTGGCGCTGGCCGAGGCGGGGGCGTTCGGTTCGCTCCGGCTGTCCGGCTGGTGCCGCGCGGTGACGGCCGACGTCGAAGCCGCCGTCTCCATCGCGGCGGGGACGCGCCCGGGCGCACCGCGGCTGCGGCATTACAACCTGTCAATCTCCACGTCGGACCAGATGATCGCGCACAAGTTCCGCGGCCGGCTGGACCGTGCGGCGATCATCGCCGAGATGGCCGCCGCGGTCGCGGCCGCCCGGGACGGCGGGGCGGAAACCATCGGCGTCAACGCCGAGGACGGCTCGCGGACCGATGACGGGTTCCTGCTGGAGTTCGCGCTGGCCGCCCGGGACGCCGGCGCCGACCGGATCCGGTACTGCGACACGATCGGCGGCGACAGCCCGCAGCGGATCCGGGAGCGCTTCGCCAAGCTGGCGGCCGCGGTGGGCGTCCCGGTCGAGACGCACTGCCACAACGACCTGGGCATGGCCGTGGCCAACTCGGTATCCGGGGCGCTGGGCGATCTGGACGCGGGGCAGGACGCGTGGGTCAACACGTGCATCAACGGCATCGGCGAGCGAGCCGGGAACGCGGATCTGGTGAGCTGCCTGCTGGCGTTCCGGCACGGTTTCGGGGTGGCGGGCCGGGCCGAGATCGGCGATCCGGTGGACCTGTCGTGGGCGCGGCGGTTCGCGCTGTGGGCCAGTAACGCGTTCGGGCAGCCGCTGCCGCAGGGACAGCCCGGCGTGGGCCGGAACGCGTTCGCGCACGAGTCCGGCATCCATGCCGACGGGGCGCTGAAGGACCGGCAGAACTACGAGCTGTACGACGACGCGGCGCTCGGCCCGTTCCCGCACGACTGGGCCGCGCGCGAGGGACGGGTCGTGCTGACCGGGGAGTACGGCGGGATGGCCGGGTTCCGGCACGTCATGGACGGGCTCGGGATCGCCGTGGCGGACGGCGCAGAAGACCTGACGTTCCGCCTGGTCCGGCAGTGCGCGGCGGCGACCGGGAAGCCGCTGACCGACGACGAGCTGCGGCTCATCGCCGGTTATCCGCACCAGCTCGCGCTGCTCTACCCCGGCCTGCTCAGCTAGCGGTCCGGGCCAGGCGGCCGGTCTGCCGTCTCCGGTCCCGCCGTCTCCGGTCCCGCCGTCTCCGGTCCCGCCGTCTCCGGTCCCGCCGTCTCCGGTCCCGCCGTCTCCGGTCCCGCCGCCGCTTCACCCGCAGGAGATGGCCGCCACCCGCCTCACCCGCCTCACCCGCAGGGGATGAATGCGGGACCACCCTCGGATAACGTCCGGCGCAGGATTACCGGCCCGGCCAAACCGGCCAAACCGGCCAAACCGGCCAAACCGGACGCGGATAGCCTCGCGGCATCGTCCCAGGGTCACCCGCCGGGGGTGAGCCCGCGGAGCGGCCCAGCCGGCATCATGACGCTGGGAGGCCAGCGCCATCTGCTGCCTCCCGCACGCAGAACCGTTTCCTACACGCTGCTGGAGAGGGTCATGGCCACGCTTACCGCCTGGAAGTTCAACACGCCGAACGGCGCCGACGATGCGCTGCTGAAGCTGGAGAAGCTGCAGAGCGACATGCTGATCCAGTTGCACGACGCCGCCGTGGTCAGCTGGGAGGTCGGCCGCAAGAAGCCGAAGACCCATGAGATGCACGACACCAAGTCGGCGGGTGCACTCGGCGGCGCTTTCTGGGGGCTGCTGTTCGGCCTCATCTTCTTCATCCCGATCCTGGGCCTTGCGGTGGGCGCAGCCAGCGGGGCGCTGCTCGGCTCGATGCGCGACGTCGGCATCGACGACGATTTCATCCGCGAGGTCCGGGATAAGGTCACGCCCGGCACGTCGGCGCTGTTCGCGCTCACGTCCGGCGCGGTCTACGACAAGGTCGCGGCCGAATTCGCCGGCACGCAGGCCGAACTCATCCACACCAACCTGTCGGACGAGCAGGAAGCCAAGCTCCGCGAGGCCTTCAGCGTGGAAGACTGACGCTTCCGCCGTCCGGCGGCGCTTGTCCGGCGGGTCAGCGATGACCGGTCAGGCGCCTGCCGGGCTGGGCAGGCTCTCGACCGTGCCGGCGGCGCCGGCACGGTCGAGCTGCGCATGATCCCGCTCGTTCTGATCGGCGTACCGGCGGGCGAGCCGGACGTTCACTGTAAATCGGGCTGGCGGGGGCACAGGTCATCAAGGGCGGACGAATCCGGTTACCGACCCGGTGCACTGGCGTCAGGTGGCCCAGTGGACCGCGGGTCAGGGCGGCCCCGGGGGACTGCCGTCAGGTGGCGGAGCCGGCGGCGGCGCCGGTGACCCGGCCGCCCCAGCGGGCCAGCGCCGCGTCCAGGTCGAGCGGGCCGATCATGCTGCCCTTGCCCAGCTCCTCGTCCCAGTCCTCGGCGGGCACCCGCCACATGACCTCGAACTCGATGCCGTCCGGGTCCTTGGCGTACAGCGACTTGGAGACGCGGTGATCGCTCTCGCCGGCGAGCGCGCCGACCGCCGTGAGCCGGTCGCGCACGTCGATCAGGTCGCCGAGCGAACCCACCTCCCAGGCCAGGTGGTACAGGCCGGGGCGCGGCCCGGGGCTGGCGGCGAGCCCGGGGCCGGTGCTGGGGCTGGGAGCGTCGCCGATCTCGAACAGGCCCAGGTCGTGGTCGTTAACGGAATCGGGCGCGCGCAGGAAGGCGGCCCGGCCGGGAACCTCCGTGCGGACCTCAAGGCCGAGCGTCCCGCGGTAGAAGCCGACCGCGCGGGCCAGGTCGCGGACGTAGAGGACGGCGTGGTTCAGGCGGCGAACAGGCATAGCGAGCCTCCTCCGGCCGGTCCAGGACCGGGCCGTGACCCAGGCTCGGCTCGGCGAGCCTGGGTCACGGCTATCCAGCATGGGAGAACGGTCCCGAGCGTGGGTGAGCCGGGTCAGTTACCGAGCTGCCGGCGCCGGCGGACCTCGTGCAGGCGCCGCCGCTGCGACGGATCAAGCATCAGGTAGGCCCCTGCCGGGATGGCGATCGCAGCCGCGATAACCAGCACCGGAAGCCACCATGGGATGCCGAACCCCAGGAGAATAAGACCGACGATGACTCCGCCGATTGCCCACTTCATGTGGGGTGTCATTGTTGACTCCATCCGTACGGGCTGGGACGCGGCGCCCCGGCTTCTTGCTGGCGAGCCGGCCGACGCGCGCGTTGCCCGTCATATGGAGAACGGCTAGCCAGCCTGCCAGATTCCACGATGGCACCTCCGGCGGTCCCGGGCCATGATGCTGACGCCACCATAACGGGGGTGTTTTCCCCCCGGCCGGGACGCGGGTGACGCCGATGATGACGATACGCAATGATGGTCCGCGCAACAGGGAGGGACACTGTGACAATCTGGATGCCGGTCGAACCCGACGCGAACGATCTGCTCAGCCGGGACCCGCTGGCGCTGCTGATCGCCATGCTGCTCGATCAGCAGGTGCCGCTGGAACGTGCCTTCAGCGCGCCCTACGACCTGGCCCGCCGCCTGGGGCACGAGCCGGGCGCCCAGGAACTGGCCGACTACGACCCGGAGGCGCTCGCCGCCGTGTTCGCGGAACGGCCGGCGCTGCACCGTTACCCGAAGTCGATGGCGGCCCGCGTGCAGGCGCTGAGCCGACTGATCGCCGACCGTTACGACGGTGACGCGAGCCGGGTCTGGGGGGACGCGGCCGACGGCACGGACCTGCGGAAGCGGGTGGCTGAGCTGCCCGGGTTCGGGGCCCAGAAGGCGCAGATCTTCGTGGCCCTGCTCGGCAAGCAGCTCGGCGTGCGGCCGGCCGGGTGGCGGGAGGCGGCGGGGGCGTTCGGTGACGCGGGCAGCCACTGCTCGGTCGCGGACATCTCCGATGCGGATTCGCTGACCCGGGTACGCGCCTACAAGCAGCAGCTCAAGGCGGCGGCCAAGGCGGCGGGGCCGGGCGTCAGCCTGGAAAAGTAGCCGGAAATGCAGCCTGGGAACCAGGCCGCGGAGCGAGGAGGAGCAATGCCCCTGTTCGGGAAGAACCCCGGGTGATTCGGGAGCCAGCTGGGAACCGCAGGCGGCGGACAGCCGGCTGGCCCAGACCGCGGCGGGCGGCGTGTTCACGTCCGACCTCTCGGTGTCGGAATACGTCCTGCTCGGCGAGGCGGGCTTCGAGCCGCTGGGCTTCGTGGTCGGTTCGTCGATCTACCACGTCGGCCTGCAGATGGGCCGCTGGTCGCAGAACCAGGAACTGCAGATCCTCAGCCAGGCCATGTACAACGCGCGGGAACTGGCCATGTCCCGGATGCGCGCCGAATCGGACCACCTGGGCGCGGACGGCATCGTCGGCGTGGAGCTCCGGATGCAGATGTACGCCTGGGGCCAGGACGTGCTGGAGTTCGTGGCGACCGGGACCGCGGTGAAGGCGACCGGCGGCGCCGGCGCGCACCGTGCTCCGGACGGCCGGGCCTTCACGTCCGATCTGTCCGCGCAGGACTTCTTCCGGCTGCTCGCGGCCGGCGCGGTGCCGGTCGCCTTCGTCCTCGGCACCTGCGTCTACCACATCGCGCATCAGTCGGCGCTGCAGGCGCTGCGCCAGACCGGCCAGAACCAGGAAATGGTCCAGTTCACCCAGGGCGTCTACGACGCGCGGGAACTGGCCCTGGTGCGGATGCAATCCGAGGCGACCGAGGCCCAGGCGTCCGGGATCGTCGGGGTCAACATCAGCGTCTCCAACCACGTGTGGGGCGAGCACGCCACCGAGTTCCTCGCGACCGGGACCGCCATCCGGCGTCTCTCCGACGAGCACCGGCTGCCCGCGACCTCCCCCAAGCCCGCGTTCACCCTGGGCCTGGACTTCTGACCCAGCCGGACCCGATCATCATGAACGGCGGGTAGCGGACATGGGCATGGCCACGCCGCTGAGCACGAGCGGGCGGTTCATCGTCGACGCGAACGGGCGGCGGGTCCGGCTCGCGGGCGTGAACTGGATCGGCGCGCACATGGACGACGGGATCGCGCCGGGAATGGATCGCGTGCCCCGCGGTGCCCTCGCGGAGACCATCGCCGGGCTGGGGTTCAACTGCGTGCGGTTCCCGTTCAGCGTCTGGATGACGCGGCAGACGTCGCCGGTCCCTGACCGCTACCTGGCCGCCAATCCCGACCTGTACGGGTCGACGCCGCTGCAGGTTTACGACGCCTGCGTGGCCGCGCTGACCGGCGCGGGCCTCATCGTCATCCCGAACTGCCACATGCTGTCGGCGGGCTGGTGCTGCGCGAACGACGACCGCAACGGGCTCTGGTACAACGACGACTGGCCCGCCGCGGCGTTCACCGCCGCCTGGCAGGACATCGCCACCCGGTACGCCGCGAACCCGCTGGTCGCCGCGATGGACCTCAAGAACGAGCCGCGCCCGGCGCGGGTCGGCTGGCGGACGCTGACCCCGACCTGGGGTGACGCGCGGCGGACGGACTTCGCCGCGATGTACACCGCCACCGGGAACCTCATCCACCGCATCAATCCCGATGTCCTGATCATGTGCGACGGCCTGGGCTACGCCAGTGACCTCACCGGCGTGGCCGCCCACCCGGTCCGGCTCGATCATCCCGGCATGGTCGTCTACGGCCGGCACGACTATCCGTGGTTCCACGCCGACCACCAGCCCCGGGAGGCGTTCTTCGGGCAGCTGAAGGCCGCGGCCGGGTACATCATGGACGCAGAGATCGCCCCGGTCTGGGTAGGCGAATTCAGCACCGACACCCGGTCGCTGGCCAATTTCGGCCTGTCGGCGGTGGCCCAGCCCCGCGAGGCCCGCAACGCCGCATGGTGGCGCAACATGTACGCCTGGCTGACCGCCGCCGACGTGGACTGGTGCTGGTGGGGCCTCAACCCGACGCACGCCCGGGGCACGAACCCGCAGACCGGGCGGATGCACTTCGACTGGGGCCAGCCGGCGACCGACGGGCTGCTGACCGAGGACTGGAGCGGCGTGGCCAGCCCGGCGATCATGGAGATCCTGCAGTCCCTGATGCGGGCCCGCACCGGCCCCGGCATCGCCGCATAGGTTCCGGCATCGCCGCATAGGTTCCGGCCTCGCCTCATGGGCCCGGCATCGCCGCATAGGTTCCGGCCTCGCCTCATGGGCCCGGCATCGCCGCGTAGGTTTCCGGCCTCGCCTCAGGGGCCCGGCATCGCCGCGTAGGTTTCCGGCCTCGCCTCAGGGGCCCGGCATCGCCGCACAGGCCCGGCCTCGCCACATAGGTCCCGTCAGGCAACGTTTCCCCCCTTCGTAGCGGCACGCGTCACTAGTCTTGGTTTGTTCCTTTTCTTGAATCGTTCGTGTTTATGACGATAGGTTGGGTGCCATGGCCGCATCCCAGACTCCGACTCCCGCCGAGGAACTGCGCGGTGCCGGCCTGCGGGTGACGGCCGCCCGCGTCGCGCTGCTCGAGATCGTCCGGGACGGTGACCACCTCGGCGTCGACGCGATCGCCTCCGGGGTACGCGACCGCCTCGGCCATATCTCCCTGCAAGCCGTCTACGAGGCCCTGCACGCGCTCACCGCGGCGGGACTCGTCCGCCGCATTGAACCGGCCGGCAGCCCGGCCCGGTTCGAGGGACGCGTCGGGGACAACCATCACCACGTCGTGTGCCGGTCGTGCGGTGCCGTCGCCGACGTGGACTGCGCGGTCGGCGAGGCGCCCTGCCTGATCGCGCCCGACGACCAGGGCTTCTCGATCGACGAGGCCGAGGTCACGTACTGGGGCTTGTGCCCCGGCTGCTCCACCGCCGCCCGTAGTGCCTGGACACCGTAATCCGCCTAGCCCGGAAGGATTCCCATGTCTGAGAACCATGATCCAGTAGTCGTCGAAGACGCGACCCCGGAGAGCGGGGGATGCCCGGTCGCGCACGGTCTCACGCACCCCACCCAGGGGGACGCCAACCAGGAGTGGTGGCCGAACCGGCTCAACCTGAAGATCCTGGCCAAGAACCCCGCCGTGGCCAACCCCCTCGGCGGGGACTTCGACTACGCCGAGGCGTTCAAAACCCTGGACATCGCGGCCGTGAAGCGGGACATCGCGGAGGTCCTGACGACCTCCCAGGACTGGTGGCCAGCCGACTTCGGCAATTACGGCCCGCTCATGATCCGGATGGCCTGGCACAGCGCGGGCACCTACCGCATCAGCGACGGCCGCGGCGGCGCCGGCGCCGGCCAGCAGCGCTTCGCGCCGCTCAACAGCTGGCCGGACAACGTCAGCCTGGACAAGGCCCGCCGGCTGATGTGGCCGGTCAAAAAGAAGTACGGCCAGAAGCTGTCCTGGGCCGACCTCATCATCCTCACCGGCAACGTGGCCCTGGAGTCGATGGGCTTCAAGACCTTCGGCTTCGGCGGTGGCCGCGCCGACGTCTGGGAGCCGGACGAGGACGTGTACTGGGGTCCCGAGACCACCTGGCTCGGCGACGAGCGTTACACCGGCAACCGGGAGCTCGAGGAACCGCTCGGCGCGGTCCAGATGGGCCTCATCTACGTCAACCCGGAAGGCCCGAACGGCAACCCGGACCCGCTCGCCGCGGCGCGCGACATCCGCGAGACGTTCCGCCGGATGGCGATGAACGACGAGGAGACGGTCGCCCTGATCGCCGGTGGCCACACCTTCGGCAAGACGCACGGCGCAGGCCCCGCGGATGCGGTTGGCCCCGACCCCGAGGCCGCCCCGCTCGAGCAGCAGGGCCTGGGCTGGAAGAGCACGTACGGCACCGGCAGCGGCGGCGACGCGATCACCAGCGGTATCGAAGTCACGTGGACCGACACGCCGACCGCCTGGGACAACAGCTTCTTCCGCATCCTCTTCGGTTACGAGTGGGAGCTGACCCAGAGCCCGGCCGGCGCGCACCAGTGGCAGCCGAAGGACGGCGCCGGGGCAGGTACCGTCCCCGACCCCGCCGATCCCGCCGACCCGTCGAAGCGCCGCGTCCCGACGATGCTGACGACCGACCTCTCGCTCCGGTTCGACCCGATTTATGAGCCGATCTCGCGGCGTTTCATGGCGGACCAGGAGGCGTTCGCGGACGCCTTCGCCCGCGCGTGGTTCAAGCTGACCCACCGTGACATGGGCCCGGTCGTGCGTTACCTCGGCCCGGAAGTCCCGTCAGAGACGCTGATCTGGCAGGACCCCGTTCCGGCGGTGGACCATGAGCTCGTTGACGCGGCGGACGTTGCCGCCCTCAAGCGCCGGATCCTCGCCTCGGGCCTGTCGGTCTCGCAGCTGGTCTCCGCCGCGTGGGCGTCGGCGTCGTCGTTCCGCGGCAGTGACAAGCGGGGTGGCGCCAACGGCGCGCGCGTCCGCCTCGAGCCGCAGAACGGGTGGGAGGTCAACAACCCGGACGAGCTGGCGACGGTGCTGCGCACCCTGGAGGGCATCAAGGAAACCTTCAACGCCCAGGCCGGCGCCAAGAAGGTCTCGCTGGCCGACCTGATCGTGCTAGCCGGCGCGGCGGGCGTCGAGCAGGCCGCCAAGAACGCCGGCTTCGACGTCGAGGTCCCCTTCACGCCGGGGCGCACCGACGCGACGCAGGAGCAGACGGACGTGGAGTCGTTCGTCAACCTCGAGCCGAAGGCGGACGGGTTCCGGAACTACGTCGGCAAGGGCAACCGGCTGCCGGCCGAGTACCTGCTGATCGACAAGGCGAACCTGCTCAACCTGAGCGCACCCGAGATGACGGTCCTCGTCGGCGGACTCCGCGTCCTGGGCGCGAACTACAACGGATCGAAGCTCGGTGTCTTCACCGCCACCCCCGGGTCCCTGACCAACGACTTCTTCGTCAACCTGCTCGACATGGGCACGACGTGGAAGCCGACGGCCGGAGACGCGAACACGTTCGAGGGCAGCGACGCCACCACGGGCGAGGCCAAGTGGACCGGCAGCCGTGCCGACCTCGTTTTCGGGTCGAACTCCGAACTGCGCGCGCTCGCGGAGGTCTACGCGAGCGATGACGCGAGGGAAAAGTTGGTGCACGACTTCGTCGCGGCGTGGGACAAGGTCATGAACGCGGACCGGTTCGACCTGGCCTGAGATCGAGGCGTCCAGGCCGGCCCACGCCGGCCTGGGCGTCGTCCGGGGACGGGAAGGAACGGAACGGAGGTGCCTTCGATCAGGCCGGCCGAAATGGGCGCCTGCCTGACCTGTTAGCCCCGCTCCCCCGGCTGGCCGCCCGCGCCGGGCCGACTGGCCGCCCGCGCCGGGCCGACTGGCCGCCCGCGCCGGGCCGATCAGGCTACTGAACGGAGCAGACGATGGACGACCCCTACGATCTGGAGCGTTTCGTGGCGGCCCAGAACGCGGGCGGCACCTACGACCGGGCGGTCGCCGAACTCCGGCGCGGGCGCAAGCAGAGCCACTGGATGTGGTTCGTCTTCCCGCAGATCGCCGGGCTCGGGCACAGCCCGACGTCGAGACGGTTCGCGATCTCCTCGCTGGCGGAGGCCCGGGCGTACCTGGCGCATCCGGTTCTCGGCCCGCGGCTAACCGAATGCACCCGGATTCTCCAGCAGGCCACCGAGCACGACGCGGCCCGGGTCTTCGGCGGCCTCGACGCCCAGAAACTCCGGTCCTCGATGACGTTGTTCGCGCGGGCGGCTCCCGCCGGCGCCTCGTTCGCCGCCATGCTCGACGCGTACTTCGGCGGCGAGCCGGACCCGGCCACCGACCGGATCCTGGGCGCACCAGCCTCATAGCTCACTTCTGAAACACGCCTTACCTCGCCCCGGGCCCCATTCCCCACTACGGGCAGAGTTTTAGCACATACTGCCCAAAAGTCTGCCCTAGAGCGGGGCCGGGGCGGAAGGGGCCAGATGGAACGGCCCGTGTCAGGCGAACGGGCGGAATGAGCCGCGAGGCGGGGACACCGGCGGGGCGGCCGGGCGGAGATGCGGGCGGGCGAGGCGGAAGGGGCCAGATGGGCCAGATGGAACGGCCCGTGTCAGGCGAACGGGCGGAATGAGCCGCGGGGCGGGGAGACCGGCGGCGGGGCGGCCGGGCGGGGATGCGGGCGGGCGAGGCGATCCTGGCGCTGGGAGCGCATCGGCTCATCGAGGGGCATGGCGGAGAAGGCGGCCGGCCAGTCGTCCGGGCCGTATCCGGTGCCCAGATCGCAGTGGTGCAATTCGACGTGACATCAGATCCCTTTCGCAGAACACCGCATAGCCATAAAGCTATATTTCCGATTGGTTTAATGAATTAACGGAAGGGCGGCACGCTGGATAGGCGGCCGGGCAGGGCGTCAGCGGAGGGGGCAGGCCCCCGGATAAGCCAGGGCAGGGCACGGCAGGCCCGCGGAAGGCGCGGGCCCCCCGGATAAGCCAGGCAGGGCAGGCCCGGAGCCGGCCCCGGATAAGCCAGGCCAGGCAGGGCAGGCCGCGGAAGGAGCGTGGCCCCGGATAAGCCAGGGCAGGGCACGGCAGGCCCGCGGAAGGCGCGGGCCCCCGGATAAGCCAGGCAGGGCAGGCCCGGAGCCGGCCCCGGATAAGCCAGACCAGGGCAGGGCGCATTAATGCAGGTGCCGGAACGCTGGCTGGGCGGCGCCGGGGCAGGAGAGCCGCCCTTCCGGGTCGGCCGGGTTTGCCCAGGGGGCCGGAAACGGTAAATTTCTGACCATGAACATCGGGGAGATCCGCCAGCTCATCCGGATGAAACCGGTCGAGATCGATGTCATCAAGAGGCGGCTCGCCCGCTGTCACAACGTCGCTGATCTGCGGCGGAGTGCCCGGCTGCTGATCCCCCGGCCGGTCTTCGACTATGTCGACGGCGCCGCCGACGACGAGCTGAGCATGGCCGGCAACGCCCGCGCGTTCCGGGGGTGGCGGTTCCGGCCCAACGAGCTGGTCGACGTGGCCGGCGTGGACACTGGCACACAATTGTTCGGCCGGGCGCTCTCCATGCCGCTCGCCATGGCACCCACCGGCTGCACGCGGATGATGCACCCGGATGGGGAGGTCGCCGTCGCGCGGGCGGCTGGCCGCCGGAGCCTGCCGTACACGCTGTCGACCATGTCGACCACCTCGATCGAGGACCTGGCAGCGGCGGCCCGCGCGTCCGGCCAGGACGACATCTGGTTCCAGCTGTACGTGTTCAAGGACCGCGGGCTGACCCAGGACCTGGTCCAGCGCGCGGCGGCCAGCGGATACCGCGTGCTCGCGGTGACCGTTGACACCACCGTCACCGGCAACCGCAGCCGCGACATCCGCAACGGGCTGGTCATCCCGCCCGAGCTGACCGTGAGCACGATCGCCAGCATCGGCAGCCGCCCCGCGTACTGGGTGCGGATGCTGCGCAACCCCGCGATCACGTTCGCGAACTTCCCGCCCGGCCATCGGGCCAGCACCGTGGCGGAAAGCATCGGGCAGTTCAGCTCGAGCATCACCTTTGACGACATCGCGGTGCTGCGCGCGCACTGGCCCGGCAAGCTCATCGTCAAGGGCCCGCTCGGCGGCGCCGACGCGCGCCGGGCGGTGGACGCCGGCGCCGACGGCATCCAGCTGTCCAATCACGGCGGCCGGCAGCTGGATCGCGCGATCGCGCCGATCGACCTCGTCGAGGAGGTCCGCGCGGCGGTGGGCGACGGCCCGGCCGTGCTGGTGGACTCCGGCATCCGGCATGGCGCCGACCTGGTGGTGGCGCTGGCGCTGGGCGCGGACGCGGGCCTGATCGGGCGCGCCTACCTGTACGGGCTGATGGCGGCCGGCGAAGCGGGCGTGGACCGCACGCTGGAGCTGCTGGCCACGGAGTTCACCCGGACCATGCAGCTGCTCGGCGTGACCTCCGTCGAAGAGCTGCGCAAGCACGGCCGCGACCTGCTCGCCAAGGCCTGACGGCCCCGGGTGGCCCAGCACCCAGGCGGCCCAGCACCCGGGCGGCCCGGGCCGCGGGTTCGCGGCCCCGGGCGGCTTCAGAACGGGCGGCCCGGGGGGACGCGGCGTCAGGAGGAGCGGGGCGGGAGCGGCGGGCGCGCCTTGACCGGGCGGGTCGAGCGGTCCGGCGGCACCACGGGCGGCCGCGCGGCCAGCGCCTCCAGGGTCAGCCGCACCGCGGTCTCCAGCTGCGGGTCCCGGCCCGCGGCCCAGTCGTCCGGGGAGATGAGCACCTCGATGTCGGGGTCGACGCCGTGGTTCTCCACGTTCCAGCCGTACTCATTGAACCAGTACGCGAAGCGGGGAACGGTCATCCGCGTCCCGTCCACCAGCTCATGCCCGGGCATGCCCTCGATGCCGATCACGCCACCCCAGGTGCGGGTGCCGACGACCGGGCCGAGCCCGAGGGTGCGGATGGCCGCGGTGACGATGTCGCCGTCCGACCCGGCGAACTCGTCGGCGAGCGCGGTCAGCGGGCCGCGCGGCGCGTCCATCGGGTACGTCTCCGGCAGCATGGCGCGGGGCATGTCCCAGGCGATGACCCGCCGCGCCAGCTTTTCCACGATGAGCTGGGAGACGTGCCCGCCGCGGTTGCCGCGCGCGTCCATGATGAGCCCGTCGTGGCGCATTTCGGTGCGCAGGTCACGGTGGAAATGGGCCCAGCCCTCACCCATCATGTCCGGGATGTGCAGGTAGCCCAGCCGGCCCTCGCCCAGCGTGCGGACCAGCGCCCGGCGGCCGTTCACCCAGTCCTGGTAACGCAGCCGCCGGTCGTCGCGCAGCGGCGTGACGACGACGCGCCGCGGGCGCCCGGTGCCGCGGCGGACGGTCAGCTCGGCCGGCTTGCCCGCGGCCCCGGCGAGCCGGGGCCCCGGGCCGGCCACCGGATCGAGCGGCTGCCCGTCCACCGCCAGCAGTTCGTCCCCGGGGGCGACCCCGACCCCGGGGGCGGCGAGCGGGGACAGCGCCTTCGGGTCGGAGGATTCACCGGGCAGCACGCGGGTCACCCGCCAGCGGCCGTCGGCGTCCCGCGCGATATCGGCGCCGAGCAGCCCGACCCGGGCCGCGCGGCCGCCGCGCCGCGGACTCGTCCCTTCGTTCGCCTGGACGACGTAGGCGTGCGACGTGCCCAGCTCGCCGAACACCTCCCACAGCAGGTCCGCGAAGTCGCTGGCGCCGCTGATCCGGTCCAGCAACGGGCGGTATTCCGCCAGCACGCCATCCCAGTCCACACCGCACATGTCGGCCACCCAGAAGTCGCGGCGCATCAGCCGGCCCGCCTCGTCGTACGCGTGCCGCCACAGCGCGGCCGGGTCAGCCACGAAACGCGCCAGGGACAGGTCGACGCTGAGGTCGTCGCCGTCGTCGTCGCTGTCCTGCTTCCGTTCGGAGGTCAGGACGCGGACGTCGTCGCCGTCGCCCACCACGAGGCGGGTGCCGTCACCGCTGGCGGTGAACCAGTCCAGCTCGTCCACCAGTTCGGTGACCTTGCGCCGCACCAGGTCGAAGCGCTCGAGCACCGCGCGGGGGCCGTCGTCGTAGGGGTCGGCGGCATTTTCCCCGAGGACCCCGGACACCGGCTCGCGCAGCCAGGCGAGGCCGCCCTTGACCGGCTGCAGCGAGGAGTACCTCGCCTCCGGGACCGGGACCCGCACCACGCGATCCGCGAGGCCACCCGGGTCGACGCGGACCGCAGCCCGTTCAGAATCTTCCTGATCGTCGTCTTTCCCGGCCCCGGGGTCCACCGGACGCCCCTGCGGCAGCGGGGCGAACGGCGATGCGGTGGCGGCCGCGAGCGGGACCAGGTACGGCCGGCTGCCGAACGGGAACGACAGGTCGAAGAAATGCGCGTCGTAGACCGGATCGAAGCTGCGCAGTGACAGGAAGGCCAGGAAACGGCCGTCCGCGGTGAAGACCGGGTTGGTGTCGGTGAACCGGCCGTCGGTCACGTCGTACACCTCGGCGTCGCTGCGGCGGGCGATGCGGATCCGGCGTAGCGGCTGCGGCCCCGGCTGGGACCAGGCCAGCCACGCCGAATCGGGCGACCAGGACAGGCCGTCGGCGGGCCCGTCGTCGGAGGCGGCCAGCTCGGTCACGTCGCCGGAACCGATCTCGACCAGGAACACCCGGCCGTCGGTGGCGGCGGCCGCGACCGCCGTCCCGTCCGGGGCCGCGGACAGTCCGGCCACGCTGCCCAGCCGTCCGTCGGCGAGCGTTATGGTGTCCCGCGCGATGCCGTCGTCGGGAGCGGCCTCATCCGCGCCGTCCCCGTGCGCATCTCCGTCCCCGTCCGCAGCTCCGTTCTCGTCCTCAGCTCCGTTCTCGTCCTCAGCTCCGTCCGCGTCGCCTGGCGCGGCTCCGGGACCGGCGGAGACGGCTACCACCAGCGAGTCTTGCCCGGTAGCGTCGCTGATCCAGGCCGCCCCGGCGCGTCCGGCGGGGCCGCCGGACTCCCCGGAGCCGCTGGGCGTACCTTCTGGCGGGCCGAGAACGACGGGCAGCCGGGCCCGCGCGGCCGGGTCCACGGCCAGCGCCCGGGCCGGGCCGTCACGGTGGGTGAGCCAGTGCACGGTGCCGCGGACCTCGACCACCGAGGCCTGCCCGGTGCGGTCGCAGCACAGCGAGCCGAGATGATCGGCGGCCGAGATCAGCCGCGGGACGCGGGCCGCCGACGGCGAACCTGACGTCAGCGCGACGCGGCGCGATTCGGCCGCCAGGTCGTCCAGCAACCAGATCTCCCCGGCCACGTGGTACACGATGCGGGTGCCGTCGGTGCTGGGGTTGCGGGCGTAGAAGCCGTCGTGATCGGTATGCCGGCGCAGCCCGGATCCGTCCAGCGCGCACGAGTAGAGGTTCCCCGTGCCCTCGTGGTCGGACAGGAACACGATCCGGCCGCCGGCCAGCATGGGGCTGCTGACCTGCCCGGCCAGGCCGGGGAGGATGCGGGTGAAGGAGGCGGCCGCACCGTCCCGCACCCACAGCCGTCCCGCCGTGCCGCCGCGGTAGCGTTTCCAGTGCGCCGGTTCGTGCTGCGCGCTGGTCAGCAGGACCGTCACCGGGCCGCGGGCCGCGATGTCGCCGGCCGGCCCGAACTCCAGCCGGCGCGGCGGCGCGCCGTTGACCGGGACGGCGTGCGCCCAGGTCAGGAACGAGGCGGGCTGCCCGGTGGCGCTGATCGCGAGGATCTCGCCGTCGGCGTTCCAGCCGGTGACGCTGGTCCGGCCGTCTCCCCACCAGGTGAGCCGGCGGTAGCCGGTGCCGTCGGTGCTGGCCACGTAAACTTCGCTGGCGGCATCGCGCGTGGTCGTCCAGGCCACCGCGGCACCGTCCGGGGACAGCCGCGGGCAGCTCACCGACGCGCCTTCGGCGGACAGCCGCCACGCGCGGCCGCCGGAAGCGGGCGCCAGCCAGAACGTCGTTGTCGGCGACGAACGTCAGCAGGTCACCCTGAATGTGCGGATAGCGAAGATAGCCGACGGAAGTCACCGGCTCATGGTATGGCCCGCGGATGGGGTGGGCCTGGTACGAGCAGCCCAGCCCGGGGTGGGCCGGTCACAGCCCGGGGTTGCGGGCGGCAGGTCACAGCCCTGGGCGGGCGGCAGGTCACGGCCCCGGGGCGGCGGGCTCGTCACAGCCCGGGCGGGCGGCGGCTCACAGCCAGCCGCGTTCCTCGGCGATGTGCAGGGCTTCGCTGCGGTTGCGGGCGCCGGTCTTCTGGATGCAGGCCGACAGGTAATTGCGTACCGTCCCCTCGGACAGGTAGAGCTTGCCGGCGATGTCGGCGATGACCGAGCCGTCGGCGGACGCCGCGAGCACGTCCCGCTCCCGCGGGGTCAGCGGGTTGATGCCTTCGGCCAGCGCGGCGGCGGCCAGGTCGGGGTCGATGACCCGCTCCCCCGCCAGCGCCCGGCGCACCGCGGTGGCCAGCCGGTCCGGCGGCGAGTCCTTGACGATGAACGCGGACACGCCCGACTCCATCGCGCGGCGCAGGAAACCCGGGCGGCCGAACGTCGTCAGGATCACGATCTTCACGCCGGGCTGGGCGCGGTGCAACTGGCCCGCGGCGGCGAGGCCGTCCATCCCCGGCATCTCGATGTCCAGCAGGGCCACGTCGACGTCGTGCTCGGCGGCCGCCCTGACCACCTGGTCTCCCCGGCCGACCTGCGCCACGACCTCCATGTCCGGCTCGAAGGACAGCAACGCGGCGAGCGCCTCACGGATGAGGGTCTGGTCGTCGGCCAGGAGCAGGCGGATGACACGCGGCTCCTCGGCGCCAGGTTTCGGGTCGCTGTGGTTCGGGCCGGGGCGGGAATCGCTGGCGGTCACAACGGCACGTTAGCGTCCACCGGGCCGGTCCGGGGTGGCTCCGGCCGAGCTCCGGCCTGGGCGGCATCCGGAGCCTGCGCGGGCGCCGGGGTCAGGGGGACGGTGGCGATCAGGCGGAAACCCCGGCCGTCGCGGCCGGCGGGCTCAACCGAGAACCGGCCGCCGACCGCGGACAGCCGCTCGGACATGCCGTGCAGGCCCGTGCCGGCGTCCAGCCCGGCGCGGGGGCCTGGGCCGAGACCAGAGCCGTGACCCGGCCGGGCGCCCGCCGCGCTCCCCGCCCGGGCAGCCGCGGGTCCGGTGGCCTGGCTGCTGAGCCCGTGACCGTCGTCGCTGACCTCGAGCGACATCTCACCCGAACGTTCCGTCAGGCGGACCCGGCAGTTCCGCGCGCCGGAGTGGCGGATCACGTTGGTGGCCGCCTCGCGCAGGCACCAGGCCAGGGCCGCCTCGGCGTCCGGGCCGAAGGTGCCGGAACGCAGGGTCAGGGCCGGGTCGTCGTCGAGCTGGATGCCCGCGGCCTCCAGCGACGTGCGGGCCGTGATGATCTCCACGGCGAGCGTCGGCCGCCGGTAACCGCTCACGGCTTCCCTGATGTCCTGCAGGGTCTGCCGGCTGACCCGGCCGATGTCACTGACCTCGCTCATGACCGCGTCCAGCTCGGCGGACTGCGGCAGGCGGCCCAGCCGCTTGGCGGCCAGCTCGGACTTCAGCGTGATGAGGGACAGCGACTGCCCCGTCAGGTCGTGCATGTCGCGGGCCAGCCGGAGCCGTTCCTCGTTCGCGGCGAGCTTGGCCACCGTTTCCCGCGCCTGGCGCAGCTCGAACATGAGGACAAGCTGCAGCCGGAACCCGACCATGGCCCAGCCGACCAGCACCACGGGCAGCAGTTCCAGCAGGAACTGGGTCGCGGTCACGTGGCCGATCCAGGCCAGCAGCGCGTAACCGGCACCGCACGCGACGACGGCCAGCATGGCGCGGCGGCGCCCCGGGAAGACGAACCCGGTGGCCGCCGACACGTAGATCCACATCGACGTCCAGTCGCCGCCGTAGACCAGGCAGGCGGTCACGGTCAGCGCGACAAGCACGGCCAGGCCAACGTACGCGCGCTGCGGGTACCGTTCCCAGGTGGCGAGGACTGTTATGTAGATGGTGCAGAAGGCGACCGCCAGTATCACACCGCCCGCGATCCACAGCGGGCCGTGCCCCGTGCCGAACAGGCCGACGACCGGCGCGAGCAGGTAGACGAGCCAGATCCCGGAGAAGAACCAGCGCATCCAGCCGCCGCGGCGCTTGCCCACCATGACGCTGCCGACCATGGCCCGGTTGTCGATCCCGTCGTCGGCGGCCGTGCAGGCACCGGCGGTGCTCGCCCTGGGCCGCATGCCCCGGAACGCGGTCATCACGAAGCCGAGACGCCGTTCCGCGGCCGCGCGGGTCACCGCTTCGTTCTTGGCGGCCATCGCGTCCCACCTCCTCGCCAGCTTCTCCTTCATGCTGTCATGCCCGGGGGGCTTCGACATATCCGCTGGTCCTTTCCGCAGGCCTGGTCCGTGCGCGCGGCCTGGCCGGCCCGGCCACGAGCGCGGCGGGACGGTGGGGCCCCTGTGCCCACCATCCCGCCGGTCGTTCCGCTCCCGGATCATGGCCGTCTCAGACGGTCTCGGCCGTGCTCCGCACCGCCAGCACGGCGAGCACGACGAAGCCCGCGAACCAGGCGAGGATCGTGAGGTACGCGGTGCCCGGCACCGAGTGGTTGCTGATCAGGTCGGTGCCGATCCGGGTGATCTGGTAGGTCGGCAGGAAGTGGCCGATCTTCCCCAGGAAGCCGGTCAGCGCGAACCAGAGGCCGCCCAGGATCGACATCACGAAGTACACGAACATGGCCATAGGCTGCACGCTGTCCGGCATGAACCGGTACCCGATGGCGACCGCGAGCGCGGTGAAGGTCAGCGAGCCGATCCAGATCGTGCCGCCCACGGCGAGCCACCGCCACAGCTCCATGTGCACGCCGCCGTAGAACCGCCCCAGCAGCAGCACGACGACGATCGAAGGCACCGTGATGACGATCGAGGCGATGATCTTGGCGATGACGTAGGCGTTGGCCGGCAGGGCGGTGAGCCGCAGCTGGCGGACCCAGCCGTCCTTGCGCTCCTGGGAGATGCGCTGCGCGTTACCGGTCAGCGCGCCGCTGAACGCGCCGATCGACGCCATCGCGATCATGTAGTACGCGGCGTAGGCCACGCCGTACACGTGGACGCCCTTCACCGTCGGCGCGACGATCAGGTAGAGCACGACCGGCAGGCCGACGGAGAAGATGCTGTACCGCTTGTTCCGGCCGAGCCGGCGGATTTCGGCGCGGGCCAGCGCGAGGGTGCTGTTCATGGCAGGTGTCTCCTTGTTCTGCGTGCTGGGTGGCTGGGGTGCCCGCGGTAGGCGTTCAGCGGCCGTTCCGCGCGTAACCGGGGACCGGCTGCGTCGCGGTGTAGGCGCCGGCGGCGGTGCCGTTGTCGTCTTCGGCCGTGATCGCCAGGAATGCCTGCTCCAGGCCGAGGCTGGACACCTCGATCTCGCGCGGCCGGTAGCCGGCGTCGAGCAGCGCGTACAGAGTGCGGTCGGAGTCCGACGTCTGGATCTGCACCAGGTCGTGCCGGATCTCGACGTTCGCCAGGGCGGGCAGCCCGAGCAGGAACGGCTCGTCGATCTGGTCCAGCCGGAACGAGATCCGCTTGGCCCCCGCGCGCGCCTTGATCTGGCTCGGCGTCCCGTCGGCGAGCAGGCGGCCCTTGTTGATAACGAGGATCCGGTCGGCGGCCTGGTCGGCTTCCTCGAGGTAGTGCGTGGCGAACAGAAGCGTCCGGCCCTCGGCGACCTCGGCCTTCATGTTGGCCCAGAACGCCTGGCGGGTCTCCACGTCCATGGCCGTGGTGGGCTCGTCGAGCACGATCAGGTCGCTTTCGCCCACGATGGCCAGCGCGAACCGGACGCGCTGGGTCTGGCCGCCGGACAGCTTGTCGACGCGCTGGCCGGCGAAGCCATCGATGCCCGCCCGCTTCAGCGTCTGCTCGACGGGCAGCGGGCGGGGATGGATGCCGGTCACCAGCGCGACGAGCTCACGCACCGTGACCTCCGGCATCAGCCCGCCGGACTGGAGCATCGCGCCGACCCGCCCGGCCTTGATCGCGTGGTACGGGTCGGAGCCGAACATCCGGATCCTGCCGCTGGTCGGCTTGCGCAGGTTCAGCAGCATGTCCAGCGACGTGGACTTGCCCGCCCCGTTCGGGCCGAGGAACGCGACCGTCTCGCCCGGCCGCAGGTCCATCGTCAGCCCGTCGACCGCCTTCACGCGGCCGTAGTGCTTCCGCACGTTCTCGAAGGAGACCACCGGCGCTCCCGAGGCCCCCGTCGATCCCATAGTCATGATGTTTCCCTCCGTGTGTGACCGCTCGGAATGTGCACGCCGAGGCGGTTACTCCATGACACCAAAGGCGGCCGCGCGGCGGCAGTGCCGTGCATCCTGGACCCGTCATGACACATGTCATGGCCAGGACGGTGACGCCAGGAGCGGGGTAACCCCTGGTCAGGGACGTAAGCAGTGGCCAGGGCAGGTGAACCTGTCAGGGGCCCGCCGCCCGCCGTGCGGACGGATCGGTGTATAGTGTGGTGTATGAAGCGGACCAACATATATCTGGGCGAAGATCAGTCCGCTGCGCTGGACGCCGTGGCCAGGGCGCAGGGGCGCTCCCGGGCTGAAGTGATCCGGGAGCTGATCGACCGCGAGCTCAGTGGATCTGGTTCGGCCGACCTGGGCTCCGACCTGATCGCGATTAACGACTCCTTCGGAGCGCTGAGCGACGACGGTGACGCGTTCCTGGCGCGCGGGCCTGACGAACGAGCCGCCCACCTGAACCGGGTGGCCGGCCGTTGATCCTGGTCGACAGCGACGTCCTCATCGCGCATCTGCGAGGTGCCGAGGCGGCCCGTGACTGGCTGATCAGCGCACGCCGGCGCACCGGGGTGCTGGCGGTCAGCGCGGTCAGCCTGGCGGAAGTGGCCGGCGGGATGCGTTCACCCGAACGACGCGAGGTGACCCGCATGCTGGCGAGCCTGCACCCGTTTCCGGTCAGCGAGCGGATCGCCTGGCGGGCGGCGGAACTGATGCGTGCCTACCGGCGCTCACATTCGGGCATCGGCCTCGGGGACTACCTGATCGCGGCTACCGCCCAGGTGGAAGGGCTCGAACTGGCCACCCTGAACGTTCGCCACTTCCCCATGTTCGAAAGCCTGACCCGGCCGTTCTGATCGGGCCGGGCGGGCGGCGTCAGCGGCCGACAGCGTAGCCCTGCATGCCGCGGGGGTTGGCGGCGGCGTAGAGCAGGCCGCCACGGCGCGCGACGGCGCTGACCCGGCCCAGCGACCAGGGCGGATAGACGAGCACCTCGTGCCCGCGCCGGCGCAGCTCCGTGATGACGCGCTCCCCCACCCGTTCCTCGACGTCGAGGGTGCGGGGCGCCGCCGCCCGCGGGTAGAACGACGACGGGAAGTGCCGGGTGTGGAACTCGGCCGCGTCGATCGCCTGCTGCAGGTTCATCCCGAAGTGGACGTGGTTGAGGAAGAACGCCAGCGTCCACTGGTCCTGCTGATCCCCGCCGGGCGTGCCGAACGCCAGGTAGGGCTCGCCGTCGCGCAACGCCAGGCTGGGTGACAGCGTGGTGCGCGGCCGCTTGCCGGGCGCCAGCGTCGCGGGCAGCCCGGGCTCCAGCGTGAACATCTGCGCGCGGGTGCCCAGGCAGAAGCCGAGCGCGGGCACCACCGGCGAGGACTGCAGCCAATGCGTCGAGGCCACCATGCCGAAGGTGCCGGCCAGCTCGGGCCGGGTGGTTAACTCGCCGGCTCCCGGCATCCGCATCCTCCGTGTCCTGGCGCGCCCGGTCCGCGGCGCGGGTCTTCCGTTACCTGTCCTTCTCTTCTCCATCCCTACCCGCTGGGACCACGGCCACAAAGGGCCCAACCCCGGAGCGGGTTCGGGCGTCTCAAGACCAGGAACACAGATAAGCGGCGCCCGCCGGGCGTGTCGTGACGCTTCGTAAAGATTTCGGGAGCGCAGCGATACATTGAGCACCGGAGTGCCGGGGGCGGGTCCGGCACCGGGGGAGCCGGGGCCGCTGGTTTGCGCAGAGCCGGGCTGGTGAATACGAAGGGTATGGGGATGATCACACTTTCTGTCAGCGCACGGCGGGGCCTGACCGCGGCGTGCCTGGCCGGCGCCGTCGCCGTCACGGCGGCCGGCTGCGGCTCGTCGGGGGGCAGCGCGTCGCCGCAGGGGACGTCGTCGTCGGGCGGCGCGGGAACGGCCGGATCGAGCGCGACCCCGATCACCAGCTCGCCGGCCACCAGCCCCTCGTCCCACGCCTCGGGCGCGACCGGCCTGGCCGCGTGCAACACCTCCGCGCTCTCGGTAAGCCTGGCCAGCAACCAGGGCGGCGGCGCCGCGGGCAGCACGTACGTGCCGATCAACTTCACCAATACGTCCGGCGCGGCGTGCTCCATCTACGGGTTCCCTGGCGTGTCGTTCGTTACCGGTCCTAACGGCAGCCAGATCGGCGCTGCCGCGACCCGCGCCCCCAACGTCTCGTCCGTGTCGGTATCGCTGGCCGCGCACGCTACCGCGCACGCCTGGCTGCAGGTCGTGCAGGCCGGCAACTATTCGGCTTCGATCTGCCACCCGGTCACGGCTAACTGGCTGAAGGTGTACCCGCCCGGGAACACGGCCGCGGCCTACCTCGGCCACACGTTCCCCGCCTGCTCAGGCAAGGTAAACATCCTGACCGTCATGCCGGTCCGCTCGGGCGCGGGCGTGCAGGGGCAGGTGCCCTGACCCCGCCGCCGGGCGACCGGTAACGTCGGGGGGCATGAATGGCACCGAACTGAGCCCGCGCGTCCGCGCGCTGTGTGACCTGAACGTCGCGGAAGCGCGCGAGGCGAGCGGGCGGCACGAGTACGACGGCATCGTTCAGGACCTGTCGCCCGCGGGGGTGCGCGAGGGCCTGGCGGCGCTGGCCACGGCGCGCGAGGCCAGCACGCCCCTCGCGGACGCGCACGACGAGGCACATCTGGCCGCGTTCGAGAAGCTCGCGCAGGTCGTGTACGGCGATCTCGAACTGCACCGCAGCAACCCGCTGCTGCACCTCGGCGAGATGGACGTCTCCTGCTACGACCGGGACTACGCACCGCAGATCGAGCGGGACGCGGCCCGGATCGCCCACCTCAGCGCGTGGCCGCACGCCGCGGACCACGCCATCGAGGCCCTCGACCGGCTCAGCAGGCCGGTCGCGAACTCGCTGGTCGGTGCCGTCCGCGGGCTGTCGGCCGGCATCCCGCACGGCACCGAGCCGGCCATCCGCGACGCCGCGCTGGCCGCGCACGCGCGGCTCACCGGCCACGTGGAACACGCCGCCGCCATCGGCCCACCGGACGTCGCGCTGGGCAGCCGGGGGCTTTCCGCCCTGCTCAGCAGCGGCGAGGCGATGCCGGTCGACCTGGGACGGCTCGCGGCACAGGCCGACGCCGAACGGGACCGGCTGCTTGCCCGCCTGGCCGAGGACTGCGCCCTGATCGACGCCAGCCGCCCGCCCCTCGACGTGGCGCGCGAACTGGTGCACGATCACCCGGATGGCGCGGGCGTGCTCGATGCGGCGCGGATCTCGACCCAGCAGGCCATCGACTTCACCCGTGAGAAGAACCTCGTGCCCTACTCCGACGGGGAGTGCCTCGTCGGCCTGGCGCCGGAATCGCGGCGCTGGGCGGTGGCCATGATGTCGTGGAACGCCCCGGGCGAGCCGGACGGCCCGTCGTGGTACTACATCACTCCCCCGGACGAGTCGTGGCCGGACCGCGAAGCCGAGGAATGGCTGGAGATGTTCAGCGCCACCACGCTGCCGGGGATCACCGTGCACGAGGTCGCGCCGGGGCACTTCTCGCACGGCCGGGCGCTGCGGCACGCGCCCGGTGACGTCCGGCGCACGCTGCAGTCGGCGGCCTTCATCGAGGGCTGGGCCCATTACGCGGAGGAACTCTGCGTAGATGAGGGGTTCGGTGCCGCGGACCCGCGGTTCGCGATCGGCGTCTGGCTGGAGGCCCTGGTCCGGGTCACCCGGCTGGCCTGCGCCATCGGGGTGCACACGGCCGGGATGACGGTGCCGGAGGCGGCCCGCCGGTTCGAGGCGGACACCCACCTGGCCGGCCCGGCGGCGCTGTCCGAGGCGAGCCGCGCGACGTTCGACCCCACGTACGGCCGTTACACCTGGGGCAAGCTGGAGATCCTCCGGCTGCGCGAACGGGCGCGGAAGGAATGGGGCGCCGGTTTCACGCTGCACCGGTTCCACAGCGCGATGATGAGCCTGGGCTCGCCGCCGCTCGGCCTGCTCGGCACCGCCGTCGATCGCGGCTGACCCGGTCCGGCCCGGTTCGGGCGGCTGCCGGCGCACCGGCCCGTGGGGAAGGCGCTAACGTGAAGTCATTCAGACGCAATTGATGGGCGAGGCAGGGCGACGACGATGTTGAGTTCAGGTCAGGCTCCGGTGCGCTCGCTGACCCGGGGGGCGCTCGCGGTGGCCGCCCGGCGGCTGGCGGCTGCGGTGGCGCTGGCCTGCTCGCTGGCCGTGATGCTGGCGCTGTCCGGATGCGGCGCGGCCAACACCAAGATCGCGATCGCCAGCGCGTACATCCCGCTGCCGACGACGCCCGGCACGACCGTGGCCTACCTGGACATCCGCAACAACGCCGCGACGACCGACCACCTGCTGTCGGCCAGCACGAGCGCCGGCGGCCACGTCAGTTTCCTCGCCCCGGAGGGCCTGCGCGGCAGCACGATGGTCATGAAGCTGGTGCCGGAGATCGCCGTTCCCGCCGACAGCCTGATGCGGATGAACCCCAACAGCTACCGCCTGCGCATTACCGGGGCCGGTCACCTGCAAGGCGGCAAGGACATCATCCTGACCCTGAAGTTCGCCCACGCGGGCACGGTCAGCGTGGTGGCCCTCGTCACCGACCCGGAATCCGGCGGCGGCAGCTACTTCCTGAACTAACGTTAAGGCGGCGCCTGGCGTCCTATCATTCTGCGGTTGGAACCTGCTACAGGAGATGAAGGGCTGGCACATAAGGCGCTTTTCCATAGGGCTTCAACCGAGACATAGGGAGACCGATTGGTTGACTCGGGACTATCGTCTGAGGAAAATGTCACCGGTTTTTTCCCGGGCTTTCTTCTTATCAAGAGGCTCGCCGCGGCTCTCGCCGAGCCCGGCGCATAGCCGCACGCAGGAGGCCCACGGGGTGGTACCCCGCAGGCCTCCTGCTGCTTACTGCGCTTTTCTGAGCCGCAACGTTGGCTATGGCAAGGTATGCCCTCGCGGAGTACCTTCGTTGCGAAGCTCACGCGCTCAGCCACCTGGCCCGGCGCCCCTCCTCTTGCCAGGAGAGGCTAAGCCCGCCTAATACCCATAAGGGCTACCATTCGGGTCTGAAATAGCGCTCGGGTCTGAAATAGCGCTCGGGTCTGAATAAGGGTCTGAATAGTAGCCTGCCGAATCAGTGCTAGCCGTATCTGCATACCCGGACCCGTAGTAGCCGCCCTGCTGTTCGTTGCCCGGCTCCTCCTGCGCATAGCCGCCCTGATCGGGGGCCGTGGCGGCCTCGCCTTCTGAATAGGAGCCTGAATAGGAGCCTGCCGAATCAGTGCTGGCCGTATCTGCATACCCGGACCCGTAGTAGCCGTCCTGCTGGTACTGGACCGGGTCCTCCTGCGCATAGCCGCCCTGATCGGGGGCCGTGTTGGCCTCGCTTTCTGAATAGGAGCCTGAATAGGAGCCTGCCGAATCAGTGCTGGCCGTATCTGCATACCCGGACCCGTAGTAGCCGTCCTGCTGGTACTGGACCGGGTCCTCCTGCGGTGAGCCGTCCTGCTGGTACTGGCCATTTGAATATTGGTCAGGATTCTCAAAGGAGAACGGGTCAGCCAGCTCGTATGCCTGCTCGTAGGTTTCGCTCATGGGTTGTCGTTCCTTTCTGGTTGTGCCCAGCTGCCTGGGCTCGCACTATTTCGGAGGGTGCGGACGGCTTCCCTGATACACCGGAATACGCCGGCTATCGGTGTGCCCGCAAAAGAGATTCTTGCGAATATGCCTGTTTAAATTGACGGTTCCTGGCGCGCGTTTCAGCGGCGTCTGGAAGCCCCTTGAAACCGGATCTCTTAGCTTTCCCCCGGATCTTCCCGGGTAAGTTAGCGGGCCCGCGGGCCGACCGCGTATGCCCGGGCCATCGGGTCCTGCGGTGGTGTCCGGCGCGCGGCGGCCGCGTTCCGGGCAGCGGCAGCCTGGCTGGCACGTCCGGCCGCGTTGCCGGTGACCCATTTGAGCAGCGCCGGGTACAGGAGGGTCGGGCACACCAGCGGCACGAGCAGCAGCTGGAACCAGTCCCATAGGGTGTTCCCGGCATACCCGGTCCACGCCCACCGCAGAGCGTAACCGCCGATCACCGAAACGACCCAGCCGGCGGCCAGGGCGGCGATGATGCCCGTCTGATACGGGCGCAGCGACCGCAGGATGCTGGCTGGCCGACCGCCCCTTCTTGTCAGCGCCCGCGTGCTGGCGATCGCCGCCGGCAGCAAGAGCAGGTGCAGCCAGTCCCACAGCCTCTGGCCGTGGAAGCCGGTCCACTTCAGCGGGATCAGGTAACCAACAGCAACGAACCCGGCCCAGGCCACGATGAGCACTGCGTAGCTGACGCGCCGGGTGCGGCTGATGTGCTCCTTATGCCGGATCCACAGCGGGATGGTGCCGAGGACCACCGGCAGCAGCAGGAGATGCAGCCAATCCCACAGCTGCCCGTTCGCGCGGAAACCGGTCCACGCCCATCCCCGGGCATAACCGCCCCACAGCGCGGCCAATCCGGCAACAGCCAGCAGGATGCACGCGGAGCGGGTCCACCGTTGCCTGCTTCCCGTGAGCCCGTCCGGGACCGGATGCGCGGCGGGAGCCGGGCGGGGTGCCGGCGGGGCCGGCGGCCCTGGATGCACGCCGGTCAGGGCCGGGCGGGGTGCCGGCGGGGCCGGGCGGGGTGCCGGCGGGGCCGGGCGGGGTGCCGGCGGGGCCGGGCGGGGTGCCGGCGGGGCCGGCGGCCGGGGATGCACGCCGGTCAGGGCCGGGCGGGGTGCCGGCGGGGCCGGATGCGCGGCGGCCGGGACCGGGGATCCGGCGCGAGCCGGTCGCGGCGGTGCCGCGGCGGCCTGGGCCGGCAGGACAGTGGTGGCCTGCTCGCGCAGGTGCGCCGGGGCGCTCACTGTGTCCGGCAGCGCCCGCAGCCGGGAGCCGCCGAGGGTCACGACGTCGCCCGGCCGGACTGGCTGACGCCCGCTGATCCGTTGCCCGTTGAGGAGGGTTCCATTGGTTGAGCTAAGGTCCTCCACGACCAGCCCCTCGCCGGCGAGGTCTATCCGGGCGTGCCAGCGGGACAGCGCCGGGTCGCCGCCGAGGCGGCCGGCTGAGCCGGCGGCGCGGCCGAATAGCAGGCCGCCGGCCGGGACTTCGATCCGGCTGCCCCGCCCTGGCCCGGACAGGACGAGCAGGGTGGCCAGGGCGGGGCCGGCGCGCTCAAGGGAGGCAGTCATCACTTCTCCGTTCCTATGCGTAAACGCTGGTGTGCGTTGAGCCGCACTACTGAACGGTAGGCCGGTCATGGCTGCGGTTTCGTGGGGTGTTTGCCCTATCTTTGTGCCGCGCGCAGCTCGCCGAGCAGGCCGTGCTGCATCGCGTACAGGCTCACCTCGGCGCGGCTGGAGCAGCCGGTCTTGAGGTAGATGTGCTCGATGTGGTTGCGGGCCGTCTTGGGGGAGATGACCAGCCGGCCGGCGATCTCCTTGGCGGAGTGCCCCTGGGCCGCGAGAGTCAGCACCTCGACCTCGCGGGCGGTCAGTCCCGCGGGCCGCTCGCGCCGCCGGGCGACGCGGTGCCCGGCGGCACCCAGCACGGCGTGGACCGCGTTGCCGTCGAGCCGACCTGCCCGTACCTCCGCCCCGAGCACGCCCGCGGCGCCGGCGGGGGAGTAATCCGGGCGATGCGCGCGCGGTTCGAGCAGCGCCTGGTAGACGTCCGCGGCCGCGAGCAGGCGCACCGCGGGCGACAGCGCTGCGCCGCTGAGCCCGCGCGGATAGCCCGAGCCGTCGAGGCGCTCCAGATGCTGGCCGGCGATCTCGGCCAGCGGCGCCAGCCGCGCGGACCGGGCGAACATCCGCTGGGTGAAGTACGGAAACAGCCGCACCCGCTCGACCTCGGCCTCTGACAGCGGCCCGGGTTTGTCCCAGATCGCGCTGGATACTCCCAGCCGGCCGAGGTCGTGTAGCCGCGCCGCGCCGCGGAGCTCGTCTGCCTGCCCGGCGGGCAACCCGCAGCGCCCGGCCGCGGCGCTCACGAGCTCCGCGACGCCGCGCGAATGACCCGTGGTATACGGGGACTTCAGGTCCGCCAGATCGGCGATCGCCTCGAGCGCCTGCTGCAGCCGCTGTTCGGGCATCACCGGCCGCAGCGCCGGTTCGGCATCGATCAGCTCATCCCAGCTGGTGGCGGCCTCCAGCCCGGACAGCATCAGCTCGGGCTCGCGGCACAGGCGATCCACCAGCGCGGGATCGAACTGCGTGCCGCGGCGGCGGCGGGCGACCTCGGCTGCCGCATCGATCCCGCCCTCCCGCCGATGCCGCTCCACCACCCCAGCGAGCTGCACGATCCGGGCCGGCAGCGCGATCTGCTCCCCCCGCAGCCCTTCCGGGTGTCCCTTCCCATCCCACCGCTCGAACACGTGATGCAGCGCGTCCCGCACGCCGGTCCCCAGTCCCAGCCCGACGGCGACCTCGCCGGCCAGCCGGCAGTGAGTGCCCTCGAACGCGCCCGCGACCTTCCCGTGCGACGCGATCAGCGGCGGAAGCATCCGCGCCCGGCGCAACGGCGAACCGCCCGCGCCGGCATGGCGTAGCACGAAGCCCGCTGCCGCCCGCCCGGCCATATCGACCTCGTAGCGATCAGCCTTCATCGCAATCTCATCCCCGAACCACGCCGCCTGCTCGTGAGACTCCGCGTGACAGCCGACCCAGCCTAGCAATGCCACGTAATAGACAACCGCCCGCTCGTCCTCTGACAACCCGGCGCTCTCGGCCAGGCGCAACCCCAGCCGACACGAACGCAGCAGATGCCCCATCGGCTGCCCCAAACCAAGATCGCTCGCCAGCGACACCGCGGCGACCAGCTCCGCCAACCGCAATGCAGAACGATCAGCGCCATTACCCACGGCGCGACTTGGTCCTGGCGAATCGGCGTGGCCGGGTAGGCAGCGGGTAATTTCCTTCTTGGGAAGCCCTCGGCGGGAGGACCCCCGGCGGACCGCCACCTGCTAACCTCCCGGACGCTGCAATTCCGAGGTTTATCATCGTGCTTCTCTTTCGTTCATCTGGGACGACTATCGCGGCGTCCGTTGTTGTAAGGCTGCGGAGCTCAACGCAGATGCGCCGGCTGCCAGGACTCCCCGCTCAATTAGGCGGGGACTTGCCCCGGGACGGATGCCTGTGGTGAGTGGTATGGCGACCTTTGAGGTTAATCAAAATCGTTTCTCCGCCATGCTGGTGGAGCCCGAATCCTCGGTCGCGCTGAATATCTGGACGTTTAACCGGATGAGTACCACTATGGACCGCCTTGACCTTAACAGGCAGCAACCGCCCGCTGTCAACCTCCCGGATCCAGCATTGACCCGCTGACAGAACGTAATCGTTTCTTAACGGCTTGATCTGCGGCGGCAAGCCATTGTGATCTGCGTCTCACAAGAGCAGGACGCGGAGAGCGCGGGCCCGGGCGCGGCTGATGCGCTAGACGCAAGTTACGTCGGCGTGTCGCTTGAAAGGGGACATGAACTGCGGAAACGCGGTGTTGGGCCGCGAAAAGTAGCCAGAAGAATCTGTTGAGACCCTCGGCGTGATTACCGAGTTGATCATCAACGGACGGCCAGGTGCCGGCGCCGGACAGCGACATATAGCCAGAACACCGACCTGCCTCGCTTATCGTTTGCCCAGGTCACCGCCAGCATTCGCGTCCCCAGGATCACGTGACTTCCGACACCGGGCAGGCGGGGTACGTGGGGTACGCCCTGAGCTAACTCACGGGGCCTGTTCGGCAAAAAATTAACTCTCCCTCGCCCGTTAGCGGCGGGCATATCGACGGCAGCCGCGCGCGGGTGGCGTTGTCCTCCGGTGTGTAGACGATGAGCCGCGTGCCCGGAAGCGCGGAGACCTCCAGCTCGCTGACGATGAACCGGAGCTCACCGACGTCGGGGTCCCGGAAGATCCGCAGCCGCATCTGGGCCTCGGCGACCTCGTGGCGCGCCCACAGCCGGGCGAACTCCGGGTTCAGCTCGGACAGCCGCCGGATGTCCTCCTCCCATTCCGGGTCGCCGATGTTCGCGGCGTAGCTGGCCCGCAGCCGGGCGACCAGGTAGGGCACCTCATCGTCGTAGTTGACGAACTTCTCCCGCGCCGACGGCTCGGTGATGCCGCACCACAGCAGGTTCCGGTGGATGCACGGCATGGAGTGCCAGTCGCGGAACACGGCCTGGTGCCCGTCGTTCGATTCCAGAACGTCGAACCGGCCGTTGACCAGGACCGCCGGGCACGGGCTGAACGAGCTGAGGATCTCCAGAACGGCGGGCGGGATAACCGCGGAGTCCGCGAACGAGCGCACCGGCGTCGCCTCGGCCAGCCGGTACAGATGCTCCCGCTCGGCAGGGTCGAGCCGCAGCGTCTGCGCGACCGCGTTCGAGCACCTGCATGCTGGCGTTGATCGGGCGGCCCTGCTCGAGCCAGGTGTACCAGGTGATGCCCACTCCGGCCAGCAGCGCCAGCTCCTCCCGGCGCAGGCCCGGAGTCCGGCGGCGCGGGCCGGGTGGCAGCCCCACCTCGGCCGGGGTCAGCCGCTCCCGCCGTGCCCGCAGGAATTGAGCCAGCTCCGCCCGGCGGCGTGACCTGCCGCCCCTCCGGCCAGGAGAGCCGGCGCGCGGCCGGTCCGTCCCGGCGGCAGCGCCCGGACCAGGGGCAGTAACCGTCCCGGCGGCAGCGCCCGGACCAGGGGCAGTAACCGTCCCGGCGGCAGCGCCCGGACCAGGGGCGCTCCCGGCGGCAGCGCCCGGACCACGGGCGGTAGCCGTCCCGGCGGCCTGGTTCACCTGGGCGGCGGTGTCTGTCACGGTCATGGAGCCCCCTCCGCGCGCCTGCGGCGCGCGTACGTCGGCACGACAGCAACATAACGCGCGGTACCGACATTCCGGGATCCGCGCGTTCCCGGAAGGGTGCGCGACACATTTGTAGGGGTGCTGGGGAGGTCCAGGCTGGCCCGGTAATCTGGAAGTGTTATGACTTCCAGAGGAGCCCGGATGACCGAGGAGCCGCTTGGCGAGCTGGAACGCCAGCGCAGGGAGCTGTACGCGCGGCTGGCCGGGACCGGCGATTTCCGTGCCGGCAGCGTCAACGAGACGTGGCGCCGCTGCGGCAAGCCGAACTGCGCCTGCGCGCAGCCAGGTCATCGCGGGCATGGGCCAATGCGGGCGCCGCCGACGGGATCATCACGCTGCGGTAAGGCTGGGCGGACGTCACCGGGTCCCCGTGCCGAGTCGCCGGGCAGGTGGCCGCCGTGCTCGCCCAGCGAGGCTGGGACGGCGTCGCCCGGCGCTGCGGGCCCTCGTGCGGGCTCGCTGACGCCGGGCGACGGGTCCGGGGAAAGACTTCCTGCCTGAGAGGGCCGGGGGCCGCTCCCGGAGGGAAGGGGTTACGGGCGGGAGGAGAGGCGGTGGAAGGGGCGGGGTAGGTACCAGGCGCGGTCGCCCAGGAGAGCCAGGGCGGCGGGGACCAGGATGCCGCGGACCACGGTGGCGTCGATCAGGACGGCGGCCGCGGTGCCGATACCGAGGATCTTGAGGTCGATCAGCGGCATGGTCGCGAAGATGGAGAAGACCGCCACCATGATGAGCGCGGCGCTGGTCACGACGCCGGCGCTGCTGGCGATGCCGCCGGTTACCGCCTCATGGGTGCCGGCGCCGCGGCTGCGCAGCTCACGGATGCGGCTGAGGATGAAGACGTGGTAGTCCATGCTGATCCCGAACAGGAACACGAACATGAACAGCGGGACCCAGGAAATGATCCCGCCGAACGAGGTAAAACCGAGCGGGCCCTGCAGGTGGCCGTCCTGGAAGATCAGCGTGACCAGCCCGTAGGCGGCCCCCACGGACAGCAGGTTCAGCAGGATCGACACCAGCGGGATCGCCAGCGAGCGGAAGGCCATCAGCAGCACGACGAACGCCAGCAACGCGACCAGGCCCAGCACGATCGGGGTGCTGGTATGCAGCTGGCGGGTGAAGTCGTAGCTCTGGGCGGTGTCGCCGGTCACCGCGATGCGGGCGCCCGGGACCTTCCCGAGCGTAGCGGGCAGGATCTGGGTGCGAAGCGTCCGCAGCGCGTCGTCGGACGCGGCGTTGGTGCCGTTGCCGGCCAGCGGGACGTCCACCACCAGCGCACGGGCCGGCCCGCTGCCGACGACGGTCGCCGTCACCGGCTCACGGATCGCCCCGCCCGCCTCCCCTGCCCCCTTCACGGCCGCCGCGCGCCCCTGCAACGCGGCGATCGCGGCCTGCATCCGCGGCCCGGTGATATCTGCACCCGTCACCACCACCTGGGCGGGAGCAGGCGCCTGCGGGAACGCGCGCTGGATGTCGTTGGCGGTCTGCACGACGGCCAGGCCCTTCGGGGCGTCGATGGCCGGCTCCCCCAGCCGCATGCCGAGCGCGGGGGCGGCCAGCGCGAGCAGTGCGACGACGGCAGCGCCACCCCAGATCGCCGGGTGCCGGACCACCCTGCGCACGAGTGCGGCCCACAGCCGCGACGGGCGGCCCGCGGCCCGGCTGCGGCCGAGGAACGGGATCTTGCCCCAGTCAGCCCGCGGTCCGAGCCACGACAGCAGCGCGGGCAGGACGGTGAGCGAGCCCGCGACCGCGATGCCGACGACGGCGATCGTGCCGAGCGCGATGCCGCTGAACAGGCCGATACCGGTCAGGAAGAGCCCGGCGAGGGCGATCATCACGGTCAGGCCGGAGACCAGGATCGCGCGGCCGGAGGTGCCGGCGGCGATCCGCAGCGCCTCGGGGAACGTCCGCCCTTTGGCCCGTTCCTCGCGTTCCCGGCGCAGGTAAAACAGCGAGTAGTCGACGCCGACCGCCATGCCCACGATCAGGACGACCTCGGAGGTGGAGCTGCTGACCGGGAGCCAGTGGCTGGAGATGGTGACCACGGCGAGGGCCGCCATCACCGCCGAAACGGCGAGCAGCACCGGGATGCCGGCCGCGACCAGCGCGCCGAAGACCACCAGCAGCAGGATCAGCGTGATGGGCACCGAGGTCGCCTCGGCCTGGCGGAAGTTCAGTGAGTCGTCGATGGCCCGGCCGATGCTGTCGTCGCCGGTCTCCGCGATACGCAGGCCGGGGTGGCCGACCTGGACGGTGGCGACCGCCCGCTGGTCGGCGGCGACCAGCGGGTCCGCGTTGCCGTTCGTGTGCGGCACCTGGAAGGTGACCAGGGCGCTGCGCCCATCCGCTGAGATCAGGGAGGTGCCGCCCGGGCTGAGGGGGGACCTGATGTTGCCCGCATCCAGCGGCAGGCGGCGCAGCGACGCTACCACCTCGCGCGCGGCCTGCTGCATGGTGGCGCTGCGGGCGAAGGTCTCCCCCGGTGCGCGCGCCTGGATGAGCACGGTCTCCTCGGCCAGGCCATAGTTCGGGTCGGCCTGCTGGAGGGCGCGTTCGGCCTGCCCGGCCTGGCCGGGGTCATAGCTGGGCTGGTGCCTGCTGCCCATCAGCTGGCTGACGGCGAAAACGGCCGCGACCATCAGGAGCCACCCGAAGACGGCGGTCTTCCGGTGCCGGACGCTCCACCCGGCAATCCGCTCGACCGCGGGAGCACGGGGCCGCCGTCGGCGGCGATCCTGGTCACCCGGATCGATTTCAGGCAATACTGAACCAAACGACTGGCGCATCATGGCCTCTTTCTCGGTGTCTGGTGCTTACGGTCGTCGCCCCGCTCGTGAGCTGGACCCTCACGGGCGGGGCACTATCGTCTAGCGGGACGGGCGGAGTTCGCTCCCCGGTACGTGGGCCGGGACGGGCCGGGGCCGCGGCTGGAGATGAACACTTCCCTGTGACGCTGGGCCCGGGCGGGCCGGCAAGCCGGGCCGCCCGGGCGCGGAGTAAGCCATCAGCACGAACGACACGATCAGGATGAGGACGCCGAACCCGGCGGTGATCCAGGTCGTGTTCAGCCGTGAGGTGAACCTGCTACGACGGTAGGGGCCAGCCGGGGGGAATTCGAGGGAGTTATCCCCCCATTGGGACTGGGCCGTACAGAGCGGCTGGTGGGGCCGGGCCGTACAGAGCGGCTGGCACATCCTGGCCTCCCTGGGCGTGGTGTCACGGTCTCCGTCGCTGGCCATCCGGGCTGGCCATCTGGGCTGGCCATCTGGGCTGGCCATCCGGGCTGGCCCTCTGGGGCTGGCGGTCTCGATGCCCGGTGCGGAGGGTCGGCGTTTTCGCGGCTATGAGGCTGGACCGTCCTGGCGGTGCGGACTCATCGCTGGGCTCGTCCGGTGTCCTCAAACCGCGGTACGGGACTCACGAAATTTCGATGACAAACGTCAGGTTGCCGCTCCCCATCTCAAGACATATCGTGGCTGTCATCCAGGTCGCTGTTACGGAGGCATCATGGCTACGGGATCGAACATTCGCGTGGGGGACGCCGAACGTGACGCCACCGCGACGCAACTGCGTGAGCACTACGCGACCGGCAGGCTTACGCTCGATGAGCTGAACGAACGGCTGGACCAGACCTTCAAGGCCCGGACCGGCGCTGACCTGAACGCGGTGATGCGCGACCTGCCGCCGATGGGCAGCCCATGGGCTGGCGCGACGGCGGCCACTGGCGGCTTCGGAGCCGGCGGTCAGTCCCCGCGGACGAGCCACCAGCTGGGCGGCAGCCAGTCGCAGTGGGGGCCGCAGGCCCCAGGCGGCCAGTCCCAGTCGGGCGGCCAGGGAAATCAAGGCAACGGGTTCGGTGCCGGGCGGGGCGGGCTGTCCGCGGTTGCCTCCATGATCCCGGTCCTGCTCGCGGTCGGGGCGCTGTTCGTCCTGGGCAGCCTGTTCGCATTCGGGTTCGGCGGCGGGCGCCCGCTGGGGATCGTGTTCTTCCTCGCGGCGGTGGCGCTGATCCGCCGGCTGTTCGGGGGGCGCCGGGGCTTCGGGCGGCGTTACGGCCGCTGCGGCAGGCGCTGGTAGCCCGCTGCGGCAGGCTCGCCGGATGGCCGCTGCGGCAGGCGCTGGTAGCCCGCTGCGGCCGGCGCGGTAGCCGCTGCGGCAGGCGCTTTCGGCCCCTTGCGGCAGGCTCGCCCGGATAGCCGCTCTGGCGGCGGCTTCGGGTGCCGTAGCGGCCGTGATCCAGCTGTAACGGGCGCCGTTACGGCGGCCGAGTCGGGCGCTCCGGCGCCATTCAACGGCTTGCTGCGGCCCGGTGCTGGGCAACCGCTGCGGCCAAGCGTCAGGGGTTCGGCAACGCCACGCGGCAGGCGCTGGCAGCCGTCGCCGGGCGCCCGTCCGCCATCGGCCTTGGCCCGCCCGCAGCGGGCTTTAGCGCGTAGCTGAGCTGAGAGCTCGCCTTCCGGGCGTTACAGGCGCGGCCGGCGGACTTATCGTAGAAGGGAACACCCTGGGTCCTGGCGAGCATGGGAAGCCTGTGACGAACCGAAACGACGTCCGTGCCTCGGACGAGGAGCGCGACTCGGCAGCGGCTGCGCTACGCGAACACTTCGTACACGGCCGGCTGACATTCGAAGAGCTGATCGGCCGGCTGGACACTGCCCTGACCGCGAGAATGCGCAGCCAGCTCGACAACGTGCTGGACGACCTGCCGTCCCGCGAGGAACGGCCCGAGGAGCACGAGCAGGCCCCGCTCGTGTTCCCGGCCCGGTACGCCGCGGTCGCGATCCTGATCATCGTGATGGCGGTCTGGCTTGTGCTCGCCGCCTGGTTCTCCCAGCGCGGCTACGGCTACGGCTACGGCGGCTACCCGCCGCACTGACGGGAGCGGCCGGACACCCGGCCCGGCTACCGGGCGCCCGCGCGCAGCGGGACGACCAGGTAACGGAAGTCACGTACGCCCTGGTCGTCGTGCACACCCATGATGACCGCGGGCTTGGTGGCGCTGTTGAACTCCAGGCGGATGGTGGCACCAGGCCGGGAGGCCACGGCCGGCTCAGGACCCAGCGGGCCATGATCACCGGAACCGGCGCCACCGGCCGGCGCCGCCTCTGCCCGCCCCGCCTCCGGATCCCCGGCGTGCGGCGCGGCCGCGGTGAGGGCGGCCGCCGTGATCCCGTCGAGCAGAAAGTGCGGGCTGAACGCGATCACTGGCTCGGGACCCTCGAAATCAGCCCGGACCGTCTCGCGCGCACGCGCCCGGCCCTGCGTTTCGGCCTCGATCGTGACCTGGCCGGCCCCGAACGACAGCCGGACCGCGCTGCCCCGCTCGGCGACCAGTGACACCCGCCGGACCGCCTCGGTGAACGGGCCGGCCGACATGTCAGCCCGGCAGGCAAGGTCGGCGGGGAACCGGGAACGGTACTTGATGTACTCCCCGGCGATCAGCCGGGTGGTCAGGCGCCGGCCGCCGGATTCGAAGCCGATCATCGCGTCGGCCCCGCGCGGCGAGGTCTCAGCCGGCTGGCCCGGCTGGCCCGTGGTGCCGGGCGAGCCGCGGCCGGGTCCGTTCGGCCGATTTCCGGCCGGGACCCGCACCGGGCCGGGCGCGGCGTCCGACCTCAGCCTGACCGTCACCGACACGCCCGGCGTCATGGTCCGTGCGGCGTCAGCCAGCGTCCTGGCCGGGACGAGGAACTCCCCCTGGCGGCCGGGCCGGGCCGGGCTCCACGGCAACTCGCGGACAGCCAGCCGGTAGCGGTCGGTGGCCGCGAGTGTCATGATGTCGCCGTCGACCTCGATGTTGACGCCGGTCAGCAGGGGCAGCGTATCGTCGCGGCTGGCCGCGGG
The DNA here is from genome assembly GCA_963824545.1 of uncultured Actinomycetes bacterium. Classification (GTDB taxonomy): domain Bacteria; phylum Actinomycetota; class Actinomycetes; order Streptosporangiales; family Streptosporangiaceae; genus Bog-532. The sequence continues at coordinate 16,835 of CAWGPP010000021.1, read as the reverse complement.
AACTACCTGGCTGATGGCGGCCGCCAGCGCACCGCCGTCGACCGTCCCCGCGGTCTGCGGAAGCTCCGGCAGGTCCGGGTACTCCTCCACCGGGAGGGTGACGAGCGTGAAGGACGCGCTGCCGCAGGTAAGGCTGACGCCCTCCGGGTCGTCGGCGAACTCGACCGGCAGGCTCGGCAGACTGCGGGTGATCTCGGCCAGCAGCCGGCCTGGCACCAGGACCGTGCCCGGCTCGGCGACCGCGGCGTCGACCTCGACCCGGGCGGACACCTCGTAGTCGAAGCAGGACAGCGTCAGCCCGCCCGCCGCCTCCAGCAACAGCCCGGACAGCACCGGGATCACCGGGCGGGCTGGCAGGGCGCGCGATGCCCAGCCGACCGCCTCGGCGAGTACGTCTCGATCTACCTGGAACTTCATCGCCGGCCTCTGCTCCGCGTATGGTCCTGTCGCTCGCGACGGCACCGGCGCCGCTGATTCTTCCTTGCCATGCAGGCATCCTGACACGCGGCACCGACAATCCAGCCGTTCCGGGACGGGAAAACCGGGTGAAACCGGGGCGAACCGGATTCGCTCAGCGCGAAACTCGACAGCCGACCAGGGCACGGGCAGCAGGACGGAACCCGGGGCAGGCAGGCACGCCAGGCAGGCGCACCCGGGCTGAAGCAGGCCCGTCAGGCAGGCTCACGCGTCGGGCGGGCGCACCTCGGGCGGGCGCACCTCGGGCGGGCGCACCTCGGGCGGGCGCACCTCGGGCGGGCGCACCTCGGGCGGGCGCACCCGGGCTGAAGCGGCCCGCCCGGCTCAGAGCAGGCCGGCCGGGACGGACGCGAGAGCGGCTTCGATCGCCTGGGCCAGCGCCCGCGCGGACTCGGCGATCAGCTCCACCGCGACCCGGGCCGACGGGCCCTGGCCAGGATTCAGGAAATCAATGTTGAGGCTGTGCTCGGCGGCGGCGTGCACCGGGTGGTCGTAATAGACGCTCGCGTCGGTGAGCCGGAACCAGCCATCGGCGCCCTTGCCGCTCCCGGTCACCTTGATCTGCTCGGTCTGGTACGTGCACATGACAGATTCCTCCCGACGGCCGGCGTTCAGGCGGCCAGGTAGCGGCCGTAGAAGTCCCAGATCCGGTTCCAGCCGTCGTTGGCGGCCTCGGGCCGGTAGGCCGGGCGGTTCACCGCGAAGAAGGCGTGCCCGGCGCCCTCGTAGGTATGGAACTCATACGTCTTGCCCTGCGCCTTGAGCTCCTGCTCCAGTTCCTGAACCTGCTCCGGCGACGGGTGCGTGTCCTCCGCGCCGAACAGCCCGAGCAGCGGGCACGACAGGTCCTTGGTCAGGTGCACGATCGGGCCGACCTTGAGCGGCATGCCCTCCGGCGGGGTCCCGACCACGAACGCGCCGTAGCAGTCCACCGCCGCGTCCAGCGGCAGGCTGACCGCGGCCAGGAACGACTGCCGGCCTCCCGAGCAGTAGCCGATCGTGCCCACCTTGCCGTTGGAGTTCGGCAGCGAGCGCAGGAACGTCATCGCGCCGCCGACGTCGCCGACCAGTCGCTCGTCGGGCACGCCGCCCCGGGCACGCGCGGTGGCCGCGGCGTCATCCGGGCTGGCGCCCGGCGCCTCGCGGGTGTACAGGTTCAGGCAGATCGCGTTGTAGCCGTTCACGGCGAACGTCCGCGTGATCTCCTTCGCCTGGGGGTCGTAGCCGGGCAGATGGTGGATCACCACGACGCCACCGAACGGGCCGGGCCCGAGCGGCCGGGCGTAGTACGCCTCGATCTGGTCCCCGCCGTGACCGGCGATGCTGATGGTCTCGGCCATGACGGCGTCATACATACGCGGTCCTCCGATGGATGATCTGCCTGTCCTCATCGCCTACCGCCCGGTACGTTACGCCCGGCCGCGCGCCGGCGACGCGGCAGGGGGCATCCAGGGGACAGCCCCGCTGATCTCCTCCTCGGATCATCCGGCCTGCATTGACCCCGCGCGCCCAGCCCGAGGACATCCCAGAACTTACGGGCAGAGTTTCCGTCAAAGAGCCCTGAAACGCTGCCCGTAAGCGCTGGAGGGTGGAGGGACGCTGCGAGGTGAGGCCAACTCAGTCGGGGTAAGCCGGGAGGGGCAGCCGGACGGGCGTGCCGGGTGGTGGCAGACTCCTGATCATGACCTACATCGCCGCCGATGACCGTTACGAGAAGATGCCCTACCGCCGTTGCGGGCGCAGTGGCATTGACCTGCCCGCAGTCTCCCTCGGGCTGTGGCAGAACTTCGGTGACGATCGCCCCCTGACGACACAGCGGGCGATCCTGCGCCGGGCGTTCGACCTCGGCGTGACGCACTTCGATCTCGCCAACAACTACGGAGGAGTAGCGCCTGCCGAAACCTTGCGGCAAGGAAACTACGGGTCGCCATACGGCTCCGCGGAGATCAACTTCGGGCGGCTGATGCGGGAGGACTTCCAGCCGTACCGCGATGAGCTGATCATCTCCAGCAAGGCGGGGTACGACATGTGGCCAGGCCCCTACGGCGATCACGGCTCCCGGAAGTACCTGCTGGCCAGCCTGGACCAGTCGCTGGGCCGGATGGGCCTGGACTACGTGGACATCTTCTACAGCCACCGCGCCGATCCGGACACGCCGCTGGAAGAGACCATGGGGGCGCTCGACACCGCGGTCCGGTCGGGGCGGGCGCTGTACGCCGGGATCTCGTCGTATTCCGCCGAGCGGACCGCGGAAGCGGCCGGGATCATGCGACGGCTCGGCACGCCGTTGCTCATCCACCAGCCGTCCTATTCGATGCTGAACCGCTGGATCGAGGGCAGTCTGCTGGACGTGCTGGAACGGGAGGGCATCGGCTGCATCGCCTTCTCGCCGCTGGCGCAGGGCGTGCTCACCGGGAAGTACCTGAACGGCATCCCCCAGGGCTCGCGGGCCACCCAGCACGGGTCGCTCACGTCCGACCAGATCAGCGACGAGACGCTCGGGCACGTCCGGGCGCTGGCCGACGTGGCGCGGCGCCGGGGCCAGTCACTCGCGCAGATGGCGATCTCGTGGGTGCTGCGGGACACCCGGGTCACCTCGGCCCTGATCGGCGCGAGCAGCGTGACCCAGCTGGAGGAGAACCTGGCCGCCGCCCAGAACACCGGGTTCAGTAACGAGGAACTGGCCGAGATCGACCGGCACGCCGTGGATGCGGGGATCAACATCTGGGCCGCCTCAAGCGCGCATTAACCGCCGTGGCCGTCGCGGACCGGGCCGAGGGCAGGCGCGGCAGGCGTGGGCTGAGCCATGCGTGCGAGACGGTGCCGCTCGTTAATTTCTTGGACGCCGCATCGGCCGGTTTGGTTGTATGACAAGCGGAACGAACGAAGTTCCTGGTCGTGGGGGCATGGCCAGGTGTGCGGCGGTTCGCCGGGCACGGGGAAATAACTTGCTTTCTGTCCACGGTCTTCCTATCGTTGAGTCACTCAACAGTTGAGCAACTCAAGGAATAGTGGAGATGGCCGCGCAAGACCACGGGGTGCCGGAAATGTCAGACCCTCGTGCGATGCTCGGCCCGGAAGGTGAGCGTGCCGGACGGGTCACGCGAGGACGAGCTGAACCTATGCATCATGGACGCTTTGTCCCAGATCGTGAAGCGGGCTGCCGCGTTCGGGCAGGAGCTCGCGCAGGGTCTCGGGCTGTCCGTCAGCGACCTCGTGGGCCTGCACAAGCTGGAGGAGCCGATGACCATGAAGGAGCTCGGGCAGCGCATGCACTGTGACCTGTCCTTCGTGACCGTGGTCACCAACGGCCTGGAGAAGCACGGGCTGGCCCGCAGGGAGACGTGCGAACGGGATCGGCGGATCAAGCACGTGACGCTGACCGCCGAGGGCGCCTCGATGCGGCAGCGGCTGGAGAAGGAATTCGCCACCCGGACGCCGTGGGCCGAGGCCCTCGACAACGGTGAGCGGGAGTGCTTGCTGACGCTGCTGCGGAAGATGATCTCCGCGGCGGATTCGGCCGAAGCCCACCAAAAAGAAGACTGGCAAATCACCGCCGACGAGCCCGCGACGACGGGAGGCGACCCTGCCACTAACTGATCGGGACGGAAATATCTGCTGATGGCGGGCTCGTTACCAAAGCAGACACCGGTAATTCCGGTCCCGCCGCGTACTGAACGCCTACCGCGGGTGTCACACCTGACGGCCGTACAGCGTCAATAAATCGGGGATTCCGCTTCGGATGCACCACCGTGCCGGGCACGTTGTGCCACGGCCTTAGTCCTCTGCGCCCTTGAGCAAGACTGATGCGTCCTCATGCAAGGGAGAACAACTTGTCCGCCACCTCACGCGACACCGGGCCTGAGGCTACCGTGGCCAGTTCGCCGCCGGGTGAACCAGCGCCGAGCCTAGCCGTCGAGGCAGTCGAGGAAAACGTCACACGCCGGGCAGCCCCGGCCGAAGCCCCGGGGCAGCAGCGGCCGCGGCACCTGGGCCTCGCTCTCGCCGTCATCGCGACCGCGCAGCTCATGGTGGTGCTCGATGCGACCATCGTCAACGTGGCCCTGCCACACATCCAGAGCGCGCTCGGCTTCTCCGGGACCAACCTGGAGTGGGTCATCAACGCCTACACGCTCGCGTTCGGTGGGCTGCTGCTGCTCGGCGGGCGTTCCGGTGACCTGCTCGGCCGCCGCCGCGTCTTCATCTTCGGCATCCTGCTGTTCTCGATGGCGTCGCTCCTGGGCGGCTTCGCGACCTCGCAGGCGTGGCTCCTGAGCGCGCGCGTCCTGCAAGGCGTCGGCGGGGCGTTCGCCGCGCCGACCGCGCTGTCGCTGGTCGCGGTGACCTTCCCGGAGGGACGGCCCCGCAACCGGGCGATGGCCGTGTACGCGATCATGAGCGTGGCCGGCGGCGCGGTCGGCATGATCGCCGGCGGCCTGCTCACCACCTATGCGTCCTGGCGCTGGGTGCTGTTCGTCAACGTGCCGATCGGCCTCGCCGTCGCCCTCGCGGCGCCGCGCGTCCTCGGCGAGTCGGCCCGGCGGCGCGGCCGCTTCGACCTGCCCGGCGCGATCACCGGCAGCCTCGGGCTCGGTGCGCTGGTCTACGGCCTGTCCAGCGCCGCCACTACGCCAAACGGCGTGTCCCACTGGGGCGACACGAAGGTGGTGGTCTCGCTCGTCGCGGCCGTGGTCCTGCTCGCGAGCTTCGTGCTCATCGAGGCGCGCAGCAAGCACGCACTGGTCCCGTCCCGGGTGCTGCGCAACCGGAACCGCTCCGGTGCGTACGTGATCATGCTGTGCGTCGGCACCGCGATGTTCGGCATGTTCTTCTTCCTGACCCTGTTCGTGCAGCAGGTGTGGGATTACAGCCCGCTCCGGTCCGGCGTCGCCTACCTGCCGTTCATCGCGATGATCATGCTGGCGTCCGGGCTCGCCTCCCAGCTGGTGCCGCGGATCGGCGCCCGGCCGCTGATGCTGGTCGGCTCGCTGATGGGCACTGGCGGGCTGTTCTGGCTGTCGCGGGTGACCGAGCACAGCTCCTACGCCGGCGGCCTGCTCGGCGCGATGCTGGTGACCGCGTTCGGCTTCGGCCTGATGTTCGTGCCGCTCTCGCTGATCGCGCTGAGCAAGGTCCGGGAGGACGACACCGGCGTCGCGTCCAGCCTGCTCAACACCGGCCAGCAGGTCGGCGGCTCGATCGGGCTGGCCATCCTCGGCACGGTGGCCTGGAGCGCCGTCGCCACCAACCTGCGGAACGCGCAGGAGGCGGGGGCCAAGGCGGCGGCGCTGGCGGCGAAGGCCGGTCATCCGCTGACCAAGGCCCAGCAGGCCGCGGGCCAGACGCAGGTCGTCCATCACGCCGTGGCGTACGGCTTCTCGCACGGCTACCTGGTCTCAGCCGGGATCGCGCTGCTCGCGTTCGTGATCACGGTGGCTACGATCCGGGTCACGCGCGAGGACCTGGCCGGCGTCAACCCGATGAGCGCCCCCGCGTAAGGAAGCCGCGAGGACGGAAACACAGCCGGGGAGGTTCCTGCTGGCGGGAGCCTCCCCGCTGCCTGCCTGACCCCGCCGGACCGCCCAGGGCGCGCCGGGGACAGGCGCGGAGGCAGGGGCGGGCGGGCACCGAGACGGAGGCGCCCGGGGCACGCAGACCGGAAGCGCCCCGGGCACGCAGACCGGAAGCGCCCTGGGCACGGAGACGAGGGCGCCCGCAGCGCGCGGAGGCGGGAACCTAGACTTGGCGTCGTGGCGTCGATCAAAGACCCAGTCGTGGCGTCGATCAAAGACCCAGAAGTCCAGGCCTTCCTCACCGAAGGCACGCGGACCGCGAAGTTCGCTTACCTCAGCACGGCGGGCCGGCCCCTGGTCGCTCCGGTGTGGTTCCTCCTCGAGGGCGAGGAGTTGATCTTCAACACGGGCAAGGACACGGTCAAGGGCCGGTACCTGGCGCGCGATCGGCACGTGACCCTCTGCGTCGACCTGGAGAAAGAACCGTACGGGTTCGTCCAGATCCAGGGGCGGGCCGAGCTGTCCAACGACCCCGGCGAACTGCTGCGCACGGCGACCGCGATCGCGGCGCGGTATGTGGGACCCGACCGCGCCGAGGAGATCGGGCAACGTAACGGAGTGCCCGGCGAGCTGGTGGTCCGGGTGCGCCCGACCAAGGTGCTGGCCTACTTCAACATGACGGGCTGACCGCCGCGGGCCGGCCCGCGATGCGGTCCCGGTGGGGCCCGCCCCGGCCAGGCCGGCCGCGCGTCCGAGGAGCCCCCTGCTGAACCGGAGGATATGTAACGGACATGGGCATCGTCTCGCCGGGGGCCGGCCACATCCTGACGGCTCGCGGTAGCGTCATGGCGTTCAAGGCGGTGGCGGCCCAGACGGGCGGCGACTTCTCCCTGATGGAGCGGACGTTGCCGCCGGGCGGCCGGCAGCCTCCGGCGCACCGGCACGTCAACTGCTCCGAGGCGTTCTTCGTGCTGGGCGGGCAGATCGCCTTCTCGCTGGACGGAACCGGCCTGACCGGCGGTCCGGGTGACTTCCTGCTGGTCCCGCGCGGGGCCGGGCACACCTTCGGCAATGCCGGGACCGATGAGGCCCGGCTGCTTGTGCTGCACGCCCCGGCCATGGACGCCTACTTCGAGGAACTGCACCGGCTCTGGGCCGCCGGCCAGCCCCCGGCGACGGAAGAGGAGCGCGCGCTGATGGCACGGTTCGGCATGGAGCCGGCCTGAGCCTGGTTCGCCCGGCCTAGCCGAAGGTAAACGAGAAGGCCTGGACGCCGGGGCCGGCGCCGGGGCCGGTGTCGGGGCCCGGGTCGGGGAACGCGATCTCGAAGGTGCGCTCGGTGACTGGCCCGGGCTGGCGGATGAGCTGGTACAGCCGCTGTTCGCTGACCGTTCCGCCGCCCTGGCCGTCCACGTCGACCCCGTGCGCCTCGCCGGGCGGCTGCCCGTCGAGGCGCACCCGGAATCGTGCTGCTGTCCCCGGCACCGCCGGTCCCATGACGAGATTGAGGTCGCGGGCGAGGAAGCGGCAGGCGATCTGCCCGCCGGCCTCATTCAGCGTGATGGCCTGTTCCTCCGCCGTCCAGTCCCCGGACACGGCCCATTGATTGAGCCGCAGCCGAGCCGGGGTGGCGTAGCCGTGCGGCCTGCCCGGAACCAGGCCGCCGGGAGACGCGAAGTTCTCGGTGCGGTCGTAGCCGGTGTAGTTTTCCGGCGATCCCAGCGTGGCCCAGTCGGCGGCGGCCTCGATTCCCTGGGCATCGACCGAAACCAGTTCGTGGCCGATGCCGCCGAATCCGGCCTCGGCCAGCAGTTGCTGGATGACCATCTCGGACTGCTGGTATTCGCCTTCGCCGAAGTGGTGATGCCGGATCTGCCCCTGCGCGTCGGCGAAGTAAAGCGCAGGCCAGTAGTGGTTCCCGAAGGCCTCCCATATCGCGTAGTCGTTATCGATCGCCACCGGGTAATCGACCCTCATGTCTTTCACGGCCCGGCGGACATTGCCGGCGTCGTGCTCGAACGGGAACTCGGGTGTGTGCACGCCGATCACGACCAGCCCGTGATCGGCGTATTTCGCGGCCCAGGCGCGCAGGTAGGGAAGCTGGCGTAGCCAGTTGACGCAGGTATAGGTCCAGAAGCTGGCCAGGACGACGTTCCCGCGCAGGCCCGCCGGGGTGAGCGGCGGCGAATTGAGCCACCCGGTCGCGCCGCCGAACGAGGGCAGTGCGCCCTCGACGGGCAGCCTCGCCGCGGTCATGTGCAGCCCGGCGGGGACGGGCCAGTGCGGTGTCATGACGATGCCTCCCGATAGCTGGATGCCGGGGCCGGGCCAGGAAGCGCCGGCCCCAGCGAGGCCGGCGCTCCATAACTGGTCCCATCATCCACCGTCACGTTTCCGGCGGTCCGTCGCACCCGTGACATCCCTGGCCAACACCCTGGTCCCGGCTGTCCCGCACAACTTACTGCTCATCCTCCGTGATGACATCCACCCAAACAGCGCAATTCTGGGTAAACAGGCGAAAAGGCGCGGATCCTGGAGCGGGAACAGCGGACCGTTTCGACCGCCGGTCAGGAACCGGCCGCCGTCAGCATCAATTGCGCCGTGAATCAATCACGGTTTAATGCGCGTAACGAACCTTGCCAGTACATTGAGCAGCGATGTCCACTATTACGCAAATACAGCTGCCAGACGGCCAGATCATCTACGCCCGGGTCAGCGGGCAGGTACCGTCCGCCGATGGCGGCGATATCGCGCACGACGTCGGTTTCACCGACAAGATCCCCGAGCTTGCGAGCGAGCAGCTGACGAAGCTGACCGAAGGCGTCGTCACCAACGTCCGCGAAGCGGTGAGCCAGTTCGATGCCGATGAGGTCAGCATCGACTTCGGGATCGAGTTCACGGGCAAGACCGGACGTGTCATCGGCGTGCTCGCCGAGGTCGGCGGCACCGCCAGTATCGTCCTGCATCTCACCTGGCGGGGCGGAAAGGGTTCCGCCCGGCGGGAATGAGCGAACAACGGCTCAGGCAGCTGATACGCGACTGCCTGGTTCAGATCGACAGCACCGACGGCCGCCCCGCGGGCAGCGGTTTCTTCGTGGCTCCCGGCTACGTAATCACCTGCTCTCACGTGGTGAACCGGCCAGCCCGAAGCCAGGTCACCGGGCAATGGCACGGCGGCCCGTGGTCGGGCACGGTCATCTATGCGAGCCCGTCTCCGCCGCCTGGCAAGGACGGCGAGGACAACCCGGCCACGATCTGGCCGGAGCCCGACCTCGCCGTTATCCAGCTGGAAAACGACATCGCACATCCGTGCGTCCGGCTTGGCTCGGGCGAGCCCGAGGAGGGCTCGCACATGGTAGCGGCCAGCCGGCGCCTGCCGTTCGGGGATGTTCCCGGCGACTTCTCCTCCGCGACAATGGAGTACACGGGAAAGTTCCTGTACCTGATGCGCCTGAAGAACGAGAAATTCGGGCGGGGGATGTCCGGCGGCCCGGTACTCGACCTCACCAACGGCGAGGTCTGCGGCGTAGCGAAACTGGCGGGTCCCGAACAGGACGGCTATGCGGTCCCCATCAGCCTCGCCTATAACCTGCCCGGCAGCGTCGCGGGCGGGATGCTCCGGTCCCATGACCGTTACCATGACGGCCAACGCAACTGGGTCCTGGCGCAGCGGGCACTCTGGGACACAAGGCCCCGGGGCGCCGCGGCCCTGCTGCCACCGGACAGCGAAGCCGAACTGCTCGGGCTGGTCGCCCTTCTTCACGAAGCCGATCCGGCCCGGCTGGGCCAGCTATACCGTGAGTGCGCCGGTACGCTGCTGCACCCCGATCCGGGACCCTTGCGAGAGCTGCGCGATGTCGCGCTGCGCCTGACCGATCGGCTGCACGAGCGGGACAGGCCGCATCCAGTGATCATCTTCGCCGAGATGCTGGCCGCCAGCCACCCGGTGCTCAGAACGGACCTTCGCGACTGGTCGACCGCGGAGGCGGCACGGCAGGGCAGCCGCGAAATACTGCGTAACTGGCGAGCCAGCTCCGGGCACGCCACGCGGCACATCGGGACGGAGTTCGACCCCCTATCCGTGGTCATCCAACTCGAGCCCTGCGACCGCGCACCCGGCCACTATGTCTACACGGTCTGGCGTAACCGCGCGGACGTAGTCCTGATCGAGCGGGAAAACGAACCGCTCGAAATAACCGAAATCATAGCCAGGCTCCGAGAGAAACTGCCCGCGGAACTTGGCGAACTCCCCGGTGAGCATGTGATCGTCGAATTCATCGTGCCCCCTGACCTATTCGACGAGCCAATCCACTTGTGGCCGGTCTTCCGTAAGTCATATGTGCTGCTCGGATACCGCTACCCGGTCGTCATCCGCGACTGGGAACGCTTCAACGACGCGGAGGACCGCAACCATGCGAAGGTTAAATGGGACCGGCTCAGCACGCAGGACACCACGCCACTACGGTGGCTTCGCTGCATCGACCGGCGCACACCAAGCCAGCTCTATCGCTGGTTCGAGGCGAAAATCGAACGCGCGGCACTCGGCATGCCCGGACCGGCCAGCGTATACAGCGAAGCGCTCAGCGCGGCGCTGGACGCGGGGGTACGCGTGGCGCTCTGGCGGCAGACCCGCTGCCCGGCGCACGATAACACTGGCAACAGCATGAACAACGGCCCCTGCGACGGTATGCTTTTCCGGCGGGCCGCCAGGAAGAAAGTGTCAACGGAGCCCGTTCACGTACTGCCAGAGAAACTGAAGGACCTGCGTCTTTCGCCCGGAACATTGAGCGAAAGCGTATTGCTATGGGACAATCCGCATCGAGGACCGCATCCACGAGGGCTGGCTGTACATTGACGGACTGGCTGATCTACCGTGGCACGGGCGAACCGCACGGGGGAGCGGACGCTCTTCCGCCGCCACCCCCCTGGCGAACCTTTGACGGAGCCCCCGCGCGGGCGGTCCCGCAGGCTCCGGGGCCGGACAGCAGCGACGGCCCCTGGCGCGGCAAGCTGGGCGACCTGCGGATCGCCAGCTCCTACCGGCCCGATCCCGAGGCGGTCGAGCTGGTCAACGCCGCGCTCTACCTGCGCCGCCCGCTGCTCGTCACCGGCAAGCCGGGAACCGGCAAGTCGTCGCTGGCCTACTCGGTCGCGTATGAGCTGGGGCTGGGCCCGGTACTGCGCTGGCCGATCACCAGCCGGTCCACCCTGGGCGAAGGCCTGTACTCCTACGACGCCATCGGCCGCCTCCAGGACGTGAACCCGGGTGGCCAGGACGGCACCGCCGACGTGTCCGGCATTGGCGACTACATCCGGCTCGGCCCGCTGGGCACCGCGCTGCTCCCGTTTGGGCGGCCACGTGTCCTGCTGATCGACGAGATCGACAAGAGCGACGTCGACCTGCCGAACGACCTGCTCAACCTCTTCGAGTATCCGGCCTACCCCGTCCACGAACTCGCCCGGATCGCCGACCGCGCGCCCGACGTAAAGGTGCTGACCGAGGACGCCGGGGATCGGGTCATGCTGCACGACGGGCAGGTGCTGTGCAAGGCGTTTCCGTTCATCGTCCTGACGAGCAACGGCGAACGCGAGTTCCCGCCCGCCTTTATGCGACGCTGCCTGCGGCTTGACCTTCCGGTGCCCAGCCCCGAGCAGCTCGCCGGAATCGTCACCAGCCACCTCGGCCCGGACCTCGCCGCCGCTGGGCAAGATCTGCTTGGGGAGTTCGTGGCCCGGCGCAGCGAAGGCGACCTGGCGGCTGATCAATTGCTGAACGCCGTGTACCTGACGTCGTATGCCGCGCGCGAACCAGGGGCCGATCGCACGCGCCTCGCGCAGTTGCTGCTTCGCCACCTCGACCGGCTCACCTGATCGAGGCGCCTCATGGACGTCGCAGGCTTCGTTGACCTGCTGACCAGGTCGGGTCTGGACGTTACCCCGCTCGAGATCGCCGAGGCACTCTGGCTCGCCGGCTACGCGGCTCCGCCCGCGCGGCAGGCGCCGGGCGATCGGCCGCCACCCGCGCCGCCCGGGCGGGAACCAGAAGCTGAGCCACCGGACGGAGCCGGCGATCGGGAATCCGGGACACCGCGCGCACCCTCGGACCGGCGACCCGTCCACCTTCCCGCCGCACCCGGCCCAGGCTGGACCAGCCTCACCGGCACTGGCATACCCGTTCCGGTTCCTGCGAGCACCGCGCTGCCCGGCAGCCTCGCGCTGATCCGGGCGCTGCGGCCGCTGAAGCTCCGCGCACCCGACATCAGGCGCCGTACGCTGGACGAGGCCGCCACCATCGACGCGACCGCGCGCAGCGGAGCGCTGATGCCAGTGCTGCGCGCCGGAAGCGAACGACGATTCTCGCTCGCGCTCGTCGTGGATACCGGGCCGGCGATGGCCGTCTGGGCTAAGCTGGAGGCGGAGCTTGTCGTCCTGCTGCAGCGCCTCGCGGCATTCCGCGACCTGCAACGGTGGTACGTGCATGGCGATCGCGGCCGGGTGCTGGGGATCTCTCGCTCGGCTCGGGCCAATCCGGTGCCTCGCGACCCTGCGGAACTGCTTGACCCGACGGGCAGGCGGGTGATTCTGGTGCTCACCGACGGCGCCGGCTCGGCGTGGTACTCCGGCGCGATGGCGCGGACGCTGCGCATGTGGGGTTCCGCCGGCCCAGTCGCGATCTTGCAGCCACTCCCCCAGCAGTTGTGGCCGCGCACCGCCCTGAGTCCCGTCCGGGGACGCCTGACTGCCGCCCGCCAGGCCGCGCCCAACGCCGAGCTCGCGTTCACACCGCGCGGGCGCGCGGCGCGCTGGCACCGGATGCTGGACGCCGCCAGGAACGCCGCGACACCTCCGCCCGTTCCCGTTCCGGTGCTGGAGATCGGGCCCGACTGGCTGCGCGGCTGGGCCCGGCTCGTCGGCGTCGCCCAGGGCACGACGCTGGACTGCATGGTCAGCCTCGCACCCGCGCACCCGGCCCCGGAATCTTCCGCACCCGCGCCGGAACCGGCCGACGCTACCGCCGAAGACCGGGTCCGGCACTTCGTCGAACAGGCCAGCCCTGAGGCGCAGCGCCTGGCGTCTTACCTGGCCGCCGCGCCGCTCAGCTTGCCGGTCATGCGGCACGTCCAGCAGGCCATGCTGCCCGGCAGCCGGCCATCCCATCTGGCCGAGGTGCTGCTCGGCGGACTCGTCACCACCCGCGGCGTCTCCGGCAACCCGGACGAATCGCGGCGCTGGCGCTACGAGTTCGCGCCCGGTGTGCGGGATCTGCTGCTGAGCGGACTCGGGCGTGCCGACGCCCGCCGCGTGCTGGCAACGGTGTCCCGTGAGCTGAACGCACGGTTCGGCCGGGGCGCCGACGAGTTCGCGGGCGTCGTCCCTGTCCCCGGGGCGCAGACGGTGATCTCCGCCACGAACAGGCCGTTCGCGGAAATCTCCACGCAGCTGCTGGAACGCATCACCGGAGCGTTCAGCAACGTCTCCGACGAAGGACCGCCCCTTCAGGAGACCGGCGCCGGCACCGAGCTGCCCGCCACGCTGATCCGTCGTTACCAGCGCACCGGCCGGATCACCGACATCGACGCGGCGATCGCCGTCCTCCGGCGTCCCGCCCCAGCGCCGCGCCCGGCGGCACGTTATCCGGAATGGACGGCCGCTCCGGTATCGGACCTCACCACGGCCCTGGAGCTGGCTACGGCCCTCCGGACGCGCTATCTCGCGCTCGCCGATCCCGAGGACCTGGACGAGGCCATCGATGTGCTGCGCCAGGCGGTCCGGGACGTGGGGCCCGGGCCCGCGGAGCCCGCGGTACTGGAGCAGCTCGCGACCGTGCTCGGTCTGCGGAACGCCCGCGCCGGTTCGCCCGCCGATCTGGAGGAGGCCGTGGCCGCGGCCTCGCTGGCGGCGGGACACGTCCGGGAAAGCAGTAAGGATTTCCCGCGCTACGCCGCCACGCTCGCCGATCTGCTGCTGCGCCGCGGGACGCCGGAGGACCTCGACAACGCCATTGCCCGGCTCCGGCGGGCCTCGGCGCACCAGCCGCTGACGCGCGACGGCCACGCGAAGCTGCTCACCGACCTGAGCACGGCGCTGCGGGCACGTGCCGCGTACCGTCGCGGACCCGCCGGGGCAGACACCACTGCTGGTTCTGTGGAATCCTGGGAAGCGGACCTGGACGAAGCCATCGACTTCATGCGGCACGCCATCGAGCTCAGCGGGGACGGCGAGGAGGAGCTGTACGGCGTCCGGGCGCGCGATCTGGCCGAACGGTACGCCGGGCTCGGGGCCGCGCTGCTCGATCGCGGCCAGACCCGCGGCGAAAGCACCGCCTGGCGAGAGGCTGCGGACAGTTACCGGAAAGCGGCCGACCTGGCCCCGCCCGGGCACCCGGAGACCGGCGCGTACCTGACGGGGGAAGGGATGGCGATGCGGGAGCTGGCCGTGGCCACGGGCCGGAAGTTCTACGCGGACGAAGCCGTCAGGATGCTGCGCCAGGCGATGGGCGAGACGGTGCCCGAGGATCCGGAGAGTCCGCGGCGGCAGACCGTGCTCGCGGCCTCGCTGATCGACCGGTTCGGGTTCGACGGACACCGCGGTGACCTGATCGAAGCACGCCATCTGCTGACCGAGGCGATCACGGAGCTGACGGCCGCACTGGGCACCGGGCATGCCGATACACTGACCGCGCGCCTGGAACTGGCTCGTGCGTACGCGGCTGAAGGCCGGGACGCTGAGGCGCGTGCCATCCTGACCGATGTGCTGCCATCCCTCCCGCGTGGGCACCCCCGTTACCGGGCGGCCCGAAAACTGGAAGCGTCGCTGCGATGAAATCCCCGCGCACCTGGCGGTCCCTGCCGAGGCGGATCCTGCTCGGCGTGGGCATCGGCGTGATCTCCGGCGTGATGGCCATCGTCTTCTATGGCAGCGTGGACTGGTGTACCCGGTTCCTGCTTGGTTCCCTCGGGGGATATCACCCGGCGACGATCGCGGCGAGCCCAGGCGGTTTTCACATAGCGAGCGGATTCACGCGGGCGTGGGCGATCCCGTTGCTGGCGGGAGCCGGAGCGCTGGTAGCCGCTCTGCTGGTCTTCCGCGTGGCACCGGAGACCGAGGGACACGGCACCGACGTGGCGATCCGCGCGATCAACACCGATCCCGCGGGGATGCGACTCCGGGCCATGCCGGTCAAGATGGTCGCGTCGGCGATCACCATCGGTTCCGGCGGTTCGGGGGGCACCGAGGGACCGACCGCGCAGATGGCAGCCACGTCAGCATCGTTCATCGCCAAGTGGGCGGGGCTGGATTATGACCAAGCGCGCACCGTGGTCACCGCGGGGCTGGCCGCCGGAGTGGGAGCGATCTTCCGCGCGCCGTTCGGCGGGGCACTCCTGGGCGTCGAACTGCTGTTCCGCAAGGACCGCGAATGGGCGATGGCGATTCCCTCGCTGATCGCTTCGGTTGTCGCGTGGGCACTGTTCTCCTGGGTGTACGGGTGGACGCCCATGTTCGGCCATGTGCCGGGGATGCATATCACCGGGCTTGGCCAGCTGGCGATCTTTCCGGTGCTCGGGCTCATCTGCGGCGGGCTGGCCCGGCTCTACGCCACGACGTTCTACGGCGCCGCGGGGCTCTTCCGCAGGGGGCTCTTCCGCAGATGGCGGACGTGGCGCCCGCTGCGGGCCGGCCTCGCGGGACTGGCGACGGGGGCGCTGGGCCTGGTCGTCCCCGGCGTGCTGGGCACCGGGTACGGCACCATCCAGGACGTGCTCAGCCCGGAGCGGGTGCTGCACCTGTCGCTGCTGGTGCTGATCGCGATGCCACTGGCGAAGATTCTCGGCACGTCACTGTCGATCGGCTCCGGCGGCTCCGGCGGCGTCTTCGGCCCCGGTATGGTCGTCGGCGCGACCGCGGGAGCCGCGCTGTGGCGGCTCAGCGAGATGGCCGGGGTACACACGGTGGTGCCGGCATCGCCGGCGCTGCTGGCGGCCGTCGGCATGGCCGCATGCCTCGGCGCCACCGCCCGCGCACCCATCGCGATCACCGTCATCGCAGCGGAAACCTGCTGGAACGGGTGGGTGCTGGTAGCCGCGTTGCTCGCCGTCCCCGTCGCCGTCAAGCTGATGGGCTCCGGCACCCTGTACCGCGCGCAGCCGCTGAACCGGAAGGAACTCAGGCGCCGCCGGACGGCCCTCCAGGAACGGTTGCCCGAAGCGGATCCTGATACTCAGAAGCCGACCGCGCCTGCGCCGCCGCAACTGCCGGTGCCGGCCAAGGTCGACGCGGCCGGGAAGCGACCCGCAGCAGCCGCACAGT
The DNA here is from genome assembly GCA_963824545.1 of uncultured Actinomycetes bacterium. GTDB lineage: Bacteria > Actinomycetota > Actinomycetes > Streptosporangiales > Streptosporangiaceae > Bog-532. The sequence goes on along the minus strand of CAWGPP010000021.1, from coordinate 537 downwards.
AGCCGAGGGGACACAATCGAGACATAATCGGGAAAACGTTCAGAACAGTGCGGAGGCCGCGAGTTGACCGAGCCTGACCCTGACGAAGCCGCCCCCCTCGTCGACCTGTCCGGCATCACGCTGGAACGAATCGCGCGGCTGTGCGGGCCTTCGGCGAGCGGTCTCGACCCGGATGACATCACGGACCGGCCGGTGCTGCGCCGTGCCGTGGAAAAGGTACAGCGCGAGGGCGAGCGCGGCACCGGGCTGGTCGCTGGCTTCGACAGCCATCTGCGATGAGCAGTGCCTTCCCGCAGGCAGGCTCACTGCATGATTTCGTCTTCAAGGTGGCCAGCCGCTGCAACCTGGCCTGTGACTACTGCTACGTGTACACCGGGCCGGACCAGACCTGGCGCGAGCGCCCCCGGCGGATGAGCCTGGCGACCATCGACGCGGCGGCGATGCGGATCGGCCAGCACGCGAACGCGCACCGGCTCGGTAGCGTGCAGGTCGCCCTGCACGGCGGTGAGCCGCTGCTCGCAGGTCCGGAGGTCATCG
>CAWGPP010000020.1:0-101583 GCA_963824545.1 uncultured Actinomycetes bacterium | reverse complement strand
CACTCGACTGGTCCTTCTCGTATGGCCGGGACTGGGGCAGCCCGGTCATACCGGAGAAGATCGATCTCAAGGCGATGCTGCGGCTCGCGCCCGAATGCATCGTCCGCGTGCCGTGGCTGCTCACCTGGGCGAGGGCCGGCGGTTTCCCCGACCTCACCGTGCCGAACCTGGCCGAGCCGGGCGAACCGCCGCCGAACTTCTTCGGCGCGTACGGGCAATGGATGCAGACGCCGCTGCCGACCTGGGAAGACGTCAAGTGGCTGCGCGAGCAGTGGGGCGGCCCGTTCATGCTCAAGGGCGTGATGCGGGTCGATGACGCCCGCCGCGCGGTCGACGCCGGGGTCACCGCGATCTCGGTGTCCAACCATGGCGGCAACAACCTGGACGGGACGCCCGCGAGCATCCGCGCGCTGCCCGCCGTCGCCGAAGCCGTCGGCCACCAAGTCGAGGTGCTGCTGGACGGCGGGGTCCGCCGCGGCAGCGACGTGGTCAAGGCGGTGGCCCTGGGCGCCCGGGCCGTCATGATCGGCCGGGCCTACCTGTGGGGCCTGGCCGCCAACGGCCAGGCGGGCGTCGAGAACGTGCTGGACATCCTGAGCGGCGGGATCAACTCGGTGCTGCTGGGCCTGGGACGTTCTTCCGTCCACGACCTGACCCCGGAGGACATCCTGATCCCGCCCGGCTTCGCCCGCCGCCTGGGCGTCCCGGCCCCCGCCGCCGTCCTGACGACCTGAGCCGGCTACCGGTGTTACTCCTGCGCTGACGGTCCCGCCGGGCCCGCCTGCCCGCCGGGCTCGCTGCCCGGCGGGACCGGTGCCAGGCGGGGCCGCCCCGCTTCCTGCAGCGTCAGGGCGAGTGTGACGACGTCGCGCAGCACATCCTCCTGCCCGGCAACCGCGGCGGTCTGGCTGCGGACCAGACCCAGCCACGCTTCACCCGCCAGCGTGGCCGCCTCGGTATCGGCCTGTTCCCGCCGGACCGCCGCGTGGTACTCGGCATGCGCGCGCTTCCAGGTGCGCCGTCTGGAGAAGACCGCGGATGGTTCTATCCGGGCCATCAGCACGGCCGCCCCTGCGGTCAGGGCGATGATGAGGACACCGCCCAGCACGGTGGCGCCGGCGGCCCGCCACACCGGCGGCCAGCGGGGTAGCGTCATCAGGACGTGCAGCGCCGCCAGCATCAGGCTCGCCCCGCTGGTCACGATGGTGATGACCGTCAGCAGGCCCCGGCGGCCGTCCCGCTCGGCCAGGGCGGCGAGCCAGGCCCCCGTCAGCCAGGCCGCTGTCACCGCGACCGCGGTAGGCACGATCATCGGTGCGCGGAGCACCCCGGTGAGCTCGGCCCCGCTGATGATCGCCTGGCCGGCCGCGACGCCGGCCAGGATGGCCAGCCCGGCAGGGACGGTCGTAGGCCGCTGACGGCGGGGGTCGAGCCGGTGAGCAAGTTGCTCGTAACCGAGCCGTGCGGCCTGCATCGTCTGAAACGTGCGGACCGTGACCAGAGCGGAATGCTCGGCCAGGGCCCGGCGGTGACTGGCTTCCGCGAGCAGGCTGGCCGCCTCGGGGTGACTGGTCAGCAGGCGGCCCAGGATGTCGGAAGGTGGTGGCGCAGCAGCCGTCATCGTTTCTCCCTCCGGCCGGTCATGGTTCTGCTCAGTCAGAGGCACGTGCGGCACCCGCCTGACAGTCTCCGCCGAAGCGGCACTTTCAGGGGCGGCGCTGTCGGGGGCGGCGCTGTCAGGGTGGCGCGGTCAGGGTGGCGCTGTCAGGGTGGCGCTGTCAGGTAGGCCGCGGCGGCGGCTCGTTTCCTATGACAGGTCACCGGCAGGAGGCATGCGCATGAGGAAAACCGGCTACCGGAACTGCCTGGCCGCCGCGGCGGCCGTTAGCACGCTCGCCACCGCTGGCTGCGGCCTCGTCGCCTTGCCCGGCGCGGCCGCGGGCAACGGCTCCGCCTCCCCCGCTCGGCTGACCGAGCACGTCCCGGCGGCGGCCCTCGTCATGATCGCGGGCCCCACGGTAAGCGGCGCGAACCTGGCTCGGACGGTGATTGCGACGGCACAGCCCAGCGAATACCTGGACATCGTGACCCCGGGCACGCCGCCCGGCCCGGTGGTTACCGCGCAGGCGCCGGGGCCGGTGACGGTGGTGGCACCCGGCAGGCCGGCCGCCCCGGGCCCGGACGCAAGTTCCTATCAGTCGGCGGTGTACCGCAAGCAGGTCGAGCGGTGGAACGCGGAGGTGGCGGCCGGCCGTAGGGCGGTCACGGCCCGGACCGCGGCGGCCACTGCCGCCTGGTCCCATGGCCTGCGCATTCCCCGCACCGTCCAGGGCGGGGACGTTGATCTCGCCGGCGAGGCGGCGGCCGCGAGCAGCGTGGTGGCCGGACTGGCCGAGGCCGGCAGCCACGTCGGTGCCCGGTGCGTCGTCGTCCTGTACGCGGCGAGCCTGAGCGGCTCACTGTCGGCCGGGCAGCTGTCCGGAGATGACGTCATCGTCATCACGCCCGGCGTGTCCACGGCGGCCGCCGTCAGTGCGGCCCAGGCGGAAGTTCTGGGGGCCGGGGCCGCCCGGGCCGCCGTACTCGGCGCGGAGGCCACGACGGCTCAGGCGGACCACCTCGTCACCGCCGGGCTGAACCAGCAGGCCGTGACCGAGACCTTGTCCGGGCCCGCCTTGTTCCCCAACGACAGCGCGGCGCTCCTGCCGGGCGCCAGCCACGTGCTGACGCCTCTTCTTGCGCTGCTCCGCCGGCCGGGGGCCACCGCCGTGGTCAACGGGTATGCATCGGCCACGGGCAGCATGAGCCGGAACAACAGCCTGTCCCAGGCCAGGGCGGCTGCCGTGGCCGCGTTCTTCGAAGCCCACGGAGTGCCGCCGTCGGCTCTGGTAGTGGTTGGACATGGCGCGACCGACCTGGTGGCACCGGGTCCATCGGCAGCCAACCGCCGGGTGGTGGTGGTCATCGACGAGTCGTGAGCCCGGGCCCCAGTGCTCAGCTCGCCAGAGTCTCGGCAAGAAAAGCCGGTTCGGTGAGCCCGGGGTGCTCGGCCACTTCCGCGGCCCAGGACGAGACGGGCTCGCGAACCGGGATCGGCTCGCCCGGGGCCAGCGCTGCGAAGCGGTGGTCCGCGAGGTAGGCGCGGTCCGCGTCACCGGCGGCCTGCCAGTCGAAGTGGCAGTGCTCCCAGGCCGATGCGGCCAGTGCCCGCCAATCCTGGCCGGCCGCCAGCGCCTCGAGGCCCGCGGGCCGCCGCTCGGCGCGCAGCGCGGCATCGGCCCAACGGAGCGCCCGCCGAATCCGGTGCAGCCGCTCGCCGTGCACCACCCGGTGTTCGTCGTCCACGACCTCGATCCACGTTTCCGCCAGTTCATCAAGGGGGAACGCGGGCGTCAGCTCGGCCCGGGCCCGGGATCCGCACGTGACGAGCGGCGCGGACGCCAGAACCCGCCGGACCAGGGGATCGACGAGGCGGGCCCGGCACCGGCTCAGCGCGCCGGCGTCCGGCTGGGGCACCAGCGTCGCCTCCACGATGACCTGGTTCCGCCCGTTCCCGTAGGAGACGGACAGATCGGACAGCGGGGAGAGGCCCGGGCGGAATACTCCGGCCGGCATGAGTCCCGCATCGAGCGACCACTGCAGACCGGGAACGGTGAGAGACCCTGAACCGGGACCGGGCGATGGCCCTGCGGCGCGGGCAGGTCCCCCCGATCCGCGGGAACGGCCAGGGCCGGCCGTGTGCCTCGCGGGCCACGGGCCTGGCGACCCGGCGTGCTGCTTCCTGGCGCTGTCCCGTAGCCGGCGGGCCGCATCCGGCTGCTCGGGCTCGGCCAGATCAGCGACGAGCAGCGCGATGTCGGCCAGGGATGCCGAGACGGGGGCGAGTTTCAGGATCTCGGCCAGCCCGGCCGCGGCCCGCCGGGCCTCAGCCCGGGCCCGGCCATGCAGCCCGCCCTTCCTGGCCAGCTGGGCGGCCTCGGCTGCCCACAGCGGGGAAGAGGACGGGACGGGACTGGTGGCCCGGGTGAAGTCGAGCCGGGCCAGCCGGGACCAGACCGCGGACAGGTGCGGATTCGGTGACAGCGCGCGTTTTTTCCCGCCCTGCGTGGCTGCCCTCCGCACGGCGGCCGGGGCCATCTGCCCGAAGACGTTCTTGAGCACCCCGGTGACGGATACGTCCAGCCCGGGTTGCCCACCCGAATCGTTGCTGTCGACGACCACCCGGGCCAGGCGGCCGTCCGCGCAGTCGAAGACCAATTCCAGGCCGGGAACGGGAATCAGCCCGGCTTCACCGGCCGCCCCGGTCGGCATGCCCTCCAGCACGACCTGACCGGTTTCGCTCTCGTACGCCGGAGTGAGGCCGCCATCCGCCATGGCCGCGACTCCTCTCCCGGCCTTGCCCTCGGGCATGCTCACAGCCCGGGAAACAAGGCGCGAACCGCGCGGTCCAGAGCCGCGACCCAGCTCGCGTGGCCGGCACCGTCAGGCGCTGGCGAGCCCAGCGTCCACGGAATCAGTATCTGACGAAGCGCGCCCATGTGCCGTTCCATCATGTCGGACGCCCGCCGTTCGGCCTGCTGGGCGGCGGCGGCCGCGTCGCGGGCCTGCCGGGCGGCAACCCGGGCGCGGGTCAGGCTGAGGTGCCGGGTCCGGGCGATGATCGCCGATCCGCAGAGGACCAGCCCAGCCGAAATGGCGCTCAGCAGCACCGACTGCAGGACCGCCGCGGGAACCGCTTCGGCCGCGACCGTGGTGAGGAACTCAGTGCGCAGGATGACCAGTGCGAGGAAGGCCAGCAGCAGGACGGCCAGGACGATGCGGCGCCGTTGACCGTTGCGCGTCATCTCGATGGCGGCCATGGCGGCGACCGACGCCAGCAGCAGGATCCCCGTGACCAGAAGGCTGCCCATGGCGTCCAGGCCGAACGCTTCCGCGGCCCAGTTAAGCGGCACGGCGTCCAGCAGGATCACCACGGTGACCAGGATGGCGCCCGCGGTGAATCCGAGCACACGGTGGCCCGACGGGTCGAGCTTCGCGGCCAGGCTGGCCACCCGCCGGCTGGCCTCGGTGGCGGCGGATGCCGCCCGGGCAGCGCGCTGGCGTAGTTCGAGGAGGTGAGTGTGCGCTCGGACCGCTTCTTCCAGTTCCCCGGCGACGGAGGGATGGTCGCGCAGCAGAACGGAGAGGGCCGCGCTCGCCTGGGCGTCGAGCACCGGGTCCCGGTGCTCGTGCTCCGGCCTGTCGGGACCGGCGGGCCCATCGGCCCCGGCCACGGTGGTGACGGTCATATCTGCCTCCTTTACGGATCTACTGGAAGACACGAGCCGGTCCGGAGGAGAACCTGACAGCAATCTGTACCGATCGCTGCGTTATGCGCGGCATGATGCTCTGGCCCAGGCCGCTTGGCCCCGGCCGGATAACGGAGACAAGTCCGCCCGGTTGACGATGGACGTCAGCAGAAGGCGGACATCCCGGCGCGCCCGGCTGAGGCGCTGGTAGATCGTGGCCAGGTCACAGCCGTCCTCATCCAGCCACGCCGGATAAGCGGCCTGCAGGGCCTCGTTGCTGTCGGCCCAGCTGACACAGCTCGAAGCGGCGGCGCACAGCAGCTGTTCGGTCACCGCCACGATCACCTGACGGTAGCGGCGCGGGTTGGCTGAACGTCCCGCGACCAGGGCCTCGAGCCGCGCGCGTTCGCGCCGGAATCGCTTGAGCCACGTTTCGGTCAGCACGAGCCAGATGGCGGTGTCCTCGACGCTACGCTGCGGTGCGGTGGCCGGCGAAGGACTGCCCGGTCCGGTGGCGGTGACGAAAGTGTCCTCCACCGGCACGGGCGTCTGCTGTCCGCGCTGGTGGCTGATCTCGTGCGACAGGGACCGGCAGAAGAAGGCACGGACATCCCTGATATGTTCCGGGTTTTTCACCCGGCTGACGGAGTAGTAGGTCTCCTGGATGGCGTCTTCGGCGAGATCGCGGTGCCCCGCCCGGCGCAGGGCAAACCGCCAGATCCCAGGGTCGGTGCAGAGCTTCAGCAGTTGCTCGTGGAAGCCCGGTGGGCTGCCTTCAGAGAAGCTGCCCTCAGGGGAGCTGGCCATCGTCGCGCTCGTTCGTCGAGGGGCTTGGCCACGCATGTTCTTCCAGCGTCCGTCCCGCGGTCTCCGGCATCTAGTTCTCCTCGCTCGGTACGCCATGTATGGCCTGCTCAGCTGTAATCTTCCCGGCTCGTTCGACGCTTACGCCATCTGATCCAGCAAGGCTTAACGATCATTAAGTCTGGCTATAACACAATGCGACGTGGCAGGCTGTATTGGGCACACGGCAGAGGTGGGATGAAAGTGCAACAGCGCGAAATCAAGCTCGGGGAGATGCTGGAGCGACTGATCGAGGACCGTGGATACGCCCGGAACCGAAAAAAGATCTCGACGCAGCTCGACATCAGCCCAGCCGCTCTGTCGCAGTACGTGCGAGACCAGACGCGGCCCAGCTTCAGCAAGCTGATAGCACTAGCTGACTTCTTCGGTGTCAGCCTCGACTACCTGGTGTACGGCAAGGTCGCCGGAGGCACCCAGGAGACGGATTACGAACCCACGCTTCGATTCGTAGACTTCGCGCTGTCCGAGGTCCAGGCGCGTACCAGTCGGCACTCGGCGATCGTCGCTCGCATTGGGCGTGTCCTCGCTGATCAGATTAACGACGTAGCGGCCGAACTAATTGGCGCATCGACTGTGATCCGTGAGGGCCTGGTGCACGATGATGAGATGCTCCGGATTGAAAAGTACTGCCGCCAGGCTGACATTTTCAGCCTGAACCTTGCGTTCGACGTCATTCCTGCTAAGGGAGGCGTGACAGCTGGTCGCTTCCTGGATGTGGTAGCTGAAAACCTGCGGAAGCAAGTCAGGTACAGATTTCTTATTCCTGATGAAGATTACGTGCCTGACGAAATCGTTGCCAACTTTCGTCAACTTCTGGCCCGGCAGGTTGGCGGGGATCAAGTACACCAATACTGCGCTTTCCGGCGTACCAGCGAGCCCGTGGTTACGGGCGCTGTTCTCTATCAGCTGGATATTAACGAGATGCGGCGCCATGAGGCGGCTCTGCATGCACAGTTCATTTCTTATTTTGACAAAGACGGCTGGTTCGGATGCGCAATGCGCCCCAACACGGATTCTGATAGTGACATGCTGCTTGATCCTGTGCATTTGCGGCGTGCGACGGAGACATTCGGGAAGTTCTGGAGTTCTGGGGAGCCACTCTAGATTCTTCTGGCCACACCGGTGGCCACATGTACAATTGAGGCTATGTCGATTCGCGGAGTCATCGTCGGCGAGGTCGCCGACGTCCGGGATCATCCGCGTGCTGAAAAGATCTGGCTCGCCCACGTCTACCTTGGCCATGGCGACCCAGTACAGATTGTCTTCGGCGGTCTGGGCAAGGTGGTCCGGAAGGGCTGCCTGGTGCCCGTGGCCCCTCCCGGCTCCCGCATACTCGACCCGGCCAAAATGAACGGCCGCAAGATGCGCCGCCGGACCTACCGCGGGCAGCCGTCGCACGGAATGCTGTGCAGCTTGGCCGAACTCGGCTGGGACTGCAGTGTGACGAATCAGGTGGCGATCTTTGCCGATGGAACGCTGAAGCCGGGCGATTCTCTGGACCAACTCGGTGGCCAGTGGCGATCCTTCACGCTGCCGTCCATCCCCGACGATCAGTATGAATCCCGCCCCGGACCGTTCGACGTCATCGCGATGAGCGGTCCGGTGCCCTGTGCCGTACCCGCATAGCCGCGCCCACGCGGCCCATCTGCCCTGGCTGAGCGGCGGAAAGGCCGACAATCTGGCGCTGAGGGCCGTCCGGCCCGCCGCACTCGCACTATGAGGATGCGCCGGGCCGGAGCGCGTGTTCCGTTCGGTCAGGCCTTGGCCTGCATGCTGCTGCGGGCCGGGTTGGCCTGCTCGGCGGCCTTGGGGTCCTTCGCATGCTGCTTGGCGCGGACCTGGTGCTCGATCTTGTCGCCGAGGTTCTTGTCCACGTTGTGCCAGTACTCGAAGGCACGCTGCAGGACCGGCTCGGTCACGCCGTTGAGCAGGTGCCCGGCCACGTTGCTGACCAGCCGCTCGCGGGCCGCGTCGTCGAGGACTTCGCGGATCATGGTGCCGGCCTGGCCCCAGTCGTCGTCCTGCTCGTGCGGGGTAGAGGCCGAGCGGGCCATCTCCCCGTCGGAATACCAGCCCACCGTCTTGACGTGCTCGCTGTCGGCGGCCCGGCCGCCCTTGGAGTTCGGCGCGCACACCGGGTCCGAGACGTTCTGGATCCGCATGGCCCCGTCCTTGCTGTAACTGTGCACCGGGACCTTGGGGGAGTTGACCGGGATCTGCTTGTAGTTGACCCCGAGCCGGGCGCGGTGCGCGTCAGCGTAGGAGAACCCGCGGGCCAGCAGCATCTTGTCCGGGGACAAGGCGATGCCGGGGACCAGGTTGTTCGGCTCGCACGCGGCCTGCTCCCGGTCTGCGGACCGCTAACCCGTCTCAGCCGGGACTTTCGCGACGAGGTCTGCGCCGGTCAGATGAGCTTCGCGAGGGAAAGCAGGTCGCTGGCGGCCACATCGACGCCGTCCGGGGGAGGGGGCGCCGAGCCGCCCGGTCCCCACTCCAGCGGGCGCGGGATATATCCGGTCCGCAGGCCCTCCCGGGCGGCGGCCTCAAGATCGCTGGGATGGCACGCGACCATCATGACCTTCTCCGGTGGCACATCGAGGTAGCCGGGGACGAGGTGATACACGCGCGGGTCCGGCTTGTAGGTCCGCGCCAGTTCCGCGGACAGAATGCAGTCGAACGGCAGCTCCGCTGCCCGGGCCAGCCTCGTCAGCAGGCCCATCCCGCCGTTGGACAGCGGGGTGAGGAGGTGCCGGTCCCGCAGCCGGGTCAGGCCGGGTACGGTATCCGGCCACGGAGTCAGCCGGTACCAGGCCCGGACCAGTTCCTCCCGGTCGGCGTCGCTCAGCGGCAGCTGCCGCGAGCCGGCCACCTCGTCGAGCATCCTGCGGTGCAGGGCGTCCAGCGACTGGAACGGCAGCTCCCCGCGGACGACCTGGCTGAGGGTGGGGTGGTAAAGCGCCCGCCACGCGCTGGCGACGGCCGGCCAGTCAGCGTCGATCCCAGCCCGGCCGCCCACCTCCTGCAGCGCGGCCGTGATGCTGGTGTGCCAGTCCACGAGCGTGCCGAACACGTCAAAGGCGACGACCTCTATATCCACGGCGGTTACCTTCCCCGGGGACCGGCGCCGGCAACCTCGGTCCCGGCTGCGGCCCGGCTGCGGCCCGCCCGCGGCGGCGGCCCTTTCAGCCCGGTGAATGGGAATTGTTCAACGCCCGGCAGGCCGGTGACAGCACCGCTACGATTTCGCGGGGGGACATCCGGGATCGTGCCGAATCCGCCTGCCTGACCGGATCGGCACGGCCAGCGCCGTGATGAGGAGGAAGCTCGGTGAGCGCCGGTACTCCACGTCTGTCACGCCTGCTGGCCCTCGGGATCGGCCTCCTTGCCACCACGTCCGGGCTGGCCTGTTCCGCGGCCACGTCGGCGTCCCTGCCCCCGCAGCAGAGCCCGAGCGCCGCTGCACCCTCCACCAGTCCGCCCAGTGTGGCGTCTGCCCCGAAGACAGCGGTCATCCTGGGCACCCGCTGGACGCAGGCCTGGGCCGACTCGTTCACCGGGCCCGCCGGGCAGCAGCCCAGCACCGCCGACTGGGCCTACGACACCGGCCAGGGTGTGTTCGGCACCGGCGAGGTCGAGAAGATGACCAGTTCCGCCGCCAACGTCCACCTCGACGGGCAGGGGCACCTCTTCATCGTCCCGCTGCTCCAGGGCATGACCTGGACCTCGGGCCGGATTCAGACGAGGAGCCAGTTCGCGGCGCCGGCCGGTGGCGAAATGATGGTCACCGCCTCCATCGTGCAGCCCAACCCCACGGCCGGCGTCGGCTACTGGCCCGGCTTCTGGCTTATCTCACCCGGCCGGAAATGGCCCGCAGGCGGCGAGATCGACATCCTGGAGGCTGTCAACGCGGCCCGCCAGGAGGCGGGCACCATGCACTGCGGGAACACGACCGAGCCGAACCCGGACGGCACGATGGGTCCGTGCCACGAGAGCACCGGCCTGACCAGCCAGCTCCGGCCGTGCCCGGATTGCCAGTCCACCTACAACACGTACAGCCTGGTCATTGACCGGCGAGATGCCGCAGACGAATCGGTCTCCTGGTACATCGGCGGGTACAACTTCTTCACCGTGCACGAGAGCCAGGTCGGTGCCGCCGCGTGGGCCCAGGCGATCGATCATGGCTTCTCGATCGTCCTGGACGTCGCGATGGGCGGCGGATTCCCCAACGTCCGCTGCCACTGCACCAGCCCGTTGCCGGCCACGACGTCCGGTGCCCCGATGGGCGTCGACTACGTCTCCGTCTACACCAACTAACCAGCCGGGCACCCGGGACTACGGGCAGAGTTTTGGGCAAATACTGCCAAAAACTCTGCCGGTAAGTCGTGGATGGCGGGCTAGCCGATCAGTTTCCCGGGGTTGGTCGTGGGCGCCGTCTTCCGCACCCAGATGGAGTACGCCCCGGTGTGGTACGTCGTATCGTCCTTCACCACCGCGACCCGCTTGTAGTCCGGGTTCTTCGCGAGCTCGCTCGCTATCGCGTTGTCCGTGCCGGGGGTGGTCAGTCCTTCGTAGGCGATGACCTGGAAGAAGTCGTTCTTCACCGCGGCTTCGTAGCCCGTGACCCCGGTCAGGACCGCCCCCTTTGGGTTCTGGTAGGTGATCGTGAAGGTGGAGGAGAACTGACCCGCGTCGGCGCCCTTCCGGCCTTCCAGGTAGTAGATCGGCACTTCTGGCACTTCCACCAGATATCTGGCCCCCGGCTGCAGGTAACGCGCGAACACGTTCACGTAGGCCGTCGTGTTGCCCCAGTCGCCGAACAGGGTGGTTGCCTGGGACATGCCGAGGATGATCGCCAGCCCCCAGACGCCGATGGCGAGCTGCGGCCGCCGGAAATGATCACCCAGGATCCGGGTCAGCCCCACCCCGGCCATCGGGGCGGCGAAGAACAAGCCGAAGCCGATGTGCTTGAGGAACGACACGTCGGTGTGGATGTGCGCCTGGTAGACGGGGGCCAGCAGGGCCGTTCCGGTGAGGACCAGGCCGAGCAGGATGCGCCGCAGCCGGCTGCCGGCCGGAACGATCTCCTCTTCCCGGTCGGTGCGCGCCCGCCACGCGTACGCGATGGTCCCGAGCACCGCCACCCCGAACTGCAGACCGCCCCACTTCAGGAACTCCCACCCGATGTGCCGGATCGGCGTGTCCCCGGTCGCCCGGGAGGTCGTGGTGGTCTGCAGCGCGTTCAGGTAAGAATGGCCGCCCCATTTCAGGGCGCCGTACAGCAGGGCGCCGACGGCCAAGCCGAAGATGACCGGGTACGCCCAGACCCGCCGGCGGTGCGGGTAGGGCCAGGCGCTAAGTACGGGCAGCACCGCGATGGTCGGGACGAACAGCAGGCCCGCGTACTTGGTGGCCACCGCGAGCGCGGCCACCGGCGCGGCGAGCAGGAACAGCGGCCAGCGGGACACCGCGGTGCGCACCATGATCCACGACGCGGCGGCGAGCAGGAACAGGCAGCTCGCGTCGTACGTGGCGAAGTGGCCCAGGAACGTCACGGACTCGGTGACCGAGAACAGCAACGCCGCGCAGATGGCCACCCGCTCGTTGAAGAGCCGTCGGCTGATCATGTAGAGCAGCCCGGTCGTAGCCAGCATTTCCGCCAGGCTGACGCCTCGCGCGGCCGCGAGGCCGCCGGCGCTGTCGGCTGCGGCGCCCAGCACCGGGTAGAGCACCGGCGCCCCGGAGAAGTACGACGCATAGTCGAGGGGCAGCGGAACGTGATGGAATAGGTACAGGATTTCCAGCCGGCCGGCGTACAGGTACTGCGCCTCGTCTTCGAACGCCGTGTTACGCAGCCGGAGTGACAGCACCGCCTGCATCATCAGGATGGCCAGCAGCACCGCACGGCTGAGCCACTTCCGGCGCTGGCTTGGGCTATAGGGCTGCTCGGGCCGGGCCGGGTCGGCTACCGACAGCGGCATCGTCTGCGCCGGCATGATTGTGGTCAGCTGGTCATCGGCCTCGACGGGCGCGTCCATACCGATCGCCGCGGCGGCGCTGGCGGCGGTCTTCTTACTGGTCGTCGTCTGCGCGGTGGCCGCTGTGGTCTTTCGGGGCTTGAGCTTCGGCAGCATCACGGTGTCGGCGCCGGAAACGACCTCCGGTTCCTTGTAGGTCGCCGCCACTCCGGCCTGACCCCACGTGCCCTTCTTGCCCTTCCCCGCCGGCGGCGCCTCCTTGGCCGGAGCGGCGGGCTCAGCGGCCGGCGCCTGCTCGGTGAACAGGGTCTGCCCGGCGGGTGGCGCCTGCTCGGCCGGGCCGGCCGGCGGTGCGCCGTCGGCCGGTGCCGTGAATCCGTCCGGTACGGCCGGATGATCCTCGGTCAGCACGCTGGCCAGCGGCCGCACGTCCGAGGCATTCGCGGACACAGGCTCCGGCGGCCCGCCCGGCCCGGCGACCGGATCAGCGTGGGGCGCTTCCACCGGCCCGGGCGCGGTCAGCGCGTCAGCGGGCTGATAGCCGGCCCGGCCACCGGTCGGCAGAATCCAGGGGAGTGCCCCGGCGGGCCGGTGCCCGCTGGGTGGGGCAACGAAGGGCTCCGGGACCGGCGGGGTCGGCGGCGGCATACCCTGCGGACGTGGCCGGCGGGGCAGCGGATGCCCGGGCGGCGTCATGATGGGCATGCTCGTCGTGGGCGCGTCGGGGGCCCGCAGCCCGAGCGGTGCGCCGTCCACGGGAGGTGCGGCGGTCAGCGGCTCAGCCGGGCCGGCCTCAACGGGGCTGGGCTCAGTCGGCGGGCCGGCCTCTACCGGGCCGGCCTCTACCGGGTCTGCCTCTACCGGGCCGGCCTCTACCGGGTCTGCCTCTACCGGGCCGGCCTCTACCGGGTCTGCCTCTACCGGGCCGGCCTCAACGGGGCTGGGCTCAGTCGGCGGGTCTGCCTCTACCGGGTCTGCCTCTACCGGACAGGCCTCTACCGGACAGGCCTCTACCGGGCAGGCCTCAACGGGGCTGGGCTCAGTCGGTGAGCCGGCCTCAACGGCGTCTGTCTGAACCGGCGCGGCTTCGACGGGGGCGCCCTCCACCGGGTCGGCCTGAACCGGGGCACTGCCGGCCCGTTCCACGGCGGGTGGTTCCACGGCAGCCGGGGTCGCCGGTGCGTCCTCGGTCGACGGGGTCTGCTGGCTCGCCGTGAGCATGCTGCCTGGCACGAGGTCATCGAGAGCGGCCCCGGCCAGAGTCTGCTCCCGGCCGAAAGCCGGGCGAGCGCGTCCTGGCCCGTCCGGCGGCGGTGATTCCTGCTCAGTACTGGCCGGCCTGGCTTTCGTGAACCAGTCCGACCATTCGTACCGATTGTTTTCTGAACGATCCATTGACGGGTGCTGCCCTCCGGCTGCCACCGGTTTGGCGCCCGGCCCGAACGGGCTCGCATGAGGGAACCCGAAGCCACTGGGCGGTGCGGATTTTCGGTTGTCGTCGTCGCCTTGGCTCAAGATTTCTGTTCCACCATTGGCTGGACGAGGACCCGGGCCGCGATCATCAGCTCGAACGCGCCTAGAACGAAGAGCACGATGAAGTTGGCCGGGTTCATGGTCACCATTCGCCAAAAGGCCAGCCCGGTCCACAGCACACTGCTGCCGATGCTCCAGACCAGGAAAGATCCCCAGAAGCGGCGCCTGCCATCCTGCTTCTTCTTGTCCCCGCCGGACGGCTTCCAGCCGAGCCGCTTACCGCGAATTGCGTCCCAGTAGGCGAAGACGTGGGCCCAGCCGGAGATCAGCTTGACCGACCACGCCTCCAGCCGGTACGGCGCATGGTGCCACAGCGGGTAGACCAACCCGGAGTACAGCAGAACCGGGACGATGAAGATCATGTTCTTGAACACCAGCACGTTCGGCAGGAGCGCGAGAAGGATGATCGTCAGCAGCGGGATGATGAACGTGAAAAGCGCCGTGTAGATGTAGTAAATAAAGCCGGAAAGGTAACACATCCGGGTATAGAATTTGAGCTTGGCCTGCCAGAAGGTCTTGCCGAAAAGCAGGCCAATAGTGCCGGAGCACCAGCGGTACTGCTGATTGAGGAAGGCGAGCACATTGTCCGGGCAATTTCCGGTCGAAACGGCAATGGGCAGATAGCGGAGTTTCCAGCCGAGCCGGTTGAGGTCGAAACCTGTGCGCACATCTTCGGAGTGCTCGGCGAGCGTCATACCCGCGTTATCGGCCAGCGCGGCCCGGCGGTAGATGGCGCAGCTGCCGACGCAGATCGCGCCGCCTTTCTCCGCGCGTGCCGTCTGAATGGAGCGGTAGAACAATTCCTGGACGGCGCCGGCGCCACGCTCAACCCAGGTCTGGCTGTCCTCGACCCGGAAGAACTGCGGTGTCTGGACGATGCCGGTGTCCGGGTACGCCTCCATGTGCGGGAGTGTCTCGTTCAGCAGGTCGTAGCGGGGAGCGAAGTCGGCGTCGAGGAGCAGGATGTAGTCGCCCCTGGAGACCTCGAAGCCCCACAGCAGGTTTCCTGATTTCTTGAACCAGCCGCGCTTGGGCCGCGTCGCGTAAGCGAAGCCGAAGTCGCGGGCCATGGCCTTCAGCTGCGGGCTGGCCGAGTCGTCCAGGACGTACGCCGTGACCGTCCCCTTGTAGTACTCGCTCATCAGCGATACGTAGTGCCAGGTGTTGCGGAGCACATCGGCGGGCTCACCGCACACGGGCAGGAAGACGTCGACGGACGGGTATTCCTCCGGATCCCAGGAGTCCACCAGCCGCCGGTGCTCCTTGACGTTGAAGCCGCGGCTTAGGCCGTCCGTGAGCAGGGGCAACGCCAGGAACAGGACGCCCATGACGATGAATGGGACGTAGAACCAGAACCAGTGGTACTGCACCATGAGCCGCATCTGGCTCCACAGCAGCAACGGGAAGCTGGCCAGCGAGCCAAGCGTGAGAAGCCACGAGTGACGCTTGATGTAGCTGTACTTCTCGCGGTCATCCGGCGGAACCGGGAGCGCCGGGCCGGCCGGAGCAGCCTTCGGGGGCGTCGCGGCGTGGGGCGCGCGAAGCGGGGTGGCCACCGCAGCGGCTGCAGCCGGAACAGGAGCGGAGACCGGCGGCGGTGTGACCCCCGGCGGCGCCGGGGCGGTAGCGGCCGCAGGCGACCGATGCAAACGCATTCCACCGTTTGCGTGTCGCTTCCGGTGCCCTTGTGCTCCCCACGGGATGGCCAGCGGGCGCGTTGCGTCCGCAGCGCGTCCCTCCTCCTCTTCCGGTGCGCCGGTTTCGGTCTCTGGCCGTCCCTCGACGACGTTCGTCACAGGCCCCCCTCTGGGCGTGTCGACGGTTGCACGGATATGAGCGTGAATCGCGCGTAAGCGGGCGCAGCAGGATATGAAGACTATAGTGACATCCATCATCTGATGAGGGGATATTACCGTTTGTTAACATACCTGTTGCATGTCGGGTTTGCGCCCGGCTGAGACTTCGGTGATGGCGGAGCCAGGGTCAAGGGAGGGCAGTGGCGCCGTGGGGAAGCGTGCTCGCACGTGCAAGTATGCCGCCGAAACCCCTGACATACACGGTAAAAACGGATTTTCAGGTTGCTTCGTAATCCAACACATGTAACTGGGAGGATTGCGGCGTTTCTCTGATACCGGCTGGGGGGCCGGTCATCTGGAACAAGGTCGGCCAAACATGGCGAACCTGGCGCCACGATCCAGGGGAGGAGTCGATGGATGGAGTCCGAGCGGGAGATCATCGAGATGATGCGAACGGCCGGGCCGCCGGGCCAGCCGCACCTCGATGACGACGCCGTCGCGCAACTGCAAGACCTCACGGGATCGCTGATCGCCGCCAAGGGCGGCGCCAGCGAAGAGTTCAAACGATTCCAGGCGATCACTCAGCGGGGCCTGTGCCTGCCTGAGGCACTGCTGAGCGAGTGGCTGCACGGCTCGGTCGTGCTGGTGACGGGCGGCACCGGCTGTATCGGCTCAACCCTCATGGCGCAGCTCGCCCGCCTAGGGCCGAGCCGCCTGGTCAGCGTGAGCCGCGGCGTCACGGCCGGCCGGCCACAGCCCCCCGCCGCCGAGTATCTGCAGGCTGACATCCGGGACCGGTCACGCCTGGATGCACTGATCAGCGATATCCGGCCCGACGTTGTGTTCCACGTCGCCGCCCAGCGGAACCCGGGCCTGGCCGAGGTCGAGGTGCACCGCACGGTGTCCACGAACGTGCTGGGTACCCGCAACGTGCTTGCCGCGGCGGCCGACGCCGGGGTGCCCCAGGTGGTGTGCGCGTCGACCGGCAAGGCCCTGCGGCCGTACTCGCCCGATGTGTACGCGGCGTCCAAACGGGCTGCGGAGTGGGTCGGGTCGATCGCCAGTTCAGCCGGAGACATGCGATGTTCCGCCGGGAGATTCACCCACGTCGTCGACAACTCCATTGTCGTCCAGCGGCTGCACGAATGGGCCGGCGGCGGGATCGTCCGGCTGCACAGTACGGAGATCGCTTTCTACATCCAGTCGGCCCTGGAGTCCGCCCAGCTCCTGCTCATCGCGGGTCTTGGCGCCGCTCGCGGCGCGTTCCGGGTGCACGCGATCACCGATCTCGGCTGGCCGGTGAGCCTGCTGGATCTCGCGGTGGGCGTCCTGGCCGAGGCCCGGTCGGCCACGCCGATCTACATCAGCGGCTACGACCGCGGCTACGAGGAGATCCCGTTCCCCGGGCTATACGACCCGGCCACCGCCGGTGAGGTGAGCCCGCTGCTGAACGCCTTCGAGGCCGCCCGGGTGACCGAAGCGCCCTGCCACATGGTCGATGCGTTCCCGCTGGAGATGCGGCCGGACCCCACGCCGGCCAAGCTGCTCGCGGGGCTCGAGGAAGCCTGTGACATGACCGAGGATCCAGACGTGATCCGCGGCGCGCTGGACGAGCTGTCCTGGGCACTGCTGGACGTGACGCTGCAGGCCGCTCCGACCCAGGTACTGGCGCGCTCGGCCGCGTTCGCCGACCCGCACCGGCACGGGCTCAGCCCCGAGCATCAGCGTTTGCTCGCGGCGATCAGGCGGGACGCGGGCCTGGACGCATAAGGATCCGGCGCCCGGCTCCGCCCGCGCGCCCTGGAATCGCCTCTCGGGTGGACCCTCCGTAAGGGCCGTTCGGCGTGATCGTTGCTGTCTTCCGTCTTCGGCTGCGCACGGTAGAGCTTTATTGGTTAGTTTAAGATCTGAACGAAAGCGGCCGACATGCCCTCTCCCTCCGCCGGCCGCCCCCTCCCTGAGCCGGCGGAGGGAGAGCCCGTGTTACAGACTCGGGTTCCGGTCGAAGAAGCCCGCGGGCTTCAGCCAGAACGACACCGTGTCGGCCGGCATCACCGGCCAGTCCTCCGGGCGGGTGATGTGGTGGATGCCGAACACGTACCAGAGCACGACGTCGGTGCCGGAGATCGGCCGGTTCTGCGCGGTCCAGGTCGGCAGGCCGTCGTCACGGTCGCTCTGGTTGCAGAACTCGCCGCACGGCCAGCGCTCATCGGGCTGGTACGGGGTGACCCACAGGGTGTGGCCGATCACCTGGGCGCGGCGGAAGACGGGCGAGGCCGGATCCATCATCGGCGGGAAACAGCCGCCGGGGACGAGCTTGTAGCCGGTCGAGCAGTTCCATCCGGTTGAGGTCCAGCACCGGATGCAGGCCGTTCACCGGGTGGGCGTAGGGGTTCGCCCCGGGTGCGGCGCGGCACCAGACGTCCACCCAGGCCACCCGGCGGTCACGGTACTGCTCGGGGATCAGCGAGTACCCGTAGGTCCAGGTGTCGAACATGACCAGGCTGAGGTCGGTGATCCCGCGGCCGGCCAGCGCGGCGATGATTCCCGGTTCCTGCCGGAGCATCGCGTCGGCCTCGTGCCATTCGGTGACCGTGGCGTTCGGCTGCACGCCCGGACGGTGTTCGAAGGCGGTCACCTGGTCGCCGGTGAGGGAGACCATGGCGGTATAGGTCCGGCCGTCGTCCCGGTTCCAGCACGTGACGCGCGCCTGGCGGGACACGGCGTCGCCCGGCTGCCACGCGAGCAGATCGGGCTTGGCCGGTTCGGCCAGCTCAATGCCCGCGAACCGCCACCGGTCGCCGACCCCCTGGTCGCGGCGCAGGATCGCCACGGCCCGGCGGATCTCGGCGGACGTCAGCGGGTCGAGCGGATGGGGTACGGCGCCGTTTCCTGGTCCGTTCATGATCGTTGCGATCCGGTCATCATGCCACGGGCGGGGTGCCGTGCGTGTGGAAGGATTCGATGGTTTTCAGCCCCCAGGCCTGCCCCTTGGCCCGTTCGGCCTGGGTCCATGTGATGGTCTTCCAGTCCGGGGCGAGGATGAGGCGGGCCAGCGGGTTGCACAGTTCGATCCGGTTGCCGCCGGGCTCGTAGACGTAGAGGAAGAACGTCTGCTGGATCGCGTGCTTGTGCGGCCCGGTCTCGATGAACACACCCTTGTCCAGGCAGATGTCGGCCGCGCGCAGGATGTCCTCCCGGGTGTCGGTGGCGAAGGCGATGTGGTGCAGCCGCCCCCGCTGGCCCGTCCAGTCCTCGGTGTACACGAGGTCGTAGGACTTGCTGGCGAAATTCATCCAGCGGGCCGACACGGTGCCGTCATCCATCATGATCTGCTCGGTGGCCTGCGCGCCCAGGGCATCCAGCACGAACCCGGTGCTGTCCGGCACGTCTGCGGCCAGGTAATTAACGTGATCGAGCCGCCGGACGCCCACGCCGCGCGC
Source organism: uncultured Actinomycetes bacterium (assembly GCA_963824545.1). Taxonomy (GTDB): domain Bacteria; phylum Actinomycetota; class Actinomycetes; order Streptosporangiales; family Streptosporangiaceae; genus Bog-532. The sequence continues at coordinate 82,684 of CAWGPP010000020.1, read as the reverse complement.
TGGGTAGGCCTGGGCCTGATTCTTCAGCGCCGGCGCGAGTTCGGGCGGTGCCTGGTACCACTCGCTTTTCCAGTAGACCCGCATCTCGTGGCCGTCCGGGTCGCGGAAGGCGTACGTGGGGCCGATGCCGGGCTCCCCGTTCGTCCAGCCCGCGCCGAGGGCCGCCTCGCCGATCGCCTTGACCCGGCGCTCCAGCGCCTTCTGGCTGGACGCCCGCACGGCCGTCACCCCGATGCCGGACGTCTCGTGCGCGGTCAGCTTGAGGCTGAACTGCTCGTAGTCGTCCCAGGTGCGCAGGTACACCGAATCCCCGGCCCGGCCCGTCTCGGTCAGGCCCAGCACATCGGTGAAGAACCACAGGCTGCGTTCGGGCTCGGGGGTGAGCAGTTCCGCGTGCCCAAGATGTGCGATCTCATGCCGTGGCGCCATCGGCTCCTCCTGTGCTCGTGCCCGCGAGCCGGTTGGCGGGCATTACGCCGGCCAGCTCACTGCTCGCTTTCCCCCAGCGCGGCGATGACGCTCTGCAGGTGCCGTCGCGCGGCGGCCTCGGCGGCCGCCGGATCGCGGGCGCCGATCGCCCTGATGATGGCCAGGTGCTCGGGCAGTGACACCTGCGGGCGGCCCGCGCGCAGGGAGAGCCGGTACTGGCGGCGCACGATCTGGGCGTTGAGCCGCTGCAGCAGCTCCGCGGCCACGGCCTGGCCGGACATCTCGTGCACGAGGGTGTGCAGCTCCCGGTTGAGCGCGGAGTACTTCAGCGGCTGGCCTTCGCGTACCACCCGCACCATGTTCTCCCCGATCGCGGTCAGCTGGCCGAGGTGGCCGGCGGAGGGGGCCTCGGCCGCCTTGGCGGCGCACAGTCCCTCCAGCACCATGCGGCACTCGGTGATCGCCACCGCCTCCGGCACCGACACCACCCGCACCCGGGCACCCCGGTTCGGAATGCGTTCGATCAGCCCGTCCGCGGACAAATCGATGAGCGCGCTCCGGACGCTCGCCCGTGTGACGTGGAGCGTCTCGGCCAGTTCCGCCTCCACCAGCCGCTGCCCCGGGACGATATCCCCGTTCATGATCGCGTCACGCAACCAGCCGATCACGTAATGCTTGGCGGCATCCCCCTCGCGCGGCGCAGCTGTCACACTGCCCTCGTCCGTCGCGCCCATGATCGGCCTGCCTCAAAATTGCTCATCAGATTGTTAACAATCGTTAGCATATCTCGCCGTCGTGAGATCAGGCCGGTCAGTCCGCAGGGCCGCCGGGCGCCAGGCCGGTCAGTCCGCCGGGCCGCCGGGCGCCAGGCCGGTCAGTCCGCCGGGCCGCCGGGCGCCAGGCCGGTCAGTCCGCCGGGCCGCCGGGCGCCAGGCCGGTCAGTCCGCCGGGCCGCCGGGCGCCAGGCCGGTCAGTCCGCCGGGCCGCCGGGCGCCAGGTCCGCAGGGTGTTCCCTTCGGCCGCCGGAGTCGGGCTGGACACGTGCGCTCACCTCACCGTGACGTAGCGATCCGGGCGTAGCGATCCGGGGAGCCGGCGCCATATCGCCGGGTGAATCGCCCGGTCCGGTCGCCAGGAGCCCGCTCACTCACCCTAAAACTGCTGGCATATTTACGACAATAATTAACGAGAAATTGTTGACAATATTGCACGTATCCCCGTATCCCCGTATCCCCGTATCCGAGTGTCACATCCCGCATCGCCTGCGCGTGGATCCTGCCGGGCTGCCGGCGCGTTACCCGTGCAACTCGTGCGCGGACGCGGCCACGATGGGCCGGCCCTGAGCGCAGCGGGCGCGCCGGATACGCCGCCCGGGCCGGTACGCGCCACACTGGTGGGATGCCAGAAAGCGGGAAAACAGGGCCGGCTGCCCCGCGGGGCCCCGGTGACCGCCCGGCCGGTGGTGGCGAGCGTGCCCCGGCCCGTGATGATTCGTACGAGCACGTGCTGGAAGGCATCCGTCAGCTGCACCAGCGCATGACCGAGCTGGAACGGGCCACGCTCACCGGGAACCGGGGTGTGGTCCCGGAGGTCCGCCGGGCGGTCGTGCCTGCGTGGCGGCGGGTCACCCGGGGCGAGCCCCGCTGGCACGTGGTCCTCGCCCTCGCGGCCGCGATCTGCCTGCAGATTCCGCTGCCGGACCGGCTGGTGCTGTTCCGGCCCACCTGGCTGCTGCCGATGCTCGAGGGCGTGATCTTCGTGCTGGTGACCGCGCTGAACCCGCGCCGGATCGACCGGGAATCGACGGTGCTGCGGGGGCTGAGCCTGACCGCGGCCAGCCTCGTCAGCCTGGCCAACGCCTGGTCGGCGGGGAATCTGGTGGTCGGGCTGGTCCAGGGCACCGAGGGCGGCACCCCCGCGCCGTTGCTGGTCACTGGCGGGACCATCTGGCTCACCAACGTCATCGTCTTCGGCCTGTGGTACTGGGAGTTCGACCGCGGTGGCCCGGTGGCCCGGGCCCACGCCACCAAGCACTACCCGGACTTCCTGTTCGCCCAGATGACCACTCCCGACCTGGCGTCGCCCGACTGGGAGCCGATGTTCGGCGACTACCTGTACCTGTCGTTCACCAACGCCGCCGCGTTCAGCCCGACGGACGTCCTGCCGTTGTCCCGGTGGGCCAAGGGCGCGATGGCGCTGCAGGCCGGGGTGTCGATCGTGACCGTCGCGCTGGTGATCGCGCGGGCGGTCAACATCCTCAAGTAGCGCCGCCCGTCACGCCGCCGCGTGCGGGTTACGGCCGACGGGTTACGGGCGGTGCCCGTCACGTCGTGGTGGGCGTCTCCGCCGGGACCGCGGGCGGCGGCTTGCTCTCGCTGAGCGTCATGGCGCCGACCGCGGAGCCGGTGATGCGGTGGTGCCGGGCGGGCGGCGGCAGCCGGGTCGCGGCCTGCACCACGGACTCGTCCAGCTCGGTCTGCCACAGCCACCCTTCGGCGCCCTTGACCGCCGAGCCGATCAGCGCCCCCGACGCCTTGAGGGCGGCCAGCAACGTGCCGCCGATCCAGGCCAGGGCGGCGATCAGCCGGGCCGTCGGCGGGATGCTGTGCAGCAGGAACATGGCGACGACCACACCGACGGCGATGAGCGCGACGGCGACGATCACGGGCCAGGCGCGCCGGGCGATCTGCCGGGCCGCGGCCAGGTACCCGGACAGGTTCAGCATGTCGACCGCGGCCTTCTCGCCGGTGATCAGTTCCCGCCACAGGTAGCCCTGCGTCCGCATGGCCGCCTGTGCGGCCCGCCATTCCGCGGGCGTGCGCGGCTGCGCCACCCAGTCGTGCCAGTCGCCCAGACCGCAGCTCACGGCGTAGGCGGCATGGTCGGGCAGCACGGTCTTGAGCTCCACGAGCCAGTCCTTGACCGTGATCAGCCGCCCGGCCGCCAGCAGTTCGCGGAATTTCCCTTCCGCTTCCCCGGCCGCGGCCGCCGCCGGGACCAGCGCCGTCTCCGCCAGCGCCCGCCCGAGCCCGTAGGCCTTGCCGAGCCGGTAATCGGTGACGGTCAGCGCCTCCAGCAACCGGCAGTGCAGGGTGAAGACGGCCGCGAGCGTGCCGTCGGGGTCCAGGCCCGGCGTCCGGAGCCGGCTGGCGACGTCGTCCAGCGCGCGGATGAGGGCCGGCGGCTTGTCCGCGACGAGACAGTCCGCCGTCATCGTGACCTGCTCGCTCAGCCATTTCGTATGCGTGGCGGCGGAGAAGCCGGAGAATCCCGGCAGCCGGTCCGCCCGGCGCGGGTCTTCGGCGAGGCCGCGGGGGACCGGTGAATGGTAGAGCTTGGCCATCTGCCAGCCGAGCGCCACCGCGGCGCAGGCGCGGGCCTCCCCCGAGGACGGGCGTGCGACGTCTGTCATCGGCCGGTCTCCATCCGTGGAGGCTTCCGGGAAGTCTAGGGGAGTGTGAGCAGTACGTCCCGGGGAACGGTGTGATCATGCCGGCGTCCAGGAAGAAGCCCGCCGCCAAGCAGGCCCGGGCCGCGGAGAAGCCCGCTGCGCAGAAGGCCGCCGCGGAGAGGGCCGGGGGCGCGGGGAAGGCCGGGGGCGCGGGGAAGACCGTGCGGAAGCCGGCCCGGGAACGGCTCGAGCCGTACGAGAAGAAGCGCGATTTCGCGCAGACGCCGGAGCCGCCGGGTGCGTCACGCGGCCAGCGGCCCCACGCCGGGGCTACGGCGGACGGCAGCCAGCCCGGCGCCGGCGCGCGCTTTGTCGTGCAGCGGCACCGGGCCCGCCGGCTGCACTACGACCTCCGGTTCGAGATCGACGGGGTGCTGGTCAGCTGGGCTGTGCCGAAGGGTCCCACCCTCGACCCGGACGTCCGGCACGCGGCCATCCACGTCGAGGACCATCCCATCGAGTACCTGGACTTCGAGGGCGTGATCCCGTCCGGCCAGTACGGCGGCGGCGACGTCATCGTGTGGGACAACGGAACGTGGCAGCCGCACGCCACCGACGACCCGGCGGCCGCGGTGGCGGCCGGGGATTTTCACGCTGACCTGGAGGGGCAGAAACTGCGTGGCCGGTTCATCCTGGTCCGGCGCGGTGAACAGGATCGTTCGGGCAAGGAGCAGTGGCTGCTGCTGCACAAGCACGACGAGGACGCCGTCAAAGGCTGGAATCCCGAGGACTACCCCCGGTCGGTGCTGAGCGGGCGCACCAACGAGGAGGTCAAGGCCGACCCGGACCGGATGTGGCGCTCGGACCTGCCGCCATCCCAGGCGTCGGTCGCGGTCAATCCGTCCAGCACGGCGCAGGGCGGCTACGCCCGTGGCGCCCGGTCCGGCCGGCGCACCATCGGGGGCGGCGGGAAGGGCAAGGGCGGCGAGGACAGCCGGGATCCCGAGGGGGACGGGCCGTCCGACGGGGAGCTTGCCGCCCTGGCCACGCTCGGATCCGGCGGGAGGTGGGAGGTGTTCGGGCGCCGGCTCCGGCTGACCAACCTGGGCAAGGAGATGTTCCCGGCCCGCGCGGGCGAGGAGGCCGTGACCAAGCGCGAGTTCATCCGGTACGCGGCCTGGATCGCCCCGGTCATCCTGCCCTACCTGGCCGGCCGCCCGCTGAACATGAACCGTTACCCGGGCGGGGCGGGCACCCCTGGCTTCTGGCACAAGCAACTGCCCGCACACGCCCCTGATTGGCTACCGCGCTGGGACAATCCGGACGCCAGCCTCGGGCGCACCACCACGTACCTGATGGTGGACGAGCCCGCGGCGCTGGTGTGGGCGGCGAACTTCGGCGCGCTGGAGTGGCACGCCTGGACGGCACGCGCGGACGCGCCGCACTGCCCGACGTACGCGCTCATCGACATCGATCCCGGCGCGGCCACATCCTGGGAGGACGTGCTCGTGCTGGCCCGGCTGCACCGCACCGCGCTCGATCATCTCGGCGTCCGCGGGCGGCCCAAGGTCACCGGCCGGCGCGGCATCCAGATCTGGATCCCGATCGCACCCGGCCCCAGCTCCGCGGAGACCACGGCCTGGGTCGAGCAGGTCTCCCGCGCCGTCGGCGAGGTCGTCCCTGAGCTGGTGAGCTGGAAGTGGGAACTACGCGACCGCAGCGGCCACGCCCGGCTGGACTACACCCAGAACGCCGGGCACAAGACGCTGGTCGCGCCGTACAGCCCGCGGCCGTCAGCGGGGGCGCCGGTGTCTGCCCCGATCGACTGGGACGAACTCGACGACCCCTCGCTCCGGCCGGACGGCTTCACCATCCGCACCATGGCCGGCCGCCTCGCCGAGCGCGGAGACCCGTTCCGCGCAATCCTGGACGACCCCCAGATCCTGCCGCCCATCACCTGACCTGGTCGCTCCGTTTCGCGCTCCGGCCCGGGATCCGGGCGGCGTACCCAGGGAATATCGCCGAGAACGCGGCCCAGATCGGCTGTGGTCTTAGCGGAGCCAGGCCCGGTAGGCGGGACGGGAGGCGTGCTTCCAGTGCTTCCAGGCACGGCGCTCCGAATCCCGGGCGGCGCAGGTGTCGTGCTCGTGCAGCAGGCCGAAGGTGAACGCGTTCTCGCCCTCCAGATGCGCCCGCACGCCAATCTCCCGGATGGTGTTCCGCGCGATCACCGCGTCCTGGTGCGTGCCCAGCGTGGACTGCATGGTCTTCATCTGCGTGGCGAACCGGCGGGCCGGCTTACCGTAGACGGGGCTGACCGCCTCGGCCGCGTACCGGGCCCGCTTGGCCGCACGCCGCGCCGCGTGCAGGGCGACGTTGGCCGCCTCGCCGGAATGAGCCCGCTTGGCCTGCCGCATCCGGCGGTCCGTCCGCTTGTAGGCCCGGGCCACCGCGCGGGCCAGGTTCTTTTTCGCGGGAAGGGTGGCGTCCGGCCCCAGCGGGGGATCAGCCACGATCTGATCAAGCTCGTTCAGCAGCGCGAAGTAGCGCTCGGAGTCCAGCGCCTCCAGGACGGCCGTGCGCGTCTGCGCGGCCAGCGGCGCGAAGTGCTCCCGCAGCCGCGCCTGCACCGGGCCCATGACCAGCTCGGACGGCACGTGCGCCACGCTGCTCTGGATGTGCTCGGCGAGCACCTCACTGTCCCGCGCGTCGCCGAGGACATGGCCGAGCCAGCGCAGCTCATCACCCAGGTGCCGGGTGTCGGCCGTGCGCACGACGGTCCCGAACGACTGCAGCGTGCTGCGCAGCCGGCGGGTGGTGACGCGCATCTGGTGTACCGAGTCGGGCTCGTCGCGCCGGACCATCGGGTCGAGGGCCATCAGCTTGGCCGCCTGCTCCTCGACGTAGGCCATGATCACGTCGGCCGAGGAGCCACGGCCACCGGGGCGCTCCTCACCGTCGCCGGACGGCAGCTGGCCGGCCAGGGCACGTTCCAGCTTGGCCGTGCGGCCAGCGGGGCGCAGGCCGCCACGGCGCAGCCGCTTATCCGCGGCGCGCAGCAGATGCCGGTTGCCGCCGGTCAGCTCGACCTCCACCTCCCGCCAGCTGGAGAGGGTGGTGGAGTCGCCGAGCGTCTGCGCGGACACCTCGTCCGCGGCGATCTCCGCGAGCGACGTCCCGGCCTCATCGATCAGGGTCCGGATCCGGCGCACGGTCGCGATCCGCGCGACGGGCGCGAGCGCCTCGCCCCTGGTGTACACCCGGACCAGGCTGGCCAGTTCGTGCGGGACGGTCCGGCCGCCGCGGCCCAGCGGCGTCCGTATCTCCCGGCGGGTCTGCGGGCCGGCCGGCAGCTTCAGGTGCCAGCCCGCGTCCTTGCCGCCGCGGCGTCTCCGCAGCGTGACGCCCGCGCGCAGCAGCCGCAGGTCCGCGGTGTCGTAGTACTCGGCCTCGAGCTTGACCTCGTCGGGGGCCGCCTCGCTCGCCACCCGCGGGAGGTCTTCCAGCGGCGGCAGCACGGTCTCCGGGCCGGCCTCGTACTTCATTTCAATTTCACGGGTGTTCGTAACCATGGGGTGATCCCTACCCGGCCACGGCTCGCTGACTCGCCCGGGCGGCGGCTTTCGGCGACTCCTGGCCATCTTTCTGTCCACCTTTGTCTACGTAAATTTTACCCTTTGTTCACTTGATTCCCGCTGCCGGGCACCCACCCCAGGCGACCGGGAGGGGCTGGCCGGAAATCCCGCCATGGGTGCGCTTCCGGGGGTAACTTTGCTGCCCATCGAGGCGCAATGTGCTCGTGTTCGATTGATGAGAACAACTGCCTCTATCATTCGAATCTGTTATCGTCTAGGCCATGGGAGCTGGGAAAACGTCTTCCGGGGGCTATCCGCCGCCGGTCGGAACCGTCCCGATGCTGTCCCGGGTACCGGCCGGGGAGCTGATGGACAGCCCGCGCCGGGCACCCGTGCGCCGCACCGCCGAGGTGCTGTACAGCGACACCAGCTGGCGCCCCTGCCTGATCGTCGCGTGGGCACGGTACCGCGGCGGCTGGGCCGCACTGATCCGCTGGCCGGACGGCCGGGAGGACTGGCGCCAGTTCAACCGCCGGCACATGCGCCCGCAGGGCTCCGGGTTAACCACCCGGGCTTCCCGGCGGTGCCCGGCCGTTCACCCGGGCAGCGGCCGGGCTGATCGCCGGACGCTGCCCGGGCGCCGGCGTCGTTAACCGCGGGCGGCGTGCGGTGACTCGCGCGGCCGCTCCCCGCCCGCACGATCAGCGGCCGGGGAGCCCGCCACGGCGCGACCCTTCTGCTGATCGCCAGCCAGGAGCGGAGACCGGGCCAGGGCCACGACGGCGGCGGCCAGCAGGACGGTGCTGAGCGCCGCGAACATCAGGTTGAGCGATCCGCCGCGGACCTTCTCGTGAAAGGCCAGCACCCCCCACAGGATGGACACGATCGGGTCGGACAGGGTCAGCCCCGGCTGGGCCGCGATCAGCCGCCCCGCGTTCAGCGCCGACTGCACCAGGAACATCCCGAGCACCCCGGTGGCCACCATCGCGTAGAGCTGCCAGCTGGTGAACAGTGCCCCGAACCCGTCCGAGAAGTGCGTGGTCATCCCCTTCATCAGCGCCGCCGTCAGCCCGAAGGCCGACCCGGCGGCGATCCCGAAGACCGCCGCCTGATGCGCGCTGCTGCCCCTGCCGTCATCGCTGCGCCCGGCCGGGCCCCGCCGTCCCCAGGCGACCAGCGCACCGACCAGCGCCAGGTTCGCGCCGATTCCGATCAGCCAGACGTAGAGGTGGACCTGGTCCGAGGTACCGGCGGTGGGGGACAGGAAGTACAGCAGGCCCGCGAGGCCTGCCGTCATCGCCAGCGTTGATCCCCATTCCCGTCCACCCATGGACGACCTGAAGACCCGCGCCGCGATGATCAGGGTGAGCGGCAGTTCCAGCACCAGGATGGGTTCGACGACGGCCAGTTCTCCCGCGCCCAGCGCGCTGGCCTGGAGCAGGAACCCGATGGTGACGGCCAGGATCCCGCCGAACCACACGGGCTTGTGCAGCAGGCTCTGGATGAGCTTCCAGCTCAGGTTCTCCCGCTGCGGTATCTCCCGGTTGGCCTTGCGCTGCAGGACCGACGAGGCGGCGTTGGCGCACGCGGCGAGCACCGCGAGGAAGTAGCTGAGCATGGCTCCCTTCCCCGTCCCGGTGCCCCGATAGACGACTACGGCCGGTCCCAGGCAACCGACCTTCAGGTTTCCGGTACCCGTAACGGGCGCGGTGACACGCTGACCGGCCGTGCGGGGGAGCACATCTGCGGGTTTGGCCGCCCGCCGCGGGGTAGGCCGCCGGCACCTCGTAAGTTGGCTCCAGACCACGATATAAGTCCGGCGAGAAGGGTCTCACCATGGAATATCGTCAGCTTGGCCGGAGCGGCCTCCGGATTTCGACGCTGACCCTCGGCACGATGACGTTCGGCGGTAAAGGGAACTTCGGCGCGGTTGGCACGACCGGCCTCGACGGGGCCCGGCGCCAGATTGCCATGGCCCTGGACGCCGGGGTGAACCTGATCGACACCGCCGATGTCTATTCGGAGGGCACCGCCGAGGAAATTGTCGGCCAGGCGATCAAGGGCAAGCGGGACAGCCTGCTGCTGTCCACCAAGGTCCGGATGCCGATGGGCGGCGGGCCGAACGACGCCGGGCTGTCCCGGCACCACATCCTGAGCGGTGTCGAGGCGAGCCTGCGCCGTCTGGGCACCGACCACATTGACGTCTACCACGTGCACGAATGGGACGGGCAGACCCCGGTGGAGGAGACGCTGTCCACCCTGGATTCGCTGGTCCAGTCGGGCAAGGTGCGTTACCTGGCGGCCTCGAACTACTCGGGCTGGCAGCTCATGAAGGCGCTGGCCGCCTCGGATGCCCGGAGCTATCAGCGGTTCGTCGCCGAGCAGATCTACTATTCCCTGGAAGCGCGCGACGCCGAGTACGAGCTGGTGCCGCTGGCGCTCGACCAAGGCCTGGGCATCCTGGTCTGGAGCCCGCTGGCCGGCGGCCTGCTGTCCGGCAAGTTCCGCCGCGACGCCGAGCAGCCGGAGAACTCGCGGCACCTCAGCGAGGAGTGGAACGAGCCTCCCGTACGTAACGAGGACCGGCTGTACGACACGATCGAGGTCCTCCTGGACGTGGCCAAGGCGCACGAGGTGTCGGCCGCTCAGGTGGCGCTGGCCTGGCTGCTCAGCCGGCCGGGCGTGACCTCCGTGATTGTCGGCGCCCGCACCGACGCGCAGCTCACCGACAACCTGGCCGCCGCGGACCTGGTCCTGTCCAGTGACGAACGGGCCGCCCTCGACCAGGTGAGCACGCCGGACCTGATCTACCCGCACTGGCACCAGGCCGCGACCGCCAACGACCGGCTCAGCGACCCCGACCTGGCCCTGCTGCGTCCCCACCTGAAGAAGTAGCCCCGCCACCCCCGGCCCATCCCGGGTGCGGGGGACCAGGGCGGGTCAGGAGAGGTTGCTGCCGGAGCCGATGCGGTCGCCGGCGTACTCGTGCATCGCGTCCAGGTTGTCGTGGGCGGGATGGCTGGCGGCGGCCGGGCCATCGGCGAACGCGCGGAGCACGTTCGCGGTGACCTGCCGGACGAAGGTGGTCGCCGTGCCGGAGATCCCGTGCGGCTGGTCGCCGAAGATCGCCTCGACCCAGCGCATGGTGCCCGCGTTGAAGACTCCCGCCCCGCCGGGGTGCGTGTAGTAGGCGGAATCGCCGTAGCTGCTGATCCCCTGGCAGACCAGCGGGGAATGGGACAGCACCTCGATGGGCCGCTGGACCGGGTAACCGGGGTTGACCCGGTCGTATTCGACGCCGACCAGGTTGGCGAACGTGGCGCCGCCGGGTACCCCGGTGCCCTTGAACACCCAGCTGGCCGGGCTCACCACCCGGTAGGCGGCCTGGGCTGGATACGACTCGTACAGCGTGCCGATCAGCGACGATTCCGGCTCGGCGCTCGGTGCCGCCCGCCAGTCGGTGGTCACCAGCGACGCGTCCTTGCCGTACATCGGGTCGGCCCGGTAGTCGGTCTTGTAACAGACGACCTCGCGGTCGCCGCCCAGGGCGGAAGCCTGGAGCCGGGTGCGCCGGAACAGCGCGTTGGCCCCGAGGAACGCCAGGTTGACCCCGGCGTCCCGGGCGGCGGTCACAGTGGCGCGTTCAGCCGGCGACCAGTACTCATCGTGGCCGAGCGAGATCAGGGCACTGGCCCCGTCCAGCAGATGCGGGTCCGCCGCGATGTCCATGCTGGTCACGTAGGCCAGCGGGATCCCCATCAGCTCGGCGAGCTTGACTACGTTCCGCTCGTAGGTCAGGAACATGTCCGCGCCGTTCCCGCTGTAGGGCCGGTCCAGGCTGACGACCAGCGAACGGCTCGCGTAAGCCCCGTCCGGGCCCTTGTACAGGTCGTAGCCGCCCCAGGTGTTGTAGGCCTGCCAGGTCTCGACGCCGTTCTTGAGCACGACCTTGCCCGCGGTGCTCGGCGACCGGACGGTCACCGGGACGTAGCGCTGCGCACCGGAGTCGGCGTCCAGCCGGAGCAGGTACGAGCCCGGCGGCCAGTCGTCGGTGGGCACGTCCAGCGCAGGGTCCCAGTTAGTCCGGATCGTGTTCGTCCCGGCGGCCAGCACGGCTCCGTTCTGCTTATGGCCGCGGAGCGAACCCGACTGCCACACCCGGCGCGCTCCGTCACCCCGGTACCAGCCCAGCCGGAACGCCGTCACCCGGTAGCCGGAGGAGGTGGACGAGACGAACAACGGGAACGATTCCCCCTGCCGCACGCTGATCGTGCCCGCGTACCCCTCGATCTCGTGCTCGGCGCCCAGATGACGGACCGCCCAGTGCGGATCCCCGGGCAGCGCGTTCTCCGCGACCGGCGGTGAACGGCGCGGTGCCCCGGTGGCCCGCGGCGTGCTCGTGCCGCCCTGCCCCGCGGCGGGCTTTCCCCCGGACGAGCAGGCCGCCACCGCGGCGGCCACCCCGGCCGCAGCCGCGCCGAGGAAGGCCCGGCGGCCCAGCTTCCCGTCGCGATCCATAGGCTCAAGAATGCCGCAACGGGACGGGTCGCGTGACAATCGGCTCGTATCGCAGCGCGCGGTAAATCAGTTGCCGCAGGTGCTGGTTCTGCGCTGTACTCACAGCAACGACGGCCAGCAGAGGAGAGCCAGATGCGCGCAGCGTCCATGTCCAGCCAGAAGGGAGCTCCCGCTTGGCGCCGGTGATCTCGGGCGCCGGTCAGCGGCCCCGGCGGTTAGTGGCGGCCGCCCGGGCGGTCATTTGACGGCGTTAGTGTCGATCTGGTCGAAGTCGCCGACCCCGTTGCTGACGCCGCCGCCGCCCGACCACTGCCACATCAGCGCGTGCGGGCTCGATGTGGTCACGCCGCCGAAGAAGCGGGCGCAGGTCGACGTGCCCCGCAGGCACCAGCCGGCCGGTGCCTGGCTGAAGTTGGTGGTCTCGGGCTCGTACGTCCACTCGTCGGTGTTCCCGATCATCGAGTAAGCGCCGGTGCCGAAGATCGAGGCCCACACGCCCGGCTCGGAGTAGACGCCAGGCGTGTAGCCGTGCGCCTTCTCGTAGTCGAAGAAGCCGTTGAAGTCGGCCCGGTCGACGCCGGCCGGTACGAACGACGCCCTGATGACGCCGCTGCACGGTGAGGTGTAAACGCTGTTCCAGCCGTTGTCGTGGGCGGGGGCGACTCCGGGCAGCTCGACGTCCATGAACAGCACCCGGTACTTGACCGGCTGGCCATTGGCGTCCGACACGGCCCGGGCGGCCTGGCGCTGGCCCCAGGCGTAGGCCTCGGTCGTGGTCCCGTTGTAATTCGGGTCCACACCCGGGCCGCCCATGAACCAGTAGACGCCCAGGCCGACGCCCGCCCCGTAGTTGGTGTAGTTCGTGTTGGCCTGCTGCACGTTGGTAGGAGCCCAGGTGGTGAAGCCGCCCCGGCAGCCGAGCCAGTACGCCCAGCTGCCCGTCATGCCGATGTACCCGCCGTAGGCACCACCGGTCCTCGGCACCTGATAGGGCGGCCTGCCGCCGATCGCGACGGGCAGGCTGTCCGTCCCGTACCACCATCCGGTCGGGCTGTCCCCGGCGGGCAGAGCCGCGTGCATGGCCGCTCCGCTGTGCGCGGGGGCGGCGGTAGCGGCGCCCGCACCCGGGGAGGCCGCCGCGAGCGTCAGGCCGCCCGCCATAGCCAGCGTCGCCGTGGCGCCCGCCACGCGGCGCAGTCGTTGCGTCAAGAGTTTCATGCGACGTCGCCTCCGCTGGCGTTACCGCTGCCCGATGGGCTCGATGAACTGGATGCTACGTCTTTTAGACGGTATATAGCGGCTTCCGGTTGGGACTGTTGTGGCCTGGTGTCCGGTTTTTCCGGCGCGCAGAGCCGTGATCTGGTGTACGGCAGCCGAACGACGGTCGTTGACAGGCCGGCGTTCTGGTAAATCGCTCGCTCATCGTGTGTCAGGCTGGATGATATGGGCGCAGATGAGACACGTCGGCTCCTGCTGCTGCGGCACGCCAAATCGGCCTGGCCGGACGTGGCCGACAGTGAACGGCCGCTGAACGACCGCGGGCGCCGTGACGCGCCGGCCATGGGACGGTGGCTACGGGATGGCGGGTACGTTCCCGATCTGGTCCTGTGCTCGCCCACGCGCCGGACCCGCGATACCTGGGACCTGCTGTCGGGTGAGCTGGGCGGGCACCCCCTCGTGCACTATGAGCAGCGCGTATACGAAGCGACCGCGCTTGGCCTGCTGCACCTGCTGCGGGGGGCCGGCGGGGATCACCGGACCATCCTGCTGATCGGCCACAACCCCGGGATCGCCGAACTGGCCGTGGGGATCGCGCAGATGACGGACGGCCCGGCGGCCGGGCCGCTCGACCGGGCCCGGGAGAAGTTCCCCACCGCCGCGGTGGCCGTGCTGGACTTCAAGGGGGAGTGGGCGGACCTGACCCCCGGTGAGGCGCGGATGGCCGACTTCGCCATCCCGCGCGACATTCCGCACTGAACGGGGCCGGTCCCGGCTACAGAAATGTGTCTTCGGGGCTAGAGGTAGCGCGGCTGCTGACCGTGATCCCCTGCCCCGGGAGGCCCGGGGCGGGGAGCGGCCGCAGTCAGGAGCCGAGAGAGGCGACCGCGGGGATGACCTCGCTGCCGATGACGTCCAGCGGGGTGATCTGCGCCACGTCGTGCACGTCGCCGATCGCCGTCTGGATGCCCATCTCCGCGAGCCGGCCGAGCTGGTCGATGACCTCTCCGGCCTTCTCGCCCTTCGGGCCGACGTCGAACCGGAAAATGGCGGTCTTCTCGATTTCGCTGTAGTCCCGGCCCTCGCGCTCGCAGTGCTCACGTAGCACGTCGAGCTTGTGGCCGAGCTCCGGGGAGGGGAACAGGTTGCACGCTTGCGCGTACTTGGCCACCAGCCGCAGCGTCTTCTTCTCTCCGCCGCCCCCGATCATGATGGGCGGGTGCGGCTTGGTCAGCGCCTGCGGTGAGTTGAGCGGACGCTCCAGGTGGTTGAGCTTGCCGTGGTACGGGGTCTGGTCCCCGGCCCACATCTGCAGGCAGATCTGGACGGTCTCTTCGAGCTGCTCGAACCGCTCGGAAATCGGCGGGAACCGGATGCCGAGGCCGCGGGATTCTTCCTCGTTCCAGCCGGCGCCGATCCCCAGCCACGCCCGGCCGCCGGACAGCACGTCCAGGGTGGTCACGGTCTTGGCCAGGATGCCCGCGTACCGGTAGATGGCCCCGGTGACGAGCGTGCCGAGCCTCGCCCGTGAGGTGTTCGCGGCCAGGAAACCGAGTGCGGTGTACGCCTCGAGCATCTCGCGCTCGGATGACCCGATCGACCTGATCTGGAAGAAATGGTCCATGACCATGATGTGCGCGAAGCCAGCATCGTCCGCGGTCCGGGCGATGGTGGCCAGGGTCGGGCCGAGCTGTTCGGCGCCGCCCGGCCAGGTGAAATCGGGAATCTGAAGTCCGATCTTCACACGATCACCTCCATCCGCCAGCCTTTCACATCCGGAGGTGGCTCCGGTACTTGGGCGGCCCGCCGGCAGCACCAGGGAAACGCCGGCGGGCACCTGGGGAATGCCGGCCGCGTGCTGGAGCGGAGGGCCACGTGGCCTCAGCGGCCGCCGGCCAGCAGGCGCCCGCGGATCGCCTCGTCGAGGGCCGCGTCCGCGGCCGTCCAGGCCAGGCCGATGGCCCCGTCGATGAGGGCCTGATCGGCGGCCGGCGTGACGCAGTGTGCGGCGAATTCTTTCTGGTGGTTGACCGCCGGCAGCGACCCGATCCCGATGTAGGGGTGGATCGCCGGGACCACCAGCGAGACGTTGCCCATGTCGGTGGAGGCGCGGTTCATCCGCCCGGCCGACCCGGCGCCCTCGTTGCCCCCGTCCGGCGCGGCGGGCATGAACTGCCGGCCGAGCCGTTCCGCGTTGGCCCGGTACAGCGGCAGCAGGTCCGGATCATTGCGGAATTCGGCGTACGGCGGTGCCTCCGCCTCGATCTCCAGCTCGCATCCGGTGGCGAGCGCGCCGGCCTCGAAGCAGCGCCGCACGCGCGGCTCCAGGTAGGCCAGCTCCCCCATGTTTTCGGCGCGGACGTACCAGCGGCCTTCGGTGCGGTCCGGGATCGCGTTGGGCGCGTCTCCGCCGTGGGTCACGATCCCGTGCACCCGGGTGCTCGGCGGCAGTTGCTGGCGCAGCAGCCCGATGGCGACCTGCGCGATCGTGAACGCGTCGGCGGCGTTGATGCCGTGCTCCGGGTAGGCGGCCGCGTGCGTGGCCTGGCCCCGGTAGCGCACCAGCAGGTGGGACACGGCGAACGGCCGCGCCTCCGCCACGTCGACCGGCCCGGGGTGCACCATCATGGCCGCGTGCACGCCGTCAAACGCTCCGCGCTCCAGCATGTACACCTTGCCCCCGCCGCCTTCCTCGGCGGGCGTGCCGAACACGGTCACCGTCAGCCCCAGATCATCGGCGGTAGCCCCGAGCGCGAGGCCCGCCCCGACCGCGGACGCGGCGATGATGTTGTGCCCGCATGCGTGCCCGAGGGCCGGCAGCGCGTCGTATTCGGCGCAGATGCCCACGTGCAGCGGCCCGGTACCGGTCCGGGCGATGAACGCCGTCGGCAGCCCGCAGGCGTGCGTTTCCACGTCGAAGCCGGCGTCCGCGAGCTCGGAGCCGACCCAGGCTGCGGCGCGTTCCTCGGCCCACGCGACCTCGGGATGGGTGTGCAGCCGGTGGCTCAGGTCGGTCAGCTGTTCCCGTGCGCCGGTAACCGTTCCGGCGATCGTGTCCTTGACGTCCATCCGGGTTCCTCTCCGCCGCCCAGCCCGCTGGGCACTATCCTCCCGCCGCGCGTCCCGCTGGGCCCGCTGTCCATCCCGCTGGGCTGCGCCGTCTATCCCACTGTGCCCCCGTCTGACCGGCGCCCGTCCCGCGGGGTCCCTGTCACGTTTCTAGCGTCTCCAGCGTGACATCGAGCCCCAGGAACCGCCCGATGTCCGCGGCCTCAGACGCCAGGCCGTCCGCGCCGCCAGCGGGCAGCGCCATGAACGGCTCGACGGCGAGCCGGGCCCCGCGTGCCCGGCCCGGCGCCCGCGTCAGCCGCCAGGTGCCGGCGACGCGCCCCCCGATCAGGACCACGGGCTGGACGAAGCCACCCCCGGTCTGGATGCGCGGGGCATAGCCGGCGTCGAGGACCAGGCCACGGTCACGGTAACCGAGCAGGAACGGGTCGAACTGCCCGAGCAGCCGCGGGGGAGGATCGGCGGGCTCCGCCACGGTACGCTCCGCCAGCGCGAACAGCCGGGTACCGGCGGCGCTCACCGCCGCCAGGTCGCCGGCGAGAAGGTCCAGGGCGCGCGTGCACTCCGCGGCCGGCAGCCCGGACCAGGCGGTGAAATCCTCCCGGGACGCCGGGCCGTAGCCGCGCAGGTACCGCCGCGCCAGCTCCGCCAGCGCTTCCGGCCGGCCCAGCACGAGGGCGTGGGGAGCCCATTCATCCAGCAGAACGTACGTCGGCTCGCCTCCCGCGCCGGCCCCCGCGTCCGGATCGCCGCTCCCGCCGTCCACCCGCCCGCTGCCGCCCGGGCCGCCCGGGCCGCCCGGACCGTCAGGGGGGCTCGCCCGGCCGGGCCGATCCGGGCCACGGCAGATGAGCCCCCGGCTGGCCGCGTAACCGAGCAGGTGCGGCGGTTGCTGGGTCCGCAGCCCGATCTGGATCCCCTCCCCGGCCAGGCGGCTGACCAGTTCGGCCCGGGTGAGCGGGGGCGATCCGGCCAGGATCACCGTCAGCGCGGCCAGGGCGCGCTCGCACAGCCCGTCATCCAGCCCGAGCTGTGCGCGCCGGCGCTGGCCCCGGCGCGCGGCCACCGGGCCGAACAGGGCGGTCATCCACCGCACGTCGCGGGTGGCTAGCATGTGCAGGGTGCCCCGCATCGCCCAGGTCCGGGTGACCTCGCGGCTGGCGCCGCAGGCCCGGTCGACGTCCGTGGTCGCCAGGCCGCTGGTCCGGGCGCGCACCGCGAGCTGCGCCGGCCGTGCGGCCTGGGCCTGCAGGCCGCCCAGGTGGGCGGCCGCGGCGGCCACCGAGCCGGCCCGCGGCCCGGTGAGCAGCTGACCCTGCAGCCGCAGGGCCCGCAGCTCGCCAGCCGATATCGATCGGCCAGCCGATGCCAATGACGTCACGGCGCCGACGATATCGCCGCGGCCGGCCGTCGGGTTGTCCCGCCGGCGGACAGGGGGCCAGCATGGACGGGTGCAGAATCTTGTTCAGCGCCCCGGCGAGACGCTCGAGCACGCGCCCGTCATCCTCCGCCGATGGCGGCCCGGCGAGGTGGAGGCCGCCTACACGGCGGTCATCGAGTCGGAGGACCACCTGCGGCCGTGGATGCCGTGGGCGCAGGCCTATACCCGGGCCAACGCCGCCGACTTTCTCGCGGCGTGCGAGCACGACTGGCAGACCGGCGCCGCCTTCAACTACGCGATTACCAGCGGCGGCCTGATCGTGGGCTGCTGCGGGCTGATGGCGAGGATCGGCCCCGGCGGGCTGGAGATCGGGTACTGGGTCCACGCGGCCCACATCCGGCGTGGCCTGGCTACCACGGCGGCCGCGGCCCTGACGGACGCCGCGTTCCAGCTGCCCGGCGTGGACCACGTGGAGATCGTCCATGACGAGCTCAATGAGGCCAGTGCGGCGGTTCCGCGCAAACTCGGCTTCACCAAGGTCGGGTCACGGCCGCTCGACATGAGGCCCGAGGCCGGGACCGGGACCGGCATCGTCTGGCGTCTCACCCGCGCTTAACGGATGTCTGTCATAACCGGGGGGATCCGGCCCCGGCTGCCCGGCTAGCCTCAATGCCGGGGAGTCAGAGTCCGCTGGCGGTTGCCACGCACTGCTGGCGGCGTGTCGCTGTCGGCGAGTGCTCCGCGCGGATCGCGGTGGTGATCTTGGTGATCCGCTGGCAGGTGCGGGGAGGTCACCGGGAGTACGGCGGCATGGCCGGGCAGCTTCGACGAACTCCGGGGTGAAGGCTGTCCCAGCGGTTACCGCTGTCAGTCCTACGATCATGAAATACCGTAAGGTCCATGCTTGGAAGGGTTGCCGAAGACACGCCGGTGCCGGCGCTCGGCCAGCACGGTCCGTGGCGTCGCGGTCGCTGGGTGCGGCTGGCCGCGATCGCCGCGGCGGCCGTCGCGCTTTTCCTCTGCTACGTGCGGCTATCCGGGACATACGCGGTCAACGCGGATGGTTCGTCCAATTCGCTTGAGGCGTGGGACATGCTGCACGGCAACTGGCTGTTGCACGGCTGGATGCTCACCGATGTGTCGTTCTACACGACCGAATTGCCCGAATACGCCGTCGTAGCACTGGCGCGCGGCCTCAACCCCGGCGACGTGCACGTCGCCTCGGCGATCACTTACACGCTTCTCGTCATCCTGGCGGGGCTGCTCGCCAAGGGAAGGACAGGCGGCTGGGAAGGCTGGACCCGGGCGCTGATCGCCGCCGGGATCATGCTGGCGCCGCAGCTCGGCAGCGGCATCCAGCTGCTTCTCTCGCAGCCGGACCACATCGGCACCCAGGTTCCGCTGCTGATCGTGTTCCTCGTGCTGGACCGGGCGCCGCGACGCTGGTACACCCCGATCGCGATCGGCGTGCTGCTCACCTGGGTGATCATCGCCGACACGGTGGCCATCCTGGACGCGGCCGTGCCCTTGGCCGCTGCGGGCGCGCTGCGCGCCCTCTGGGCGATCGCGCGCAACCGCGAGCGGGTCGCCGCCCAGTGGTTCGAGTTCACCTTAGTCGCCGCGGGCGCGGTCGGCACCGGAGCGGGCCTGCTGATCGTCCGGGTGATCGGGCGCCTCGGCGGGTTCGCGATGATGCCGACGGAGACGGGCATCATCACGACGGCCAAGGTCCCCGCGCACCTATGGCTGACCGTCCAGGGGATCCTCGACCTGCTCGGCGCCGACGTCGTCGGCTCCCCGCCGGGAGCGCAGACCGCCATCGCGTGGCTGCACATGATCGGGGTGACCCTGGCCCTGGCGGGATTCTTCTACGCCGTCTGGGGCTTCTTCCGTTCCGCCGATTTGCTCCCTGCGGTGCTGGCCACCGCGATCGCCGTCAACCTGGTCCTCTACGTGGCAAGCGCCATTCCCAGCACGTTGTTCGATACCAGGGAGATCGCCGCCGTGCTCCCGTTCGGCGCGGTGCTCGCCGGACGACTGCTCGCCCGGCCGCTCATCCGTGCCCGGCTGACGCCCGTGCTCGCCGGGGTGCTCGCGCTATACGTGGTCGCCCTGGGCTACGGTGTCTCCCAGCCCCAAGCCAGCAACACCGAGCAGGCGCTCGTCGGCTGGCTGGAGGCGCACCACCTGTCCACTGGGCTCGGCACCTACACCGAGGACAACGTCACCACGGTCGACAGCGGCGGCCGGGTCCAGATGCTGACAGTGTCGTGGCAGCCGAGCGGCGGCGTTCCGCGCGTATCCCAGTCAACGGCATCCTGGTACGACCCGCGCACGCACTACGCCGATTTCGTGCTGACCAACACCGCCGACGGCAGGGCGTCCCTCATCCCGCGCCACGAGATCCTCGCGCTGGCCGGGCCGCCCGCGCGCACGTACCACTTCCGGACTTTCACCGTCATGGTCTGGCACAAGAACCTGCTCGACGACCTCGGGTCGCCGCCGTCGAGCAAGGCTGGGAACATCGGTCACTCCTAAACATTTCTTATGCGGTGTCACGTCTACGCTCAGCTCAGGGTGCCCATCCGACACTCATGAGATAGAGGCTGAACCAGGTTGACGCCGCGGCGAAGATGGCGATCAGGGATATCAGTACCCACATTCGGGCCGGGGCCAGGAGGCGGGCGAGCGGCAGGCCGAGCAGCACGGCCGGCAGCAGGAAGCGCGGCTTGGAGCCAAGGTAGTAAGCCGCCGAGGTGAGGGCGATCAGAACTACCGCGAGGGTGTAGACGTGCAGGTAGACGGGCATGCGCTCGGTCAGGCTGCAAACGGCAAGCACCACAGCCGCAGCGATCACCAGCAGGGTTAGCGCGACAGATGCCGTAGGCCCGTCAACGATCGCGTTCTTGAAGGCGAGTATTGTGCTCTGTCCCCCGTCGAAGCCCATGCGCATGTTCTTCTCGAGCCAGATCCATCCGCCTGGCTGGTGTAGCGTGCAGGCCGTATATCCCCAGTAACCGAGCAGGCCGAGCGGGGCCAGCAGCAGCGCGGTCGCCGGACGCCACCACGCGGTGAATTGCTGGCGGGCTCGTGCGGCTCGGATCAAGGCAGTCAGCGCTGCGATCGTGACCGCCGCGACCAGAGCTATGGCGGTGCTGCGCACGGTCCCGGCCAGGATCGTCAGGCCCGCGGCCGTCAGCCAGCGCCGCTCCACCAGGGCGATGAGGGACCAGATGGCTAGGGCGCAAAAAAGGGCTTCGGAGTACAGAATGGACAACGCGATCGAGCCGGGTGCCACCGCCCATAGCGCAGGCATGATCAGGCTGACCCGCCGATCACCGGTCAGCGTCATGCACAAGCTAGTCAGCCCCCACGCCGCCGCCAGCCCGGCGGCGATCGTCACGAAGAAGGCTGCGCGTGCGGTGCCGATCCCTGGTATCCAGGAGATGGTATCAATGGCCGCCGAATACCCGGGGAACCAGGCGAATATGGAGTCATGATGCAAGTTGCCCGGCTCATAGGAATAGCCGTGGACAGCAATAATCTGATAACGGTTACTGTCCCATGACATTATCAAGTGCTTTAGGGAATAATGCAGTTCATGGAATTTACCGCGGGGCAACAGGAACGCAGCGATTGCCAGGCTCAGCACGCGGATGCCCGCGAAGCTCAGGGCACCGTATAGAGGCAGAGGGAACCCCGGGCTCCTTACGTATTTTCCTACTACAGCCGAGATCGGTTGGGTCCCCAGCAAAGGGGTGCGATGTAGGATGCCCGAGCGTGACATTGGATATTCATCCGTCTGGTCAGGGTGACACACTATATCCGAGTGGGCGCCGACCACCTCGGACACCCTGAGCTTGCCCAACAACCTTGCCGCCGCCTACCTCGAGACTGGCCGGGCGGCCAAGGCGATCATTGTACATGAGCGCATGGCCTCTCCTGGATTAAGGACGGCGCGTTCACGTTCACCGCGCCGTAACCGCGTTAGCCACATGATGTGCTGGGGCTCACAGCCCGGCAATAGGCGAATAGGCAGTCGCTTAACTCCGCCCGTAGCGGCACAGGTTCAGCCGTATCGGCCGCATCGGCCCCGGTAGAGCGGCAGTTTGATCAGGCGTGGTGCGCGGCTGATCAGGCGCGGTGCGCGGCCAGTACCGTCACGAGCGCGAGGACGAGGGTGATGGCGGCACCCGAACCGTGCACCAGCAGCCTCCGGGCCGGGTAACGCCGGGCGGGGACGCCGGCCGCCGTGCCAGGCTCTGCCGTGCCAGGCTCTGCCGTGCCAGGCTCTGCCGTGCCGGGCTGCGCCGTGCCGGGCTGTGCCGTGCCGGGCTGCGCCGTGCCGGGCTGCGCCGTGCCGGGCTGCGCCGTGCCGGGCTGCGCCGTGCCGGGCTGCGCCGTGCCGGGCTGCGCCGTGCCGGGCTGCGCCGTGCCGGGCTGCGCCGTGCCGGGCTGCGCCGTGCCGGGCTGCGCCGTGCCGGGCTGCGCCGTGCCGGGCTGCGCCGTGCCGGGCTGCGCCGTGCCGGGCTGCGCCGTGCCGGGCTGCGCCGTGCCGGGCTGCGCCGTGCCGGGCTGCGCCGTGCCGGGCTGCGCCGTGCCGGGCTGCGCCGTGCCGGGCTGCGCCGTGCCGGGCTGCGCCGTGCCGGGCTGCGCCGTGCCGGGCTGCGCCGTGCCGGGCTGCGCCGTGCCGGGCTGCGCCGTGCCGGGCTCTGCTGTGCCTGGCTGCGCCGTGCTTGGCTCTGTCGGGCCGGGCGCCCAGCCAGACCGGGCCGCCTTGACCGCCCGGGCGTTGACGGCGTACCAGGCCAGCCCGGCGGCGATCGTCACGACGATCACCCCGAACGCCGCCCACGCGAACCCGCTGAAGCGGGTGATGACGTAGGCGATCCAGCAGCCGAGGCCGGCCACGCCGAGCGCGGGGTGCATGAACTCCAGGAGCGGATGCTCCCCGGGCTGGGTCGTGATCCTGGTATGGGTGATAGGCGGCACCGCCGCGCCCGCCGCGTACGCCGTCGCCGCGGCCTGCGGTACGCCTGCCGCTTGCGGTACGCCTGCGGCCTGGGTGGCCCGGGCCGATTCGGTGGCCGCTGCGGGGGCCGCCGGGGGCCGGGCCGGCCTGCCCGCGGCCAGCAGGTACACACCCGCGGCGACCGTGACCATCCACAGCAGCATGGCGGCGATATCCACGATAGCTCCCTTCGTGCCGACCCTATCGGCCCGCGGGATAACGTTGACGGCCATGAGCTTCGCGCAGGCCACCTCCGCCGACGGCGACATGATGGAACTGGCCCTGGCCCAGGCCCGGGCCAGCCTGGAGGCGGGCGGGGTCCCGGTCGGGGCCGCGCTCGCGCAGGACGGCCAGCTGATCGCGGCCGGCCACAACGAGCGGGTCCAGCTGGGCGACCCGGTCGCGCACGGTGAGATCTCCGCCCTCCGCAACGCCGGGCGCCGGGCCACCTACGCGGGCACCACCATGTACACCACGCTGTCGCCCTGCCCGATGTGCACGGGGGCGATCCTGCTGTTCCAGATCCCCCGCGTGGTCGTCGGGGAGGCCGAGACGTTCACGGGGGACCTGACGTTCCTGTCGGACCAGGGCGTGGAGGTCGTACTGCTGAACGACGAGCGCTGCAAGGCCGCGATGCGCGAGTTCCAGCAGCGCCACCCGGACGTCTGGTCCGAAGACATCGGCGGCCGCTAAGCGGGTTTCCCGGCTTACCGGCAGAGTTTTTGGCAGCATTTGCCCAAAACTCTGCCCGTAGTGGGCGGAAGCGGGTTTCGAGGCGGCGTCAGGGGGCGGAGGCCGGTGGCAAGGCGACGTCAGGGGGCGGAAGCGGGTGGCAAGGCGGCGTCGCGGAGGCGGTTCCGCGGTCAACCCCCGGGGGCAACTCAGCTCCAGATCGTGACGTAGACGGGCGGGCGGAACTTCGACGGCGGCACGCCGCTGCCGGGCGACCGCATCAGCTTCATGGCCTCCGGCGTGCTGAGGAAGTGCCGCAGCGAGTCGGCGATGCTGGGCCGCCGCTCCCGGCGCAGCGTGGTGGCGCCCGGCGGGGTGGCGTACGCGTGCTCGTTCCGCATTACCGAGGCCGTCTACCTGGTCGAGCGGATGGTCGACATGCTCGCCTTCGAGCTGGACGCCGACCCCGCCGAGCTGCGCCTGAAGAACCTGCTGCGCCCCGACCAGTTCCCGTACACCTGCGCCACCGGGTGGGTTTACGACTCCGGCGACTACGCCCGCACCCTCCAGCTCGCCCTGGACAAGGCCGGCTACCCGGAGCTGCGCCGGGAGCAGGCGGAGAAACGCGAGCGGGGCGAGCTGATGGGCATCGGCATCAGCTTCTTCACCGAGGCCGTCGGCGCGGGGCCGCGCAAGCACATGGACATCCTCGGCCTGGGCATGGCCGACGGGGCGGAACTGCGGGTGCACCCGACCGGCACGGCGGTGCTCCGCATCTCGGTGCAGACCCAGGGCCAGGGGCACGAGACTACGTTCGCGCAGATCGTCGCGGAGGAGCTCGGCATTTCCCCCTACGCGCCGGGCGGCGCTGCCGCCGGTGGTCGTGCTGACGTCGAACCGGACGCGGGACCTGCACGACGCGCTCAAGCGCCGGTGCCTGTACCACTGGATCGGCTACCCGGACCCCGAGCGGGTGGCGGCCATCATCCGGCGCCGTGTGCCGGGTGCCTCCGGCCAGCTGGCCGGGCAGGTCGCCGAATCAGTACGCCGGCTGCGCGACCTCGAGCTGACCAAGCCACCCGGGATCGCCGAGGCGGTCAACTGGGCCACCGCGCTGGGCGTGTTCCGGGAGACCGAGCTGTCGGCCGCCGCGGCCGAGCGGACGCTGAGCATAGTGCTGAAGTACGCGGAGGACGAAGAGACGGTGCGCCGTGCCGGCCTCGCAACCCTCGTCGTGCCGCGTGACTGACCAGGTTCCCGGAGATGGGGCCGTACCGGACGCCCCGCCGCTCGCGGAGGCCAGCGACGTCGCCGCGGTCACGGCCCGGTTCGGCGTCCAGTTGCACGACGCGGGCGTCCCGGTGGATCCGGGCCGATGTGAGCGGTTCGCGCGCGCCGTGACGCTGGTGCGCCCCCGGTCGCAGCGGGAACTGCACGCGTGCGGGCTCGCCACGCTGGTCTCCGGCCCGGAACAGATCGAGATTTACGACCGGGTGTTCGCCGTGGCCTTCGGTATCAGCCTGGAGCGGGCCGTCCCGCTCAGCGGCGCCGTCATGGCCACGGAGCCCGGCCCGCGCGGGGACGCTCCGCCGGCCCCGGCGCGGGCTGCCACCCCAGGCCGGCCGAACGTCCCGCTCGACGCGCGGCCCGGCGAGCCGGGCCGCCAGCCCCCCCTGACGAACTCGGCGGGGACATGCCGTGGCGGACGCTGGCCTCCGACGCCGAGCGGCTGGCCGACCGGGACTTCGCCGATCTGTCCGCGGCGGAACTGCGGCAGCTCGAGGCGATGATGCGCGAGCGCGCCCTCGCCACCCCGCCACGGCGTACCCGCCGGTACCGGCCGCAATCCGCGGGCAGCCGCCCTGACCTGCGGATGACGCTGCGCCAGGCGCGCCGCACCGCGGGCGAGCCGGTGCAGCTCGCCCGCCGGGCCCCGCGGCTGCGGCCCCGGCGGCTGGTGGTGCTGTGCGACATCTCCGGCTCGATGGAGCCGTATGCCCGGGCCATGCTGCAACTGCTCTACTGCGCCAGCCAGGGCAAGGCCGCGCACCGTGGCGCGGGCCGCGGCAGCACCGGCCGGGACCGCGCCGAAGTCTTCACGTTCGCCACCCGGCTCACCCGGATCACCGCCGAGCTGGCCGCCGCGCGCCCGGAAACCGTGCTGGCGCGGGCAGGCGCGGCCGCCCCGGACTGGTCCGGCGGCACCCGTATCGGCGCGTCCCTCAAGGAATTCAACGACGGGTACGGCTGCCCGGGCCTGGCCCGTGGCTCCGTCATCCTGATCATCTCCGACGGCTGGGAAACCGGTGACGCGGAGCAACTCGGCCACCAGATGGCGCGGCTGTCCCGGGTCGCCTACCGGATCGTCTGGGCCAACCCGCGGACCAAGAGCCCGCGGTACAAGCCCGAGGTCAGTGGCATGGCCGCCGCCTGGCCGTACTGCGACGCGGTGGTCAGCGCGCACAGCCTGAACGCGATCGACGACCTGATCAGCGCGCTGGCCAGCTCGGCCTGAGCGTCAGGCCACGCTCACCTGGATGGTGTGGTAGCCGGTGGCGCCGTTCGGCTCGGCCCCCTGCACCACCGCCGTCTGCGTGTAGCCCGTCTGGTCGGTGGCCCGGACCTGGATCTTGTGCGCCCCTGGTGCGGCCTCCCAGCGGTAGGACCACTGCCGCCAGGTGTCGATCGTGTCTTGCGAGGCCAGCGTCGCCTCCTGCCACACGCCGTCCACGCCGACCTCGACGCGCGCGATGCCCTTGCGCTGGGCCCAGGCGACGCCCGCGATGACGACCGGGCCCGCCGCCAGGGCCTTGCCGGTCTTCGGTGTGTCGATGCGCGACTCGGTCTTGACCGCCGCCTGCTCCGACCAGCCCCGCTTGACCCAGTAGGCGTTGTAGGCGGCGTACGTGGTCAGTTCCATGTCGACGACCCACTTGCACGCCGAGACATAGCCGTACAGGCCCGGGACGACGACCCGTACCGGGAAGCCGTGCTCGGGCGGCAGCGGCACCCCGTTCATGGACACGGCCAGCAGCGCGTCCCGCCCGTCCAGCAGCGCCTCGGTCGACACGCCGATGGCCATCCCCTGCACGTCGCGCATGACGACCTGGCTGGCCCCCGGGTGAACACCCGCCTCGCGGAGCAGGTCGGCCAGCCGGGGTCCCTGCCAGCGGGCGTTGCCGATATAACCGCCGCCGACCGACTCGGACACGCAGACGATCGTGATGTCGCGCTGGATCTGCGGCCGCTTCATCAGGTCGTCGAAGTTGATCGTGATCGGCTTGTCCACCATGCCGTGGATGCGCAGCTGCCAGTCTGCCGTGGTGAGCTGCGGGACGGCCAGGGCCGTGTCGACGCGGTAGAAGGCGGCGTTCGGCGTATAGAAGGGTGATATCCCCGCAATGTTGTTCAGCTCGGCGCCGGGCTGCAGCGGCGTGGCCTTCTGCACGGGCGGTGGCAGCGTGACCGCGTTACGGGATCCGGCGACGTTGAACCGCTGGCGGCTGAGGACCTGGCCGGCTATCCCGGCCACGACCGCCGCGCCGGCCGCCGACAGCCCCGCGAGCAGAAACTTGCGGCGGTTGGTGCCCACCACATCCGGTTCGCCGGTCCCGCGGTAGCCGCCCCGGGCGCGCTGGGCGGCGCCCGCCAGGATGACCTGCGGCTCCCCGGCCCGCACGAGCAGGACGAGGGCCGCGACGCCGGCCGCGCCGCCGATGAGGGAGGGGATCACATCGGTGGCGTGGCTCTCCGGCCGGGTGATGGCCACGAACGCGCCGACGGCGCCCAGCGCGGCCATGCCCGTCACACCGCCGGCCAGGCGCCGCCTGGCCAGCAGCCCGATGGTCATCGCGAGCACCGCGATGACCGCGTAGATGCCCGCCAGGGGCATGAGTTTGCCGTTCCCGCCGAACGACTGGAGAGCGAACATCTTCGCCCCGTCCGAGGCGTGGCCGAGCACGGCGTCGCCGATCGCGATGACCGGTGACGCCTGCGGGCGCACGAACGCCGCGGCGAGGACGGCCATGCCGATCGCCACCCCGCCCGCCAGCAGCCCGGTCGTCACCCCGGCGAGGAAGCCGCGGCCACGCCGCCGCCAGGCGCCTGGCCCGGCCGGGCCAGGCGCGCCGCCCGCCCCGCCCGCCTGGCCGAGGTAGGCCTCGAGCCCGGCGTATGCCGTGGGGTCCTGGGCGGCGAGGTCGGCCAGTTTCACACCGGGCAGGCTCGGGTGCTCGCCGTCGGGCGGGTACAACGTGTCCCGGGCCTGGTCCTGGTCCTGGTAGGTGGCCGTCTGCTGCTGGTAGCCGGCCGGGCCGGTGAGGCGGCCGGGTTCCGCGTAGCCAGCGGTGCCCGTGGGGGCGGGGAAGCCGACGGCAGGACTCTCGGGGCCGGTGTACCCGGCGGGATAGCGGGCCGCCCCGCCGAAGGCGGCCGGATCCTGGTAACCGGTCGCGTCGCGGTAGCCGGAGGCGTCGCGGTGGCGGGGGGCGTCCTGGTCGCCGGCGGCGCTGGCCCGCCGCTGCCCTTGGTAGCCGCCATCCCGGTAGCCGCCACCTGGGCCGCCGTCCTGGTATTTCCCGCCTGGGCCACTGTTCCGGTAGCCGCCGCCCGGGCCGCCGTTCCGGTAGCCGCCGCTGTCCAGGAAGAGGCTGGCGTCCTGGCGCGCGGCCGGGTCCTGGTGGTCGGTGGCTCCGGGCCATGCGGCCGGGTCCTGGTGGTCGGTGGCTCCGGGCCATGCGGCCGGGTCCTGGTAGTCGGTGGCTCCGGGCCATGCGGCCGGGTCCTGGTAGTCGGTGGCTCCGGGCCATGCGGCCGGGTCCTGGTAGTCGGTGGCTCCGGACCACGCGGCCGGGTCCTGGCGGTCGGTGGCTCCGGGCCAGGCGGCCGGGTCCTGGCGGTCCGTGGCTCCGGGCCACGCGGCCGGGTCCCGATACTCGGCGGTATCCGGCCACGGGGGGGTCTGCTGCGGGTAGCCGCCGGCGTTCCGGTAGCCGCCGCTGTCCCGGTCCTGCTGGCGATCGCCGGGGCGCGGCCCGTGACGCTCAGGGCCCTGATAGCTCATGCTTCCAATGTGCCGTGCCGAACGTGCCGCCGGTCGGTTCCGCGCGGACCGGTAACCGACCGGTAAGGAAGCCGCCGCTGGTGGCGGGCACGCGGCCGGCTGGTGGCGCAGGCCGTCAATCGCGGGTGACGGCCGTGATGATCTCGTGCCGCCGTGGCGCGTTGACCACCCGGTCGTCCCCGGGCGCGGCCGGGGCCTGCACCCGCTGTCGCCGTGGCAGCGCCGGGGCCGGGCCGACCGAGGTGGTGCTGGCCGGGCTGGTACTGGCTGGCCCGGCGTCGGCCGCGACCGCCCCGGCCGGGATGGGGGGGCCGGGCTGGGAGGCCGGGTCCACGCGGCCGGCGGCGTCCGTCGTGGTGGCGGAGGCGATCGCCAGTTCGCCGTCCGCGAGCAGGCCGGCGTCGTCTGGCGTCCCGGCGAAGACGATGCGGGGGTAGCGGGCGATGACGATCCGGACGACCCAGACGAGCGCCACGAACAGCGCGGCCAGCCCGTATCCGACCACCTGTGAGTGGTGGATGACCCGCCACCGGCCGAGGTGCGGCTCGGCCGCGAGATAGCTACCGGCCGCGAACGCCAGCCATTCCGGCCGGCCGTCCAGGACCACCAGCATGACCAGAAGGATCGCGTACCACTGGTAGCTCGGCGTGGTCACGGCCAGGGCCACGCCGGTCATCACGACCGCGCCGCGCCAGGGGTGGTCCGGATCCGAGAACCACAGCACGGCCAGGGCGGTCACGCCGAGGATCGCGACGGCGATGATGGTCGCCGCCTTCCCGGGCACGAACGCGCTGATGATGGCGAACCGCTGGCCGCTGTCGTACCCCTCCTGCTGCAGGTAGCCCGGCAGGAACCCGATGACCTTGCTGCCGACCGCCAGCACATGCGGCACGTAGACGGCGGCGACGGCGCCGGCCGCGGAGACGATGACCGCCCACCACTTGCGCCGCAGCACCGCGGGCCCCGCGAGCACCGGCGTCATCTTCGTCGCGATGGCCAGCCCGAGCAGCGTGCCGCCCAGTAGCGCGCCCCGCGTGCCGCCGCCGCGCCGGGCCAGCACGAGCAGCGCCACCGCGGTCAGCAGGACCGCGACCACGTCCACGTGCGCGCTGTTGCCGGCCTCAAGGGCGACCGTCGGGCACCACGCCCACAGGGCGGCCCACCGCAGGTCACGGCCCAGCCAGCGGAGCCCAGCCAGCAGTACGAGCGTCACCAGGACCACGCAGGCCCCCGCCGCCGCCTGCACCGGAGTCGACCCGGCGCGCACCGGGGTGACGTAGTGCAGCGCCCAGAAGTAGGCCTCCGCGACCGGCGGATAGATGGTCGGTACCGCCGGGCGGTTTATCCGCGTGCACCCCGGGATCAGCCTGGTCCCCGGGTGACCGGGAAGCGAGGTGCCCGGCCAGACACAGTGCGGGTACGGGGAGCTCCCGCGAGCGGCCGTCCAGAGGAACGGGTCGCGCAGGTGGGCCAGTTGCGGGGCCGACGGCACGTAGGCGTACGGGTCGATCCCGGCGGCCTGCACCCGGCCGTCCCACATGTAGCGGTACATGTCGTCGCTCGACTGCGGCGGCGCCGACATCGCCACGACCTGGATGGCGATCCCGCCGATGATGATGAGGGCGACCGCCCACCGCACCGAGATGCCGCGCAGCAGCCACGCCGCGCCGGCGAACAGTATCCACGCGGCCACGATCAGCGGCAGCGGCCGCAGCGGCAACGGGTCGGCGCTCGGCCGGATGACGAGAAATTCCAGACCGCAGATCATCACCAGGGCCGCAACGACCGCGGCGACCCGAAGCTTGGCACTCATGGCGTTTACGCTGCCATCCGGGTACGCGCTATGGGCGGCTCTGGCACGCGCGGTAATGGATCGTTAAGACGGCGAGCCGGCCTTCGGCCCGCAGATCAGCCGGCGCGGCCCCGTCCTCCGGGCGCATGCTGCCCGTGCGGGCCGCCACGTCCACGACGGTGGCGATGGCACTGAACGGGGGGACCGCCGGGACGGCCGGCTGCTCGCAGGCGAGCGCGGCGAACCAGCGCCCGCTCGCGCTCCACGTCTCCTCCAGGACCAGCCCGGCGCTGCGCGCGACCTCGCCGATCTGATCGGTTCCCACGTAGGCCCACGGGAACCAGGCACCCGCGGAGCCGTCCTGGCACAACCGGACGTTTTCACAGCGCAGCGGCACACCAGGCGGCTGCACCTCGACGAACGCGTGACCGCCGGGAGCGAGCAGTTCGCTGATCCGCCGCAGCAGGGCCGCCGGGTCACCGCCGATCCCGATATTCCCGTCGGCCAGCAGCACCGTCATCCAGCGGCCCGCGCCGGGCACGCGGCCGAACACGTCGCGGAGGATCGCCAGCGCGCCGGACGACTGGGCGATCTTGACCGCGTACGGCGTGACGTCGATGCCCAGCGCCGGTACGCCACGCTCGGCGAGCGCGACCGTCAGCCGACCCGGCCCGGATCCCACGTCGAGTGTCGGCCCGTGGCAGCGGTCAACCAGGGACGCGTCGCCCGGCGCCGTGTCTAGCCACTGATCGACGGCCAGCGGCATGCGGGTGCCGTCGGCGTGTTCGACCTCGGCCTGCACGGCACCGGCCAGTGCCGCCTCGTAAAGTTCGCCGAGCACGCGGTCTCCTCCCTAGAAGAACACGCGGTATCGCCTGTGCGCTCGTTCGTCGCGCCCAGGCTCCGGTAGTTCCGCGGGCTTGCCATCGGCGGGCCGCCGGCCGCCCGGCCGCCTTGCCGGGCCACCTGGGCGCAGCACGCCACCCCGGAAGTCTTCACCTCATCTAGCCTGGCCGGCGCGCCGTTCAGATGTACGTCACCGACCTTACGGAGCGGTGACGGATTTGAACCAGTTAGTGCCCGCGGTTCGTTCTATGCCTTTAACGTGAGAACACGACAAACCTTGGACGGAGGCCGTAGCGACAATGGTGGCCGCGGTAAACAACCCCGATCCGCCCGGCCGGATCGTGGTCGTCGACGATGATCCGACCGTCGCCGACGTCGTCGGACGGTACCTGATCCGCGACGGGCACCACGTCGAATGCGTGCGTGACGGGCAGGAGGCGCTGCGCCGGGTGGCCGAAGAGCCGCCGGACCTCGTGGTGCTCGATCTCATGCTGCCCGGCATCGACGGTCTCGAGGTGTGCCGCAGGCTCCGCGCCCGGTGGCCGATCCCGGTGGTCATGCTGACCGCGCTGGGCGACGAGACGGACCGTCTCGTCGGCTTCGAGACCGGCGCCGACGATTACGTCACCAAGCCGTTCAGCCCGCGCGAGCTTGCCCTGCGGGTCCGTTCCGTGCTGCGCCGCGCCCGGGGCACCGGGCTGCCGGACTCCCAGCCAGAGGGCCTGATCGCCGACGGGGACCTCTCGGTCGACCTGACCGCGCACGAGGTCCGGGTCGGCGGCACGCTGCTGTCCCTGACCTCGCGCGAATACGACCTGCTGGTCTTCCTCATGCAGCATCCGCGCAAGGCCTTCACCCGCGAGCAGTTGCTCAACCAGGTGTGGAGCTGGACGTTCGGCGACACCTCGACCGTCACCGTGCACGTCCGCCGGCTGCGCGAGAAGCTCGAGTCGGATCCGACGCTGCCGCGCCGGATCGTGACCGTGTGGGGCGTGGGCTACCGCTACGAGCCCGAGGCGGCGTGATGGCCGTTGCCGGGCCGGCCGTCCTCGCGGCGCCCGGCGACCTCGTGCCGGGCGTGCAAGGCTCTGACCTGCTGCACGTCCTGGCTGCGGCGGCCGCGATCGGGGCCGTGACCACCCTCGTGGGCGTCATCGCGCTGCGCGCGCTGGCCCGCCGCTCCATCGGCGCGATGCTCGCGCTGATCTCCACCGTCACGGTCGTCACCTCGATCGCCGGGGTCGGCGGCATCACCATCATCATGGTGGGCAACTCCCAGGACCGTGAGGTCATGCTGGAGCTGATCGCCATCGCGGGCCTAGCCGGTTTCGCCGTCGCCATGCTGATCAGCCGCAAGCTCACCAAGGCCAGCCGGCAGCTTCTCACCTCGGTACAGAAGGTCGGCGACAGCGGCCTGTACATCCCGCCGGCGATGCCACTGCCGTCCGAGCTGTCCGGGCTGTCCGACGGGCTGGCGGCCGCACACGAGCGCCTCGCGCAGGCCCGGAACCGCGAGCGCGCGCTGGAGGCGAGCCGGCGCGAGCTGGTCGCCTGGGTGAGCCACGACCTGCGTACTCCGCTGGCCGGCCTGCGGGCCATGGCCGAGGCGCTGGAAGACCAGGTGGTGGTCGACCCGCGGACAGTCAGCACTTACCACACCCAGATCCGGCGGGAGGTGGACCGTCTCTCCGTCATGATCGACGACCTGTTTGAGCTGTCCCGGATCCACGCCGGCGCGCTGCGGCTGTCCCGTCGCATGGTGGGACTGGACGATCTCGTCGCCGAGGTCCTGGCCAGCGCCGAGCCGGTCGCGCGCGCTAAGCGGGTCCGGCTGGCCGGGTCCGCGGTCCGCGGCATGCCGATCTACGCCGACCCGGCCGAGTTCGGGCGCGCCCTGCGCAACCTGATCATCAACGCGATCCGGCACACCCCCGCTGACGGGACGGTCGAGGTGCTGGGCGACGTCCACGAGGGCATGGCACACTTCAGCGTGTCCGACGCCTGCGGCGGAATCCCGCCGCAGGATCTGCCGCGCGTGTTCGACGTCGCCTTCCGCGGCGAGGCCGCCCGCACACCCGGGCCGCAGGAGGGCGCCGGGCTGGGGCTCAGCATTGCCCGGGGGATCGTCGAGGCGCACTCGGGCCAGATCGCCGTGCGGAACGCCGGGCCAGGCTGCCAGTTCCTCATCCGGCTGCCGCTGGCCCGGCCGCCCGCCCCGGCCGTGAACCGCCCGCCGGTTCCCGCTCATCAGCGCGCCGTCGCCGCCGGCTAGGCCGATCCCGGCTGACCAGGAAACCCCCCGGATCTTCACGCCTGCGCGGCGTCCCCGCAGGGACACCACGACTTACCGGCAGAGTTTTCGGCACATGCTGCCGAAAAGTCTGCCCGTAACGGCCCGGCGGCAGGACCCGATCATCCGGGTCAGAGTGCGCGGCGGCTAGCCGAGCGTGGCGGGCATGCGGGCCGGCTCGCGCAGCGGAGCCTGGGCGAACTCGGCCATGCCCGTGCCGAACCCGATCTGTGCCCGGAATCCCAGGCCTTGCTCGGCGGCGGCCGGGGAAGCCACGATGTGCCGGACGTCACCGAGGCGGAATTCCCCGGTGATCTCCGGTACCAGACCGCCGCCGAATTCGCCGGCCAGCGCCGCGGCCATCTCCCCGACGGTGTGCGGATGACCGCTCGCCACGTTGAAGCTCCGCGCGCTGCCCGCCAGGCCGTCTTCCGTCGCCGCCAGAGCGAGCAGGTTGGCCGCGGCCACGTCGGCAACGTGCACGAAGTCGCGCTGCTGGCGCCCGTCCTCGAAGACCCTCGGCGCCACGCCCTTCTCCAGCGCGGACCGGAAGATGGCGGCCACTCCCGAATACGGCGTGTCCCGCGGCATCCTCGGGCCGTACACGTTGTGGTAGCGCAGGGCGACGGCCTGGCCGCCGGTGAGCCGGGCCCACGTGGCGGCGAGGTGCTCCTGCGCGAGCTTGCTCGCCGCGTAGGCGTTGCGCGGGTCCATCGGGGCGTCCTCGGTGACGGTCGCGGTGAGCAGTGCGTCGGCGCACTGCGGGCAGCGCGGCTCGAACTGGCCGGCCGCGAGATCCTCCCGGTCGCGCGGCGCGGGACGGACCCGCCCGTGGCGGGCGCAGTCGTAGGCGCCCTCGCCGTACACCACCATGGACGACGCCAGCACCAGGCGCTGGACGCCGGCCTGGCCCATGGCGTTCAGCAGCGTGGCCGTGCCGGTCACGTTGACGTCGCAGTAGCCGGGCAGGTCGGCCAGGTCGACCCCGAGGCCGACCAGCGCGGCCTGATGGCACACCACGTCGACGCCCGCCAGGGCGCGGCTGACCGCGCCGGCGTCGCGGACGTCGGCGACGATCATGTCCACGTCGCCCGGGATGTAGCCGGGCATGCCGTCGTGCACGGCGGGCGTCAGGGAGTCGAACCCGCGCACCTCGTAGCCGAGGCCGCGCGCGGCCTCCAGAATGTGTGATCCGATGAATCCGGCCGCGCCGGTAACCAGCACCCGCATGACAGGAGCCAAGCACGCGGCGGGGGCGGCCGAGCCGGGTCCGGGGCCGTCGTCACCAGTCCGTAAGGGGCGTCGCGGCCGGTCACCTGGGGCGGTCGTGGCGTCACCGCTTCGTAAGGGCTTTCATCCCGTTCGCGACGCAGTTCAGACGTAGTGTCACCGGCATGGAGATCGATGTCGTCCTGCCGTGTCTCAACGAAGCGGGTGCCCTGCCCTGGCTGCTGTCCAGGATGCCATCCGGCTACCGGCCGATCGTAGCGGACAACGGCTCCACCGACGGCTCCCCGGCGATCGCGGCCGACCACGGGGCGACCGTCGTCCATGTGCCGCAGCGCGGCTACGGTGCAGCCTGCCACGCGGGGCTGGACGCCGCCAAGAACGACGTCGTGTGCTTCATGGACGCCGATGGGTCCCTCGATCCCGGTGACCTGCCGCTCGTCGCGGACATGGTCGGCGACGGGCTGGCCGACCTGGCGCTCGGCCGCCGGCGCCCCCAGGGTGCGGGGGCGTGGCCGCCGCATGCCCGCCTCGGAAACATCGTGGTCGCCTCGGCCCTGCGCCGCCGGTCCGGCGTGGCGGTCCGGGATATCGGGCCGATGCGCGCCGCGCGCCGTGAGGCACTGCTCGGCCTGCCCATCGCGGACCGCCGGTTCGGCTACCCCCTGGAGACCGTGGTGCGGGCGGCGGAAGCGGGCTGGCGGGTACGGGAACTCGACGTGCCCTACTACCCGCGGACCGGCAAATCGAAAGTGACCGGCACCGTCGGCGGCACGATGCGGACCGTACGGGACATGCGCAAGGTGCTGGCGTCATGACCGACCTCGCCGCCCAGATCCTCGTGCTGGCCAAAGAGCCGGTACCGGGCCGCGTCAAGACCAGGCTCACGCCGCCGTTCACCCCGCGCGAGGCGGCGGCGCTGGCCGAGGCCGCGCTGGCCGACACGCTGGCGGCGGTACGTCGGACCCGCGTCATCCGGCGCGTGCTGGCCTTGGCGGGCGAGCCCGGGCCGTGGCTGCCGGACGGCTTCGACGTGATCCCGCAACGCGGCGCTGGTCTCGACGAGCGGATCGCCGCGGCGATGTGGGACGCCTACACGGCCCTCCCGGTCCCGATCGTGCTGATCGGCATGGACACCCCGCAGGTGACCGCGGGCCTGCTCGAAGCGGCCGCGGAGCCACTGGCCCGCACCATGGCGGACGCCGCGTTCGGGCCGGCCGAAGATGGCGGGTTCTGGATGCTCGGCCTGCGCCGGCCCGATCCCGAGCTGACGCTGGGCGTCCCGATGTCCGAGGCGATCACCGGGCGGGCCCAGCTCGTCCGGCTGATCCAGGCGGGACTGCGCATCCACATGACGCCCGAACTGGTCGACGTGGACACGCTCGCCGAAGCGGCCCGGGTCGCCCGGCAGGCACCCGCCAGCCGGTTCGCGGCCACCCTGGCCGCCACCCTGGGCGCCCCGGCCGAGCTGGACGAGATGATCCCGTCTAGCCTGGCCCCGGTGCCCCTCGCGGTCAGCCGGTAACGGTCACCAGGCTGCCGTAGCTCAGGTAGCGGTAGGCGCTCTCCGCGGAACTCTCCGGCAGCTCCACGCAGCCGAGGCTCTGCGGCCAGCCGTAGGAGCCGCGGTCGAAGTAGTGCACCGCGTCGCCGCCGTTGAAGTACGAGACCCAGGACACCGGGTCGGCGTACGTGCTGCCGTCCGGGTTGGTGCCCTTCATGATCTGGAACGTCAGCTTCTCGTAGACCGGGAACGTCCCGTCCACGGTCGGCGCCCCCGGGATGCCGGTGTTGGCGGGAGTGCTCAGCACCTGCCGCCCGTCGTGCCAGATGGTCAGCGTCTCCGGCAGCGACTTGCTGGCCAGCGCGTAGGTGTAGCCGTTGCCGTTGCCGTGCCCGGCCGCGACCGCCTTGAGCAGGTCGGACCAGACCTCCGGGCCCGCGACGCCGTCCATGGTCAGGCCCTCTTCCGACTGGAAGGCCCGGATCGCGCCGGTGACGATGGAGTTGCTGGAGCCCTCCGACCACAAGCTGTGCAGCACGGAGGGGTACCCGCCCTGCCAGCTGAAGCTGCCGGCCGGTGGGGTATACGCGGCGGCCAGCTGGCCGGGCGAGTCGGAGGGCTGCACCGGGGTCCCGCTGGCCGTCCACGTCAGCGGCAGGTAGCCGAGCTGCGCCAGCAGCTGCTCAAGCCGCAGCGTGCTGTACGAGGCGGTGGTGAAGCTCCGGGTGAACCCGGACGCCAGGTAGCCGCCCGCTCCTGCCTTGCTTCCGGCCGCGGACCGCATCCCGGATGCGCCAGCGGCGATGGTCAGGGTCACCGTGGTGTCCTCGGGAAACCCGGCCGCAGGGGTGAAGGTGGCGGTGCTGCCGTCGACCTTCCATGAGCCGGCCACCGAGGGGGAGAGCTTGGGCAGCGCCGAGTCCGCTGCCAGCGGGGCCGAGAATCCCACCTGAATCGGGCTGGTCCCGTTAACGCTGCGGGAATTGGAGCCGGGGGTGACCGATGTCACCTGAAGAGCCGGGGCTGGGTGCACCGTGCGCGTCGAGCGGGAGGCCGCCACCGACGTGGTCCGCAACGTGGTCTTTCCCGGGACGATCAGCAGGACGGCGACGCCCGCGATAACGACGACTGCCGCCGAGATGGCCGTGATCAGCGTGGACTTTCTCGCCCGCGGGCGACCGGTTTCCTGTCCGGATGCCACACGGCGGAACCAATCCGAATACGGCACGGCGCCTTCTCCTCGCTCCCTTAGCCAAACGCTGATTACATCAAGGATCGGTAACGTTTACGACACAGTTCCACGGGCGGGGTGTCATGGGTGCGGTGAAACCGCCCCTGACGACGCCGGAGCCGATGTGACTGATGGGGAGAGCGAGTGCCTGGTAGGCCGCTGCGCCAGGCCGATACTGACGCGCTGTGCCACAGGTTATATCCCCCGCCAGCATGCGCTAACCACTTTTTTTTCGCATCAGCCCACAACCCCCGGAGTCGCGCTGCCCTTGCCGTCAGCCTGCCCCGATGGCCCGCCGATCATGCGTGTGACCGGGCACGCTCCTGTTCCCGGCGTCCGGCCCACCGCGGGCGGCACGGCCCGCGGCGTCCGGCCCAACCGCGGCCCCGGCCGGGCCACGGGCGCCCGTGATACCACCCGCCCATTCCCGCTATTGATAGACAGGGCGGCTCCGGTTTAGCTCACCGCCGTATTGCCGGCACGCAATTGAATGGAGACGTAATGGGTCATGCGATTTCGATCTACGGGTTCCCTATCACCGGTTGTCAATGCGGCCGGATGCTGCTGGGAATAGCGGATCGCACGGCGGTCAGGCGCCATAGGCGGCGCTCTTTCCGGCTTTGCTCTTTCCGGCTTTCCCGCCCTCCGGTTGCCGTCCGCGACGCAGCGGCATGCCGCCCGGCGGCCGGCCTGGCTGGCTGACCCGGCTGGCCGGCCTGGCCGGCTTCCACGGGCGTTGGGCTGGGCTTTCCCCGTGCTCAGGCCCTGCTGTCCCGCGCGGGTCACGGGCTGGCGGCTAGCGGAGCCACAACGTCGCCGTTGACGCCGTTGCGTCGTGCCCGGGCCGCCGGGCGTGCCCCGCTATCGTCCCGTTCAGCATTATTCGACGGAGGAATAGCGGATGCGATGTAACGATCAAAAGCGCGCACCTCGGACGCGATTCAGGTGGCCCGGATTTCTCCCGGTTCGAACCGGCGGCGTGGCAACGGTGCTGATCAGCGACGCATGCGGCGGGTGTGGCGTGGCGCCGGGCGGCGTCGGCCCGCGGGCGCCGTGGCCGGGATGCGGGGATCTGGCGGCACGGCGGCCGGGCGGCTGAGCAGCAGGCGACCGGGGATACTTGGTCACGATTCGTCGCCCTATAGATAACAGATCGTGCTGAAATGGTGCCTGGCGGCGGCGTGGCCTGGGCTTTGACCCCCTATCACGAGGCTATCTCGTCATGATCACGTCTCTGATCTGCGACGTAAGAAGTCCGTAATAAGTGCCTTGCGACTTACGGTCAGACACAGGCAGGAAACGGACAATGAGCAAATCTTTCGTATTTGCTACATGTGGGCCGATCTGCGGGTCTACGGTGATCCACCGAGAGCTTGAGAGGAAACGTGGAGGTGGATTACATGCCAACCGGTCGCCGGTCTGCATGGCGTCACCCGCGCAGTCGCGCGGCGCGCCTGGCGATCCCGCTTGCCATTCCGATGGCCCTGGGCCTGACGCTCGGCGTCATGCTCGCCCTCTCGGGAGGGACGCAGCACACAGCGATCCAGCAGGCTGCGGTGGCCGGGGCCACGGCATCACCCTCGCCGAGTGCCTCCGGAAGCGGTTCACCCAGCCCGTCGGCCGCTGCGGCCGCCCCCGTCGTCGCGGCTAACAACGTGAGCTGCGACATCATCGTCCCGGCGCACCCGCTGACCGCCGCGGGCCTGGCCTCGCCATACCAGCTCACCGGCACCAACGGCGCCTCACCGGAGGCATCCGGGTGCACGATGGCGAACTTCGCCAACCTGGGCGCCTTCGTCCAGGCCACGATCCTCAACCCGGCCAACGGCCAGCTATCGGTCTACGAGCCGCTGGTCATCACCGGGGGCACCCAGCCTGCCGTGGCCCCGGTCGTGCCCACGCTGCCCAGGAACGCCGTCGTCACGATCGACTTCGGGTTCAACGGCACCAACCTCACCCAGGTCGGCGCGACCCGCGACGCGCTGCGCGAGGGGAACTGCACCGACGGCCTGCACGGGTCGATCTTCGGGCAGGTGTCCTTCTGCAACGGCGCCCAGTTCTTCGCCACCGCCTACTGGGACGAGTGGGTCGGCCGGCTGAAGGTCCCCTCGCTCGGCCGGTCGCCCAAGACGCGGCAGGCATGCCCGTCCACCCGGTCCTTCGCCCTGGTCGACCAGGACCAGAGCGACAACGTGACCTCGACGTACCTGCTGACCGCCAACGGCCAGACCGCCCAGGACAACGCGGCCAACGAGACCGCGCTGGGCGGCGCGCAGAAGATCAACAACGGCAGCGACAACCTGCTGCTCGACGCCTTCGTCGACCCGACGCTGGGCTGCCAGCCGTTTGAGGCGCCGGACCTGTCGCAGGCCGGGGCGATGGGCACCTCGCAGGCCCTGGACGAGCTGTCCGCGGCCAAGAGCCAGGCCGGCCCGGTCGCCCTGGTGCCGGAAAACGACGAGATGGTGCTGGTCAGCGACAACTTCAGCGTGACCAAGACCGACCTCTACCGGGCCGAGGTCGGGCAGCAGCCGGTCGCGTGGTGGAACGACGGGGCCGACGGCCCGGCGAACTACTGCCAGAACATGTCCAACATCCAGGCCGCGTTCCTGGCCAGGAACCAGGCGCTGCTGGCCACGGACGGATCCCCGGTCCCCGGCGTGGGCACCAACCTGTTCACGTTCATGGCCAACCGGCTGGCGATGTCCTTCACCAACCTGAACTGCCAGAACTACGGCCTGGCCAACCCCGTCACGGTCACCCTGGACGGTGACGGCGCGGCCACCGCGGCGACGCTCAACACCACCCCGCAGAAGGCCAAGAACGCCGGCGGCGGGCCGGCCTGGCCGTGGCAACGATGGGGCCGCCCGCACCACCAGACGGACGACCCCTCCGGCGCCTGACCGGCCTGGCACCGCCATCTTCCCTCACCGGCACGGCGCCCCCGGATGCCCGGGGGCGCCGTCACGCGTCCGGGGCCGACGGCGCCGTTATGCCGCGTAGTTGTTCGGTGACGGCCCCTTGAGCGGGGAGGTGCTGGCGGCGGGCAGCGAGGACGGGTCGACAAAGCTGCTGCCGCCCGGGCCGGCCTTGACCGCCTTGCCCAGCGCACTGCCCTTCACGTACTCCGGCCAGCTCAGAAACCATTCGGTCCAGCCGTCGTCCCACTTCCCGGCCTTCGTGCTGTCGGTGATGGTGATCGGGTCACCGGGCACGGCGAGGTCGTAGTACGTCTGGGCGTCGGCGGGCGAGAGGTTGACACAGCCGTGGCTGACGTTGCTGTTGCCCTGGGAGCCCACGGACCAGGGAGCGTCGTGGTAGTAGTCGCCGCTGAAGGTGAACCGCACCGACCATGGGACCAGCTCGTTGTAGTAGCCCGCCGTACCCGGGGTGCCGCCGATCATGCGGACCGGGTTTTCCTTCTCGATGGTCACGTACGTGCCATTCGGGGTGGCGGTGCTGGCCTTGCCCGTGCTGATCGGCCAGCTGTAGCGGAGCGCGCCGTTGTCGTAGATCTGCGTGCGGTGGGACGTGGTGCTGGCCACGGCGATCACCGAGGGGCCGATATCGAAGGTCTGCGTCAGGCTGGCCGTCGCGTACACCCCGTGGGCGCCTTCCACGCCGGCCAGGTGCCCGGTCAAGCTCACCCGCGTATCGGCCGGCCAGTAGTTCTGCGGCCGGAAGTTAAGGTGCTCGCTGTCGTCCCAGTACCACGCGCCCACGACCGGCTTGGAGGTCGTCAGCTCCAGCGAGCGCTCGACCGCGGAGCGGTTGGTGATCGGCTGGCTGAACGTCAGCATGATCGGCATGCCGACGCCGTACGTCTGGTTGGCGCCCTCGAAAATCTGGGTCTGGAAGGTCTGGCCCGGCGTCAGCGTCCGGAAACTGCTCGCGGTGGTCACGTTCCCGCTGCTGCCCTCGCTGGCGGTGGCGCTCACCGTGTAGCCCTGCGCTGTGCCCAGCGTCCACTGGGTGTGCCAGACCTTGCCGTCCGGGCTGAGGGTTCCGGTCACCGCCGTGCCGGAGGTATGCACCGCGACGTGCTTCAGGGTCCCGTGGATCGCGGTGACGGTGATCCCGGCGGACGGGTCGGCGTCGCTGGTGCCGTCGGCCGGGGTGATCTTCACGTCCGCCGCGGCCGCGGCCGCCCTGGCCTTCGCCGCGTTCCTGGCGCTCTGCGCCTGGCTCACCGGATTCGCCGGCGCTGAGCACGCCGCCACCAGCAGGGCCAGTACCGCCAGCACGGCGATGGCCGCCAGCCGCCCTAGCCGCTTCCCCGGCGCGACCTTACTGCCCTGCACGGCGATCCTCCTGGCCTCGTCTGCGTGCCCGACCCCCCGGTCGTGCCCCAGGCTACCTTTCCGGCCGGCGCGGCCGGCGCGGCCAGGCTCGCGGTCAGCGGGAACGCAGGGACTTCCGTC
Source organism: uncultured Actinomycetes bacterium (assembly GCA_963824545.1). Taxonomy (GTDB): domain Bacteria; phylum Actinomycetota; class Actinomycetes; order Streptosporangiales; family Streptosporangiaceae; genus Bog-532. The sequence goes on along the minus strand of CAWGPP010000020.1, from coordinate 41,047 downwards.
CGCGCAGGACAGCCAGGACGAGCGCGGCCGCGGTCAGCACGACGATGATGCCTTCCGGCCAGGCGCCCACCGTGTCGGCGAGGGTCCGGTGGCTGATCAGCGGGACCCGCGCCTCCAGCACCGCCTGCTGCCAGGTCCCGCTGTGAGTGATCAGCTGCCCGCTGGGTGCGACGATCGCGCTGACCCCGATCGTGGAGGCGACGACCACCGCGCGGTCGGACTCGATGGCCCGGATCCGCGCCATGGCCAGCTGCTGCAGCGTTTCCCCGGTCTGCCCGTCCACCTCGAACGTGGCGTCGTTGGTCTGCATCGCGAGCAGGTTCGCGCCGGCCGCGACGTCCGAGCGGACCAGCCCGTCGAAGCCGATCTCGTAGCAGATGACGTCGCCGAGCCGGACCTTACCCGTGGTGAAGATCACGGTCCGGTGACCGGGGGTGAAGTTGACAGGCTGCAGGCTGGGCAGCGACGTGATGTGGGACAGCAGCCCGCGGTCGGGGATGACCTCACCGAACGGGACAAGCTGCCGCTTGACGTAGATGGCCGTGGGACCGCGGTCCGGCAGCCAGAGCTGACCGGCGTTGCGCTGCGGGTTGTTCAGCACCTCCCCGACCAGGACGGGCCGGCCGATCGCGTTGACCGCCGCCGAGACCTCCTGGTAGACGGCCGGGTAGGAGAACGGGTCCAGGTTGGTCGAATTCTCCGGCCAGATGACGATGGCTGGTCTCTGGCGCTGCCCCGAGCGGGCCTGCCTGGCCAGCTTCTCGGTGGCCTGCGCGTGGTTCTGGGTCACGACGCTGTCGTTCAGCAGCTGCGGCAGGTTGCGCGCGTGCGGCACGTCTCCCTGCACGGCGGCGGCCACCGCTGTCGGGCTGCCGGCCACCGGATCAACCGGCAGCGCGGCCCCGGCCGCGGCCAGACCCGACGCGGCCACCGTGGCCAGGACCGGCCCGGCGAGCCACTGGGGCCACCGGGGCCACGGGGACCAGTGGGGCCACTGGAACCGTCGGGAGGCTGGCGGAGGAGGCCCGGCGGCTGCAGCCCAGGGATCCCCGGTGCCCGCGCTGCGGAGCCGGCCCAGGCACGCGAGGATCAGCCAGGCCAGGGTCCCCCCGGCCAGCGCGACCAGGAAGGTCAGCAGCGGCGCGCCGCCCACCGCGGCCCAGCCCGCGGTGGGCGCGTCCGCCTGGCTCATCGCCAGCCTGCCCCAGGGGAAGCCACCCCACGGCCAGCGGTCCCGCAGTGCTTCCGAGGCGACCCACCAGCCCGCGACGGCGACCGGCCAGCCGGGCAGGCGGAGCAGCAGTCGCTGGCCGATCGCCAGCACGGCGAGGATGACCGCCGAACCGCCCGCCAGGCCGGCCCACGCGTACCACGCGACGTTCAGCACCCAGGACAGCATCAAGAAGAAGAACGCGACCCCGAAAACCAGCCCGGCCAGGAACGATCCGCGCAGCGACCGGCCGGCCAGCGCCACCGTGAGCAGGGCCGGCCCGACCACGGCCAGCGGCCAGATGCCGGCCGGCGGGAACGCCGCGGCCAGGGCGAGGCCGCCGGCCAGGGCGACCGGCAGCGCCCAGCGCAGAGGCAGCCCGCGCTGCCCGTCAGCACCCGGTCCCGCCAGGCGGGACGCGGCGGAGGGCGCGGCAGAGATCACCCTTCGGAGGGTAGCCGCCCGCCCGTGGCCGCGTCCCCGCCGCCTGGTGCCTGCGCGCCCGCGCCCAGCCTTTCTGCACGTTCATATGCAGGTGCAGAAATGCGTGCAAGTGCAGATGCAGAAATGGATGCTAGTCCCCGGGCCGCCGAAAACCATCAATCGGAGTATGCCTGTGAGCTGGACGTGGACCGGCATACAAGCAGGAAATCGGATAAACCGGCCGGCGTCGTTCCCTGCGGTTAGGGTCTTGGCCCTGAACAGGGCAATCCGCCGTGTTATATTCCCTAACGCGAACGCCTCATGGGGGGGCGTGCATTTACATGCTCATGGATATGACACGTATTAAGAGGCTGGCTCGTGATCAAGATCGTTTATCGTAACCTCTCGCCCGGATTACACGCATCTGCGGAGGCCGAGGGCCGGAATACGGTCATCTCATTTCTGCCTGGGCTGACGCCAGAACAACGTCGTGCCGCCTTGCGGCGGATACGGCACAGCGGCCGGATGGGCCACGGCCCCGGAGTTCCGGGCGGGCGGCTGGCTATTGCGCTGACACTGGACCGGGTGCGCGCGGGCGCGCGCACGTGCACGGCTGTGGTCCGGCAGCATCCGGCGGGGAGCACGCTCCCGGTGGCCTTCTTTTCGGCTGCGGCGGTCATATTTGTCTTGATGGCCACCGTGTCTATTCACGTGCTGCCGACGGCACCGCGGTCGTCCAGCCAGGGGCCGGTGGTCGGCGGGACGTCGCCCGTGCCCGGGATGTCCGCGCCCGTGGTCGGCCAGCGCGGCGCACCATCCCGGACCAGCCGGGGGACGCCGCGCGGTAGCACGACACCGGGACGCCTGGCTGAGCGGCAGCTCTCGTCGGGCACATCCGCGACCGGATCACGGGCGGTGCCGTCTGGTACGCACGGATCCGGCTGGGTGACCGGTCCGGGCAGCGGCCAGGCCACGGGGTCTTCGGGATCCGGGGCCGGCTCCGGCACGGGCAGCTCCAGCTCTGGCGCGAGCAGCTCCGGCTCCGGCACGGGCAGCTCGGGTTCGGATGGGTCCGGTTCAGGCGGCACCGGCACGGGCAGCCCGGGTTCGGGCAGTACCGGTTCGGGCAGTACCGGTTCAGGCGGCACCGGCACGGGATCCGGCTCCGGCGGCTCGGGGTCCGGCGGTTCCGGTTCCAGCGGTTCGGGGTCCGGCTCGGGCGGCGGCTCCGGTTCCGGCAGCCCAGGGTCCGGCTCCGGCTCGGGCAGTTCCGGCTCGGGCGGCGGGACCTGCGTCAACGTCCTCGGCATCGTCCAGGCGTGCGTGGGCCTGTAATCGGCTGTCGGCGGGCTGACCGCCGGCCGTAAGCTCTGGCCGCCCGCTGGTATCCGCCAGCGGGCGGCCAGAGCCGTCTCTGGCCAGCCCGTGCCGCGGCTCAGCGTCCCGCCACGGGCTGCGGCGCGGGGCCCGCGGGGCGGCGGCGGAAGGAGCGGGCCGGTGAGCCGACGCGGCTGGTTGCTCTTCACGATGATGAGCTTCATCTGGGGCCTGCCGTACCTGCTGATCAAGGTGGCGGACGGCGGCGTCTCCGTCCCGGTGCTCGTCTTCGCCCGGGTCACGGTGGGTTTCCTGGTCCTGCTGCCGATCACGGTGCACCGCCGGGAACTCGGCGCGCTCCGTGGCCACTCGGCGTGGCTGGTCACCTTCGCCGTCGTGGAACTTATCGGCCCGTTTGCCCTGCTGGCTAGCGCGGAGCGGCGCCTGTCCAGCTCAACGAGCGGCCTGCTCGTCGCCGCGGTACCGATCATCGGCGCGGTACTCGCCCGGCTGACCGGCGGCCGGGACCGGCTCACGGCGATGCGATGGACCGGGCTGATCATCGGGTTCGGCGGTGTGGCCTTGCTGGCGGGCCCGGACGCGGCCCACGGGGACGCACTGTCGGTCGCCCAAGTGCTGCTGACCGCGCTCGGGTACGCGATCGGCCCGATCATCGCCAACCGGAAGCTGTCCAGCCTCCCGCCGGTGGCCGTCAACACCGTATGCCTAAGCATGGCAGCGGTGGCCTACGCGCCGGCCGCCGCCCTCACCTGGCCGCACTCGATGCCATCGGCGCAGGTCCTGGCGTCGCTGGCGGGACTGGGAGCGATCTGTACCGCGGCCGGTTTCGTTGTGTACTTCGGGCTCATCGCCGAGGTGGGCGCGGCCCGGGCCACCGTGATCACCTACGTGAATCCGGCGGTGGCGGTCGCGCTCGGCGTCCTCGTGCTCGGCGAGCACCTCACCGCGGCCATGGCCGGCGCGTTCGCGCTCATCCTGGCCGGCTCCATCCTGGCCACGCGGGCCAACCCGGCGGCCCTCCTCCGGGCCGGCCCGGAGGAGGAGCCACCGGCGCCGGTCTAGCCCCTGAGCCTGGTCAGCAGGTCGGTGGCGGACGGGGAGCCGAGTCCCGTACACGCGTCCCACCCGGGCCCGGCCGAGTAGGCGCCGTTGTTGCCGGTGATGATGTCGTGGAACCCCGCCACGGCCGTGCCCGGGGTCACGCCGCGGTAGAGAACCGGCTGCATCAGCCCGTACCGCTGGCCCGTGGCCTGCGCGAGCCGGGCGATCAGGGCCGCCCATAGGGGAGCGACGGCGCTGGTACCGCCGTAGACCACCTTCTTGCCGTCCACCAGCACCTGGTACCCGGTCTGCGGGTCCGCGTTGCCCGCCACGTCAGGGACCCCCCGCCCGCGCGTGCCGGACGCGGCCGGCACGCCCGCGCCGGCCTGCCACGACGGCACGCCGTAGATGGCGCTGACGCCGCCGCCGGTGGCCCCGCCGGAGGCGCCGTTGTTCCACACCGTCTCGGAACTGATGGCACCGGTGCCGGTGTCGGCTTCCAGCCGGGTCCCGCCGCAAGCCATGTCGTACGGACTGGAGGCGGGGTAGTCACAGTGGTTCTTTCCGTCGGTCACGCCGTCGCTGCTGCCGTTGTCGCCGGCCGCCACGGTCACCGTGATGCCGAGCGCCGCCGCGTCGGACAGCGCCTGGTCGATCGCGGTCCGCGACTGCGCCGACCAGGACTCCTCTGGGCCGCCCCAGCTGATGCTGATCACGATCGGGGCCGGTGTGGCGTGCGTGGCGGCACTGACCGCGTTGACGAACCCCTGGTCAGTATTGGGCGCGAAGTACACCACCTGCGCCGCGCCGGGGGCCACCGAGCCCGCCACCTCGATATCCAGGAGCACCTCGCCGTCGGCGCCGCCCGGGTCGGATCCGGGCGCGTTGGACGCCCCGTCGACGCTCGCGGCCGTGACCGAGGGGACCGGGAGGCTGAGGCCGGAGAAGTAGGCCTGCAGGTCGCTCGCCGCGAAACCGCCGCCGAATTCCAGGATGGCGATCGTCTGGCCGGTCCCGTTGGTGCCCGCCGGGAAGTCGTAGGCCTGCGCCACCTGCGGCGGCGTATACGAGGACGGCGTCGCGGCCTCCGCGGACAGCCGGAGATGCGGGCTTACCTGCGGCCGGTTGTCCAGCCCCAGGACCGCGGTCACGATACCGGCCAGCGCGGCCGGGATCACCAGGCTGCCTTGCCGGTAACGGTGCTCCACCCGCCCGGTACCGGCCGGGTCCGGGCTGGAAACGCGGCGCAGCGTCACCCCGAACGCCTCGCCCAGCTGGGCCGCGGTGCCGGCGACCTTGATCCGGCGGGAACCCGGATGCGTGCTGGTGACCTCCAGGCCGTAACCGGCCAGGATCTCGCGGGCGCGGTCGATGTCGGCCGGGTCGGTGCCGTACGACGCGGCCAGCTCGTCGGTCGATATGGTGTCCGGCCCGGTGACAAGCCCGGCGGGCAGCTCAGCTCGCCGGCGCAGGACCAGGGTCACCTCGATCCGTTCCGACTCATCGACCGGCCCCGCGTCCTGGACGCCGGAAAGCGTCTCGCGGTTGCTGCCCGCAAGCGGCACGAACGAACCTTCTGTCATTGCCATCTCCTTATGTGATGCGCCGGCCCCGACGTGTCCCGGTGCCGGCCCGCCGCCGCGGGTGCCCTGCGGGCCCGGGCTGCTCCGCAGTGCATGCGGCCGGTCACCGAACAGCATCATCCTCTGCCGGGGCGCGCGGGAAGACCCTGTCCGCCCAATCCGCCCCAATCCGCCGCCATCATCGCCATCGCCGCGATCGGCGCAGCCGGGACGATGGCCGCGCCGCCGGGATCCGCCGCCGTGGCAGAACATGCCTGACGCGCCGCGAGCCGCCTGGCCGGGCGGGCGGCATACTGGGGCTGTGAATGTCGCCGATCCCGCCGCTGGCCAGCGGCTGAGCGTGGCTGGTGGCTAGCGCCGCGGCCCGGCCCGCCGCCGGGTCGCCGGGGCTCAGTTACGCCAGCCGGACCGGGCACTGGGTGCTGGCGGCCACCGTGCTCGGCTCCGGCATCGCCGCCCTCGACGCCACCGTGGTCGGCATCGCGCTCCCGGCGATCGGGCGCGACTTTCACGTCGGTGAGGCCAGCCTGCAATGGGTGGTCGACGCGTACACCCTGTCCCTGGCCGCGTTGCTGCTGCTCGGCGGGACGCTGGGGGACCGGTACGGGCGACGCCGGGTCTTCGTCATCGGCACCGTCTGGTTCGCGCTGGCGTCGCTGCTGTGCGGGCTGGCGCCGAACGCGACGACGCTCATCCTGGCCCGCGCCCTGCAGGGGGTCGGGGCCGCGCTGCTGACCCCGGGCAGCCTGGCCATCCTGCAGGCGTCCTTCACCGAGCAGGACCGGTCGCGGGCCATCGGTGCCTGGTCGGGTCTCGGCGGCCTGGCCACGGCGATCGGCCCGTTCGTGGGCGGATGGCTGATCAGCGCGGTGTCGTGGCGCCTGGTGTTCTACATCAACCTGCCGGTCGCCGCGGCGGTCGTGGCCATCGCCGTCCGGCACGTCCCCGAGTCGCGGGCGCCGGGTGAGACCGGGCCGCTGGACGTGCCCGGGGCCATCACGATCACCGGGGGGCTGGCCGGCATCACCTACGGGCTCATCGCCGCCTCGGGACAGGGCTGGTCGTCGGCGCCTGTGCTGTCGTCGCTGCTCGGCGGAATCATCCTGCTGGCGGCGTTCCTCGTCATCGAGGCCCGTCGCCAGAACCCGATGCTGCCGCTCCATGTGTTCTCGTCCCGCCAGTTCTCCGCGGCCAACGCGGTCACCTTCGTCGTATACGGGGCGCTGGGCGGGACGTTGTTCCTGCTGCCTACCGTCCTGCAGGAGGTCGCCGGGTACAGCCCGCTGGCGTCCGGGGCCGCCCTGCTGCCGGTGACCGTCATCATGCTGGCCCTGTCCGCGCGGTCGGGCGCGCTGGCGGCGAAGATCGGGCCGCGCCTGCAGATGTCGGTCGGCCCGCTCGTGATCGCGGCCGGCCTGCTGTTGTTCACGCGGGTCACCGGCTCCGGTGGCTACCTGACCGACGTGCTGCCCGCCGTCCTGGTGTTCGGCTTCGGTCTGGCCATCAACGTGGCCCCGCTGACCTCCACGGCCATGTCCGCCGTGCCGGCCGACCACGCCGGCGTCGCCTCGGCCGTGAACAACGACGTCGCCCGGGCGGCCGGCCTGATCGCGGTGGCCGTGCTCCCGGTCGCCGCGGGGATCACCGGGAACAGCTACCTGCACCCGGCCGAGCTGTCGGACGGGTTCCGCAACGCGGTCCTCATCTCGGCGGCCGCGTGCGCCGCGGGCGGCCTGCTCGCCGCGCTGACGATCCGCAATCCGCCGCGGGCGCGCCCGCGGCCGGGCGTACCTGAGCGGCCGGGCCGCGCCGGGCTGCACTGCGCCCTCGACGCGCCGCCGCTGCGCGGCAACGCGGAACCCGCCGCGTCCGGCCAGGGCCCGGCCGCCGGCGCCGCGCCCCGGTAGTCCGGCCCAGAACGCCGGGAAGGGGACCCCGCGCCCCCGCGTCGCCGTCAGCCCTGGTCCGAGGGCAGCACCGATCCCACCGTGAACGCTATGGCGACCACGATGGGATCATCGTGGCGCCAGGACGCGGCGGCGGCTGGAATGATGGAAGGCGGGAGGCGAAGAGATGACGATGACCGGCGACGATGCCATGCAGTCCGCTGCCGCACGGACCGGGGACGAGCCGTTCCCGTCCGATCCGGAGGCGGTGGCGGCCGTCCGGGCGGCCGCCCAGGTCGCGCACCGCGCCGCGGGAAGCCTGGCCAGCGCCCCGGAGGAAGCCATCAGCGGCGCACTGCGCGCGATGGCCGGACGGCTCGGCCAGGCTACCGGCGCGATAACCGCGGCGAACGAGGACGACATGCGGGCCGCCGCCGAGGCTGGCCTGACCGGGGCGCTGATGGACCGGCTGCGGCTGGACGGCAGCCGGCTGACGGCGATGGCTGACCAGCTGCTGGCCCTGGCCGGCGTGCCCGCCGAGCCGGCCAGCCGGGTGGTCCGTGAGCTGCCGGGCGACCTGGTCGCGCAGGAGTGGCGCCGGCCGGTCGGGGTGATCGGGGCGAACTTCGAGGCGCGCCCGAACGTGGTCGCCGACATCGCCTCCCAGCTCATCAAGTCGCGTAACGCGGGCGTGCTGCGGACCGGGTCCGCCGCCCTCCGGTCCGCCATCGCGCTGGCCGATGAGGTCGTCGCCCCGGCCCTGGCCGACGCGGGCCTGGATCCGGCGGCGATCCAGCTCATCCGGGTGCCGGGCCAGGCGGCCGCGTACGCGCTGGTCGGCGAGCCGGGGCTGATCCCGCTGGTCATCCTGCGCGGCAGCGGCGCGAGTACCCGGGCGCTCGCCTTCGCGGCGGCGCGGCGCGGGGTACGGACGCTGGCGCACGCGGACGGTGGCGCCGTCATCTACCTGGACGCCGCCGCGGACCGGGAGCGTGCCAAGCGCCTTATCGAGACCAGCCTGGACCGGCTTGGCGTCTGCAACCGCCTGAACCTGCTCCTCGTGCACGAGGAGCTCTGGGACGAGGTCGTCCCCGAGGTCACCGCCCTGCTGGACGGGCTCGGCGTCGCGGCCTCGCTGCCGCCGCACCGGCATCCGCTCGGGCACGAGTGGGCCTTGGACACCGGGCACGAGGCGACGGTCACGATCGCGCGGGCGGCCCACCCCACCGCGGCCGCCGACATCGCCAACGACGAGACCTCCGGGCTCGCGGCGGCGATCGTCACGGAGGACCGCGAGGCCGCCGGCCTGTTCCTCAGCGCCTACGCCGGCACCGGGGCCTTCTGGAACGCCACGCCCCGCCTGCTCGACGGCTTCAAGCTGCTGGCCGTGCCCGAGACCGGGATCAACATCGACAAGGTGCCCGGCCCGCGCGGGCCGGTGACCTTCCGCGACCTGTACCTGCGGCAGTTCGTCATCGTGCCCCGGCCGTGACCGGCGCGGCCGGGGCTGTGGCCGGCGCCGCCGCGCCGGATGACGGGACCGGCATGGTGGCGGCGCTGCTGTCCGCGCCGGGCCAGGAAGTGCTGGCCCAGGTGGCGGCTGGCCGCGCCGCCGGTGAGCCTCCGCTGGCGCTGGCCTCCCGGCTGCGCCGCGACTTCCCGGCGGCCCTGGTCGCCGCGGCCACCACCCAGGACGAGCTTCGCCGCGCGGCCGGGCCCAAGTTCAGCCGCGCGATGCGCATGCTGTTCACCCGGCCCGGGCTGGAGCAGGCCTCTTCGGAAGCCGCGGCCCGGCACCGGGCGCGCCGCCTCGCCGGGGCCGCCCCGCAGCGGCTCGCCGACCTGGGCTGCGGTATCGGCGGTGACCTGATCGCGCTGGCCGCCGGGCGCGAGGTGCTCGCCGTCGACCGGGATCCGGTGCACCTGAGGATGGCCGTCCACAACGCCGGGGTGTACGAGGCCGCGGCGGGGGTCCGTACCTGCCGGTCCGACGTGCGCGACGTCAGCCTGGCGGGCGTGCAGGCCGCGTTCGCGGACCCGGCCCGCCGCCTGCCGGGCGGCGGGCGCCGGCTGCGGCCGGGCGACAGTGAGCCGCCGCTGGAGTGGTGTTTCGCGCTCACCGGCCACGTCCCGGCCGTCGCCGTCAAGGCCGCGCCCGGCCTGCCCGCCGGGATCGTCCCCAGCGGCTGGGAAACGGAGTTCGTGGCCGACGGCCGGGACCTGAAGGAGGCGGTGCTGTGGTCACCCGCCCTCGCCACGGCCCCGGCTCGCGCGACGATCCTGCCGGAGGGGCACACCCTGCTCCCGGCGCCGGGGGCCGCCGTGCCGGTGGCCCCGCCGGGCGCCTTCCTGTTCGACCCGAATCCGGCCGTCACCCGGGCCGGCCTGGTGGAGGAACTGGCCCGCCGGCTCGGCGCCTGGAAGATCGATTCCCGGATCGCCTTCCTGTCCGCCGATACCGCCCGCAGCACGCCGTTCGCCCGCACTCTCCGGGTTGTCGAGTCCGCGCCGTGGAACGAGAAGGACTTCGCCCGGCGGCTGCGCGGCCGCGGGATCGGGGCCGCCGACCTACGCCGCCGCGGCCTGCCCGGCGACGTGGATCAGATCCACCGCCGCCTCAAGCTGGCCGGCCCGCACCGGGCCACCCTCGTGCTCACCCGGGCCGGCGACCGGCCCTGGGGCCTGATCTGTGTGGATCTGTAAGCTGCGCAACGCGGATATAGCGCACGGGTTAAAGCAGCATGAAGTAAATCTTAAAAGGGCTTCCCGGCGGGCCGTTGCTCTCCATAAAAGCGGTCATATGCTGCGATGATGCCAGAAGAATATGGTTGAGGCGGCCATTTTAGCCAGGGGCGTGTCAATGACGGATACCGGTCCGCGCGGCGCAAGGCAATCCGTCGCCGTCACCGTTATCGGGACCGGATATCTCGGCCTTACGCACGCCGTCTGCCTGGCGGACCTCGGGCATCAGGTCCTGGCCGTCGACGTGGACGCGCGCAAGATCGAGCGGGCGGCGCGCGGCGAGGTGCCATTCTTCGAGCCGGGCCTGGAGGCGCTGCTGCGCAAGAACCTCGAGGCCGGCCGGCTCCGTTTCACCACGTCGCACGCGGCGGCGGGCGCGTTCGGCGACGTCCACTTCTTGTGCGTGGGCACCCCGCAGGGCGGCGATGGCGCCGCGGACCTGCGCCACCTGCACGCGGCCGCGGACGCGCTGGCCCCGCACCTGCGTAAGCCGGCCCTGATCGCCGGCAAGTCAACGGTCCCGGTCGGCACCGCGCGCTCGCTGCTGGCTCGGGTGCGGGACGCGGCGCCCGCCGGGACCGGGGTGGACCTCGCGTGGAACCCCGAGTTCCTGCGCGAGGGCTACGCCGTCCAGGACAGCCTCCGCCCGGACCGTTTCGTCTTCGGCGTGGCGTCGCCGGCCGCGGAAGACCTGCTCCGCCGGGTCTACGCCGGCCCGCTCGCGGCGGGCATCCCGGCGCTGGTCATGGATCTCGAGACGGCCGAGCTGGTCAAGGTGTCGGCGAACGCGTTCCTGGCCACCAAGATCTCCTTCATCAACGCGATGGCGGAGGTGTGCGAGGCGGCCGGTGCCGACGTCACCCGCCTGGCCGAAGCCCTCGGCCACGACGAGCGGATCGGCCGGAAATGCCTGGGCCCCGGTCTCGGGTTCGGCGGCGGCTGCCTGCCCAAGGACATCCGCGCGTTCCGTGCCACCGCGGCCGGCCTGGGCGTCTCCTCGGTCGCCAGCCTGCTCGGCACGGTCGACACGATCAACCTGGGCCGCCGGGACCGCGTGACCAGCCTGGCCCGCGCGGCGGCCAGGGGAGCGGTGGCCGGGAAACGGGTGGCCGTGCTCGGCATCGCGTTCAAGCCCAACAGTGATGACATCAGGGATTCGCCGAGCCTCGACGTGTGCGGGCGGCTGGCGGCGGAAGGGGCCATCGTCTCCGTGCACGATCCAGTCGCCATGCCGAACGCCGCCCGCCAGCACCCGGACCTGCGGTACGCGGCGTCCGTGCCGGAGGCGGCGGACGGCGCCGAGCTGGTCCTGCACCTGACCGAGTGGGCGGACTACCGCGCGATCGACCCGGCCGTGCTGGGCACGGTCGTGGCGCGCCGGGTCATCGTCGACGCCCGGTGTGCCCTGGACGCGGTCCTGTGGCGGCAGGCCGGCTGGTCGGTGCACGTTCCCGGCCGCCCCCGGTCCTGGGGGGCGGGGGCTCCGCGCTTTCCGGCATCCTAGGAGGATGCACAGGACCCCGGGCCACGACGATGGGAAACGGGAGCCGTCCTCCGCGACCGGTGCGGCGGCCCTCGGGGCCGGCTGGTCACACCGGCACCGCGACGTTTCCGGCGGGACGCTGCGGCCGACGGTGTTCGGCGCGGTCGACGGGCTGGTGACCAACGCCTCGCTGATCGCGGGCGTCGGCGGCGGCGGGGTCTCGGCCCACGTGGTGGTCCTCACCGGGGTCGCCGCCCTGGTCGCCGGGGCGTTCTCGATGGGCACCGGCGAGTACATCTCGGTGACCAACCAGAACGAGCTTGTGCACGCCGAGGTCAACCTGGAACGCAGCATGCTCGCCCGGTTCCCCGCCGCCGAGCAGGCGGAACTGGCCGACTACTTCCGCGAGTACGGCGCCGACGACGAGACCGCGGCTCGGATGGCCGCTGCGGTGTCCAAGGATCCGGGCACCGCGCTGCGGGTGCACACCCGCGAGGAGCTCGGCGTGGATCCCAGCGAGCTGCCGTCCCCGGTCCTGGCCGCGGTGGCGTCGCTGTTTGCCTTCTCCCTCGGCGCGCTCCTGCCGCTGCTGCCCTACCTGCTCGGCTTGCCGGTGCTGGCGGTCGCCCTGGGCGTCACCGCGGTCGCGCTGGCGGCCGGCGGGATGACCGTCGGCCGGCTCACCGGGCGGCCGGTGCTGCGGTCCGGGGCCCGCCAGCTCGTCCTCGGCGCCCTGGCCATCGGGGTCACCTTCGCCATCGGCAGCCTCTTCGGCCCCCACATCGGCTGACCGGCCCGGCCCGGCCTGGCCGCAGCCGCGGAACGCTAGCTAGGCTTCCGGGCAGTACCGTTCCCCGCCGCAGGAGATCCGCCCGCCATGAGTCCCGGCCGTCCCGTGCTCGACCTGCTCGACCGCTATCGTCCGCACGGCAACGCCGAGGCGGCTGACGTGCGGCGGACGCGGGAACTGGCCGCGGCCACGCCGGATCCGTGGCTGCGGTCCAACCCGCTGCACGTGACGGCGTCGGCGGTGATCGTGCACCCGGGCAGCGGCCGCGTGCTGCTGCGCTGGCATCAGCGGCAGCAGGCCTGGCTGCAGGTCGGCGGGCACGGCGATCCTGGTGAGAGCGACCCGCTGGCCGTCGCGCTGCGCGAGGCCCGGGAGGAGACCGGGCTGACCGACCTGGCCCCGTGGCCGGACGCGGAGCTGTGGCAGGTGGTGATCGTCTCGGTGCCGGAGAACAGCAAGGAGCCCGCGCACGAGCACGCCGATGTCCGGTTCATCTTCGCCACCGCCGAACCGGACGCGGCCCGGCCCGAGTCGCCGGGCGCCCCGCTGCGCTGGCTGCCGGCGGGGGAGGCGGTCGACGCCACCTCCGAGGCCAACCTGCGCGACATGCTGTCCCGGGTGCAGCGCCTGCTCAGCGACCAGGCTTGACCTTTCCCCCGGCTAGCGCTGCTCGGCAGGGGCCTGGCTGATGGCCTGTCGCACCTGGGTGAGCAGGCTGGTTTCGGTGAACGGCTTTTCCAGGATGCCGGCCCCGGGCCCCGTCACACCGTGGGAGTCGAGGATCGGCCGGGCGTACCCGGACATGAAAAGGCAGGGCAGGTGCGGACGGGCGGCCCGCACCCGGGCCAGGACCTCGTTACCGAGCATCCCGGGCATGATGACGTCGGTGAGCAGCAGGTCGATCGCCTGAGCCGGATCACTGGCCCGCTGCACCGCGTCGGGGCCACTGGCGGCGAGGCAGACGCGGTAGCCGTTGCGGGTCAGGATGCGGCTCGTCAGCTGGCTCAGGCTCTCCTCGTCTTCGACCAGGAGGATCGTCTCACCGTGCCCGCGGTCGTCGTCACCGGGCGTGACGGCCGCGGGCCGCGTGGTGGCTTCCTCGTCGGTGGCCGGGAGCAGCACGCTGAACGTGGTGCCGAGGCCGGGTTCTGAGCAGACCTGCACGGTACCGCCCGCCTGTGTGATCGTGCCGTAGACGGTGGCCAGCCCCAGCCCGGTCCCGCGGCCTTTCGGCTTGGTCGTGAAGAACGGCTCGAACACCCGCTGGATGGTGGCGCGGTCCATGCCGGTGCCGGTGTCGGAGACCCGCAGCCGGATATAGCGGCCCGGCTTCATCTCGGGTCGGCTGGCCACGTACGCATCGTCGGCGTCGATGCTGCCTGTATCGATCGTCAGCCGGCCGCCGCCGGGCATGGCATCGCGGCCGTTCACCGCCAGGTTCACCAGGGCCTGCTGGATCTGGTTGGGGTCCGCTTTGATCCGGCAGGGGGCGGGATCCAGCGAGAGGGCCAGGTCGATGTGCTCGCCGATCGTACGGTGCAGCAGCTGGGCCGCCGTCCGGGCCGCCGCGTTGAGATCGAACACCTCGGGCCTGACCACCTCGTGGTGGGCGAAGGTCAGGAGCTGCCGGGTCAGGGTGATGGCCTGTTCCGCGGCGAAGCCGACCTGCCCGATGTCGGCCAGGATCGGCTCCAGCCGTTCGTCGTCCCTGGCCAGCTCCCGTACCTGCTCGGTGGTGAGGTCGGTGTAGCCCTGGATCACGTTGAGCAGGTTGTTGAAGTCGTGAGCGACCCCGCCGACGAGCTGGCCCAGGCTCTCCAGCCGCGCCGCCTGCTCCCGCCGGTGTCCGGCGCGCTGACGCTCGGCCTCGTCCCGCAGCCGCTCCCGCTCCGCTTCCATGGCCAGCCGCTCCGAGACGTCACGGATCGCAGCCGTGACGAGCATCCCGTTTTCGGTCAGCAGCCCGCTCAGGCTGATCTCGGCCGGAAACGTGACGCCATCCCGCCGCAGCGCGGACATATGCAGCGGGCCGTCGATGGGCCGGGACAGGTCGGCGAAGTACTCCGCGCGCTCCGCGGCCAGGATGTCCCGTGCCTTCTCCGGCACGAGCATTTCCAACGGCGACCCCAGCAGGTCGGGGGCCGGGTATCCGAACAGCTGCACGGCCCGGGTATTCGCCATGACGATCGAGCCGTCGGGGCCGACCGCGATCATCGCGTCGGGAGCCGCGTCGAACAGCCGCCGGAACCGCTGCTCGGCTCGCTCCTGTTCGGTCAGCGCCGCCACCAGTTCGGTGCGCATCAGCTCCGTGCTGCGGCCAAGGTCGGCCAGTTCGGCCGGCCCGATCACCGGGATGCGCGTGCCGTGCTGCCCGTGCGCCACCGCGTCCACGGCCTGGCGCAGCGCGCGGAACGGCCGGAGCAGCTGGGTGGTCATTCCGATAAGGGCGGCGGCCGCGAAGGCGGCGACGACGACGCACAATCCGGCGAGTGCGCCCAGCAACCACGCGTGCGCGTGGATGAGGTGGTCCGTGGTCATCTGCTGCGCCGCGGCGATCCGGGTCTGCAGGGCCGCCTCGCGCGCGCGAATCGCCAGCACGTACGGCCGCACGTGCGCGACGTCGGCCTGCATGGCCTGCGCCGTGGTGACATCGCCGCGGGCCGCCGCCGCGAGCTGCGCGACCGCCACGTGGGTCAGCCAGGCGCGCTGAGCGGCCTCGGTGGCCGCCAGCGAGAGCGTGATCGCCCGGTAGCCGCGGACCAGGCCGGCAAGCTGGGACTCTTCCCGCTGAATCTGCGCCGTGACGGCGCGGTAGGGCGCCAGTGCCCCGGAACGGCCGTCCGTGACGTAGTCCCGGAGCGCGCTCTGCTGCGCGCTATACAGGCTGATCAGCGTGACCGAAGACGCGGCGGCGGGCACCAGCCGCTGCGAGAGCGCGCGGCTGTCGTCCCGGGCGCTGGCCACCGCGGTGAGCGCGACGGCCAGCGCGGCCGCCGTCAGCGTCAGCGCAACAACGGAGGCGGTGACTACCCGCCACCGCAAGGTTGATGCACGTGCCACGATGGTTCCCCCGTCCCGCCCCAGCCACCTGGCCCGTCAAACACTCATTGTGATTATTCGATTGCTTTGAGTAATTTACAAGACGCGCACAGACTCCCCCTCCGGCGGGCTCCCCCCAGGCTCCCCCGAGGCCAGGATGTGGGCAGCGTTCTCAGTGCATAGCACTGAGAACGCTGCCCACAACGGCTGGCGAGGCGGGCAAGCGGACGAGCGACGAGGCAAGCGGGCGGACGGTCGGCGAGGCGGGATACCCCCGGGAGAGGGCGGTTAGCCGGGGGTGATGATGACCTTGATGGCCGAGTTGGCGGCGGCGTTCTTGAACACGTCGTAGGCCTCGTCCATCTGGTTGAACGTGAACGAGTGGGTGCCCATCTTCTCGGCCGGGATGCGGCCGCTGGCGACCATCTTGAGCAGGGTCGGGATGGAAACCGTGTCGACCAGCCCCATGGTCAGCGTGAGGTTCTGGATCCACATCTCATCCATCGGCAGCTCGACGGGGGCCCCGTGCACGCCGATGTTGGCGATCGTGCCGCCGGGCCGGACCAGGGAGGCCGTGGTCCGCAGGGTTTCCGGATAGCCGACCGCTTCGATGGCGACGTCGACACCGAGTCCATCGGTGAGCGCGATGACGTCCTCACGGGTGCGGTCTCCGGCCTCGACGATGTTGGTGGCGCCGAATTCCAGCGCCGTGCCCAGCCGGAACTTGTTCGTGTCGATCGCGATGACCTTCGAGGCGCCCCACAGCCCGGTGGTCAGGATGGAGGCCAGCCCGACGGCCCCGGCGCCCACCACCGCCACCGTGTCGCCTGGCCGCACCCGCCCGGCGAGCACGCCGACCTCGTAACCGGTGGGCAGCGAGTCGGCGAGGAAGATCGCCTGCTCGTTGGTGACGTCGGCCGGCACCGTGTAGAGCGAGGTGTCGGCGTACGGCACGCGGACCGACTCGGCCTGCGTCCCGTCGATGAGGTGACCGAAGATCCAGCCGATCCCCCCGACGGTCTGACAGTGCGACGGCATGCCGCGCTGGCAGTATTCGCAGCGGCCGCACTTCGTGATCGCCGGGACAAGCACGCGGTCGCCGACCTTGAATCCCTTGACCGCGTCGCCCACGGCGGTGACGGTGCCGACCGCCTCGTGCCCCAGGATCCGGCCTTCGGTCACGGCGGCGACGTCGCCCTGGAGAATGTGCAGGTCCGTGCCGCAGATCGTGGTCGTGTCGACGCGCACGACCGCGTCCGTCGGCTCCTGGATGGTGGCGTCCGGAACCTCCCGCCATTCCTTGCGCCCAGGTCCCTGATACACCAGTGCCCTCATCGCCGCCTCCATTGGCTGCGTATGCCCGGCGCTCGGCCGGGGCGATCGCCTTGACGCTGGCCATGTTAGGCCCGATTGCCGCGGCCGGCCGTTCCAGCAGGAAGCGGCCTAGTTCTGCACCCAACCCTTCCGGTCCGCGCTAGTTTCGGTCATTTCCTGCCGTGTCCGGTACGCAAAAACTGTTTCAAAATGAAACCGTGTACACAGAAACCTCGGGCAGGATGGCGGTGAGCGCGGCGGCCAGTCGCCGCCGCGCTCACCAGCGGGCCGTCATGGCCGTGCAGCAGCAACGAATCGTCAAGGGTTGTCACAGTTTTTAAACATTAACGATCAGAAGCCGCTTTGACCTGGGCTTTTTGCCCGTAACGAGGGACGGGCGGAGGCCGGGTGGCGGCGCAGGCCCGAGCTGGCGGCCGCAATCGCGGCGAGGGCGCCGGCGACAGCCTCGGCGGCCCATACGTGCTGGAATTCGGCGGTGGTGTGCGCGGCCCCGGCGCCCAGGATGACGACCACGAGGGCCACGCCCACCGCGCTGCCGACCTGCCGGGCCATGTTGAGCACGGCGCAGCCGGTGGTGGAGCGGTCCGGCGGGAGCGTCCCGGCCGCCGCGAACAGCGGTGCCTGGGTCAGGCCGGCCGACGCTCCGCCGATCAGCATGCCGGGCTGCGCCGGCGCCATGAACGCGACTGCGGCCAGCACGGCCAGGATGCGCCAGCGATTGGGGTGACCGTCATCAGCCGGGCCGCGCACCGTCGCCGGTGCCGTTCCGGCGCGATCAGCCGCGGCCGTCATAGGCTCTGTCGCGCTCGATAGTTCAATGAATGCACCAACGCACTGTACCGGGAACGTCGAAGTTCAGTCGATGAACTATTAACGGGTTCCGTGGCCGCCCTGGGCGGTCAGGCGTGCAGGGTTCCAGCAATCGGTGTGGGGTGGCCAGGGCCAGGCTGACCGGGTCGCTGCCGCCCGGCGCGGCGGCCAGGCCCGGCCCTGGGACGACGACGATGTCGATCACGGGCACGTCGAGCCCGCAGGTGGCGCAGATCCCGCCACCGTTAATTTCCCCGTCGTCCGCGACGTGCCGGAACACCCGGCGCGGGCCGTTCGCGGAGTAGTGCTCGTCGCCCCAGTCGAGCAGGCTGCGGACCACCGGCCACAGCGTGCGCCCCTTCGCGGTCAGCACGTACTCGGTGTGGCCGTGCGGGCCGGGCGCTCCGGACAGGACCTCCGCCCCGGTCAGCGACCCGAGGCGGTCGGACAGGACCGCGCGGGGAATGTGCAGGTGCGCGGCGAAGTCACTGAACCGCCGGACCCCGAAGAAGGCGTCCCGCACGATCAGCAGGGTCCAGCGCTCACCAGTGACTTCCAGGGCCCGGGCCAGCGAGCACTGCTGGCCCGAATAGTCCTTCGGCAGGGGCATGCGGCCAGCATAGCGCCGATGGTTCATTCACCGAACTCATGGCGGGGATCGGCCGCCACCGGGCCAAAGGTCCCGACTGGGCATGTCCGGTGGTCCCGGCCCGGCGTGTCCGTGGTCCCGGCGGAAAGGGTCCGCTGGTCCCGCCGATGAGGGTGCTTTCGCCTCCGGTTTCTTTATGTGTTTTCGCGGATTCTGGAAGTGAGGGAGCGCGGCGCACTTAATAGCGGTCACTTTCCGTGGGGAAATGGTGACGGAGCGCCTCTCCTGTTAATCCGGGGGGATTTTCATGGTCAGGCGTATTCTTCTGGCGTGCCTGTGTGCGGCCGCCGCTGTTTTCACCGTGATCGCGCCGGCGATGGGCGCATCGGCCGCCACTAAAGCCACCAGCGCCACCACCAGCAATAGCAGCTGGCATCACGCGCCGCTGATTTACCATGCGGCGGGCCGCACGCAGCGGCAGTGGGAACAGCACCTGATGGCGGTGAACGCGGCCGGGCAGTTCACCGGGAAATGGCTGTTCGACGCGGTCATTCTCACCACCCAGGACGTCGATTCCCAGGACATCATGTACGCGGCGCTGACCGGCGCTGACCTGTCGGACCTGCTGACCCAGGAATTCGCGGACGCGGCCGCGCTGAACAGCGCCGCGGCGGCGCTGGCCGCCAGCTACGGCGCGCCGCCCCACCCGATCCAGGTCGCGATCACGCTGCCGTGGCTGAACCCGGCCGATGCCAGCGTGACGCTGCCCGGCGCCAGCACCGCGCAGAACCTGTCGGTCGCCGCGCAGCGGATGAGCGTGGCCACCTGGTACCTGCAGCACGTCCAGTCGATGGCCAAAGCCGCCAACTGGGCCCAGCTGTCCCTGTACGGGATCTACTACCAGCGGGAGGACGCCGCCGCCGCCGAAGGCGACCCGGCCTACATCCAGTCCATGAACACCGAAGCCCACTCCCTGGGCCTTTCCACGATCTGGGTGCCCTACTACGACGCCCCGAATGCGTTCGCCGGCGCCAGCCTCGGCTTCACCGTCACCGACATCCAGCCCGAATACTCCTTCCGCGGCGCCCAGTACGAAGGGGTCGTGAACGATTCCCGGCTGTACAGCATCGGCTGGAAAGCCGCCGGGCAGCAGCAGGCGCCCGAATACGAGCTGTCCAGCCAGGGCAATTCCCCCGCCGAACAGCAGATCGCGCACCAGTACCTGGCCATCGCGCAGCAGACCGGCGCCGCCGCCTACCCGCAGGTATTCTTCGACGGCCTGTCCAGCGACATTTTCGACCAGACCTCCGGCCAGCCCGCGGTCGACGCCAGCGAATGGCAGACCTACACCGACCTGACCAATTACCTGGCCGGCCAGACCATCACCAACATGGACATCGGCCTGCCCTGGGCGCCCACGACCACCGCGGCCGGGACGCTGCAGCAGACCTGGACCCCCGCGGCCGCCACGAACGTCACCTCCTTCCGGATCGACTTCAACGACCCGAACCCCGCCACCCCGTGGCGCGGGCAGGTCAACGTCAGCGTCACCGGCCCCGGCGGCACCCGCACCTCCTACGCGGTCCGCGCCGGCGCCGAAACGGTCAACCCCGCCTACCAGTCCGTCCTGGTGACCCTCCCGGCCGCCGCCAGCGGCAACGACGCGGTGACCAGCGCCACGATCACGCTGACCCGCCAGCCCGGCAGCCCCTGGCCGAACGTGATGCGCGCCGTGGCCGGCCTGGACGACCCGCCGATGATCGCCAACGGCAACTACGGCGCCACCTCCTCCTCCACCGGGCCGCAGGCCCAGTCCGGCACCTACGCCGACTCCCAGCCCACCTACACCGGCTACTACGCCGGCAAGCTCACCGACGGCAAGGTCTCCCCGTCCGGCACCTGGGCCTTTCCCGGCGCCATGGGCTGGAACACCGAAAGCGGCCCGTTCACCGTCACCATCAACCTCGGCAAAGCCCAGCCCATCGGCTCGGTGAACCTGATCACCCACGCCGACCAGGGCGCCGGGCTCAACTGGCCCAACAACGCCGCCGCCGCGGCCGGCGCCACCTGCGCGCCGCAGAACCAGGGCATCACCGGGCAGAGCTGCCAGCCGGCCGGCACCTCCGGCGCCGCCACCCTCACCTCCCACCTGGTGGCCGGCGGGTCCAGCGGCTACGACACGGCCGGCGCCATCACGATGCCGATGTACTCCGTCACCGGCCAGTACGTCACGATCAGCGGCACCTGCACCGGCTGG
Organism: uncultured Actinomycetes bacterium; assembly: GCA_963824545.1. Taxonomy (GTDB): domain Bacteria; phylum Actinomycetota; class Actinomycetes; order Streptosporangiales; family Streptosporangiaceae; genus Bog-532. Next base: position 20,521 of record CAWGPP010000020.1, on the reverse strand, counting down.
TGCCTGTTCGACGAAATGCAGATCCTCAGCCCCACCGGCGCCGTCATCTCCACCGGCGACACCTACACCGTCACCCCCCAGCCCACCAACGGCCCCGGCGGCGGCACCACCTACGGCGACGACGGCTACAAACTCACCGACGGCGACATCATCCCCCACTACGGCCCGCAGTTCGCCGACGCCCTCGACAGCTTCACCGCCAGCACCGGCGGCACCGTCCAGGCCACCTGGGCCACCCCGCACACCCCCGCCAGCGCCGCCGTCTGGATGACCGCGCCGGACAACAACACCGGCGTCATCCTGCCCCCGTCCGTCACCATCTCCTGGCGTAACGCCAGCAACACCTGGCAGACCGGGGTCGCCGTCACCCCATCGGCCAGCTGCGGCCCCGGCGCCTGCGCCAAACTCACCCTCCCCGCCGGCGCGCAGGTCACCGGGATCAAAGCCACCCTCCCCGGCAGCGGCTCCGCCAGCGACTGGTACTTCGTCAGCCAGCTCAGCACCCAGTAACCCGCACCCAGTAACCAGCACCCAGTAACCAGCACACCAGCGAGCCACCCCCAGAAAAGCACCACGGCCCGGGCGCCCCCACCGCCCGGGCCGTCGGCGTCACCGATCCTGGCCGTCGGCTTCGACGTCGAGCGACAGCACATCCGTGTCGGGACGGGCGGCCGCCCGCCGGCCGCTGGCCGTCTGCCAGTACGTCTCCTTGCCGAGCAACGACTCACCGAACCGGTCGAACTCGGCGATGACCTTCTGTGTAGCTACATCAACGGCCGCGCTGGTCCGTTCGCCCAGGTCCTCCAGCTGGCGGGACACCTCGGCCTGGATCTGCGCGGCCACCTCGTTCTTCGCCAGGTCATTTAGCTCTCTCTTCGCCTCGCGTACGGCGGCACGAAGGTCTTTTGTGGCCGCGTGGGCCTCACGGACCATCTCGCGGCATTCGCCGATCGCCGCTTCCAGCCGGTCGACATCACTCACGGCAGCCTCCTCGCTCGTCGGCGCACCGGACCGTTCCAGTCTCTGCCGGTCCTCGATTCGGCCGCAACGTGGGGGCTGCCGCCGAACCGGGCCAGGCGCACGGCAAGCCGGGCAGGGCTGCTGACCAGGCCCCGCGGCTGACCGCCGCCCGGCTCACCATAGCCCCCCATGTCGGTCGGCCGCAGGCTGCTCACTTAGTCAGGTGACCCGGTTCAGCGGCTGTCCCTCCGCGGCGCTGGCCTCCCCGACCATGGCGGGCCCGCGCAGCACGTACGCGGTGCCCACCGCGAGGATCGCGCCGATCACCGGCCCGATCAGGTAGACCCACCAGGTGGACAGGTCGCCGATGGCCACGTCGGGTCCCAGGCTGCGAGCGGGGTTCATGGAGGCCCCCTCGAACGGTCCGCCCATCGTGCCCCAGGCCATGATGTACGCCCCCACGGCCAGCGGGACGAACGGCCCGTTCAGCTTGGGCCCGTTGGCCAGGTTGAGGACCATGAGCACCAGGCCGAAGGTGATGATGGCCTCGAACCCGGCCGCCTGCCAGGACTGGCCCGGCTTGGGCATCGTGGCGGCCAGGTTCCCGGCCGGGCCGAAGAACCCGCGGGCCAGCAGGGATCCGCAGATGGCCGCCGCGAACTGGACCACCCAGTACGCGCCGGCCATTATCCAGCCCATGTCCTTGCGCAGCGCGAAGGCCAGCGTGGTGGCCGGGTTGAAGTGGGCCGAGATGTCACCGAGGAAGTAGACCGCGACGACCAGCCACAGCGCCGAGACCAGCGACAGCACCAGCACGGTCTGCCAGGGCTGCAGCGTACGGCCGCCGTACCGGGCCAGGATGGCCGCGCCGCCGGACAGCACGAACGTCAGCCCGGCCATGCCGATGAACTCGGCCAGCAGCCGCCGCAGCCGGTGGTCGGGGTTAGTCCAGTCCGCGTAGCCTCGCGTGCCGCCGACCGAGGCGATCAGGGCCGCCTTGCCGACCAGCTGCTCGCGGCGGGCCGCCTGCTTTCCGTTCACAGGCTGCATGTCAGGAGCGTTGCGGGGCCGACGGTACGTCGGCGGTGCCGGGGCGGGTGAGGGCGAGCGGGATGACGACCCTGTCGTACAGTTCCTCGGACACGCCCTTGGCCAGCGCCGCCTCCTTGAGGGTCAGGTCGTGGTCGATGGCGTAGTAGGAGATCGCCGCGGCCTTGTCGTAGCCGATCACCGGGGACAGCGCGGTGACCATCATGACCGACCGGTCGATGTTCTCCTTCAGCTTGGCCTGGTTCAGTTTGGTGCCTTCGATCATGAACTCGCGGAAGTGGTCGCACATGTCGGCCATGATCAGCGCCGAGTGCAGGTAGTTGTTGATCAGGATCGGGCGGAAGGCGTTCAGCTCGAAGTTGCCCTCGTTCCCGCCCATGGTCACCGCGACGTCGGAGGCGATGACCTGGATCGCGACCATCAGCATGGCCTCGGCCTGGGTCGGGTTGACCTTGCCCGGCATGATCGAGCTGCCGGGCTCGTTGGCGGGGAAGATCAGCTCGCCGATCCCGGTACGGGGCCCGGAGCCGAGCCAGCGCAGATCGTTGGCGATCTTGAACAAGCTCACCGCGGCCGCCTTCAGGCCGGCGTGCGCGCGGACCATCCGGTCCAGCGTGCCCTGCGCGGTGAACTTGTTCGGCGCGGTCACGTACGCCGCACCGGTCATCGTGGCGATCTGCGCCGCGACCTGGTCGCCGAACCCGGCCGGGGCGTTCAGCCCGGTGCCGACCGCGGTGCCGCCCATGGCCAGCACCAGCAGCCCGGCCGTGGCGTGCTCGACCTCGGCGATCGCGTCATCGAGTGCCCCGGCGTAGCCGGACCATTCCTGCCCCACGGTGAGAGGGACCGCGTCCTCCAGGTGCGTCCGGCCGATCTTGACCACATCCGCCCACAGCTTCGCTTTGGCGTCGATGGCATCGCGCAGCCGCTTCAGTGCCGGGATCGTCTTGCCGGTGGCCATCGTGTACGCGGCGATGTGCATCGCGGTCGGGAACGTGTCGTTGGAGGATTGGCCCATGTTCACGTGATCGTTCGGATGCACCGGCTCCTGGGAGCCCAGCGTGCCCCCGACCAGTTGGATGCACCGGTTGGAGATCACCTCGTTCACGTTCATGTTCGACTGGGTGCCCGAGCCCGTCTGCCACACATACAGCGGGAACTCCGTGTCCAGTTGCCCGCTGATCACCTCATCGCAGACCCGCTCGATCAGCTGGCCCTTCCAGGCTGGCAGCCGTCCGGCCGCGGTGTTGACGACGGCCGCGGCCTTTTTCACGTACCCGTAGGCGTGATACACCTCCTTCGGCATCCGGTCGTGGCCGATGTTGAAGTGCTCCAGGCTGCGCTGCGTCTGCGCGCCCCAATACCGGTTCGCCGGCACCTCCACGTCGCCCAGGCTGTCGAATTCGCGCCGCATCCCGGCGGCGTCCAGCCCGATCGGAACGTCGAGGATCTTCGGTTCTTCCTCGTTCGCAGTGGTCATGGTGCGTCCTCTCCGAATTCGGTCGACGGAAGCGATTGGTCGTCCGGCTCGCGCGGCGGGGCCGTCTCTCGCCCCGCTGGTCCAAGGTGAGCGGGCTGAGGCAGTGCTTTTCGGCGCGCATCGTTACCGATCCTCGCCGGAGAAGATCTGCAGGAAGAACAGGAAGACGTTCAGCACGTCCAGGAAGATCGACGCGGCCAGCAGCGGCGCGGCGGTGATGTCGGTGTTGGTGCGCAGCCGCTGGAAGTCGAACATGGTGAACCCGGCGAAGATGACCAGGCCGAGCACGGAGTAGACCAGGTTCGCGGCCGGGATGTGGACGAAGATCAGCACGATGCCGGCCACGATCAGCGCCACCAGCGCCCAGAAGCACACCCGCGCGACCGCGGTCAGATCGCGCCGGGTGGCATAGCCCGCGGCGCCGAACCCGGCGATGAACAGCGCGGTCGCCCCGCCCGCCTGCCACAGCGCGCGCGGGTCCATGCTCCCGTAGTACGCGATCGTGGGGGCCACGGCCAGCCCGATCAGCAAGCCGAACGCGGCCAGCAGCCCGATGGTCAGCGGCACGGACCGGCGGGCGGCGAACCGCATGCCGATTAGGGCGGCGAAGGCGGCGATGAACGCGACGACGCCGACGCCGCCGGTCAGGTTGCGGCCCAGCCAGGCGCCGAGCGCGAACAAGGCGGCGGTGGCCGCGACGTACCCCATGGTCTGCGCGAACAATGCGTGCGCCTGGCCGCGGGCCGCGGTCCCCATCCGCTGGTAGGGAAGGGTGTGGGTCATGACGTCCTCCTCCGGCCTGGTCGCCGCAAGTATTTTCTGACATCTACGGTTGCGTCCGGAACCGGCGGTCGTACCAGTGAACACCCTGGCCGGTGCCCTGGTCTTGACCGCGGCGAGACCGTGCGCAGGCGGACCGCATCATTGCGCCAGGCCGGGGCCGCCGGCAACGCTTCCTGGGCGCCGCGGGTACCGTCGCTCGGTGAACCGATGTCCGCCACTACCGCCGGAGTGGAGCAATCCCATGACAGATCCTGCCCCCCGCATTGACTTCGCCAACCTTCCCTCGCCCGACGAGGGCATTCTGGTGACGTTGTTCATCACCGTCCGCAAGGTCGCGCGGTCCCGGGACTTCTACTCGCGCGTTCTGGGCGGCACCGTCGCCCTGGAGGAGAACCCGTGCATCGTCAGGCTGTCCAATTCGTGGATCATCATGAACCCCGGCGGGCCGCCCACCCCCGACAAGCCGGGCATCACGGTGGCCGACTATCAGCCCGGCGACACCACCTCGATCTTCCTGAACTTGCGGGTCGCTGACATCCAGGCCTGTTACGAGGAGTGGACGGCGAAGGGCGCGGAGTTCGTGACGCCGCCGATCGACCGCGGAGCGGAGATCCGCTGCTACATGCGGGACCCGGACGGATACCTCATCGAGGTCGGCCAGTCCACCGGCCTGCTGCGCGGTCAGCTGGCCAAAAAGCGCCCGGAGGATCTCCCGGGCTGAATCTCCAGGAAAGACCGGGAACACCCGGCAAGGCACGCCAGCGGAAGCTTTCGCGGTGTCCGGCCAGCCGGCGGACGGCGGACGGCGGACGGTCGTGGCGTTCGCGCTGGCAGACCTGGCGCGCGCGCTCAGCCCGTTAGCGGTCTCCGGGTGATCGAGCCAGGGGTCAGCAAGACGAGCAAACCGTCCGGGTCCCGCACGGTCGCTATCGTTACCGGTCCGTCCGGCGTCGGCTGAGTGACACGCCGCGGCGGCCCGCCCAGGCCGGAAGCCGAGAGCCGGCTCAGCGTGGCCTCCACATCGACGAAGAACGACAGCAGGAAGAACCCCGTCCTCGGCGGTGATGGCGGCGGTCCCGCGGGGACGTCACCGTCGAACACGTTGAGCTCCAGCACGCCGGCGTGGTCGTCCGGAACTCCCGGGTCGCCGAGGAACACGGCGTGCACGCTGCGAGCGGGCGCGCCGAACAGACCCGGCCAGTCACCCTCGACGTGGCGGTCCTGCAGCACCTCCAGGCCGAGCCCGTCCCGGTAGAAACGCAGGCTGGCCTCAAGGTCGCCGACCACCACCACGGAATGATGAATAGCTCCGGGCACGCTTCCTCCAGTGGCTGATATCGGCGACGGATCAGGAGGCCGCCGCGGGTACCGCTTTCCCTGGCAGTAAGCCCGGCCGACGCGGCGCTTACCGATATGCAGGCCGCTAACCTGCGAATTCATTGGGTGGAGCTGAGGGGATTCGAACCCCTGACCCCCTCGATGCGAACGAGGTGCGCTACCGGACTGCGCTACAGCCCCAAGAACGTCAGTCAGCCTAGCAAAGGACGGGGGCTGCTCGCGCGCGGAGCTAGTGGGCCATCGGCGTGGCTTTCGGGACGGCTCGGCGCTGCCGGTAAGTCGTGGTATCCCTGCGGACGCGGCGCGGGCATGGAAATCCGGGGGATTTTCCGGAAGCCGGTGGGGGCTAGTCTCCGACGGCGCGGAGCCGGGCGTCGGCGTACTGGTCGTAGAGCTGGTCGCCGACCCGCTCGGAGATGTCGATGATCTCGGCGGGCGGCAGCGTCTCGTGCCCGTGCCACGCCGGAGAGGAGGTGGTGCCCGTCCGGCGCTGGGCGTCCGCGGCATGCTGCGCCTCCCGGGCATGCTGCGCCTCCCGGGCCTGCTGTGCCTCCCGCGCCTGCTGTGCCTCCCGCGCCCGCCGGGCCATCGCGGCGGACCGCTCCTGGGCCTGCCGTGCCCGTGCCTCGGCGTCGGCCTGCGCGGCCTCGCGGAGCAGCAGCAGGTACCCGGCCAGCAGGACCACCGGCGGGACGGCGATCCACCAGGCGGCCAGCCCGAGGTAGGCCATGCCTATCGCGGCCACCGCGAGGACGAGGAGCATCCACAGCATCCGGCGGCGGGCCCGGATCATTCGCGCCCGCCGTTCGCGGGCGGCCGTCTCCGGGCGTTCACCGAGGTCACCAGAGTCGCTGGCAGCCCTGGAGTCGCCGGCGGACCTCGCAGCCCTGGAGTCGCCGGCGGACCTCGCAGCCCTGGAGTCGCCGGCGGACCTCGCAGCCCTGGCGGACTCGGTGGGCGGGCCGGGCACGGTGCCGGGTCTACCGGTGCGCGGGGCACGCTCGTTGGCGCGTTCCTGGCGCAGGTACTCCTCGGCCGACCATCCATACGACCGGACCCGCGCGGGCGGCACGTCCGTGTCATACGGCGATCCCATGCCGCTGGTCTTCCCGCTCACCGGGGCGGTCACGTGCACACCGCTATATTCCGGCGACTTAAAGTCACGACCGCGGGAACTGACGTCGGCCGGGCCAGTCTGCGGCCGTCCGGCCTGGCCGTTGCCGCCGAAGCTGGTGTACCCGGGGTGTCCGTCCTCGCTGAAACCAGCTCCCGCCGCCGTGCGGTCGGCCCGCTGGCGGCCCGGGGAGAACCGGCGCAGCCGCAGATGGCCGTCGTGCGCGTGCTCATGGCGGAGCCATCGGGGGACGAGCACGCCAATCCAGATCGCCACGATGGCGACGTACAAGATCGCGCTGCTCACGGTCCCTCCCTCGGCGTGGCCGTTACCGGGCGGCGATGTCGCCCGGCGATCGGAGCTGGACCCGGAATTTTCCCGGGACGGAAGCGGGCCAGCCGGGTGAGGAATGCCGACAGAAGCCGCTCCCGTGACGCAGCGTAAATGCTGCGAAGAGCGGTGACGAGCATTGTGCCCGGTGTGTCGTGAGATCACTCATATCAGTCTGGTCAAGGACGGAAATCGCGACCTTCAGTTCGGGGGTTTTCCCCCGTGTGCGGCCAGGTCATCCTGCGATACATCTTGTTCGTGGCAATCTCATCGATGTCGGCAGACGAAATCCGCGCCGCGGCGGAAACGCATCGCGAACTCCCGCCGGAGTACCAGAACGCGGTGATCGAATCATTTCTGGCCAAAGTGGACCGGGAGATCGACGCCCGCGTCGACGCCCGGCTGGCGAGTCACGGCCGGATGCCCGGCCTCCGCCGCCCGCGCAGTGCGGCATTCTTCGTCCTGACCACCTTGGTGATGGCGATCCCGCTGAGCGCGATCGCCACCGCGGCCGGCGCCCATCCGGCCGGTTTCTGGGGGCTGCTGGTGGTCTGGGTCGGCGTCGTCGCGATCAACGTGACCTACCTCGGCCGCCTCAAGCCACCCTCGAACGATCGTTACTGAGGGCCCGCGGGGAAACCACCGGTTTCGGCGCGCGTCCCGGATCTCGACGCGAGCACAGCGCTGCGCCAGCGGGTCATCAGGCGATCCGGCACTTCGTCCACAGTGAGCGCGTAGCACAGGTGGTCCCGCCAGGCACCGTCGATGTGCAGCTGGCGCCGCCGCAGGCCCTCCTCGCGGAAGCCCAGCTTCTCCACCACCCGGCGGCTGGCGTTGTTCTCCGGCCGGATGCTGGCCTCCAGCCGGTGCAGCCCGACGACCCGGAAGCTGTGGTCGACCGCCATCGCCAGCGCGGTCGGAATGATGCCGCGGCCGGCGAACTTCTCGTCGATCCAGTAGCCGACCTGGCCGGAACGGGCTGACCCCCACACGATGCTGCCGACCGTTAGCTGCCCGGCAAATTCATCGCCGAATGTAACGACAAATGGGAGCGCCTGCCCGAGCCGTGCTTCCCGGCGCATCGCGCGGACCATGGAGACGTACGGGCTCAGGCTGGAACGGTAGAGCGGGGTCTCGGGATTCGTCGGTTCCCATGGCCGCAGCCACGGCGCATTCCTGACCCGGATCTCCCGCCAGGTACGTGCGTCCCGGACCCGGACGGGGCGCAGGGCGACCGGTGCGTCCAGCAGCCGGGGCTCGTACAAGGTGACGGGCCAGCCGCGCATTCGTCCCACGGGTCAATCATTCCCTGGTAAGTGCCTGGGCGTCATCTAAATGCGCCGTGACCACCAGGCTAATCGCTGGCGCCACCTGATTCACCTACGGCCTGGGCCGGCCGGTGATCGCCGCCGTGCACCTGGTCAACGGCGTGCTGGAGGAGGCGGCCCAGCACGGCCATCCCGTCCTTGACGCCACCGGTGGAGCCGGGCAGGTTGACGATGAGCGTCCGGCCGGCCAGGCCGGCGAGCCCTCGGGACAGGATCGCGGCCGGCACGCCCGCCGCCGCGCCCGCCGTGCGGATCGCCTCGGCGATTCCCGGTATCTCCCGGTCCAGCAGCGGGCGCGTCATCTCCGGCGTCTGGTCGGTCGGGGTCAGGCCGGTGCCGCCGGTCGTCACCACGACGTCGTACCCGGCTGCGACCGAGTCGCGGAGCGCCTCCGCCACGGGATCGCCGTCCGGGATGACCAGGGGTCCGTCCACGACGTCGCACCCGGCGCGTCGCAGCAGGTCGACCAGCACGGGCCCGGACCGGTCGGGGTAGACCCCGGCGGCGGCCCGGTTGGACACGGTGACCGCGAGCGCCCGCATCACTGCCCTCCTGAGCTCATTGACCGGACAGGCATCGTCGCCTGGCCGCTGCCCATCACGGGCCCGTTCGGTATCGGCAGTCCCGGTCCGGCGGTCAGGGGCGGTGCCATGGCCCGCTTTTCCCTCCGGCCTTCTCGTCCACGCGCACGTCGGTGATCACCGCGGCGGGGTCAATGGCCTTGATCATGTCGATGAGCGCGAGTGCGGCGACGCTAACCGAGGTCAGGGCCTCCATCTCGACCCCGGTGCGGTCGGCCGTACGGGCGGTGGCCGTGATGTCCACGCCCTCGCTGGTTACCGTCAGGTCGACCGTGACGCCGTGCAGCCCGATCGGGTGGCACAGCGGGATCAGGTCCGGGGTCTTCTTCGCGCCCTGGATGCCCGCGATCCGCGCGACGGCCAGCGCGTCGCCCTTCGGCACCTGCCCGGACCGGAGAGCCTCGACGGCCGCCGCGGACAGCAGCACCCGGCCGGACGCACGCGCCGTGCGGGCCGTCACGTCCTTGCCCGAGACGTCGACCATGCGAGCCTGCCCCGCCTCGTCGAGGTGGGTCAGTTCCGCGCTCATCGCAGGCCCCTCACGGCAGGACCAGCACTTCGGCGTCGTCTCCCTCGTTCATTTCCACGACCCATTCCGGGATGACGATCAGCGCGTTGGCCCGGCCGAGCGTGGCTACCTGATGGGAGCCCTGCCCGGCCAGCGGCACGACCGTGCGGTCTCCCCGGTTCAGCACGCCGCGCTGATAGGAACGCCGGCCGGCCGGTGAGTGCAGCGGCGCGGTCACGGTCGCGTGCAGCGAGGGCAGTTGCCGGCCCGGCTGGCCCTGCAGGGCGCCCAGCGCGGCCAGCACGAAGATCTGGAACGACACGTAGGCGCTGACCGGGTTGCCGGGCAGGGTGAAGATCGGGGTGTTGTCCTCGCCGATGGTCCCGAAGCCCTGCGGCATCCCGGGCTGCATCGCAACCTTGCGGAACCGGACCGTGCCTAGGCGTTCGAGCGTGTGCTTGATGACGTCGTGCTCACCGCCCATGCTGACCCCGCCGCTGGTCACCAGCAGATCCGCCCGCAGCAGCTGATCCTCGATAGAGGGCAGGATCTCCAGCGGGTCGTCCGGGACGGGACCATGCCGGAACGCCAGGCAGCCGGCCTCACGAGCCGCCGCGGCGAGCATGAAACTGTTGGAGTCCCAGATCTTGCCGGGGACGAGGGGAAGCCCCGGTTCGCTGAGCTCATCGCCGGTCGAGATCACCACGACCCTGGGCCGGGGGTAGACCTCGGCGCGGGCCCGGCCCGCGGCGGTGAGCACGGCGATCTGCATCGGCCCGAGCCGGGTACCCCGCCTCAGCAGGACCTCGCCCTCGCGCGCGTCCCCGCCGCTGAACCGGACCGCATGGCCCGGCTCGACCGGCGCGTGGATCGTCACCCGGGCGACCCCGCCGTCGGTGTCCTCCACGGGCACCACTGCGTCCGCCCCGCCCGGCAGCTTGGCCCCGGTGGTGATCCGCAGGCACGTGCCCGGCGTGACCGCGTAGGCCCCCGTGTCGCCGGCCGCGACCTCACCGCCGACGCGCAGGGTGACGGGGCTGTCCCTGGCAGCCCCCGCGACGTCCGCCGCGATCAGCGCGTATCCGTCCATGGCCGAGTTGTCGAAGGGCGGCAGCGGGCGGCTCGCCGTGATGTCCTCGGCCAGCACGCAGCCTTCGGCCTCGGTGATGCCGAGGTGGGTCGGCGGCAGCGGGCGGATGCTGTCGCCGATGTCCGCGAGATGTGCCTCGACGCTGGTCAGGTCCTTGGCGTCCACATGGTGGTGATGGTGGCCGACCTGGGCGGTCACGGCCGCGACTCCAGGTACTTGCGCAGCCAGGGGATGAACTCCTGGGCCAGGTCCGGGCGCTCGGAGGCGAACATCACCAGGGTGCGGAGGTAGTCGAGCTTGTTCCCGGTGTCGTAGCGCCGCCCGCGGAACAGCACCCCGTACACCCCGCCGCTGGCCGGGTCGGTGGCGAGGACCTTCAGCGCGTCGGTGAGCTGGATCTCGCCACCGCGGCCCGGCGGAGTCTGCCGGAGGATGTCGAAGATCTTGGGATCGCAGACGTACCGCCCGATGATGATCCACCGGCTCGGCGCGCTGCCGGGGACCGGTTTTTCCACCAGGTCGGTGATCGTCACCACGTCGTCTTCGTCGGTCGGCTCGATCGCGGCGCAGCCATACAGCGACACCTGCTCCGGGTCGACCTCCATCAGCGCGACGACGCTGCCGCCGAACCGCTCGCGCACCTCGATCATCCGGGTGAGCAGCGGGTCGCGGGGGTCGATCAGGTCGTCGCCGAGCAGCACCGCGAACGGCTGGTCGCCGACGTGCCGGGCCGCGCAGAGCACCGCGTGCCCCAGCCCTTTCGGGTCCCCTTGCCGGACGTAATGCACGGTCGCCAGCTCAGCGGATGCGCGGACCTGGGCCAGCCCGTCGCTGTTGTCCTTAGCGGCTAGCGCCTCCTCCAGCTCGTATGCGCGGTCGAAGTGGTCTTCAATGGAGCGCTTGCTGCGCCCGGTGATGAGAAGCACGTCATCCAGGCCGGCGGAAACTGCTTCTTCGACGACATACTGGATCGCTGGCTTGTCGACGATGGGCAGCATTTCCTTGGGCGTCGCTTTTGTGGCAGGCAGGAACCTGGTTCCCAGACCCGCGGCGGGAACGACGGCCTTCGTGACGGCAGAAGAATCGGCCATGCTGGAAACCCTAACGAGTTTGCGGAGGCACAAGTGCAGGAGCCCGGTTCTGAAGCGGGCCGCGCCGGCGTGGTGCCCGGTTCGCCGGCCAGTGAGACGGCCAGTGAGACGGCCGGCGGCGCGGTCGGTGTGGCGGCCGAAAAGGCGTCCCTGCGTGCCAGGGTGCTCGCCGCGCGCGAAGCCCAGTCCGCCGATCAGCGCGCGGCTGCGGGACGGCTGAACCGCGACCACGTGCTCTCGCTCCCGCAGGCGCAGATGGCCGGAACGGTCGCCGCGTACTTTTCGGTGGGGACCGAGCCGGACACCCACAGCCTCATCTACGGGATGTGGAAGCGCGGCACCTACGTCATCCTGCCGCTGCTGCGTCCCGGCGGGGAGCTGGACTGGGCCTCCTACGAGGGCCCTGACTCGCTCGTGCCGGGCCCGAAGGGGCTACTGGAACCGTCCGAGCCGCCCCGCGGCGTGGACGCGGTGGCGCGCGCCGCCCTCGTCCTGGTTCCCGCGCTGGCCGTGGACACCCGCGGTAACCGGCTGGGCCGGGGCGGCGGCAGTTACGATCGGGCGCTGGCCCTGGTCGGCCCGCGGGTCCCGGTCATCGCGCTGCTGAACGACGGCGAGCTGGTCGGGGAGGTGCCCGTGGAGCCGCACGACCGCCCGGTCCCCATGGTGGCCCTGCCGTCCCAGGGAATTGTGAGCATTCAAATACCGTTACGCATTGCGTTACGATTAGCACTCGCGTTGTGGGAGTGCCAGCCGGTAGTGCTAGCATCGCGCGACGCGCGCACATCTTGCCGCCGGTCCGCCTGACCCCGGGCGGCGCCGGTATCGCACGGAGGGAGAACCTGTGCCCACGTATCAGTACGCCTGCACGGAATGCGGCGAGCAGCTTGAGAGGGTGCAGAAGTTCAGCGATGAACCGCTGACGGTATGCCCGGCCTGCAGCGGGCGGCTGCGCAAGGTCTTTTCCCCGGTCGGCATCGTGTTCAAGGGCTCGGGTTTCTACCGCAACGACAGCCGTTCCGGTAACGGATCCAAGGACGCCAAGGTCAGCGAGCCGTCGGCCAGTTCCGTGTCCAAGACCGAAGGCTCCGGCGACAAGGGCGACACCAAGCCCGCCGCCTCCCCGGCGAAGGAGCCGTCCTCCGGCTCATCACCGGCTCCGGCCAAGCCGTCCAGCTCCACCAGCGAGAAGGTCGCCTGACGTTCATGCCTGCCGTCGCCGATATCGGGGTTATCGGGGGGTCCGGCTTTTACGAGTTCCTCGACGCCGCCGAAGAGGTCAAGGTCGATACCCCATACGGGCCGCCGAGCGAGGAGGTCACCGTGGGGGAGGTCGCCGGGCGGCGCGTGGCCTTCCTGCCACGGCACGGCCGCGACCATCGTTTCCCGCCGCACCGCATCCCCTACCGCGCCAACCTGTGGGCGCTGCGCTCCCTCGGCGTCCGCCAGGTCATCGCCCCGAGCGCGGTCGGCTCGCTGACGGCCTCGTTCGGCCCGGGCACGCTGGTGGTTCCCGACCAGTTCGTCGACCGGACCAGCGGCCGCGTACAGACCTTCTTCGACCAGGGCGGCGTGCACGTCACGTTCGCCGACCCGTACTGCGCGAGCGGCCGCGAGCGGGCCATCGCGGCCGCCGATCAGGCCGGCTGGGCGCCCGTGCCCTCGGGCACGCTCGTCGTCATCGAGGGCCAGCGTTTCTCCACCCGCGCGGAGTCCCGGTGGTTCGCCGCGCAGGGCTGGACGCTGGTCGGCATGACCGGCCACCCCGAGGCCGTGCTCGCCCGTGAGCTGGCGCTCTGTTATATCCCGCTGGCTCTGGTGACCGACCTGGACGCGGGCATCGAGGCCGGCGAGGGCGTGACACAGACCGAGGTGTTCAAGGTCTTCGCGGCCAACGTGGCCCGGCTCCGGGACCTGGTGGCTGCCCTCATCGCGGAGCTTCCCGCCGATCAGCCCGACGACGCCTGCGCGCACGCGCTGGACGGCCTGCCGCTCCCGTTCGAGCTCCCTGCCTGACGCCCGCCCCGGCTGACGCCCGCCCCGGCTGACCCGGCCGCGTCTTGCCGGAGGCTGGCCCAAGGCGCAGACACCCGCCCCAAAGACCCAGCCCCGAAGGCCCCGCCCGCCCTCCTCATCACCTCAGCCTCAGCCCAGGCCGACAGGTCTCAGATCTGTGTGCGATTTCTGCTGTCTCAACAGCAGAAATCGCACAAGTTCCGGGACCTCGGGGTTCTGCCGGCACCGCCGGTGCAGCGGACCCGGCACAGGCGGCGGTGATGATCCCCGTCAGCCGCCCATCGGCGGTGATGAGCAGCGAGCCGGTCTGCTCCCGCCACATCCGCTCCGCGGCGGAGCGGAGCTTGCCGGCCGCATCTCGGTGATCGTCGCCTCCGTCATCACGTCCCGGACCTGCGCTGTGCCACACTCCTCCCGCCGCGCCGCTGGCCCCAAGCCTACGATGCCCGGTCGCCCGATCGCGGCCCCAGCCCGCGACCGGTTAAGCTTGGCGCGGCACCGCCCCTGGTTCCGCCGCGCGTGGCGTGGCGTCGGCCCCGATAGCTCAGGGGATAGAGCGACCGCCTCCTAAGCGGTAGGTCGAAGGTTCGAATCCTTCTCGGGGCGCCGATCCCTGTAGCCGATGTCAGCCCTCTCACCTGCATGAACCGCAGGAAGAGAGGCAATCCCATGGCGCAGTCAGCGCCCGCACGGACCAAGATCCCCACAAAATCCCCACAACCGGCCCGCGGCAGGCCCGGCCGCCCCGCCGGCCGGGCGCAGGCCGGCCGCACGGCACGCGGCCAGGTCGCCGCGAGCGGGACCGGGCGCGCCGCCATCCGGGGCGGCGGCGAGGTGATCGAGCTGGAGTGCGGGATCACGGTGTACCCGGCCCGCGGGGAACAGGGCCGCTGGCGGGCGGTCTGGTATGAGGACGGGCAGGCCTCGATTCCCGGTCAGATAATTGAGTTGAGGTTTCCTGCGGCGTGGCGGTTACCGTGGCGGGAACCGGAACCGCAGGGCGCGGCCGCCCCACCAGGGGATCGGAGCTTGGAGTTCGGCGAATCCGGCGTCGATGAGGGCGGGGTGGTGGCTGCGGAGGTTCAGCGCGCAGGTGACGCCGGCTTGGTCGATGTGCAGGGTGCCGGTGGCGTCGAGGAAGTCTCGCCAGAGGGTTTCGGGGGTGGCCCGCTCGTAGCGGGATAGCTTGAGCGCGAGCAGCCGGTACAGGTTGCCGGCCACGACGGTCAGGGTGGTGTCCAGGTCGACGTTGAGCGGGACGCCGCTGGTGAGGGCGTCGAGGTGGAACCCGCCGATGTAGGCGTCGAGCTCGTTTTCCACCATCATCCGCTCGGCGTAGCGGGCGAACAGGTTCTTGCCGGGCGCGGTGAGGTCGCTGGTGATGAGCAGGGTGGGCTCGTCGCGGCCGATGTTCTTGATGGCGATCTGGCGGACCTGGGTGCTGATGCCGGGGAGTTTGATCATGTCTTCGTGCAGGCGGGGCCGCCGGTAGCGGCCCGAGCGGGCGATGACGGCGGTTTTCCAGGCGCTGGCGGGCAGGGCGTCCAGGCGGGCGAGTTCGGTCTTGCCGCGCTGGCGCAGGGTGAGCCAGCTGATGCCGCGGCCGGACAGCTCGCCGAGGATCTTGTAGGTGGTGAGCTGGGAGCCGGAGACCAGCAGGCCGGGATCGATGCCGGTGGCCTGCTGCCAGTAGTCCGCGAAGGCGACGATCTCCCTTGCCTGTTCGGCCTTGGTGATGTCCGCGTTGGAGTACACCATGTCGGCGGTGGCGTGGTCCTGGGCGAAGAAGGTGAGCACGGCGCGGGTGCGCTGGGAGCGGCGGGGCACGTAGTGCTTTTCCAGCACGGCCTGGTCGCCGTGGTGGCGGATGGCGTGGAAGTCGCAGTTGAACCCTGCTTCGCCGGTGGCCAGCCCGAGCGGCCGCAGCGCCTTGACCAGCCCGGTGAGCAGTTTCTGGTTGGCCTCGCGGCGGATGCGCCAGGAGTAGGTGCCCAGGTGGGTGGTCTTGGGCAGGGCGGTCAGGCCGAGCGCGAACGCCAGTCCTTCGTCATCAGCTAGTGTCCCGGTCCTGAGTTTTGCGCTCTTATGGAGGTATGGCAGGCAAACCGAGACTCCCGCTCGTGCTGACGGATGCCGAGCGGCGGACATTGCAAGGGTGGGCGAGCCGGCGCAAGACCGCGCAGGGCCTGGCCCAGCGGGCGCGCATCGTGCTGATGTGCGCGGACGGGAAGACCAATGTCGCGGTGGCCGCGGAGTTGGGGATCACCCGGGAGACGGCCGGCAAGTGGCGCAACCGGTTCATCAAGCAGCGGTTCGCCGGGCTGAGCGACGAGCCCCGGCCCGGCGTGCCGCGCACGATCGCCGACGCGCAGATCGAGGAGGTGGTGGTGCGGACCCTGGAGGAGGCGCCCGAGGGGGCCACGCACTGGTCCAAGCGGGAACTGGCCAGGCAGGTCGGGCTCTCGCCGACCACCATCCACCGGATCTGGCGGGCTTTCGGGCTCAAACCCTGGCTGGTGGAGGAGTTCAAGATCTCCACCGACCCGTTCCTGATCAACAAGGTCCGCGACGTCGCCGGCCTCTACCTCGCTCCGCCCGCGAACGCGGCGGTGTTCTCGGTCGACGAGAAGCCGCAGATCCAGGCTTATCCGGGGGACGATTCGGGCGTCCGCGACAGCGGGTAAGGGAGCGTTCCGCCGCCCGGCGTGTCGTTCGCGGACGGATTATCTGCCGCCGTTACGCTGCGGAGCGTGACGGTTGTTAACGGGGAGTGCCGGGCGCAGCGGCTCGTGCTGCCGGGCGGGGAGCGGTCGTGGACGGTGCTGGGCGGTGATCTCCGTCCGGTCGGCCCGGCTGAGGAGTTCCTGGAGTACCTGCGGGTTCAGCGGGTCTCGCCGAACACGGTGAAGTCGTATGCGCGGGCGCTGGCGCTGTGGTGGCAGTACCTGCAGGTGTTCGGGCTGGCCTGGGATTGGGTGACGCTGGAGTCCGTCGGCGGGTTCCTGACGTGGCTGCGCACCGGGGATGGCCCGCGGGTGGTGTCGATCGAGCGCCGGGCGGCGCGGTTCGCGGAGTCCACGATCGCGGCACGGCTGCAGGCGGTGGTCTCGTGCTACCGCTACCACCAGTTCAACGGGGTGGAGCTTGGCCGGGATCTGGTCCGCCTGGTGCATAGCCGGGGCGGCAGCTACAAGCCGATGCTGGAGCATGCCGCCCGCCGCAGGGGCCGCAGCCAGTCGGTGATCCGGGTGCGGCGGCCGGGAAGGGCGGCGCCGCCGCTGCTGACGCCAGGCCAGATCGAGCGGATCTGCGATGCCTGCGCGGCCTGGGATGCGGAGGCCCGCGAGTGGCGGGGCTGCGTGCGGGACCGGCTGCTGTGGGCGCTGTTGGCGGAGAGCGGCCTGCGGCTGGGTGAGGCGCTTGGGCTGCAGCACCGCGACTGGCATGCCGGCTGCGGCGATACAGCGTTCATCGAGGTGGTGCCGCGTGAGCATCCGCACGGGGTGCGGGTGAAGGGCGGTCGCTACCGCAAGCTGTATGTCTCAGCCGGGCTTGACCGCCTCTACGGCGAGTACGTGTGGCAGCTATGCGATGCCGGAGCGGACCTGGCCGCCGGTGATCTCGACGAAGCCTTCGTGTTCGTGAACCTCGCGCGTGAGCCACGGCTGGCGCCGTGGCGGCCGGAGTCGGTCTATGACCTGGTCGGGCGGCTGCGCGCCCAGCTGGCTGGGCAGGTGCCGGCGGGCTGGACACCGCACTGGTTCAGGCACAGCCACGCCACGGCCTTGCTGCTGGCCGGGGTCCCGGTGCACGTAGTCAGCCGCCGGCTCGGCCACGCCGACGTGCAGACCACGCTGAACATCTACGGCCACGTCACTGACGACGCGGAGATGCGGGCCGTTGCGGAGTGGAAGGCATTCAGCGCGGGATGGCCGGCTGCCTCGCCGCAGGCCGGGCAGACCGGGCTGTGCTCGTGAGCGGCGCACCGCCTGATCAGGCACCTGGCCGCGGCAGCCTGACAGCCGGTTACCGGCCGGAGATCCTCCAAGGTCTATGGGAGGCGCTGCCGCCTGGCATCCGCCTTACGTATTTCAGCGCGGGCACCGTCCCGGAGGAGTTCCGCGGCGGGCTGGCTCACCAGCGGGGGCGGACCACGGGGGTTGACCTGTCAGGGCTGCCGGCGCCTATGCGCCAGGAGCTGGCATGGTGTGTGTTCCGCATCATCGAGCAGGGCGGGAAGCTCGACGTCACGCACATGAGGGCGCTGGTGCGGCGGCTCGGTGAGGTGATCAGCGATCTCGGTGCGGGGGCCCCGGTTTCTCTTACCGGGCTGGCGTTGCGGGACTGGCAGCAGCAGATCGCGCTCGCGGTGCAGCGCCGCACCGGCGCCCTGCCCGCGCGGGGCACCGTCAGGGACATCCGCCAGCAGCTGATCCGCTGCTGGCGGTTCCTGTCGGTCGCCTACGACACCCGGCCGTGGTGGCTGCGTGAGATGTGGGACCCGGCCTGCGACCCGCGGGTTCCGCAACGCGCGCACGAGCCGCGCGGCCGCCAGGCGTGTAACTTCGACCGGATCACGATCGGCTGGCTGCGCCGCGGCCTGCAGTGGCACTGCAAGGTGGGCCTGGAAACCAGCGCGCTGTCGTGGGGGACGGTCCAGCTCCGGGCCGATGCGATCACCGCCTTCGACACGTTCCTGGCAGGCCGCGGCGTCCCCGGCCCGTGGCTGGCCAGCGAGCCCGCCCAGCTCCGGGCCCTGATGCTCGACTTCCTGGGCCACGTCCGGAGCCTGCGGGTGCAGCGGCCCGGGCCCGCCCAGGGGCAGCCGCTGTCGCAATCACGGGTGGCCACGCTGCTCACCAGCGTCGAGCAGTTGTACGCGTTCATGCACGACCACCGCGAGACCGCAGCCGTGGCGCTGGCGGAACCGGGATGGCTGCAGCTGGGCCCGCAGCACGCCATGTTCTTCCGCCGCGGCGAGAAACCACGCCGCAACCGGCATCGTGGTCACGGGCGCGATGTCATCGATGGAGACGCGTTCACCCAGATCATGGCCGGAGCTGGCCTGCTCGGCGTCCCGGCCTCAGAAGGCGGCCTCGGTGACGAGCAGGCGATGCGAATCCTTATGCTGCTGGCCCGCACCGGGCGGCGGGTCAGCGAGATCTGCCTGCTCGACCGCGATCCGCTGCTGCCGCTCGACCGGCCCGCCGGCACGGCCGGCGACACCAGCGGCTTCACTGCCCGGCTTCGCTACCAGCAGACCAAGATCGAAGGTGCGCCGGACACCATCCTGGTCGACCAGGAGATCGTGGCGATCATCGGTGCGCAGCAGGAGTGGGCCAGCCGGTTCCTTGATGGCCTGACCGCCCCGGCGCCAAAGTACCTGTTCCTCGCCGCGCGCAAGAACCGCAACGGCGACCGCCCCTACTCAGACGGAAGACTGCGAGACCTGCTCGGTGAACTAGCCCGCCAGCTCGACGTTCGCGACGCCACCGGCGCCTTGGTGGACTTCCAGCGCACCCACCGTTTCCGGCATACCAGGGCCACAAGCCTGCTGAACGCCGGCGTCCCGCTGCACGTGGTGCAACGCTACCTCGGCCACCTCTCACCGGAAATGACCATGATCTACGCGAAAACCCTGGCATCCACCCACGAAGCCGAGTTCCTGCGCTACCGCAAGCTCACCGCCGACGCCCGTGAGCTCGACACCGACCCGCGTGACCTCTACGACATGCTCCAGCTGGACAAGCGCACCGACCGTGTCCTGCCCAACGGCTGGTGCCTGCTGCCGCCCCGCCAGCACTGCAGCAAAGGAAACGCCTGCCTGACCTGCGACAAGTTCGCTACCGACGCCACGTTCCTGCCCGAGCTGACCACCCAGCTGACCCGCACCGAGCAGCTCATCGGCGAACGCTGCCAGACGTTCAAGGCCCGCACCGGGCAGGAGATGAGCGAGGACAACGTCTGGCTCGCCGGGCGCCGTCAGGAGCAAGACGCCCTCGGCCAGATCATCGTCAAGCTCGAGCAGACCCGGCTCGCTGATGGCAGCATCCAGGCCCTGCGCGGCGCTGGCGCCTCCGCACGCACCGACGCGATGGCCCACCGGAGCGGCGAGACGGGACAGCGCGATGCGCGGTAACCCCGGCAACCTGCGCCGGGCCGCCGCGGCCAAGAGCGCAGCCGCCCAGGCCCGCGCCGAGAACGGGCTCGAGCAGATGCTCCGCCGCGGCGACCCGATCACCTTCCGCGGCCTCGCCCAGACCGCCGGCGTCTCGCTGGACTTCCTCTACCGCACCCCCGGGATCCGAAGCCGGATCGAACAGCTCCGGGCCCGGCAGCAGGCCACGCCCACCGCGCCCGCGCTACCCCCCGGACCGGACCAGCCGAGCAGCGTGATCCGGACGCTCACCACCCAGCTCACCGAGCTCAAACACCGTCACCGCGACGAAATCAATGCGCTGCGGCAGGCGCTGGAGAACGCACACGGAGAGAATCTCGAGCTACGGCGCCGCCTTGGCCGCCAGGACACCACAGCCCCTCTGTCATGACTGCGCTTCTCTTGCGGACGCGTCCGCAAGCGTTCTACCAGCGCAAAAACCATGATCAAGATCATTAACCCCGGATAACCAGGCGCTGGAGCGAACCGCCCCGGTGCTGCCGATGGTCCCGGGCACCCCGGAGCGGCGCAGCCACGACTACGAGCGGCACGGCACCGTGGATCTGCTCGCCGCGCTGAACACCGCGACCGGCATGGTGATCGGGAAGACCTCGGCCCAGCACGCGGCGCAGGACTTCACCGCGTTCCTCGACGAGATCGACCGGCGGGTCGAACCCGGCCTGGCGGTCCATCTG
>CAWGPP010000019.1:0-67258 GCA_963824545.1 uncultured Actinomycetes bacterium | reverse complement strand
CCGTGCGTGGGCGAGATGTCGCCCGCGATGCAGCGCACGAGCGTGGTCTTCCCGGCACCGTTCTCACCGGCCAGGGCGACGAGCTCGCCGGGACGGACCGCCAGGCTGACCCCGTCCAGGGCCTGCACGGATCCGAACGAAACGCCGAGATCAGCCACGGACAACAGCGGCGCCGCCACTGCCTGGGCCAATTCGGAAGCTGCGACCATTCCCTCATTGTGTGGGTTGTTCAGGGCAGCCCGCCACCCACCGGCCAGTTCCCGGGCGCGGCGGCCCCCGGCCGGGCCGGCCATGACGTGGGTAGCCGCACGTCATGGCGGTGCCGGGTCAGCTGCGCAGCGCGCGGGCGGCGGCGTCCGCGGTGTCGTAGGACACGAAGACCTGATCCAGCCCGATGACGCGGAAGACCCGGCTGATGTCGGGGTTCACGTCGGCCAACGCGAGCACCGTGCCCGCCGCCTTGGCCCGGTGGCAGGCGCCGACCAGGATGCTGATCCCGGTGGAGTCGCAGTAGGTGAGGCCGGACAGATCGATGATGAGGCTGGTCCCCGTCTCCAGCGGCACCTCATCCAGGCCGGCCCGCAGCCGGGGCGCCGTGTGGTAGTCGAGTTCCCCGGAAACCGCCATCAGGCGCGGGCCGGCGGGATGGGGGTGCAGCGTGACCGCGAGAACTGCATCAGCCTGGGGCACCTAGCCTCCCGAGCGATATTGTTCCGGGAAGGACACGGCGGCCGGATGGGATGGTGTCGGCAGATCAGCGCCTCCCGGCCCGGTTTCCGCGTCCCTCTCCGTACAGGTGCACCTGCCGGGAAAGTTTGCACCAGACAACTTATCGTATCCCCGTGGCCCCACTGGGCACCGGAGTCCGCGGGCCCGCCCGTGCGGGCAGGCCGGGAAAGGACGCGAGGAGGCGTGATGAGCGGCGCTGAGCGCGCCGAGCCGGCGGAGGTGCTCTTTCCCGGCGACGGTGAGATGGCCATCCGGATGCGCGCCTTCCCCTGGCCGCAGTCCGAGCTTGGCGATCCGCGCGGCTGGCCCGCGAGCCTGCGCACCGCGTGCCGCATCTGCCTGACCTCCCGTTTCCCGATGATCGTGTGGTGGGGTGAGCAGCTCCGCTTCTTCTACAACGACGCTTATCTGCCGCTTCTGGGGAGCAAGCACCCGGCGCTGGAGAAGCCGGGCGAGACGGTGTGGACCGAGATCTGGGACATCATCGGCCCGATGCTGACGTCGGTGATGGCCAGCGGCCAGGCCACCTGGTCGGAGGACCTGCTGCTGCCGATGAACCGGCACGGCTATTGGGAGGAGACCTACTGGACCTACTCCTACAGCCCGCTGCATGACGACGAGGGCATCGTGCGGGGGGTGTTCACCGCCGTCACCGAGACCACCGAGCGGGTCGTGGGCGAGCGGCGCCTCGCGGTTCTGCAGGACCTGGGCACCCTCGCGGGCAGTGCCCGCAGCGCGGCCGAGGCCGGCCGTCTCGTCGCCCAGGCGCTGGGGCGCGCGGCCAAGGACATCCCGTTCGCCGCGGTCTACCTGCGTACGCCCGGCACCGATGAGCTGGCGCTGACCGCGAGCAGCCCGCCGGAGACCAGCCCCGCCCCGTTTACGCCGGGCCCGGGTGACTGGCCGGCCGTGGAGGTGCTGCGCAGCGGGCAGCCGGTGACGCTGACCGATGTGGGCGCCCGGTTCGCCACGTTGCCCGTGGGTGGCTGGGAAACGCCGCCCGCGCAGGCCATGATCCTTCCGCTGCCGGGTGAGACGGGCGGCCAGACCGTGGGGGTGATCGTGCTCGCGGCCAGCGCCGGCCGCACCCTGGACGAGGCGTACGCGTCCTTCCTCGGGCTGGTCGCGCAGCAGACGGCCGCTCTCATCAACGGGGCCGTGGCCTACCAGTTCCAGCAGCGGCGGGCCGAGGAACTGGCCGAGCTGGACCGGGCCAAGACCGCGTTCTTCTCCAACATCAGCCATGAGTTCCGTACGCCGCTCACGCTGATCATGGGACCGCTGGAGGAGCTGCGGGCGCGGCTCGCGGCCGAGGATGAGGCCGTCCGCCAGGAACTGGACGTCATTCACCGTAACGGGCTGCGCCTGGGCAAGCTGGTCAACACCCTGCTGGACTTCTCGCGTATCGAGGCCGGCCGGATGCAGGCGCGTTACGAGCCGGTGGACCTGGCCGCGTTCACGGCCGACCTGGCCAGCGTCTTCCGGTCGGCCGTCGAGCGGGCCGGGCTTTCCTACCAGGTGGATTGCACGGCGCTGCCCGAGCCCGTCTACATCGACCGGGAGATGTGGGAGAAGGTCGTCCTCAACCTGCTGAGCAACGCACTGAAGTTCACCTTCGACGGCACGATCAGCGTCACGCTGCGCGCGGAGGACACCCACGCCGTCCTGCGGATCGCCGACACCGGGACCGGGGTGGCCGCGGGCGAGATGCCGCGCCTGCTCGAGCGCTTCCACCGCATCCCCAACGCGCGCTCACGGTCCAACGAGGGCAGCGGCATCGGCCTGGCGCTCGTCCGGGAGCTCATCGGCCTGCACGGCGGGACGATCACCGCCGAGAGCACGGAGGGCGCCGGCACCGCATTCACCGTCCGGCTGCCCTTTGGCCACGACCACCTGCCGGATGTCAATGTAGCCCCGGCCGCGGGGCCGGGCGTCGTCTCGGCGGTCGCCGACCCCTTCGTCGAGGAGGCCCTGCGCTGGCTGCCGGGCGGCGAGGCGCCGGCCGCCGCGCTGCCGCCGGCCGCGGGCGGGCTGCGCCCGGAGCCGGCCGCCGCGGGCCCCCCGCCGCGGGTGCTGCTCGCGGACGACAACGCCGACATGCGCGAGTACCTGCACCGGCTGCTGCGGTCCAGCTACCAGGTCACCGCGGTGGCGGATGGCCTGAGCGCGCTGGACGCGGCACGCGCCAGCGCGCCGGACCTGGTCATCAGCGACGTCATGATGCCCGGGCTGGACGGGCTGGCCCTGGTGGCCGCGCTGCGCTCCGACCCCCGTACCGCCGATGTGCCGGTCCTGCTGCTGTCGGCGCGGGCCGGGCAGGAGGCCTCCATCGAAGGCCTGGAGGCCGGCGCGGACGACTACCTCGTCAAGCCGTTCTCCGCCGCCGAGCTGCTGGCCCGGGTGCGGGCCAACGTGGAGCTGGCGCAGCTGCGCAACCACCACGCCCGGTGGCGTGCCGCCCTCATCGACTCGCTGCACGAAGCCTTCTTCCTATGCGACGAGACCGGCGCCGTCGTCGAGATCAACGCCGCGTTCACCGACATCCTGGGTTACGGCCCCGAGGGGCTGCCGTACGTGCCCGAGCACGTGTGGTGGCCTCGGGAGGACGCCGAGCCGGAGGCGCACCGCCAGATCAGTGCGGCCTTCCGGCAGCTCATGGCGCAGAGCAAGGGAAGCTTCGTGGCGCCGGTCAACCATAAGGACGGGCACCGGCTGTGGGTGGCGGCCAGCTACAACGAGGTGCAGGACCCGGATACCGGGCGGCGGATGGTCGTCGGCACCCTCCGCGACATCACCGCGGAGCACTACGCCGGCCAGCGCGAGGCGGCCCTGGCCGCCATGGGCCTGCTGCTGTCCCAGGCAAGCAGCGTGCCGCAGGCGCTCCAGGGCGCCATCAACGAGCTGCGGCGGCTGTGGCGGGCCCGGAGGGTGCTCGCCGTCACCTGGAACGGCGGCGCCGGGCCGTCTTTGATGTCGACCGGCACGGGCATCAGCTGGCCGGACCTGCCGGGAACGCTGCGGGACAAGATCACCGCGCTGCGACGTCAACCCCTGCTCAGCCCCACCGAGGATCCGGGCCCGCCGGACGGTGCCGGGCTACCGGGCGGCTCTGGTACGGCGGTCGGGATAACGGTCCAGCACCCGCTGGGCCTGCTGGCCGTCTGGATCGACGTGGACGCCGCCCGGCCCTTCAGCGCTGAGGACCGCGCCTTGCTGGCGCTGCTGTGCGGCTACCTGGGTCAGGCGCTCAACCGAGTGTACCAGACCGATCAGCAGCGGGAAACGGCGCTGGCCCTGCAACGGGCGATCCTCGGGCCGGCCCGGCTGCCCGCCGGTTTCGCGGCGCGCTACGAGCCGGCCAACCGACCGCTCGAGGTGGGCGGCGACTGGTACGACATCGTCGAGCTGCCTGACGGGCGGATCGGGATCGTGGTCGGGGATTGCGTCGGGCACGGGCTGGAGGCCGCGACCGTGATGGGGCAGCTCCGCAGCGCCTGCCGCGCCCTGCTCCTGCAGGACGCGAGCGCGGCCCAGACGCTCACCGCCATGGACCGGTTCGCCGCCCTCGTCCCCGGCGCCATCTGCAGCACGGTCTTCTGCGGCATTCTCGACCGGGACGCCGGGCGGCTGACGTACAGCAGCGCCGGGCACCCTCCCGGCATCCTGGCGCTGCCCGGCGGGCGCACCGAGCTGCTCGAGGGCGGTCGCTCGTTCCCGCTTGCGGTGCAGCCGGACATCGAGCGGGCCGAGGCGAGCTGTACCGTGCCGGCCCGGGCGGCGCTGCTGCTGTACACCGACGGCCTGGTCGAGCGCCGGCGCCGGTCCATGGACACCGGGATCGCCGAGGCCGGGGCGGCCGTCCACCGGGGTGACGCCTCGGCCGTGGAGGATCTCGCGACCGCCATCATGACCGCCATGGCCCCGGCCGGCGGCTATGAGGATGACGTCGCGCTGGTCCTGTACCGTCATCCGGCCCCGCTGGACCTCACCTTCCCGGCGGAATCGGCCCAGCTCGCGCCGGTCCGGGCCACGCTGCGGAACTGGCTGAATCGGTGCGACCTGAGTCACCGGACGGTCCAGGATGTGCTCGTCGCGGCGGGTGAGGCGTGCGCCAATGCCGTCGAGCACGGTCACCGCCACGCTCCCGGGCAGCAGGTCCGGCTGCGGGCCGCCGCGACCGTCACCCAGCTCCGGCTGACCGTGACCGACACCGGCCACTGGAAGGCCTCACAGCCGGCCGCCCGGACGAACCGCGGGCACGGCATCCCGCTGATGCGGGCTCTCATGCAGCAGGTAACCATTGAGCCCGGCGATGCCGGCACCACCGTCGACATGCAGCTGAGGATCGCTCCATGACCACTCCGCTCACCTTTTCCACCGGCCAGCGGCCGGACGGAACACGGGTCCTGACCGCCGTCGGCGAGATCGACATGAGCAACGCCGGCCGCTTCCGCGAGGCGCTCAGCCAGGCGTTGGACGGCGATGCCCGGATCGTCGTGGACCTGACCAGGGTGGAGTACCTGGACAGCGCCGGGCTCACGGTCCTTTTCACGCACGCGGCGCACATCGAGCTGGTCGCGACGCCGCTGCTGGCCCCGGTGCTGACCATCTCGGGTCTCGCCGACATCACGCACCTGCACGAGATCGATCCGGGTGCGGTCGGCAACGGTCCTCAGTGAGATTCGCGGTTGACCTGATCCCCGCTGGATCCACGAAGAAAATCGAGGTCAGCGCCGGTATCGGCACCCTGCACGCTGTTCACGTAGAGCAGCTCCCAGCCGCGATGCGGGCGGGCCACGGCATCCGCCATTGCGTGGGCGACCGGGCGGTCGCGCAGTTCGTCTTCGGTTAGCTCCACATCGACCCGGCGGCCGGGCACGTCGAGGACCACCCAGTCGCCGGTCCGTATCCGGCTGAGCGGGCCGCCCGCCGCGCCCTCCGGGGTAACGTGCAGCACCACGGTGCCGTAGGCGGTTCCGCTCATCCGGCCGTCGCAGATCCGCACCATGTCGCGGACGCCTTCCCGGAGCAGCTTGGCCGGCAGCGGCATGTTCGACACCTCGGGCATGCCCGGATAGCCGCGCGGCCCGCAACCGCGCAGCACGAGCACGGAGTCCGCGTCGGCGTCCAGCTCCGGGTCGTCCAGCCGGGCGTGCAGATCCTCGATGGAATCGAAGACCACGGCCCGCCCGCGGTGCTGCAGCAGGTGCGGCGAGGCCGCCGCCGGCTTGATGATCGCCCCGCCGGGGGCCAGGTTGCCGCGCAGCACGGCGATGCCGGCCGCGTCCTGCAGAGGGTTCTGTCGGCCGCGGATGACGTCGTGGTCCCAGATCCGCGCGTCGGCCAGATAATGCACCAGCGGCCGGCCGGTGACGGTGAGCGCGGCCGGATCGAGCAGGTCCTCCACCTCGCGCAGGACGGCCAGCAGGCCCCCGGCACGGTGAAAGTCTTCCATCAGGTGCTGGCCGGCGGGCTGCAGGTTGACCAGCAACGGCACCGCCGCCCCGATCCGGTCGAAATCGTCCAGGCTAAGCGGTATCCCCACGCGCCCCGCGATGGCCAGCAGGTGCACGACAGCGTTCGTCGAGCCGCCGAGCGCGGCCAGGGCCACGATGGCGTTGCGGAACGACGCGGCCGACAGCACCTGGCTGGGGCGCCGGCCGTGCCGAGCCATCTCAACCGCCAGCGCACCGGTCTCGTGCGCCTGCGCCAGCAGCCGGCTGTCCGGGGCCGGCAAGCCGGCCGTGCCGGGCAGCGTCGTGCCGAGCACCTCGGCCAGCAGGCCCATCGTGGAGGCGGTCCCCATCGTGTTGCAGTGTCCCCGGCTGCGGATCATCGACGATTCGGACTGGAGGAACTCCTCCTGGGACAGCTTGCCCGCGCGGACGTCCTCGCTCAGCCGCCACACGTCGGTCCCGCAGCCCAGCGGCATGCCGCGGAACGTACCGGTGAGCATCGGGCCGCCGGGCGCGACCACCGCGGGCAGGTCGACCGACGCCGCCCCCATCAGCAGGGCGGGGATGGTCTTGTCGCAGCCGCCCAGCAGGACGACACCGTTGATCGGGTTGGCGCGGATCATCTCCTCAATCGCCATGGCGGCCATGTTCCGCCACAGCATCGCGGTGGGGCGGACCTGCGTCTCGCCCAGCGACACGACCGGCATGTCCAGCGGGACCCCGCCGGCCTCCCACACCCCGGCGGCGACATGCCCGGCCACCTCGGTCAGATGACGGTTGCACGGGACCAGGTCCGAAGCCGTGTTCGCGATCGCGATCTGCGGCCGGCCGGTGAAGGCCGAGTCGGTCGCGCCGCGGCGCATCCATGCCCGGTGGATGTACGCATCCCGGTCCTGTCCGCCGTACCACTGAGCGCTGCGCAGATCGGCCATGTTTCCTGCTCCCGCCATATCGGCCTACTATTCGGAACGCCATGGACGTTACCTTTGCGACCTTCGCCCGCCGCGCGCGGACCAGCAGGTAACCCAGCGTGCGCGCGTTCGTCATCACCGGGCCCGGCCAGGCAGAGGTGCACGACATCGACCCGCCCGAGCCGGGGCCGGGACAGGTGGTCGTGAACGTCGAACGGGCCGGTGTCTGCGGCACCGACCGGGAGTTCTTCACCGGCCACATGGCCTACCTGCACACCGGCGAGGCGCACTACCCGGTACGGATCGGGCACGAATGGTGCGGTGTGGTCGCCCGGGCCGGTGACGAGAGCACCGCGTCCTGGGTCGGGCGCCGCGTCACCGGGGACACGATGCTTGGCTGCGGCCGGTGCCCGCGCTGTCTCGGTGGTCGGCAGCACCTGTGTGCGGAACGTTTCGAGATCGGCATCCGGCGCGGCTGGCCCGGTGCTCTCGCCGAGCAGCTGCTGGTGCCGGCCCGTGCCCTGCACCCCCTTCCTGACGGTCTCGGCGCGACCTCGGGCGCGCTGGTCGAGCCCGGCGGCAACGCCTTCCGCGCGGTCCGCGCCGCGCTGGCCGGGGGTGCGCAGCGTCTCCTGGTCATGGGCCCGGGCACCATCGGCCTGCTCGCCGCGCAGATCGCCCGGTCCCAGGGCGCCGAGGTGCACCTGCTGGGCCGGGACGAGCGGTCACTGCGATTCGCGAAGGACATCGGCTTTGACCGCACCTGGTTCCGGGGCACCCTCCCGGATGCGCCGTTCGGCGCGGTTATCGACGCGTCCACCGCGCCGGAATTGCCGGCCCTGGCGGCCGGGATCGTGGAGCCCGGCGGCCGGGTCGTCTACATCGGCCTGTCCGCGGGGCCGAGCCTGGTCGACACGCGCACGCTGGTCTTGAAGGACGTCACGGTGACCGGGGTGCTCAGCGCGTCCGGCGGCCTCGCCGAGACGATCTCACTGTTCGCGGGCGGCGAGGTCGACCCGCGGCCCATCGTCGCCGCGACCGTCGGGCTGGACCAGGTGTCCGATGTCCTGGCCGGTCACCGGCCACCGGAGTGGGGTGCCGCCCCCAAGGTCCAGGTGAGTCCGTGCTGACCTGGGGGGCTGTGTTGGCCCGGGGGGGCGACCCCCCGGAAACCCCCGAATGCGCTCCGCGCCCGCGCGGTGGTACGTCGCCGAGACACCGGCCGCTCACCGGGCACGAGGCCCGGTTCGCTGGGCCGGTAACGGGCGTCTCGCCGTGACCCGCGTGCGGTGTTCGCCGACAGCACCGGCCGCTCGCCGGGCACGAGGCCCGGGCTCGCTGGCCGGTAACGGGCGTCTCGCCGTGACCCGCGTGCGGTGGGCGGCGGGGCGGCACGCACGGAGGAGGACGCTATGGGGGCCAGGATCGGCAACATCACCATCGACTGCGGCGACGTGCTGAAGCTGGCCGCCTTCTGGTCCGCGGTGCTCGGCCGCCCGGTCGATAAGGGCAGCAGCGAGTTCTTTGCTTCCATCGGCGGAGCCGACGGCGAGCGGCGGGAACCGGCCTGGTACTTCAACAAGGTGCCGGAGCCGAAACAGGCTAAGAACCGCGTTCACATCGACCTGGTGAATCCAGACCCGGATGCCGTCAACGAGCTAGTGCGGCTTGGCGCCACGGTCATCGGCAAACACCGCATACCTGGCCAGCGCTGGACGGTCATGCAAGATCCAGAGGGTAACGAATTCTGCATCGCGGCCAAGAGCTTCACCGGCTTTGACTGAGCCAACAGCCAGTGCGCCCGCCCGGACCTGCTAGTTCGTGCTAGTCCTCGGCCAGCAGGGCGGCGAGGCGGGCGGTGGCTACGGGGTGGCGGGGGTCCTGGGCGGGCAGTTCGGCGGTGAGCCGCTCGAAGACCTCGATGTCGTCGCGGCCGGGATCACGCTGGCTGTACTCCCACAGCGCCTCGGGATCCCGGCGGTCGAGGACGGCGTGGCGCAGCACGGGCCGCTGATGTTCCACCAGTCCGGCGGCTGCTGTGACGGCAGCTCCCCGATGTGCTATCCGGCGGGTGAATTCCGTACCGGCCCGTCCGACGTGCACCTCGGCGACCTCGACATACCGGGGATCGCGGCACCGATTGGGGTGTGGATGTCGGCGTCCCAGTTCGCGTACTGGAGCCACACCCATCTGACGATTGACATCGTTCCCGGCCGCGGCTTCTCGCTGGAAGCCCCGGAGGGAGTCCGGTTCCTCATCCGCTCCCGCCTGTTCACCGAGGAGGAGCTGGCCGCCGCGAACAGCTGACCGGCGGGCGCCCGGTACCGCACGCGGGTACCCGGGCGCCCGGGCGCCCGCGTGCCCACTCCAGCCTGGCCCTTGTGCCCGCCCGCGTCGGCAGCGGCAAAATTTCGCAACGCAATTCCACACAGACCAATCCCCCCGCGACGCTGTCCCGTAATGAAGGTGAGCGACGGGTGACCGGCCGGCCTGCCGGCCCCTGGCGCGGGCGCGTGCGATCGCACGCGCCGTCGCGAGCCAAGGAGATACGGGAATGGACAGGGGACATGTGAGGAAACGGGCGGTGGGGCTGTGCGCGGCCGCCGCCGCGGCCGCGATGGCCGGGGTCCTCCCGGCAGCGGCTTCCACCAGTGCGGGAGGCTCCTTCATCGGGGGGCTGAGCACGGTCAAGACGGTGTCCAGCACTATTCCGGCCAACGGGGACGTCAACCCGTACGGCGTAGCCATCGTGCCGAAGTCCCACGGCACACTCACCGCCGGGGACGTCCTGGTCAGCAACTTCAACAATGCGGCGAACCAGCAGGGCACGGGCACCACGATCGTCGAGATCGCCCCCGGTGGCCACCAGAAGCTGTTCGCCACCATCCCGGCCAAGTTTGCGCCGGTCGGGCTCACCACCGCGCTGGTGGCGCTGCGCTCGGGCTGGGTGATCGTCGGCAGCCTGCCGACCACCGACGGGACGTCCGCGACCATGAAGCCCGGTGAGCTGTTCGTCCTGGACTGCGGCGGCCACGTCCGGGAAGTGATCAAGGGATACGGCATTGACGGCCCGTGGGACGCGACCGCGCTGGACCTCGGCTCGTCCGCCGACCTGTTCGTGTCCAACGTGCTTAACGGCATTGTCAAGGGCCTGCCCATGACCACCACCAAGGGCAATGTCGTCCGGCTGAACCTGAACCTCACGGGCGCGGTGCCCAAGGTGACCGCCAGCACCGTGATCGCTAACGGGATATCCGTGCACACCGACCCGGCCGCGCTGATCGTCGGCCCCACCGGCGTCGCGCTCAGCCCGAACGGCACGCTGTTCGTCGCCGACACGGCGAGCAACCGCATCGCCGGCATTCCGAACGCGGTTTTCCGGCATACCCCGGTCAACGCGGGCGCGGCGGCGGCGACGGTTTTCGCCAACAAGCCCCACGCCAAAGGGCCCCTCAACGGCCCGCTGGGCCTGACCCTCACGCCGAACGGTGACCTGCTGGCCGCCAACGGCGGTGACAACAACCTCGTCGAGCTCACTCAGGGCGGCAAGCTCGTCACGGTCAAGGACGTGGACACCAAAGACCAGCCCGGCGGTGCCCTGTTCGGCCTGGCTACGGCCACGTACCCGAACCGTGTCTACTTCGTCAACGACGACACCAACACGCTGAACGTCCTGCGCTGACGCACGGGGCTCACGAGCGCTGCCGGCGGCCTGAGGGGGGCCGCCGGCAGCGACGCGTCAGGGCGTCTTGGTGACCCATCGGGACGCCCGGGACCCTGTCTCAGGAATCGCGGCCCTCCCCGGCCAGGAACTCACGGGCGGCGCGGGTCCCGGACGCCATCGCGCCCTGGACCGACCCTGTGGCCCGGTGGTCGCCGCAGACGTAGCGGCGGGGCGCCACTCGCGTGGGCCGGCTGAGCGGATGCGGCGCGGGCATCGCCGGCAGCGCGCCGTACACCGGATACGTGGCCAGATGCTCCCAGCCGGAGGCGTCGGCACCGTACATTTCGGCGATCCGCGCCCGGACGTCCGGCTCCCGCCCGCTGGCATCGCCGAGCACCGAAGTGGAGATGAGCGCCCGGCCATCGGCGGCGTAAGCGGCGGTGACCTCCGTCAGCACCACCGTGTTGAGGATCTTGCGCTCGGTGTCGACGAGCAGGGTCGGCTCGGCCAGCGGCGCTGCCGGTGCCGCGTGGTAGAAGGTCGTGACGGTGCGCGTCGCCGGCACGCTCAGCCCGGGAAGCAGGGCCGCCGCCTCGGCGGCGCCGGTCGCCACGATCACGGCCCGCGCCGGTATCTCGGTGCCGTCGCCGCACAGCACGCCGTCGGCGGTGAGCGCACGGACGGGCGTCTCCAGCCGGACCGTCGCGGCGGGGAGCGCGGCCGCGAGCTGCTCTGGTACCGCCTGGATGCCGCGTCGTGGCAGGCACAGGGTGCCGCGCAGCATGCTGCGCCAGACCAGGTGGAAGAACCGGCCCGAGGTTTCCAGCTCGTCTTCGAGGAACACCCCGGACAGGAACGGGCGGAAGAACAGCTCGCACAGGGCAGGGGAAATACCTTCTTCGGTCAGCGCGGCGATCGTGGTCCGGTCCGGCTGATTCTTGATCAGGCCCACCGGCAGCAGCATGTCCGCGGCGCACAGCCGGGCCAGCGCGATGGCGTCCGACAGCCCGGCCAGCCGTCCGCGCAGCAGGTCCGCCACCCCGCTGAGCTGCCGGGTCGGGTCGGCGAACCGCAGCCGGCGGTCGCCGGCGTGCAGCAGGACACCCGGGGTGAACGGCCTGAGCTGCAGGGCCCGCAGGTTGATCCGCCGTTTGACCTGGGGATAGGAGGTGTTGAAGACCTGGAAGCCGCGATCAAGCAAAAACCCGCCCACCTGATCGGTGCGCATCCGCCCGCCCACCCCGTCGGCGGTATCGAGGATCTGGACGGGGACACCGGCTGCCGTCAGGTCAAGTGCGCAGGCCAGGCCCGCGACCCCGGCCCCGACGACGACCACGGACGGTTCGCTGTGTGGCGGCATCGTTTCCTCTCAAGGGGTGCGGGCGTCTCCGGGTTGTCCTTCCACCCGGTTGGCCTTCTACCCGGACTGGCCCGGCCAACTCACCTGGCACCGTAGTTTGTCCAGGTCAATAACGCGCAGAACGCCCAGACGGCCGTCCGGCAGATGATCGTGATCTCGACCCGCGTCCCAGGCCGATGGGACAGTGGCTAAAGCTAAGGTGGTCTGCCGTGGCGGCACTGCTATGGGCGGATTGACGAGCAGCATCCAGGCTCGCTTGGAAGCTTCCTTGACCCTCACGTCAATCTCTGCGTAGCCATCGGGGTCGGTCAGGCAGTCGGCTTGGGTTACCGCGCTCTGGTACACGAAGTCGGACACGACCACGCCGAGGTGTGCGTGCTCCCCGGCCATCGCCGCCTTGAAGGTCGGCGCCTCCAGCAGCCGGGCGGCGTTGATGATGACCTGGCCCGAGACGCCCAGGTTGTCTGTCATCACCGGGCCGACATCCACCGCCACTCTGAGCTGGATCTGCGCACCGTCCGCGTAAATGCCGTTGTGCCTCTTCAGGGCGATCGGAAGTGCGATGAGCAGGTACTCAAGGATTTGTACCGTCGGAATGGCGGGAGGCGCGACCACCAGCAGCCCGTCGCCACGATCCTCATAAGAACACTTATCCCAGACGGCCTTCAGGGACGCGGACGTCATGTCGAGCACTTCTCGCCGGATGATGCGTCGTTGCTCGTCCCTGCGTCTCGGTGAGGCGAACGCCACCACGTCCGAGAAGACGATCGTGCAGTTCTCGCCCTTCAGCAGCGGGTGGTGCCCGGCCGTGTGATCGGCGATCTGGCCCTGGCCAGACTCGGGCTGATTCGTGATCGCCGTACTGGCCGGCCCGCCGTGGGTGAATCCTCCCGCCTGGTGCCAGGCCGGAGTCTCCGTCAGTCGCTCGTAGACCTGCTCTTCGAGGAGATGCAGGACATCCGGATGAGCAGTGAGGAAGGCGGCGAAGCCGGCCGTTGTGACGTCGAGCGCCTCGACCTGCTCGAGGGCGACCACCGTGGCCGACCGCACGTTTACCCGTAGCGCGGCACGCTCGCCGACCAGCTGGCCGGGGCCACGGTAAGCGACGATCCGGTTCGTCCCGTCGCTGCCCATGACACTGATTCTGGTCCGGCCGGCCAGGATCACGATTACATGATCTGCGGTCTCGCCCTCTCGCATGAGCCGGGCTCCTGCGGCAAACGTGCGCTCGGCCGCAAGCATCCTGAACTCCGCTTTCTCACCGGAATCGAGCGCAGCCCAGAAGTCAGGAGGCACGGATGCGTGCTGCCGGGGCATCTCGCTCCCGCCTGACCCGCCTCCCGAAGCGGGCCCGTCCAGCGAAGGGGCCGAAGCATCTGGACGTGTCCGTCTGGGCTTCTTCGCCCGAAAGGCGCGCAGCGCCCGCCGGGCCAAGTCCCGATCATCTTCGGTGATCCGGAGGTGACGTATGACCGAGCCACGAGTTCCCCACCGGTCCGAGCTTTCCATGCCGCCTCGCCCGATATTCAGTTCTACTTTGATACTCCGGTCGCCAACCGACAGGGCCAGCGTGCCGCAGAGAGCACCCCGGTCTGCCGCGCTGGCGTGCGCGCGGGGGCCGCCTGCCCGTGGGGCATCAGATGCCCCGGAAGAAGTACCCGGCCCGTTCATGCTCCCTCCCTCGGCAGGGAGGACAGAGCCTGACGGTGTTCGGTGAAGCCAGGTCGCGAGCGTCCGCCTTCGCCCTTCTGGCCAGTACCCAAAGCGGGAACCGGTCCGGCACCTGGCCGGGCCCTGTGGCCGCGCCAGTGACTCCGGTGCGTCTGGCTAGTGACAGGGTTTCACTGCATGGTGACATCCGGGCCATCCCCTCGACAATCCCGGCCTGCTGCAGCGCGTCGCGGCAAAAGGTATGAGCATGTGCGTACGTGGCAGTCAGCCGAACTCAGATATCTACTTCGAATTGTAATGCTATTTCGCTCATGATGATTTCGCAAAGAGTTCAATGCGCTACCAGTCGTACACGTTCCAGGTAGGGGGCATGCGATTTGCTATGTAGCACTTTGGCAGATTACAGCGCGCCACAGCCCATTAAGTGACTGACCAGAATGGATACTGCCGTCTTGGGATAGTCTTGTGCCGATGAGGCCGGAGTCGTACGGTAGGGCCTATACGTAGTCAGTAGGATCAGGGCTTGGCCGGGAACTCCCAAGCTGCACGGCGGATTGCTAACCGGGCAAATCTTGCCAGCACCCTTGAGCTGGGCGATTCGCGCTATTGTGTCTGCCGGTTCTCCATCAGATTGAAGCCAGGCCGTTATAAACCACAGAATCTAAGGAGATGAGCTAGACCTCTTCCGCGTTGTAGGCTTCCGAACCAGGCGCAGCCGAGACGCGGACTGAGTGATCGACCGTGTTCAGATCGTGTTGCTCGACAGTGGCTGAGCTGGCCAGAACCAACACAAGCTTCTCTTGCCTTTCAGTCGTTGAGTGGCCAGAAGCCATTGATGGTGATGGCCTGTGGATGTGTACAGTCGGAGTAATTGGTGGCTTAGTTCACGACTTGAACTTAGCTGTTACAGGGGAGAGGCTTGGTTGATGGGCGTTGAGTCGGAGGATCATTTGCCGATTGACTGGCGTAAAAGCCGGTTCAGCGCCGACCAGGGTAACTGCATAGAAATAGCCTCGCTAACCGCTGCGGTCCTCGTGCGGGATTCGAAAGACATCTCGGGCCCGGTTCTGGCGATGAGCCCGGCTCAATGGACGGATTTCCTGCAGCACGTGCGGGACAGCAGGCCCGAAAACGCTCGGTATTCAGAACCGCACCGCTAAAGCGACGGTGCGGTTCTCGGCTCAGTGACCGTTCGGGCGTCCACCCTCAATGGCTATCGCGCTACGAGGGCATCGGTGGCGGGCCAGTGCTGTATTTATCCGAGCACCCTGATCGTGTCATTCCATTTCCTGTCCAGTACAAGGTACGGGCCTCATATCGAGGACTCAAGTGGCCAGCTCGCCGGGGGCTCTTGACGCTGCCCGCCGTTGCCTGGCGGCGCGACCGCCGGGTTCCCCGCAGGCCACGATCGGGAAATATGGGCCTTCACGTGGCCGGGACCAGGGCTCCGGTGGACAGCCAGTTGACTGTCACCTGCGGAAACTGGCCGAACTACGCTTAAATGACGCTATGACGGTGGCCATACTGAAGTGCGGGCCGGTTCGCGGCCAAATGAGCGGCTCATTGTGGAGCGTGGCACCCCATGGCAGTTGACCAAGGGCCGGTAGTTCAGAGCGCGATACTACGCGGCGAGATTGTGCGCCTGCGCAAGGACAATGGCCTGACTCAAGGAGAGGTCGCACGTGCCCTGGAGTGGTCGCCGTCCAAGCTGATCCGCATCGAAGGAGGCCATAGCTCGATCACCAAGGTGGACCTTGATGCCCTCTTGAATCGTTACGGCGTTGCCTTGGGCCGTGAACGTGAGCGATTTCAGCGATTGAACCGGGCGGCTCGGCTGCGCGGCTGGTGGCATGCCTACCGGGACGAGATCGACGCGCCGTATCTCAAGTACGTGGGGTATGAGGCAGGCGCGACCTTCATACGGCAGTTTCCAGGCACGGTGGTACCCGGCCTGCTGCAGACGGCCGAGTACGCAGAAGCACTGACAGCGTGCACGATCGAGACGGCGAAAGTCACTCCCGTGGTGAGACTGCGCCTGCAGAGACAGACGGAACTAGCTCAGCGTTCCGATCCGCCCCGCCAGTTCTACGTCTTGGACGAGGCGGTGATCCGCAGGCATATCGGGATCGAAACCGACCCGATGATCATGCCGTCTCAGCTTCGCCATATTGCCGATGAGGCGGCCGGGAACGAACTCATCACCGTTCGGCTAATCCCGTTCAGCGCAGGAGAGCACGCGGGGCTGTCTGGTGCCTTCACGGTACTAGGATTCGATGGCGTCCTGGCAGATCTTCTCTATCTCGATACGGGCAAGGGCGAGTTCGCCGATATAACCGGTGAGGATCCGCAGGTGGCAGAGTACGCCGCCAACTTCGAGGTGCTCCTGGATCGGGCGCTACCGGAAAGCGAGTCGATCATGTTCATCCGAAGTGCTGCTGACGAGATGTGCGGAGCGACCCGGTAATTCTGGGTCAGAAGTTTCTTCAGTGGCTAGATTTCCGGCGTAGGCAATCTCGGCCTTGCGCAGAAGGCCGAGATCGAAGAATGTTTTATAAGAACTACATTTGGCTACGGAGAGCGATTATGTCATGGCTGATGACCACGGGCCGGTCGTTCAGAGTGCGATTCTGCGGAGTGAACTTGTACGTCTGCGCAGGGCAAACGGGCTGAGTCAGTATGAGGTAGCCCCCGAGCTAGGGTGGTCCCCATCCAGGCTCATCCAGGTGGAGGGTGGCCGCGATTCCATCAGCACGGCGGACCTTGACGCTCTGCTGGCCCGCTACGGAGTCACGTCTGACGCCGAGCGGAACCGACTGCAGGCTCTCAGTCGCGGAGCAAAGGGTTCCGGCTGGTGGAATGCCTACCGCAACGAAATCCCGCTGCCCTACCTCAGCTACGCAGGCTACGAGGCCGGTGCGATCTTCATCCGGCAGTTCCCTGGCACGGTAGTTCCGGGCCTCCTGCAGATCACCGAGTATGCGGATTCGCTCACCGCGCCGATGGTCGAGCACAGGCAGGCCGTCGTAAACTTTCGTATGCAGCGTCAGTCGGAACTGCTGCACCGCGCAAATCCTCCGCACCAGTACTATGTGATCGATGAATCCGTTACCCGCCGTCATGTTGGGATCGAGATAGATCCGGCTATCATGCCCAATCAGCTTCTTTATATTGCCGACATAGCCGACGGAAACGAACTCATCACGGTGCGGGTCATTCCCTTTAAAGCAGGCGCGCACCCTGGCCTGACTGGTCCTTTCACGTTACTGGAATTCGATGGCGGCCTGCCCGATCTGCTCTATCTGGATACCGGGCGCGGGGAGCTTGCGACTATAACGGGCAACGACCCTGAGGTGGCTGAGTGTGCGGACAAGTTTGAATCATTGCTTGATTTCGCGCTAACAGAAAGCGAGTCCCTCGAATTAATCCGCAGTGTAGCCGAAGAGATATCGTAATGTCGGCTATTGTCATTCAATACCAGCTGCTCTTTAGCGGGCATCCTGAGCGTGCGTTTTAGGGTGCTGTTACTGCTTCAATCAGTTTGCGCAGTTCAGGCCAGGACTGGGCGAAGGCGGGGAGCAGGGGGTAGGTGTCGACCTTCTCGACCGGGACCCAGCGCAGGTCGCTGGTCTCCCAGCCGGAACGGATCGTGATCGGCGCGCCCGGCGGCATGCGGACGGGGAACGTGGTGTAGGCCCAGCCGCTGACGCACCCGTACCGGTGGCTGTCCGTGGCCAGGACGCTGACCAGCTCCAGGCCGCCGGCCTCCTCGCTGGCCTCTCGCAAGGCCGCTTCCCAGGGTGTCTCCCCGGGTTCGATCGCCCCGCCGATCGTGCCCCACGTGCCGCCCTGGTGGGTGCCGCGGCTGCGCAGGGCGAGCAGCACCTCGACGCCGCCGCTCGTGACGGTGAACGGCAGCAGGCCCGCCGCGCCCCGGACGCCCCAGTGCCGCCCGTGTACCTCACACGTCAGCCACCCGCTCATTTTTACGAGCGTAGTTGTCTTTACCGGGCGATATGACCGCGAGCCAGTACGCTGTTGGCCACGGCAGGCCATCAGCGGGCCGGAGCGGGCGGACGGGTGGGGTGACACGATAGTGACGGGCAATTCCCGGAGTGCGGACCGCGCGCCGGGTGATGCGGGGGCGCCGCCGGAGATCGATATCAGCAAGCCGCACCCGGCGCGCATATATGACTACTTCCTGGGCGGGAAAGATAACTTCGCCGCGGACCGGGCGACCGCCGCCAAGGTCCTGGAGAGCTGGGGTACCGTGCGTACCGCGGTGCGGGAGAACCGGGCCTTCCTCGGCCGGGCCGTGCGGTACCTGACGGCGGAAGCGGGCATCGCCCAGTTCCTCGACGTCGGCACCGGGCTGCCCAGCGCGAACAACGTGCACGACGTGGCGCAGGCGATCAACCCCGCGGCGCGTGTGGTGTACGCGGACAACGATCCGATCGTGCTCGCGCACGCCCGCGCCCTGCTGGCGAGCGGCCCGCATGGTGTCACCGCCTACCTGGACGGCGATATCCGGGATCCGGAGAAGATCCTCTCCGATCCGGCGACCCGTGGCACGCTCGATTTCACCAAGCCGATCGCGCTGATGCTCGTGGCGGTGCTGCACTTCATCCCGGACGAGGACGAACCGCGGCGCATGGTGCAGACCCTGGTGGACGCGCTCCCCTCCGGCAGCTACGTCGTCGCCTCGCACGCGACCGCCGAGCACAACCCGGAAGGACTGGCCGGCGCGGGCCGTGCGTACAGAGAGGGCGGCATGCGCGGCGCGATCCGGACGTCCGCCGAGTTCGACGAGCTCGTGTTCACCGGACTGGAACTGGTCGAGCCGGGTGTGGTGCTCGTCTCGGAGTGGCGTCCCGAGGACGGCCGGCTGCGGCCGCTGCCGTCCGAGGTGAACACCTACGGCGCCGTGGCCAGGAAGCCGTGACCAGCGCCGGGCGGGCTCCGTACCCGCGGCCCGCCGCGCCGCCCGCGCCGTGCCGTCAGATCAGCAGGGCCCGGCCGTACCAGTCGCCGGAGTTCTGCACGCCGGGCAGCGCGTAGAAGTAGCCGCCGCCGAACGGCTGCACGTAGTCCACGAGCGGCTCGTTGACCAGGCGTTCCTGGACGGTCTCGAACTGCCGCCTGACGTCCTGCTGATAGGCGACGAAGACGTGCCCGGTCTGCAGGTTGCCGTTCTGGTCTACGCCGAGGTCATAGTTGTAGGAACGGCGCACCAGCCGCTGCCTGGCCGTGGCGGTCGTGCGCGGATTCGCCAGCCGGATGTGCGCGTCCAGCGGGATGACGTTCCCGTGCGGGTCGGCCCGGTAGTCCGGGGTGTCGAACTCGGCGTTGCCGTCCAGGGGCGCCCCGGTGTCCCGGCGCCGGCCGAACATGTTCTCCTGCTCATTGATCGAGACGCGGTCCCAGAACTCGACGAGCATCCGGATCAGGCGGACCACCTGGTAAGAGCCGCCCCGCGCCCAGCGCGGCTCGGCCGGGTCGTCGACCCATACCAGCTCCTCGGCGAGGTCACCGGTGGGGTTGGCGGTGCCGTCCTTGAACCCCAGCAGGTTCCGCGCGGTGCCCGACGGCCGCGGCGGGGAGTTGTAACCCTCGATCTTCCAGCGCAGCTGCATCGCCCCGCGGGTGTGCCGGGTGAGGTCGCGGATCGCGTGGTGGATGGTGTCGGGGTGGTTGGCGCACAACTGGAGGAGCAGGTCGCCGTGCAGCCAGGCGGGTTCTGGCGAGTCGTTGGGGAACGCCCGCATCGGGGTCAGCTTCCTGGGCTTCTGGCTGGCAAGCCCGAAGCGGTCATCGAACAGGCTGGACCCGACGGACGTGGTCACCGTGAGCCCGTCGGCCGGGACGGACGGCCCGAGCACGTCGCTGTCGGACGGGGGCTGGCCAATGCCCAGATCCGGAGGGGTCCCGCCGGACGTGAGAAAGCGCGACCGCTCCGTCAGCACGCGCAGCAGGTCCGCCAGGCCGGACCGGCTGGTGGCGATGCTGTCGAAGGCGGCCAAGCAGGCGAACGGCTGCTTCGCCGCCGGTCCCGGGGTCAGGACCCCGGCCTGGTGCGTGCCGTGGAAGGGATAGGAGGTCGGCGTGGCGGGCGCCGCGCCGGTGCTGCCGTCCGCGCGGGCCCCGCCGATCAGCACCCCGCCGGCCAGCACCGTGCCGGCCGAGCCGGCGGCGGCTCCCTTGAGGAAGTTGCGGCGGCTGACGCTCATGCCGGGTTCTCTCCTTGCGCTGTTCGCATCGGGGCCCAATTCATCCGGCGTGACGGGTGCGCCGGCCGGTCCCTGCTCAATGGGTAGGCGGTACTTCGAGCAGGTCAGGTACGGACGAGAGGGTTTCGAGCAGCGCCCCGATCGCGCCGTCCACCTGCTGCCGCTGCGCCAGCGAGACCGCGCTGATCGAGGTCCACTGCCCGTGCGCCCGGGTCGCCAGCAGAGCCTGCTGCAGCGTGTTCAGCTGCGCCCGCGCCGTGGGCAGCAGCGTGGGGGCTCGCTCGCTGATCAGGGGAGCGAGCTCGCCCAGCACCACCCGGGTCACCTGCAGGTCGGCGTCGGTTGCTGCGTAGGCGTCGCCGCTGCCCTGGTCGTCGATCCCGGACAGGTGGTCACGCAGTGCGTCTTCGAGGATTTCGTGCGCCCGCAGCGGCAGGTTGGTGGGATCGCCCGCGAGATCGCCGGAGGTCAGGTTCCGTTGCACCGTCGCGACGTCCTTGGCCAGCACGTTCACAACCGGCAGCAGGGTGGCGGCGCTCTGGCCGTG
The DNA here is from genome assembly GCA_963824545.1 of uncultured Actinomycetes bacterium. Classification (GTDB taxonomy): domain Bacteria; phylum Actinomycetota; class Actinomycetes; order Streptosporangiales; family Streptosporangiaceae; genus Bog-532. Next base: position 46,696 of record CAWGPP010000019.1, on the reverse strand, counting down.
CCAGAGCCCGTACTCGAGCCGGTGCAGACCGGTGAAGTCCTTGTCGTTCACGCCGTTGACCAGGCCGTCGGGCAGTCCGTCCACCGCGGTGCCGACGTCGCCGAAGCTGTCGTAGGACGCGCCGACCTTCTCCCAGTCCAGCTGGGCGGTCAGCCAGTCCGTCCTGGCGGCGCTCAGGCGGCCCTGCTGCAGATCCATCCCGATCGTCGTGATGGCCCCGGCCAGGGTCCGCAACTGCGCCGCGGCGTAGCGTCCGTACTCCTTGTTCGGGCCGGTCAGGTCGGCCACGGAGACCGGGGTGACCGCCGCCGGGGTGTCCTGCGCGGTCTTACCGGTGACCTGCACCGTCGCTGAAGTGGTGACGGCCTGCCCGGACATCCGGCAGGTGAAGGTGTAAGAGCCGGGACCGAGCGTCGCGGTCATCTGTGCGGTGGTGGCGGGGCCGAGGGTCTCGATCTCGGCCACCACGCCTCCGCTGCCGTTGACCAGGGTGACCTCGCCCGCCTGGGCGGAGTTGTTGTGCACCGTGAACGTCTGCGCACCGGTCCGGCCGGCCGACCATTCCCTGGCGCAGCCCGTGCTGGTCACCGTCACCGCCGTCGAAGCCGAGGTGCTGGCCGCTGGAAGCGCCGCGATCGTCAGGGCCGCCGCGACCGCTGGCGCCACGACCAGGACTCCGGCGACGGCCCACGGGCGGCGCGCGGCCAGCCGTTCCCAGCGGGCCCCGCCGGCCGCGTGCGGGGTGGCGGCGGGTTGAACGGCGGCGGGCGGGGCGGCCGGGGCCGGGGCGGCGGCCGGCTGGGCGGCGGCCGGCTGAGTGGCGGCCGGCTGAGTGGCCGCGGGCGGTTTGGCCGCGGAGGCTGCCCGGCCGGCCTGGACGAACGCGGGGATGACCACGGCCAGGTAGGTGACCCAGGCCACCACCTGAAGCACCGTCATCCGCGGGGACAGCTCCGTGACCCCGGTCACGATCGAGACCCACCACGAGTTAGGGTCCACGTGCGCGGTCAGATCGAACGCGATCCAGCGCTGGCCGGGCAGCAGTCCCGCGTCCTGCAGATCACCCAGGCCGTAGGACAGCACACCGGCCGCGATGACGATGAGCGCGATCGCGGTCCGGTTGAAGAACAACCCGACGTTCAGCCGGACGGCCCGCCGGTACAGCAGCCAGCACAGCAGCACCGCGGCGCCCAGGCCGATCGCGGCCCCGGCCAGCGGCGCCACCGTGGCTCCCGACGCGCGCACGGCGGTCCACAGGAAAAGCGTCGTCTCGAGGCCTTCGCGGCCGACGGCCAGGAAAGCGGTCACCGTCAGCGCGCCCGCGCCGATGACGACGGCGCGCAGCACGTCCCCGCGCAGCTGGGCCGACAGGCCGGCCGCGGTCCGGCGCATCCAGAACACCATGCTGGTCACCAGGCCGACGGCCAGCACGCTCAGCAGACCGCCCATCGCCTGCTGCGCCCGGCTGGACAGCACGCTGTCCGAGAAGGTCAGCACCGCCGCAAAGCTGCCGGCCACCGTCACGGCACCCAGCACGCCGAGCCACACCGGGGCGGCCGATACCCGGCCGTTTCCGCCTGGAGGCGCGACCTTTCGCAATGCGGCCAGCAGAATGCTGACCACGAGGCCCGCCTCGAGCCCCTCGCGCAGCCCGATCAGCAGGTTAGGAATAGCATCAGCCCACGTCACGCCAACTAAGGTAAGGCAAACCTAAGTTGTGCGTCCAGAAACTGGCCGATCCAGCCTGCATAATTGGCCGCACCGTCGCGACACGCCCAATAAGGTGCTGATGCACGCCGCGAGCAGCCTGGACGGACATACATGGCACGGGCGCGCAGGTCCGCGACGGGAGGCAGGCAGGTGAAGGCGACGGCCGCCCGGCGTGCGAGGTCCCTGCGCACGCTGGGGGCCGGCGGCGTCGCGGCGGGTGTACTGCTGGCGGCGGTCCAGGGATGCGCTGCCCACACGCCCGCGCCGGATGGCTCGTCCCGTACCGGTCCGGCGGCGGCCGGGCCTTCGGCCACCGGACGGGACCCGGCGGCGCGCACCCCGGCCCGGGGCCCGCTGGTCGCGGGGATGCTGCGGCCCGCCTCGCCGTCCTCCTCCCCGGCGCAGGATCCGCTCGGGACGGCGGCCGCTTCGTACGTCGCCTCCCGCAGCGGCACGGTCGTGGCCGCCGTCTCCGACGTTCGCACCGGAAGGACCTGGACCCTCGGGCCGCCGCGCCCGCAGGCCGAGGCGAGCATCGTCAAGCTCGACATCCTCGAGACGCTCTACGCGCGGCAGGGCGGCCCGGCCGGGCCGCCCGCCGGGGACCAGGCGCTCGCGCAGCAGATGATGGAGGACAGCGACAACTCCGCCGCCACCAGCCTGTGGAACGACGTCGGCGGCCCCGCGACCATTCAGTCGTTCAATGCGGCGGCTGGCCTGACCCATACCGCACCGTCGTCGTGCGTGACCTGCCCCGGGTTCGCCTGGCCGGGCTGGGGCCTGAGCACGACCACCCCCGCTGATCAGATCGCCCTTCTCCGCCAGCTCGTCAAGCCGAGCACCCTGCTCACGGACAAGCAGCGGCGATCCGCCCTTCAGTTCATGGAGAACGTGGACCCGTCGCAGCGCTGGGGGATCACGGGAGGTGTCCCCTCGCGGGCGACGGTGGCCGTCAAGGACGGCTGGCTGCCCCTGGACAGTGCGAGTACCGACTGGCAGATCAACAGCATCGGGTGGGTCTCCGGCAGCGGGCGGGACTACCTGATGGCCGTGCTCACGACCGGGAACCCGACCGAGCAGTACGGCATCGACACGATCAACGGCTTGTCCGCCATCGTCTGGGGCCGCGTGGGCTGACCGTCGCGTGGGTCGGCCGTCGCGTGGGCCAGCCGGGCAGCGGGGCGAGCGGGCTGGCCGGGTCAGAGCTGGCTCGTCTGGTACCGGGTGAGGCCGTACGTCGCGGCGATCGCGTTCCACGTGCTCACGAAGGCCGTCTTGTCGTTGGTCGCCTGGACGTCGGGTGGCCCGGAGGCCTGATAGTTGGCGTCGGCGTGATCATTCGGCTTGCAGCCCCGGGTCGCCTCGTCCTGCGCCCATTTACCGAGCTCGGTGTCCACCGCGGCCGACGCCTGCCATGCGCCGGTCAGTTCCTGGAGCATCGGCGCGGGCAGCGCGGACCGCCCGGGCAGCGCCGCAAGCTGCTGGAGCAGGCGCTGGCGGGAAGCGGCGGAATTCTGGAAGACCTGCGGGGCCTGGGCCAGCGCCGCCGTGCAGTGCTCCACCGCGCCCACCGCGTTGACGATCGAACTGCGGTCCGCCGCGGTCTGCGCGAGGAGGGTGGCCAGGCCGGCCGCGGCCGCACGCTGAGTGGGAGCGGCGGCTGTGCTGCCCCCACCCGGTTGCTTCGCGGTGGGCTTCGCCGCGGCCGCCGCGCCGCCTGTGATGCTGTGGAAGGAGTGCGCGATCAGCAGGGCGGGCACCACGATGACCGCTGCCACCAGGGCGAACAGGCCGACGGCCAGCAGCCGGCGGGACCGTTCCCTTGTCCCGGCGGGCGGGCCGGCCGCATCAGCCGGGGTGGGCTCCCACCGTGGGCTGAAGCCCACGTCGTCTACCCAGGTCTGGGCGAACTGGGCCGTGCCGGTGGCCGCGGCGGGGATGACCGCCGCTCCAGCAGCAGGGCCGGCGGGCGGCGGGCCAGCGGGGCGGCGGGCCGTCACGGTCGGCGCCGGGCGGGCCGCCGGCAGCGCCAGGCCTGTCGACATGGCCGCCGTGCCGGGCGGCGGGAACCCGGCATCGCGGGATCCCGGAGGGCTGTCCCCGCCCGGGAAGCCGAAGCTTCCTGGCGGCCCCGGAGGCCCGGCCGGGGGGTAGGGAACGTCCCCCGGCGGCCCCGGGGGCCCGGCTGGCGAGTAAGAAACGTCCTGCGGCCGCGCCGGGGATCCGGCCGGGGGGTAGGCAGCGTCCTGCGATCGCGCGGGGGGCATGGCCGGCGGGTAGGGAACGTCCTGTGGCCGCCCCGGGACGCTGGCCGCCGGGTAAGGAACGTCCTGTGGCCGTCCCGGAGCCCTGGCCGCTGGGTAGGGAACATCCGGCGGCGGGTAGAGAGCGTCCGGCGGCGGGAAGCGGGGATCCTCGGGCGGGAAAGGAGGGCCCTGCGGCGCGAGGGCGGAACCGGGCGGAGGGAACAAGCCGCCCTCGGGCGGAGCGGCGGATGCGTCCCACGCCTGCGCTGGAGGGGGTACCGGGAGGTCGCGCGTGGCCACCTCGTGCTCACCGGTCGCGGCAGGCTGCGGATCGTTCGCGGCGGCGTGACCGCAGTTCGCGCAGAACCGGGCTCCCGGCTTCAGCTCACTGCCGCACTCTACGCAAAAGCGCCGATAGCCCCCCATGCGTCTCCTGGTTCACTAGCGGGTACATCGGACGTGTGCACGCAGCGACCGGGAGGACCTCGATCGCGCCAATCCGGGCTAGCTTATTTCCTTTGTGCCCCCCGGGAGGGGGCAATGCGACGTCTGGCCGGCCGACCGGCTGGAGTCACCGGCCGACGAACAGATACTCGCGGGCCGCGCGGCGGCGGGCCGCGGCATGCGTGCCGAACGAGTACGTGTGCTCTACCGGCCGCATCTGCACGTCGTTCTTGACCTCGCGCATGAGGGCGTAGATGGTGTCCGCGTCCGGTATGGCGTTGGAGGAATAGGACAGCACGATCGCCGAGTCCCGGAACTGCGCCAGGGTGCCGCGTAGCGCGCCGGTGACGGTACGGGCGTAGGAGAACGGGGTGTACCGCTTGGCGAGTTTTCTGGTCCGCGTGCCCGGCATGATCTGCTGGCCCCGCCAGTACGTGCTCAGCCCTTCGAGGAAGTGGTAGCGCTTGATGTAGCAGTTGTCGTCCCGTGGCGGCGCGTACGGTGGGTCGAGGTAGACCACATCGAAGGACCGCGGGTCAAGGTCGAAGACGTCGCCGGTCACCGCGGCACAGGGCTGCCCGCTGTCGAACACGACCCTGTTGTACTCGGCGGCCCGCTCCCGGAAATGGTCGCGCAGCGGGAGCCGCAGGTCGCGGCGGCCGTCGTCGTAGCGCAGCCCGGTGACGGTGAAGACGCCGCGGGGCTGCTTACGCGCCGCGGACAGGACCAGCGCCGACAATGCGACGGCCTGTTTCGCGCCGGTCATCTTGTCTACGTGCGACCACGCGGAATCGAGGAACCGCAGGTCCTCTCGGGTGAAGTACAGCCCGCCGAACGTGCGCTGGATGAAGTCCCTGTCGTCGGCGGCTGGGCCGCAGATCGCCGCGATGTCCGCCGCGGTCAGCGTGATGTCCTGGTTGACCACGGTGGCCCGGGTGATGGCTGCCGGGAAGGTCAGGAAGTCATTGGCGGTGACCTGGTAGCCAAGCGCCTTCAGCAGGTACGACACGATCCCGCTGCCGGAAAACGCGTCCAGCGCGGTTGTCCCGCCCACCTCGGCGAACACCGTGGCCAGGTGCGGGACCAGCCGGTACTTGGAGCCCATGTAGCGCAGCCGGGGAAACGCGCTGGCGCGCTGGACGGCACCCGGCGGGCCGGCCTGATACGGCATGGCGGCGGTCACGGGGTCCATGGTCGCACCGGGTTCTGCGGCAGGCCCCCGGACGCGCCGCGCACCGTCCCAGATCGGGCGGCCCGGGAGGCCGGGAGGCGGGAGAGGCCGGGAGGCCGCGCGGGATCAGGGACGAGCGGGCCGGGGCGTCCCGCGGGTCACACCCGCGTCGCGGCCCAGGCCAGCGACATGGCCACGACGTCCTCGATCCCCGCCCCGGCGTAATCAGTGCCGAAACGCCGGGCGGCCGCCTTGCGCCAGGCCGAACCGAGCCACGCCGCGCCCACGGCTGCCGCCACGGCCGTTGCGACGGCCGCCGCGATGGCGGCGCCGGCCGGCGCCGGTCCCGACGTGGCCACCAGTTCCGCGTCGGTGCTCTGCGCGCTGGTCCCCGGCGTCTCCGGCTTGACGGCGCCCGGTCCGGGCCCACGGCGGACGGCGACCCCGCCGACCGCGGCTCCGGCCGCGACGCGGCCGCCGAGCCCGGCCACGCCCAGGCGACTGGGTGTCTTCGGCAGCTTGTCCATTACCAGTTCCTGTGCGGCAGCCAGCGTGATCAGGCCTTTCACCCACGTCTGGCCGAGCGAGCGGTCGGGCTGCGTGACCGACCCCGGTGGAGTGGCCAGGGTGAGCGCCGCCAGGCCTGTGAACGACCGTGCACCGGTCGCGGCGCCCGCGAGCGCGGCGCGGGCGAGCACGTTCACCAGGGATCCCGTCCCGTCCGCCGGGCCGGCGGCAGCTGTGTTCATGGCCGCCACGTACCCGGCTGAGATGCGGCGTAACGTCATTCGCGCGGACGGGCATCTCCCGGTCGCGGCGGTCACGGAAAAATCGCCGCATATGCGTGTCAGTCGTCCCACTGTGGTGTGTGGCCTGCCATTGTGGGGCATTTACCGGGAAATCCGCCGGCAACGTGATCTTGTCGTGCCCCCCGCCCAGAAGTACGCTTCTGAATGCTGCCCGCTCGGAACGTGGGCGCGAGCCGTGTGATCGTGGACATCCGGGGGAGCGCAGCGCCTGGCCTGGTTCTGGTGGCGCGTCCCTTTTCCCGAAAGATCGGGACAAACCGCCCAGAAGTCGCAGGTCTGGTAAGTAGGCGTGCGAATCGGTACACCACTGGCACTGGCTCCGCGTCACTTAGGAGACAGCGAGGAGAAGACGTGAACGTGAAAAGGGCCGTAGCCGCGGTCGCAGGTGTCATCGGGACACTCATATTCGTGGCTGCAGTTGGCGTCGGCTATCTCACGGGTCACCACAGCAGCGCGCGGCCCGGGACGGCCGCCGTCGCCCACGCCGTCGCGGTCACGCAGAGCGGGACGGCGCACGTGGCGGCGAGCCACGCGGCACCGGTCACTGCGACCCTGGACACCTTCATCTACGGCGGCAGCCTGAGCGTCCCCGCGATCTTCGGTGACGGTCTGGACCTCTCGTTCGGCACGACTACCTCAGGCGACGGCACGGCGGCTACAGGCAGCGCCACCGTCGGCACGTCCTCCGGTGGCGTTGTCGGTGGCGTCGTCACACTGGCGATCTACGGCGACTAGATGCGGTCCTGGCCGGGCGGCTGCGCCGGGTCGGCCAGCTGCCCCAGCCCGCAGCGTTGATCACCGTGATGAAGCCGAACATCGCCGTGAGCCGGGCCCACTCACGGGCCGCCAGCGTCGCACGCGCCATCGAAACCGCCCTTCCGCCGAGGACTGGTGTTCGCGGGCAGGCCAGGTCAGGCGACCGGACTCGTCCCCCGTGAAGGGGCTTTACCGTTGCGGGACAGTGCCGGGCTCACACCGGACTTTGCTGACTGGCTGCCGCCCCGGGCCTTCGGCCCTGGGGCTCTGGCCCCGTATAAGCAGATCAGAGTGGCGGTCAATGGCCAGCAGGCCGGGCCGGGGATGTTTACCGCGCGGCTCTGAGCCCCGCGGACGCCTGGTGCGCTTCCTCCAGGGCGGCGGTCATCATGTCGGCTGCCTGCCCGGCGGCCGCGAGCGCCTCGGTCACCTCGGTCACGGACAGGTCGGGATCCTGGCCGGAGGCGTGCGTGACCTGCCCATCCTCGTGGTGCGTGACCAGGAAGCGGGCCAGCTGCTCACACAGCTGCGGCAGGCCCTGGCCCATCAGCCCCAGGCTGGCGATGATGTCGCGGACCTCGCTGGGGTTCCTCAGCTCCCCGCCGCCGTGCGTCAGGTCGTTCAGCACGGCGATGGCCTCGGCCACCTGCCGGGCGATCTCCCGCACGGTCATCGTGCTGGCCAGCTGGTTGGGCATCTGTCTCCTCGGGGCTCACTCGTGGCGGTGCCGCTCCACCACGGTACCCGCGTCCCGGGCCGGATCCACGCACGGCCGTCGGCCATCCGCCGCGCCTGGCCTGACAGCCCCCGGGCCCGCGGCCGGTCAGGCCGCGTCGTGGAAGACGAGACCGAGCGTGAAACGCTGGCCGGAGCGGACCACGGACACGCCGTGGCGGACGGGTGCGGCCGACCAGCCGCGCCGGGATCGCACCGGGCGATCACGCGTGCTGAACACCAGGCCGTGGCCGTGCGGGATGAGGGTGGCGGTGCCACGGGACTGGGCGCGGGGCCGCTGCTCGTACAGCAGGAACTCCCCGCCCGTGTGGTCGGTGCCCGGCGCGCTGAGGTTGATCACGACCTGGAGCGGGAAGACCAGCTCGCCGTACAGATCGCGGTGCAGGGCATTCCAGCCGCCGGGGCCGTAGCGGAGCAGGATCGCGGTGGGCTTGGCCTGGCCGGCGGCGTGGCACATCTCCAGCCAGTCCGCCAGCCGGTCCGGCCACGGCGCCACCCGGCCCAGCCGGGCCCACCACTCGCGCGCCACCGGCAGCAGCTTCGGGTAGAGCGCCTGTTTGAGCCCGGTGACGGCGTCCGGGAACGGCTCGCTGAAGTACCGGTACTCGCCCTCGCCGAAACGGTAGCGGCTCATGTCGATCGTGGCCCGGAACCGGGAATCGTCCGGGTACAGCGCCGCGATTCCGGCCGCCTCGTCCGGAGTGAGCAGCGGTCCGGTCAGGGCGCAGCCGTCGGCATCCAGGCCGGCCCGGACGGAGTCCCAGTCGATGGCTCCGGCCCGGGCCGCCCACGTCCCGGCGGTCACGCCGCCTCCAGGGCGAGCAGCGCGCGCTTTGCCGCTGGGCCGCCCAGATAGCCACCCACACTCCCGTCGGAGCGGACCACGCGATGACAGGGCACCACGACCGGCAACGGGTTGGTCGCGCACGCGGTGCCGACCGCGCGGACCGCCCGGGGGCGGCCCGCCAGTTGCGCGACGGCGGCGTAGGTTGCGGTGTGCCCGTAGCCGATCTCGGGCAGGTGGCTCAGCACGGTACGCCGGAACCCGGCCGCGAGCCGCAGGTCCAGCGGGAGGCCGAAGCGGCGGCGGTGCCCGGCGAAGTACTCGCCGAGCTCGCGGGCGGCCGCATCCAGGCGGCCCGGGGCGTGCAGGATCCGCGGGCTGATCCGCATCGCCAGGGCCTGCAGGACCGCGTCGTGATCCTCACTGGCGTAGGCGACACGGATCAGGCCCTCGGCGGTCGCGGCGAGCAGCAGCGGGCCGACCGGGCTGTCGATCGTCCGGTAGGCCACATCCAGGATCCCGTCGCGCTGCGCCGCGGCGGCCAGCCGCTCCTGCAGCCGGCTCAGGTCCGCGGGCGGGGCCGGGAAGGCCCGCACCAGCTCGGGGGTCAGGTCATCGATGTTCATCGGGCGCTCCTATCATGCGTGCGGCCGGCGACGCGCCGGAGTTTGGCGATGCCGTCGGCCGCGGCGCGGCGCGCGGCCTCGGGGCTGCCGCCCAGGATGGCGGCGACATCGCTGTACGGCAGCCCGGCCAGGTAGTGGTAGGCCACGGCTTGCTTCTGGCGGGCGGGCAGCCGGGTCAGGGCGTCGGCCAGGTCGCCGTCCAGGCGGCCCGGGGCGGCGTCCGCGGCGGCGTTCTCCGGGACCTCACTGACCGGGATCGCGCGGCGGGCGGCCGCCCGTGTGACGTCGATGGCCTTACGGTGCGCGATAGTCACCAGCCAGGCTTCGACATTCGCGTCGGCCGGCAGGTCCGGGTAGGCCCTCATCGCGGCCAGGAACGTCTCCGACCAGGCGTCGTCCGCGTCGGCCACCCCGAGCACCGCCCGGCACACGCGCAGCACGGTGCCGCCGTGTGCCGCGACCACCGCCTCAAACGGCTGTTTGCCTGTCATGACCTGTAAACGTCCTGGATCTGGGTTCTGTGAGGCCGGCCGCCTCGCACCGTACGGCCGGTCACCGTCCCACCGGGCGCCCGTGGCTCGGGCAACCTCACGAACGGCCGGCCCGGCGCGTCTTCCCGGCAGACGGAGCAACGAGGGAGCAGAACATGACGGAGCAGAACATGACGGGCACCGCCGCGCTGACGGCTGAGCATACGGTCCACGGCACCAGGCTGGGTGACCTGACCATTGTCCGGGACGGCGACGCGCTCACCGGCCTGTATTTCCCGCACCATTGGTACCGGCCCGGCCAGGCCTCGTTCGGATCGCGCCACGACCGGGGCTTCGACGACGCCCGGCGGCAGATGGACGACTACCTGGCCGGGACGCGGACCACCTTCGACCTGCCGCTGGCGCCCCACGGCAGCGACTTCCAGGTCCGGGTCTGGGAGCTGATCGCGGCCGTCCCGTACGGGCAGACCGCCAGCTACGGTGACCTGGCCCGGCGGCTGGGTGGTGGCGCAAGCGCTCAGGAGGTGGGCGCCGCGGTGGGCCGTAACCCGCTCTCGATCCTGATCCCGTGCCACCGCATCATCGGGAGCACCGGGAAGCTGACCGGATACGCCGGAGGCCTGAAGCGCAAGCGTCTCCTCCTGGACCTGGAGCAGGCGCGCATGTCGATCTGGGCTCAGTAAGGACCTCAACACCAGGACGTGGAGCCCGCGGAGAACTCGCACGGCACCGACGGGCAGTGGCGGATCGCAAGGAAGGCCGCCCCCGACCGGGTGATCAGCGCAGTGGACACCAAGGTCCGGCACACCCGCAAGAGCAACAAGAGCAATAGGACGCAGATATCCACGGTCATCAGGTCTCCCGCATACCGGACATCAGGGCAGAGCGATGCGGGTGGCTGGTCTGCACGTACCTTCACGCCGGCATCGACGATCGCGACACATGGGCTATGGCAACTGACCGTCGCCCACCAGCCGCGGTCTTCGACGCGAATCTCTGTTCGTAATCCTCGATCTCCTCTACCATTGAATGTTGACGATGGGTGATTCAGAGCGTCAGGCGGAGGTTCGGCGATGAGCTGGCTCAGCAGGGGAACCCGCCGGTGATTCTAGGGCAAGATAACCGGCCATATTTCTTTCTGAGCTACGCCCGGACCCCCAAGCGCGATCCTGCTGATCGGTCTGATCCGGATCGTTGGGTTCATAAACTCTATAAAGACTTGTGCGACGAAATCTTGCAGATGACAGACGCGCAGCCCGGCGAGGCTGGCTTCATGGATCGGGAAAATCTATTTGGCGCCGAGTGGTCGCCCGAGCTGATGAATGCGCTTAAGACATGCCGGGTATTTGTCCCGCTTTACTCTCGGCGATACTTCGAGAGCGATACCTGCGGGAGGGAATGGTTCGCCTTTGCCCAGCGCGAGGTCATACACCGCGCGCAGGACGGTGAGGCAGTCAGCGCCGTCGTGCCTGCCCTATGGACCCGGCTCGACCGGGAAAAAATTCCGGAGGTTGCCCAGTCCTTCCAGTTCGATCACCCCGATCTTGGAGCGCGTTATTGCGCCGAGGGCTTCTACGGCATCATGAAGTTGCGCAATTATCGAGGTGACTATCAGCGGGCTGTCCACCGGCTAGCCGAACGCATCATCGAGACTGCCGACTCAAGCCGCGCCTATGCCGATGATGGCGTACAGGCTATGGAACGGAAAGACTTCGAATCGCTGGCCAGCGCCTTCGGCCCCGCGAGCGCCAGGCGGACCACGGATGGCCGGCTTCAGATAACGGTGCTGGCCCATGATGTGTCGACACTGCCACCTGGCCGGTCTAGCGATTACTACGGTGAAACGCCGCGGACGTGGAGCCCGTACCGTCCAAGCTATTCGCGGCCAATCGCTGATTATGCGGTAGAACTGGCGAAGAAATGCCTTGACGCCAATCCGATGCTTGATGATTTTGGTAGAGAAATAACGAGAGACGGTCCTGTGCCGCCGAGCCTCTTCCTGGTGGATGCGTGGGTAAGTATCTCGGATACGTATCTCGAAAAGCTCGAACTGCTTAACGGAGTTACCGAGCCGTGGGTAAGTGTCCTCATTCCCTGGAACACTCAAGACGAGGGAACAAATGCGGCCGAGCGAGACTTGCGCGCGAGATTGCATGAGCGCCTGGGACGCAAGCTCGATAATGTGCCGAGGCGTTGCCGTATGGCTGCGGACGGTATCCCTACGCTTCAGGATTTCTCGCAGCTGCTTCCTGAGATGACCATGATCATGCTAAAGCGATTCCGGAAGTATGCGCCTGCGCATCCGCCTAAGGGCCCCGTTGTTGAACGGCCGCGGCTGAGGCGAGCGGATCCTGAGGATTTCGGGCGGCCCGGGTGAGCGGGGCGGCCCAGGGGCGGGTCATCACATTTTACTCCTACAAGGGTGGCGTGGGCCGAACCATGGCCATGGCCAACGTGGCCTGGATCATCGCGAGTAACGGTAAGCGCGTTCTTGCTGTGGACTGGGATCTGGAATCGCCGGGCCTGCATAAGTTCTTCCACCCGTTTCTCGAAGACTCCATAATAAATGCCACCCCCGGCGTGATTGAGATCATTAATGATTTTGTTTCGAACGCGGTAAGCCCCGATAGTCGCGATGACAATTGGTACGCCGAATATGCCCGGGTACAGCGGCACGCCGTCTCCCTGGACTGGGATTTCCCCGAGGGGGGCACCCTGGATTTTCTTTCTGCTGGACAGCAGAACCGCGAGTACTCGGCCGCGGTATGCTCTCTCGACTGGGATAACTTGTACGACCGGCTCAACGGCGGGCAATTTATTCGCGCATTGCGTGACGATATGCGGCAAAACTATGACTATGCGCTGATCGACAGCCGGACCGGGTTGTCGGACGTGGCCGATATCTGCACGATAGAACTTCCTGACGTTCTGACTGTTTGCTTTACCCTGAGCGGGCAGAGTATTGAGGGTGCCGCCAACGTCGCACGGCAGATTAGCAAGCGTTACGCGAGCCGGAAAATACGGGTCCTGCCCTTGCCGATGCGCATCGAGTCTGATCAGAACGAGCAGCGGAAGCTCACCTTCGGCAGAAATCTGGCCCATAAGAGATTCAGCGGCTTCCCGGCTGGCTTGACCGACAAAGCGGCGACCCAGTACTGGGCCTCTGTCGAGGTGCCGTACAAGCCGTCTTATGCTTTCGAGGAGATATTGGCGACGTTTGGCGACGATCCCGGCTTGCCTACCTCATTGCTGTCGGCGTATGAGCGCATCACTCATTGGGTGACTAACGGGGAGATAGGTTCGATGCGACCTATGAAAGAGGATGCCCGGCGCGAATACCTGGACGCTTTCGATCGCGAGAAGGAGTCGGCGCGTAGGCATGTCTATCTGAGTTACGTGGCAAACGATCATCATTGGGCCGCTTGCATCCAGGCCATCCTCACGGATGCCGGCTTTAGCGTCATACGCCGTAACGCCGACATGACTGCTTCTGACGCTCGTACCGGCCGCAGAGGAGATGGTGAGCTTCAGGATGCTTCTCGGGTTATGGTAATCCTTTCGGCTAGCTACATGAATTCGGCCGAAGGCAGGTCCGTCTGGGAAGCCTTGTCCACTGCCGATGAGCGGAGTGCCCGGCGGCTCGTGCCGGTGCGCGTCAAGGACGTCGCCGTGTCTGGTCCCTTCGCCGACTGCCCGATGGTGGACCTGGCCGGGCTGGCCGTCGATCAGGCCGCGGATAAGCTAATCCGTGAACTGACACTGTTGCGGTTCTGAACCGGCAGTCTGTTCTCCTGCGCCTGCAGGGAAAGGAAGAGTTTACGTCAGGCGCTTTGCCATAGGTTTTCGTGAGTGTCAATTGCAGGATGGCTCGCTCTGGATTTGTGCTGGTCAGCTCGGTAGGGTGGTGACCAGGTGATGCGCGCTACCGGGTGGCGCTCTCGGGCGTGGCTGATCGCTTGTATGCTCGGCCAGCACGGACCCAGGATGACCGGGGCGAGCGGCGCGCCTCGGTCGAAGCCGATGTGTTGAGGTGATGCCCGGTGAATGTATTAACACCCCCAGCCTTCCAGGGTCCAGCCTGGCAAGTCCCCGCAGTGGTTTCTGATGGCTTTGGGGCATACGGATGAGCAACGCCAAGCTGGGGTCTATTGTAACTTTCTATTCTTATAAAGGCGGTACCGGCCGCACGATGGCACTGGCGAACGTCGCCTGGATCATCGCCAGCAACGGGAAGCGGGTACTTGCCGTTGACTGGGATCTGGAGTCGCCGGGACTGCACAAATTCTTCCACCCGTTTCTGGATGAGTCGACGGTAAGCGCCACACCCGGTGTCATAGAGATCATCAACGACTATGCATCAGCGGCCGTAAGCCCTGGGCCGCGCAGCGACGACTGGTACCTGGAATGTGCCAGTGTCGAACGTCATGCCGTGTCATTGGAATGGGCCTTTCCGCGGGGCGGGAAACTCGACTTTCTATCCGCCGGCCGACAGAATCGCGACTACTCTGCCGCTGTCGCTTCGCTCGATTGGGATAATTTCTACGACCGGCTGGGTGGTGGCCGGTTTTTTCGCGCCATGCGCGACGACATGAAGCGGAACTACGATTACGTTCTGATCGACAGCCGGACCGGGCTGTCGGACGTCGCCGATATTTGCACGATTGAGCTTCCCGACGTCCTTACGGTCTGTTTTACGCTCAGCGATCAGAGCATCGAGGGAGCCGCTCAAGTGGCCCGTCAGATAAGCGGCCGCTACCGCGACCGCAACATCCGTGTGCTGCCGGTACCCATGCGCATCGAAGACGGCGAGAAGGAGAAGCTGGACGCCGGCCGCGCTATGGCCCGGACGAGTTTCGAGGGTTTCCCGGCTGGCATGACGCTGGAAGCGTCGGCGAAGTACTGGGCTTCGGTGGAAGTACCATACAAGCCGTTCTACGCATTCGAGGAGATCCTCGCGACCTTCGGCGACGAGTCGGGTTCAGCGGCCTCCCTGCTCGCCTCGTTCGAGCGGATCACCGACGCGATCACCGGCGGCGAGATCACCGCCTTGCGGCCGATCGCCGAGGATCTGCGGCTGCAATATAAGGGATTCTTCGCGCGCCGGCAGCCGTCCGTTCTCAGTCCGGTTTATCTCAGCTACGCGCCCGAAGATCGAATATGGGCCGACTGGATCGAGGCCGTGCTGACCCGGGTGGGCTTCCGCGTCCTGCTTCGCAGCATCGTGGCGACCGCGCCGATGGCGAGCCTGGACCTGCAGGCCGAACGCGGACTGCAGGGTGCGCCGCGGGCGATCGCCGTACTGTCGTCCGCCTACATGCACTCACCCGAGGCCAGGTCGGTATGGAAGGCCCTGTCGGCCGCGGACGCGGCCGGCACCCACCGGCAGCTCGTACCGATCCGGGTCACAGACGTCAGGATGGCCCAGCCGTTCACCGATCATCCCGTCGTCGACCTGGCCCGGATGAACGAAGACCAGGCCGCCGCCAAGCTGCTCTGGGCGCTGGACCGGCCCGCCCAGCCCTTGGGAGGCGGCACCCTGTTCACCGAGAAACCGCGCTTCCCTGGCAAGATTCCGGCGATTTGGAACGTGCCAGCCAGGAACGCGGACTTTACCGGGCGGGCCGCCATCCTGGAACGACTGCGGGACAAGCTGGGGGGTGGCACGACGATGGTGGTCGCCCAGGCCCTCTACGGGCTGGGCGGGGTCGGCAAGACGCAGCTCGCGCTGGAGTACGCCCACCGTTTTATGGCCGACTACGACCTGGTCTGGTGGGTGCCGTCTGAGCGATCCGAAGAGGTCGCGGTGACGCTGGCTGGCCTAGCCGGCAAGATGGGCTTGCGGGTCGGCGACAACGTTGCCGAAGCCGCGGAGGCCGCCCTCGAGGAGTTGCGCCGCGACACGACCCCGCACTGGTTGATCATCTTCGATAATGCCGACGATCCCAGACAGCTCGAACCGTACCTGCCGGGGGGTTCCGGGCACATCCTCATCACATCGCGCAACCGCGCCTGGACCCGCTCGGCCGAGCCTCTCGAAGTCGACGTCTTCACCCGCGATGAGAGCGTTGCGCACCTGCTGCGACACGTTCCCGACCTGGACCCGGCCGACGCCACAATGGTCGCTGAAGCTCTCGGTCACCTGCCGCTGGCTATTGAGCAGGCCGCAGGGTGGCTGGAGCAGACCGGAATGCAGGCCACGGCGTACGTCGCAGAGCTCACCACCCAGGCCACGCGGATGCTGGCGGTGAACCAGCCCGCGGACTACCCGACCCCAATCGTCGCGACCTGGAACCTGTCCTTCGACCGGCTCAAGGAGCGGTCCCCGGCGGCGGTCCGCCTGCTGCAGCTGCTGGCGTTCTTCTCGCCGGGGCCGATCTCTATGGACCTGCTCTATTGCGATGAGCTGAACACCGCCCTGCTGGCCTTCGATAAGACGATGAGCGAGCAGCTCATGCTGCCCCGCGTGATCAGGGACATCAGCCGGTTCGCGCTCGTCAAAGTCGACCAGGGCAGCAACTCGCTGCAGATTCACCGTCTGGTGCAGGCGGTCATCCGCTCACAGATGAGCGATGCAGAGCGGCTCGAAGCCCAGCATGATGTGCACAAGATCCTGGCTGCGGCCCGGCCCCGGCAGGGAGAGACCGATGATCCCTCCAACTGGTCCACCTACGAGATCATTTGGCCTCACCTGGGGCCTTCCCAGGCCGAGGAATGTGATGACCCGCGAACCCGTCAGCTACTCATTGACTGGGTTCGTTACCAATGGAAGCACGGTGAATTCGAAGCATGCCTGAGCCTGGCCCAGCGGCTCGAGAACCTGTGGAACCATCAGCTCGGCACTGATCACCCGCAGACCCTGAACCTGCAGTTTCACATCGCCAACGTGCTGCGGTCCCAAGGCCGCTTCAACGAGGCACGCGATCTGGACACCTATGTGCTGGAACGGCAGCGCGAGGTACTCGGGGCCGATCACCTGCTCACGCTGATGACGGCGGGCAGCCTTGGCGCCGACCTCAGGGCGCTCGGCGAGTTCCAGGAGGCGCTGGAGTCCGACCGGCAGACATACGAGAGCTTCAAGGAAGAGTTCGGCGAGGACTATCCCCGCACCTTGCAGGCGGCCTTCAATCTCGCCGTCTCGCTGCGCCTGGTCGGTGACTATTCCGCCGCGCGCCGTCTCGATCAGGAGGTCCTCGACCGCCGCCGGGTTGTACTGTCTGCCGATCATCCCTACACGCTGGGCACGGCGGCCAATCTGGCCCGGGACATGCGAGCTGCGGGTGCCTTCCGGGAGTCCGTCGAGCTGCTGCGTGTCACCTGGGACAGGTACCGCGCGGTGCTCGGCCCGGACATGATCGAAACGCTGCGTGCCGCCACGAACCTGGCTGTCTCGCTCCGTCAAGCCGGGCAGCAGTCTGAGGCGATGGGGCTAGCCCAGGACACCTACCGCCGGTACACCCGCAACTACGATGCCGATTCGCTGGAAACACGCTTGTGCGCGATCAATCTGGCCTGCGACTATGCCGCGGTCAACGACATCCCGAGGGCCCTGAGCTTGGTGACCGACGTCCGGGAAGCCCTGGCGGCCACCCTGGGAGTTGATCATCCGGACGTCCTGGTGGCCGCTAATAACCTGGGATGCTGCCTGTGCGGTAACGGCCAGCTAGCTGAAGCATCGGAGCTGGCCGAGGACACATTGCGCCGGATGCGCCTGAAGCTGGGCGAGATGCATCCGCTTACTCTGTCGTGCGCGATCAACCTAGCCAACTACCTTGGGGGCGCCGGGGAGTTCGCCGCGGCCGAGGCCCTCGAGCGCGAGACGATCTCCCGGCTGAGGCAGTCGCTGGGCAGTGAACATCCGGACACGCTGGCGGGCCAGGCTAACCTCGCGGTGACTCTCATGGATGCGGGCCGGGACGGGGAAGCCACGGAGCTAAGGGCGAAACTCCTCGCTGATTTCACTCGCGTCCTGGGGGCGGGCCATCCGGATGTCACACGGCTCCGGGAAGGACAGCGCATCGACCGGTATCTGGAGTCCCAGCAGTTCTAACTTAGCCGCGCTCGTTGGCCCACCGATATGCTCAGGCATCCGTGGCTAACGCAGATCTTGGTGCGCCTTCCGGTAACTCCCGTAGCTCGTCGGGCATGTTCGCCGCATACGGGCCGATGTCTTCTCCCAGCGTGCGGATTGTCGGCCGTCTGCTTATATGCTGAACGGGCAACTGCTGACGGCGTTTTGCATTAATCCGGATGGAACCAAGCATATCTACGATATCCTGCATTCTCTCCAGCAGCCGCGCATTTTCAGCGTTGCGCTCACTGCTGGCGACCAGTTCCGCGGCCTTCGCCCGCGCGTCAGAAATGATTTCGAGAATTTCCGAGTCAGCAGAGAGTGTACTGTCTATCCCGTTTCTTACATAACTGATTTCGTCGGACATTCTTCGTTGCATTTTGGCAACATAATCGACGGCGGTGAGGATATCGGCGATGCTTCGATCCGCGCTACTTCCCTCGGCCAGTTTGCGCACATCGATGCTGGTGGCGATGGGGCTGTCGACCGCATCCTTCTCCATGGCACGCCGAAGGTGCGATACAATTTGGCTTCGGCATTCATCCGCACTCTGCAAATTATTTGACTTAAAGAAAATCGTCCGCATCTGGGCGATGTCAAAGGGAAGCTTGCAGCCTTGTTCGGCTATTAATGCGACTGGAAGCCGCGCCGTGTGGCGTACCGCCAATTCATAAAAGACGTTTGGATTTAGGTCGGTAAGGTCTGCCACCGCCGCCTTGGCGCCGACTACATGATCGAGAATCTGACGAGTAATCTGCCCCGGCTCGGCCAGCTGGTCCCCGCGCACTGCGATCAAATCCAGCTCGCGCGCGGCGTTGCTGATGATGAAATTAAGAACCCCATCTGAACGCTCTCGCTCGGGCGAGCCAGCTGATCCTATCGGAGAAATAACAAAACACTCTCTCTCCAGGTCGGGAAATTGTGCTGACATCCTACCTCATTTCGCTTGCCAAACTAGGAGTTGTTGTTATAAACAGATTGGACCAGCCTTCTTGCCTTTGCCTTCCCTGTTCGGCAGTGTATCGTTAAGTCGCTATTGTGCCAGTGGTAACGGTGCGGTGGCGGGTCCACCAAGACCATCCCGATCGCAGCACAGCCGGGTTGTGAACCGTAGGGCGAGTCGTCTGCCTGCCTGGGAAGGCGGGCTGCGGGTGCCGGGCGGGAGGTGATTTGCCCGCTTACCAAGCCTCCCCAAACGCGAACTCAGCGGCCAGCACCAACCGATGTGCGATTGGTTCAAGTCCCCCCTCGGACACTCAACCGGGAATTTCCCCTGAGCCAGACATCGCTTGAACACGCTGGCCGCTCGCTGCTGGGCGGCCAGTCCCGGCCTCTCCCTTGCGGGGAGGCGGCCGTGACTGCTCAGCTCATCGCCCCGGGAGTGGCGGCCGCCCTCAGCCGGTGCAGCCGACGATGCGCAGGGCGAAGTCGCCGTACTCGCGTGCCACGTAGGTGTCCGGGTAACGGCCACTGGGCCGGAACCAGGACTTGGCGCCGTTGCCCATCTCCAGGACGGCGAAGGCGGCCAGGTCGGGCGTGCTGGTCCGGAAGCGGCCGCTGCGGTGACCGCGCTCAATGATCCGGCGGAACCGCGCCGCGTACTGATCCCGCTTGGCCACGATCGCGAGGCGGTTGCGGGCGTCCAGGGTCCGCACCTCGTTGTTGCACACCGTGACCTCGGCCGGGTACCGCAGGAAGTCCAGCACCAGCGATTCGGTAGCCCGCCGCAGCTGCTCGGACACGTCCTCCACCCCGGCGATGGCCTCGTCGAGGGCGGTGATGGCCCGGTCCATCGCCTTGTCCATAATCGCGTAGAGGATGTCCTGCTTGGAGCTGACGTGGTTGTACAGGCCGGGCGCGCTCACCCCGAGCACCTCGGCGATGTCCTTCATGGACGTGCCGCGGTAGCCGCGGTCGGCGAACAGCGTGCAGGCCGCCTCGATGACGGTGGCCCGGCTCGCCGTGGTTGACCTCTCCACACTGAGAAGCTTAGGGTTAATGAACGTTAATTAGTAGATAGGTGCTGCGTACGGCCCGCTCGTCCACGCGAGGAGTTCATTCATGACCGCCACGATGAGCTGGGAGCTTGACCGTGAGCACGAGGAGTTCCGGGCCAGCGTACGGTCATTCGTGGACCGCCAGGTACGCCCGGTGGTCGAGGAGTCCGAGGAAGCGGGCCGTCCCCCTGCGGCGCTGCTCAAGGAAATGGGCAGCGCCGGGCTGCTGGGGCTGGCCGTGCCGGAAGAGTACGGCGGCGGCGCCGGGGACACCCTCGCCATCGTGCTGCTGTCTGAGGAGCTGGCCAGGGCCAGCGGCGGCATCGCCGTCACCGCGCTGGTCACCGGGTACATGTCCACCCCGCACATCGCGCACTTCGGCACCAGCGAGCAGCGGGCCCGTTACCTGCCCGGCCTGGTGTCGGGGGAGAAGATCGCCTCGATCGCCGTCACCGAGCCGGGCACCGGCTCGGACGTGGGCGGCATCACCACCCGGGCGACCCCCGTGCCGGGGGACGGCGCGGAGGGCGGGGGATTCCGGCTCGACGGTACCAAAATGTTCATCACCAACGCCGGCCTGGCCGACGTGTTCGTGGTCGCCGCGCGCACCTCGCCGGACGGGCACCGCGGGATCACCACCTTCATCGTCGAGGCCGACAATCCTGGGCTGCGCCTGGGCCGCCCGCTGCGCAAGATGGGGTGGCACGCTTCCGACACCCGGGAAGTGATCCTGGCCGACTGCGCGGTCGCGGCGGACGCCGTGCTCGGCAAGCCGGGCCGCGGCTTCCACCAGATCATGTCGGCCTTCCAGCTGGAGCGGCTGACGTTGGCCGCGATGGGGCTGGGCCACGCGGCCGAAAGCCTGCGCGCCGCGACCGGCTACGCCCGCGACCGCGAGGTGTTCGGCGTGCCGCTGCTCAGCAAGCAGGCGATCCAGCACCGTATCGCCGCGCTCACGGTGGACTTGGAGGCCGCCCGGCTGCTCACCTACCGGGCGGCGGCACGGCTGGACAGCGGCCACCCGGAGGCCGCAGCGTCGGTCGCCATGGCCAAGTACCACGCGGCGATCGCGGCGAACCACATCGTCGACGAGTGCGTCCAGCTGTTCGGCGGCAGCGGTTTCCTGGAGGAGACGCCCGTCGCGCGGCACTACCGGGACGCCCGGGTGCTGCGCATCGGCGGCGGCACCGAAGAGATCCAGCTCGAGATCCTGGCCAAGGGACTGGGCGGGTGACCACACCGGGCCTCGAGGCGGACGGCGCACCGGCGACCCCGGCGGAGCGGGCCGAAGCGGTCCGCTCCGCCGTCGCGGCGGCCCGCCAAGGCAACGACGCGAGCCGCTGGCCGGGCAAGCTGCAGGTCGCCGACCGGCTGGCAGTCCTGCTGGACCCGGGCAGCTGGCGGGAGGACGGCCTGCTCGCGAACGCCAGCGCCGACGGGCTGCCCGCCGACGGCGTGCGGACCGGGGTGGGCCGCGTCGACGGCCGGCCGGTCGCCGTCATCGCGCACGACTTCGCCGTCAAGGCGGGCTCCTGGGGCAGGCTGACGTGCGAGAAACAGGTCCGGATATTGGAGCGCGCGGACCGGGACCTGCTGCCGGTGATCTACCTGGTCGATTCCGCGGGCGGGCGGCTGACCGAGCAGCTCGGCTTCTTTTCCGACCGCCGCGGGGCCTCCCGCATCTTCTACCTGCAGGTCGCCCTGTCCGGCCGGGTGCCGCAGATCTGCTGCCTGCTCGGCCCGTCCGCGGCCGGCGGCGCGTACATGCCGGCCTTCACCGACTGGGTGGGCATGGTCGAGGGCAACGCGTCCATGTACCTGGCGTCGCCGCGGGTGGCGGAGAAGGTCACCGGGGAACGGAGCACCCTGGAGGAGATGGGCGGCGCGGTCATGCACGCCACCGTCTCCGGCTGCGCGGACGAGGTCTTCGGATCCGACTGGGAGGCCATCACCGCCGCCCGCCTGCTGCTGTCCTACCTGCCCGGCAGCTGGGAGCAGCGGCCGCCGGCGTCGGCGGCCGCCGCCCCGGCCCGCCCCGACTGGGCGGACGTGATCCCCGTGGCCGGGTCCGAAGGCTATGACGTCAACGAGGTCATCGACGGGCTGGCCGACGCGGGCTCGTTCTTCGAGATCAAGCCGCGCTGGGCGGAGGAGATCGTGGTCGGCCTGGCCCGGCTGGCCGGCCAGGTCGTCGGCATCGTGGCCAACCAGCCGCAGGTTCGCAGCGGGGCGATCTTCGTGGACTCCGCGGACAAAGCGGCGCGGTTCATCACCATGTGCGATGCCTTCAACGTGCCGCTGATCTTCCTGCACGACGTGCCCGGGTTCATGGTGGGTGCCGCGGTCGAGCGGCAGGGCATCATCCGGCACGGCGCGAAGATGATCACCGCGATGGCCAGCGCCGAAGTGCCGAAATTCTCGGTCATCCTGCGCAAGAGCTACGCGGCCGGCTACTACGCGATGTGCGCCCCGGGTTTCGGCCCCCGGGCCTCGATCGCGCTGCCGGCCGCGGCCATCGGGCCGATGGCCGCCGAGGCGTCGGTCAACGCGATGTACGCCAGGAAAATCGCCGGGATCGACGACCCGGGTGAGCGCGACCGCTACGTCGGCGCGCGGCTCGCTGAGCAGCGCGCCGACATCAACCTGCTGCGGCTGGCCAGCGAGCTCGTGGTCGACGCCGTGGTGGAACCCGCGGACCTGCGCGCGGAGCTGGTCGCGCGACTCGCCGAGGCGGAACACTGGACCCGCGGGCCGCAGCGACGCCACCATCACATCAGCCCGGTCTGATCAGGTGGCCGGGCCCACCGAGTGTCACCTCCGGGGAGGATGTCTATGGCAGACAATCTGAGGCAGTTGCTGGCAACGCCGCTGCAGCCGCTGCGAGAGCAGTGGCGCTCGGCCGCGCAGGCCGAGCTGCTGCGTGCGGCCCGGGCCCGGCACGACGACAGTCCTGACGCCTACTGGACCTGGGTCGCGGAGCAGCAGCGCTGGATGCGGCCGTGGGACACTGTCCGGGCCGGCGGCCTCGGTGACGTCCGCTACTTCGGCGGCGGCCTGATGAACGTCGCGGACAACTGCGTGGACCGCTGGGCCGAGGACCCGGCCACGGCGGGCCGGCCCGCGGTCATCTGGGAAGGCGAACCCGGCGACGTCCGCACCCTGACGTACGCGGAGCTCGCCGATGAGGTCAGCAGGCTGGCCGGGGCCCTCGTCTCGCTTGGCGTCGCCAAGGGTGACGTCGTGGCGATCTACCTGCCCAACGCGATCGAGGCGTTCACCGCCGTCCACGCGTGCAACCGGATCGGCGCCGTCTACACCATCCTGTTCTCCGGGTTTGGCCACGACGCCGTGCGGTCCCGGCTGAAGGCATCCCGGGCCAAGGCCGTCATCGTCCTCGACGCCTCGTACCGCCGCGGGCGGCTCGTGCCGCTGCTGGACGCGCTGCGCGCCGCGCGGGAGGCGGGGCTCGCCGTCGAGCACACGATCGTCGTCGACCGCACCGGGCGCAGCGTGCCGCTGCTCCCCGGGGAGATCTCCTACGCCGACGCGCTCGCGCTGGCTCCGGACGGGGTGCCGGCCGTACCGCTGGAGGCGAACGACCCGGCGTTCCTGATCTTCACCAGCGGGACTGAGGCCCGGCCAAAGGGTGTCGTGCACAGCGTGGCCGGCTTCCTGCTCGGCACCTGGGCCAACGTCCGCTGGCAGGTCGGCCCCGAAGAGGGCGACGTGTACTGGGTGGCGGCTGACGTCGGCTGGCTGACGTTCCCCATCCAGGCTGTCGTCGGGGGCCTGGCCAACGGCATGACGGTCGCCTGCTTCGAGGGGGCGATGGACACCCCCAGCAACGCGCGCTTCTACGAGATCTGCGAGAAGCACCACGCCACCAAGGTGCTCGGCGCCCCGACGTTGCTGCGCATGCTGCGTAAGTACGGTGACGAGCTCGCCGCCGCCCACCCGCTGCCCGCCCTGAAGCTGGTCACCGTCCAGGGCGAGCCGCTGGACGGTGACACGTTCACCTGGGCGACACGGCACCTCGGTGGCGGCGTCCCGGTGATCAACGCCTACGGGCAGACCGAGACCGGCTCCACGTGGGCCTACTCGGTCGCCGGGGTGGAAGCGGTCAAACCCGGTTCCACCGGTACGGCCGTGCCCGGGCACGTCTACGACATCGTCGACGACGCTGGCACGCCGGTGCCGCCCGGCACCAAGGGAAACCTGGTGCTCACCCAGCCGTTCCCGACGCTGGCCCGGACGGTCTGGGATGACCCGGAGCGGTATCAGCACGCCTATTTCAGCCGCTTTCCCGGCTCCTACTGCACCAATGACGAGGCCGTGCTCGACGCGGACGGGCACTTGTGGGTTCTGGGCCGCGCCGACGACGTCCTCAACGTCGCGGCGCACCGCATCTCCACACTGGAGATCGAGGCGATCGCGACCGCGCATCCCCAGGTCGCGGAGGCCGCCGTAGTCGGCGTGCCCGACCCCACCAAGGGCACCGTGCCGGTCGCGTTCCTCATCCTGCTCGACGGCGCCGATCCGGGCCGTGTCCGGCAGGAGGTCGCGGCCGGCGTGACCGCGCACCTGGGCGGGTACGCCCGGCCCGGCGCTGTGTACCTGACCTCCGCACTGCCGAAGACCCGGACCGGCAAGATCATGCGGCGGCTGCTGCGGGACGTCGTCACGTTCGGCGCCTCGCGGGGCGACACTAGTGCCATGGAGGACCTGGCCGGGCTGCAGGCCGTGCAGCAGGCCGTCGCCGCCGAAGCGGCCTCCCGCGTGTGATGGCCGCCTCCGGACGGTGGTTCGAGCAGCTCGAGCCGGGCCTGCGGGTCGAGCACGCGACCACCCGTACCGTCACCGAGACCGATAACGTGCTGTTCACGACGATGACGATGAACCCGCAGCCGCTGCACCTGGACGCGGAGTTCGCGGCCGGCACCGAATTCGGGCGGCCGCTGGTCAACAGCCTCTTCACGCTGGGACTGGTCGTCGGGCTGGCCGTGCCCGAGCTGACACTCGGCACCACCGTGGCCAACCTGGGCTTTTCCCGGGTGGATTTCCCGGCCCCGGTGTTCACCGGTGACACGATCCACGTGGTGACTCACGTTCTCGACGCCCGCCGGTCCCGGTCCCGGCCGTCCACCGGCATCGTGACCTTCGAGCACCACGGCATCAACCAGCGGGGGGAGACGGTCTGCATCGCGGTGCGGGCCGCGATGATGCGATGCCGGCCGCGCCCGGAGCGCCCGGAACCGCGGCCGGCCACGGAACGGGGCTGACCGCCGTGCCGGAGCTGACGCGGGTGCGCAGCATGCTGTTCATGTCGGGGACCCGGGCCGACATGATCGCGAAGATTCCCCGCCTCGCGCCCGACGTGGCGGCCGTCGACCTCGAGGACGCGGTGGCCCCCGGTGACAAGGACAGCGCCCGGCGCACCGCCGCCGATGCGATCGATGCGCTCGGGCCGGCCGGCGTCAGCACCGTGCTGCTGCGCGTCAACCCCGTCGGCAGCCCGTGGTTCGCCGCCGACATCGCCGCCGCCGCGGGCTGCGCCGCGGCCGGCGTCGTGGTGCCCAAGGTGGCCACCCGGGACCAGGTCCGCCAGGTCCGTCAGGCGCTCGCGGACCATTCCCGGCCCGGTGCGCTGGTTATCGCCGGAATCGAGACCGCGCTCGGCGTCGCCGACGCGCGGGCCTTGCTGGCCGGGGACCTCAGCGGCGCCTACTTCGGCGCGGAGGACTACATCGCCGACATCGGCGGCCGCCGCAGCCCCGGCGGCGATGAGGTGCTGTACGCCCGCAGCCAGGTGTGCCTCGCCGCGTACCTGGCCGGTATCCCGGCCATCGACCAGGTCGTCACCGACATCGCCGACGACGGCCAGTTTGTGCTGGACGCCCGCCGCGGCCAGGCCCTCGGGTACCAGGGCAAGATGTGCATTCATCCCCGACAGATCGGGCTCGCCCACCAGGTGTTCACGCCGACCCCGGAGGAGGTGGCGCACGCCCGGGCGGTGGTCGCGGCCGGCGCGGAGGGGGTCGGCGTCGTTGGCGGGCAGATGGTCGACGACGTGCACGTGCGGATGGCCCGGGCCGTGCTGGCCCGCGCCGTGAAGCCGCCTGGCCCGCCTGGCCCGCCTGGCCCGCCTGGCCCGGCGGATCCGCCGTGAGCACGCCAGGGACCAGCGAGTTCAAGCGGGTGCTGATCGCCAACCGCGGCGAGATCGCGCTGCGGGTCGTCCGGGCCTGCCGCGATGCGGGGATGGCCAGCATCGCGGTGTACGCGGATCCTGACGAGGGCGCGTCCTTCGCCGTTGTCGCCGACGAGGCGACCGGATTGGCGGGAACGAGCCCGGCCGAGACGTACCTCAGCA
The DNA here is from genome assembly GCA_963824545.1 of uncultured Actinomycetes bacterium. Taxonomy (GTDB): domain Bacteria; phylum Actinomycetota; class Actinomycetes; order Streptosporangiales; family Streptosporangiaceae; genus Bog-532. The sequence continues at coordinate 20,489 of CAWGPP010000019.1, read as the reverse complement.
TCGGGAAGCTCCTGGCCGCGGCCGAGCGGACCGGCGCGGACGCGGTCCATCCCGGGTACGGCTTCCTGGCCGAGAACGCCAGCTTCGCCCAGGCCGTGCTGGACGCCGGCCTGACCTGGATCGGGCCGCCACCCGGCGTCATCCGCGCGCTAGGGGACAAGGTGCAGGCGCGCGCCATCGCGCAGCGGGCCGGCGCGCCATTGGTGCCGGGCACCCGTCATCCCGTCGCCGACGCCGCGGCGGCGGTCCGGTTCGCCGCGCAGCACGGGCTGCCCATCGCGATCAAGGCGGCGCACGGCGGCGGCGGCCGTGGCCTGCGCGTTGCCCGTGACGCCGACGAGATCACCGCCGCGTTCGACGCCGCGGTCCGCGAAGCCACGTCCGCGTTCGGCCGGGGCGAGTGTTTCGCCGAGGCCTACGTCGAGCGCGGGCGACACGTCGAGGTGCAGATCCTTGCGGACACCCACGGTGCCGTCCTGGTGGCGGGCACCCGTGACTGCACGCTGCAGCGTCGTTACCAAAAAATCGTCGAGGAGGCGCCCGCGCCGTTCCTGGCCGCCGATCAGCGGGCCACGCTCGGCCGCGTGGCCGCGGCCATCTGCCGCGAGGCGGGCTACGTCAACGCCGGGACCGTCGAATTCCTGCTTTCGCCCGCCGGTGAGCTGTCCTTCCTGGAGGTCAACACCCGGCTGCAGGTCGAGCACTCCGCGACCGAGGAAACCATCGATGTGGACCTGGTCCGCGCGCAGTTGCTGATCGCAGCCGGGCGGCCGCTCGCCGCCGCGATCGGGGAGACCGGGGCCGTCGCCGATCTCCCGAGCGGGCCGGACGGCCTCACGCCGCGCCGGCACGCCATCGAGTTCCGGGTGAACGCCGAGGATCCGGCGCGCGGCTTCGCCCCTTCCACCGGCACGATCACCCGGTTCCGCGCACCGGCCGGCCCTGGCGTCCGGGTGGACTCCGGCACCGAATCCGGGAGCGTCGTCGGCGGCCAGTTCGACTCGCTGCTGGCCAAGGTGATCGTCAGCGGACGCGACCGGGGCCAGGCCCTGGACCGGGCCCGGCGCGCGCTGGCCGAGTTCGACGTCGCGGGGGTCCAGACCACCCTGCCGTTCCTCCGCGCGGTCCTGGCCGAGCCCGCGTTCACCGCCGACGGCCCGGACGGTTTCGCCGTCCACACGCGGTGGATCGAGCAGGAGTACCTGCCCGCCGCGGCCGCCGGGCTGCCCGCGGGCCCCGGCCCGGGCGACGGGCGGGTGCCGATCCGGATCGGCCGCCGCTGGCTGACCGCCGCGGTGCCCGGCCTGGCCCAGGCCCGCGAGGGACCGCTGGCCCGCGCGCGCGATCAGGCCCGCGAGCGGCTGGAACGAGCCGGGCAGGCGGTCGGCGGCAGCGTGACCGCGCCCATGCAGGGCACGGTCGTGCGCGTGGCGGTAGCGGAGGGCGAGCAGGTTACCGCCGGGCAGGTGATCGCCATCGTGGAGGCCATGAAGATGGAAAACCCGCTGCGCGCGCCGCACCCCGGCCGGATCGCCGGGCTGCGGGTCTGCGCGGGCGATACCGTCGCCGAGGGAGCGGCGCTCTGCCACGTCACGGAGAACCCATGAGAACAGGCCTGATGCTCGGCACGGCCGGGGATGCCGGCGCCGCCGCCGCGGAAGCCCGCCGCGCCGAGCAGCTCGGATTCGACCTGGTGGCAGCCGGCGAGCACGTGTTCTTTCACGGACCGACGGCCAACGCCTTCGTTACCCTGGCGGCCGCCGCCGCGGTCACCGAGCGGGTCCGGCTGCTGAGCGCGCTCACGATCCTCCCGCTGTACCCGATGGCGATGGCGGCGAAGCTGGCGTCCACCCTCGACCTGATCTCTCGTGGCCGCTTCGACCTCGGCGTCGGCGTCGGCGGGGAGTTCCCGCCGGAGTTCGCGGCGAGCGGTGTCCCCGTCGAGGGCCGGGGCGCGCGCGCCGACGAAGCGCTCGCGGTCCTGGTGCGGCTGCTGTCCGGTGAGCGCGTCACCGCCGACGGGCAGTTCGGGTCGCTGCGGGACCTCCGGCTGGATCCGCCGCCCGTGCAGCGCCCCCACCCCCGATCTGGGTGGGCGGCCGGAAGACGCCAGCGATGCGCCGGGCCGGCCGGTTCGCCGATGCCTGGATGCCGTACATGGTCAGCCCGGGGTCCTTCGGGCGGAGCCTCGCCCAGGTGCGGGAGTTCGCGGCGGAGGCGGGACGGCCCGCCGCGGCCGTCGGCGGCGCCCTGTTCATCTGGGGCTCGGTCGACGCCGACGCCGGCCGGGCCCGGCGCGAGGCCGTGGAGTTCGTCAGTCACGTCTACCGCCAGGATTTCAGCTCCCTCGCCGGCCGGTACCTGCTGCACGGCGACCCGGACACGGTCGTGGCCCGGCTCGCGGAGTACCACGCGGCGGGCGCGGAGACAGTGATCTTCAGCCCGGCCTGCGCGCCGGAACGGCATGCTGACGTGACCGCCCTATTCGCTGAGGCGGTGCGGCCGCGCCTGCCCGGCCACGACCGCGCTGGTAGCTAGCGGCCTGCCGGGCCGGCCCGGCCACCCGCGATTGCAGCCGCCGCGCGACGTCGAGATGGTCGGCGGTCCAGATCATCCTGACGGCCGTGGCGGTCCCCTGCCCGTCGGTGCCGCCGAGGTCCCGCTGGACGGCGTCGATGAGGCGCCCGTTCGCCGCCTCGTCGGGCGGCAGTTCCCGGGGCACCTCGCCCGCCCCGGACAGCGCGTTCGCCATGGCCTCGTACCAGCTGAACACCTGCGTGCCGGCGGTGAGGACTTCGTTGCGGGCCGCCGTGCGGTCCCCGGCGGGAGCACCGCCGTCGCCGTGTTCCCACAGGTCGACCACGGCGTCGGCGGTGAGCCGCAGCACCGCGGCCCCGGTGATCAGTGCGGTAACGTCCGGCAGCGGCAGGTGCTTGGCGCCACGCTCGGCCAGGAAGCCGCGGAACGCGTCGTCGAGCCGCCGGCCGGCGGCCGCGGCCCGGAGGCTCTCCTCGCGCGGAGCGGGGGTGGCCGGCTGTTGCCCGTCACAGCGGGCCACACCGAACATCACCGCGCTGCGCAGGTAGCCGGCGGTCTCGGTGTATGCCTCGGCCGTGGCCTGGCCGAACGCCGAGCCGGCGCCGCGTGGCCAGAACAGCACGCCGACGACGAGGCTGACCGCACAGCCGATCGCGACGTCCTCGATCCGGATGAGGCCGACCTTCCAGCCGGCCGGCGCGATGATGTTGTACAGGATCACCAGCGTGATCGTGAAGGCGGCCTGGCCCGCGGCGAAGGAGATGACGGCAGGCGCCAGGCCCGCCAGCAGGACAGCCAGCGGGAACAAGAACCACAGCACGGTGTTGCTGCTGCCGATAGCGAGGATGAGCGCTCCGCCGATGATGACTCCGGCGACGTTTCCCGCCAGCCCGCGCAGCACGTTCTGCCCGGTGCTCAGCGCGTTGGACCGCAGCACGGTCAGGGTGCCGAGGACGACCCAGAACGAGTGCTGCACGCCGGTCAGGTCGGCGACAAGGACGGCCAGCCCGAGGGCGGTCGCGCCGCGGACGCTGTTGTGCAGCCAGAAGGAGTGCCGTTCCGCATGCGCTCTGGCCCTTTCCTGCGCCGACGACAGCGCGCCGCCGGCCCCTTGGGGCTGGCGGCCCAGCAGCTGCTGCCGCCAGGTCCGCTCCCGCGCGGCCACCGCCAGCTGGATGTTCGCGCCGACGGCCGAGGTCGCGAAGCTGAGTTCCTGCGCGCGGAAGGACGGCTCGAGCGAGCTGACGTAGTCGGCCGCGGGCGTACCGGCGGCGCCGCCCGGCGCGGCCGGGTCCACGCGGCCGGCCGGTTCACGGCCGGCCGAGATGGCCGACATGGCGGCCTGTTCCATCGCGTCCCGGGCCTTCCGCAGTTCGCGCAGGGACAATTCGATCTCGACCATCGGCCCGTGCGGCGCCTCCAGCAGCGCGGCGCCGCGCTCCAGCAGCGCCGCGGCCGCCAGCTTGACCTCGCAGACCGCGCTGAAGGCCGGCCCGGCCGGAGTTCCCGTGGGCATCCGCCCGAGGATCGTGTCCAGCCATACGAGCTCGTCCACCAGCCGGACCAGAATGCGGGCGGCGGTCGTCAGGCCGGTGGGACGGTAGGGGGTGGCGAAAAACAGCGTGCGCAAGCTGCGGATCGCCGCGGCGGACTCGGCGACCTCGGCGTCGACGGCGGCCTGGCCGATCCCGGAACCGCCGCGCACGTGACCGACTTCGGCGCGCATCCGCCGCGCGAGCAGAGCGCAGGCGCGGACCAGGGGCATCCGCAGTGGATCGCTGGCCGGAGCGGGCCACAGGACGACGATGGCGATCAGGGACGCCGCACCGGCCAGCAGCCAGCCGCCGAGGCGGGCCGGGATGGAGCTGGCCGGCCCGGCCAGCGACACCGGCAGGATGAAGCCGAGCAGCAGCGAGGTCGACGCGCTGGCCAGCACCGAACTGACGACGCCGGCGAACAGGACGGCGAAGCCGACGGCGAACATCGCGATGGCCGCCAGCCACGCCGCCCGGGACGCCAGGGTGCCGAGGCAGATGAAGACGGCGCCCGCCAGGATCAGCGAGGCCTGCGCGGCCAGGCGTTCGCGCATCGTGCCACCGAACGCGACGAACAGCAGCATCGCGAGCGAACCGAACGCGGCGAACGTGGCCATGGCCGCGTTGCCGATGACCTTCTCGCACAGCGCGAGCATGGCCGGCATGACGATCGCGGCCCGGCCCGCCCTGCGCAGTGCGGACAGGCCGGCGTCCCGGGACCGCAGCCACTGCAGCCCGCCCGTGACGTGCCCCCGGGCCACGGGGCGGTCAGGTGGCATTGAGCAGGTCGCGGGCGGCCGCCTCGATGTGCCGGGCGTCGATACCGGCGGCGGCCAGCAGTTCGCTGCTGGTGCCCGAGCCGGGCATGTCGCGGACGGCCAGATGCGTGACCCAGAGCTTCTGCGGGCCCGCCTCCAGCAGGGCATCAGCCACCGCGGAGCCGAGGCCGCCTTCTGGGTGGTGGTCCTCGGCCACGACCAGCCGCCCGCCGGTGACCGCGGCCGCGGCGACCAGCGTCTCCGTGTCGATGGGCTTGACCGAATACAGGTCGATCACCCGCGCGTGTATGTCGTCGGCGGCCAGCCGGTCGGCGGCGGCCAGGCATTCGTGCAGGGTGACACCGGCGCCGATCAGCGTCACGACGTCCCGCTGGCTCGAGCGCAGGACCTTCGAGCCGCCGATCGGGAAGGTCTCGGCGGCGTCGTAGAGGACGGGGTACGCGCCGCGGGTGGTCCGCAGATAGCTGACGCCCGGCCGGGCGGCCATCTCGCCGACCAGCGCGGCCGTGCTCGTGCCGTCACTGGGGTACAGGACGGTGGACGCGTGGACGGCCCGCATCATGGCCAGATCCTCCAGGGCCATCTGGGATGGCCCGTCGGCGCCGATTTCGGTCCCCGCGTGTGAGCCGGACAGCCGGATGTCCGCCTGCGAGATGGCCGCCATCCGGATGAAGTCGTAGGCGCGGGTGAAGAAGGCCGCGAACGTGGAGGCGAAGGGAACGTAGTGCCGGACGCTCAGCCCGACGGCCGCGGCCACCATCTGCTGCTCGGCGATGAACATCTCGAAGTAGCGCGCGGGGAAGGCGTGCGCGAACTCGTCCGCATGCGTGGAGTTGCTCACCTCGCCGTCCAGCGCCACGATCCGGGGCTGGCTGGCACCCAGTTCGGCGAGGGCGTCGCCGTAGGCCTTGCGCGTGGCGACCCGGTCGCCGACCGAGTACCTGGCCGCCGGGACCGGCGCCTGCGGGGTGCCTGGTGCCTGCGCCGCCACCGGGGGATGCGCCGGCGGCCCGGGCCGCGGGCCGCGGACGGTCAGGTGCCGCTCGCCGCCCAGTTCGGCGATCGCGCGCTCGGCCATGTCCGGGGGGAATGGCCTGCCATGCCAGCCGTTCTCGTTCTCGACCTCGGAGAACCCGCGGCCCTTGATGGTCCGGGCCAGCACCACCGTGGGCTGATCGCCCTGCAGGTCCCCGGCGGTGGCCAGCGCCTGGTCGATCTCGGCCAGGTCATGACCGTCGATCGTCAGGACGCGTGCCCCGAACGCTTCCGCGCGTCGTGCGTAGGCGGCCAGATCCCACTGCAGCTCGGTAGGCCCCCGCTGGCCGAGCCGGTTAACGTCGACCATCGCGATCAGGTTGGACAGCCGGTAGTAGGAGGCCTTGTCGAGAGCCTCCCAGATCGAGCCCTCGGCCATCTCACTGTCCCCGCACAGCACCCATACCCGGTAGGGGAGCTGGTCGAGATACTTCCCGGCCAGCGCGACTCCCACGCCGTCGGGAAGGCCCTGGCCCAGCGATCCGGTGGCCACGTCCACCCACGGCAGCACCGGGGTCGGGTGTCCTTCCAGCCGTGACCCGAACCGCCGGTACCCGGTCATCAGCTCCTCGTCGGACACCACGCCAACCGCCTTGTAGACCGCGTACAGCAGCGGCGAGGCGTGGCCCTTGGAAAAGATGAGATGGTCGTTGGCGTCATTGCCCGGGTCATCCCAGTCGTACCGCAGATGGCGGCCGGTGAGCACGGCGAGCAGGTCGGCGGCGGACATGCTCGACGTGGGATGGCCGGACCCGGCGCTGGTGCTGGCCCGGACAGAATCAACACGTAGCTGAGCGGCGAGGTCGCCGGCTTCGGCAAGGCTGATCCCGGTAAGCGACTGAGGCGTACTGGCCATGTCAGAAACTCTTCCCTTGATCGTCGGGTAAGCCATCGAACAACTGACGGCCCGTCGTTGTCTAGCCCCTCGGTGCGGCGTCACCAGGGGCCAGGCACCCGCCGGCGAGCCGCTGATGACGGCGCTTTCCCTGCCGCAGATTTGGGCCTTTCGGCCCTGGCCAGACTATTACCGCAGTTCAAGCTTGACTTAGCGGGCTATCGGGGGAGGGCCCGCGTGCGCCGCGCGGGAGGAGGCGGAATGGATGAGACCGCGGTTCCGGCTGTCCCGCGGCGCTCTCGTCGCGGTCGCGCTCATCGTGCTGGCCGCGGCGGGGATCGCGGGCTACCTGGGCTTCGGCTATCCGTTCCCGGTCGCGGTGGCCATGACGCTGCTAACGCTGACCACGGTCGGCTTCCCGGGCGACAGCCACCTGTCCACCGGTGTGCTGTTGTTCACCGGTGGCCTGGCTTTCCTCGGTGTCGGCCTGTTCTTCGTCATCCTGGCCCTGGCGGCCGCCGCGATCGTGGAGGGCCGGGTCAGCCTGTTCTCGCGGAGCCGTCGCATGCGCCGCCGTCTTGACGAACTGCACAACCACTTCATCGTGTGCGCCTACGGGCGGGTCGGCCGGGCCATCGCCCGTGAGCTGGACGCCGAGAATGTGCCGTTCGTCGTCGTGGACAGCCGGGCTGAGCTGCAGCCGGATCTGGAACACGACGAGCGGTGTTACCTGACCGGCGACGCCTCGGACGAGGCGGTGCTCCGGCAGGCCGGGATCGGGCGGGCCCAGGGGCTGATCTGCGCGGTCGACTCCGATGCCGAGAACGTCTTCATCACGATCGTGGCCCGCTCGCTCAGCCCGGATCTGCTCATCGTGGCCCGCGCCGCCCGGGAGCAGTCGGCCGACCGGCTCTACCGGGCGGGTGCCACACACGTGGTGTCGCCGTACGCCACCAGCGGCCGCAGGATGGCGAACCTGGCCATCCGGCCGCACGTGGTCGAGTTCTTCGACGTCGCCCGCGCGGGACAGCCTGATCTGCGGCTGGAGGAGCTTGCGATCACCGAGGGGTCCCCGCTGGCGGGCCGGGCCATCCGGGACCTGCGCGGGCCGGCCGTGCCGTTGCTGGTCCGCCATCCCGATGGCCAGCTGGTCGCCAGCCCGGCCCGCGACCTGCGGCTGAGGGTCGGCGACGTGCTGGTCATCTTCGGCGAGGCCGCGGACCTGAACCCGCTCGACCGCGAACAGGGCACCGGCGCCAGGTAGCGGCCGGGCGGCGCGGGATGCTATGCACGAAGGAGGCGTCCCGCGTGCGGGCGGTACCGGAGGTGCAGCGCAGTGACCAGTGAAACCGAGAAGGCCATCCTCGCCGGGGGCTGCTTCTGGGGAGTGCAGGATCTCATCCGCAAACTGCCCGGGGTGATCTCCACGAGAGTCGGGTACACCGGCGGCGACGTGCCGAACGCGACCTACCGGAATCACGGCACGCACGCCGAGGCCATCGAGATCATCTTTGACCCGGAGAAGATCTCCTACCGGGATCTGCTCGAGTTCTTCTTCCAGATCCACGACCCGACCACGCGGAACCGGCAGGGCAACGACGTCGGCATGAGCTACCGATCGGCGATCTTCTACACCAGCGATCAGCAGAAGCGGGTCGCCGAGGACACGATCGCGGACGTCGACGCGTCCGGCCTGTGGCCAGGCAAGGTGGTCACCGAGGTCGAGCCGGCCGGCCCGTTCTGGGAAGCCGAGCCCGAGCACCAGGACTACCTGCAGAACTACCCCGACGGCTACACCTGCCACTTCGTCAGGCCCGGCTGGAAGCTGCCACACCGCGCGGACCAGATCGCCCACTGACGGCAGGCCCCGCCGTGACACGGCGGGGCCTGCGTGATCTTTGGTCACTCCTGTCAGGGATAGGTGACGACGTCGCTGGGGCCCGGGCTGGCGGCGGTTACCGCCGCGCCCGTGGTGTTGACCACGTGGTCGATGCCGCCCGAGCCGTTCAGGAACCGGGTGAACACGTCGTTCAGCTGGACGCCCGGGGTATCCGGCACCGAGAACGCGGTCGCCGACTCGATCGGCACACCCAGGTCGAAGAAGCAGTAGCTGCCCACGCCGTAGCGGGACCAGGGTGGGGAAGCCGAGCCTCAGCACCACCGTGTTCGGACGGCTGACCAGGATCGGCGCCCTGAGGTCGTACACGCCAGGGGTCAGGATCAGGTCCTTCCCGAGGGCCAGCGCCGCGTCGATGGCCAGGATGGACGTGCTGGGCGTGGCGATGAAGAATTTGCTGATCGGGATCGCGCTGCCGGCCGTGCCGCCGCCTGCCCAGGACGGCCCGGACGAATTGTGCTGGAGGGCCGGGACGAACACACTGTCGGCGCCGGTGGCACCGGTCTGCAGGAAGGGCTCCTCCTGCGTCGCAGGGCTGGTGGCCAGCGTCGTGTAAGGCGCGGTACCGCCGGGCAGTCCCGAGGTGCTGGAGAAAGTATCCCGCATGGGAGAACGCTCTCACCAGCCATGGATAACGGTTTTTGTGCCGAAAAGTGCGCCGCCGGCCGCACGTCCTGTGCAGAGCGGGTCCGCGGCGGCCCAGGCTGCCGCGGACCCGGTCAGAACCGGTCAGCAGGGGCCGTTGCTGTTCCAGGCCCCCGAGGCGCCGCCGGGCACCTCGTTGTCGTTCCACTGGTTCGCGGTCCAGTTGCTGCCGTTGTACGAGACCTGGTTTCCCGAGACGTACGCGGTCGTGTTGTTCCACGGTGCCGCGCACGAACCGTTGGGCGGCGTGGGTGTGGGCGTCGGGGTCGGCGTGCCTCCGCCGCCTCCGCCGCCCCCTGCGCGGGCCAGCTGGTGGCCGCGCCGGCGGACTGGGCCGCGGTAAGGCCATAGGCAGCGCCGCTGACACCGCCGGCCAGGATCAGGGCCGCGGAACAGGAAAGCCATCGTGAAGCTCGGGGCATAGCGGGATCCGCCTTTCACGGGGGCCGCAGGCCGGAGGCTGGGGCCGGCTGCGGCGGTTCGCCGTCCCGGTCCGGCCACGCGCATTCACTATTAGGAAAGTTTCCTAAATTTAGAATGGACGTTGAGCCATGTCAATATCTGTGCGCAAAAGAGAGCCTCATTGTGCCGGATGTTGTGCGGTGAGGCGAGCGTACGGAGCAGGCCAGCGATTCGCGCCAGATCAGGCCGTGTTCTTCCCGCCGGATCAGCCCGTTTCTTCCGGCCGGCTCGGGCCTGCGGCTCGGGCCCGCGTTCTCCCGCCGGCTCAGGCCTGCGGGCCGCCGAAGGCGGCGCGGCACCGCGCGATGAGCTCGCGCAGCGCCGGTGACGCGGTCGGCGCCCAGATCACCGCGAGAACGGCGGGGACCTCGACGTCCCCAATGACCAGCGCCGTCACCCCGTCCTGGCCGGTGGCGGTCATCGACTCACTCAGGATGCCCACGCCCAGCCCGCGCTGCGCGAGCTGGGCGATCGCCTCGCCCGCGCTGGCCTCAACCGCCACCACCGGCCGGATGCCCTGGGCCGCGCACGTTTGGTCGAGGACAGCGCGCAGGCCGGTACCCGGCGGCATGCAGACCAGCGGATAGCCGCACACTGCGCGCAGTCCCGGCTGCGGGTGGTCACCAAGGGGATGGCCGGACGGGACCACCGCGACCAGGCGCTCACTAACCACGGTGAACGATCCGACGCCGGCCGGCGCCGCGCCCGCCACGCCGACCAGGGCCAGGTCGATCTCGGCCGCCCGTACGCCAGCGGTCAGCAACGCGGAGCTGCCCTCCGTCAGCGTGATCTCCACTCCGCCGTACGCCTGGTGGAAGGCGGCCAGCGCGTCGAACAGCGGGGTCACGGTGCAGCCGGTCACCATGCCCACCGCGAGCTGGCCGCGCAGCAGCCCGTTCACGTCGTCGGCGGCCCGCCGGGCCGCGCCCGCGGCCGCCAGCGCGGCACGTGCGTGCGTGAGTACGGCCTCACCCGCGCTGGTGAGCGAGGCACGCCGGGCCGACCGGTCGATGAGCTCGACGCCAAGCTCGTGTTCGAGCTGCCGGATCTGCGCGCTGACCCCGGACTGGCTGATGCGCACCCGCTCGGCCGCGCGCGTGAAGTTCGCCTCCTCGGCGACCGCGACGAGGTACTCCAGCTGCCGCAATTCCATAAGTTCTAATTCTAGTAGTCATAAGAACAATCTGTTGGACTTCTCACTATGCGCACGGCAGGCTGGTCATGGATCACTTCAGGCTGGAAGGAGAGCCATGACGGCGCGCGAGAAGGCCATGACCCCCGAGGACCTCACACGGCTGTTCGTCGAGCGTTCTAACGCGGGCGACGCCGACGGGGTGGCGAGCCTGTATGAGGAACATGCCGTGCTCGCCTACCCGCCCGGATCGCAGACGACCGGCCGCGAGGCCATCCGGGCCCTGTGGGCCGCCGTGCTGGCCGGCCGCCCGCATTTCGAGCCCGAGACCCCGCTGCCCACGCTGGTCAGCGGCGAGCTGGCCCTGACGTCGACACCGCCACGGGACGGCGCGGGAGCGCGCGCCCAGGTCGTTCGGCGCCAGCCGGATGGCAGCTGGCTGCGCGTGCTGGACCAGCCGGAGTTCACCCACGGATAGCGGGCCGCGGGCTGATCATGGTCGGCCGGGCATGCGATTGAATGGCTGGCGATGACCCGGCGAAAGGACTCGCTATGCGCGGTGACGTCACCGGCGGCAGCTTCCCGCTGACGGGGGACCTGACGCTCACCCGGATGGGCTTCGGGGCGATGCAGCTGGCCGGCCCGGGTGCGTGGGGGCCGCCCCGCGACCGCGGCGCCGCGATCCGCGTGCTACGTAGCGTTGCAGAGCTGGGTCTGACGCACATCGACACGGCCGACTCCTACGGTCCGGACACCGTCAACGACCTGATCCGCGAGGCGCTGCATCCCTACCCCGACGACCTGCACATCGTCACCAAGGTCGGCTACCGCCGGGCCCGTGACCGGTCCTGGCGCCCGGCGTCGTCCCGGGAAGAGCTCATCGCGTCCGTGCACGGCAACCTCCGGCACCTGGGGCTCGAGGCGCTGGATGTGGTCAACTTCCAGGTGGGCGCGCCCGCGGGACGTCCCGGGCCCGCCCCGGTCGCCGAGCCGTTCGGGGTCCTCGCCGACCTGCAGAGCCAGGGCCTGATCAGGCATCTTGGCCTCAGCAACGCCACCGCCGGCCAACTGGCCGAGGCGCAGCACGTGGCCCGGGTCGTGTGCGTGCAGAATCAGTACAGCGTGGCCCACCGCACGGACAACGCGCTGCTCGACCGGTGCGCGGCAGAGGGCATCGCGTACGTGCCGTTCTTCCCGCTGGGCGGGCTCTCCGGGCCGCCGGCCCGCGTGCTCGGCGATGTCGCGGCCCGGCTCGGCCGCACGCCGCCGCAGGTCGCTCTGGCCTGGCTGCTGCACCGCTCCCCGAACATCCTGCTGATCCCGGGAACGTCCTCGCAGACCCACCTGCGCGACAATGCCGGCGCGGCTGACCTGGAGCTGCCCCCGGACGCCAGGGCTGCCCTCAACGCCATCGGCGCGTTACCGTCCCGGCTAGAGGAGCCAGCCGGCCACCGCACCCCCGGGCCGGCCTGCGTACCGTTCCGTTACTGCCACACGTCAGTGATCGGCACCGCGCTGGCGCTCGCTCCGGCGTGCGGCAGGCCGTACATGTCCTCGACCGTGCGCAGCACGCCGTAGTGGCCGGTTTTCTCGCCGTAGGTCCCGGGACGCACGTGGGCGCCATAGAAGACGGTGGGGATCTTGTTGCCGTCGCCGCCCAGCCCGAGGATCGTGCCGTCCTCATCCCAGGTGACGATGAGCACGCTGTTGTGGCTCTGCGCCCAGCGGGCGTATCCGCTGAGATGGTTCTGAATCCAGCTGTCGCCGGTGTCGCGTGAGCAATAGTGCATGTCATGGCACAGGTTCGGGATGACGAACGAGACCGTCGGGAGGCTGGCGTAGTTCGCCGGGAAACTGGCGAAGGTGCGATTGCTGGCGGCCGGCACATTGCTGAAGTCAGCCCACGGATTGTGCGTGCGAATATAGCCGAGAGAAAGGTAGCTGCCGCACCCGGCGTAGCCGGTGGACGGCATGCTTTCTGAATGGCCGGCGAATGTCTGCCCCGCGCCGATCAGCTCGGAACCGAGGTTAGGCACGTTGCCAAGGTTCTGCGGGCAGTCATCGCTCGTGACGCCGTGCGTCGATCCCGAGAACAGCGCCAGGTAGTTGGGCTGGCTGGGATGGGCCACGGCGTAGGAATTGCTGAACACGGCCCCAGCGCTGGCCAGCTTGTTCAGGTAGGGAGCTTCATCCGGGCGCCCGATAATGGCGTCCTCATTCTTGTTCTCCATGACCACGATGACCACGTGATCGAACCGCGGCACGGAACTGGCCGACGCGGGTGCGGCCGGCGCAATCGCCACGCCGGCACCGAGCGAAATGGCGCCGATCCCGGCGGTAAACCAGCCCATCGTCCTTTTGATCATGCGTATCTCCCGCGGTTGCCCAGCCTCGGCCTGAGAAACAAGATCGCTTTGACAACGTGTGTAGAACGACTGCGAGCCGAGCTTAACCGCGCGCCGCAGCGCGAGCGTGGAATTGCGATGAAAAGCGGTGAACATTTACGACGGTGGGCGTAAGCAGAGTCGCAGTCGTTGCACATGTGAATGATGCGGCGACAGGAAGGTAATGCGGCTCTTCGAACTTAACCGGGGTCGGGTTGCCGTCCGGTTACCTGACGTGATCGTCTCGGTGTGACGGTCCGGGATCGCCGGGCGGCCCGGGTGCAGGCGATCCGGACACGGCGGCGCTGGTTCGCGGGATTGCGGAAGGAATAGGCCATCCGGGCTTCCAGCTTCGCGAGCCTGTTCAGGGCCTCCGACCTCGCGTTTGTCACCCCGGTCAGGACCGCCGCGACGATCTCGTCTTCCCATTTCGATATCGTCCTGGCCAGCGTGAGCAGCTCTGGGATGTCGTCGTTCTGGGCGCACCAGTCATAGAAACAGGCGAGCCGGCCGCGGACGTCACGCTCGCACGGCGTGGATCTGGTGATACGGGCCCGCAGGTTCAGCGCGTCGCGGAGCTTTTCCTTGCCGATCCAGGCCGCGGCGATCTCCTGGCCGTGCCGGTCAGCGCCCAGGGTGTCCATGACCTTGGCGAACTGCTCCGGCCGCAGGTGCTCCAGGTTACGCACGAGCAGGCTCTTGATGCCGTACTCGGCATCACCGGACCGGCCGCGCCGCCCGTACTTCTCCCGCACCGCCCGGCGGCGCACGTCCCCGGTCATCTTCACCGCGAGCTGCACGACGTGGAACAAGTCCACCACCAGCTGCGCGCGCGGCAGCGCCCGGCGCACCGCCGCGGCGTAGATGGCGCACATGTCGATGGCAACGACCTGGATGGCGTCCCGCCAGGTCGGCGGTGCCTGGGCCAGCCAGTACGCCGCGTCATCGGCGGTGCGGCCCTCCACCTGCCCCAGCAGCCCCTGATCGCCGGACAGGTCAAAGAAACAGGTATGCCAGCGGTCTGCCTGCAAAACGTACTCGCCGGTCTCCGCATCGGCCCGCCACCGGGGCCGGCCACGCCGGTGCTCATCGATGCCCAGGTGCGTCACCGGCGCGGGCGGCTGCTCCAGCAGCGGGTCCACGTGCGCTGCGAACGCCTGATGCGCCACCGGCCATGACAGCCCGCACTCACGCGCCGCCTGCGCCACCGTCCGCCCGCCCTCCGCGACCAGCCGCCCCGCGTGATCACGCAGCCGCTCCGTCACCCGGCACCGCGCCGGGATAGCCGGCAGTGACTCGGTGAACGTCTTACGCGGGCAGGACGCCACCCGGCACTCCCACCGCCGCTTCACCCACATCACGCTGACCTGGCCGCCGCCATGGGCCACATCCGCCGGGCGGGTCGCCACCTGCTCCCTGACATGCGCCGACGCCATCCCGCACACCGGGCATGCCCGCGCGTCCGGGTCCGCCGTCACCAGCCACACCGTCCGGCCGCCGCCGGGCTCCTCATCGACCTCTGCGACCTCCGCGCCTTCCAGCGCGAACAGCCGCGACGCCATATCCTGACGCACGTGCCCGTGGCTCTCTAATGATCATGTTTCCGTGGAAAGAACCATGATCTTGAAAGCCGCGGGCGCTCTTATGCAGCGACACGCCAGCCCCTGCCCAATCGCCACGCACCGTCAGAAGACCGCTACGCCACCCCGGTTAACTTCGAAGAGCCGGTAATGCGGCGACAGGAAGAAGAAACCTGGGCGCTCGTGCGTGCGGGGGCACGGGCCGGTTCCACCGCGACCGCCGGACTGGCGGGCGCGGCAGACGTGGCGGACCTGGGCGGCGGCGATGCGGTCAGCTGATGGCGGCGGCGATGATCTCCTTCGCCTGCTCCTGGATCGCGGCGAGCTGGTCCGAACCGCGGAAGGACTCGGCGTAGAGCTTGTAGACGTCCTCGGTGCCGGACGGGCGGGCCGCGAACCAGCCGGTCGCGGTCACCACTTTCAGGCCGCCGATCGGAGCCCCGTTGCCGGGCGCGGCGGTCAGCTTGGCGATGATCTTCTCTCCCGCGAGCTCGCTCGCGGTGACCTGCTCGGGTGACAGCTTGGCCAGCGCGGCCTTCTGCTCCCGGGTGGCCGCGGTGTCGATGCGGGCGTACGCCGGCGCACCGTACCGGCCGGTGAGATCGGCGTAGAGCTGCGACGGTGAGTGCCCGGTCACGGCGGTGATCTCGGACGCCAGCAACGCCAGGATGATCCCGTCCTTGTCCGTCGTCCACACCGAGCCGTCACGCTGCAGGAACGACGCCCCCGCGCTCTCTTCGCCGCCAAACGCCACCGAACCGTCCAGCAGCCCGGGCACGAACCACTTGAACCCCACCGGCACCTCCAGCAGGGTACGGCCCAGGCCCTCGGCGACCCGGTTGATCATCGAGGAGCTGACCAGCGTCTTGCCCACGGCGGCCGCGGACGGCCAGCCGTCCCGGTGCCGGTACAGGTAGTCGATGGCGACCGCGAGGTAGTGGTTCGGGTTGAGCAGGCCCGCGTCCGGCGTGACGATGCCGTGCCGGTCGGAGTCGGTGTCGTTCCCGGTCGCGATCGTGAACTCGTGCTGCCGGCCGATCAGGCTGGCCATCGCGTACGGCGACGAGCAGTCCATCCGGATCTTGCCGTCCCAGTCCAGCGTCATGAACCGGAACGTCGCGTCAACGTCCGGGTTGACGACGTTCAGGTCCAGGCCGTACCGCTCGCCGATCTCACCCCAGTAGGCCACGCTCGCCCCGCCGAGCGGATCGGCCCCGATGCGCACCCCCGCGTCCCTGATCGCGGCCAGATCCACCACCTGGCCGAGGGCCGATACGTAGGCGTCAAGGAAGTCGAACTTCCCGGAGGTCTCGGCCGCGACCGCCCGCGTGTACGGGATGCGGCGCACCGCCTTGAGCCCTTCGGCGAGCAGGTCGTTGGCCCGGTCCTGAATCTGCCGGGTGATGTCGGTGCCCGCAGGGCCACCGTCCGGCGGGTTGTACTTGAACCCGCCGTCCGAGGGCGGGTTGTGCGAGGGCGTGACCACGATCCCGTCCGCCCGTGGGCCCGCGTCGGCCGCGTTGTGCGCCAGGATCGCCCGGGACACCGACGGAGTCGGCGTGTACCCGCCACGCGTGTCGGCCAGCACGCGGACACCGTTCGCGGCCAGCACCTCCAGCGCGCTGACCTGGGCCGGCTCGGACAGAGCGTGCGTGTCGGCGCCGAGGTACAGCGGGCCGTCGATGCCTTCGGCCGCCCGGTACTCGCAGATCGCCTGGGTCGTGGCCAGGATGTGGTCCTCGTTGAACGTCGCCGCGAACGCGGACCCGCGGTGACCGGAGGTACCGAACGACACCCGCTGCACGGGATCGCCCGGATCGGGGTGCACCGCGTAGTAGGCGGTGACCAGCTTCGCAACGTCGACCAGGTCCTCAGCAGCAGCGGGCTGTCCCGCACGAGCATCCACCATGCCGTCATACTGACACGCGAGGCAGCCGGTAGACACCCGGGCGTAGGCGCGGCGCTGGACGCACAACGTCGCTATCTCCGCTGTGGCGGAGTTTTCGGCAAGCTGATCAGTACGTCCAGCCCCAGGTGCTCCTGGCACAAAATTCTGCCGACACCCTCATCCGCCGGAGCCACGGCTCTCGGCTTACCGGCAGAGTTTTGGGCAGTATTTGCGGGCGAAAACTCTGCCGGTAAGTCTTGGTATCCCCGCGGGGCGCCGCGCAGGCGTGAAAGTCCGGAGCATTGCCCGTCAGCGCCGGAGCCCCAGAGCGCTGGAGCGCCGGAGCGCCGAGCCAGAATTACGCCCTAGGAGGGCGCTGAAAAAGCCAGTTCCCGGGGCTCTGCGTGGCTGCCGAGTGCCCGGTCCGGTACCTGTGGCCAGCCCGTCTGCGCTTGAGATCCGGCCCTCCCCGGTAGCCTTTCGTGTCTGGGACATGGCGAGCCATCGAGCCGGATCCGTTTTAAGGGCATGCCGTGCGGGCCTGGCCGCCTGGTCAGGTGGCCAGCGCCCAGGCGCCGTCCCGGCGGGCCAGCCCCCTCCCGGTCAGGTTGCGCAGGTTCAGCGCGGCGGTACGGCGCTTGAGCCAGGCGTGGTTTTTCGCGGTGCCGCGGTAGCGGAGCTTGAGCCGGCGTCCCCGCCAGGTGGCGACCTGGGCGACGGCGCGTTCCACGTTGGGCCGGCGGGCCATGTAGTCCTTGCGCAGCCCAGTGCCGGCGGCCCAGTCCCGGCGGGCGGCACGCAGCAGGTCATCACGCTGGTGCAGGACGAGCTTGCGGCCGGTCTTGCAGGTGGTGCATTGTGCCCGCAGCGGGCAGCCGCGGCACAGAACGCCGAAGGTAGCGACGCGGGTGCGGCTCAAGCCGACGGTGTGCCCGGCCGGGCAGGTGACCATGCCGGCCTGCTCGTCCACGGTGAAGTCGTCGACGGTGAACCCGCCCTCGACAGCGGGGCGCAGCGGCCTGGGCTTGATCACCGCCTGGTGCCCGGCCTTCTCGATCGCATCACGCAGGTCACCGGTGCCGTAAGCGGAGTCGCCGTACCAGGCCAGCGGGTCACCGCCGCCGCCGTTGTCACCGCCACTGCCGCTGCTGGCACCGGGGGTTGCGCCGGCACCGGCGGCCAGGAACTCCTCCGCCACCGCCGGGTCGGAGTTCTCCTGCCCGGCAGCCCGGGTTAACTTCTCATCGGTGATGATCCCGGTCTCGGGGTCGGCGGCCAGGTGCGCCCGGTAGCCGTCCCTGCGGGCCTCGGGCGACTTGCGGGTGTGCCGGGCCTCAGGGTCCACGGTGGAAATGATCCGGTCTTCGGCGACCTTGCGGGCGATCCGCCACCGCCCGTCCCGGCCATCAGAGCCTTCCGCGGGCTCGACATCCTGACCGGCGACCAGGGCCAGCAGCGCCAGCGCGCAGGCGGCCCGCTCATCCAGGCGACGGCCTTCCAGCGCAGCCACCAGGGTGTTCGCGTCGTTGACCAGCGCGGACACCAGTGCCTCCTTCGCCCGGGGATCATCCCAGTCGATCTTCGGCTTGCCGGGCTCAGCGTAGTCGTGGCCCGTGCACACCTGCGCGATCTGGTCCGCCGCGCCGGGCACCTCCCGGGCCACCTTGCGGATGGCGGAGACCAGCTGGGTGACGGTGTCCTGGGTGGCCACCGCATCGGCCAGGATCGTGGAGTCCACCGCCCGCCGCGCGCCCCTCAGCACCCCGGTCTCCTCGATCACCTTCCTGACCGCGTTGTTCACCCGGTGCGGCCGCTTCGACTTCGCGATCCGGTTCCGCCAGTACACCAGCGACGACGGGTCGAACCCCGCATCGGCCAGCGACAACCCGGTCGCCACCTTCCACCGCACATCGAACCGGACCGCCTCGGCGGTCTCCCGGTCCGAGAAATCATGCAGCACCTGCAGGGTCAGCACCGCCGCCATCTGGGTGGCCGGCAGCGACGGCCGGCCCACCCCCGGCGCGGCGAACAGGTCCGCGTAATCAGCGTCCGGGAACATCTCGGCCCGGTGCGCGGCCAGGAACGCGAACATGCTGCCCGCCGGGACCAGGTGCCCGGCCAGCGCCGCAGCGTCCAGTAACTCCCCGCCTGCCCGCTCGAAGCCCTGCATGACTGAATCATCCCAGATACTGGAACACCGGCCAAGCACGCCAAATGAGCGGCCCGGGCTTTTCAGCAGGCTCCTAGCGCCGGATTCTTCCGGTCGTTGCAACGGTTGCCTTTTCGGAGGTTCGTTGTGAGGAAGCTGGGTCGTCCGGCGCTGTCTCGTGAGGTGCGGGTGGCGTTTTGGGATGGGGTTCGTGCGGGTCTGGGGACGGAGGAGGCTGCGGCTGCGGCGGGGGCGGGGCGTGAGACGGCGCGGGGGTGGGTGGTTGCGGCGGGCGGGGTGAAGGGGAATGGCCCGGTGGCGGGGTCGGGGCGGTTTCTGGCGCGGTGGGAGCGGGAGGAGATCGCGGTCGGGCTGGCGCAGAAGCTGCCGTACCGGCAGATCGCGGCGCGGCTGGGTCCGGGGCGCAGCGCGTCGACGGTGTGCCGGGAGGTGGCCAGGAACAGCGTCGGGGGGGTGTACCGGGCGCATCTGGCGGAGCGGGAGGCGCTGGCGCGGGGGCGGCGGCCGAAGCCGGCGAAGCTGGCGGTCTGTGGTGAGCTGCGGGAATGGGTGGCGGGCAAGCTGTCGCTGGAGTGGTCGCCGGAGCAGATCAGCGCGAGGCTGAAGGCGGAGTTCCCGGGCAGGCCGGAGATGCGGGTGTCGGCGGAGACGATCTATCAGTCGCTGTATGTGCAGGGCCGGGGGGCGCTGCGCCGGGAGCTGGCGGCGCACCTGCGGACCGGGCGGGATGTGCGCAGGCCGCGGCGGGCCGGAGCCGGGCGGCGCGGCCGGATGGAGGGCATGGTGCTGATCAGCGAGCGGCCGGCGGAGGCGGCTGACCGGGCGGTGCCCGGGCACTGGGAGGGTGACCTGATCGACGGCCGGGCCGGGAAATCGCACATCGGCACCCTGGTAGAGCGCACGACCCGGTACACGATGCTGGTGCCGCTGCCGGACGGCAAGTCCGCGGCGGCGTTCGCGGCGGCGGTGACCCCGGTGATCGCGGGGCTGCCGGACGCGCTGCGCCGGTCGCTGACCTGGGATCAGGGTAAGGAAATGGCCCTGCATAAGCAGATCGCGGTGGCCGCGGACTGCGCGGTCTATTTCTGTGATCCGCACTCGCCCTGGCAGCGGCCCTCCAATGAGAACACCAACGGGCTGCTGCGCCAGTACTTCCCCAAAGGCAGCGACCTGTCCGCCCACCCGCCACAGCGCCTGGCCGGGGTCGCGGACCGGCTGAACGGCCGGCCGCGCAAGGTGCTGGGCTGGAAGACCCCGGCCGAGGCGATGGCGGAACTCCTGGACAGCCAGGCGGCCTGAGCAGCAGGAACGGGCAAGGAGGCGGCTGCGCCGCCGCTCATCACCGGAAGGGTGCCGCGCATGGTACGGGGCCGCCTCTCCGGCCTCAAGGCTGCTCCGCACCCGCTGCGCGGGCGGCCTGCGGCCGGCCCTGACCCCGGAGACCTCTGCGGCCCCTGGCGGCAGGACCCAAGGGCCAGGCACAAGGCCTGCCCCCGCGCAGCGCACGGCACCCCCACACCCCGGAAACCACCGGTAACGTGAACACCGAAACGGTCATCTACCGGCACTGTTGCAACGACCCCCTGAGCCCGCCGGGCAAATACTGCCG
>CAWGPP010000018.1:0-291619 GCA_963824545.1 uncultured Actinomycetes bacterium | reverse complement strand
GAGCCGGGCCTTGTGCCCGGCGAGTGGCCGGTGTGTCGGTGAAGTACCACCGCGGGGCGCGGAGCGCAGCGGGGGGTTCCGGGGGGTCGCCCCCCCGGGCCAACAGAGCGAGCCGGGCCTTGTGCCCGGCGAGCGGCCGGTGTGTCGGCGAAGTACCACCGCGCGGGCGCGAAGCGCAGCGGGGGGTTCCGGGGGGTCGCCCCCCCGGGCAATTCAGTGCGCCGGGTGGCCTAGGTCTGGGTCGTCGGGTACGGGGAGCTGGTGCTGGCGGAGGCGGGAGACGCGGATGTTGTCGGCGTAGGCCACCACCGTGAACACGCTGCCCGCGATGGCGAGGCCGGGCACCATGATGCGCAGCCACAGCGGGCCGGGCAGTACCGCAAGCACGCAGCAGATGGGCACCATCACGATCAGGTGCCGCGCGACGGTCCGGCCGCGCCAGCCGGCGTCGGTGAGCTCGTGCCGCACCCATTCCCGGTTCCGGGGCGGTAGCCGGAACCCGACCGCGAACCGGAGCTTCCCGCCGATTCCCGGGTCACCAGGGATTCGGGGCACGCAGCGTCATTCCTCGTTGGGGTCCTCGATGCGGCAGATCACGCCGCCTGTCGTTATCGTTTGTCCCACCTCGACGGACAGGTCCGTCACGATCCCGTCCTTGTGCGCGGTGACTGGCTGTTCCATCTTCATCGCCTCGAGCACGACGATCGAGTCACCGGCCGACACGGCCTGCCCGTCGCTCGTGACGATCTTGACGATGGTGCCCTGCATGGGGCTCAGGAGGTCGGCCCCGCCCCCGGTCGGTGGCGCGTGCTTATGGCGGGGCGCGCCGCGGCGCCGTTCGGCGGGCGCACCGGCCGCCGTCGCGGAACTGGCTACGACCAGCGCGGCCGGCACCACGACTTCGAGGCGCCGCCCGCCGACCTCGACCACCATCCGCTCGCGCGGGGCGGTCTCATCGGCGGGCGCGCTGCCTTGCATCGGCAGTTCGTTCTTGAAGGCGGTCTCGATCCAGCGCGTGTGCACGTACATCGGCTCGCTGGTGAAGGCCGGGTCGCTGACCACGGCGCGGTGGAAGGGCAGCACGGTCGGCATCCCCGCCACCTCGAACTCGGCCAGGGCCCGCCGGGCCCGCTCGATCGCCTGGTGCCGGGTGGAACCGGTGACGATCAGCTTGGCGATCAGCGAGTCGAAGGCCTGCGGGACGGTCATGCCCGGCTCGTAGCCTGCGTCGATCCGGATGCCGGGTCCAGCCGGCAGCCGCCAGGACCGGATCGTGCCGGGCGCGGGCATGAAGTTCCGCCCGGGGTCCTCGGCGTTGATACGGAACTCGATCGAGTGACCGCGGACCGGGGGCTCGTCGTAGCCGATCGCTTCCCCTTCCGCGATCCGGAACATCTCGCGTACCAGGTCGATCCCGGTGACTTCCTCGCTCACCGGGTGCTCGACCTGGAGCCGCGTGTTCACTTCCAGGAAGCTGACCGTCCCGTCCTGCCCGACCAGGAACTCACACGTGCCGGCCCCCTGGTAGCCGGCCTTACGCAGTATGGCCTTGGACGACTCGTGCAGCAGCGAGATCTGCCCGTGCGTCAGGAACGGGGCCGGCGCCTCCTCGACCAGCTTCTGGTGGCGGCGCTGCAGCGAGCAGTCGCGTGTCGAGACGATCACCACGTTGCCGTGCGCGTCGGCCAGGCACTGCGTCTCGACGTGCCGCGGCCGGTCCAGGTACCGCTCGACGAAGCACTCCCCGCGGCCAAAGGCGGTCACGGCCTCCCGGACGGCGGACGCGTACTGGTCCTCGACCTCGTCCATGGTCCATGCGACCTTGAGCCCGCGCCCGCCGCCGCCGAACGCGGCCTTGATGGCCACCGGCAGCCCGTACCGGCGCGCGAATACCACCACTTCGTCGGGCCCGGAGACCGGGTCGGCGGTACCCGGGGTGAGCGGGGCGCTGACCGAGCGGGCGATGTGCCGGGCGCGCACCTTGTCCCCCAGCGCCTCGATGGCCTCCGGTGGCGGCCCGATCCAGGTCAGCCCGGCGGCGATGATCGCCCGGGCGAAGTCCGCGTTCTCGGCCAGGAAGCCGTAGCCGGGGTGGACCGCGTCCGCGCCCGATTCGGCCGCGACCTTGATGATCTTGTCGACGCTGAGGTACGTATCGGCGGGACTCGCGCCGTCCAGCGAGTACGACTCATCGGCCAGCCGCGTGTGCAGCCCGTCGATGTCCTGCTCGGCGTAGACCGCCACGCTGCCCAGTCCCGCGTCCCGGCAGGCCCGGATGACGCGCACCGCGATCTCGCCACGGTTCGCGATGAGGACCTTCCGCACGGCGATCTCTCCTCCGGGTCGATGTTCAGGTTTGCCGCTGGGCTCCGGTGGAAGCCATCAACGGAATGTACGAATTCTAGCTTCGGCACCCATCTGTTGATCTACCCCTGGTTGGCTCTCGACTTGCCGACGGGTCCGCACAGGCACGGAAAACGGGTCCTTACCGACGTCGTAATCACCGTGTGTTCCCCACCGGTTACGAGGAGGACGTTCTAAGATGAACCGGACTAAGTAACCCCATATGCCTCTCTGTAATCGCAGATGTCTCCCGCTGTAGGCCCTTCCTCAACCGAAGCGTGACCTCAGGTACATAGAGTGAGCGGCACTATCAATTGGGAGACCTTTTGCTCACTCCCGGCAACTGTGGTCGGTGCCGGGCCCCGAAGATGGCCGGCTCTCGGCGATGAGGGTCACAGAAATTTCAGCGAGCGTGCGTCAGAGGCACTCGCCAGGCTGGCGAGCAGTACCCCGCGTCACGCCGGAAGGAGCCACGTGCAGCAAGTCATCAGGGGGGACCGAAGATGAACGTCGTCGGCCTCCTGGTCTCGTGTGCCGCCGTGGTGAGCCTCTGGATCGGCGCACATCGCGCGTCCGGTGGTACTGCCCGGGGGTATCGCTGGCTCGCGGGCACCGCGGTGTTCTGGTTCGCGGGGCTGCTGGCCGACCAGCTGTTCGCCGGCGCGTTTGGCACGTCCGGGCCGCTCTCACTGGCCGACGTGGCGCCGCTGCTGGCCATGGGACCGTTCGTGGTCGGCGTCACGGCGCTGGCGGCCGAGCCACCGGACGGCGGCTGGCCGGATGGCGCCGAGCCCGCGACCGCGGCCGATCACGGTGAGGCACGCTCCGTTCTTTCCTCGCTGGCGGACGGCTACGTCATGGCCATCGCGCTGCTCGTCATCGGCTGGGTCACCTTGTTCGGCGCGGATTTCCGGCATTCGGGCGAGGGGCCTGGCATCTTCCTGCTCAGCCTGGTGCACCCGCTGGTGGACGCCGCGGTGCTGGGCATGCTGCTGCCTGCCCTGACCGCGGCCTGGCGGCGGGTCGGGGTGCCCTACCTGTCGCTGTTCGTGCTCGGCGTCGGTGACGCCCTGGGGGTCGGTTCCCGGCTGGCGTCGGGCCATCAGTCCACCGGGCAGCAGATCGCCCAGGTGCTTGCCTTCTGCCTGCTCGGCCTGACCCCGTGGATCTCCCGCGCGCACGTGCCCGAGATGCGGCGGCTGCCGCGCACCCTGCCGGGCTCCGGGCGGATCGTCGGATCTGGCCGGGCCACCATCGTCGCAGCCCTCACCGTCGCGGTCGCCACCCTGGTCGTGCTGGTGCGCGAGCTGGTGGGTACCCCCAATTCCAGCCTGGCCGTGACCGTCGCCAGCCTGCCGCCGGCCTGGCCGTGGCCGTCGCGGGCGCCGCAGCCCTGCTCGTCCTGGTGGCGCGGGTGCTCGTGCTGGTCTGGGAGACCAGCGCGGTGCTGCGAGTCTGGCAGGAGGCGAGCGGCAGCCTGCGGGAGCTGGCCAACCGGACCAGTGATGTGGTGCTGGTGTCCGATCTGGCCGGCCGGATCAGCTACGCGAGCCCGGCCGTGACCGACTTCGGCTACTCGCCGGAACAGCTGAACGGCATGCGGCTGGAGGATCTCGTCCACCCCGAGGACCGGGCCGCGGCGGTACGCGCCACCCGCACCGCGCTCGGGCTGCCCGGCCAGCCGGACGGCGAGGAGGGCATCCCCGTCCCGCAGGCCGATCAGGCACCGGACGGCGACGTGGCGGGGCGGTTTCCGGTCCGCGTGCGGACCAGCGATGGGACCTGGCGGCACATCGAGTCGACGATCATGCGCTACCGCGTGCCCGGGGAGCTGGACCAGCTGCTCGTGACCGCGCGGGACGTGAGTGATGAGGTGGCGCTGCGCCAGCAGGTCACCCACCTGACCTTCCACGACGGGCTGACCGGCCTGCCGAACCGGGCCTACCTGGAGGAGCGGGCGCGGGACGCGCTGCGCCGCCGCGGCGACGGCACCGAGGCGGGCGTCATCTTCCTCGACCTGGACGGCTTCACCGCGGTCAACGATTCCGTCGGCCACGGCGCCGGCGACCTGGTGCTGGCCCAGGCGGCCCGGCGGTTGCGCGCGATCGCGGCGTCGCATGACACCGTGGCCCGGTGGGGCGGTGACGAGTTCGCGGTGCTGATCGACGGCGCCCCTGGCGTACAGGACATCGCGGACATCGCCGAGCGGATGGCCGGAACGATCAGTTCCTCGCCGTTCCACGTCGCCAGCCGGGACGTCGCGCTGACCGCGAGCGTCGGGGTGGCTCTCGCCGACGGCTCGCCGCCGGGGCTCGTGCTGCGCAATGCCGACGTTGCGATGTCCAAGGCCAAGGACAGCGGCGGCGGCCGCGTCGAGGTGTTCGCGGCGCACATGCACGCCGACGTGGTGCGGCGGCTGGAGCTCGCCAGCGACCTGCAGGGCGCGATCTCGCGGCAGGAGCTGACCGTCCAGTACCAGCCGGTGGTCGACCTGGAGACGTCGCGGGTGACCGGGGCCGAGGCGCTGGCGCGGTGGTGGCGCGACGGCACGGCCGTGCCGCCCGCCGACTTCCTCGACGTGGCGGAGGACTCCGGCCTGATCGTGCCGCTCGGCGCGTGGGTGCTGTCCACCGCGTGCGCACAGGGCGCGGCGTGGCGGGCCGCCTCCTGGAAGGTCGGGGTATCGGTGAACCTTTCCATGCGGCAGCTCAACTCCCCGCGGTTCCCCGAGTCGGTGGCGGCCGCGCTCAGCGAGAGCGGCCTGCCGCCGGAGGCGCTCACCCTCGAGGTGACCGAGCGGGTGCTGGTCGAGGACGGTGGCCTGATGGTGGACCGTCTCGCCAGCCTGCGCCGGCTGGGTGTGCGGCTGGCCATCGACGATTTCGGCACCGGGTACGCGTCGCTGGCCTCCCTGCGCGGCCAGCCGGTCGACATCATCAAGATCGATCCGTCGTTCGTGGCCGGGCTGGGCCACGACCAGACGCTGACGCTGCTGACCAGGACGGTTGTGCAGGTTGGCCGCGAGCTCGGCATCCAGGTCGTCGCGGAAGGCGTCGAGGACCCGGTCCAGCTGCAGTTGCTGCGCGAGATGGGCTGCGGCTACGGCCAGGGCTTCCTGGTGGGGCGGCCGATGGCGGCCCCCGGCATCGAGTCCCTGTTCGGGCCGGGCGGCCAGGGGGGCCGTGGCGGACGCGAGCTGGGGCACGGCCCCGGGCGGGGACAACGCGCCAAACGGGACCGCGGGCACACCGGCGATCGGGGTGATCCCGACCTTGAGGCGGCGTCTCAATAAGTGAGACGAATATCGCTTCAAGTTGACGCGGCGCGCCTCATGAGACAGGGTGTGGGTGTGAACCTGACCTACATTCTGGTACTTGGACGGCGCGCAGGCCGCTGACCAAGCCAGCCTCTGCGCGCTCCCCTCGACTGCCGCCCGGCACGAGGGGTTTTTTAATGCCCGTCCGCTTGCGCACGCGCTCGCAGCGGAGTCTCTCGCTGACAAGGAAGCCATCGGATGACTGAGCAGATGAAACCCGCCACTTCGGTGCGCGCGCACCCCAGCCCCACACCGCTGGACATTGCCGCGCGGGCGGCGCATCGTGACTCGCCCGGCCCGGCCGAACCGGACACTGGCGCCGTGCCCGAGGAGCAGGCCGGCCGCGCCGGGGGCAGCTCGCCCGCGGACCCGGCCGCGGTCGTCAGCGGCGCGGCCGCCGCCGCAGGTGGCGGCCTGCCTGGCCCGGCGGGCAGCGGTACGGTCCCGGCGGGCAGTGGGACCGCCCCGGCTGGCCACGGCGCGGGCGGACCGGGCGGCCACGGCGCGGGTGGCGGACCGGGCGGCCACGGCGCGGGTGGCGGACCGGGCGGCCACGGCGCGGGTGGCGGACCGGGCGGGCCGGTCACACCGCGGGCGGCGCGGCCGGAGACACCGGTACGCAGCCCGGTCCGGTCACCCGGATAACCGGCGCCCAGGCCCTGGTTCGCGCGCTCGAGAAGGTCGGCGCGGACGTCGTCTTCGGCCTGCCGGGCGGCGCCATCCTGCCGGCCTACGATCCGCTGCTCGACTCCACCGAGGTCCGGCACATCCTGGTCCGGCATGAGCAGGGCGCGGGGCACGCCGCGACCGGGTACGCGCAGGCGACCGGGCGGATCGGGGTGTGCATGGCCACCTCCGGCCCGGGCGCGACGAACCTGGTGACCCCGATTGCGGACGCGTACATGGACTCGGTGCCGCTGGTCGCGATCACCGGCCAGGTGTCCACCAGCCTGATCGGCACGGACGGCTTCCAGGAAGCCGACATCTCCGGCATTACGCTCCCGGTCACCAAGCACAACTTCCTCGTCACGAAGGCCGGGGACATCGCGCGGACGATCGCCGAGGCCTTCCACCTGGCCGGCAGCGGGCGCCCTGGGCCGGTGCTCGTCGACATCGCCAAGGACGCGATGCAGGCGCAGACCGATTTCACCTGGCCGGTCCCGCTGGACCTGCCCGGCTATCACCCGGTGACCCGGCCGCACTCCCGGCAGGTCCGTGAGGCGGCCCGGATGATGACCGGAGCGGACCGGCCCGTCCTTTACGTCGGCGGCGGCGTCATCAAGGCCGACGCGGCGGCCGAGCTGCTCGCCCTGGCCGAGCTGACCGGCATCCCGGTCGTCACGACCCTGATGGCCCGGGGGGCCTTCCCCGACGGGCACCGGCTGCACCTCGGCATGCCCGGCATGCACGGGACGGTCGCCGCGGTCGGTGCCCTGCAGAAAGCTGACCTGATCGTCGCGCTCGGCGCCCGGTTCGACGACCGGGTGACGGGCAACCTGGCCTCGTTCGCGCCCGACGCCGCGATCGTGCACGCGGACATCGACCCGGCCGAGATCTCCAAGAACCGGCGGGCCGACGTGCCGATCGTCGGTGACTGCCGCGAGGTGATCGTCGATCTGATCACGGCCGTGCGGGCCGAGCACCAGGCGGGGCGGCGCAGCGAGCACGGCGCCTGGTCGGCGCAGCTCGACGCGTGGCGGACCACGTACCCGGTGGGCTACGACGAGCCGGCCGACGGCTCGCTGTCCCCGCAGTACGTCATCAAGCGGATCGGCGAGATCGCCGGCCCCGAGGCGGTCTACGTGGCCGGCGTGGGGCAGCACCAGATGTGGGCCGCTCAGTTCATCTCCTACTCCCGCCCCAGGACCTGGCTGAACTCCGGCGGCCTGGGCACCATGGGCTACGCGGTGCCCGCCGCGATGGGTGCCAAGGTCGGGCGGCCGGATGCGTGTGTCTGGGCCATCGACGGCGACGGCTGCTTCCAGATGACCAACCAGGAGCTCGCCACCTGCACGCTGGAGGGCATCCCGGTCAAGATCGCGGTTATCAACAACGGCAACCTCGGCATGGTCCGGCAGTGGCAGACGCTGTTCTACAACGAGCGTTACTCCAACACCGACCTGCGCCGGGCCGGGACGTCGGCCAGCCTGCCCGGGGCCGGGGCGGCCGGGGCCGCGCCCGAGTCCGCGCCGGAGCCCGGCGCCGCGGCGCCGCTCGCGGGCACCCGGGTGCCCGATTTCGTCAAGCTGGCCGAGGCGTACGGGTGCGCCGCCATCCGCTGCGAGAAGCCCGAAGACGTGGACGTGGTGATCAAGCAGGCGATGGAGATCAACGACCGCCCGGTCGTGATCGACTTCATCGTGCACCGTGACGCCATGGTCTGGCCGATGGTCCCGGCCGGCACCAGCAACGACGACATCCAGTTCGCCCGCGACATGGCCCCCGACTGGGGCAGCTCAGAATGACCGGCGCAGGAGCGACCGCACGGAAGGCGGCAAGGCATGAGTAGGCATACATTGTCCGTGCTGGTGGAGAACAAGGCAGGCGTCCTGGTCAGGATCGCCGGGCTGTTCTCGCGGCGCGGTTTCAACATCGACTCGCTGGCGGTCGGGCCGACCGAGCAGGACGCGATCTCCCGCATGACGATCGTGGTGAACTGCGACGAGCGCCCGCTCGAGCAGGTCACCAAGCAGCTCAACAAGCTCATCAACGTGCTCAAGATCGTCGAGCTGGAGCAGGGGTTCGCGGTTCAGCGCGAGCTGATTCTGATCAAGGTCCGGGCCGATACCGAGAGCAGGTCGAAGGTGCTGGAGACGGTCCAGCTCTTCCGGGCCAAGGTGGTCGACGTGGCGCTGGATGCGGTCACCGTCGAGGCCACCGGCAACCGGGAGAAGCTCGACGCGCTGATCCGCGTGCTCGAGCCCTTCGGGATCAAGGAACTGGTGCAGTCCGGCATGGTGGCGGTCGGGCGCGGCGGCCGGTCGATCACCGACCGGGCGCTCCGCCCGGTCGAGCGCAGCGCCTGACGCCAGCCCGGATAGGCACGGCCTCAGGCTCATCCACAACATCAAGAAAGGCCAAGAACAAGTGGCAGAGATTTTCTACGACGACGACGCCAACCTCGCGGCGATCCAGGCCCGGCACGTCGCGGTGCTGGGGTATGGCAGCCAGGGGCACGCGCACGCCCTGTCGCTCCGCGACTCGGGCGTGGACGTGCGGATCGGCCTGCCGGAGGGGTCAAAGAGCCGGTCCAGGGCCGAGGACGACGGCCTCCCGGTCGTCACGCCGGCCGAGGCGTGTGAGCAGGCCGACCTGATCATGGTTTCCGTACCCGACACCATCCAGCGCCGCCTGTATGAGGAGGCCATCGCGCCGAACCTGGTCGACGGCGACGCGCTGTTCTTCGCCCACGGGCTGAACATCCGTTACGGCATGATCCAGCCGCCGCAGGGCGTGGACGTCTGCATGGTGGCGCCCAAGGGCCCGGGCCACCTGGTGCGGCGCCAGTTCAATGCCGGCCGCGGCGTGCCGGTGCTGGTCGCGGTGGAGCGCGACGCGACCGGCAGCGCATGGCCGCTCACCCTGGCCTACGCCAAGGGCATCGGCGGGACCCGGGCCGGCGCGCTCAAGACCACGTTCAAGGAGGAGACCGAGACCGACCTGTTCGGTGAGCAGGTCGTGCTCTGCGGCGGCGTCTCCGAGCTCATCAAGGCCGGCTTCGGCACCTTGGTGGAGGCGGGTTACCAGCCGGAGGTCGCCTACTTCGAGTGCCTGCACGAGATGAAGCTCATCGTCGACCTCATGTACGAGGGCGGCATCTCCAAGATGTACTGGTCATGCTCGGACACCGCGGAGTTCGGCGGGTACACCCGCGGCCCGCGCATCATCAACGAGCAGACCCGCGAGGAGATGCGCAAGATCCTGGGCGAGATCCAGGACGGCCGGTTCGCCCGCGAGCTGGTGGAGGAGTTCGACGCCGGCCAGCCGAACTTCCTCAAGCGGCGCGAGGAGGAGCGGGGCGAGCAGATCGAGCAGGTCGGAGCCAAGCTCCGCCCGCTGATGAGCTGGATCGGCTCCGAAGAAGACTGACGGCAGCGCCGGCGGGCGGCCTGACCGCGGCCGCCCGCCGGCACCCCCTCGGACCACTAAGGTTGCGGACATGGCTTCTCGTACCATCAGGCTCGCCGTCGTCGGCGGAGATGGCATCGGCCCCGAGGTCGTCGCCGAGGCGCTCAAGGTGCTGCGCGCCGCAGGCGTCACCATCGATGAGACCGGTTATGACCTCGGCGCGCGCCGCTGGCACCGGACCGGCGAGACCCTCCCCGACGCGGTGCTGGAGGAGATCCGCGGGCACGACGCGATCCTGCTCGGCGCGGTCGGCGACCCCAGCGTGCCCAGCGGCGTGCTGGAGCGCGGGCTGCTGCTGAGGCTCCGTTTCGAGCTTGACCAGTACGTCAACCTCCGCCCCGTCCGGCTGTACCCGGGGGTGGTCACGCCGCTGGCCGCCGCGCGGGCCGAGAACATCGACATGGTGGTCGTCCGGGAGGGTACCGAAGGCCCGTACGCGGGCGCCGGCGGGGTCATGCGGAAGGGCACCCCGGGCGAGATCGCCACCCAGGAGAGCCTGAACACGGCGTTCGGCGTGCACCGGGTCGCCCGGTACGCCTTCGGCCGGGCGATGGCGCGGCCGCGCCGCAAGCTCACGCTCGTGCACAAGACCAACGTGCTCACCTACGCGGGTGACCTCTGGCAGCGGACCGTGGACAGCCTGGCCAAGGAGTTCGCCGACGTGTCCGTGGACTACTGCCACGTGGACGCGGCGTCGATGTTTTTCGTGACCCAGCCCGAGCGCTTCGACGTGGTGGTCACCGACAACCTCTTCGGCGACATCCTCACCGACCTGGGCGCCGCCGTGGCCGGCGGCATCGGCCTGGCCGCCAGCGGCAACATCAACCCCGACGGCGCCGCACCCAGCATGTTCGAGCCGGTGCACGGCAGCGCGCCGGACATCGCGGGCCGGGCGCAGGCCGACCCCACCGCGGCGATCCTGTCCGCGGCGCTGCTCTGCGAGCACCTGGGCCTGACCGCCGAGGCGGCCAGGATCGAGCAGGCCGTAGCGGAGGACCTGGTTGAGCGGCAGGGCGCCTGGGCACGCCGGAGCACGCCGGAGATCGGCGGCGACATCGCCGGGCGAGTAGCCGGCGAGGGCGGCGCACGCGCCGCCCGGCGGGCGGCATGGCGCGAGGCCCTGTTCGTCCACGACGCCCGGGACCGCCCACGTGGAATCCTCTTCCTGGTCCGTCTCGGCGTATGGTTTACCATGCTCCGCCGCGTAGCCGGTGGTAAGGAGGATTTCCGCGATGACCGCGACTGCCCAGACTGAGATCGCCTTTGACGTCCGCCCGTCCGACCATCCGGTCCAGGCGGAGGAGCGGGAGCGGCTGCTGGCCGCCCCGGCGTTCGGGGTCCGGTTCACTGATCACATGATCACCCTGCGCTGGACCCAGGACGCGGGCTGGCACGACGGGCGGCTGGAGCCGTACGGCCCCTTCACCCTCGATCCGGCCACGGCCGTGTTCCACTACGCGCAGGAGTTCTTCGAGGGACTGAAGGCCTACCGCCAGGGCAGCGGGTCGATCGTGATGTTCCGCCCGGAGGCGAACGCGGCGCGGTTCAATAGCTCGGCCCGCCGGATGGCCATGCCGGAGCTGCCCGCCGACGCGTTCCTGCGTGCCCTCGAGCTGCTGGTCACGCACGACCGCGACTGGGTGCCGATGGAGGTGGAGAAGAGCCTGTACCTGCGGCCGTTCGCGATCGCCACGCAGCCGGGGCTGGGCGTGAACCACCCGTCGTCGTCCTACCTGTTCTCGGTCATCGCCTCGCCGGCCTGCGCCTACTTCGCCGGCGGGGTCAAGCCGGTCACCGTCTGGCTCTGCAGCGACTTCACCCGGGCCGCACCCGGCGGCACCGGCGAGGTGAAGTGCGGTGGCAACTACGCCGCCGCGTTCGTGGCCCAGCAGGAGGCCGTGGACAACGGCTGCGACCAGGTCGTCTGGCTGGACTCCGCCGAGCACCGCTGGGTGGAGGAGATGGGCGGGATGAACCTGTTCTTCGTCTACGGCTCCGGGTCCAGCGCCCGGGTCATGACGCCCGCGCTGACCGGGACCCTGCTGCCCGGCATCACCCGCGACTCCCTCCTCCAGCTTGCCCCGCATCTCGGCGTCCCGGCCGTCGAGGGCCGCATCTCCACCGACCAGTGGCACGCCGACAGCGCATCCGGCGAGCTGACCGAGGTCTTCGCCTGCGGGACCGCGGCCGTTATCACGCCGGTGGGCAAGGTCAAGACCCCGGCAGGGGAGTGGCTCATCGGCGACGGCAGCCCGGGACCGGTTACCACGCGGCTGCGGGAGGAGCTCCTGGGCCTGCAGTACGGCCAGCGCCCTGATCCGTTCGGCTGGATCCACAAGGTCTGCTGAGGAAATTTACAAATTAACGAAACGGGGCCTGGCCTCGGGCCGTACCGCCGTGTCTCGGATGCTGAGATTAAGGTGCCAGCGGCCGGCGTCATGTGGCAGACTGCGCACATGACGTCCGGCCGCATCATTATCGGCAGGCGCGTGGGCGGGTAGCCAGGGTAGACCGCCGACGCGCAGACCTCTCGCATGTCGCGAGGGGTCTTTTGCTTTGTGCGGGCCTCCACGACCTCAAGAAACGGAACATCGCTGATGCTTGACGACAGCTTCCACGTCTACGACACCACGCTGCGCGACGGCGCGCAGCAGGAGGGACTGAGCCTGACGGTCGCTGACAAGCTCGCGATCGCCACCCAGCTGGACGGCCTGGGCGTTGGCTTCATCGAGGGCGGCTGGCCCGGCGCCATTCCCAAGGACACCGAATTCTTCCGCCGCGCTCAGCGCGAGCTGGAACTCAAGCACGCGCAGCTCGCCGCGTTCGGCGCGACCCGCCGGCCCGGCGCCAAGGCACCCGATGACCCTCAGGTCGCCGCGCTGCGTGAGTCGGGCGCGCCGGTCGTGACCCTTGTCGCCAAGAGTCACGACCGGCACGTCCGGCTGGCCCTCCGCACCACGCTGGAGGAGAACCTCGCGATGGTCCGCGAGACGGTCGAGCACCTCCGGACGGAGGGCCGGCGCGTCTTCCTGGACGCGGAGCACTTCTTCGACGGCTACCGCTCCAACCCGGGCTACGCGCTGGAGGTGGTGCGGGTCGCGGCCGCGGCCGGCGCCGAAGTCGTCGCGCTCTGCGACACCAACGGCGGTATGCTGCCGGGCGAGCTGGGCGACGTGATCACGGCGGTCGCCGGGGCCACCGGCGCGCGGCTCGGCATCCACTGCCACGATGACACCGCGTGCGCCGTGGCCAACACGCTCACCGCCGTCGATGCGGGCGTGACCCACGTGCAGGGCACCGCGAACGGCTACGGCGAGCGGGCCGGTAACGCCAACCTGTTCAGTGTCGTGGCCGGGCTGCAGCTCAAGAAGGGCCGCCGGGTCCTGCCGGACGGCTGCCTGCCCGAGATGACCCGGATCGCCCATTCGATCAGCGAGGTCACCAACGTGGCGCCCAACACCCATCAACCCTACGTCGGGCTGTCGGCGTTCGCGCACAAGGCGGGCCTGCACGCCTCGGCGGTCAAGGTCGACCCCATGCTGTACCAGCACATCGACCCGGAGCTGGTCGGGAACGACATGCGCATGCTGGTCTCCGACATGGCGGGCCGCGCGTCGGTCGAGCTCAAAGGCAAGGAGCTCGGCTACGACCTGTCCGGCGACTCCGGCGCGCTCAGCCGCGTGGTGGACCGGGTCAAGGACCTCGAGGCGCGGGGCTTCACCTTCGAGGCCGCAGACGCCTCATTCGAGCTGCTGCTCCGCGACGAACTGGTGCCGGGCGGGATGAGGTACTTCTCGGTGGAGTCATGGCGGGTCATCGTCGAGCGGCGGACCGCCGGCGACGTGGTCAGCGAGGCGACCGTCAAGCTGACCGCCAAGGGTGAGCGCGTCGTGGCCACGGGGGAAGGGAATGGGCCGGTCAACGCGCTGGACAAGGCGCTGCGGATCGGGCTCGAGAAGATCTACCCCGAGCTGGCGACCCTGGAGCTGGCCGATTACAAAGTCCGGATCCTCGAAGGCACCCACGGCACCGGCGCGGTGACCCGCGTGCTGGTCGAGTCGGGCGACGGCAGTGGCCGCAGCTGGAACACGGTGGGCGTGGACGAGAACATCATCGCCGCGTCCTGGCAGGCCCTGGAGGAAGCGGTCACCTACTGCCTGCTCCGCTCCGGTCACCAGCCCGCCTGACCCCCAGGCCCGGGAGACTCCCTCAGCTCCCGGCTCCCCCGGGGCGCCGCGGATCCTTTGTACGCAGAGGCGCCTTTGCCGCGACCCGGGTGTACGCAAAGGCACCTCTGCTGCTGTCGAAGGGGGGCGGGCACCCCCCCGCGCGCGGCGGGGGCGAAGCTCTTACGGTGGTGCCATGGACGACAAGGAGATTTTCTCGCACATTCATGAGCTCATCCAGACCGAACATGAGCTCCGCGCCAAGCTGGCCGATGGGAAACTGTCCAGCGCCGAAGAGCACGCCCGCCTCCAGGAGACCGAGGTGGCGCTCGACCAGTGCTGGGACCTGCTCAGGCAGCGGCGGGCCCGCCGCGAGTTCGGCGAGGACCCGGGCGTGGCCGCCGCCCGCCCGCTATCGGAGGTCGAGAATTACCAGCAGTAGCGGCCCGCGGGCTCAGTAGGCTCTAAAGGCGGGAGAGCCGCCGGGGTTGCCGCGGCCGCCGGACGCGGGTCGGCGAGGATCGGAACACGTCTGCTGGAGGGTGAAGGAGAGCCGTGCGTATCGCAAGGTTCGCCATGGGGGGCGATGTCGCCTATGGCGTGGTCGAAGAGGACCAGGGTGATGGCGCGTCGCCCGCCCCGGGGATCGGCACCTTCGAGGTTCCCGGCGGCCAGGACCGGCCGCTGGTCATCGCGGAGCTGCACGGGCACCCGTTCGGGACGGACCCGGCCGGCGTCCGGTACACCGGCCGCCGGTTCCCGCTGGCCGACGTCCGGCTGCTCGCGCCCGTGCTGCCCAGCAAGGTCGTGGCCGTCGGCAAGAACTACGCGGACCACGCGCAGGAGATGGGCGGTGAGCCCCCGGTCGAGCCGGTGCTGTTCCTCAAGCCGTCGACGTCGGTCACCGGGCAGGGAGACCCGATCGCCTACCCGGTGAAGCTCACGGAGCGGGTGGATTACGAGGGCGAGCTGGCCGTCATCATCGGCCGGCTCTGCCGTGAGGTGACCATCGAGCGGGCCCAGGACGTCATCTTCGGGTACACGTGCGCCAACGACGTGACCGCGCGCGACCTGCAGGCCAGGGACGGCCAGTGGACGCGCGCCAAGGGTTTCGACACGTTCTGCCCGCTCGGGCCGTGGATCGAGACGATGGCCGATCCAACCGACCTGGCCCTGACCACCTCGGTGAACGGCGAGGTGCGGCAGCACGCACGGACGTCGGAGATGGTGCACGACGTCCCGGCGCTGGTCGCGTTCGTCAGCCAGGTGATGACGCTGCTGCCCGGTGATGTGCTGCTCACCGGCACCCCGGCCGGGGTCGGGCCGCTGCAGCACGGTGACGAGGTGTCGGTGACCATCGAGAGCATCGGCACCCTGCGGAACCGGGTCATCATCCGCGACTGAGCGCCCGGCGCAGGTGCCCGATCTGCCGCTCGGTGTGCGCGGGCGGGACCGCATGCCCGCTGCACGGGTGCACGGCGATGTCCTTGGGCCGGGTGAGCTAACGCTACCGGCGACGATGGCCGGCGCCGCCTATCCGGGGCCGGCCGGTAAGGCTGCCAGGTTGCGTTCGCCGCCGGGCGCGTTCTCGGCTAGACTGCGTGGGCGCGAACGACTCCGTGAGCCGTAGCGATTGGGGTATGGGGTAATTGGCAGCCCGACGGGTTCTGGCCCCGTTAGTCTAGGTTCGAGTCCTGGTACCCCAGCTCATGAGGTCTTCACGTTTCAGTGGGGGCTACGTTCACGTTTGGGCCTGGCATTTCGCGTGATCGGCCGTTGTGGGCGGGTTTCGCGGTTGCGGCGTGCCTGGTGTGCTGTTCCGGGGCAGGGTCGGCTGGTCTGGCGTGCCTGAGCTGGGGTTGTCTGGTGACGGTGCCGGGTTCGCCGCCGTGTCAGGGCGGGGTGCCTGCGGTGGCCAGGTCGGTGAGGGTTTTGCGGCGCCGGCGGCGGGTTCTGGGCGGCAGGCCCGCGGCGGCGCGGCGGGCGTTGTCGTCCTGGCGGGCGTCCCAGGCGGTGAGGATCCGCTGGTTGCGCGCGACGAGCAGGCAGGCGAGCCAGAGCATCAGCGGGGCCAGGCCCATCAGCCGGGTCCAGCCGCGGGCGATGTTGTTGCTGGCGGGGTCCTTGGCGGTGGAGAAGGTCCGCTCGGCGCCGGTGCGCCGGGCGTAGGACTTCCGGTGCGCCGCCGGGGGATAGTCGTGCTTTTGCGCGGTCTTGGCGCAGGTCTCGGGTGGCGCCGTGATGGTCTCCTGGGCGCAGCAGGCCGGCGGGTGCCCGGGCGGGGTGAGGATCTCCGGCCGCTGCCGGTCCAGGGTCATTGACGCCGGGCGTAGCGGGCAGCGGATCTTGCCCGTGACGGCAGGGCACATCACCCGGTGGTAGCCGTCGTGGTCGTCGCTGGTGATGCGCCCGGGCTTGTAGCGGGCCAGCTCGGCTGTCTGGGTGTCGTGCGCGGCGGTTTCGGCCGGGGTGGCGTCGCGGGCGAGCGGGCCGAGTTCCAGCAGCAGCCGGGGTGTGGCCGGGCAGTAGAGGTCGCCGTTGGCGATGATGGCGCCGTGGTGGGTGCCTTTGGGGCCGCGGTCGGAGGGGTGCAGGTCCTGGACCAGCTGCGCGCCGGCCTGGCGGAGCGGGATGGCCCAGGCCCCGGCGTCGCGGTGGGCGTACCCGGAATCGTCGAGGATGTCGCCGAGCGGGATGCCGGCCGCGGGCATCGCGGTCAGCACCGGGACCAGGGCGCGGGCCGGGTCGGCATGGCAGGACGACGCGGTCATCCGGCGGGCCAGCTCGGGCACGGCCGGGCCGTGCTCGTCGCGCATCATGGTGGCGGCCGAGGCGTAGTAGCCGAAGAACAGCTCGCTGTCTTGGCCGGGTCCGCCGCCCTTGCGGTGCCCCCAGGACGCCTCGGGGTCGGCGCAGTCGCTGGTGCCGTGCGGCGGGGGGCGGGAGAAGGTCTCCACGTCGGTCCAGTCCACCGCCAGCGAGCTGCTGGCCTGCTTGTGCTCATCGGGGATGCTGGCCTCCAGCAGGTCGTCGCAGATCGCGGCGAGGGTGCCGGAGGGCAGGCCGTCGGGGACGTCTTTGGCCAGGGCGCCGGTGACCAGGCCGAAGGTGCGCTCGGTCTGCCGGTAGGTGAGCAGGTGCGGGCCAGTCTTCCAGTCCTCGGTCACGCCGAGCCGCATCTGGTCGGCCGGGGGCAGGGCGGTCAGCGCGCCGCGGACCCGGGTCAGGTGCGCGGGCCGGTGACCGGCCTGGGACAGCAGCATCCCGGCCAGCAGGGTGCGGACCCGCAGCTGGCGGTGCCGCACCCCGATCGGCAGCAGCGCCTCCACCCGGGGCGCGATGCCGGAGGCGTCGATGATCTCCTCGAGCGTGGCCAGCGGGATTCTCACCGCGTCGCTCCGAGCAGCGCGACCGCGGTGGCCTCATCGGCCGGGTCGAGGGCGGCGAGCAGGTCGCCGAGCCGCTGAGAGCAGGTGATCCCCGCGGCATGCATGAAGGTGGCCAGGCCGAGCAGCTCCGCGCAGTCACGCAGCCAGGTCATCCGCAGCCGGGAGACCTCCAGCCGGGGCA
The DNA here is from genome assembly GCA_963824545.1 of uncultured Actinomycetes bacterium. GTDB lineage: Bacteria > Actinomycetota > Actinomycetes > Streptosporangiales > Streptosporangiaceae > Bog-532. The sequence goes on along the minus strand of CAWGPP010000018.1, from coordinate 274,096 downwards.
GCCCGGTGCCGCCGCACAGCGACCGGGTCAGCGGCGTGGTGATGTTCTTCCGCCCGGGCCCGGTCCCGCCGGTGACCAGGGCGGTCCCGGCGAACGCCGTGGCGGCCAGCAGCGGTTCGTGATAGCGGGCCAGCACCGGCACCGCCCGCGGCCTTCTGCCCCGCACCTGCACGATCACGCCGCCGGACCGGCAGATCACGTCGGTGCCGCGCACCGCGCGCAAGTCCGCGCCGGCCAGCCCGGCGCCGGCGCCCAGGCAGACCAGCCCGGCCGCGCGCATCCGCCGCGGCACCGTAGGCTGCGCGTCAGCCAGCGCCAGGTACCCGGCGATCTCCGCCGCGCTGTAGGGGGCCTTGGCCCGCTCTCGGGGTAGCGGCGTGTCCGCGGGCGCCAGCGCGGGGACCACGCGGCGGGCGATGAACCGCAGGTTGGTGCGCACCGTGCGGCGCGCCGAGCCGGACAGGCCCGGCGCGGACGCCGCGAACCGCTCGATCACCGACGGGTGCAGCAGCACCTCCGGCACCGGGTCCAGGCCGAGCGGGACGGCGAACGCGGCCAGCCGGGCCGCCGCCCACAGCAGCGCGTTCGCCCGCGCCCGGGTCGGCGGCGCCGCCGCGGCCGCCACCTGCCGGGCAAAGCGCGCCGCCTGCGGCGGCACCGACACCGGTTGCCAGCACGCGACGTATACGGCCACATCAGCAGCGGCCATACAACATTTCTACTGGAGGGAATGCGTGAGATGGGGGACCCCGGCTGCGAAAATAGGAGCGTGTCGCCCACCCCGGCCCAGCAGGCCCGCGCCGCCCGCATCGCGGCCGGCCTCGCCGCCGTCGGCTTCGCGCTGCCCGGCACCCTCACCGAGCGGATGACCCGCTGCGGGCACCCCACCTGCCGCTGCCACGCCGACCCGCCCCGGCTGCACGGCCCCTACCACCAGTGGACCCGCAAGAAAGACGGCAAGACCGTCACCCGCATCCTGACCGACGACCAGCTCGCCGACTACCAGCCCTGGTTCGACAACCAGCGGCGGCTCCGCGCGCTGGTCGCCGAGCTGGAAACCCTCAGCCAGGAAATCGCCGACAACGACCCCCGATGGGACCGCTAACCGATTCAGCCGCCCGCCGTGTGGGCGCAGCCCGCTTAACCTGTGGGCGGCACACCCATCGCCCCGCGTCCGCCCAGCTCACGCCCAAACGTGAGGACCTCGCTCATGTGATGGCTCGTACACCGGAACGACCCCGGGCCCCAGCGGTCTCGGGGTCTTCGTGTTTCCGGGCCACGCCGCCGCAACGTTGGGCAGAAAATCCCCGCCCTCGCGGGGGGGTTGCGAAGGCGGGGACGGAGGCCGGCCCGGGGCGCGGGACAGGGTGGTGGCCTCACCGCGGGCCGGCCTGTTCTCGGAGCGCGCCTACCAGCGGCGGCGGGTGCGGCCGCGCTCGTGACCGGAGACACGCAGCAGGAGCAAGACGATGACGGCACCGATGACGGAGCCGACGATGCCGGTCGTGTGGAACGAGTTGATGGACACCGAGTGGTACTCCACCAGGTTCTCCACGAAACCCCCGACGAAGGAGCCGACGACGCCGAGGATGATGGTGCCGAGCAGCCCGATGGGGTCGGGACCGGGGATGAGCAGCCGCGCGATCAGGCCGGCGATGAGACCGATGATCAGAAGAACGATGATGAATGTGACCATGGCCGCTTGATTCCCCATTCTGGCCCTGATATACGTACAGCTCGTTTTCTGTGTACATGTTCCAGATTTCTGGAACTTAACGGCCAGGAAGCGCTGGTGGCAGCGGCGACGCCGGTCGGGCGCGTGCTCCGTTTGCCGTGTCTTCGGCGGTACGCTAGCCTTCCAGCGGTTGATGTATTCGTCTCGGCCCCGTCGTCTAGTGGCCTAGGACGCCGCCCTCTCAAGGCGGTAACGCCGGTTCGACTCCGGTCGGGGCTACCCCCGAAGGCCACGCGCCCCAAGGCGCGTGGCCTTCTTTGTTGTCCGATCCACCGACCCAGGCCACGCTGCGCCCGACTGCGCGGGGCCGAGAGCAGGAAGTACGGGTGCACCGGATGGAATCCGCTGGCCAGGTGCCGTTCGAGAGTGTGCCGGGCGACGACGAGGAGGGGGGCGTCGAGGTGATGATCACCACCGATACCTCCGGCGCCCCGCACAAGGCAGGCGAAGGCAAGCTCTACGTGATGTGGAACTCCGCCGAGCCGGATGGCCCGAAGCTGTACTTCACCGAGGCCGAGTGGGACGCGTTCGTGCTCGGCGTCAAGGATGGCGAGTTCGATCTCGACGCCGAAGGCAACCTTCCGCCGTTGCCGGGCTCGGCCGAGTAGTCCGGCCGGCGAACATGTCTGGACTCCCGGGGGGTACCTCCGCCTGCCTCCTCGACATGGATGGCGTGGTCACGCACGTCGCGCGTTTGGGCGTGAAGGGCAAATGACATGATCAAGCAGGCCGCTTACGGGGTCGAGCCATGGAGCCTGAGGGAGTCCGGGCTCAACATGGACCTGCTGGCGCAGAGTGAGTCCGTCTTCGCCCTCTCCAACGGCCACATCGGGCTGCGCGGCAACCTCGATGAGGGCGAGCCGCACGGCCTGCCGGGCACCTACCTCAACTCCTTCTACGAGCAGCGCGCGCTGCCGTACGCGGAGGCCGGCTACGGGTACCCCGAGTCCGGCCAGACGGCCATCAATGTGACCAACGGCAAGCTGATCCGGCTGCTGGTGGAGGACGAGCCGTTCGACATCCGCTACGGCACCCTCAACTCACACGAGCGCGTGCTCGACCTGCGCGCCGGGACCCTGACCCGGCGCGTGGACTGGACCTCACCCGCCGGGTCGAGGGTCCGGGTCACGTCGGTGCGGATCGTCTCGCTCACCCAGCGGGCCATCGCCGCGATCAGGTACACCGTCGAGCCGGTGGACGGCAGGCTGCGGCTGGTCGTCCAGTCCGAGATCGTCGCCAACGAGCAACTGCCGGACGCGGGCCGGGACCCGCGGGCCGCCGCGGCGCTGGAGGCCCCGCTGGTCAGTGAGGAGTACCAGGCCGACAACGACGGGCAGTCCCGCGCGATCCTGGTGCACAGCACGCGGGTCAGCGGCCTGCGCATGGCGGCGGGCATGATCCACGACGTGCACGGCCTGGAGCGGATGGCCGTGCACAGTGAGGCCTACCCGGACGTCGGCCGGGCCACGGTCGCCGCCGAGGTGCCGCTCGGTGAGAAGCTGGAGATCATCAAGTACGTCGGGTACGGCTGGTCGTCCACCCGTTCCCGGCCCGCGGTCCACGACCAGGTCGCGGCCGCTCTGGCGCTGGCCCGGCTCACCGGCTGGGACCAGCTGCTCGCCGAGCAGCGCGCCTTCCTCGACGACTTCTGGGCCGGCGCCGACGTGGAGGTCACGGGCGATCCGGAGATCCAGCAGGCGGTGCGGTTCGCGCTGTTCCAGGTGCTGCAGTCCGGTGCCCGCGCCGAGGAACGCCCCATCGCCGCCAAGGGCCTGACCGGGCCAGGGTACGACGGGCACACGTTCTGGGACACCGAGACGTTCGTGCTGCCGGTGCTGACCTTCACCCAGCCCGCGGCCGCCGCCGACGTGCTGCGCTGGCGGCATTCCGTCCTTCCGCTGGCGCGGGAACGCGCCGCCGACCTGGGCCTGAAGGGCGCTGCCTTCCCGTGGCGGACGATCGACGGCCAGGAATGCTCGGGGTACTGGCCGGCCGGCACCGCCGCCTTCCACATCAACGCGGACATCGCGGACGCGGTCATCAGCTACATCCACGCCACCGGGGATGAGAAGTTCGAGCGCGAGATCGGGGTGGAACTGCTGGTGGAGACCGCGCGGCTGTGGCGCAGTCTCGGCCACCACGACGCCGAGGGGAGGTTCCGCATCGACGGCGTGACCGGTCCCGACGAGTACAGCGCCATTAAGGACAACAACATCTTCACCAACCTGATGGCCCAGCGGAACCTGTCAGCCGCCGCCGACGTGGCCGAGAAGCACGGGGACGTCGCGCGCGAACTCGGCGTCACCACCGAGGAGGCGGCCGACTGGCGGGACGCCGCCACCGCCATGATGGTTCCCTACGACGAGCGGCTGGGTGTCCACCCGCAGCATGAGGGTTTCACGCAGCACGCGATCTGGGACTTCGCGCACACCCCGGAAGAGAATTATCCGCTGCTGCTGCACTACCCCTACTTCGATCTGTACCGGAAGCAGGTGGTGAAGCAGGCCGACCTCGTGCTGGCGATACACATGCGCGGCGACGCGTTTACCGCCGAGCAGAAGGCCCGGGACTTCGCCTACTACGAGGCGATGACCGTGCGGGACTCGTCGCTGTCAGCGTGCACGCAGGCGGTGGTGGCCGCGGAGGTCGGGCAGCTCGAACTGGCCCACGAGTACCTGGCCGAGGCGGCGCTCATGGACCTGCGGGACGTCGAGCGCAACACCCGGGACGGGATGCACATGGCCTCCCTCGCCGGGGCCTGGATCGCGCTGGTGGCGGGTTTCGGGGGCATGCGCCAGGTCACGGAGACGCTCGCCTTCAGCCCGCGGCTGCCCAACGGCATCACCAGGCTGGCCTTCCGTATGCGGTTCCGCGGGCGGCTGCTGCACACCACGGTGACGCGGCACGAGGCCACGTACGAACTGCTCGAGGGTGAACCGCTGGTCTTCTTCCACCACGGCGACCAGCAGACCCTCGAAGACAAGGCGATGCGGCTGACGATCCCGGCCATCCACGCCGGCCCGCGCCCCCACCATCCCAAGGGGCGCGAGCCCATCACCCGCAGGTTAAGACGAGCACCGCAATGGGTACGGCGAGACGCTCGTTACCGGCCGCGAGCCGGGCCCTTGTGGCCCGGCGAGCGGCCGGTGTGTCGGCGAAGTACCTCCGCGGGGCGCGGAGCGCAGCGGGGGGTTCCGGGGGGTCGCCCCCCGGGTCAACACAGCCCCCCTAGGCAACAAGCGTCTTGACCGCGGAGGTCAGATCGGTCATCGCCTTCTTGGCGTCGGCGAAGAACATGCTGGTCTTGGGGTCGTAGTACAGCTCGTTTTCCAGGCCGGCGTAGCCGTGCCCCATCGAGCGCTTGATCACGATGATGGACTTAGCCTGGTCCACGTCCAGGATCGGCATGCCGGAGATCTCGTTGCCCGGGCGGCGGGCCGCCGGGTTGGTCACGTCGTTCGCCCCGATGACCAGGGCCACGTCGGTCCGGGCGAACTCCGGGTTGATCTCATCCATCTCCACCAGCTGCGGGTACGGCACGTTCGCCTCGGCCAGCAGCACGTTCATGTGACCGGGCATCCGCCCCGCCACCGGGTGGATGGCGTAGCTGACCTCGACGCCGTGCTCCTCCAACGTCTTGGCCAGCTCAGCTACGCCGTGCTGGGCCTGCGCGGCGGCCAGGCCGTAGCCGGGCACGATGATCACCTTGGACGCGTAGGCCAGCTGGATGGCCGCGTCGTCGGCGGCGACCGAGCGGACCTGGGCGTCGATCGGCCCGCCGATGGCCACGGCGCTGTCGCCGGTGCCGAACCCGCCGATGATGATATTGGCCAGCGACCGGTTCATCGCGTCGGCCATCAGCTTGGTCAGGATGCTACCGGAGGCGCCCACCAGAGCACCGGCCACGATCAGTGCCCAGTTCTGGATGACGAACCCGGCCATCGCCACCGCGGTGCCGGTGAACGCGTTCAGCAGTGAGATCACCACCGGCATGTCCGCGCCGCCGATCGGCAGCACCATCATTATCCCGAAGCCCAGCGAGGCGAGCACCACGATCAGCAGCGCCGGGAGGCTGGGCGTGGTGAACAGGTACGCGCCGGTGCCGAGGGCCACGACGGCGAGCGCGATGTTGAGCAGGCGGCCGCCCTTGAAGATGATCGGCTGGCCGCCGATGAAGCCCTGCAGCTTTCCGGCCGCGATGATCGACCCGGAGAACGTCACCGAGCCGATGAGCACGTCCAGCACGCTGAACACCGAAGTGGTGCCAAGGACGTGACCCGCGGACTCGGCGTCGTAATAGCCGAAGATCGCGACCAGCGCGGCAGCGCCGCCGCCGACCGCGTTGAACGCCGACACCAGCTGCGGCATCGCCGTCATCTGCACCTTCTGCGCCGCGTACAGGCCCACGCCGGAGCCGATCAGCGCGCCCGCGATCAGCACGATCCAGCCGGTCGTGGTGACCGTGCCCGCGTGGATCAGCAGGACGAAGGTGGCGATGACCGCGATGATCATGCCGACCTGGGCCACCTGGTTGCCGCGGCGAGCGGTCGCCGGGCTGTTCATCAGGTGCAGGCCGACCACGAACAGCACCGCTGCCAGCACGTAGACGAGCTGAATGTATCCGGCGAATCCGACGTGTCCCGAGAATCCGGTCATGACTGGCCCCTGCCTGCGCCTACCTTGTCGGCCAGGCCCCTGAGGCCCTTGTGGCCGTCGAGTGATTTTTGACCGTCGGCTGATGCCAGTTCCGGCTGCGGTGCCTTCTTGCGGAACATCTTCAGCATCCGCCCGGTCACCACGTACCCGCCCACGACGTTCGCGCCGGCGAATACGGCGGCCACGAACCCGAGGGTGTACCCGACCCACGTATGCGCGGTCACCCCTATCAGCAGGGCGCCGACCAGCACGATGCCGTGGATCGCGTTGGTCGCCGACATCAGCGGCGTGTGCAGTGTGGCTGGGACCTTCCCGATGACCTCGATGCCGATGAGCAATGCGAGGACGAAGATGGTCAGGTCAGTCAGTAGTGCCGCTGACATTGACGCCTCCCTTGGTGAGCGCTTGTTCGGGCAGCAGGCGGGCGACCGCCTCGTTGACGACGTTGCCGCCGTGCGTGATCACCACGCCGGCCTGGATCTCGTCGTTAGTGTCGATGGCGAGCGCTCCGTCAGCTGTCATATGCAGCAGCAGCGCGGTGATGTTCCGCGAATAGGCATTCGATGCCGCGGTGGGCACGGTGGCGGGGAGGTTGTCCGCCCCGATGATCCTGACCCCGTTGCCGGTGACGACCGTCTCGCCGGGCTGGGATCCGGTCACGTTGCCGCCGAGCACGCTGGCGCCCATGTCCACGATGACCGAGCCGGGCGACATCGCCTTGAGCGCGTCGTCGGTGACCAGCAGCGGCGGCCTGCGCCCGGGCACCTGGGCAGTGGTGATCACCACGTCCTGCCGGGCGATGTGGCCGGTCAGCTCCGCCTGCTGAGCCTGCCGTTCCTCCGCGGTCAGCTCGCGAGCGTAGCCACCCTCGCCCGCCGCGCTTTCCACCGAGGTCAGCTTGATGAACGTGGCCCCGAGCGATTCGACCTCGCCCTGGGACGCGGGCCGGACGTCATAACCGCTTACGACCGCGCCGAGCCGCCGCGCCGTGCCGATCGCCTGCAGGCCGGCCACGCCCGCGCCGAGCACGAGGACCTTGGCGGGCCGGGCGGTGCCCGCCGCGGTGATAAGCAGGGGGAAGAACCGGCCGAACGCGCTGGCGGCGACCAGCGCCGCCTTGTACCCCGCGACGTTGGCCTGCGAGCTGAGCGCGTCCATCGGCTGGGCCCGGGACAGGGTCCGGGGCAGCCCGTCCATGCTGACCGCGGTGACCCCCTTGGCTGCGAGGTCCCGCGCGAGTTCCGGGTTGATCAGTGTGGACAGCATCCCGACGACGGCCTGCCCGGACCGCATCCGCTTGATGGCCGCGGGGGACGGGCGCGTGATCGTCAGCATGACGTCGGCCTTGGCGAAAAGCTCGGCGGTCGTGACGATTACCGCCCCAGCCTCCGCGTACGCGCTGTCGGGGAACCAGGCCGCTTCCCCGGCCCCTTTCTCTACCAGCACCTCCGCGCCGGCCGCCGTTAGCTTCGGTACCGTCTCCGGTACCAGGGCGACCCGCCGCTCGCCCGGGGTGTTCTCCTTGACGACAGCAACTTTCATGCGGGGACCTCGCTCCATGTGGCCAGGTTGCCGGGCCAGCTCCTGATTCGTGACCGTTTCCGGTCCGGCGGCCCGCTCGGTACGATCGCCTTTCCCAGGCAGCCCGGCGGGCCCGCCTGCCCATTAGATGCGACCATATGACAGCTGGTCAGCGCGGCGACAGATGCCCTGCGTCACGCCGCCGTGGGACTAAAGTCCGGGTCTAACGCACCAACCGTGATTTGCCCGTTATGTCATTACGTGCTAGTCAGCCGTCCGCCATCAGCCTAGTCAGCTGTCCGCCATCAGCTCGCTGATCTTGTCTCCCGCGCCCGTTACGGCGGCGGCGTGCAGCCGGCCAGGCGAGCGTGTCAGCCGCTCGATCGGCCCGGACACGGACACGGCGGCCACGACCCGGCCGCCCGGGCCGCGCACCGGTGCGGAGACGGAGGCCACGCCCGGCTCGCGCTCGGCCACGCTGGCGCCCCAGCCGCGGCGCCGGACCTGGGCCAGCATCGCGGCGCTGAACTTGGCGCCGCGCAGGCCCCGGTGCATGCGCTCCGGGTCTTCCCAGGCCAGCAGCACCTGCGCGGCCGAGCCCGCGGTCATCGGCAGCGCCGCGCCCACGGGCACCGTGTCCCGCAGGCCGCTGGCGCGTTCGGCGGCGGCGACGCAGATCCGCGCGTCCCCCTGCCGACGGTAGAGCTGCACGCTTTCCCCGGTCACGTCACGCAGATGACCGAGGATCGGCTGGGCGACCGACACCAGCCGGTCCTCGCCGGCCGCCGCGGCCAGCTCGGGGATCCGCGGCCCCAGGACGAAGCGGCCCTGCGCGTCGCGGGCCACGAACCGGTGATGCTCCAGCGCGACGGCGATCCGGTGTGCGGTGGGCCGGGCCAGGCCCGTCGCGCTGACGAGCTGCGCGAGCGAAGCAGGCCCGGTCTCCATGGCGCTGAGCACGGAAACGGCCTTGTCCAGTACGCCGACTCCGCTAGAGTTGTTCATGTCTTGATACTGCCGTCTCGCTATTCGAGATACAACCGGAAGTGCCCGAAGTGGCGCTGGCTGGTTTCCGTTTCGGAACTTGTTCCTGATGCGGTACTGGCCGGAGGGCCCGAAGGGCTGGAGGAGAGGGCGCAATGGGTCGCACGCTGGCCGAGAAAATCTGGGATGCCCACCTGGTCCGCAGCGCGGAGGGTGAGCCTGACCTGCTCTACATCGACCTGCACCTGGTGCACGAGGTGACGAGCCCGCAGGCGTTCGACGGGCTCAGGATGGCTGACCGCACGGTGCGCCGCCCCGACCTGACGATCGCCACCGAGGACCACAACGTGCCGACCACCGGCATCACCGGTCCCGGGGTGCCGCTGGAGGGCCCCCACAGCCCGGTGACCGACCCGGTGTCGCGGACCCAGGTCGAGACGCTGCGCAAGAACTGCGCCGAGTTCGGTATCCGCCTGCACCCGATGGGGGACGCGGGCCAGGGCATCGTGCACGTGATCGGCCCGCAGCTGGGGCTGACCCAGCCCGGTATGACGATCGTCTGCGGCGACTCGCACACCAGCACGCACGGCGCGATGGGCGCGCTGGCCTTTGGCATCGGCACCAGCGAGGTCGAGCACGTGCTGGCCACCCAGACGCTCCCGCAGATCCGGCCGAAGACGATGGCCGTCACGGTCACCGGTCAGCTCCCCGTCGGCGTGACGGCCAAGGACCTGATTCTCGCGATCATCGCCAAGATCGGCACCGGCGGCGGCCAGGGCTACGTCGTCGAGTACCGCGGCGAAGCCGTGCGCAGCCTGTCCATGGAGGGCCGCCTGACCGTCTGCAACATGTCGATCGAGGCCGGTGCGCGGGCCGGGCTGGTGGCGCCGGACGAGGTCGCGTTCGCCTACCTGCAGGACAAGCCGCACGCGCCGAAGGGCGCCGCGTGGGAAGCCGCGCTGGATTACTGGCGCTCGCTGCCCGGCGACGCCGACGCGACCTTCGATCACGAGGTCACTCTGGACGCCACCCAGCTCACGCCGTACGTGACCTGGGGGACCAACCCAGCGCAGGCCGCTCCGCTGGCGTCGTCGGTACCGGATCCCGCGGCCATGGCCGACCCGGCCGAGCGCGCGGCCGCCGAGCGGTCGCTGCGCTACATGGATCTCGCACCGGGCACCGCGCTCACCGACATCGCCGTGGACACGGTGTTCGTCGGGTCGTGTACCAACGGCCGGATCGAGGACCTGCGCGCGGCCGCGGGCGTGCTGCGCGGCCGTAAGGTCGGCGCGGGCATCCGGATGCTGGTCGTGCCGGGTTCCATGGCGGTCCGGGCGCAGGCCGAGCAGGAAGGCCTGGACGAGGTGTTCACCGCCGCCGGGGCGGAGTGGCGCGCGGCCGGCTGCTCGATGTGCCTGGCCATGAATCCGGACAAGCTGTCCCCCGGCGAGCGCAGCGCGTCCACCTCCAACCGTAACTTCGAGGGACGCCAAGGCAAGGGCGGCCGCACCCACCTGGTCTCGCCCGAGGTGGCCGCCGCGACCGCCGTCACCGGCCGCCTGACCGCCCCCGCTCACCTCTGACGCCCGGCACACAGGAGAAACCCATCATGGAGCCATTCACTGCGCACACGGGGCGCGTGCTGCCGCTGCGGCGCAGCAACGTCGACACCGACCAGATCATCCCGGCCGAATACCTCAAGCGGGTCAGCCGCGCCGGGTTCGGCGACGGGCTGTTCGCCGCGTGGCGCGAGGATCCGGCGTTCGTCCTCAACCAGCCCGCCTACGACGGTGCGACGATCCTGGTCGCGGGGACCGACTTCGGTATCGGGTCATCCCGCGAGCACGCCGTGTGGGCGCTGGTCGACTACGGGTTCCGCGTGGTGATCGCACCCCGCTTCGGCGACATCTTCCGCACCAACGCGACCAAGGCAGGTCTGCTGCCGGTCCGGCTGCCGGCCGAAACGGTTAGCGCGCTGCAGGACGCGGCGGAGGCGGAGCCGTCTGCTGAGGTAATTGTTGATCTTGAGGCGCGTGAGGTTCGTCACGCCACGGCGCCGATCAAGGCCCCGTTCGAGATCGACGACTACACGCGGTGGCGGCTGATGGAGGGCCTGGACGACATCGGCTTGACCCTCCGGCATGCCGGCGACATCGCCGCCTTCGAGGAGGGCCGGCCGGGCTGGCTCCCGGTCACGGCCTGAGGCCCCTGCCTGGAAAGACCGGAAAGCCGGTTACGTCATATGGTGGCCGGATCCGTGGCGGATCCGGCCAGCATGACCGGCTTTTTGAAACGGACCGAAACTAATACCCGTTGTGTCCATGTTGCGGGCGGTTACGGGGTCAATAGGGTGATCTGTCCGTCAGAGAAACTTGATCCGGGCCGGTTAGAGCGCCGACACGCCGGGCAATGTTGGCCATGGTTATTGTGTAACGGCGATGGATCGCCTACTTTCGGGCAGGTCAGAGGTCGCGCGCTCTCGGGTGCAATGTCCGCGCGACCTCCCGAGGGGGAACCGCAGGAGTGAGATATGAATAAGCGTGATCTGATTGATGCGATCTCGGGTCGGCTGGGGGACAAGAAGTCCGCTACCGAGGCCGTGAACGCCGTCCTCGACGCCATCCAGGACGCGGTTGCAAAGGGCGACAAGGTCGCGATCACCGGTTTCGGTGTCTTCGAGAAGAGCGAGCGGCCGGCGCGTACCGCGCGCAACCCTGCCACCGGGGCCAGCATCGACGTGCCCGCGTCCGCTGTGCCGAAGTTCCGCCCCGGCGCGGACTTCAAGGCGCTCGTCAACGGCGAGAAGAAGTAACGGACTTTTCGGGCCAGCACCCGGCTCCCGGTGCGGCACGGGCCGCCTAACCGCCGCCCGTGCCGCCTGCGAGCCCCTACCTCAACCCGGGGCGCTTGTGCAGGGCGGTCTGGATGATCCGGTCGATGAGCTGGGGCAGCGGGAGGCCGGTGGCCTCCCACATCTTCGGGAAGCCGGACGTCGGTGTCATCCCCGGCATCGTGTTGATCTCGTTCACCAGGACCTGGCCCTGCGGCGTGTAGAAGAAGTCCACGCGGGCCAGCCCCTCACAGGAGATCGCGTCAAACGCCGCCGCGGCCAGCCGCCTGACCTCCGCGATCGCCGCGTCGGGAATGGGCGCCGGGATCACCATGTGGGTGCTGGCGGCCAGATATTTCGCTTCGAAGTCATAGAAGCTGGCGCCGCCGCCGACCATCACCTGGCCGGGTACGCTGGCGTCGGGTGGCCCGCCGCCCGTGCCCTCCAGCACGGCGCACTCGATCTCGATGCCATCGATCGCGGCCTCCGCGAGCACCTTCGGGTCGTGCCCGCGCGCCACGTCGATCGCGCGCTCCAGCCCGGCCAGGTCGGTGGCCCTCGACGTACCGACGCTCGAGCCGCCCCTGGCCGGCTTGACGAACACCGGCCAGCCGAGCTCGCTGATGTCATCCAGCACCCGCTTGCGCTCCGGGCCGGCCATGACGGATCCTGCGTGGCCCGCGTGCGCGTCCGCGGGGGTGGCCCAGTCGCGGTCGCGCACCACCACGTACGGCCCGATGGGCAGGCCGCGCGCGGCGAAGATCAGCTTCATGTACTCCTTGTCCATGCCGGCCGCGCTGGCGAAGACACCCGCGCCGCAGTACCGCGCGCCGGTCATCTCCAGCAGCCCCTGGATCGTGCCGTCCTCGCCGTAGGCCCCGTGCAGCAGCGGCAGCACGACGTCGACCGCCCCGAGGTCGCGAGGGATGTCTCCGGGGCTCAAGACGGTCAGTCCGCCCGAGGCGCCGCCCGGCCGCGCCACGATTTCGGCCCCGGCCGTGGCGGCGTTCTCGACCGAGGGCAGTTCGCCGCCGCGGCCGATCGAGAGCCGGCCCGGGTCCCCGGAGACCTGCAGCCACCGGCCGTCGCGCGCGATGCCGATCGGCACGACCTCATACCGGTCCGGGTCGATGGCGGGCAGCACGTGGGCGGCGCTCGCGCAGGAGATCGGATGCTCGGAGCTGCGGCCGCCGAAGACAACGGCCACCCGGATCTTGCGTTGCTTGTTCACGCTGTTCCTCCGCTCCGTCGTGAGCGTTGATCGCCGGCGGCCCGCGAGCGGCCGGCCTGCCGGTCAGGGCCGGCCGAGAGAGTCCAATGCCACGTAGGCGTCGGAGATGAGGTCCTCAGCGTCCTCGAGTCCGATGGAGAACCGTACCGCGCCCGGGTCGATGCCCGCACTCATCTGCGCACGGGAGTCCAGCTGGCGGTGCGTCGTTGACGCCGCGTGACTGGCTTTCGTGTGGGTGCCGCCCAGGGACGTGGCCAGCTGCGCGAGCCGCAGCCGGTCGGCGAACGTCATGGCCGCCTCCCGGCCGCCGTGTGGTGTGATCGTGACGACCGCGCCGAACCGGCCCGCCACGTTGCGCAGGAAGCTGTACGTGCCGCCGTAGATCGCCGCCGGCGCGACGATGTGCGCGCCCATCCGCGCGAAGGTAAGGAATACGCCGCTGATCGCTGCCATACCGGACGCGAAGGCCTGCGCCGCGGGCCAGGCCGGCAGGTTCCGGCCCTCCAGGGCGGCCACGGCGCGGGCGAACGCGTCCACGGTCGGGTTGTCGATCCGGCTGTAGGCGTAGCCGGGGCGCTCGTCGTTCAGCACCGACGCATACTCGTCGCCCGTCCGGAAGGCGAACGCCGCCGTCCGGTAGACGGGCGTCCCGAGCGGCTGCTGCTCAGGCACGGGCGCCTGGGGCAGATGCACCGCGCGGGTGTTCTCGCCCAGTTGCCTGCGCACTACGTCCACAACGTCACCTCTCGGGGCGCCTACGACCCGTACCATTCCGGTTTGGCCGAACGGGACGCCAGCATGATCGCGGCCTCACGGACCGGCAGGCCATCGTGCACGACCGCCGCCACGACCTCGGTGATGGGCATTTCCACGCCGTGCTTGCGCGCTAGGGCGAGCACGGGCTCCGACGATTTCACGCCCTCGGCGACCTGGCCGCTCATCGAGGAGGCGGCCGCGACGGACATGCCATGGCCCACGTTCTCGCCGAAGGTCCGGTTCCGCGACAGCGGCGAGCTGCACGTCGCGATCAGGTCGCCCAGGCCGGCCAGGCCCGCGAAGGTCTGCGGCGACGCGCCGAGCGCGGTCCCCAGCCGCGCAATCTCGGCCAGCCCGCGGGTGATCAGCATGGCCCGGGTATTGTCCCCCAGGCCCATCGCCACCGCGATGCCGACGGCCAGTGCGATCACGTTCTTGACGGCCCCGCCCAGCTCGCACCCGGTCACGTCGGTGTTGGTGTACGGCCGGAAGTAGCCGGTGTGACAGGCCCGCTGCAGGCGCTGCGCCGCCCCCTCGTCCAGGCAGGCGACGACGGTCGCGGCGTACTGCCGCTGCGCGATCTCGCGGGCGAGGTTCGGCCCGGAGACCGCGGCGACCCGGCTGGCCGCCACCTCGAGAACGTCGGTGATGACCTCACTCATCCGCTTGCACGTATCGAGCTCGATCCCCTTGATCAGGCTGACGAACTGCGCGCCGGCCGGGATGAACGGGGCCCAGTGGCGCAGGTTCTCTCGCAGCGACTGCGCGGGCACAGCGAATATTACGAGGTCAGCAGCGTCCAGTGCCGCCGCGGGGTCCGCCGCCGCGCGTAGTTCCGCAGTGAGCGGGATGCCCGGCAGATAGCTGGGATTCTCGTGCCGCTCGTTGATCGACCGGGCAAGTTCCGGCTTACGGCAGCACACCACCGCGGGCGTTCCGGCGTCGCAGAGCACCTGGCCGAACGTGGTCCCCCACGACCCAGCCCCCATGATCGCCGCCTTCACGTCGGGCGGGCCTCCGCGTCCGGCCCTTCGGCCGGGTCTTCGCTCGCCACGGGCTCGCCGCCCGGCTGGCCGGCTTCGGCCTGCAGGCCGCCGTTGGGCCCCGCCTGTGGGCCGGCGCCGGCGGGACGTTCCGGTCGGCTCGCTCGGCTGATCGATGCTTTTGCTGCGTCGGGATCGTAGGGTACGGCGGGCGGTGTCTCCCCGCGCAGGCCCGCGAGCAGGGCCGTCACGTCCGCCATGACGACCGCGGTGGCGTTGCGCAGCGTGGTCGCGGTCAGCGGCAGGCCCTGGAACGCCGCCAGGTCCACCGGCGGCCCGGCGGCCAGCTGGATCGTTTTGCGCGGCCACAGGTGCGGCCGGCTTGTGCCGTACGGCAGCACGTCCTGGGCGCCCCACATCGCGATCGGGATCACCGGCGCGCCGGTCCTCAGCGCGAGCCGGGCTACGCCGGTCCTGGCCTTCATCGGCCACTGGTCCGGGTCGCGTGAGGCCGTGCCCTCCGCGTAGACAATGACGGTCTCCCCGGCGCGGATGGCCCGCTCGGCGTCCCGGAGCACGAGCGCGGCGTCACCGCGATTACGGTAGACCGGAAGCTGCCCGACCTTGTGCAGGAACGGGCCGATGCCCTTGACACTGAAGATGGGGGACTTGATGAGGAAGGTTGGATACCGGCCGCACTCGTAGCTGAACAGCGCCACCGTGCCCCAGTCGGCGTAGGAGAGGTGGTTGGGCGCCAGGATCACGCCCCCTTCGCGGGGAATGTTCTCGCCGCCCTGCATTTTTTGCTTGATCAGGATGTGCAGCAGCGGTTGCAGCAACAGAGCGGAGAAACGCCGCCAGCCGGGTGAGTAGCTTCGCTCCTGCGTACTCATGGGGCGAGGCTTCCGATCTTCATCAGGTCAGTCTCCTGGTTGAGGTGGTTCGATGTCGAGGCACGATCACAGGCAGGATCACGCGTATGTCCGATGATGCCCCGTTCACGTGGGCGGTGGTGATCCCCGTCAAGGTACTTGCCCGGGCCAAGTCCCGTATCGCCCCCCTGGCCGGTTCGCGCCGTGCTGAACTGGCCCTGGCCATGGCGTCGGACACGGTCAGCGCGGTGGCCGCGTCGCGGGTGGCGTCCCGCGTGCTCGTGGTGACCGACGATCCGTTGGCGGCGGGAGAACTGGCCACGGTGGGCGCCATGGTCGTGGCGGACGAGCCGAGGGCCGGGCTGAACGCGGCCCTGAGCTACGGGGCGGCCTGCGCGCAGCGGATTTGGCCGGGCTCCGGGCTGGCCGCGCTCTCCGCAGACCTGCCCGCGCTGCGCGCCGCGGAAGTGGACCTGGCGCTGCGGACCGCCGCGACGTGGCCGGAGGCGTTCGTGCCCGACCTGCAGGGGTCGGGCACGACCCTCTACACCGCGGCGCCGGGCACCGCGTTCCGGCCGGGTTTCGGGCCGGAGTCCAGGCGGCGGCACGCCGAAAGCGGGGCGGCCGAACTGCTGATGCCGGGCGTCGCCGGGCTGCGCCGCGACGTCGACACGCCGGAGGACTTGCGTGACGCGTCACGGCTCGGGCTGGGACCTCGCACGGCTGCGGTCGCCGCGGACCTGTTCCGCGCCGCCGGATGATGTCACCGAACGGGACTGTCCCCTGCGCAGGGCGCTAGAAATGAACGACGGGGCAGGTCAGGGTGCGCGTGATGCCCTCGATGGACTGGATACCGGCGGCGACAAGCCGGCCCAGGTCATCAACGTTGTCCGCTTCGGCCCGGACGATGACGTCGTAGGGCCCGGTGACATCCTCCGCTTGGGTGACCCCCGTAATTTTGGCGATCTCCTTAGCGACATCGGCGGCCTTGCCGACCTCCGTCTGGACCAGGATGTATGCCTGAACCATGACGTCCTCCATGGGCAGGTAATCGACGGTGAAAATTTGCCCGGAGAAGCCACGGTACCTTAGTGCGCAAGGACCCTCACACGGCGAGATCGTCTGAATTGATGGATGGCCGGCGATTGCCGGCGGCCAGCGAGGGTGACATCGGGAGGGCAGTATCGGCGCCGGCGACGGCAGCATCGGTGACCTGGGCGAATTCGGGCTCATCGCCGCAATTGCGGCCCGTACGCGGCCGGGGCCCGGGACGGTCGTCGGGATCGGCGACGACGCCGCCGTGCTCGCCGCGCCGGACGGCCGGGTCGTTGCCACCACGGACTTCCTGCTGGAGGGCCGGCACTTCCGCCGCGACTGGGCCGGCCCGTCGGACATCGGGCACCGGGCCGCCGCCCGCAGCCTGGCCGACGTCGCGGCGATGGGGGCGGTCGCGACCGCTCTGCTCGTGGCTTTCGCCGCCCCACCCGGGCTGCCGACATCCTGGGCCCTCGACCTGACCTCCGGTCTCGCGGCCGAGTGCGAGCGCGCCGGGGCCTCGGTGGCCGGCGGCGACGTGGCCCAGTCGGATCTGATCCTGCTGGCCGTCACGGGTCTGGGGAATCTGCAGGGCCGTGACCCGGTGACGCGTTCGGGGGCGCGCGCCGGTGACGTCGTAGCGGCCGTCGGCCCCCTGGGCCACTCCGCCGCAGGCCTGGCCCTCCTGACCGCCGGATTCCCCGCCGGGCCCGCGCCGGGGTCTGCGGCCGGGCCGGTGGGCGGGGCCTTGGCTGGTCTCATCGTGGCGCATCTGCGGCCCGCCCCGCCCTACGACGCTGGCCCCGAAGCCGCCGCGCTGGGCGCTACCGCCATGATCGACGTCAGCGATGGCCTGCTCGCCGACCTCGGGCACATCGCCGAGGCGAGCGGCGTCGCCATCGACGTACGTGCCGCCGACCTGGACACCACCGCCCTGGAGCCGGCCGCCCGCGCACTGGCCGCCTCCGCGCTGGGGGCCTCCGCGCCGGTCGTTTCTGGGCCGGTCGTTTCTGGGCCGGTCGTTTCTGGGCCGGTCGCTTCTGGGTCGGCCGACCGCGCGCTTGGCGCCGCCGGGCCTGAGCCGGGCGGGCACGCGGGGGGCCCCGCGCCTGGTGACGAGCGCGCAACCGCCCTGAACTGGGCTCTGACCGGCGGCGAGGATCACTCGCTGGTAGCCACGTTCCCCCCCGGGGTGCTACTCCCGGCCCGCTGGGCCCAGATCGGCGTGGTGCGGGAGGGCCGCGGCGTCCTCGTGGACGGCCAGCCCCACCCCGGCGCTCCCGGCTGGGACCACTTCCGCTGATCCGACCTCGCCCCGGTCACCGCCTCCCCAGCGGCCCCATCCGCCCGGCCCCACCCTCAGCACGCTCCCCATCTGCCTCCCACCACAAACGTGGCCCCCTCCGCCCCACGCGATGATCACCGCGGCCGGTTCTTGTGCAGCATCTGCGGGCCCAACAGCAGGACTCGCACAAGTTTGGCGCCGTGCCGAACGTCCGCCGCGCCGGGAGGGTTTTAGGGTTGGCGCATGCCGTATGCGCCGACACCTCCGTGTGTACTGACGATCGCCGGGTCCGACTCGTGCGGTGGCGCCGGGATCCAGGCTGACCTGAAGACCATGCAGGCGCTTGGCGCGTACGGCATGAGCGTGATCACCGCCGTCACCGCGCAGAATTCGGTCGGCGTGCAGGACTTCTGGGACCTTCCGCCCGAGGCGGTCCGCGCGCAGCTGGAATCCGTACTTTCCGACGTACCGGTGCAGGCGGTCAAGACGGGCATGCTCGCCTCGAGCGCGATCGTCAGCGTCGTGGCGGAGCTACTGGCCGGGGTCCGTGCCCCGTTGGTCGTGGACCCGGTCGCGGTGTCCAAGCACGGCCATTCGCTGCTGATGCCCGGCGCGGGCGACACGTTGCGCGAGACGCTGCTCCCGCTGGCCACCATCGTCACGCCGAACCTCGACGAAGCGGAGCAACTCACCGGGATCAAGGCGGTGGACGAGGACAGCATGCTGGCGGTGGCGCGGGTGATCGCTGGGCTCGGCCCGCGCTGGGTGCTCGTCAAGGGCGGCCATCTCGCGGGCGACCCAGTTGACCTCCTGTTCGACGGCGAGCGGACGTGGCGGTTCGCCGGGGAGCGGATCGCCACCCCGCACACGCACGGCACCGGGTGCACGCTGGCCTCGGCTATTGCTTCCTGCCTGGCGCTTGGGGCGGACGTGCCGGACGCGGTGGCCCAGGCACGGGAGTACGTGACGGGCGCGATCCGCGCTGGGTTCCCGCTCGGCGCCGGGATCGGCCCCGTCGACCACGCCTGGCGCTCACGCGTCTAATCCGGTGGGTGGTCAGGCGAGGCTCCTTCGCGGTGACCCCGGCGTGCCGGGGCATACGGATAGGAGCCCTCAGGGCTTTTGTCCCGTCAGGTGTCGGCGCGGGCAGCCAGGACGCTGCCACGCCCTGGCGCCGCTTGGTCCAGCCGCCGCGGTCCTGATTGTCGCGGGATAAGCCCTGTGCGGGCCGCGGCCGGAACCCCAGGCGCAACCGCATGCTGAGCCCATCGTAGGCACCCCGGCGCCCGGCGGCCAGCCCTCGGCCAGACACCACAAACCCGGGCGCGGCGCGCCCGGGTGACGGGAACGGGTCAGGCTCACGGGTGTACGGCCAGCGGATGAGGGGGCTGCCCTCGGTACGGCGAGTGGGCGGCCTGGGCTGGCCTCGGTACGGCTAGCGGGCGACCTTGCCGGCCTTGATGCAGGACGTGCACACGTTCATGCGCTTGCGCGTGTGACCGACCATGGCGCGGACGGTCTGGATGTTGGGGTTCCAGCGGCGGCGGGTGCGGCGGTGCGAGTGCGAGATGTTGTTGCCGAAGCCCGGCCCCTTGCCGCATACGTCGCAGACGGAAGCCACGGGTTTGCTCCAAAGTCGAAGATGGTCGGAGTGCTGCCCGCAGACAGCGCACGGTGGACAGCCGTCGAAGGATATCCGACGCTGGCCGCCAGTGCGAACTAACACTGGGCGAACTAACACTGGACTGGCGCGAACTAACACTGGGCGATACACTGGCAATGTCTGGCCAGCACGGCGCGCAACAACCACGCGCGCCAGCAGACAGCACTTTTCTGTCCGTACCCAATTCTATCCTGCCCCTATGACAACCGTGCGTGACCCGCTGGACCGGGTGTTCGGCGACAAGACGGCCAAGACGCTGAATGACGCGTTCGGGCTGCAGACCGCGGGGGACCTGCTGCGTCACTATCCCCGCCGTTACGTGACCAGGGGCGAGCTGACCGAGCTGTCCTCCCTGCAGGAGGGCGAGCACGTCACGGTGCTGGCCAAGGTCGCTATGGCCCAGCGCAGGCCGAACGGCAACCGCCGCGGGGAGCGGCTGGAAGTGACCGTCACCGACGGCACCGCCCGGCTCACGCTGACCTATTTCCACAAGGTGCGCTACTGGCAGCGGTTGCTGCAGCCGGAACGGCAGGGGCTGTTCGCGGGCACGGTGTCCACGTTCCGCAGCCGCCGGCAGCTGATCCACCCCGAATGCGAGATGCTCCCGGATACCGATCCGGCCGAGGTGACCGCCGAGCTCGCCGCGGAGTACGCCACCAAGCTGATCGCGGTCTACCCGGCCAGCGCCAGGATGACGTCCTGGCAGATTTCCAAGGCGGTACAGACCGTCCTCGACACCCTCGACGTCGGGGAGGATCCGCTGCCCGAGGAACTCCGCGAGCGTTACGGCCTGGCCGGGCAGGCCGAAGCCATCCGGGCTATTCACCGGCCGCTGGACACCGGCGACTGCCGCCGGGCGCGCGACCGCCTCAAGTGGGACGAGGCGTTCGTGCTGCAGGCCGCGCTCGCTCAGCGCCGGCACGCCGCCGCCGCGATGCCGGCCACGCCGCGCCCGCTGGTATCCGGCGGGCTGGCCGAGGCGTTCGATACGCGGCTGCCGTTCACCCTGACCAACGGCCAGATCGCGGCCGGTGAGACGATCTCCACCGACCTGGCGTGCGCGTTCCCGATGCACCGCCTGCTGCAGGGTGAGGTGGGCTCGGGCAAGACCGTCATCGCTGTCCGCGCCATGCTCCAGGTCATCGACGCGGGCGGCCAGGCCGCGCTGCTGGCGCCGACCGAGGTACTGGCCCAGCAGCACTACCGATCGATCACGGCCATGCTCGGGCCACTCGGGCAGGCGGGCCGGCTCGGCGGTGCCGAGCAGGCGACCCGGGTGGCGCTGCTCACCGGATCGCAGGGGGTCGCGGCGCGGCGGTCGGCGCTCACCGACGCGTTCACCGGCGACGCCGGCATCGTCGTCGGCACGCACGCCCTGCTGGAGGAGCACGTCCGGTTCTCCGACCTCGGGCTGATCGTCATCGACGAGCAGCACCGGTTCGGCGTCGAGCAGCGGGACGCTCTCCGCGAGAAGGCACCCGGGGGGCGTCCGCACGTCCTGGTCATGACGGCCACGCCGATCCCGCGGACCGTGGCCATGACCGTCTACGGTGACCTCGAGGTATCGACGCTCACCGAACTCCCGGCGGGCCGGTCACCGATCGCCACCCACGTGGTGCCCGCGGCGGACAAGCCGCGCTTCCTCGAGCGGGCCTGGGAACGGGTCAGGGAGGAAGCCGTCCGCGGGCGGCAGGCGTACGTGGTCTGCCCGCGGGTGGGTGACGCCGGCGAGGCCGACGAGGATCCAGCGGACGGGGAGCCGGCCCTGCCGGCCTGCCGCCGGCCCCCGCTCGCCGTCCTCGACATGGCCCCGGCGCTGGAGAGCGGGCCGCTCGCAGGATTGCGCGTAGCCGCGCTGCACGGCCGGATGCCCTCCGAGGAGAAGGAGCGCGTCATGCGCGACTTCACCGAGGGGAACCTGGACGTCCTGGTGGCCACGACGGTCATCGAGGTTGGCGTCGACGTGCCGAACGCGACCGTCATGGTCGTCATGGACGCCGAGCGCTTCGGTGTCTCGCAGCTGCACCAGCTCCGCGGCCGCGTCGGCCGGGGCACGGCCGAGGGCCTGTGCCTGCTGATCACCGAGACCGAGCCGGGCAGCCCGGCGCGGGAACGGCTGGACGCGGTGGCCGGCACCGTGGACGGGTTCCGCCTGTCGCGTCTGGACCTGGAGCAGCGCCGGGAGGGAGACGTCCTGGGCGCCACGCAGGCTGGCCGACGCTCCAGCCTCAAGCTCCTCAGCCTGCTCTCCGACGAGGAGCTGATCGGGCAGGCCCGGGAGGAGGCCGCCGCCGTCGTGGCCGGGGATCCCGAGCTGGCCCGGCATCCGGGTCTGTCCGGCGCGATCAGCGACCTGCTCGGCCCGCAGCGAGCCGAGTTCCTCGACAAGACGTGACCACCCGGGGGGGCGACCCCCCGTACCCCCCGGATGCGCTCCGCGCCCGCGCGGTGGTACGTCGCCGGCACACCGGCCACTCGCCGGGCCACGAGGGCCCGGCTCGCTGGGCCGGTAACGGGCGTCTCGCCGGGGCGCCTCGGACTTCGAGGTGGGCGAGCAGGGCGCTGGTCGCCTCGGCGATGGCGTCGACGGCCTGGTTAAACGCGTCGGCGTTGTGCGCCGCGGGGGTGCGGAAGCCGCTCACTTTCCGTACGTACTGCAGCGCGGCGGCGTGCATGTCCGCCTCGGTGACATGCTCGGTGAAGGGCTCCCGCAAGGTTTTGATGCTCCTGCACATAGCACGACCCTACGCCGGGGCTACATCACTGCGCGGCGCCACCACTAGCCGCCCTGGCGCGATCAGGGAGACTTTGGTCCGTGGTCCTCATCCCCTACCACCAGGCAGACTAGGCCCATGACACGTGTCATTGCCGGCCTGGCGCGGGGACGGCGGCTCGCCGTACCCGGTGGCCGGACCACCCGGCCGACCAGCGACCGTGCCCGCGAGGCGATGTTCGCTGCCGCGGGCTCGATCCTGGGCTCGTTCGGGGAGACACGCGTGCTTGACCTGTACGCCGGCTCGGGCGCGTTCGGCCTGGAGGCGCTGTCCCGGGGCGCGGCGGCCGCGCTGCTGGTGGAGGCGGATCCACGTTCGGCCCAGGTGATCCGCGCCAACATCGAGGCCGTCGCGCTGCCCGGCGCCCGGCTGGTGCACGACCGGGTGGAGCGGCTGGTCGCCCGCGGCCTGCCCGCCACCGACGCGCCCTACGACGTTGCCTTCGCCGACCCCCCCTACGCCCTCGGCGACGACGAGGTGACCGCGATGCTGGCCGCGCTCGCCGCCGGGGGATGGCTCGCGCCCGGAGCTCTCGTGATCGTCGAACGTGCCGCCCGGTCGGGGCCTTTGCGCTGGCCAGAAGGGTTCTCGGCGGGCCGGTCACGCAGATACGGCGAGGCCATGCTCTGGTACGGGCACACCCTCGCGCCCAGCCAGCCCGGGCCGGGACCGGCCGGGGCTGGGGGCGAGGAGGAGCCGGCCCACGAAGATCCGGGCCCCGGGGCCTCTTCGCCCACAGTCCCGGCGTCGCCAGGCGCCGGATGGTAACCGGACCAGTGAAAGAGGTGGCTCAGCGTGCTTCGTGTCGTCTGCCCCGGTTCCTTTGACCCTGTCACCAACGGACACCTCGACATCATCAGCCGGGCATCCCGGCTCTATGACGAGGTCGTGGTGGCCGTGCTCATCAACATCACCAAGAAAAGCCTGTTCACGGTCGAGGAACGGATAGAGATGCTGCGCGAGGCCACCGCCCATTACGGCAACATCCGCGTTGATGCGTTCCACGGCCTGATGGTGGACTTCTGCGAAACGAACGGCATCTCGGCCGTCGTCAAGGGTCTCCGGGCCGTCAGCGACTTCGACTACGAGATGCAGATGGCGCAGATGAACTACAGCATGGCCAAGGTCGAGACGATGTTCATGACCACCAATCCGCTGTACTCGTTCCTGTCTTCCAGCCTGATCAGGGAGGTGGCGAAGTACGGCGGGGACGTCAGCGGGCTCGTGCCGGAGCCGGTTATCGGTAGACTTAAGGCCCGTCTGGCGCAGTCATGAGCTACGTTAGGTGACCACGGGGAATGGGACGGCGACCTGACGAGTTGGGATTCGTTGCCAGCTCTCTGTAAGCCTGACCGTCCAGCACTGACCGATACCGGTAACCGTCATGCCTCATGTACGCAGGAAGTCCCCAACTACCCTTGACCCGCGCGGAGCGCTCGTTTTCGATACACGGGCACTAGGGCGCCAGGCCGGCGCCGCGCGGGAGGAGACCCGTACCATTCCAGCGCCTGATTCGCTGCGCGTTGAACTGGCCGGGGTACCCGCCGGGGCCGATGTGGACCTGTCCGTGCGGCTAGAGGCGGTGTCCGAGGGCGTTCTCGTCACCGGCACCGCGACGGCGCCCGTGGTCGGCGAGTGCGCGCGCTGCCTCGAGCCGCTGACCTCTTCGGTGGAAGCCAGCTTCCAGGAGCTCTACCACTACGAACCGAGTCCGTCGGAGGACGACGAGGACGAACTGCTGCTGGACGGCGACCTGCTCGACCTTGAGCCGGTGCTGCGTGATGCGGTGGTGCTTGCGCTGCCGCTGTCGCCGCTGTGCACGGACGACTGCCCGGGCCTGTGTGCCCAATGCGGGGTCCGGCTGGCCGAGGCGCCGGGACACCGGCACGACGACGCGGTTCTCCCCGAGTGGGAGGCCCTGCGTCAGCTCAACGGATTTGACACAGAAGACCGGACCGGCCGCCGCAACGGCGCCGGAGAACGACAGGAGGGCTGAGGTGGCGGTTCCGAAGCGGAGGATGTCACGCAGCAACACGCGTGCGCGGCGCTCGCAGTGGAAGACGGCGGCGCCCACGCTGGTCAGTTGCCCGCAGTGCCATGATCCCAAGCTTCCGCACGTCGCATGCCCGACGTGCGGTACCTACCGGCGCCGCCAGGTGCTGATGCCGTCCTGACCCATGTCCGGCACGGTCGGCAGAATGTGGCTCCGCGACCGCGGCGCCCACGGCGGGGTCGCTGACCAGGCCAAGCGAGAGTGCCTGGAGGAGGCGTGCGGTGGGCGTCGTTAGAGATGGGCCCCGAGACAGCGGGGCGGCCGCTGGCCGGGATCCCGCCGAGCTTGCATCCGTGCTCGGTGTGCCGCTCGGGGACGAGATCCTTGAGCGTGCCCTGACGCACCGTTCCTACGCGTACGAAAACGGTGGCCTGCCCACCAACGAGCGCCTGGAGTTCCTCGGCGACTCGGTGCTGGGCCTGGTGGTCACCGACACGCTGTACCGCGGCTACCCGAACCTGCCCGAGGGGCACCTGGCCAAGCTGCGCGCCGCCGTGGTGAACATGACCGCGCTGGCTGGCGTGGCCCGCGGCCTGGACCTGGGCGCCTATGTCCGGCTGGGCCGGGGCGAAGAAGGCACCGGCGGCCGGGACAAGTCGTCGATCCTCGCGGACACGCTCGAAGCGGTGATCGGCGCGGTCTTCATCGACTGCGGGCTGCCGCAGGCGCGCGACCTGGTGCATCGGCTGTTCGACCCGGTCATCGCGCGTTCGGCCCGGCTGGGTGCCGGACTCGACTGGAAGACGTCCCTGCAGGAACTGACCGCGGCGCGGCTTCTCGGCGTGCCGGAATACGCGGTCGACGAGAGCGGGCCGGACCATCAGAAGTCGTTCCGCGCGTTCGTCAAGGTCGGCGGGAACGTCCTCGGCACCGGCGAGGGCCGCTCCAAGAAGGCGGCCGAGCAGCAGGCCGCCGAGGCCGCCTGGATAGCAATCAACGCCGACATCGCCGTTGAGGACGCCGCCGCCGAAGCGGGCGGCGAGGGCTGCGACCCGGAGCCGTGAGGCGTGCCCGAGCTACCCGAAGTTGAAGTGGTGCGGCGAGGCCTGGAGCGGCACGTGGCCGGCCGCACGATTGACAAAGTGACTGTGCTGCACTCCCGGGCCGTCCGCCGCCACCTGGCCGGCGCCGCCGACTTCGCGGACGCCCTGGCCGGACGAGAGATCGCCGGCGCGCGCCGGCGCGGGAAGTACCTCTGGCTCCCGGTAGGCGAGGATGCGCTGCTGGCCCATCTGGGGATGAGCGGCCAGTTGCTCGTCGGGGACCCCGCACGCCCCCTGTCACCGCACGTGCGAGCCGTGTTCACCTTTACCGACGACGGGCCCGACCTGCGCTTTACCGACCAGCGGACGTTCGGCCATCTGCTGTTCGCCCCGGGCGGGGCGGAGCTGCCGGGCCCGATCGCGCACATCGCGCCGGACCCGCTGGAGCCGGCCTTCGACGAGGCGGCGTTCGCTGCGGCGCTGCGCCGCCGCCGGACCGGCATCAAGCGGGCGCTCCTCGACCAGTCGCTGATCAGCGGGGTCGGGAACATCTACGCTGACGAGTCGCTGTGGCGGGCCCGGCTGCACTGGGCCCGCGCGACTGAGACGCTCACCCGCCCGGAGATCAGCCGCCTGATGGCCGCTGTCCGCGAGGTGCTGGTCACCGCGCTGGCCGCCGGCGGCACCTCGTTCGACAGCCTCTACGTCAACGTCAACGGGGAAAGCGGGTACTTCGACCGCTCGCTCGCGGTCTACGGCCAGGAGGGCCGGCCGTGCCCGCGATGCGGGACGCCCATCCGCAGGGACGCGTTCATGAATCGGTCCGCCTGCACCTGCCCCCGCTGCCAGCCGCGGCCGCGGAACGGCCGGTGGTGACGCCAGGCCCGGCCGGCCGGGACGGCATCGCGCGGCTGACCGCCTGGGCCGACGGCCGCGTGCAGGGCGTAGGTTTCCGGGCCTGGGTCCGGCAGAAGGCATCTGAGCTGGGTCTTTCGGGTTCCGCTACCAACTGTGAGGACGGCCGCGTCGAGGTGGTCGCCGAAGGCCGGGAGAGTGATTGCCGGTGGCTGCTCAGTGAACTGGAAAGCGGCGGGGCGCCGGGCCGGGTGACACGCGTCACGCACCGCTGGGGCACCCCACGAGGGGACCTGCACGGCTTCGCCGAACGATAAGGGCCGCACGATGCGTATGACCGGCGATAGTTACTCTCTGCCGGCGCTTCCGCGCGCCTATTTCAGCATGTAAGGTAAATAACAGCCGCTAAGTGGGCGCTCAACTTGACCAGCAAAGCGCTTAGTGAGAACCTAGATAATGTTAATGCGCGCAGCTAAGCGTGACTTTAGTGTGTGCCCACTCTGGTCACTCAGCGTGGAGGACCCCATACCATGGCGAAGGCTCTACTTGGCCACGTTGGCGGTCCCGATCCCCGGATGATCTCAGAGATGCGCCGACTTCAGCAGCGAGTGCGAGACCTGGAAGCTGAGCTTATGCGGCTCCAGGAAGAGAATGACGCACTTGCCGCGGGAGCCAGCGACGATGAGCTCCTGGTAGCGGGCCGCGAGCCAGCGCTCACATGATGAGCACTGGCACAACGAGGCAAACAACGGAAACAGCAAGCAGGACGAAATAGGGGCGCCTGCCTAGGGCGTCCCTATTGTCTTGCGCCCGCACGCGTGCGGGCGCAAGCGCGGCAGGCCGGCCGGCGGCTGCCAGCATTGTCTGGCAGGTGCCGCCGGGCTTCGTGACATCCCCTTCCGGATGTCCGGGCCCGGTTGCCGTGCGTCTCTCCGGGGACGGTGCAGGGCGTGGCCCGGTGTGAGCGGCCGCCCGGGCCCAGCCCAGCGGCCCGGCACGCCTTGGTTGGCGTATACCCTGGCGCGGCGTCTTCGTACCGCTGGCGCGTCGCCTCATTGCATCGGCGTGTTCTGGTTGCGCTGGAGCGCCCGGTGTATGGCCAGGTGCCGGTGCCGCAGCGGCAGCCGTCGCAGGGGCATGCGGCCGTTCGTTTCGTACCGGTACCCGGGTGACCGCTGGCCGGTTTCCGGCCCCGCCCGCCCCGATTGCGGCGAAGTCCCACCCCCGGCGGCCGTCAATAGCCAGACTTGACAGTGGTACGCGGTAGGGTCGCCGCGAGGCGGCCTACCGGCGTGACCGGCCTTTACGGGGCGCCACTGGCAGGCGGCCGCGGCGGCCGGGCAGGAGGGAGGCGGGCCGATGTACCTCAAGAGCCTGACCCTGCGCGGCTTCAAATCCTTCGCGTCAGCGACGTCGCTGCGCCTCGAAACCGGCATCACCTGTGTCGTCGGCCCGAACGGCTCGGGCAAGTCCAACATCGTCGACGCGCTGTGCTGGGTCATGGGCGAGCAGGGCGCCAAGTCACTGCGCGGCGGCAAGATGGAGGACGTCGTCTTCGCCGGCACCACCTCGCGCCCCCCGCTGGGCCGCGCCGAGGTGACGCTGACCATCGACAACAGCGATGGCGCGCTGCCCATTGAGTACGCCGAGGTCACGATCAGCCGGCTGATGTTCCGGTCCGGCCAGAGCGAATACGCCATCAACGGGGATCGCTGCCGTCTGCTGGACGTTCAGGAACTGCTGTCCGATTCCGGTCTCGGCCGCGAGATGCACGTCATCGTGGGGCAGGGGCAGCTCGACACCGTGCTGCACGCCGGGCCGGAGGCCAGGCGCGCGCTGATCGAAGAGGCGGCCGGCGTGCTGAAGCACCGCCGGCGCAAGGAGAAGGCGCTGCGCAAGCTTGAGGCGATGCAGGCCAACCTGACCCGCCTGGTCGACCTGACCGCGGAGCTGAGCCGGCGTCTCAAGCCGCTCGGCCGTCAGGCCGAGGTGGCCCGCCGGGCCGCCTCGATCCAGGCCGACCTGCGCGATTCGAGACTGCGGCTGCTCGCCGACGACTACGTGACGCTGGCCGCGAAGCTGGAGGCGGACGAGGCCGATGAGGCCGCCGTCCTGGCCCGCCGGGCCGCGCTGGAGTCCAGCGTGGCCGAGGCCCGCCGGCGCGAAGCCGAGCTGGACGCCGCCGCTCAGCAGCACGCGGCGGTCCTGGCCCAGGCCCAGGAGACCTGGTTTGGGCTCTCGTCGCTGGCCGAGCGGCTCCGTTCGGCGCACGGCCTCGCGCAGGAGCGGCATCGCCACCTGTCCGCCGAGCCGGAGCCGGAGCGGCCGGGCCGGGATCCGGACGAGCTCGAACGGCAGGCGGCCGAGCTTCGCGATGAAGAAGAGAGCCTGCTGGCCCGGCTGGCCGTCGGTCGTGACCGGCTGAGCGCGGCGGTTACCGAGCGTTCCGGAGCCGAGGCGCAGCTGGCCGCGGTCGAGCGCCGGATCGCCGAGGACGCCCGGGCCGCCGCGAACCGGGCCGACGGTCTCGCCCGGCTGCGGGCCCAGGTCGGCGCGGCCAGCAGCCGCCAGGGGGCGACGGCGGAGGAGGTCGAGCGGCTCAGCGCGTCCGCCGCGGAGGCCCGCGTCCGGGCCGAACGCGCCCAGCATGAACACAGCCAGGTCGAAGAACTGGTGTCGGGCCACGACGAAGGCCGCGCCGAGCTGGCCGCCGCGCACGAGGAGGCGGCGGCCGCGCTGACCGCCGCTTCCCGCCAGGTCGCGGAGCTGCGGGCCGCCGAGGGCGAGACGACCCGGCATTACGCCGCCCTCCGGGCCAGGGCCGAAGCACTCCAGGAGGCGTTCCGCCGCGGCGCCGACGCGTCGGCGGACCTGCTGGCTACCAGCGGCCGGTTCAGCGGCATCATCGGCCCGTTCGCCGAAGCCCTGTCGGTCGAAGAGGGTGCCCAGACCGCGATCGCGGCAGCCCTGGGAGCGTCGGCGAACGCGGTCGCGGTCACCGACCTGAACGCGGCGATCGCCATCCTGACCGTGCTGCGCGAATCAGGCGCCGGCACCGCCGGGCTCGTGATCGCCGGCTACCCGGAAGCCGGCCATTCCCTGACCGCGCGCCCGCCGCGCTCCGGCGGGGCCGGGCTGCCGCCGGGCGCCCGGTACGCCCTGGACCTGGTGCAGGCCTCCGATGAACTCCGGCCGGCCGTCACCCTGCTGCTCAGCGGAGTGATCGTGGCCACGGGCCTGGAACAGGCGGCCGACCTGCTGCGGGCGTCCCCGGCCCTGCGGGTCGTCACTCGTGACGGGGACCTGCTGGGCCCGCACTGGGCGACCGGCGGCTCCGCTGGGCAGCAGAGCCTGCTGGAGGTGCGGGCGGCCGCCGACGACGCCGCCGCCGGGTTGCACGAGGCCCAGGCTCAGTGTGAGCACGCCGCCCAGCGGCTCGCGGTCGCCGTCCGGGCCGAGGAAGCCGCGCGGCAGGCGGTGGACGAGGCCCGGGCCCGGATGCGCCAGGCCGACTCGGCCGCCTCCGAGATCTCCGGCCGGCTCGGCCGGCTCGCGGGCGCCGCGCGGGCTGCGAGCGACGAGGTGCGGCGGCTGGAGGCGGCGATCGACGCCGCGCACCGGGCCGGTGAGAAGGACCTGGCGCGGCTGGCCGAGCTCACCAGCCGCCTCACCGACGCCGAGGCGGCCGAGGAGGCTGAGGCGGTCCTGAGCGGAACCGGCGATGCCGGTGACAGCGCCGGACAGGCGTCGGCGGCGGTCAAGGAAACGCTGGCGCAGCGGTGCACGATGGCGCGGAACGCCGAGATGGAAGCCCGCCTCGAGGTCCGCACCGTGGAGGAGCGGCTCCGGGCCATCGAGGGACGGGCCAGCGCGCTGACCGGGGCGGCGGCGGCCGAGCGGCAGGCCAGGGAACGGGCCCAGGCCCGGCTCCGGCAGCGCGCCGCGGAGGCGGCCGTGGCACGGGCGGTCGCCCGCGGCGCTCAGCTGGCCGTGGCCAGCGCCGAACGCTCCCTGGCGGAGGCCATGGCCCGGCGGACCGCGGCCGAGACGGCCACGGCGCAGGGGGCCGAGGAGCTCAAGGGCGTGCGCGCCCGGGTCCGGGACCTCGCCGCCGAGCTGGACACCGTGGTCAGCACCGCGCACGGCGCGGAGATCGCCCGCGCCGAGCACCGGCTGCGCCTGGAGCAGATGGAAGCGCACGCGGTCGAGGAGTTCGGTGTCCAGGCCGCCGAGCTGGTCGCCGACTACGGCCCCAGCGTGCCCATCCCGCCCCCTCCCGACGCGGAAGAGGGCCAGCTTCCGGTCAGCTACGACCGGGCCGTCCAGGAGCGCCGTGCCGAGGCTGCCCAGCGTGATCTGGTCAAGCTCGGCAAGGTCAATCCGCTCGCGCTGGAGGAGTACGCGGCGCTGCAGGAGCGGCACACCTTCCTGGCCACCCAACTCGAGGACCTCAAGAAGACCCGCCGTGACCTGCTCACCGTGGTCAAGGAGGTCGACGACCGGGTCCAGGAGGTCTTCGCCTCCGCCTACGCCGACACGGCACGGGAATTCGAGCACATCTTCAGCCGGCTGTTCCCCGGCGGCCAGGGCCGGCTCGTGCTCACCGAACCCGACGACATGCTGGCCACCGGCATCGAGGTGGAGGCGCGGCCGCCCGGCAAGAAGGTCAAGCGGCTGTCCCTGCTGTCCGGCGGCGAGCGGTCGCTGACCGCCATCGCGTTCCTATGCGCGATCTTCAAGGCCCGGCCGTCGCCGTTCTACGTGCTGGACGAGGTTGAGGCGGCCCTGGACGACACTAACCTGCAGCGGCTGCTGGTCATCTTCAGCGAGCTGAGGGAAAGCTCCCAGCTCATCGTGGTGACCCACCAGCGGAGAACCATGGAGGTGGCCGACGCGCTGTACGGGGTCAGCATGCGGGGGGACGGCGTGTCCGCGGTGGTGAGCCAGCGCCTCAGCGAGCGCGAGCCCGCCTGACACCCAGGGCGCCCGATGCCTAGGGCGCCGGTAATGTCCGGCCCGGGTGGGTTCGCATGCCCGGTGCCCACGCCGCCCGCGTAGCCTGTGCAACGGCCCCCGCAACCGTGGGACCGAGCGGATTGAGAGACTGAGAACGGTCATGAGCACACTAATTCTCATCATTGTCCTGGCGGTCTTCTTCGCCGCGGTCGTCGCCGAGACGGGCTGGCTGCTGCTGGTCCGGCCCCGGCGCCGCCGCCGCGGTGAGCCCGTCGAGATTGTCTCCTCGCCGGAAGCGCCGGGGGAGCCTGAGCTGCAGGTACCGGGGCGGGACGCGCCCGAGTCGGCGCAGGCGGTCATCGCCCCGACCGCGCCGCCGCGGGTTCCGGAGCAGCCTCCGGCCCCGGAGATCGAGAAGCCGCCGCCCTCGGCCGGACGGCTCGTCCGGCTGCGCGACCGGCTGTCGCGTTCGCAGTCGTCGGTCGGCTCCGTGCTGCTGGGCCTGCTGTCCCGGGACCGGCTGGACGACGAGACCTGGGACGAGATCGAAGAGGTGCTCATCACCGCCGACGTCGGCGTGGCCCCGGCCCGCCAAATGGTCGATGACCTGCGTACCAAGGTCAAGGTGCTGGGCGTGCGGGGCGTGGACGAGGTCCGGGCCCTGCTGCGGACCGAGCTGATCGTCCAGATCGGCGAGGACCTGGATCGCACCCTGCACACGGAGCGCCACGACGGCGTGCCCGCGGTCGTGCTGATGGTCGGGGTGAACGGCACCGGCAAGACCACCACCTGCGGGAAGCTCGCCCGCGTGCTGGTGGGCGACGGGAAGACCGTGCTGCTGGGCGCGGCCGACACGTTCCGTGCCGCCGCCGCCGACCAGCTGCAGACGTGGGGAGAGCGGGTCGGTGCCCGTACCGTGCGGGCCGATCGCGAGGGCGCGGACCCGGCCAGCGTCGCTTTCGATTCGGTCAAGGAGGGGATCGAGCTCGGTGTGGACGTCGTGCTCGTGGACACGGCCGGCCGCCTGCACACCAAGACCGGCCTGATGGACGAGCTCGGCAAGGTCAAGCGCGTGATCGAGAAGCGGACCAGGGTCGACGAGGTGCTGCTCGTCCTTGACGCCACCACTGGCCAGAACGGGCTGCGCCAGGCACGGGTGTTCGCCGAGGTCGTGGACATCACCGGCATCGTCCTCACCAAGCTGGACGGCACCGCCAAGGGCGGCATCGTGGTCGCGGTCCAGCGCGAGCTGGGCGTGCCCGTGAAGCTCGTGGGACTGGGTGAGGGGCCGGATGACCTGGCCCCGTTCGACGCGGCCACCTTCGTGGACGCGATCCTGGCGGGCTAAGACCCTGATCCGGGGACGCCGGGGTGACCCGTTCGCCATGAGATGCGCGGGCCCCGGCCCGGCGCGCCGCCTTCTGTTCTGGCGGCCCGCAACACGCGTGCTCGTGCGTCCCGCAACCTCACCGTGATCACGGCGCAAATCAGCCGAAATCATCCTTCATGCCGCGAAAACGCCAATAGCAGTTTCGCGGCGCGATTCCTATACGTGCATTCTGATAACGAAAAATGTGCTTCACAAATTGATGGTAGCCGTTTGGGTATGCCTGCGAATTTCCAGCCATTTTCCGGCTTGAAAGCAGCTCAATCCGTTATGATGCCGGTTGACGGGCCTTCGCCGATGTCATCCCCGGAGTTATTCGCAATGGATGCCCACCGCCTCAGCACGACCCCGCCTGGTGCGTGGGCCGGCACACGGCGTGGCGATGTGCGCGGTGTGCGGCCGGCTGATGTCGCAGCGTGCAGGGCCAGGCGCGGGCGCGGTTGCCTTAACGGCCGCCCGTGTCCCTATCGTTGGCCGGACCGAAGCCCGGGGCCGGCCGGATCCCGCCCACGCCCTGGTTGGAGTCCCCGATGGCGTTAAGGCCGCCGAACCGTGCCCGGCTGACCCCGGGATACGTTCACTCGATGTCGTTCCGGCTGGCCCGGCTGGGCCGCCGTGGGCTCGATGAGGACGACGTGCTGGACTTCTGTGCCCGCGTGGAGTCGGAACTGGCCCTGTTGCTGGAAGAGCGGGCCTCGCTCTACGCCGAGCTGTGCCGGCTGCGCGGCCGCCCGCCCGGCGGGAACTCCCGGCCCGCGCCGCGTGGCGCGCCCCTGGCCATCCCGGGCCGGCGCGCCCGGCCCGCCGGGCCCGCCGCCGTTCCCCGGGATCCCAACGTGCAGGCCGTCCGCATTCTGGCGAAGGCGCAGCAGACCGCCGACCGCTGCATGGCCGACGCCCAGGCCTACAGCCGCGAAGTGGCCCACGATGCGCAGCGGCGCCGCGAGCGGATACTGGCCGAGGCGAGCGCGCGGGCCACCCTGCTGCTGGAACAGGCGCGCCGCGCGGCGGCCCGTACGGCCATCGAGCCGTCCGCGTACCGCCCCGGCGTGCCTCCGCCCCGCGCCAGCTACGACTACCCCGGCCCGGCCGCCGGCTATCCGGATAATCCGGGTGATTACCAGGGAGAGACCGTTAAACGGCCCCGGTACCGGCCGCAGGCTGACCGGTTTCCGTTCTGAACCGTCCACCTCCTCTGGCGCGGAAGAGGGTCAGATGCTAGGAAACGTGTACGTAACATAAACCCCTCCGGTTTCACGCTGCGGACACATTCCGGCATGCCTCCGGAAACTCCTACGGCGGAAAGTACCTGCCAGGAGAGCGAAAGGGTGGTCGTATGAAGCTCGTCACCGCGGTCATCAAGCCGTTCAAGCTGGACGACGTCAAAGCCGCGCTGCAGGCGTTCGGGGTGCACGGCATGACTGTGGTCGAGGCGAGCGGTTACGGCAGGCAACGCGGGCATACTGAGGTATACCGGGGCGCCGAATATCAGATCGACCTGGTCCCCAAGGTCCGGGTCGAAGTTCTTTGTGACGACGAGGACGCCGATGACCTCATCGGCGTGATCCTGAAGGCAGCGCAGACCGGCCGGATCGGCGACGGCAAGGTCTGGTCGGTGCCCGTTGACACGGTCGTCAGAGTCCGCACGGGGGAACGCGGTCCTGACGCGATCTAGTTCGCTCGTGTACGTACGGGGAACCCTGTGGCCTTGATGACGTCGTTCGCTGCGGATCGCGCACGCAGGACTACCGAAACAGATCGGTGGCTCGCCGGCATGCTGGGAGCCGAGCCTGGGGTGGCGCTGGTCGCGGTGGGCGGTTACGGCCGCCGCGAACTGCTCCCCGGCAGCGATCTGGACGTTCTCCTGCTGCACGCGGGACGTGACGGCATCGCGTCGATCGCTGACCGCATCTGGTACCCGGTCTGGGACTCCGGGGCACGGCTGGACCATGCGGTCCGGACCGTGCCCCAGGCCCGCCGGGTGGCACGAGCCGACATCAAGGTGGCCCTCGGGCTGCTCAGCGCGCGGCACGTCGCGGGCGACCCGGCGCTGACGACCCAGCTGCGCGAGGGTGCCCTGGAGGACTGGCGGGCTGCCGCCCGGACCAGGCTGGCCGAGCTGCGCGACCTGCACAACGAGCGGGCCAGGATCTTCGGCGAGCTGGCGTTCCTGCTCGAACCCGACCTCAAGGAGGCCAAGGGCGGGCTGCGGGACGTGCATGCCATCCAGGCCATCGCGGCCGCCTGGGTCGCCTCCGCGCCTGGCCCCCGGGTCCGCGCCGCCTACGAATCGATCCTCGACGCCCGGCACATCCTGCACGAGATCACCGGCCGCGCCTCCGACCGGCTGGTCCTCGAAGAGCACGACGAGGTCGCCCGGGCCGCGGGGCTGCTGGACGGCGACGCGCTGCTGCGCGAGCTGGCGGGAGCCGGGCGGACGGTGGCGTACGCCGTCGACCACGCTTTCCGGCAGGCCGAACGGGCCGCGGGCCGGCGGTTGCGGCGGCGGAAGCTGGAGCGCCGCCCGCTCGCCGACGGTGTGGTCGAGCAGGACGGTGAGGTGGTCCTGGCGCGGGCCGCCGACCCCGCATCCGAACCGGCCCTGGTGCTGCGGGCCGCGGCCGCGGCCGCCCAGGCGGGACGGCCGCTGGCGCCCCGGGCGCTGTCCCGGCTGGCGGAGTGCCCGCCGCTTCCGGTGCCCTGGCCGGCGGACGCCCGCGACGCCCTGATCGCGCTGCTCGGCGCCGGGCACGCCTCGATCGGCGTCTGGGAGGCCCTCGATCAGGAGGGCCTGGTGACCGTGCTCATCCCGGACTGGGAACGGGTACGGAACCGCCCGCAGCGCAACCCGCTGCACACCTTCACCGTCGACCGGCACCTCATGGAGACGGCGGCGTACGCGGCCGCCCTGACCCGCGACGTGGCCCGCCCCGACCTGCTGCTGGTGGCGGCGCTGCTGCACGACCTCGGCAAGGGATGGCCCGGCGACCACAGCGTCAGCGGTGAGGTCGTCGCGCGCGACGTGGCGCACCGCGTCGGCTTCTCCGAGGCGGACGCCGAGCTCGTCGCGCAGGCGGCGCGGCATCATCTGCTGCTCCCGATGGTCGCGACCCGGCGCGACCTGGACGACCCGGTGACCGTCGAGCAGGTCGCGCGGACGGTGGGCAGCCGGCCCCTGCTGGAACTGCTGCAGGCGCTGGCCGCGGCGGACGGGATGGCGACCGGGCCGGCCGCCTGGAACGACTGGAAGGCCGGTCTCGTCTCCGACCTGGTCAAGCGGGTGGCGGCGGTGCTGGCCGGCGATCCGCCGCCTGAGGCCGCGCCGCTGCGCGACGACCAGCTCGCGCTGGCCGCCAAGGGGGGCCCGGCGGCGATCATCAAGGGCAACGAGGTGACGGTCATGGCGCCCGACCGGCCGGGCCTGCTGTGGCGGGCGGCCGGTGTGCTCGCGTCGCACCGGCTGACCGTGCGGGGCGCCAACGCCACGTCGGTCGGGCCGACCGCGGTCGCGGTGTTCAACGTCGTCCCCGAGTACGGCGACGCGCCCGACAACACGCTCGTCGCCAGCGACCTGCGCCGGATGCTCGAGGGCCGGCTGGATGTCGAGGAGCGGCTGGAACGCCGGGCCCGCGCCGCCCGCCCACGGGGCGCGGTGGTCGCCCCGCCCAAGGTGACGATGGTGGACGACGCCTCCCTGACCGCGACCGTCGTCGAGGTCCGCGCGCACGACGAGCCGGGCCTGCTCTGGCGGGTCGGCCGCGCGCTGGGGGGGTGCGGCCTCGACGTCCGCTCGGCGCGGGTGGAGACGCTCGGCGCCGAAGCGGTCGATGTTTTCTACGTGGCTGATGAATCGGGCAAGCCCCTGACCGACAAAACCCTTCGTCAGGCGACGGTTCAGGCCGTCCTCGCGGCGCTGACATCGTTATGCGGTGCCGGCCCGCGGGGCCGACCGGATAGCCTGGATGTCCGGACTAGCGGTATGCGCGAGGATGGCATAGGGACGTGTTCGAAACTCTTTCCGAACGGCTCACACAAGTCTTCTCCTCCCTGCGGGGCAAGGGGCGGCTGTCGCCTGCCGACATCGACGCGACTGCGCGCGAGATACGTATCGCGCTGCTGGAAGCCGACGTCGCGCTCCCGGTCGTCCGGGCGTTCATCGCCCGGGTCAAGGAGCGGGCGAGCGGCGAAGAGGTCTCCGGCGCGCTGAACCCGGCGCAGCAGGTCATCAAGATCGTTCATGACGAGCTGATCGACGTGCTGGGCGGGGAGACCCGCCGGCTGCGGTTCGCCAAGGTTCCGCCCACCATCATCATGCTGGCCGGCCTGCAGGGTTCCGGTAAGACGACGCTGGCCGGCAAGCTGGCCCTCTGGCTGCGCGAGCAGGGCAACACGCCGATGCTCGTGGCCGCCGACCTGCAGCGGCCGAACGCCGTGCAGCAGCTCCAGGTGATCGGGGAGCGCGCGGGCGTGCCGGTCTACGCGCCCGAGCCGGGCAACGGCGTCGGTGATCCGGTCGCGGTCGCCCGCTGGTCGCTGGAGGAAGCCCAGCGCCGCCAGCAGAACATGGTCATCATCGACACCGCGGGCCGCCTGGGCATCGACGAGCAGATGATGGCACAGGCCGCCGCGATCAGGGACGCGACCCAGCCGGACGAGATCCTGTTCGTGGTCGACGCGATGATCGGCCAGGACGCCGTGGCCACGGCGCAGGCGTTCCTGGACGGTGTTGGCTACGACGGGGTGGTGCTCACCAAGCTCGACGGCGACGCCCGCGGCGGTGCCGCGCTGTCGATCACGCAGCTCACCGGGCGCCCGATCATGTTCGCGTCCGCGGGGGAGAAGCTCGAGGACTTCGACGTCTTCCACCCCGACCGGATGGCGTCCCGCATCCTCGACATGGGCGACATGCTCACCCTGATCGAGCAGGCGGAGAAGGCGTTCGACGAGGAGCAGACGGCCGCGCTGGCGGACCGGCTGGTCTCCGGCGAGGGCTTCACCCTCGAGGACTTCGTCGAGCAGATCCAGATGGTGCGCAAGCTGGGCCCGATCGGCAACCTGCTCGGCATGCTGCCCGGGGCGGGCCGCAACAAGGAGCTGCTCAGCCAGGTCAACGACAAGGACCTCGACCGGGCCACGGCGATCGTGCAGTCGATGACGCCAGACGAGCGGCGCAACCCCAAGGTCATTAACGGCTCCCGGCGGGCCCGGATCGCGGGCGGTTCCGGTGTCACCCCGGGGCAGGTGAGCGCGCTCATCCAGAACTTCCTCGAGGGCCAGAAGCAGATGAGGCAGCTGCTCGGGGGTGGCCTGGGCAACGTGCCGGGCCTGCCGCCGGGCATGCGCCGCGCCGCGAACAAGGCAACGAAGAGCAAGAAGGGCAAGAAGCGGCACCCGGGCGGCGACCCGCGCCGCGCGGCCGCGAAGACGGCCGGCGACGGGGCAGCCGCCGATAACGCCGTCCCTGGCAATGGGCGGGCGGGCGGCCTCGGCGGCGGCCTGCCGGAGGGTTTCACCAACCAGGACATGGCCGAGACGCTGGCCGCTCTGCAGAAGGGCGGCCTGCCCGGCGGGATGGGCGGCGGCGGCCTCGGCGGTCTGCCCGGCCTCAGCACCCCCGACAGCAACGTCCCCGCCGCCTTCCGGGCCCAGGGCAACAACAAGCGCCGCAAGAAGAGGTAGCCGCGCGCCGCCCTCAGGCGGCTGGCTGGGTAGCGCGGACGGCCTCGATGGTGTCGGCCGCGGCGGCGGGCTTGTCCTCCCGGTAGCGCAGGACGCGGGCGAACCGCAACGCCAGGCCGCCCGGGTACCGGGGACTGCGCTGCACGCCGTCGAAGGCGATCTCCGCGACCAGTTCGGGCCGCACGTACACGGTGTGGGCGTCGCGCCGGTCCTCCAGCGCCAGCAGCCGCTCGGTCTGCCAGGCCAGCATCTCGTCCGTCAGGCCCTTGAACGTCTTCCCCAGCATGATGAAGCCGCCGGCCGCCGGGTCGCGCGCCCCCAGATGCAGGTTCGACAACCACCCGCGCCGCCGGCCATGGCCCCATTCGGCCGCCAGGATGACCAGGTCCAGGGTGTGCCGGGGCTTTACCTTGATCCAGCCCGCGCCGCGGCGGCCCGCCGTGTACGGGGTATCCAGTGACTTGACGACCACGCCCTCGTGGCCGTGCGCCAGCGAGTCATCGAAGAAGGCGGTGGCCTCCTGCACCGAACGGGTCACGAGCCGCGGCATCCGCAGCGGTTCGGGGACGACCCGGGCCAGCGCCGCGAACCGTTCCCCGCCCGGGCGGTCGATGAGGTCCACGCCGTCCAGGTGCACGATGTCGAACAGGAACACCGACAGGCCCGGCGCGCCCGCGGCCGCCTCGCCGGTGCGCCGCGCGGTCCGCGAGGCGGTCACCTGGAACGGCTGCGGCCGGCCGTCCTCCCGCAGCGCGATCACCTCACCGTCCAGGACGGCATCGCGCACGGGCAGCCCGGCCAGCGCCCCGGTGACCTCCGGCATCCGGTCGGTGATCTCATCCAGCGTGCGCGTGAACAGCCGGGCCCGCCCGCCGGAGATGTGGACCTGGACCCGGATGCCGTCCATCTTCCACTCCACCGCCGCCGGGCTAATCCGCGCCAGGGCGTCGGCGATCGCCGGGGCGCTGGACGCGAGCATCGGCCCGATCGGCCGCCCGACCTGCAGCCCGAACTTCCCGAGCCCCGCGCTGCCCTCGGCCAGGGCGGTCTCCGCGACCATGCCCATCGAACCGCACAGCATCAGGGCCCGCCGCACCACCGGGCCGGGCAGCTGGGCGGCCCGCGCGATCGCGTCCGCCATGACCCCTTCGAGCGCGCCCTGGTGCAGCTCACCGGACAGCAGGCGTAGCAGGAACGACTGCTCCCGCGGGGTCGCGCGGCCGAAGAGCCCGTCCACCAGTTCCTTGCGGGCCGCCACGGATCCCTTGCCGGACACCGAGCCGATGGCGGTGAACGCGGCGTCGACGTCGGTCAGCGTCAGCGACGGCTCCGCGGCCGGTGGCGCCGCGTCCCGCAGCGTGGCCCAGCCGACGCCGATCTGGCGCTGCGGCAACTCCCCGGACAGATACGCGACCGCGATCGTGACCTCGGCCGGGCCCGCCTCGTGCAGCGCCCGGGCGAGGACCTCGACCTTGGCCAGCCGGGATGACGTCCCCGCCACCGCCTCCGAGGCGTCGGCGATCTCGCTCAGCAGCATTTTTAAGTATTACCCGGGGGACGGGGGCGGCGGAGGCGGGACTCGCGGGGCGGGGTGGTGGCAGGCCAGAGCCAGTAGCCGACGGGGAACAGGCGGATGTGCAGGTGTTCGTCGACCAGGCCCCACAGGCCCCGGCGGGACCACAGCGCGATCGCGATGGCCACCAGCCCCAGAATGATCAGGTACCACGCGTCGTAGGAGGACAGGGTCTGCTGCAGCACCATGTAGACGGCGGTGCCGATGATCGGACCCTCGATCGTGCCCAGGCCGCCGATGATGGTCGCGAACGCCATCTCCGCGGTCCACTGCACGCTGAACACGGCGCCCGGCTGCACCTGGAGCTGGCTGATGGCCAGCACCGCCCCGGCGGCACCGCAGCCGGCGCCCGCCACCACGAACACGAGCAGCCGCGCCAGGCCGACCCGCGCCCCTGAGCTGCGCGCGGCCACCTCGTCGTCTCGGATGGCGGTGAGCACGAGGCCGAGCCTGCCGCGCAGCAGCAGGTAGATGGCGGCCAGCGCCACGACCGTGACGGCCAGCCCGGTCCAGTAGGTGTACGCGGTCAGCAGCGTCGAGCTGAACCCGGACAGGCCGGGCAGCGGCATGCCGGTCCCGCCGCCGATCGAGGAGAACTTCTCGATGATGAGCATGACGGTCGCGGCGAGGACCCAGGTGGCGATCGCGAAGTACCCGCTGCGTAGCCGCGACACCAGCCACCACAGGGGCAGCGCCGCCACGCCGCAGCCGATCGCGGCCACGGGCAGCGCGGCGAACGGCGAGGTGCCGTGAATGGCGAGGATCAGCACGAAGTACGCGCCGAGTCCCACGAAGACCTGCTGTCCCACCGACACCAGGCCGGCGTAGCCCGCGAGCAGGTTCCACATGCTCGCCAGCGTGAGCACGATGAACGCCTGCACGATGATGCTGGTCGTACCCGAGTACACGATGTAAGGCAGCAGGGCGAGCACCACGACGACGATCAGCGCGCCCGCCCCGGTCCAGGCCACGTTTCGGCGTGACCGGGTGACCCGGAACTTTTCCGCCGGACGAGCCGTGGTGTCTGTGGCCAGGCTCACGACTGCGCCCTCCGGGAGGTCAGGCCCTGCGGGCGCAGCACGAGCACGGCGAGGAACACGATGTACCCGGCCAGGACTTCGTTAGAGATGTTGATCTGGGCGCCGATCTGCTGGGCCACGCCGAGCACCACGCCGCCGAGCAGGGTGCCCCACAGCGAGCCGAGCCCGCCGATCACGACCGCCGCGAACGCGAACAGCAGGATCGTATCGGTGCCCGTGGTCGGCGACAGCTGGGAGTACATGCCGTAGGCGATGCCGGCCAGCGCCACCGTGCCGAACGCGAGCGCCGCCGCGATGCCGAACACGTGCCGGTAGTCGGCGCCGGCCAGTTGCGCCGCCTCCTTGTCGTCGGCGACGGCGCGGATCAGGCGGCCACCGGCGCCAGGCCGAGCGACAGCTCGTCGAGCAGCAGCACGCGGGGGTTGGCGACGAGCGCCCGGCCGATGGCCACTGATTGCTGCTCGCCGCCGGACAGCTGCGCGGTTTGCTGCCTGCGGCGCTCTCGCATCCAGCCGAACAGCTCGTACACGCGATCGATCGTCCACGGGCCCGGCCGCGCGTAGGTGGCGCCAACTTGCAGGTTCTCCTCCACGGACAGCGACCCGAACAGCCGCCGGCCCTCCGGCACCATGACGATTCCCCTGGTGGCCCGGCGTTCGGGCCGCAGCCTGGTCACGTCCGCGCCGTCGAATTGGACCGTGCAGCAGGTCGCCGGTAATCTTCGCTTCCGGCTGCAGCGTGTTGTCGACGACCTTGGCCTCCAGGGGGTACGTGGTGCCCTTCTGCCACTGGATGCCGACCGGCGGCGTGATCGCGACGCCGGGCGCGGGGCCGCCGGAAGCAAAGTTCAGCGGCCCGGCCCGGCGGCGGCGCCGGGCCCGGCGGAATCTGGTGATGGTCTGTCTGACGGGCTCGTCATGGCTTTCCCCCTGACGCGTGGTGCGGGTGAGTGGCGGGACATCCATCAGCGAGCGGCCTGGTGCCCGGTCACGTATTCGTCGGTACGAGGTCCGCCTGCACGTGCACTGCGTTATTGTTCAACGTTATTGTTCAACGAATTGTCAACAACTTGTCGGGCAAACGGGGATTTGCCCGCGCCGGCCTTGCGCTGCGCGCCGTCCGCAGTCGATAGGTCTGGATGTCTCGTCATGGCTCTCCATCGATGCCGTGGACCAGTGACAGGCGGGAAATGGCGGCGCCGCGAGGCGATTGCGGAGGACGGAGGTGTTCGCCCTGCGAACACTCGTGCTTAATATGAACAGAGGTAGGCATAACCTAGATTTGGCACGCGCCGCCCGTCAACGCGCGTTACGCAACTGTTGCCTCTGGGGATAACTCTCCGTGGCCGGCATCTGGCCGCGCCCCGGCGCTCGCCGGCGATCGCGAAAGTCAGGGCCTTGTAACGTGCTCTGATGCTCCGCCTGGCCGCCGTCGGCGCCCTTAAGGCTCACCCAGTGCCCACCGTCTGGCAGAATGTCATCTGATTACCTGGTGAGGCGGGGCCCTCTTCCCCTGCAACGCCGGCCATCTGTGTGGTCCCGCCAGTCCCCACCTGGCCGCCGGATCGCCGCCCCGTACCTTTATTTGCTGGGAGAAGACCGCAGCCGTGGCTGTAAAGATCAAGCTCAAGCGCCTGGGCAGGACCCGGGTGCCGACCTACCGGATCGTTGTCGCCGACGCCAGGACCAAGCGTGACGGACGCGCTATCGAGGAGATCGGCAAGTACCACCCGAAGGAAGAGCCGTCGTTTATCGAAGTCAACTCGGAGCGGGCTCAGCACTGGCTCTCCGTGGGCGCGCAGCCCACCGAGCCCGTCCTGACCATCCTGAAAATCACGGGCGACTGGCAGAAGTTCAGGGGCGAGCCGGGCGCGGAGGGCACGCTGCGCACCCGTGAGCCGGCGGCGGACAAGAAGGTGCGTTTCGCCGACGCCCTGAAGGACGCCGCCAAGGACGAGGCGGCCGCCCCCAGGGGCGGCAGCCGGGCCCGGAAGCCGGATACCGCGAAGGCAGACGCCGCGAAGGCGGACACGAAGGCCGACGGCGCCAAGGCCAGCGCGGCCAAGCCTGAGTCCGGCCGGCCCAAGTCCAAGGCCAGTGCCGAGACGACGGCCGCTGGATCGGCCGACGAGAGTGCCGCCGCGGCCGCCACGGCGACGGCTACCGCTGGTGAGCCCCCGGCCGCCACGGCGACGGCTACCGCTGGTGAGCCCCCGGCCGCCGGGACCCAGACTGGCGGGACCCAGACTGGCGAGACGACGCAGGGCAGTGAGCCGGGTAACGGAGCCTGAGGTGCTAGAAGAGGCGCTCGAGCATTTGGTCAGGGGCATCGTCGAGCACCCCGACGACGTCCTGGTATCCAGCCGCGCGATGCGCCGCGGCAGTGTCCTGGAGGTGCGCGTTCACCCCGATGACCTGGGCAAGGTCATCGGGCGCGGTGGCCGCACCGCCAGGGCGCTCCGTACCGTCGTGGGCTCGCTGGCGGGCGGCCGTCACGTCCGCGTCGACCTCCTGGACACGGACGAGATCCGCTAACCGGGCACGCGGGCATGCAGATCGCTGTCGGCCAGATCGTCCGCGCGCACGGGGTCCGCGGCGAAGTCATCGTGGCCGTTCGCACCGATGAACCCGGCGTGCGGTTCGCTCCCGGGTCCGTGCTGAGTACCGAACCGCCGGATCGCGGGCCGCTCACCGTGGCCGCGGTGCGGTGGCACTCGGGGCGGCTCATCGTCGTGTTCGAGGGCATCGGCGACCGGACCGCTGCTGAGGGCCTGCGCGGCACGCTACTCGTCCTTGATTCGGCTCAGATCCCGCCGGCGCCGGACCCGGATGAGTTCTATGATCACGAGCTCATCGGGCTGGGGGTCGTCACCGCCGCGGGCGACCGGGTCGGCGTGGTCGCCGACGTTCTGCACCACGGCCAGGACCTTCTCGTCGTCCGCCGGGACAGCGCGGCCGGTGCGCCCGGCCGGCCGGGCGTACCCGGTCCGGGGAGCCCGGTGGGCCAGGCGCCCCCGGCGGCGGACGAGGCCCTGGTGCCGTTCGTCGGCGCGATCGTGACGGACGTCGACGTGGCGGCGGGCCGCCTGGTCATCGATCCGCCGCCTGGGCTGCTCGACCCGGACGAGGCGATCGAGGCCTGACCGGCGTGCGCATCGACATCATCACGATCTTCCCGGAGTACTTCGGGCCCTTGGGCGTGTCACTGATCGGCAGGGCGGCGGCCCGGGGCGACATCGAATTCCGCGTCCACGACCTCCGGCAGTGGGCGCACGACATCCACCGCACCGTGGACGATGCGCCGTTCGGCGGCGGCCCGGGGATGGTGATGAAGGCTCAGGTCTGGGCGGAGGCGCTGGAGGACGTGGCCCCGCCTGTCCCCCGTGGCCCCGTGGTGCCGGGGCCGCGGCTGATCGTTCCCACCCCCAGCGGTGTCCCGTTCACCCAGGCCCGTGCGGCCAGCTATACGCGCTGCCCGCAGCTCATCTTCGCCTGTGGCCGGTACGAGGGCATCGACGCCCGGTTCATTGACGAGGCCCGGTCGCGGATGCCGGTGGACGAGGTCAGCATCGGTGATTATGTGCTGGCGGGCGGTGAGGCGGCGGTCCTGGTCATGGTCGAGGCCATCGGCCGGCTGCTCCCGGGGGTACTCGGCAACGAGCGTTCCGCCCGCGACGATTCCTTCGGCGGCGCGGCGGCGGGCGGCGACGCGGCGTCCGCGGCCGATACGGTGTCCGCGGGCGATAGGGACGCCGGCTCCGGGCTGCTCTCCGCTTCCGGGCCGCTTTCGGGGTCCGGGCCGCTGTCCGGTGGCGACGTACGCCCTGGCGGTGAGTTCACCGGCGGCGCCGTCCGGCCGGGCGGCCTGCCCGCCGGTGGCGCGGCCGACGCCGACGCCAGCATGGCCGGCCTCCTCGAAGGGCCCGTCTACACTCGCCCCCGTGTCTGGCGGGGCCGCGAGGTGCCGGATGTCCTGCTGTCCGGTGACCATGCGGCGATCGCGCGGTGGCGGCGGGACGCCGCGCTGCTGCGGACCGC
Organism: uncultured Actinomycetes bacterium; assembly: GCA_963824545.1. Taxonomy (GTDB): domain Bacteria; phylum Actinomycetota; class Actinomycetes; order Streptosporangiales; family Streptosporangiaceae; genus Bog-532. The sequence goes on along the minus strand of CAWGPP010000018.1, from coordinate 229,208 downwards.
GGCCAACCGGCCGGATCTCATCTGGCGGGCCGCCGCTGATCCGGGCGCCCTCAGCGGGCGCGACTGGCAGGTGCTGTCGGCCATGGGCCTGTCCAGCCTGATCCGGCCCGACCCGCCCGCTGAGGGGCAGCCCGGCCCGGGGGAGGCCGGGACGTCGGCGTCGGCCCGGCGTGGCGGTAAACCGGCTCGCTTACCGGCCGGCCCCGAGAGTATGGCACACTGAAGGTCGCTGTGTGCCAGTCGGCGCCGGGGCCCGTCCAATCACACTGGGCTCGCGCTGGTATGCCCGCACACGCGCCGAGCCGATAGGCCCAGCTGATGAGCCGATCTGATGAGCACTGAGGAATCGCTGCCATGCACACCGCTATTGCCGAACTAGAGCAGGCCCAGATCCGGGACGACATCCCGGAATTCCGCCCGGGAGACACGCTCAAGGTCCACGTGCGTGTCAAGGAGGGCAACCGCTCCAGGATCCAGGTGTTCCAGGGTGTGGTCATCCGGCGTCAGGGCGGCGGAATCCGGGAAACGTTCACCGTCCGCAAGATCAGCTACGGTGTCGGCGTCGAGCGCACGTTCCCGGTGCACAGCCCGTCGATCGAGCGGATCGAGACGGTCACCCGCGGCAAGGTCCGCCGCGCCAAGCTGTACTACCTGCGGGAGCTGCGCGGTAAGGCCGCGCGTATCCGGGAGCGCCGCGAGAACCCGGCGAGCTAACCGCGACCGATGTCCGGGGGCCAGCGTCGGCACCGACCCGCCTGCGCGCGGGTGAACTCACTATGGGCTGTTTCGCGCCCAAAAAGGGCATCTGACGTGCCTAAAGTAATCCAGAGTGAGGGCGGTTGCCGTTTTCGTTACCGCTATATGACGCTAGGCTCATGCCAATGACCGACGAGGGAGACGGCCCCGGAGACCCGCCTGTGACGCAAGCACGTGGCTGGCCGGGGCAGGCGCCCGAAGGACAGCGTTCCGGACCGGGGACCGGGGACGCGGGAGGCGCGCGCATGAACGGGAGCAGCCCGGAAGACTCCGCCGGGCCGAGGGGGGCGTCCGCCGCCCAGGATCCGGCCATCCGCCAGCCCGGCGCCGGCTCGCCCGCCGCGGGCGACGAGGCGACTGCGGGCGACGCGGCGGCCGCGGGCGGCCCAGGCAGCCCGCCGGAAGCCCCCGGGAAGAGCCCGGCGAAGACCGCGCCACGGAAAAAGAAGAAGAGCAGGTCCTTCTGGAAGGAACTGCCGGCCCTCATCGTCGTCGCCCTGATCCTCACCCTGGTCATCAAGACCTACGCCATCCAGGCGTTCTACATCCCCTCCGGCTCGATGCAGAACTCGCTGGCCATCGGGGACCGGGTGCTGGTCAACAAGGTGGTCTACGACACCCGCAGCATTCACCGCGGCGACATCGTGGTCTTCAGCGGCGACGGGTCCTGGAATCCGCAGACGCCTCCAGCCAGCAGCAACGTCTTCGCCAAATTCGGCGAGAGCGTCGCCTCCATGTTCGGTTTCGCCCGGGACCAGAACGACTACATCAAGCGCGTCATCGGCCTGCCGGGCGATCACGTCGCGTGCTGCGACGCCCTGGGCCGGGTCACCGTCAACGGCGTGCCGCTGAACGAGAAGTCGTACCTGTTCCCCGGCAACTCGCCTTCGCAGAACCGGTTCAGCGTGACGGTCCCGCAGGACAGTCTCTGGGTGATGGGTGACCACCGGGACGTTTCCTGGGATTCACGCGGGCACCGCATTGGCTACCCGGGCGGCGGCTCGATTCCGGAAAGCTCCGTCGTCGGCCGGGCCTTCATCATCATCTGGCCGTACAGCCAATGGGGCGTGCTGAACATCCCGTCGACGTTCGAGCAGCCCGCGCTGAACGGCTCGTCCGGCGGCCAGGCCGCTGCCCGTGCCCAGCAGGCCGCTGCCGTCGCGGACGCGGGCGTGCCGGTGCACCCGTCGTCCCCGGCGGTGCCGTTCGCGCTCGGCTTGGCCGGGGCCGTTCCGCTGACATTGCTGCAGCGTGGGCTGCGCGGGGTCGCGCGCCGGCGGTTCCGCCGCTAGCCGGAGCGGCCGTAGCGGGCTCGTCCCGGCGGGATCTGGCGTAATCTTTCGAATTGTCATGGCCCGACCCACCAGCAAGCCGGCCATCGGCCCGGAACGGGCCAAATGGCGGCACTCCGGTCACACACCCCGGCGGAACGCCGGGCTGGCGGCATACGAGAACGTACTGGCGCGCGCGGGCCTGTCGCCGGTCGCCGGGATCGACGAGGCGGGCCGTGGTGCCTGTGCCGGGCCGCTGGTCGTGGCGGCCGTCGTCCTGGACTGCGCGACGATCCGGCGGATGCCAGGCCTGGCGGATTCCAAGCTGCTGACGCCGGAGGAGCGCGAGAGCGTGTACACCGACATCATGCGGTGGGCGCTGGACTGGCATGTGGTCGCCATCCCGCCCCAGGAGGTTGACGCTCTGGGGCTGCACGTGTGCAACGTGGCGGGCATGCGCCGCGCGCTCGCCGGGTTGCGCCGCCGCCCCGGGTACGTCCTCACCGACGGCTTTGCGGTGCGCGGGCTCGGCGCGCCCGCCCTCGCGGTGTGGAAGGGTGATCAGGTCACCGCGTCGGTGGCGGCGGCCTCCGTGGTGGCCAAGGTGACCAGGGACCGCGTGATGGTCGAGCTGGACGGCTCGTACCCGGCCTACGGCTTCGCCCGGCACAAGGGTTACTCCACGCCTGAGCACATGGCCGCCCTGTGTGCCTGGGGCCCGTGCCCGGAGCACCGGTATTCGTACGTCAATGTGCGGCAGGCCAATCGCCGGTGGGCGACCGGCTGGCAGGGCGAGAGCCCGGACCTTGCTGGGGACCCGGACCTTGCGGACGGCCTGCCTGACGGCGGCCTGGAGCCCACTGAGATCGCGCCCGGAGGCGGTCCGGAGGCCGCTGACGGCCCGCAGGCCGAGGACGGGGCGGCCGGCGGTAATGAGACCACCGGATCCTGGGCAGATTTCGTCCCAGAGGAGGTGGCCGCCGTGCGGGTCAGCCAGGGCAGAACCGCATGGGGCGAGGCTCCGCACGGTGCAGACTAAATTAGGGGCACCGCCACGTGCGCAGGAGAGGAGAATGGGCCCATGGCTGAGTTCGGGCGAGGGCATGCCGCAGGCTTGGCTGCACCGGGTCCGCGGGGGCGGGCGATGCGGATGAGCGCGCGGCAGGCGAGCACCGTCAACCGGCGATCGGAGGGGCAGGCATGAGCGCAGAGGATCTCGAGAAGTACGAAGCCGAGATGGAACTGCAGCTTTACCGCGAGTACCGCGATGTCGTCGGCCTGTTCAGTCACGTGGTCGAGACCGAGCGCCGCTTCTACCTCACCAACGAGGTCGAGCTGAACGTCCGCAATTCCGACAACGGCGAGGTCTTCTTCGAGGTTGTCATGCGGGACGCGTGGGTCTGGGACATGTACCGGCCCGCCCGGTTCGTCAAGAACGTCCGCGTCGTGACGTTCAAGGACGTCAACATCGAGGAACTCGCCAAGAGCGACCTCGACCTCCCCGACGACAAGCCAGGCTTCTCCGGCTAGCCCGGCACATTCCCGCCAACCGGGAAATCCGTATCCTCACGCCGGCGCGGCGTCCCCGCACGGATACCACGACTTACGCGCAGACTTTACGGGGCGCACATACTGCCCAAAACTCTGCCCGTAAGCGCTGGGGTGCCGCCCCGATGGGGTGCCGCCCCGATGGGGTGCCGCCCCGATGGGGTGCCGCCCCGATGGGGTGCCGCCTGGATGGGGTGCACGCGGGGCGGGGCCGGGATACCCCCTCTCCAGCAGAACACGCCGCACCGACATTCTGGGCGTGCTGTCCACAGGCGGCCGGGTTGCGTACGCGTTATCCACAACCGCCAGCGCGTGATGTCGCCGTCCCCGCCCGTCCGGCGATTGTCGTATCCGGAGGTGGTCGACCATGCGCGCCAAGGATGTTCTGGGCAGGAACGGTGAGCAGGCCGCCGCCGATTACCTGGAGACCGAAGGTTTCCGGATACTCGCGCGGAATTGGCGCTGCGCCGATGGCGAGATCGACATCGTGGCCATGGACCGTCACACGCTGGTCATCTGCGAAGTCAAAACCCGGTCCGGCGCCCGTTACGGCACGCCGCTGGAGTCCGTGAGCCGGCTGAAACGCAACCGGCTCCGGCGGCTCGCCGTCCGTTGGCTGACGGCCCACGGTGTGCACGTCGACCAGGTCCGGGTCGACGCGGTCGGCGTGACCGCTGAACCGGCCGGCGGGTTCACGATCGAGCACGTCCGGGGGGTGGGGTAGATGGCCCTGGCCCGGACGTATTCGGTGGCCCTGGTGGGCGTGCACGGTCATGTCATCGAGGTTGAGGCCGACATCGCCAACGGGCTGGTCGGCATGGTCCTGGTGGGCTTGCCCGACACCGCGCTGCGGGAGGCCAGGGACCGGATCCGCGCGGCGATCCTCAACAGCGGTGAGCAGTGGCCGCAGCGCCGGATCACCGTGGGGCTGTCCCCGGCCAGCCTGCCCAAGCGCGGCAGCGGCTTTGACCTGCCGATCGCGGTCGCGCTGCTCGCGGCCGCGGGCGTGCTGAAGGCGGCCGTCCTGGCGGGCATGATGTTCCTTGGCGAGCTTGGCCTCGACGGCCGGCTGCGCCCGGTGCGGGGCGTCCTGCCGGCCGCGGTGGCCGCCGCCGCGGCGGGGTTCCGCGAGGTTGTGGTGGCGCGGGCCAACGCGCAGGAGGCCGCTCTGGTTCCCGGCCTGCGCGTGCTGGCCGCGCCGACGCTGACCGCCCTCCTCGCCTGGATGCGGAGCGAGCCTCCGGGGCCGGCCGGCGGCGCCGTCGAGGAGCTGACCGGGGGGACGACCACCGCGCTGTCGGGCGCCGCTGCGCCCGTCCCGGGCGGGAACACGCTGGCCGGGCCGCCGGGAGCCGGCCGTACCCCGTCACCGGACCTGTCGGATGTCCTGGGCCAGCCGCTGGCGCGGCGGGCGGCGGAGATCTGCGCGGCCGGCGGTCATCACCTCTCGCTGCTCGGGCCACCCGGGGCGGGCAAGACGATGCTCGCCGAGCGGCTCCCCACGATCCTGCCCAGGCTGGTTGCCGACGCCGCCCTCGAAGTGACGTCGATTCATTCGGTCGCGGGCACGCTGCCGCCGGGCTGCCCGCTGCTGACCGGGCCGCCGTTCTGCGGGCCGCATCACACCGCGACGAAGGCGGCCATCGTCGGCGGGGGCAGCGGCATCATCCAGCCCGGCGCCGCGTCCCTCGCGCACCGGGGCGTGCTGTTCCTGGACGAGGCGCCCGAGTTCGGCCGCGACGTGCTCGACGCGCTCCGCCAGCCGCTCGAATCGGGGGAAGTGGTGATCGCCCGGTGCGGGACCACCGCGCGTTTCCCGGCCCGGTTCACGCTGGTACTGGCGGCCAACCCGTGCCCCTGCGCCAAGGCGGCCGCGTCGCCGCGGGCCGCCTGCTCCTGCAGCCCGGCCACCAAGCGCCGCTACCTCGGGCGCCTGTCCGGGCCGTTGCTGGACCGCGTCGACGTGAAGGTGGAGCTGCTTCCCGTCGGCCGTTCCGAGCTGCTGAACGACCGGAAGTTCGCCGAGACTTCCGCGGCGGTGGCCGCGCGGGTCGCCCAGGCCCGGAGCCGGGCGGCGCGCCGGCTGGTCGGCACACCCTGGCGGGTGAACGCGGAAGTTCCGGGGGCGGAGCTGCGGCGGTCCTACGCCCCCGGCCGTGGCGCGCTCGCACCGCTGGAACGGGCCATGGAGCTGGGGGAGATCAGCGCGCGCGGCGTCGACAAGGTGATCCGGGTGTCCTGGACCCTGGCCGACCTCGCCGGCCAGGACCGGCCCACCGTCGACGAATGCGGCTATGCCCTCGGGCTGTGGCTGGGGGTGGTGAGGTGATCGCCGCCGCTGACCGGCAGCGGATCGCGCGGGCCGTCCTGACCTACCTGGCCGAGCCGGGCGATCCGGTGCTCATCGCGCTGCTGAACGTCAGCCAGCCGGCCAACATCGTCGCGGCGGTCACGACCGGGCAGCCGCCCGTGCTGCCCGTGGGCTGCTGGGACACGATGCGGGCCGATGAGCGGGCCGGCGGGCTCGGCCGCCGGGACGCCGCGCGGCTGGAGCACGCCTTCGGGACCTGGCGGAGGCGGCTCGCCGGTGTGCCTTCGGAGATGGACCTGGCCGCGTTCCGCCGGGACGGCATCCGCCTGGTCTGCCCCGGTGAACCGGAGTGGCCCAGTCAGCTGGACGTGCTAGGCGCGGGCCGCCCGTACGCGCTGTGGCTGCGTGGTGAGGCTGACTTGCGGTACTGCTGCCTGCGTTCGGTGTCGATCGTGGGGGCCCGCGCCGCGACGGCCTACGGGGCGCACGTCTGCACCGAAATGTCCGCCGCGCTGGGCGAGCGTGGCTGGGCGGTCGTGTCGGGTGGTGCGTACGGCATTGACGGATGCGCACACCGGGGAGCCCTGGCCGCGGACGGCGTGACCGTCGCCGTGCTGGCCTGCGGTGTGGACCACGCCTACCCGCGTGGCCATCATGACCTGCTGACCGGCATTACGGCCCAGGGGGTCCTGGTCAGCGAGTGGCCGCCTGGCCGGACACCGACACGGCGGCGCTTCCTGGTCAGGAACCGCGTGATCGGGGCGCTGTCCCGGGGCACCGTGGTGGTCGAGGCGGGGCTGCGCAGCGGAGCGCTGAACACCGCCCGGCACGCCCGTGACCTCGGCCGTCCCCTGATGGCCGTGCCCGGGCCCGTTACCTCGGAGGTATCGGCCGGCTGTCACATGATCATGCGGGAGTGGGGAGCGGTCTGTGTGACCGGCGCCGCCGACGTGATGGAGATGCTCACTCCGCTGGGCGAGCCGGGCAGCCACGAGGCGGCCGTTCCCGGCGCCGGCCCCGGTTCGGTGCAGGAGTCCCTGTGGCCGGACGCGGCGGGCCGCGGGGATCCGCTCATCGCCCGGGACGCGCTCGACCCGCTGACCGAGGACATTCTTGAGGCCATCCCGGCGCGGGGCGCCGGCCCGGCCACCATCGCCGTAGCGGCCGGCGTCGGCGTCGACGCGGTGGTCCGGTCGCTCGGCCTTCTCGCGGCCGGCGGCTACGTCGAGCGCTGCTCCCGTGGCTGGCGCATCCGGCGCCGGGCCGGCGAGTTTTCCTGGCCCTGCCGGTAGAGATCAGCCACCCGGCGATCATGGACACGACCCGGGCCCGCCGCGAGCTCGCCTGGCAGCCGCGGTTCACCGCGATCGAGACGCTGCGGGACACCGTGCGGCGAGGGCTCGTACCCGCTCAGCCTGAGCGGCCTGCGGACCCGGCCGTCATGGCGCCGGACGCAGGTCGATGACCACGGTGTTTCCCGGCCCGGAGATCAGCAGGCTGACCAGCGTGGTGACCCACCCGCACCGGTGAACGGCGGCCGGTTATAGCGCCCGGTCAGCTGGCCCCCTCGCTCCAGCGGGAAGGCGGGCCGGCTGACCGGCCTGGAGCGGCGGGGCTGCCCGACACGCGGCCCGGTGTTAGGGCACGCGGCCGCCCGGGGCGAGACTTGAGGAGTGAGCGACGTGCCCGGCCCGGCGTGGGTAACCGAGGCGACGGCGGACTTCGAGCGCCACGTCGCCGCCGAGCGCGGTCTGTCACCGCACACCGTCCGCGGGTACGTCGGCGATGTCCGCTCCCTGCTGGCGCACGCCGACCGCTGCGGCGCCGCGGGCCCCGGTGAGCTGAGCACGCCGATCCTGCGCAGCTGGCTGGCCGTCCAGCACGCCGCCGGGGCGTCCCGCGCGACGCTCGCCCGGCGCGGGGCAGCGGCCCGCTCGTTCACCGCGTTCGCTCACCGCCGCGGCTGGCTGGCCAGTGACCCCGGGACCGCGCTCGGCACGCCGAAGGTCCGCCGGGCCCTGCCGCACGTGCTCCGCCAGGCGGAGATGGCCGGCGTGCTGGCCGCCTCCGACGCCGACATCGAGCAGCCACCGCCGGACCGCACTCCCGCGGAAGCGGCCGTGGCGCTGCGCGACGCCGCGATCCTCGAACTGCTGTACGCCACCGGTATCCGCGTCAGCGAGCTGTGCGGGCTTGATCGCGGTGCGCTGGACCTGGGCCGGCGCACGGTCCGGGTCTTCGGCAAGGGCGCCAAGGAGCGCACGGTGCCGGTGGGTATACCCGCGGTTCGCGCGGTGAGCCGCTGGGAGCAGGCCGGACGCCCGGTTCTCGTGCATGACGGCAGCGGGGCCGCACTGTTCCTGGGTGCCCGCGGCGGCCGGGTCGATCCGCGTACGGTGCGCCGCATGGTGCACGAGCGGCTCCGGGCGGCGGGCGTCCCCACCGAAATGGGCCCGCACGGCCTTCGCCACACGGCCGCGACCCACCTGCTGGAAGGCGGCGCCGACCTGCGCAGCGTGCAGGAAATGCTCGGGCATTCCTCGCTGGCCACCACGCAGATCTACACGCACGTCTCGGTGGACCGCCTCAAAGCGAGCTACCGCCAGGCCCATCCGCGGGCCTGACCTGGGCGCACGCCCAGGTCACGCGGACCTTGGCGGCGTCGCCGACCGGGGGTCAGGAGGCCGCAGGGAAGTACCGGTCCATGAAGTCGTTGCGGAACTTCCCGTCCGGGTCGTACGCCCGCAGCAAGGCCAGGAAGTCGCGCCAGCGCGGGTACAGGCGCGCGATGCTGTCCGGCGGCGTGCTGAATACCTTGCCCCAGTGCGGGCGCGCGCCGAACGGGGCCAGCGCCTCCTCGACCGCCGACACGACCGGCATTACGGCCGCGTCGTCCTGAATCCAGGTGAAGTGGAAGGCCACTGAATCGCGCCCGGACGCCATGCTCATCCACAGGTCATCGGCGGCGATCGTGCGGATCTCCCCGATCTGCAGGATTGGGGCGATGCGGTCGCTGATGCGGCCCAGCGCCTCGATGCCCGGGTCGGCGTCCTCGCGGGGGATCAGGTATTCCGTCTGCAGTTCCTCGCCGGCGCTGGGCGTGAACGCGAGCCGGAAGTGCGGCAGCCGCTCGTGCCACGGGCCAGGCACGCCGAGCTGTTCGGTGGCGTTGGCGGCGGGCATACCGGGCACCGGGTTACGCGGGCCGTCCGCCAGCCGGCCGCCCAGCCACCGCGTCTGTCCGCCTCCGGCCGTCCCGGGGACCCCGGCGCGCAGCTTCTGCCATATCCGTACGCCGGCGCCGGGGCGCCAGCCCGTGAAGACGCTGGCGCTGTAGCCGCTGGCGAAGATCTCCTCGAAGTGCTCCGCCACTGCGGACGCCGGGACGTCCTCGTACACGAACTGCCGGACCTCGAACGCCGGGACGGTCTCCAACTCGACCGCCGTCACGATGCCGAGACCACCCAGTGCGACGACGGCGCCCGCGAACCCGGGGCTGCCCCGGCGCAGCCGGGCCAGTTCCCCGTCGGCGGTCACCATCTCCACCGCGGTCACCGAGCCGGCCAGGCTCTGGTTGGCGTTCCCGGAGCCGTGTGTCCCGGTAGCGCACGCCCCGGCGACGGAGATATGCGGCAGCGATCCGAGATTCCGCAGCGCGCACCCGGCCGCCTGCAAGTGCTGCGCGAGGTCGCCGTAGCGCACCCCGCTGGCGACGCGGACAGCGGACCGGTCCGGGGCGATCTCGATCACCGGTGGCAGGCCGGAGGTGGCCACGAGGACCCCGGACGTGTCGGCGATCCGGTTGAACGAATGACTACTGCCCAGCGCGCGGACCCGGTCGCTGCCGCGGACGATGTCCTGGAGTTCCCCGACGCTGGACGGTGTACGCAGCTCCCGGCTGCCGAACACCACGTTGCGGGCCCAGTTGGCGGGCTGTGCACCCATCACTCCACCACCATTGTCGTCTTCACGCACCCCGGCAGCGAACATAGCAGTCGAGTACGTCGGCCCCCACGGGTTCCCTGAGCGCCCGCGCGACGGGTCGGCGAGCACTGCACGCGGGTCACGGCGAGACGCTCGTAACCGGCTAGCGAGCCGGGCCCACCTGGTCCGGCGAGCGCCGGTGTGCCGGCGAAGGAATTACTCAGCGGGATCAGGACATGAGCCCCAACTGCTTGTCGATGATCACGTACGGTTCCACGTCATGCTCCACCGCCCAGCGCCGGATCCGGGACAGCGTGATCGAGCGGAGCTCGACCAGGCGGTGGAAAGCAGCGAGATGATTCGACAGGGTCCGGCCCGGGCCGCCCAGCCTCGGGTACCAGCCCGCCGCGGCGAACAGGCCGTCCTTTCCGGCCAGCACGTCGTGCCTGTTCCTGGCCCAGTTCTGCGTGGTGGGCTGCTTGCGCAGCCCCGTCCTGACCGCGATGTCCTCGACTTCTTTCTGCTGACGGACGTGCGGGGCCGGCAGTGGCGGCCAGGACAGGTGGTCACCGAAATAGGCGATGAGCGCTTCTTGCGTGGCGGGCGAGGGGAAATGCCTCGGTGCGGTGATCAGCTTGGTCTGCATGCCCGATTCCCGCTCGGGCTCTTCCCTGAGCGGCTCGGCCCCGGCGAGGACGAGCAGCCGGAAGGCCTCGCTCTGCCGCGACCGCAGGCGGCGGGGCACGACCGGAATCCACACCGCGACGTCCTCCCCGGCCATCGGCATGGCCGCCCGGGGACGGAGCGGGACCGCGGGAAGCCCGTGCTGCTGGACCCTGAGGGTGTTCGTCCGGCCGCTGTTGCGGATCGTCCAGTACCCGGTCTGCTCGTCCAGGCGGACCGTGACCGGCTCCGACGCCATCCCCTCCGCCGGCGGCGCCTTCAGGTACCGCCGGGTCGCGGAGTCCGGGCCGACGTCGGCTGACGCAGAGACGTGCAGGATGGCACCCGGGTATACGGTTTTCATCGACTGTCGGTCGTCCGGCCACGTCGGCCGGCTCGTTCCGTACTCGTCGACGTCATAGAGCCAGGCACGCAGCACGGCAGAGTTCGCGGGCACCGGGGCCTCCTCGGGGATGGCGTCGGCCGACCGACGAGCATAGCCGAGAAGCGGTTACTGTGCGTAACTGTGTCATAGGACACGAACCCGTCAGTATGCGGCGCAATGCGCTGATCCCGGTCAGGCTAGCGCGCAACGACGGGGCGGGCGGCGGCTGCTGCCCGATTGTGACCATCGTGTCAGTAAGGCAGGGCCATGTTCAGCCGCCCAGGTACCCGCGCACCACGGTACGGGACCTTTCCGGCAGACGGCTCAGCAGTTCCTGCCGTCGGCTGGCCGGGGAGACGCTCCGCAGGATGTCGGCGACGCGCGCCGGAGCGGCCCGCCTGAGCACCTCGGTCGCGCGTCCGGTGTCCATCGCGAGCACGAGCGCCGCGGCGCGAACCGGGGGCATCTCGGACAGCGCCCCAACCATGGTCACGGTATCCGCCCGGTCCACGATGCGCATGATCTCCTCCGCTGGCGGCAGCGCCAGTACGGCCGCCAGGGCCACGGAGCTCATGTGGTCCAGCAGAGGGCCGCGCCGGTCCGGCGGGAGCATCTGCAAGATCTTCCGGGCTGTGGCCGGCCGGTCTCCGTCAGCCCGGTCGCCGACGGCCCGGTCCCAGGCTTGGGGCTCCCCAGGGACGCCGATGGCGCTGAGCAGGTTCCCGCCGAGCGCGTCGTCACAGCGGTTGATGATCCTGGCTGCATCATGCTTAGACAGCGCGAGCAGGGCGTCGGCCGCCTTGTCGGTGGGCATACCCGCGAGCACCTGCGCCTGGGTCAGCACGGGCAGGCCGGACAGCACGGACAATCGCGGCTTGGGGAACCGCTGGGTGCTGCCCCGCGGCCGGGCGGACTGTTCCGGCGGCACCCAGGCGTCGCCGCGCCGCTCTGCGGCGGGCAGCGGTCCGGTCCAGTACGATCGGCCTGGCCGGTCCGGCCGGTCCGGCTGGTTGGCGACCCCGCGCAGGATGGCGGCGACCGTGCGGGCGTCCGGCCGGTCTTCCGGCCGCTTCCTGAGCATCTGCAGAACCAGGCTGGCCAGCGGGCCGCCCTCGCGCGGCTCGGGAGGATTCCTGTTCTTGACCGCCGCGAACATCGCCCACGCGGTCTCGGCCCAGAACGGCGCCTGGCCGGTAAGGGCGTAGTACAGGGTCACGCCGAGCGCCCACAAGTCCGTCCCCGGCCCGGCGGGCTCGCCGTCGAGCACCTCGGGCGCGAGGAATTGCGGGGTGCCGACGATGTTCCGGTCGTCGGTCAGCGGCACCTTGCCGACGATCCGTGCGATGCCGAAGTCCACCAGGTGCACCGACCCGTCCGGCCCCACGACGATATTGGCCGGCTTCACGTCGCGGTGGTAGACGCGGCTCGTGTGGCAGGCCCGCAGGCCCTCGAGGACAGCGAGCGCGATCGCCGCGACCTTCCCTTCCGGGAGCGGCTCCTTCTTGCGTTCCGCGATGATCTCGCTGAGTGGCCGTCCGGGCACATAGCCCATGACGATCCACGGGGCCCCGGCGCGGCCGACGCTGATCAGGTCGTGGACGGTGACGATTACCGGGTGCTCGACCTGGGCCAGCGCGATCGCCTCCCGCTTGACCCGTTCCCGCCTCGTCGCGGCGTCCTCGTCGCCGAAGGACCCCCGGGTCAGTTCCTTGACCGCCACGGTCCGCTCGAGCTCGGTGTCGAAGGCTTCCCACACGGTGCCCATCTTGCCGCCGCCGAGCTGCCGCACCAGCTGATAGCGATCGTTGAGCAGCTCCCCGGGCGAGGTCATTCGTCCTCCCACGTCAGCGGCGTCCCGCCGTTACCGGGCGGCACCGCCGGGGCCGGCTCCTGATCGCTGGGCATCCCGCTGGTCTCCTCGTGGTACCAGTTGTGGTCCCGGGAGCGGCGGTCCGGCGGGTCCTGGCCCGGGTGATTCAGGACCCGGAATCCGTCGCTGTCGTACTCGCTCTCCTGGCCGCGGTCGGGCCAGTCGTCGCCGGCCCGGCGCGCGTCGCCCGCCGGCCCGTAGTCCCGCCGGGTCTCCGCCACCTTCGGGTCGGCGGCGGGGTCGGCCACGTACACGTCGCGGCGAGTCTCCTCCGCGGCCGGCTCGTCGTCCTCGTCCGAACGGCCCTGCCAGTGATTGAGCCAGCGCTTGGCGCCGGACCAGGGCCGCTCGGGCCGGTCGTTGTCGGCCTGGCCGCCGCCTGGCCCGTAGTCGGCGCGGCCCAGCTCCCAGGACGACCACGAGCCGTCGTCCGCCTCGGTCGGCTGGTCGTCCGCCGGGATCACCGAGCCCGGCAGCGCCCGCGGCGGGGTCCAGATCGCGTCGAGGCGGGGGTCGGGCTCGGCCTGCAGCACGGGCCACAGCACGGCCGTCCCGTTCGGCCCGATGAGCCGCGACCGGGCACTGAAGAACTTGCTGGCATCCCTGCGTTCGCCTTCTCGCGCATGCTTGAGCGCCTCCTCGTACAGACCCGGCTCCTGCAGCAGCTTCACGGTAACCGGGAGGCATTCGATGACGAGGAAGAGCAGGAACAGCAGGAACCTGGCCGCGGTGACGGTGAGGTTCCCGTTGCTGAGCTGGCTGAGCGCCTCCAGCCTGATCAGGATGCCGTGCGAGGCCCGGTTGCTCGCGAAGAAGCTGGCCTGCAGCTCGTTTTGCCGCTGCAGCGCCGTGTCGTACTCGTTCTTCACGATCGGCTGCTGGGCCAGCGCCTGCTCGTACCTGGCCTGCTCGGCCGCCTTGCTGGTCGAGGTGAGCTGCGCGTCACGCTGCTGGATCTCCCCCTGAATCCGGTTGATCTGCCCCCGGAGGGTGCTGACCTCTTGCGAGGCCGTCTCGTAGTTCTGCTGGCTGTCCTTCGCGGCCGGGCCGTATCCCTTCTTCGGGCAGGTCGGGCCGCCGTAGAGCTGGCAGATGTAGTCGGTGTAATACTGGCTCTTCAGGCTGGTCCAGTGCGTCAGCTCGGTGTTGAGGGTGGTGAGCTGCTCGCTGTAGCCCTTCAGTTCCGGGTCGGACGCCGTATTGGCCGTGGTCGCCCCGTGCGTCACGATGACGTTGTTCAGGTACTGCAGCTCGCTCGAATACGTGCCGACCTGCTTGGCCACGTTGCTGGCCTGCTGCTGCTGCAGGAACGTGCTGTAGCTCTGCTCCTGCATCTTCGCGATCTGCGCGTTGATCTCCGACTGGAAGACGCGCAGCACGAGCGGCGTGGAGATAAGCGTGCCGAGCAGCAGGGCGAGGGCGAGCCTGGGCACCGCGATGGCGAACTTCCGCCGGCCTTCGACCGGCATCGTGACCACCAGCCAGCGGTCGATTCCCATGATCACCAGGCCCCAGGCCAGCGCGATCGGCAACGCCAGGATGCCGTTGATTCCCGCCGCGCTGGCCAGGGCGAACCACATGGAGACGGCCGCCACGCCACTGGTGATGAGGATGGCCCAGCCGAGGCTCTCGAACCTGGCCCGCTCGCTCGGCACGAGCGCCAGGACATCCTCGTTCGAGCCCGACAGCGCGAGCACGATCTTCCGCAACTGGTGAAACCGCTGCTCGAGCTTGGGCATCATCCGCTCCGAAACAAGGCGCACGGGATCTGGAGGTTTCTCAGCTTAGGGGACCGGCGACCAATCGTCCCCGCAGCGCTGCGGGGATGCTGTTTCGTATCCGTTGCGATACTTCGCCCTGAGATGATCTGCTACTAAGCCGGACCGGGAAAGCGCGTCGGCGCAAAGGTCGGCTATCGGGCGTTTGGTCACAATGGATAACCGGTTTAACAAAGGGGCGGGCATGAACGGGGCTGACAGTGCCTTCTTCGACGAAGAGGTTCACGACGCCCTCTCTGGCGAGCTCGAGCGGCTAACCGGAAATGCCACCTTCATGGTCGCGGAATTCGCCACCGAGACCGCGACCATCTTCCAGGTCTACCGCGACGAGCACGGCACGCCGTCCGCCGTCACGTGGAACTACCGGTGCGTGGATGGCGTGCGCATGGTCGCCGACCAGGAGCCGGACCAGTGGTCGGTGACGATGGCGGACCCGGCGCAGTTCTACCGGCGGGTGGCGGCCCGGCTCATCGTGCGCCCGCGGGACCCGCTGCCCGCCGGGCTGCGCAACCTGCTGCCCGGCCCGTATGAGATGCCGGTGCCGGTCTACGAGTGCCGGGAGCCGCTGAAGGCCTTGCTGCGCGCCGCGATGAAGGACAGCCCGCTGGTGACGGGCTACGAGCTGGCGGTGCTCAAGCGCGCGCCGGACGGCCGCACCGGCGCGGAGCGGGCCGTCCTGACCGGGTATCCGCTGTTCTCGCCGGGCGACACCCGGGGCTGCCGGGCCACGGTCCGGGTGACGGTGGAGCCGACGGACGGCGAGGGCACCGCGTTCGCCGTCGTGACCCGCGGGCCGCGCCCGGGCCTGCCGCGGCAGGCCCGGGGGCTGCGGCCGGTGCAGGTCCAGGCGGCCGTCGTTGCGCCGGGCCCCCATCTGCTGACCGCGGTCCTGACCCGGCCCGGGCAGGTCCAGTTCCAGGGGGTGCCGGAGCTGCCCCTGCTCGGCGGCTCGGGCCGGTCCTGGGACGAGCTCGGACGCCTCGTGCCCGGCCAGCTGACCGCGCAGGCGTCAGCGCACCTGGTCTGCCTGGTCGAGCTGTGCGGCAGCGACGACCGGTTGCAGCAGCGCATCGACCGGCTCGAGGAGCTGGTCAACGAGGCGCAGGCCGACGTCCGGCCGCTCCGCGTGTCGGTGGTCGCCTACGGCGCGCACGGGGTCGCCTGGAAGGTGGACGACCGGCCGCCTGAGGTCCGGGCCTGGGCGGCGCCGGGCAACGAGGCGATCACGGCGCTGCGCGGGCTGGCCGGCCGTCGGGTGGACGAACGGGAGTACCAGGGCGCGGCGCAGCTTGAGTGCGCTCTCAAGCTGCTGCGCGAGCGGCTGATCGCCGCGGACGGGCGGCCGGTGATCGTGACCGCGGGCGGGCGGCCGACCCATCCGCCCGGGCTCGACACGAGCCGGCAGCTCATTCCCTGCACCAACTGGGTGGACGGCACGTCCGAGCTAGGCTGGCTGGTCCGCCTGCCGGGCATCACGTTCGGCGCGCTGCGCGACCCGAGGTGGCGGGGCGGGATCTGGGAGCGGCTCGGCCGCGACGCCGTGGCCACGGTCGACGACGCGGTGGACATGGAGAGCTTCGCCGCGCACCTCGGCCTCCGCGGGGCCGTGCAGACCGTGCCCTTCCCGGTGATCGAGTAGTGAGGAATCCGACGTGGCCTACCGGAAGAACTGGGCGGAGTCTGGCATCGCCATGCTGGGGCCGACGGAGAGCGGCAAGTCGACGTTCCTGTGCGCGCTGCGCAAAGCGCTCCTCGAGCAGGACGAGGAGTGGATGCTCTTCACCCGCGACCCGGCCTCGCAACGGCGGCTTGAAGAGATGTCCAGCGCCCTGGTCAGCGAGGGCGGCTTTCCGCTGCCGACGCACACCGTCGACACCATCCAGTGGATCCTGGGCGGGCCGGTCGAGCGCAAGGAGCGAACGGGGGGACGCTTCAGCCAGGTGACCACGATCAAGGATCAAGTGGAGATCACACTGCGGCTGACCGACGCGCCCGGCGGCCTCGGCCGCGCCGACCGTATCGGCCTCACCGAACGAAATGACCTGATCAAGCAGCTGGCCGACAGCCGCGGCATCCTGTACATGTTCGACCCGATCAGGGAGCACACGCACGGCGACGCGTTCCAGCGGACCGAGAGCCTGCTCGGCGAGCTGCTGGGCGTGCTCTCCGAGGAGCCGGACTTCGACGGTAAGCTCCCGCACCACCTGGCGGTCTGCGTGACTAAGCTCGACGATCCGCGGGTCTTCAAGACCGCCGAGGATCTTGACCTGCTGATCCCTGATCGCAACAGCAAGTGGGGCTTCCCGCGGGTGCACGAGGCCGATGCCCGGAGGCTGTTTCACGCGCTCGGCCAGATCAGCAGGTCAGGCGACGGCGAAGCGGTGCCGCGGTTGTTCGAACGGTTCTTCCGCCCGGAGCGGATCAACTACTACGTCACCTCGGCGGTCGGCTTCATGGTGAACAAGCGCACCCGGCGTTTCGACCCCCGCGACACCGCGAACGTCTACCGGACCGCGTCCGACGCGCCCTTGGTCCGCGGCCCGGTGCACCCGATCAACGTGGTCGAGCCGGTCCTATGGATAGTCCGGCAGCTGGCCCCGCAATCGTGAGCTCCCGATGACAAGCAGCAAGATCGCGGCCATTGCGCAGTGGGCGCTGGAGGGCAAGCAGCCGGACGGCGAGGACTACCGCATCCTGGCGTGCAGCACCGGCGACCTGAACCGGGCGCACTTCGCCGATGCGCTGAGCCGGTTCCAGCTCGGCGAGCTCAGGGACCTGCCCCAGGTGTCGGTGAGCTACGCACGGCACGGCACCGAGCCGGGCCTGAGCTACTTGGCGTTGGCCATCCACTGGTACGCCACCGAAGGCCGACGTTACGCCGACCGGGTCAGCCAGCGGGATAACCAGGGTCGGCTCACCGCGTACACCAGCTACTTCTGCCTGCCGTACCACCGCCTGGCGGAGGCGGCCGTCAACTACCGGGCCATTTACGAGGCGCTGAGCGCCCTCACGCTGACCGTGGCGGACGGCCCGCCCAAAGAGGTGCCGATCGCGATGCCGACCTCGCGGACCCCGGCCGCCGACGACTTCGCGGTGCGCGTCGCCCCGCTGCTGCTGACTGGCCAGCCGGTCTGCGTGCTCGGCGCTGAGGGCACCAGCATGCTGGAGCGGCTGGAGTTCATCGACGTGGTCATGGAACTGCTGCCCTATGGGTTCCGGTCCCGGATGACTGCGGCCACCTGGACCAGGGCCACCAACCGCAACCACCGGTTCCGGCTGTTCTTCAGCAGCGACCCGCGCGCGGACGAGGCCGACCACGTGGTGATGTGGAGCGAGGATCCCGGCCTGATACGGATCCCCGGCGGGGAGGCGGGCGAGTACTTCGACTGGCTGCAGGACAACATCGGACCGCTTGCCCGGCTGGCCGAACTGACCAGCGAGATGGGGTTCGCCCGCAAGGACACTCTGCAGGCGGTGGAGGCCGTCCTGGGCACCAGGCACCGGCTGCATCTCCGGCGCCGCCGGGCGCCGGCCGCCTCGAACGGCAAGCCCGGGGCGCCCGCGGCGCCGCCCGCGCCGCCCGCGCCGGTTCTGGGCGACCCCGGCGAGGATGCGCTGGTCGCCCTCGTCGAGTTCGCGAGGCTGCCGAACCAGACCGGGCTGCGCTCCGAGATCAACTTCCTGAAGAAGTTCGCTGAGGGCGAGGTCAGCGAGGACGGCCGCCGGCGCTACCAGAACCTGATCGGCGAGCTGGGCCTGCTGCGGCCCGAACTTCCGGTCCCGGACAAGCACCGGGACAAGCTGTACGACGCGCTGCTCCAGCTGGCCTTCCGGACCCCGCTCAGCTATCCGGCCTACTGCAAACTGGAGCAGCACGCGGGCCTGCCCCCCGGTGCCGCCCCGCCGCCGGCGCTGCTCGCGGCGATCGCCAGGTCCGGCATGGACGGGCCGGTGGTGAGCGCGATCGTGCACTGGCACCTGGGCCGGGCCGACGAGAAGAGGCTGAACAAATGGCTGATCCACGGGCAGGTCGACCCGGTACACCTGATCGACATCCTGGCCCGCGATGGCTGGCCGTACCCGGAGCACGCCCGGATCGTCTGCGACGTCACCCTCGACTACCTGAGAAAGGCGGCGAATCGCTACGACACCAGAGCGGTACACGTCGCCCTGTGCAAGCACGGTTTTCTGGCCCTCGCGCTGCAAAAACGCCATCCCGACGAGGAGCAGTACCAGGCCTACGCCCTGTCCAATTTCCTCCGGGCGGCGTATCCGCAACCGGCGGCCACGCCGGGGCAGGACCTCAGCAAGCATGCCATCCAGCTGATCTTGAACGGAACCAGGCCGCCCACGCCGGCGCTGTTTAGCGCCGTCCTGATGCTGCTGGACCAGCCGGAATCCTGGCAACTGGCCTGGATTGCGTATATCCACGGCTCGGTCACCCAGCCCAGGTTCGATGCAGAAGTCCGCGCGCGCCTGCGGGAGCGTATCCCGCCGATCGATCAGGCCCCGGCCGGTGCGGCCGCGATCGAGGCCCCGCAGCCGCCGCCCAGGCAGCACGTGGCCCGGCCGGAGGAGGGTATGACCGGGTGGGTTCCGAGCGAGCCGATCCGGTGACCCTGCCGCCTGCGCCGGGGTCAGTGCGGTTTGCGCACCCAGACGGTGGGCGGCGGCTCACTGGCCAGCTGCCGGGCCGCCAGCCGGTCGGCCGAGAGCTCCGACGGATAGCGCCGGCCGCTGCGGATGATCTCCAGACTCGGCTGGATCTGGGCACGGTCGCCGACGGTGAACGGGTGGGCGGCGTGGCGCAGATTCAGGCGCGTGCCGTCCCGGAGAAACAGCCAGGTGCCGTTGAGGCTGACGTCGGTGACCGTCAGCCCTTCGGCGTCGAGGTCGAAGCGCAGGTGGCTGCGGCTCACGCCGCGCCAGGTGGTCTCGTCAAGGAACGGGGACAGGTCGGCTGGCCCCGGAAAGCGGCCGGCGATCAGGGGTTCGTCCTGAACGACGGTGAAGCGATGCCGTTCCCGGCCGTTCTGCATGATCTTGAGCTGGGCCAGCCCCGGCCGAGGTCCCGTGTCCACCATGTCGAGCTGGTGCTGATCGCAGACGAGGCGGTTGCCCTTCGCCAGCGGCAGAAGCACGAACGAGCTGCGCGCCGGATCGTTCCGCGGGCAGCGCGGTTCGGGGCAGCTCCAGTACCGGCCGAGGACCTTGACGTGTCGGGTCAGGCCCTGCTGCTTGAGCAGGTCCCGCTCCTCGCTCCGTGATATCTCCCACTCGTCCCTGCGGGTCAGCGTCACGTGCCGGAGAGAAACGTCGCCGTAACGGCTGGCCTGCGGCTCGAGGATGGCATCGTCGCTGCCGTCCAGCCACGGGAACTCGCGCCGATGGCCGACGAAACGGTCGCCGGTGATGATGGGCAGGCCCGTTTCGTGCGCCGCCTGCAGCAACGGCACGTCGGCTTTACCGGCCACCAGGATCAGCCCCGACCTCTCCCAGTCGTGCAGCGTGCGTCGCTGCCAGCGATCAAGGAAGAGATCCGATTGGGTGAGCAGACTCCGGTCGGCGATGCCGAACATCGCTATCTTTGCGGCGCCATACAGATTGGCCAGCGCCTCGCCTACGCGCTCGAGGCGGATAAGTTCGGCTGGACCGCGTCCGCCCAGCTGGCTATTGCGCAGTACGTTCGACATATCCAGCAGGGCGTCAGCTCTATTTGGGTCATTTGTCAGCATATCGGGCATTGGCGAGCCTTGCCGTAGAGAGTCGCTCGCGCCAAATATATTCCGCCACGTCCCTTAAATATGGGTATTCAAAGGGACTTCCCACCACCTGCACCGTCTCTTCCTGCGGCAGGCCTCATCCACCGCCCTCCATTAGCGGCTGCAGCTTGGCGTCGGTGATCTCGGTCTCGGCCCACGGGGCCAGCACGGGGCACCGGGGGTTCCGAGGGCCGTCGCCCCGGGCCAGCGCAGCACATACACTTGGTCAAGGCCGTCGGGCGTACGCGTCCGCGTTTTCTCCCGGCGGTCAAAGTTCGCGCGCCCGCCTGCCATCCGGAGCTGAGAGGTCCCGGTGGTGCGCACCGCTCGGTCCGTGGGCCTGACCAGGCCCGCCGCAGGTGCGTACGGGCGCCAGGAAGCAACCGAGCAGCGTCAGCGCCCTCCCGGCGTGGCGCGAGAACGAAAGGACCTCCGGCATGGCTCCGGTCGTCACCATGAAGCAGCTCCTGGAGAGCGGCGTTCACTTCGGGCACCAGACTCGCCGCTGGAACCCGAAGATGAAGCGCTACATCTTCACCGAGCGCAACGGCATCTACATCATCGACCTCCAGCAGTCCCTCGACTACATCGACCGCGCGTACGAGTTCATCAGGGAGACCGTCGCCCACGGCGGCACGATCCTGTACGTCGGCACCAAGAAGCAGGCCCAGGAAGTCATCGCCGAGCAGGCGGGGCGGGTCGGGATGCCGTACGTCAACCAGCGCTGGCTGGGCGGGATGCTGACCAACTTCTCCACCGTGTTCAAGCGCCTCCAGCGGCTCAAGGAGCTCGAGGAGATCGACTTCGGCGACGTGTCCGGCTCCGGCATGACCAAGCGCGAGCTGCTGCACCTGCGCCGCGAGCGCGACAAGCTCGACCGCACGCTCGGCGGGATCCGGCATATGGCCCGGGTGCCGAGCGCGGTATGGGTGGTCGACACCAAGAAGGAGCACATCGCGGTCAGCGAGGCGCGCAAGCTGGGTATCCCGGTGGTCGCGATCCTCGACACCAACTGTGACCCGGATGAGGTCAACTACCCCATCCCCGGGAATGACGACGCCATCCGCAGTGTTGCCCTGCTCACCAGGGTGGTCGCCGACGCGGTGGCCGACGGCCTGATCGCACGGGCCGGTGCCGCGGACGGCGAGGAGAAGCCGTCCGCCGACCGTCCGGGTGGCGAGTTCGGCAGCGAAGAGCCGCTGGCCGAGTGGGAGCGTGAGCTCGCCGAGAGCGGGACCGCCGCCCCGGCCGACAGCGCCTCCGGCAGCAGCGACACCGCCCTCACGGATAGTGCGCCGGCTGACAGCGACATCGCCGGCCCCGCCGAGACTGCCCCCGCCGCGAGCGCCCCGGCCGACAGTTCCCGCACCGAGAACGACACCGTGGCCCCCGTCGAGGCGGCCACCCCCGCCGAGCCGGCTGGCGCCGAGACCGCCAGCGTGGCCAACGGTGTGCAGGCAGAGCAGGGCGAGCCGGTCAGCGCGGCCAACGGTGCCTCGACAGCCGAAAGCGCGGAATAAGGGCATCCGTCACGGTGAGCGGCAGGACCCGGCGGCGGGCTGGCGCCGGGTCCTGCCGCATGCCGGGCGCGGGTCGCCCGGACGTCCGGGACCGCAAACCCGCCCGGGCCGGCACAGACATATGCAGAAGGACGAAAGTGAGAGACGAGGGACATGGCGAACTTCACCGCCGCTGACGTAAAGCGGCTTCGCGACCAGACCGGCGCCGGGATGATGGACTGCAAGCGGGCTCTGGAAGAGGCCGACGGCGACATCGAGAACGCGGTCGAGCTGCTGCGCCTGAAGGGCGCGAAGGACGTCACCAAGCGTGCCACCCGCACCGCGGCGAACGGCCTGGTCGCGGCGGAGCTGTCCGGGACGGACGCCGGGGTGCTGGTCGAACTCAACTGCGAGACCGACTTCGTGGCCAAGACCGACCTGTTCCAGCAGGTCTCCGGCGAGATCGCGCGGGCCGCGCTGGCCTGCGGGGCGGCCGACCGGCTGGCTCTGCTGGGCACCGAAGTGCGGCCCGGCCGGACCGCCGAGCAGGTCATCGAGGAGGCCGGCGCCGCCCTGAAGGAGAAGCTGGAGCTGGGCCGGTACGCCCGCTTCGACGGCGGCTTCGTGGCCAGCTACTTGCACCGCTCGGACGCGGCGCTGCCGCCCACCCTCGGCGTGCTCGTCCAGATCGACAACGCGGACGCCGAGGTGGCCAAGGACCTGGCGCAGCAGGTGGCCGCGATGCGGCCGCTGTACGCGACCCGGGACCAGGTCCCGGCGGACGTAGTGGAGAAGGAGCGCCGGATCGCGGAGCAGATCACCCGCGAGGAGGGCAAGCCCGAGCAGGCGATTCCCCGGATCGTGGACGGCCGGCTGAACTCCTTCTTCAAGGACGTCGTGCTCACCGAGCAGCCGTTCGTCAAGGAGCAGAAGAAGACGATCAAGCAGGTTCTCGCCGAGAGCGGCGTGACCGTGCGCGGCTTCGCCCGGTTCCAGGTCGGGCAGGCCTGAGTGTGACATGGCCGGCGGGCACTGCTCGCCGGCCATGACGGCAGAAGGGGCGCGGCGGAGCAGGAAGGAAGGTCACTCGGTGCAGCAGCGGGACAGCTCGTGGAGCGGCTCAACGCCAGGAGAAGATGCCACCGCCGCGGCGGTGCGGGCGGCGTCCGCCGCGATCGGTGACCCCGCCCCGAAGCCAGCCGGGGCCTTTTTCACCCCTCCCGCGGCGTCGGGGATTGTGTCCGCGGTCGGTGCGGCCGAGGCGTTCCACAAGCGGTGGAACCGGGTCGTCGTCAAGCTGTCCGGTGAAGCGTTCGCCGGGAGCGAGCCGCTCGGCATCTCGCCGGACGCCGTGGCCCACATCGCGGCCGAATTGGTGTCGGCGGTCGAAGACGACGTTGAGGTGGCGGCCGTCGTGGGCGGCGGCAACATGTTCCGCGGGGTCGCCCTGTCCGAACGGGGCATCGACCGGGCCCGCGCCGACTACATGGGAATGCTCGGCACGGTGATCAACTGCCTGGCGCTACAGGACGTGCTGGAGAAGATGGGCGTCGACACCCGGGTGCAGACCGCCATCACCATGGGCCAGGTCGCGGAGCCCTACATCCCGCGCAAGGCTATCCGGCATCTGGAGAAGGGCCGGGTCGTCATCTTCGGGGCCGGCCTCGGCGCGCCGTTCTTCTCCACCGACACCTGCGCCGCGCAGCGGGCACTGGAGATCGGCGCCGAGGCGGTGCTCAAGGGCACGGCCGTGGACGGCGTGTACGACGCCGACCCGCGGAAGAACCCGGCGGCCGTGCGTTTCGACCGGGTTGACTACGGCGAGGTACTGAGCCGGGGCCTGAAGGTCATGGACGCCACCGCGGTGAGCCTGTGTATGGACAACGGCCTGCCGATCGTGGTCTTCGATCTGCACGGCCAGGGCAACGTCGTGCGGGCGATCCGGGGCGAGAAAGTCGGCACGCTGGTGTGTGCCGCGGACGCGTGAGGTGGCGGGCGCAGCCCCCTCACGTCATGGTCCGGGTACGCTCGCGTGAACCCGGATAACGTGAACTCTTAAAGACTCAGAATCACCGCCTCCCCAGGAGCCCGCAATGATCGACGACATACTCCTCGACTCGGAGGAGAAAATGCAGAAGGCGGTAGCGGTCGCCAAGGAAGAGTTCGGCGTGATCCGTACGGGCCGTGCCCATCCGGTCATGTTCAACAAGCTCACCGCCGAGTACTACGGGACCCCTACCCCCCTGAACCAGCTCGCCTCGTTCCACCTGCCTGAGGCGCGGATGGTGATCATCCAGCCGTACGACAAGTCCTCCCTGGCCGCGATCGAGCGGTCCATCCGGGACAGCGACCTGGGCGTGAACCCGACCAACGACGGGACGGTGATCCGGGTCGTGTTCCCCGAGCTGACCGAGGAACGCCGCAAGGAATACATCAAGGTCGCCCGGCACAAGGCCGAGGAGAGCCGGGTGTCCATCCGTAACATCCGGCGGCACGGCAAGGACGGGATCGACAAGCTCGTTAAGAACGGTGAGGCGGGCGAGGACGAGGGCCGCCGCGCCAACCACGAGCTCGACGAGCTCACCAAGACCTACGTCGAGCAGGTTGATGAGCTGCTCAAGACCAAGGAATCCGAGCTTCTCGAGGTCTAGGTGGATGCCGTCCCGGAAACAGCCGACGGCGGGCAAACCCCCCCTGGACCGGAGGTAAAGCCGCGCCGTTCCGGGCGGAATCTCCCGGCCGCCGCCGGAGTGGGCGTATTGCTGGGCGGCTTGGCGGTGCTCTCCCTGTTCACGGTGAAAGCGACGTTCCTCATCCTCATGGGCGCCGCCGGTCTGACAGGGTTGCGGGAACTGGTCCGCGCGCTCGCCCCACGGCATATTCGGGTGCCCGTCATTCCCGTCGCGGCCGGCGGTGCCGCGATCTGGATATGCGAATACTGGTGGAACGACCGGGCGGTCCTCGCGGCACTCGCCCTTACCGTGGTGGCGGTCTTCGCCTGGCGTCTTCCCGGCGGTCCCGACGGTTATCTGCGCGACGTGATGGCGGGGCTTTTCACCCTCAGTTACGTGCCATTCCTGGCCGTGTTCATCGTGGCCCTGCTGGCCCCGGCGGACGGCGCCCGGCGAGTGCTCATCTTCATCGTCCTGGTCGTCTGCGTCGACGTCGGCGGCTACTTCGCCGGGAGCCTGCTGGGCCGGCATCCGATGGCCCCCGTCATCAGCCCCAGTAAGACCTGGGAAGGCCTGGCCGGATCGATCCTGATCTGCCTGGCCGGAGGCGCCGTCCTGATCCCCTGGCTCCTGCACGGCCACTTCTGGCAGGGCATCGTGACCGGTGTAGCGGCGGCCGCCGCCGCGGTCGCCGGTGATCTGGCCGAGTCGGCGATCAAGCGGGACCTGCAGATCAAGGACATGGGCACGCTGCTGCCGGGACATGGCGGCGTCCTCGACCGGATCGACTCCCACCTGATGGCCGCGCCGGTGACCTGGCTGCTGCTCGCGGTCTTCGTGACCGCCCACCGGTGAGCCCGCTCCACAGCCGGATCAGCCGGCCACCCAGCTGCGGCCCTCCGCGGCGAGCGCGGTGATCAGGTTCGCTGATCCCTGTTCCTTGGCGATCAGCCGTTCGCTCTCGGTGATGGGCACGACCCACAGCCAGCGCACCGGGTCCCCGCCGAAGGAGAAACCGGACAGGTCCGGTGCGCCCGGCCCGGGCAGGCCGTTGGGCTCGTCGAGCAGCAGCACCGCCTCGTACCGGCCGTCCAGCGGGAACGTGGCCGGCTCGTGGTACCACCGGACGCTGTGCCCGGGCCCGAACCAGGTGACCGCGCGCCACGGGTACGGCGCCAGCCACAGGAACACCCGGGCCGCCTGCGCGGGCGGCATCGTCGTCGCCATCGCCAGTTCGATCCGGGCGTGCGACGCCGGATCCTGGACCAGCCGTTCCACCACCGGCATCCGCTGGCAGCTCATCCCGACCGTGGACAGCACCGTGTACGGGCGGCTCTCGTCCGGGGGCCGCTCGCTGATCCCCGCCAGCGGCTGCTTGCCCATCGACGCGTCCCAGTAGTGCCCGCCCGGGCCGAGCCGCTCCAGATGCCCGAGCACGGCCTGCTGGAACACCCCCCAGGACCGCTCGTCGCTGCGCCAGTGCCAGTAGGCGCGGGCCCGGTCGACCCGCGGTCCCAGCCCCTCCATCGCGTCATCCAGTGACCAGCCGAACGGGGTCTGGCCCAGGATGTCCCGGCTGTACCCGGGCATCCCGCGGCGCGCGTCGGACCAGCCGGGGATGACCGCGAGCAGCTTCCCGTTCTCCAGGACGGCCACGCCGTCGCCTTCCTCGAACCACAGCGCCTCCAGCGCGCCGGCCTCGATGGGGGGCCGGCCCTCGGGCAGCTTCGTGTGCGCGGCGGGCATGATCGGTGCCTGCCCGGCCTCGATCCGGCCGGGGTCGGGACTGGCCGGCGCGGCCACGTGATTGGCGACCCAGGTGGCGGCCAGGGTGGACGTTTCGTCATGCAGGTAGGCGGCGGTGGTTACCCCGTCGAACTCAACGGTCAGCCGGCGGCTCTCATAGGGGTTCTCACTCTCCAGCAGCATCCTCGGCTGCTGCGCTTTCGCGGTTACCGGGCGCAACGTCGGCATACCTTGAATTTACGCCAACCGCATAAGGCCCTCGCGCATCCGATGCGCATCCCTGACGGCTCCGGGATGCGCCTATCCTGGATCTTCGCCGCCTTATCACCCGAACGGAACCGTCGTGCCCCCTCCCCGCCCCAGCTCACCGCCGGTGCCCGGCCTAGCCTCCCAGCAGGCCGCGGCCCTGCCGCCGGGGCTCACCGGCGCCGGGGGCGCCCGCGGCCGGGCCAAGCCTCCCCGCCACCTCGCCGACCTGAGCCTGCCCGAGCGCCGGGCCGCCGTGGCCGAACTGGGGGAGCGGCCGTTCCGTGCCGATCAGCTGTCCCGGCAGTACTTTGCGCGGCTGGCCGATGAGCCGGGCGAAATGACCGACCTGCCGCGGTCCGGCCGGCAGGGGCTGGCGGACGCGCTGCTGCCGCGGCTGCTGACCGCCGAGCGCGAGCTGCAGTGCGACGGCGGCACCACCCGGAAGACGCTGTGGCGCACCTTCGACCACGCCTACGTCGAATCGGTGCTGATGCGTTACCCGGGCCGCGTCACGATGTGCGTCTCCTCCCAGGCCGGCTGCGGCATGGCGTGCCCGTTCTGCGCGACCGGTCAGGCCGGCCTGACCCGCAACCTGTCCACCGCCGAGATCGTCGAGCAGGTCGTGGCCGGTGCCCGCGCGCTCGCCCGTGGTCAGGTGCCGGGCGGCCCGGGCCGGGTCTCCAACGTGGTCTTCATGGGCATGGGTGAGCCGCTGGCCAACTACCGCAGCGTGGTCCAGGCCGTGCGCCGGCTGACCGAGGCGCCACCGGCCGGGCTGGGCATCTCGGCGCGCGGCATCACCGTGTCCACGGTGGGCCTGGTCCCGGCGATCGGCCGGCTCGCCGGCGAGGGTATCCCGGTAACGCTGGCCGTGTCGCTGCACGCTCCCGACGACGAGGCGCGGGACGAGCTGGTGCCGGTGAACCGGCGCTGGAAGGTGGCCGAGGTCCTGGACGCGGCGTGGCACTACGCCGACGTCACCGGGCGCCGGGTCTCGATCGAGTACGCGCTCATCCGCGACGTGAACGACCAGGCCTGGCGGGCGGATCTGCTCGGCGGCCTGCTGGCGGGCCGTCTCGTGCACGTCAACCTGATCCCCCTCAACCCCACGCCCGGGTCGCGCTGGACCGCCTCGCGGCCCGCGGCGCAGGACGAGTTCGTGGCCCGGCTGGAAGCCCACGGGGTGGCGGTCACCGTGCGGGACACCCGCGGCCGGGAGATCGACGGCGCCTGCGGCCAGCTCGCGGCAGTATCGTCCGGGGGGGCGACCCCCCTGGACCCCCCGCGCGCTTCGCGCCCCCGCGGTGGTACTTCTCCGTAGCACCGCCGCTCGCCGGGGCACAAGGCCCCGGCTCGCTGGGCGGTCGTCGCTTCGCTCCGCCGTTCGCCGTAGGTCCTGCTGACGGCCGAAATGCTGGTGCGGGACCGGCCGCCAGCTGAGCAGAATGGTGCACACTGGTTCGTTAGGCCAGGATGTGTTCGTGATCTCCGGGAGGCGCGAAGTGACCGGCCTGTCGTGGCGGGCCCTCACCTGGCGGGCACTGAGCCAGCGCGCCGTGCACTGGGCGTGGCAGGCGGCCCAGCGGGCGGGGGCGGTGACCGCCGGCAGCCCGGCCGGTGACCGGTTCGCGGCGTTCGGGTCCGGCTCGGTCCTGGCCTTTCCGCCCGGGGCCATCTTCGGCGAGGCGTGGATCGAGATCGGCGCCGACACCATCATCGGGAAGCACGTATCGGCGTCCGCGGGTACGGTTCCAGGCCAGGACCTCGGGCCGGTGCCGCTGCTGCGGATCGGTGACCGGTGCGTGATCGGCCGCGGCACCCACATCGTCGCCCACGAATCTATCGTGATCGGTGACGACGTGTTCACCGGGCCGAACGTGTACATCACCGACCAGAACCACAGCTACGCCGACCCCGACGCCCCGATCGGGCGGCAGTGGCCGGCGAACGCCCGGGTCTCCATCGGGGCCGGCAGCTGGCTCGGGGCCGGGGCGATCATCCTGCCCGGCTCGGTCATCGGGCGGAACGTTGTGGTCGGGGCCGGGTCGGTGGTCCGCGGGCGTGTTCCCGACCGCTGCGTGGTGGCCGGGGTCCCCGCCAAGATCATCCGCGCCTACGTGGCCGGTGACGGCTGGCTGCCGATGCGGGCCGACGCGCACGACCGTGAGCCGCTGGCCGATCCCGGGCCGCTCGCCGGGCCGGGGCCGCTCGCCGGGCCGGGGCCGCTCGCCGGGCCGGGGCCGCTGGACGGGCCGGGGCCGCTAGCCGACCCGGAGGGCGTCGAGGGCGTCCCTGAGCCGCCCCACCCGGTGTTCTAGCTGGGCGGCGCAGTCGGCGAGGGTACCGTCCGCGCTGACCGCCGGCTGTGCGGCCAGCACGCCGACGAGATCCTCCACCGCGGCCAGCCGGCCCGACAGTTCGAGCAGCAGCGGCTGGGCGCCACCCTGGCCGGCCCGTCGCTGTCCGGCCGGCGCGCGCCCGCGGGCCCGCTGTTCCCGGCCGCACCGGCGGCCGGGTCGCTGGAGTCCGGCGCCTTGCCGGGCGCCGGGATCGCCCGCCGGGCCGCGCCGCGGTCCAGTTGGCTCCGCAGCAGTTCGGCCTGTTCCCGTAGCTGCTTGTTCTTGGCGTACAGCTCGACGAAGACCGATACCTTCGCGCGCAGCACCCACGGATCGAACGGCTTGGAGATGTAGTCGACCGCGCCGGCCGCGTACCCCCGGAACGCATGGTCGGGCTCGGCGCTCGCCGCGGTCAGGAAGATGATCGGCACGTCCCGGGTCTTCGGCCGCCGCTTGATGTGCGCGGCGGTCTCGAAGCCGTCCATGCCGGGCATGACCACATCCAGCAGGATGACGGCGAACTCGTCGACCAGGAGCGCCTTCAGCGCCTCCTCGCCGGACCGGACCGGCACGAGCACCTGGTTCAGGGAGGACAGGATCGCCTCCAGCGCGACCAGGTTCTCGCTGCGGTCGTCGACGAGCAGGAGCCGTGCCTTGTTCGTCACCTCATAAGCTCCTTCGGTGTGCTCATCGCGCGGCGGCCCGTTCCAGGCAGTTCCGCATGACGGCCAGCAGATGACCCGTGTCCACGGGCTTGGTGATGTAGTCGGTGGCGCCGGACGCGATGGCCTTCTCCCGGTCCCCCTTCATCGCCTTCGCCGTCACCGCGATGATCGGCAGATCGGCGAACTGGGGCATATTCCTGATCGCCTCGGTGGTGGCGTATCCGTCCAGCTCGGGCATCATGATGTCCATCAGTACCAGCCGGACGTCCTCGTTGCGCTCGAGCGCCTCGATGCCTTCACGGCCGTTCTCCGCATAGAGCACCTCGGCTCCGCACCGTTCGAAGACGCTGGTCAGGGCGAATACGTTCCGCACATCGTCGTCCACAATCAGTATCTTCGCACCATACAGCGCGTCCTGTGGATCCGGCGCCGCGGACGCGGTGGCGGCGGCCGTGGCGGCCGCTCCGGGGCTGCCCGGCCGGGCCACCGACCGCAACGGCGACGCACCAGCCGACCGGCCTCGTGCCTGGCTGATGCGGCCGGACCGGTTTGTGCCGTCCAGCGGCCCGGCGTGAGCCGTGTACCCGTCCGCTCCCGCGCCGGCCAGGGCCTGGTCGGGGATCCGGCGGGGCCCGGTGCCCGAGCCGGCCCGCAGCGACCGCGCGGGCAGGTAGAGCGTGAACGTGCTGCCGTGGCCGAGCCGGCTCGTCGCCTTGATCTGCCCGCCCAGCAGGCGCGCGATGTCCTTGCTGATGGACAGGCCGAGCCCGGTCCCGCCGTACCGGCGGCTGGTGGTCCCGTCGGCCTGCTGGAACGCCTCGAAGATGAGGTGCTGCTTCTCTTCGGAGATCCCGATCCCGGTGTCGGAGACCGAGAACGCGATCACCTCCGGCTCGTCGCGCAGCGGCCCGGTGAACGTGACGTCCTCGGCCGGGGCGACCCGCAGCCGGACGCCGCCCTGCGCGGTGAACTTCACCGCGTTGGACAGCAGGTTCCGCAAGACCTGCTGCAGGCGCTGCTCGTCGGAGTAGATCATCTGCGGCAGGCTGACCGCCGTGTCCACCTCGAAGCTGAGCCCCTTCTCCGCGGCCATCGGCCGGAACGTGGCGTCCAGGTATTCCACCAGGCCGTCCAGCGGGATCTCGGACGGGTGCACGTCCATCTTGCCGGCTTCGACCTTGGACAGGTCGAGGATGTCGTTGATCAGCCGCAGCAGGTCCGAGCCCGCGTCGTGGATGGTCATCGCGAACTCGACCTGCTTGGACGACAGGTTGCTGTCCGGGTTTTCGGCCAGCAGCTTGGCCAGCACGAGCAGGCTGTTCAGCGGGGTGCGCAGCTCGTGCGACATGTTGGCCAGGAACTCGGACTTGTACCGCGAGGAGGTGGCGAGCTGCTGGGCGCGCTCCTCCAGCGTCCGCCGGGCCTGCTCGATCTGGAAGTTCTGGACCTCGATGGCGCGGTTCTGCTTGGCCATCAGCGCGGCCTTGTCCTCCAGTTCCGCGTTGGAGTTACGCAGCTCGGCCTGCTGGCGCTGCAGTTCCTCGGTGCGCTCCTGAAGCTGCGTCGCCAGCCGCTGCGACTCGGTCAGCAGCGCCTCGGTGCGGGAGTTCGCCATGATCGTGTTGATCGTGACGCCGATCGTCGGCACGAACTGGTCGAAGAAGGCCAGGTGCACGTCGCTGAACTGGTGCAGCGAAGCCAGTTCGAGCACGCCCAGCACCTGGTCCTCGAACAGGATCGGCAGCACGACCACGCTGACCGGCGATGCGGCCCCGAGGCCGGAGCCGACCGACAGGTAGCCGGGCGGGATCTTCTCGATCAGGATGCGCTTGCGCTCCAGGGCGGCCTGGCCGGCCAGGCTCTCGCCCAGCACGAAGCGGCTCATGCCGCCGCGCTGGAAGCCGTAGGTGGCGATCCGGCTGAACACCAGCTCCGTCGCGGTCTCGGTCTCGGTCTCGGCCCCGTTCGCCGCCGCGCGCCGGTCGCCCGGAATGTGGCCGCCGTTCGCCATCGGCCGGCCGGAACCGTTCGCGGCGGGGCCGCCGGCCTCGTGCGGCGCGGCCGTCCCGTTGGGGCCGCGCGCGCCGGACGCGTGGCCGTTGCCGATCTCGCCCTGCGGGGCGCCCTGCAGGGCGAGGCCCGGCAACTTGGCCCCGGGCGGGGTGGCCAGGTAGAAGGCGCCGAACTGGGCGGAGGCGAGCGGCGTCAGCTCGCTCATGATCAGCCGGGCGACCTCCAGCAGGTCCCGGTGCCCCTGCATCAGGCCGGAGATGCGCGCGAGGTTGGTATTCAGCCAGTCCTGCTCGCGGTTGGCGTGCGTGGTCTCCCGGAGGTTGGCCACCATCAGGTTGATGTTGTCCTTGAGCTCCGCGACCTCACCGCGGGCGTCGACGGCGATGGACTGGGTCAGGTCACCTTCGGCAACCGCGCTCGCCACTCCCGCGATCGCTCGCACCTGGGTGGTCAGGTTACTGGCCAGGCCGTTCACGCTCTCCGTCAGCCGCTTCCAGGTTCCGGAAACGCCCTCGACCTCCGCCTGCCCGCCGAGGCGGCCCTCGGTGCCGACCTCGCGGGCGACCCGGGTGACCTCGTCGGCGAAGGCGGACAGCTGGCCGACCATCGTGTTGAACGTCTGCTTGAGCTGCAGGATCTCGCCGCGCGCGTCCACGTCGATCTTCTTGCTCAGGTCGCCCTGCGCGACCGCGGTCGTGACCTGGGCGATGTTCCGCACCTGGGCGGTCAGGTTGTTGGCCATCGAGTTCACGTTCTCGGTGAGGTCTTTCCAGATGCCCGAGACGCCGCGGACGTGGGCCTGGCCGCCGAGGCGGCCCTCGGTGCCGACCTCGCGGGCGACCCGGGTGACCTCGTCGGCGAAGGCGGACAGCTGGCCGACCATCGTGTTGAACGTCTGCTTGAGCTGGAGCACCTCGCCCTGCGCGTCAACGGTGATCTTCTGGCTCAGGTCACCTTCCGCGACCGCCGTGGCCACCTGCGAGATGTTCCGGACCTGCATGGTGAGGTTGGTGGCCATGCCGTTCACGGAGACGGTCAGTTCTTCCCACACGCCCGAGACGCCGCGGACGTGGGCCTGGCCGCCGAGGCGGCCCTCGGTGCCGACCTCGCGGGCGACCCGGGTGACCTCGTCGGCGAAGGCGGACAGCTGGTCGACCATCGTGTTGAACGTCTGCTTGAGCTGCAGCATCTCACCCTGGGCGTCGACCGTCACCTTGCGGGTCAGGTCGCCGCGTGCTACGGCCGTGGTGACCATGGCAATGTCCCGCACCTGCTCGGCCTTCTGGGCTACTTCGGTATTGAGCGAGGAGAACTGCGCCGCAACCTCGTCGATCAGGGACCCGATGTCCGCCAGCATGGGGCTGTCGCCACCATCACTGAACCGCCGTCCCCGAGTCCGGAAATCCCCGTTGGCCAGCGCGGCCAGCGCGTCACGGACGGGCTCGAGATCGGTGTCGGTGTATCTGGCTTCTGCGGGTGAGCCGGGCGCGGTGTGAGGCATAGTGCTCCCTCCAAGGCATTCGCGCAGCGAACAATGCGGGTGTGCTGTGCGGCCGTCCCTCAATCCTCCTCAGCCGGCCTGTTGGTTACTAGTAAGTTCTTTAGGATGGCCCGATAGAAAGTATTAACCTCACGAGTCTGTCACGATGGAGGCAAGGGCTCAGCACTTACCGCGATTAATCGCACGTCAGCCAGTAAGGACCGAGAGAACACGTGAAGGGGCGAAGCGACCTCGTTGCGGCCGCGGCGTACCAGCCAGAGCCGGCGGCCGCCGCGGCAGCCCGCCGTTTCGTCCGCCAGACGCTGCAGTCGTGGGACATCGCCGCGCGTGCCTGGGACCCCGACCGGGTTGTCGATGACGCGGTGCTGCTCACCAGCGAGCTGGTCACGAACGCGGTGGTGCACGCGGGCACCACGCTCGACGTCACGTGTCGGCTGATCTCCGGTGAACTGGAGGTCGCGGTCCGCGACCGTCATCCGGCGCGCACGCTGCCCGACATCCCCAAGGCCGCCAGCGCGGTTGCTGAGCGCGGCCGTGGTCTTCTGCTGCCCTCCGCGCTGGCCTCGTCGTGGGGCGTGACGTACGCGCGCACGGCCAAGGCCGTGTGGTTCCGCATGAGCCTGGCCAGAGACGAAGCCGCCGAAGCCGCCGATGAGGGGGACGCCCTGCCGCCCGCGATCGGGGCCGCCACGGGCGCGGACGGTGCCTGGGCCGCCGAGGCCGGCGACGCGGCCGTACCGCCCGATGCCGGCGGATTCCGCCGCGCCGCACGTGGTCGTGGGCCAGGTGGTTACCGGCGGGCCGGGCGGCCCGGACAACAGCCAGGGCAGCGGGCGCAGTGGCGGTCACGCCGGTCCAGGCGGAGCGCCATCGGGGCCCGGCGCCGACCGCCGCCCGGTCCGCGACGCCGACGATCCCGCGGCGGCCCTGCGGCCGGATCTCGGCACCCTCAGCTATGACGAGCTGCTCCGGCACACCGTGGAGACCGCCCGGGACGTGGTCACGGCCGACGCCGCCTACGCGCTGGTCGCGGACGAGGACGGCGAGCTGCGCGTCCGCGCCGCGGCCGGTGTCGGCGTCTCGGAATCCCTGTTCGCCCCGTCGGTGCCGGCCGTCTTCGCCGACGGCGCCGTGGCGAAATCGCTGGTGACCGTCCCGTTCCTGGTGGACGGCCGGGTGACCGGCGTGCTGGGGGCCGCCGCCACCTCGCCGGACCGGTTCGACGGCAGTGACGCGGCCAAACTGCAGCGGGTCGCGGACCGCGTGGCCATGTCCCTCGAACGGGCCCGGCTCAGCGAGCTCGAGCGAAGACGGCGCGGCCGGATCGGTTTCCTCGCCGAGGCGAGCGAGCTGCTGGCCAGCACGCTGGACCAGGAGAAGACGATCTCGCTCATCGCCCAGCTCGTCGTCCCGCGCCTGGCCGCCTGGTGCGCGGTGCTGCTGGCCGACGACGCGGGGGACCTGTACCCGGCGTATGTGTGGCATGCCGACGAGTCGCTGATCGACCCGCTCGCGGGCCTGCTGCAGATGGTGCCGCCCCCCGAAGCGGACGAAGCCGGCCGGAGCTGGTCGCTGGCCGTCGACGTGGCCGCGCTCACCGACGAGGCGGTCGTCCTGGCCTCCGACGCGGCATGGTGTTTCCCGCTGGCCGCGCGGGGGCGCAGCCTTGGCATGGTGGTGATCGGCCGGCCCCGTGGCGACCGGCCGCCGCGCGAAGCGCTCGAGCTGACCGAGGACCTGGCCCGGCGGGCCGCCCTCGCTCTGGACAACGCCCGGCTGTACGAGCAGCAGCAGCTCACCAGCCAGGCCCTGCAGCGTAGCCTGCTGCCGCCGGAGCTGCCCCGGATTCCCGGCGTGGACCTGTCGGTGGCGCACAAGGTCGCTGGGGAGGGTAATGAGGTCGGCGGAGACTTCTACGACGTGTTCCCGGCCGGGGAGAACCGGTGGCGGTTCGCGATCGGCGATGTCTGCGGGACGGGGCCGGAAGCAGCGGCCGTCACCGGCCTGGCCCGGCACGCGCTGCGCATCCTCGCCCGGGAAGGCCATGACGTCGTCGACGTCATGGGCCGGCTGAACCAGCTCATCCTGGAGGAGGGCCCGCGGGCCCGGTTCATCACCCTGCTGCACGGCGAGCTCACCGTCCTCGGCGGCTCCTCGCCGGGCACAGCGGAAGCGGGGGTGCTGTTCGCCGGGGACGGGGACGGGGACGGGGACGGGCGCGGCCCGCCGTCCGGCTGCGCCTGGTGTCCGCCGGGCACCCGCTGCCGCTGCTGCTCCGCGCGAAGGCCGGCCCCGCGGCGCCGTCCCGCCCCGCCGGTGCCGCCGGGCCTGGGCCCGCCGAGCTGCCGCGGCCCGCCGCCGAGCCGCAGCCGCTGCTCGGGGTGATCGGCGACCTCTGCTTCACCGCCCAGACGGTCGACCTCTACCCGGGCGACATCCTGCTGTCCGTCACCGACGGCATCACCGAACGGCGCGACGCCGCCGGCCGGCTGCTCGACGACGAGGACGGCCTGGCCCACGTGCTGGCCCGGTGCGGCGGCCTCAACGCCGGCGCCGTCGCGGCGCGGATCCAGCGCGCGGCCGAGGACTTCGGCGTTGGCCCGCGCACCGACGACATGGCCCTCCTCGTCCTCCGCGCCCTCTAGCTTTGCCCCAAGGCCCCAAGGCCCCAAGGCCATCAATGCTGGGGCCGCCCGGCTGGCTTGACAGGGATCAGGCCGGTGAAGAACAGGGCGACGACGGCGAAGAGCGCGACGTACAACGTGATCGCAGTCTGGATGCACCTCCTGAGCCCGGCCTGCCGCCTCGGTAGCTGTCCGGCGCGATCATGTCTACGTTCCGGTGGGCTACCGTGTGAACAGCCGGGCACGACCAGAGGAGCTGCGCGGTGACAGAACCGGCGGGCGTCGCTGGCCTGACGAGCCCCGGGCTGAGTGATAACGGCCCCGTGGGTACGCACCGGTCCGGCCGGCTGGACGGAGAACAGCAATAATGAGCGAGCGCAAAGAAGCGGGCACCGCGCAGCTGGCGAGCATGCACCGGGCCAGCCGGGCCACGCTGGTGGCCGCCTTCGTCATGCTGGGCGGCGCCTTCGTGGCGTACGCGGCCAAGGCCACCACGGTCGCATTCGTTTTCCTGGTCCTGATGCTGATCTGTGCCATGGCCAGTTCCGTCTTTGCGGTGGTCTTCCGTAACCGTGCCGTGGCGGCGGCGCGCGCCGCGCGGTCCCAGGCCGCCCGGCGGCACCAGACTCGCCGCTGACGGCCCCGCCGGGATCAGCCGCTGGGGACGGTGACGGTGATCAGGCTGCCGTCGCCCACGTTGAGCAGTGCCCGCCCGGGCCGCACCGGCTCGCCGGTCAGGCTGCGCGGTAGCCGCACACCGATCAGGTCGCCTTCGGGCAGCGACTGCGGGGCGATCAGGCAGCCGCGCCGGGCGCGCCGCGCCTCGACGTGCCACCCGCCGAATCCGCCGCTCAGGGCCTCGGCGTCGCCGCCGATGACCAGCGCGTGCCCGGCGTCGGAACCAAAGTTGATCAGCTTGCTGAGCTCGGCCTCAGCGTCGCAGTCCCGGTGCTGTTCCGCGTCGTCGATGATCACCACACCCGGTCCGGTGAACGAGCCCACGGCTCCGGCGAGCTCCGCTGCGCCCAGCGCGGGTCCCTCGAACGCGGCCACGACCCCCGGCGCGGTGGCCAGCGGGCGCAGCGGGGACGGCCGCGGTGTCACCACGATGAGCTGGGTGCCGGCGGCCAGCAGCGACCGGGCCATGGCCAGCAGCACGGTGCTGCGCCCGGACTTGGCCGGCCCGGCCGCGATGAACACCGGCACGCCCGCGGCCAGGTCCGGGCCGGCCGCGGTCAGCTGGTCGCCGCCCACGCCGACCAGCGCCCACAGCGGTCTCGCGGCGGCCCGCCGGTCTCGCAGCCGCCACGCCTCGTCGAAGGTGATCCGGGCGGGAAGCACGTCGACACGGAACGGCTGGGCACGCCGTGGCAACGCCTCATCCCGGCGGGCCGCCTTCCCGGCAATGGCACGGATCGCGGTCGCCTGCCCCTGACCCGACGGGTCGGCCGACAGCAGCGCGACCTGCGTCTCGGTGCCTGAGCCGCTGCGGAACGCCCGGCCGTCCGGTACGTTGTCCGGCATGTCCCGCGGCCGCAGCCCGATCATGGCGTAGTCATCCCGGTCGGGCAGCCGGAACGCCAGCTTGTCCTCGGTCATCGAGGCGATGCGCCCGGCGATCAGCGACCGGTCGCCGGTCATCACCAGGTGCACGCCGGCGCTGGCCCCCTCGCCGAGGATCGCGGTGATCGTGTCGGTGAGCCGCCCGCTGTCCAGCTCGCCAAACGAGGTGGTGAAGCCCTCCCAGCGGTCCAGCAGGACCAGGATGTGCGGCAGCTTCTGGCCGGCCCCGGCATCGTCCGCCGCATCGACCGGCGCATCGACCGGCGCGGCGGCGCGCAGCTCGCGGATATCGGCGAAACCGCCCTGGGCCAGCAGTTCCTGGCGGCGGCTGACCTCCGCGCCGAGCCGGGTGATCAGCCGGGTGGCACGCTCGCCCTGGGTGCGAGTGACGACCGCGCCGCAGTGCGGCAGGCCGGCCAGCGGCAGCAGCGCCCCGTTCCCGCAGTCGATGCCGTAGATGTGCACGTCGGCGGGCGTCAGCGTGATGGCGGCCGAGGCGGCGATGGTGCGCAGCAGCTGGGACCGCCCGCTGCGCGGGCCGCCCGCCGCCATCAGGTGCCCGAACGCGTCCAGGCTGATGCTGGCCAGCCGCTGTTCCTGCGCCGCGGGCAGGTCGTCGAGGCCGTAGGGGAACGCCGGCAGCCCGTCCCCGGCGGTCATCCCGTGCTCCCGCATCAGGTCGCGCAGCAGCAGCGTCGCGGGCAGCGCGGGCAGCCACGGGCTGTGCGCTGGGGGGATCCGCAGCTCGCGGGCCGCCGCCTGGATCGCGCTGACCAGCACGGTGAGGTCGGTGACCTCCTCGTCGTCGCGGTGCCCGGCCGCCGGCCGTTGCGGTTCCGGTCGCCCGGCACCGGCCCAGTCGATGCGGGCCAGCCACGGCGGCTCGGTGGCCGGCGTTCCCGGTCCTCGGGCCGCGCCGGGCCTGCGCCCGCCGACCCGCCCGGCCTGGAACGGCACCAGCGAGGCGTGGCCGAGCCGGACGTAGCCGCGGCCCGGCGTGGACGGCGAGATGTGCGCGGCCTCCGGGGACTCGATCACGTCGGCACTCTCGCCTCCGTCGGTGACCCGCAGCGCGATCCGCAGGTTGGTGTTGGCCCGGATATCGGCCGAGACCGCGCCGGAGGGCCGCTGCGTGGCCAGGATCAGGTGGATGCCGAGGGACCGGCCGCGCTGGGCGATGTTGACCAGGCCGCTGACGAAATCCGGCAGGTCCCGCACCATGGAGGCGAACTCGTCGATGACGATCAGCAGCCGGGGGAGCGGCTCCCGCCCGCTGGCCGCCCCGGCGCGCACCCGCTGGCGGGTGTAGTCCTCGATGTCCTTCGTGCCGGCCGCGGCGAGGATGTGCTCCCGGCGCGTCAGCTCGGCGGTCAGCGACACCAGCGCCCGCTCGACCAGGTGCGCGTCCAGATCGGTGACCATACCGACCGTGTGCGGCAGCGCCACGCAGTCCTTGAACGCGCTGCCGCCCTTGTAGTCGACGAGCACGAACGTCATCGCGTCCGGCCGGTTCGCCACCGCCAGCGACGCGACGATCGTCTGCAGCAGCTCCGATTTCCCTGACCCGGTGGTCCCGGCCACCAGCCCATGCGGCCCGTCCCTCCGGATGTCGATCCCGAACGGGCCATCGTAGGACTCTCCGATCACGGCCAGCGTCGATCCGCTGCGCGCGGTCCAGCCCGCCACGATGGCGGAATGTCCCGGCGGCTCGAGCCCGAGCACCTCGAGGAGCCGGCAGGCGTCGGGCAGCCCGGCACCGGCACCGTCGTCGCTGACGTCCCGGACCGGCGAGATCCCCCGGGCCAGCTGGGCACACCAGCCCGGCCCGACGTGATCCGGCCGTACCCCGGTGATGGTGTCCTCGCTCATCTGCCGGACGCGCAGGCCGCCCGCCTCCGCGGTGGTGACCGCCTGGCACTCGGCCGGCAGCAGGCGCTCGTCGGCGTCCAGGCAGATCGCGTAGATGCCGGCCCGCGGTCCCTCCCGCAGGATCTGCACGGCGCCCGGCAGCAGCCGGAGCTTACGGGATCCGTCGAAGACGACGATGATGTCCGCCTGCCGGAACGTCACCTCCTCGAGCCCCGATTCACGCAGCGCCCGCTGCCGCGCGGCGATGATGGCGAGCAGGTCGGCGATCCGCGCGGCCACGGTCTCGGCGTCGTTCCCGATCAGCGCCACCGCGCGGCCGTCCGCGGCACGGCAGTGCGGCAGCCAGGTGGCCCATCCCCAGCTGGCCCGGCCCGAGGAGTCCGTGAGCACGTAGATCTGCAGGTCGTTAGGGCTGTGCAGGACGGCCGCCTGGGCCAGCAGCCACCGGCCGATGCTGCGCGGGGCCTCACCGGGCCCGGCTACCCCGAGCACCCCGCGCTGCGCGAGCGGCACGCTGACCGGGGCGTCCGGCACCGTCCAGAACACCTGCCGGCGGTGCTCGTCCTGGGTGGGGTCGGCCAGCTCCACCGCCGAGGGCAGGTCCGCGGTGCCCACGCGGAGCAGCAGATAGTCGGGGTCGGTGCGGCGGCGTTCCCACAGCCGGCGCCGCGGCCCGGACGCGATGGTCAGGACCATGGCCGGATCCGGGCAGCCGGCCCGCCGCAGCGCCCGCTCGGCGTCCAGGGCCTCCTGCGCGTCCTGCTCAATCCGGGCCTTGTGCCCGGCGTAATCGGCCATCTGCTGGGCGTAGGAGCGGCGGCCGTGGCGGCGGTCGGTAACGAACGTGCCCAGCAGCATGACCGGGCTGAGCGCGCACATGCCCAGCAGGTAGATCTGGTGCAGGAAATACGCCATGGCCACGCCCAGCAGGACCGGGATCACCGCCATCAGGATCGGTGCCGGGCGCCGTTCCGGCCGCGTGGGCGGCCGGGGCAGCTGGAACCGCGTGATCCGGTCCGGCGGCAGCAGCCGGGGCGGCCGGTTGAAGTCGACGCCTGCCCCGTCTTCCGAGACCGCCACGGCCGCGTCCGGAGGCTCGTAACGGGCCAGCCCGAGCAGCGTGCCGCCCACCGTGACCTGCTGCCCCGGCGACCAGGGCGCCGGGCCGTCCAGCGGCTCGCGGTCCAGCTCGGCCCGGACGCCGTCGTAGGGCGCGACCCGGCACCGGCCCTGGGCGTCCACCCATACGTGCAGCGCCCTGGCGGGCAGCTGCGGGTCGGCAAGCGGGATGTGCGCGGGGCCGGCGCCGCCAATGTCGGCTTCGCCGAGGGTGAGCCGGTGCACGCTGCCCGCCGCCGGGCCGCCGGCCACCTGGATCTCCACGGCCCCGGCCGGCTCCGGGCTGAGGCAGCCGGACGCGTCCCCGAGGCTGACCACGCAGCCCTGCCGGATCCGCGACTCGCCCAGCGCCTGAGCCGGCGGCAGCAGCACCTGATCGACGTACACCGCGACCGGCGCGGGGGATCGCGGCCCGGGGAAGGCCAGCACGTGGCCGCCCGGGCCCGCGGCCTGCGGATCAGCGGCGTCCGGTCCGGCGCCGGCCGGGCCCGCGGGGCCAGCGATGCCGGCGTGCAGGAAGCGATCCAGCTGCTGGGCGACCGCCGCCACCGGTGTGGCGGGGTCCGCCTCCAGCAGCAGGTCGGCCTGCCGTCTGGCCGCCGGTGAGACCGCCGTCAGCGCCAGCCGCATCGGCAGGCCCCCTTTCCCGCGCAACACGGAGGGGGCCTGCCGACGGCAGTCCCCCCTCGTCACCCGGCCGTGAGCTCACGCGCCGGCCAGTGTCACTTCTTCAGCGCCGCCGCGAGCTGGGTGTCGGTCTCGTGGAAGGCCTTGGCCGCGGCGTTCAGGTACTGGGCCATGCCGTTCAGGCCGTCCATCATCTTGCGGGCGCCCTGGGTGAACTCGGTATAGGACTGCTCGAACTGCTTGCTCGAGGTGTCGGTAACGTAGCCGCCCTGCACCAGCTGATTGATCATGTTCTGCAGGTTGGTCAGGTCGCCGTTGATCTGGTGCTCGCCCGCGGTCAGGCGGGTCGCCGCGCTCTGCATGTCGGCATAGGTCACGTTGACGTTTGGCACGACCGGGATCCTTTCTCGGTGTGTTCCTGACGATTGAGCGCGATCCCGCGCCCGGTTGTCCGGGGTCGTTCACGCGGCGGCGGGCCTCGCCGTCCATCCGGCGCAACCCCGCGTGCGCGTGCCACCTAGCGGGCGACGTCTCCGTGTGCCCTTGCCCGTGGTCACGCACGGGACGGCCGGGCGGTTCATGGCCTGGTGGTCAACCATCGCACCTGCCGCAGATGCTGTGCAACCAGTTCCGGCAGGGAATAGGCCGGTATTGCGTGCTATCCGACGCAATGTCGCAACTTGTCTCGCAAGACAATGAACCGGCCGCCTTCCCGGTCCGTGTATCGGGATGGCGGCGCCGAAAACGCTGGCAGGCGCGCGCCGCGGAGCGCCGGTGCAATGGTTACCCCCTACCACCAGGCGGTCGTCATTAGGTGGAATGTGCCGACGAGGTTGGCGAAACAGGGGTCAAAGCCGCATTTCCTGAGATAAATTCGCAGCCGCCAGACGCGGTACAGCGATGTCGTGTAGCCCGCGCGTAGCCCGCGCGGATACGCGCTGTACACAGGGGAGACGCCGATTCGATGGCCAGTGACCGTGGCACGACCATGCACCGCGGGACGGCGGCGGACGCAGCGGCGCAGGAGCCCTGGGCACAGCCCACCGCGCCATCGGCCCGCAAGCTTCCTGGCGCGTCCCGCGAGCGCAAGCCCGCCCTGGCCGCGCTGGCCGTGGTGCTGATCCTGGGCGGCGCGGTCGCGGTCGGCTACGTCATGCTGCAGGGTGCCAAGCGGGTCGCCGCCATCGAGATCACCCAGCAGGTCGGCCAGGGCCAGCAGATACCGCTGAGCGCCATGCAGGAGGTGCAGGTCGCGGCGAACAGCGGCGTCCCGTACGTGCCCTGGGCCGAGGCCGGCCAGGTGTCGAGGAATTTCGCCGCCACCACGATCCTGAGGGGCACGCTGCTGACGTCCACCATGGCGGTCGCGACGAACCCCGAGGTCAGCGGGCGCGCCACGATGGGGCTGGCGCTGAAGGACGGCCAGCTTCCGGCCGGGCTCGCCGCCGGGGACCACATCGACATCTACGAGGTGAGCGACGCGACGCAGGCCTGCCCGGGGCAGCCCGGCTCGCTGCTGTCCGGCGACGCCATCGTGCTGGACGTCTCCGCCCCGTCAGCCACCTCTACCAGTGCGGTCGCCGACGTCGAGGTCGCCGTCAACCCGGCCACCGCCGGTGCCGTCGCCTGCAGCGCGTCCAACGGCATTCTCAGCGTCGCGGTCGCGGCGGGCAGCTTCCTGTCGCAGAATCCGGCCGCCTCCGGTAGCGGATCGCCGGCGGGTGTGACGCCGAGCCAGAAGGCCACGGGCAGCGGCGCCGGGGCGGGGTAGCGATGGCGCTGATCGCTGTCGCGGCGGACAAGGGTGCGCCGGGCGTCACGACCACGGCCCTGGCGCTGGCCGCCGTCTGGCCCCGGCCGGTGCTGCTGGCCGAGTGTGACCCAGCCGGCGGTGATCTTGTCTACCGTTTCCCGGCGGCGGGCGGTGAGCGCCTCGACCCGCGCCGCGGGCTGCTCAGCCTGGCCGTGGCCGCTCGCCGTGGCCTGCAGCCGCACCAGGCCTGGGAGCACACCCAGAAGCTGAACGGCGGCCTGGACATCCTGACCGGGGTGACCAGCGCCGAGCAGGGCGCCGGGCTGAACCTGCTGTGGGGGCCGGTCGGCCGGGTGCTGGCCGGGAACTCCCAGGCCGATGTGATCGCCGACTGCGGGCGGCTGGGCACCGACGGCCCGCACTACGACCTGCTGGCCGAGGCCGCGCTGGTGGTCCTGGTCACCCGGGCCAGCCTCGGCGAGGTCGTACGGCTCCGCGAGCGGGTCACCGCCGTCGCGGCGGCGCTGCGGAAGCGGGGCCGCTCCGGGGCGGGGGCCGAGGTCGTGGTCATCGCCGACCACAAGAACCTGCGGAACGCCATCGCCGAGA
Source organism: uncultured Actinomycetes bacterium (assembly GCA_963824545.1). GTDB lineage: Bacteria > Actinomycetota > Actinomycetes > Streptosporangiales > Streptosporangiaceae > Bog-532. Next base: position 186,092 of record CAWGPP010000018.1, on the reverse strand, counting down.
TCGGGCAGGCGCTGGAGCCCGCCTCGGCCCGGGCCAGGATCGCCGGCGGCCTGGCCGAGGATCCGCGCGGTGCTGACCTGCTGCGCGGCGAATGGGGCGGCAAGCTCGACAAGTCCCTGCTGATCCGGACGGCCCGGGACATCGCCGAGCGCCTCGTGGGCCGCCTGCCGGCCGGGCCGGTGCCCGCCGCGGATCGTGAGCCCGATCACGGGCCTCACCCGGGGCAGCCCGCCCCGCCGTCTCCCGGGCCGGTCCCGGCCACGGACGGCGAGCCGGTGGTGTCCGCGGCCACCTGGGCAGCGTCCCCCGGCGCGCGGCACGCCGCGGCGCGTGGCTACCCCCCATTGGCCACGTCCCCGCCCGCCCCGGCGGAGCCGTCCCTGCCCGATCCCGCGCTTGCCCCGGCGGCGCCGGACGCCCGCGAGCCCCACGACGCCGCGGAGCCGGCGGAGCCGTACCGCGGCATCGGGCTGTCCGAGCGTGGCTTCTTCGAGCCGGCCGGGCCGCACGCCGGTGACCCGTCGCCCGGCCAGCCGGGGCGGTGACGGGCCGTGGACCATAGCGTCGTCAAGCGGCTCCGCGCAGATGTCGGGGACCGGCTGGCCGAGCAGCGCCGTCTGGACGCCGCGGCCGGGATCCCGCCGATGTCGGGGGAGGACGAGCGGCAGTTCGCCCGCGCCCTGATCTCCCAGGCGCTCGAGGAGTACGCCCGGGGCGAGATCACCGCGGGCCGCCCGCCGCTCAACGCCGAGGACGAGGAAGAGCTCGCCGAGGCCATCCACGCCGCCCTGTTCGGCGTCGGGCGGCTGCAGCCGCTGCTGGAGGACCAGCAGATCGAGAACATCGACATCAACGGGTGCGACCGGGTGTTCCTCGGCTACGCCGACGGCCGGGAGGTGATGACCCACCCGGTCGCGGAAAGCGACGAGGAGCTGATCGAGCTGATCCAGATCCTGGCCGCCTACTCCGGCCTGTCCAGCCGGCCCTTCGACACCGCCAACCCGCAGCTTGACCTGCGCCTGCCGGACGGTTCCCGGCTGTCCGCGGTCATGGACGTGGCCCTCCGGCCGGCCATCTCCATCCGGCGCGCCCGGATGGGCAAGGTGTTCCTCGCCGACCTGGTGGGCAACGCCACGATCAGCCCCGAGGTGGCGTCCTTCCTCGCGGCCGTGGTCGCAGCGCGCAAGAACATCATGATCGCCGGGGCCACCAACGCGGGGAAGACGACGCTGCTGCGCGCGCTGGCCAACCAGATTCCGGCCGAGGAGCGCCTCATCACCGTGGAGCGGGCGCTGGAGCTCGGCCTGGATCACTTCCCCGAGCTGCACCCCAACGTCGTCGCCTTCGAGGAACGACTGCCCAACATGGAGGGGCACGGCGCGATCACGATGGCCGAGCTGGTCCGCCGCTCGCTGCGGATGAACCCGAGCCGGGTCATCGTCGGCGAGGTGCTCGGCGACGAGATCGTCACCATGCTCAACGCGATGACGCAGGGCAACGACGGATCCCTGTCCACCATCCACGCCAACTCCTCGCTCGAGGTGTTCAACCGCATCTCCACCTACGCGATCCAGGCCCAGGAACGGCTGCCGGTGGAGGCCACCCACATGCTCATCGCCGGGGCGATCGACTTCGTGGTCTTCATCGAGAAGCGGAACGAGTACGCCCGCGGTGGCCGGCTGCGCCGCTTCGTCAACAGCGTCCGCGAGGTGACCGGGGTCGATGGCCGGGTGCTGTCCAGCGAGGTCTTCGCGCCGGGCCCGGACGGCCACGCGGTGACCCGCGCCCCGGTCTCCTGCCTGGACGAGCTGATGCAGTACGGTTACGACCCGTCCGCCGGGACGTGGGCATGACCGGGCCCGCGCTCTATCCGCTGCTCGGCATCCTGGCCGGGGCCGTGCTCGGTGGCGGCGTCTTTCTCCTCATCGTGGCCATCCGCGGAGCCCCCGCCCGGCCCCCGAGCGCCCGCGCCCGCAAGCTGGAGCACGTCCTGCGGGACGTGGCCGGCGTCCGCGGGGCGGTTGCCCTCGTGCTGGGCGCGCTCACCCTGCTGGCTACCCGCTGGATCGTGGCCGGGGCCGGCGTCGCGCTGCTCGCGCTCGGCTGGCGCTCGCTGGGCGGCGCCGCCGGTGAGCGCCGCGCCATCGCCCGGCTGGAGGGCCTGGCCTCATGGACGGAGTCGCTGCGGGACACGATCGCGGGCGCGGTCGGCCTGGAGCAGGCCATCCCGTCGTCCCAGCGGGCGGCCGCGCCGTCGCTGCAGGAGCCGCTGGCCCGGCTGGTGGACCGGCTGCACACCCGGATGCCGATGCCGGACGCGCTGCGCCGGTTCGCCGACGACCTCGACGACCCCGGCGCCGACCTGATCATCGCGGCGCTCATCATCAACTCCCGGCTGCGCGGGCCCGGGCTGCGCGACCTGCTGGGCGGGCTGTCCACCTCGGTGCGTGAGGAGCTGGACATGCGGCGGAAGATCAACGCCGACCGCCGCTCCACTCGCCGCAGCGTGCAGATCGTGGTGCTTGTCGCCGTGTCGGTCGCGCTGCTGCTCGGCGTGTTCAACCACAGCTACGTCTCGATTTACGACCAGCCGCTCGGCCAGTTCGTGCTCCTGGTGGTGGCCGGCTTCTACGCGGCGGGCTTCTTCTGGCTGCGCAAGCTCGCCCGCTTCGACGCACCGGAACGGCTCCTGGCCGAGCCGCTCGTCGCCGGCGCCGGCGTCACCGCGCCGGAGACCGTCGCCGCCTGGCGGGGGGACGGCTCATGACCGCCGCGATCATCGCCGGCGCGATCGCCGGCGGCGGGATCTTCCTGCTGATCGTCGCGCTGCTGCCACGCCGGGCCAGCCTCGCGCGGCAGCTGGCCGCCTTCGACGCGCGCCCGGTGACCGCCACCGCGGCGCGGCGGTTCTCCAGCGAGAAGGAGAGCGAGCTCGCCCGGCGGCTGGGCATCGGGCTGGCCGCGTTCTGCCGCGAGCAGGGCTGGGAGTTCCCCGGCCTGCGCAACGATCTGGCCCTGGCCGAGAAGTCCTTCGAGAACTTCCTCGCCACCAGCGCGCTGCTGGGCGTGTTCGGCCTGCTGATCGGGCCCATTGTGCTGGTCCTGCTGGACGTCGTCGGCATTCACGTGTCTTTCGTGATCCCGATCTGGGGCGGCCTGGTGCTGGCCATTGTGTTCTCGGTGTTCCCGTATCTCGAGGTCAGGCAGAAGGCCGCGCAGCGGCGCAAGGATTTCCGGCACGCGGTCGGCGCCTTCCTCGATCTCGTCGGGATGAACCTGGCCGGCGGGCGTGGCGTGCCCGAGGCGCTGATGGCCGCGAGCGAGATCGGCGGTGGCTGGTCCATGTGGCGGCTCAGGGACGCCCTGGCCAACGCGCGGATCACCGGCCAGACCCCGTGGCAGGCCCTCGGTGCCCTCGGTGAGGAGATCCGTCTCGACGAGCTGCGGGACCTGGCCGCCGCGCTCAGCCTGGTCGCCGAGGACGGGGCCAAGGTCCGCGAGTCGCTCACCGCCCGCGCGGTCAGCCTGCGCCGCCGCGAGCTGGCCGACCTTGAGGGCCAGGCGGGCGAGCGTTCGCAATCCATGCTCGTGGCTCAGATGTTTCTGGTCGCAGGATTTCTCGTGTTCCTCGTTTTCCCCGTCGTAGGAGTGCTTTTGGGTGTCCAAGGACATTAGAGAGTTCTCTGCGTATGCAGATTCCCGGAGGGATTTATGTATCAGTTCAACGCCGCCCTGCGTGACTACCTGAGGGCATCGCTCAGCGCGCGGGCCGCGAAATTCACCGCCGCCCGTGAGCGGGGCGACGCCGGCGCCTCCGCCGTCGAGCTGGCCATCATCACCGCGCTCATTCTGGGTGTCGCCCTGGGCCTGCTCGTGGTGATCCGGCAATTCGTGCACACCGAGAGCAGCCAGATCCACGGCTAGCCTGCCCCCCGGAAGCTCCCGCTATGAGACTCCGCGGATCCCTGGTGCGGTTCTGCCGGAAAACGGCCGCCTTGCTACTGCGGCGCGGCGATCGCGGCTCCAACGTGGTCGAACTGGCCGTCCTGGCGCCGGCCTTTCTCATGGTCATCATGCTGGTCGTGCAGTTCGGGCTGTGGTTCAACGCCCGCCAGGCCGCTCTGGCGGCGGCGCAGGCCGGGGCGCAGGTCGCACGGGAGGACGCCGCGATGACCGCCGCCTGGCCGGCGCTGGCCGAGCAGGCGTCGTCCAACTACTACAACACCCTGAACACCAGCCTGCTCAGCAGCCTGAAGGCCAACGCGCACGGCGACCCAGCCAATCAGGTGTTCGTCACCGTGTCCGGGCCGATGGGGTACTCGGTGTTCAATTTCTTCGGGATCAAGTGGACGATCACCGAGACGGCGGGCGGCCCGGTGGAATGCTTCCGCGGTGCGGCGGGTGGCGGGGCGTGCGGGGGCCGCGGATGAGGCCGCGGCCGCGGGCTGGTACCCGCCAGCAGCCTCCGGGGGCAGCCGACCGCGGCTCGATGTCGGTTGAGCTGGTGGTCATCGCCCCGGCCCTGGTGCTGCTCCTGCTGCTGGTGGGGGCGGGCGGCCGGTGGGTCGAATCGCACGGCGCGATCGACGGCGCGGCCCGGGACGCCGCGCGGGCCGCATCGGTGGCGCGCACGGCTGGTGACGCGGTGTCGCTCGCCCGGCAGTCCGCCGACGCGGACCTGGCCACCTCCGGCTGGTGCGACGGCGGCACGGTGGCGGTCGGGGTCACCGGGTTCCCCACGGACGGTGCCGTCGTCCAGGCGGGCGACGCGGTAACCGTGACGGTCAACTGCAGCGTGAACATGTCGCCGTTCACCCTGCTGGGCTTCCGCGCCGCCGCCCCGGTCGCCGGGACCGCGGTCGCCCCGCTGGACCCATTCATGTGCCGGGGGGCGAATTGCTGACCCCGCAGGACGGCGCGCATGACCGCGGGTCGGTCGCGGTGTTCACCGTGGTCTTCGCGGTCGCGGTGATCTTCCTGACCGCCCTCATCGTGGACGGCGGCAACGCGATGAACGCCCGGGAGCGCGCCGCCGACATCGCCGGCCAGGCCGCCCGGGCCGCCGCCGAGGACATCGCCCCGGCCGCCCTCCGGGCCGGGAACGCCCCGGGAGGAGCGTTCCCGATCGACTGGGGGACCGCGTGCGGGTACGCGCAGCAGGTCGTGCAGCGTTACGGGGCCGGGCTGACCGGGACGGCGGTCGCGATGACGGCCTGCCCCGCCCAGGCCTCCAGCCAGACCCAGGCTGCGGTCACCGTCCAGATCACCACCCGGCCGGTCATCGGGGGCGGCCTGCTCGGCACGTTCACCGAGACCGCCACCGGGACCGCCACGTCCGAATGCGGGAACGCTGTCCAACAAGGAGTGTGCTGATGGCACCGCCGATTCCTGGACTGCGAAAGCCCGTGCAGGTGCCCACCCGGACCGCCGGGGACGTGGTGATCGGAATTCTCGCGATCATGGCCCTGGCCGTACTGACCGTCGGCGTCCCGATCGGCCTGATCACCGTCATCGGGCTGCCGGTGCCGCACGGCGCGGTCGGCCTGTCCGCGCTCACCCACCAGCTCAGCATCCCGTCGATCCTGCGCGTGCTGTCCATCGTGATCTGGCTGGCCTGGCTCCAGCTGGTGTGGTGCGTGATCGTCGAGATCAGGGCGGCGGTCCGCAACGTGGGCCTGCCCGCCCAGGTCCCGCTGGCCGGCGCCACCCAGTCCGCGGCGCACCGCCTCGTCACCGCGGCGCTGCTGCTGTTCACCGCCGGGGCGGCGCTGTCGCCGGCGTTCGCGCACGCCGGGCCGCCGCGGCCCGGCCACACGGTGTCTTCGGTCATGCCGGGCACGCAGGGCCCGCCGTCGACCGCCCCCCAGCCGGTGGCGCCGCCCACGGTCGCGCAGTCGCCGGGGGCGGAGAAGATCTACGTCGTCAAGCCGCCGGACGGCCGTTATCACGAGAGCCTGTGGGAAATCGCGGAGAACCACCTCGGCGACGGCCGGCGCTATCCCGAGATCTACGCGATGAACAAGGACCGGACGCAGCCGGACGGGAGCCAGCTGACGATCGCCAGCCTCATCCGGCCCGGCTGGATCCTGCGGATGCCGCACGACGCGTACGGGCCCGGCATCGAGACCGTGAGCCCGGACAGCGCCGCCCCGGCGGGCCAGGCCGCGGCCGGGGCCGCGGCCGGCCAGGGGCGGGGGGCCACCGCCGAGGCGGGAACCGCGACGCCGGATGCCGTGTCGCCACGCACCGTGACCCCGGACGGCGCCGCGCCGGCCGGGACCTCAGGCCCCGGAAGCCCCGCATCCGGGGAGGCCATCGCACCTCCGGTTCGTGCGGGTGGCAATGCCCTGGCCGCGCCGGGCCAGCAGGCGCCGGACCCGCTGCCGTACCCCTACGAGCTCTCGGCGGCGTCGCTGCTCGCGGCGGGGGTGCTGGCCGCGCTCGGCCGGCGGCGGCGTGAACAGCTGTGGCGGCGGGCCTTCGGCCAGCGGATCGCCATGCCGGACGGGCCCGCGGCGATGGCCGAGAACGCGCTGCGGTTCGCCGCGGACGAGCCGTCGGTGCGGCTGCTCGACGTCGGGCTCCGGCAGCTGTCCCAGGCGGTGGCCGGCCAGGACAAGACGCTGCCCACCGTGTTCGCGGCGCACATCGGGGCGGAGAACCTCGATCTGTGGGTCGCCCCGGCCGATCCCAGCCCGCCCGCGCCGTGGACGGCCGCGGACGGCGGCGCGGTGTGGCGCCTCCCGCTGGACGCGGTCAGCGGCCCGGGCCTGGATGGCGCCAGCGGCGCGCTCGCCCCGTACCCCGGTCTCGTGTCGATCGGGACGAACGAGACCGGCCGGATCCTCGTCGACCTGGAGGTCGCGCACGGGCTGATCGCGGTGCGCGGCCCGCACCGGCCGGTGCAGGCGGCGCTGGCCGCGCTCGCCGTCGAGCTGGCCACCAACCGCTGGTCCGACCGGATGCGGATCACGCTGGTCGGTTTCGGTGAAGAGCTGACGATGATCGCGCCCGAGCGGGTGACCGCCGTGGCCACCCTGGACGAGGCGCTGCCGGCCCTGCAGGCCCGCGCCGCCGAGGTGGAGCAGGCCCTGGCCGAATCGGGCCGCGACTCCGTGCTCACCGGGCGGTCCCGGACCGCCGACGCGCAGACCTGGGCGCCGCACTACCTGATCATGGCCGTCCCGCCCACTCCGACGCAGCGGGAGCGGCTGCTCACGCTGGCCCGGACCCGGCACCGTTCCGCGCTCGGCTTCGTCGTCGCCGGTGACATCCGCGGCGCCACCTGGACCTGGGAGGTCACCGACCAGGGCCGGCTCAGGGCCGACGTGCTCGGGTTCGACCTGGCCGCGCAGCTGCTGCCGGCCAGCCAGTACGGCGCCGTGGCGGACCTGTTCCGCACCGCGGCCCGTGCCGACGGCGTGGACCTTTCCGGCCCGGACGACGACGGCGCCCCACCCGCGCAGCTCGCGCCGGGCGCGCGGATGCCGGTGGAGATCGGCCTGCTGGGGCCGCTCACGATCGAGGCCCCCGGCCCGATGGACGGGCCGCGCCAGGCGCTGTCCGCGGAGCTGGTCGCCTACCTCGCCACCCACCCCGGTGGGGTGCACCCCAACGTGCTGACCGGCGCGATCTGGCCGCGCGGCGTGCCGTCCGAGGTACGGGACGCAGCGCTGGCCCGTGTCCAGGCGTGGCTGGGCACCGACGACGTGGGACGGCCCAGCATGACCACCGATGCGGGCGGCCGCCTGCGCCTGGGCTCGCAGGTCCGCGTCGACTGGCTGGTGTTCCGTGCGCTGCTCGCCCAGGCCAGGCACGCGGCGGAGAGCGGCCGCACCGGCGAGGAAGCCGTCGCCCTGGAGCGCGCCCTCGGGTTGGTGCGCGGCCAGCTGCTGGACGGCCGCGACCCCGGCCGGTACGCCTGGCTCGGCGCGGACAGCTTCAGCCACGAGGTGACCGCGCAGGTCGCCGACGCCGCGCACCGGCTGTCGGCGCTGCGGCTGATGGCCGGCGACGCGGAGGGTGCCATGGCGGCCGCCCGCGCCGGGCTCCGGCTGGCGTTCGACGACGAGATGCTGTGGCGCGGGCTGCTGCTCGGCGCGTCCGCGACCGGCCAGGAACACGTGCTGCGCGCCGTGGTCGGCGAGGTGTCGGCCCGCGCCGAGCTGGACGAGGTGATGCCGCGGATGGCACCGGAGACCGAGGCGCTCATCGACGAGCTGCTGCCCTCGTGGCGGACGTCGGCAGCCTGAGGAGGCGTGATGGGGAACAGGTACATCAGGGCCGCGCTGGCCGGCGGAGGCCTGCTGATCGTGGCCGCGTGCGCCAGCGGCGGCAGCGGGACCACCGCGACGTTCCACCCGCAGGGCAGCATGCCGGCGGCGACGCCCGGCGCGCCGGCCGCGGCCGGTACGTCGGTTGTCATGCCGCCGTTCGGCAAGAACGTGCACGTCGAGATGACGAACTGGCGGCCGGCGGACGCCAGCCAGGCGCAGGCCGTGCTGACGGACAAGGACTACGAGCTGGCGTATCTGTACGCCGAGTACACCAGCGGCCAGGACACCAGCTGGACCGGCTACGTCAGCCCGACCATGCAGACCGAGGTGCAGAACGCGCTGTCGCAGCCGGACGTCACCGGCGAGTCGTTCACCGGGACCATCGGCTTCTTCGACATGGCGGCGGTGCCCGACCCGACGGTTACGGGAGATCTTGACGTGTCCGCCTGCTTCGACAACGCTAGCTCCTCGAACACGAACGCACAGACCGGGAAGGTCATCCCGGACACTACGTCCGCCGATCAGCATTACTACCGCTACACCGATCAACTCGCGAAGAATTCCGCAGGTCAGTGGAAAGTGATCTCTGATCTGCCGCCGATCTACTATCCGCGGGCGAAGGAGTGCAAGCCGTGAGACGCCGTACCGCCGCCATCGTCATCCTGGCCGCGGGCCTGGCCGGGCCCGCGCTGGCCGTCTCGCCGGCGAGCGCCGGCAACGGCACGTCCAGCGTGGGCTGCTCGACCGGGGACAGCTGCACCGCCATGCTGCAGAAGATGGTCACGTTCGGCGGCAACAACTATGACCCGGGTGGCGGCGGCAACACGGTCGTGGACATCACCCCGCCACCCTGCCTGTGGGAACCGATCGGCGGAGCGCACCAGGGCAGCCAGACCATCCTGAGCCAGTACGGCACCGGCACCCCGGATCTGTTCGAGATCCCGCAGTCGGTCACGCTGGCCAAAACGCTGGTCGCCTCGCAGCCGGAGACGCCCGGGGAGTGGTACGAGCTGCCGGCCAATCCAGCCGACAACGCCGCGCAGCTCGCGGCGTGCGCGGCGCTGCCGCTGTTCGCCTGGGTGCCACCCGGGAATGCGCCGCCGGGTATCAACATCCCGCCTCAGACGCTGGCCCAGCTCGCCGTGGGCGTGATGCGGCTGCCGGCCGCGGATCAGCTGATCCTCAATCCGGCCGGGACCACCTACACCAACTTGCCCACGTTCCTGCGGGTGACGCTCGCCGCCAACCACTACACCGCTCCCGATGGGATGCCGTACGCGATGGTCACGGCGACCCTGGGCAACGCGGCCGCGACCGTGTGGGCGATCCCGTCCAAGCTGATGGTCAGCGCCTCCGGCGGGTCACAGTACACGCCGGACACCACCACATGCGGGTACCTCGGCTCGACCGAGATCGACACCGCAGCCGCGCAGAACGTGGGGCCCGGCACGCCGATCGACTGCGGCCTGACGTTCCAGTCCCCTGCGAAGTGGCAGGTCACCGCGACGATGACCTGGCGGGCCTGCTGGGCACCGGTCAACGGCGGCCTTCCGCCCGCCCCGGCCGACTGCCAGCCGGTACCCGGTGCTCAGCTGAACGGGACGACCTGGCAGAGCCCGATCACGGTCAACGAGATCCAGTCGGTCAACAACGGCGCCGGCTGACGTTAGGCCGACGAGGCGGGGGCCGCGTCGAACAGGCCGAGCCGGTAGGCGGTCGCGGCCGCCTCGCCCCGGCTGCCCACCCCGAGCTTGGCCAGGATGTTGGACACGTGCACGCTCGCGGTCTTGGCCGCGATGAACAGCTCCGCCGCGATCTCGCGATTGCTCCGCCCGGCCGCGACCAGCTCCAGCACCTCGAGTTCGCGTGCGGTCAGGCCGAGCGGTGCCGCCCCGGGCACGTCGCCGGGGGAGCCCGGCACGGCGCCCGTGGTGCCGCCCGTGCCGCTGGCGGCCCGGTCGCCCACGGCGCGCAGCACGCCGCGGGACAGCCGTGAGATCTCCTCGCTGAGCGGCCCGGCCCGCAGTCCCGCCGCCAGCGTGGACGCTCGCCGCAGCCGCGTGGCCGCCTCGTCGCGATCACCGGCCGCCAGGGCCGCCCGGGCCGCGCCCGCCAGCGCCTCCGCCTCCTGGTAGGGCTGCCGGACGGCCGCCCAGGCGGCCGCCGCCTCATCCCACGCGGCGCACAGGCGGGCGGCGCTGCCGCGTTCGCCGCCCGCCCGATGCCCGGCGCCCGCCGGATGCCCGGCGCCCGCCGGGCTTTCCAGGTCACTCCGGTCGGCGGAGCCGTCCGCGCCGCCCGTGCCCGCGAGGGCCTGCTGCGCCTCAAGTGTCACCGCGGTGAACGTCCACCGCCAGCCATCCTGCACCGGGCCGTACGCACCGTACTCCGCGGCTATCCCCTGAAGACGATCCCGCAGTGCCGTGGCGTTCTTCCGCAGCGGCTCGTCGCCGTGGCCGCCCGCCCGCCGCAACGCCAGCACGCAGGCCCGGGCCGCCGACACCAGCAGCGGCCATCCGTAGCGGGTGATGCTGCCCGGCAGCCAGTACTGGCCGATCGCTTCCGCGGCGATCTGGACGGCCGCGGCCGCGTCGCCCCGGGCGATGGCGGTGTCGATCTCCAGCTCGGCCAGCGGAAGCTGATGCTGATCCTTGAACCGGGCGGTGCGGATGACCCGGCCCGCGGCGGCCGTGCACGCCGCCGCCTCGGTGATGTCGCCGCGGGCCACCGCGACGAGGCCGGCCCCGATCTCCAGCGAGGCCAGGGTCAGCGGGGGCGGCGAGAGCTCCTTCGCCCGCTCGATGACCTCGGCGGCCTCGTCCCACCGGCCGAGCCACAGCAGCGGTTCCGCCAGGTTGATGGCCAGGAACGTGCCCGACGTGCGGGACAGCCCGTACTCCTCTGCGGTGATGACACCCTGCCGTGCCACCTCGGCCGCGGCCTCGTGCTCGCCCGCGCCCTCCAGCAGGTGCGACTCGTTGATCGCGACGTGCAGCAGGGACTTGTAGGCGTTGCCGCGGCGGGCGATCTCCTTGGCCTGGGCCACCATCTCCAGGCACGTCCCGCCCGGCCGCGCCATCCCGCCCGGATCGGCCAGGATCACCGCCAGCGAGAGGAGGGCACTGGCCTCGCCGACGCCGTCGCCGGCCTCACGCGCCAATTCCAGGGCCTCCTCGCCGGCGGCCTGATCCTCGGGGCGGTGCCTGCCTCCGTGATGGTTGCAGGCCAGCAGGATGCGGGCCCGGGTGGCCGCGGACGCCTCTCGCGGCACGAGTTCCAGTGCCCGTTTCAAATCGCTCGTATTGTCCCGGCCCAGCTGGTGGCTGAAGTCGGCCCGCCGGTGCAGCAGCTTCGCGACCCGGACTGGTTCGGCCGCGGCGTCCAGCTCCTTCAGCGCGGCGGTGGCGAGGGAGGTGCCGCGCTCGCCGTCGCCGGCGTCGTAAGCCGCCTCGACCGCCTCCTCCAGGACCTGGGTGTGGTCGGTGCCGATCCGTTCCGCCGCGTCCGGCACCTGATCCCACAGTTCGAGGACGCGGGCGACCAGGTTGAGCCGCTCGGCGTGCGCCACCGACTTGGCGGCCTCGGCCGCCGCCTGCCAGGCGCTGGCCAGCGCGAACGTCACATCATGCGCGGAGTGCCAGTGATGGGCCATCTCGATGTGCGCCCGGTCGGGCGGTACCAGGCTGTGGTCCGCTTCGATGGCCTGCGCGAACCGGGCGTGGAGCCGGCCGTGCTCACCCGGCAGCAGGTCCTCGTGCACCGCCTCGCGGATGAGCGCGTGCCGGAACACGTAACCGTCCGCGTCGGTGAGCAGGGTGTTGGCGGTGACGGCGGGCCGTAGCACCCGGATCAGGCCGTCCGGGCCGAGCCCGCTGACCGCGGCGAGCAGCGCGTGGCCCACGCGCTCACCGCCGGCGCTCGCGATCCGCAGCAGCTCCTGTGACTCCTCCGGCAGCCGGTGCACCCCGATGAGCAGCAGATCCCGCAGCGTGTCCGGCAGCTCGCCGCTGTCGGCGTCGTGGCTCGTCAGCAAGGTTTCCAGGAACAGCGGGTTGCCCTCGGTGCGCCGGTACAGCCGGTCCGTATAGAGCGGGTCAGGCGCGCCGCCGATGATGCGGCCCGCCAGTTCCCCGGCCTCGCGCCGCGTCAGCCGCGGCACGTCCATCCGCTCCACCCAGTCGATCCGGTCGAGCTCGGCGATCAGCGGGCGCAGCGGATGCGTCCGGTGCAGCTCGTCGGAGCGGTAGGTCATCACCACGAGCACGCCGTCCAGTGCCCGCTGGTTGCCGATCAGGAAGGCGAGCAGGTCACGGCTGGACCGGTCGGCCCAGTGCGCATCCTCGATGGCCAGGATCACCGGGGTGCGCCCGGCCAGGTGCTCCAGCAGCACCAGCACCTGCTCGAACAGCCGGGCGCGCGCCTCGCCCTGATCGCCGCCGGAAGGCGGTTCGCCGAGCTCGGGCAGCAGCCGGGCCAGCTCCCGTATGGCCCGGCCGGCCAGCATCCCGGCGACCGCCTCGGCGCCCAGCTCCCGTACCAGATCCCGCAGCACGGCGGTGAACGGCGCGAACGGCAGCCCGTCGGCGCCCAGTTCGAGGCAGCCGCCGGTCAGCACCCGCGCGCCGGCTTCCTGCTGGGCGCGGGTGAACTCGCCGATCAGCCGGGACTTGCCCACGCCCGCTTCGCCGCCGACGAGCACGGTGGCCGGACGGCCTTCCCGCACCGTGGCGAACGCCGAGCGCAGCCGGCTGATCTCGCCTTCCCGGCCGACCAGAACGGGGCTGACCACTCGCGGTCTCATATTGTCCAGCATGCCATCCGGGTCCGACATTTCCGAAAGGTTAAACGGGCCTCCCGCACGGGCTCCGACGGCGGAAAGCGCGGGGAAGCCGCTTCCCCCGGCGCGGCCGCCCGCGGACCCGCCGGGTCCGCCCCCTGGGTCCCTCCGGGTCCGCCCCCTGGGTCCCTCCGGGACCCCTCCGGAGAGCCCAGGGGGCCGGTGCCCGGCCCTGGCACGGTCATGGCGGCAGGTGCCTCAGGCCGCGTCCCGGCGCGCTGGCGTGCCGTCCGCCACCCGGCCGCCGGCCGGCACGCGCCCGGCCGGCCGGGTCTCGAACGTGGCGTCTACGTAGTCGGGGATGCGAACGCCCGCGAGCGGGTCGGAGCCGTCATGGCCGCGCCGGCGCGCCTTGCGGGCCCTCCGGGCGACCGTGGCCGAGCGCCGCGCCGCTGCCTCGGCCAGCCGGTCCGCAATCTGCTGTGCGGCGATCGCACGAATCATTTCCGGATGCATGGTTTCTCTCCTCCTGCGGGGCGATCGTCCCATCGCCTGCACATTCAGAGTCGCCGTAAGGCCCCGGCCGCCACATCGGGCGAATTCCTTATCTCTGCACCGGATGCCGTCCTTAGGCCCGCGAACCCGGCCGGCGGCTCTAAGTACCCCCGCCCCAGGTCGGCGGCCCTAAGTACCCCCGACCCCAGGAATGCCACCGTCCGCGGAAACGTTCTACGAGATGGCTTACCGGGACCCAGAGCGTCCCCGCCGGGCGGCACCAGATACCCCCGCGCCGGCCAGAGCCGAATAAACTAGCCAGGCCGCCACGTCGAGCGGCGCCTCCCCGCCAGAGCGAGCGAGATTCCCGCATGCCCACACGTCATGTCCAGGCCGGACCGGCCGCCGGCGCGTCGCAGAATCACGCGACCCGCGACGAGATCAGGAACGTAGCGATCGTCGCGCACGTCGACCACGGCAAGACCACGCTGGTGGACGCCATGCTGTGGCAGTCTGGCGCGTTCCGCGCCGGATCGCACGTCGCCGACCGGGTGATGGACTCCGGCGACCTGGAGCGGGAAAAGGGCATCACGATCCTGGCCAAGAACACCGCGGTCCACCACGACGGGCTGGTCATCAACATCGTGGACACGCCCGGCCACGCGGACTTCGGTGGCGAGGTCGAGCGCGGGCTGTCCATGGTCGATGGCGTGATCCTGCTGGTCGACGCCAGCGAGGGACCGCTGCCCCAGACCAGGTTCGTGCTCCGCAAGACGCTCGAGGCCAGCCTGCCCGTCATCCTCGTGATCAACAAGGTCGACCGGCCCGACGCCCGGATCGCCGAGGTGGTGGACGCCTGCTACGAGCTGTTCATCGACCTGGACGCGAGCGAGGAGCAGATCGAGTTCCCGATCGTGTACGCGTCCGCCCGCGCCGGGCGCGCCTGCCTGGACCGGCCCGCCAACGGTGAGCTGCCGGACTCCCCGGACCTGGAGCCGCTGTTCCAGGTGCTGCGGGAGACCGTGCCCGCCCCGGTATACGACCCGGCCGCGCCGTTGCAGGCGCACGTCACGAACCTGGACGCGTCGTCCTACCTCGGCCGGATCGCGCTGTGCCGGATCTACAACGGCACGATGACGCGGGGCCAGCAGGCGGTGCTGTGCCGCCGGGATGGCTCCCTGGAGCGGGTGAAGATCTCCGAGCTGTTCCTGACCGAGGCGCTGGACCGCGTGCCCGCCGCATCGGCCGGCCCCGGTGACATCGTGGCGATCGCCGGGATCCCGGACATCATGATCGGCGAGACCATCGCCGACGTGGACGATCCGCGCCCGCTGCCGCTCATCACCGTGGACGAGCCCGCGATCTCCATGACGATCGGCGTGAACACGTCCCCGCTGGCCGGCCGCGAGAAGGGCACCAAGGTGACCGCGCGGCTGGTCAAGGACCGGCTGGACCGTGAGCTGGTCGGCAACGTGTCGCTGCGCGTGCTGCCCACCGAGCGGCCGGATACCTGGGAGGTGCAGGGCCGCGGCGAGCTGGCCCTGGCCGTGCTGGTCGAGACCATGCGGCGGGAAGGCTATGAGCTGACCGTAGGCCGTCCCCAGGTCGTCACGCGCGAGGTGCGCGGCAAGGTGCACGAGCCGGTGGAGCGGCTGGCCGTCGATGTGCCCGAGGACTACCTCGGCGCCGTGACCTCCCTGCTGGCGGTGCGCAAGGGCCGGATGGAGTCCATGACGAACCACGGCACCGGCTGGGTGCGCCTGGACTTCGTGGTACCGTCCCGCGGGCTGATCGGCTTCCGCACGCAGTTCCTGTCCGACACCCGCGGCACCGGCATCGCCCACCACGTCTTCGAGGGTTACGAGCCCTGGTCGGGTGATCTGCGGACCCGCCCGTCGGGGTCGCTGGTCGCCGACCGTACCGGCAACGCCGCCGCGTACGCGATGTTCAGCCTGCAGGAGCGCGGCTCGCTGTTCGTGTCACCCGGCACCGAGGTATACGAGGGCATGATCGTCGGCGAGAACTCCCGCTCCGACGAGATGGACGTCAACATCTGCCGTGAGCGCAAGGTGACGAACGTGCGCCAGTCCACCGGTGAGGAATTGGAGCGCCTGGTTCCGCCCCGGCTGCTCAGCCTGGAGCAGGCCCTGGAGTTCTGTGCCGACGACGAATGTGTCGAGGTCTCCCCTTCGGCCGTCCGCCTGCGCAAGGTCGTCCTCGACGGCAAGGAGCGCGGCCGTATGCGCGCCCGCAAGTCCCGCGGCAGCCAGGAAGCCTGACCGCCCGCCTGCGCGGTTCCGGTGCGCAGCCCGGCGCTTACGGGCAGACTTTTCGGCACTATTTGCCCTGCGAGCCCAAAACTCTGCCCGTAAGCGGGGTGAGCTAGGCGCTGGCTTCCAGTGTGGCCAGGGCGGCGCGGGCTTCCTCGGCGACGGGTGGGGGGACGTCGATGGTCAGGACGTGCCGCAGCGCCCGGGCGTAGGCCACGTCGTAGGCCTCGGCAGCGGCCACGGCGATGTCCGGGGTGACGCCGGTGCCTTCCCAGTTGGTCCCGGTGACCGGATTGACCGAGCGGGCGTGCGGCACGGAGATCGCCAGCGACGGCGACACGGGAATCGTCCTGGTCGGGTGGGCGCCGCCACCGGTCGTCTCGCCGATCAGTTCCGCACGGCCTTGCGCCTGCAGGGTGTAGCAGAAGTCCTCGCCGCCGGAGAACGTCTCGTGACCGATCAGCAGGTAGACGGGCCGGTCCAGGTAGCGGGCGCCCGGTACGTGGGCCAGCGTCCAGAACTGCCTCGTCTCGCCGGTGCCCGCGTCGAAGATGTCGTTCAGGTGCGTGCCGTCGCCGGCAAACAGGTAACTGCACCAGAACACCACTCCCTCCGGGGAACCCCCGCCGTTCCGGCGCAGGTCGATGATCAGTGCGTACGCGCCGGAGACCAGTTCCATGGCGGCGGCGATGGCCGCCGCGCCGTGGCCCGGGTGAGCGACCCCGCGCAGGTCGAGGTAGCCGACGTTGCCGTCCAGCCGCTCGACCCGGAAGATCCCGTAGTTGCCCGGGTCCCCCCGCTCCTTCTCCCGCCGCCTGGGCCCGGGCGTGGTCGGGCCGCGCGGCTCGGGGCGCACCGGCCGCGGCGGGGTGACCCGGACCCGCAGGTGCTTGTCCGCGCAGATCTCGTACATCTGGCGGGTGAGCCGCTCGGCGAGCGTGGCCTCGTCCAGATCGTCGTACTCCCCGGCGGCCAGCCGGGTCTCGATCACCGTGGCGGCCTGGTCGCCCCGGTCGGGGAACACGTAGCTGGCCCGTAGCAGCGACGCCGCGGTCGCCGCGACCTCGCGGGCGGGCAGCGGCTGGTCCGTCAGCGCCGGGTCGTCCGGCACGCAGATCCGGGGAGCGGCGTCTCCGCCGCCGTCCATGGTGAACTCGAGCAGCCGCGCGGGGGGCAGCCGCAGCGACAGCTCACGCCGCAGCCGCGTGATCCCGACCTGGTGCGCCCGGGCCCACTCATCCAGGGCAGGCTGACCGTGCCCGGCGGGATCGGGCGCCACGGCGAAGACCCGGACCAGCAGTTCATCCGGCCCAATGGCCGGGTCATCGCCCTCCTGCAGGACGGCGACCCGCCGCACGGCACCGGCTGCGAACCGCGCCTTGACCTCGCGGTCGATGAGCTGCTCCAAGCGCGTGACTTCGGCCCGTTCCACGCCAGCCTCCCTGGCTCGCCCCGGCCCCAGGGTAACCATGAAATGCGTGCGCATGCGCATCGGTAGAAGGCCGTCGGCCCGCCAGCGGGCCGCCGGGCCACGCGTCGGCCTGAACGTGCCATGGTGGACGCCATGGATGAGGTCAGCGACGCGGAGCTGCTGGCGGCGGGGCGGCTGGGCCGGGTGCTCGATTGCGCGGACGGCGGCACCCGGCGGCCGGTCGGTGCGGACTTGATCCGCCGGTGCTGCCTGGAGCTTAAGGATCAGATCGACCCGCGCGGCCTCCAGTTCCGGCACGCCTCGGTGCGCGGCCCGGTCGACCTGGCCGGGCTGGACGTGCCGTTCCCGCTCCGGTTCGAGGGGTGCGAGTTCGACTCGGCGCTGCTGGCCGAGAACGCCCAACTGCGGGAACTGACCCTGACCGGGTCCGCTGCGCTGCCTGGCCTGCTGGCCAACGGGCTGCACGTTCGCGGTGATCTCGACCTGTCACGGTCGCGGGTGGCCGGGGCGCACCCCACCAGCGCGAGCATCACCCGGCAGTCCGCGATCTGGCTGTGCGAGGCCGATATCGGCGGCCGGCTGCTCTGCCTGGACACCCGCATCAGCGCGGGAGGGGAGCGGGCCATCCAGGCCGACCGGATGCGTGTCGGCGGGACGGTCCGGCTGCTGTACCAGTTCACCGCGCTGGGGGAGGTCCGGCTGCTGGGCGCGCGGATCGGCGGCTCGCTGGACGTGGCCGGGGCGCGGATCGAATCGCCGGGCCGGACGGCGCTGGACCTGGGGGATGCGTCCATCGGCGGCAACCTCTTCATCACCGATGACCCGACCGGCCGCCGCCCGGTGATCCAGGGACGCCTCGACATGGGCAGCGCCCGGATCTCGGGCCAGTTCCTGATCAGGAACGCCACGCTGGAGGGCGCCCGGACCGCGCCCGCCGATCACGGCTACGCCAGCTCCCGCCGGACCGGCACCGCGCTGTCCGCGACCCGGCTGTCCGTGGGCGCGGAAATCGCCCTGGAAGGGGCGTGCGAGGTAACCGGCGGCCTGGACCTGTCAATGAGCGAGCTGAGTGCGCTGTCGATCGGCGCGGGCTGCTCGCTGCGCGCGGCCGGACGGACCGCGCTCGACCTCAGCAACGCCGAGCTCCGCTCCACCCTTATGCTCAACGGGGTCACGGTCCAGGGCACGGTGCGGCTGAGCGGCGCGCGCATCCACGGGACCTTCTCACTGGCCGGGGCCACACTCAGCGGGCCGGAACGGGATTCTCTTATCGCGGCGCGCGGCGCGACCGTCGACGGGGACCTGGAGCTGGATAACCTGCGGGCGTCCGGCGGCACGCTGCGGTTCAGCAACACCACACTGAGCAGCGTGGTCGCCGTCGGCGCCCAGTTGTCCAATCCGGGCGAGGTCACCCTGAGCCTGCACCAGGCCACCGTCCGCGGCTCGGTCGTCCTGTCCCGGGGCTTCACCTCGGCGGGTCTCATCGTGCTTACCCGGTCCACCCTCACCGGGCGGCTGGAATGCGACCGGGGCTGGTTCGGCTGCCCGGCCCCGCACGAGGGCAACGAGCAGGGGCACGCTATCGAGGCCGTATCGGCCAGCGTCCGCGGCGGGATGGACCTGAGCTGGACCCGGGCGTCCCCGAGCGTGGACCTCACCAACGCGAGCACGACGTTCCTCGCCGACGATCCAGCCAGCTGGCCGGAGCGGATCCTCATCTCCGGGTTCACCTACGACCGCTTCGAGCCGTCCCGTCGCGCCGATCCAGCCGGGGCCTGGGATCACCGGACGCGGTCCGCCTGGCTGGCCCGGCAGGCGGTCTACGACGCGGGTCCCTACGAGCAGGCGGCCCGGGTATTCCGGCAGCACGGCTACACCAGCGCCGCCGAGAGCATCCTGATCGCCCAGCGGGCCCAGGCGCGCCAGCTGATCGGCGGGCGCGGCGCCGGGCTGCGGCGCGCCGTGGACGCGGTGTTCGGGGCCACCGTGGCCTACGGGTACCGTCCCGGCCGCGTCGCGTGGCTGCTGGCCGTGCTGCTCGTCCTGGTCCTCGGTTCCCTGGAGATCCCCGCGGCCCAGGCCACGCTGCGCGCCACCAACTCTGCCGGGGTGGTCTACACCACCCGCGGGGCCCTCGAGCCCGCAGGGGCCGGCCACGCCGCCGCCCCCGACGTCTGCGGTGGCGGCCAGGTACGCTGCTTCAGCGCCGTCCTGTACACCATCGACACGGTGATTCCCCTGGTCTCTCTCGACCAGCGGTCCACCTGGTACCCGGATCCGCACACGCCGCACGGGGCGCTGATCGAATGGTGGCTGAACGCCGCGACCCTGCTCGGCTGGCTGCTGTCGTCGATCCTGGCGCTGTCCCTGGCCCGCCTCGCCCGTGCGTCGTGACCCGGCCGCACCCCCGTGACAGGCCGTCGGCCGGCATCGAACGGATGTAACGGACCTGAGCGGGGGATGGTCTGGCCGGAATTAGCTGACTATAGTCAGAGAAATGGAACCGGCCATGGTGCGCCAGGTCCGGAGCTTCAACCGGACCGTCACGCAGCGGATCGGCGTGCTGAACGACGCGTTCCTGGCCCGCGACCGTCCGCTGGGCCAGGCCCGCCTGCTATGGGAGATCGGGCCCGGCGGCAGCGACGTCCGGGTGCTGCGCTCGCGGCTCGACCTGGACTCGGGCTATCTGAGCCGGCTGCTGCGGGCCCTGGAAAAGGACGGCCTGGCCGTCGTCGAGCCGAGCGGGACCGACGGGCGGATGCGCACCGTCCGGCTCACGGCCGCGGGACTCGCCGAGCGGGCCGTGCTCGATCAGCGTTCCGACGAGGCGGCCGCCGCCCTCCTCGGCCCGCTCAGCACGCGCCAGCGGGCCCGGCTGGTCGAGGCGATGGCCGAAGCCGAGCGGCTGCTGGCCGCCTCAGCGATCCAGATCACCGAGCGGGATCCCGCTCACCCGGACGCCCGCTTCTGCCTGCGGGCCTACTTCGGTGAGATAGCCGGCCGCTTCGACGGTGGCTTCGACCCGGCCCGCAGCCTGATCACGGACCAGGAGATGACCCCGCCTGCGGGCCTGTTCCTGATCGCCACGCTGCACGGCGAGCCGGCCGGCTGCGGCGGGATCAAGTTCCCCGCCGGCGCCCCCGCCTACATCAAGCGGATGTGGGTGTCACCCGCCGTCCGTGGCCTGGGCCTCGGCCGCCGCCTGCTGGCCGAGCTGGAGGCCCGCGCGAAGGCCAGGCACGCGCCCGCCGTCCAGTTGGAAACCAACCAGGTCCTGGGCGAGGCGATCGCCCTGTACCGATCCGCCGGATACCGGGAGGTCCCGGCGTTCAACGACGAGCCCTACGCCCACCACTGGTTCGAGAAGGCCCTCGCCTAGGCCCCGGTGGCTTCCGGCGCGTGCCGCTACGCCGCGCGGCTCAGGGCGTGGCGGGATCGGCGACCCGCGCCGCGAACAGCGCGTCCCCGGTTGCCGCATCGGTCACCAGCAGCAGGTAGGGGCGGTTGAACTCGACCACCGGGCCGGCCATCCCCGCCGTCGGCGCGATACCGACCGCGGTCGCGGCGCTGGCCACCGTGCCCTTCTCGCCGACCTGCAGCGTGGCCGCGTGCTCCACCAGGCCGATACAGCACGCCTGGCCCGACACCGCGCCGAAGTCCGCGTCCGAGGTGAAGGCGATCCCCATGCCGAGCGCGGTCAGCAGGCCCTTCATGCTGGTGTGGGTGCTGAGGTTCACCTTCGGCAGCGCGATGATGGCCCGGCCAGGCTGAGTTCCCGGCACGGTCGCGCCTCCTGCGCCCGGCATGGCCGTTGCCGGCGCGGCCGTCCCGCCGGCTCCCAGCGCGGCCGTCATCGCGGTGAGTGTCCCGGCTGTGGGCGTCGCGCAGGTCCCGGCGCCCGCGGCCGGCAGCAGCGCCACCATGGCCAGGGTGCCGCCCCGGTACGGCAGCGAAACCGCCGTCCAGCCCCCGGCCGTGGCCATCCGGTATCCGCCGCCGTTCATGAAGCTCGCGCTGACCTGCTGGCCCGCGGCTGTGGTGAACGGCCCGGGGCGGGTGTCGGTGGCGTCGAATGGCGTGCCCCACGCCGCGTTCAGGTACAGCGCATCGGTGAGCACCCACCCGATGTCGTTCAGTGAGCCGGGCGGCAGCAGGTGCGGGATGCGCCCGCGGGTGGCGGCCGCGACCGCCTGGCTGATCTCCTGGGCGGCCCGGTCGGGGTCGCTCAGCAACGGCACCTGGGCCACCCCGGCGCCGTAGCCGGTGGCGACGTCGTTCAGGTAGCCGGCCCGCAGCGGGAGGCCCGGGTCGGCCCACACCTGGTCGCTGGCCGAGACCGTTACGCCCGGGCCGGACAGCGTCCGCAGCGCGGCCGCCCGCGCCCGCAGGCCGGCCAGCAGCTCGCTGTGGCTGGTCGCGGGCAGGTGCAGCACGCGAGCCATCGCCTGCGCGGTGCCGCCCTGCGCCCCGAGGTAGGCCATCCCCAGCCCGCTGGCCAGGCTGGCAGGAGACAGCACCAGGTTGGCGCCCGGCCCGGCCCGGCACCACGCGCCCAGCACGTCCAGCCCGAACGCGGTGTCCGCCGCCCCGTACGGACGCGGGTCAGCGGCCGGCTCAGGGGCCGCGACGCCGCGCGCCATGTCCAGCGCCGGCGCCGGTGGCCCAGCCGTACCGGACGTCCCGCATCCGGCCGCCACCAGCGCCACCGGAAGCGCCGCCGCCAGCAGCCCGGCGATCCGCCGCCTGGTCCTCATGCCCCTCAGACGGCGCATGCCTCCGGATGGTTGCCGTCCCGTCCCCGGTTTCCTGGCCGGCCCTCCCGGCGGCCGCCGGGAGGGTGCCCGCAACGGAGCAGGATGGAGTCACTGATTCACTTCGGCCCGCTGGAGCTTTCGCTGGAGATCGTCGACGCGGTGCCGCCCCTCTGACGGCCGTCATCCCAGGTCAGCGATTCGACCGGGCCGCTGAACCAGTGACCACGCGGGCAGCGGATTTTCACGCTCGGCAACGGCCCGTCGGTGGAGGCCATGGTCCAGCGGTCCTCCACCTCGGCGGGCAGGCCGCACCGTGCCTGCGGCCGACCGTCCAGATAGGCCGGGCAATCCATGAACGTCGCGTCTTTTTCCATCGGCACGCCCCCTGTCACCGGAAGTACGGGAAAAATCCGTCACGGAACGGAGGGGCGTGCCCGGCCGCCTGATACATGCCGGCGATCAGTTAGCCTGCCAGCGTCGGTTCATCCCGCCCGCCGCACATCCCGGAGGCCCCGATGCCTGATCCCTACGAGCCGCCCCGGCCCCGCGATGAGGCCCTGGAAAGTGAGCTGGAATCGCTGCGCGAGCAGGAGAAAGAGGGGCACGCGACCCCGAAGGAAGAGCGCCGGGCCGAGCAGCTGGAGCGTCGCCTGCGCGTTGACGAGGACGACGCGGAGCTTCGCGAGCAACGGCAGGATGACCGCGCAATAGCTCGTGAAGACGCCGAGGAGCGGCACCGCCACCGGCACTGACCGCGGTGCCGCCCGCCCGCCGGTCAGTACACGGGCCAGCCCGCCGGTCAGTACACAGGCCGGCCCGCCGGTCAGTACACGGGCCGCCCTCGGCTCAGTGCACGGACAGGTAGATGGCACTGCCGATGCCGGCCACCAGGCAGTAGATCGCGAACGGCATCAGCGTCCGGTTGTGATCCTGCAGGTAACGGACCAGGAAGCGCAGGGCCAGGAACGCGCTGACGCCGGACGCGATGCTGCCGGCCAGCACCTGCCCGCCGATACCGGCGCCGTCCGGGCCGGTCAGTTCGCCGAGCTTGAGCGCCCCGGCCGCGAGGATGACCGGTGCAGACAGCAGGAACGAGAACCGCGCCGCGTCCTGCCGGGACAGCCCGCGGAACATCCCGCCCACCATGACCACGCCGTCGCGGCTGATCCCGGGCAGCAGCGCGAAGATCTGCAAGGCGCCCAGCATCGTCCCGCGCAGGTAACCGACCTCGGTCAGCCGGGCGTCGGCCTCGATGGCCTCACTGACTTCCTGCTGCCGGACCGCGCGCTGGCCCGCGGAGTGCCGCCCGGCGATCTGCGTGCGGGGCGCGTTCCCCGCCGGCCCGGCCGCCCAGTCACCGCGGTAGGCCCCGGCCGGCCGGGGCTGTCCTCCGGGCAGGGTGGCGTCCCCTCGTGACCTGGCCGGGTTGGAACCGGCCACCCAGGTCTCCTCGACCAGCGGCCGGGGCGGCGCCGGGCGGGGCGGCGCCGGGCGGGACCTGGCCCCGCCGGCCGCGGCCGCCTGCCGGCGCCGGAACCGTTCCCCGGCGAACAGGATCAGGCCGTTCACGGCCAGGAAGATCGCGGTCAGCACGGGCTTGGCGAACGTGTCCTGCACCGTGTGCTGGAGCAGCGCACCGGCGATGCCGACCGGGATCGTCGCGAAGATGATCATCCAGGCGAGCTTCTGGTCGGCGGTCTCGATCCGCCGGTGCGCGATCGAGGTGAAGAACCCGGTGACGATCCGCAGCCAGTCCCGCCAGAAGTAAATGATCATGGCGATCGCCGTCGCGACGTGCAGCCCGACGATGAACGCCAGGTAGGGCGAATGCGGCGCGGATACGTTGAGGTCCTGCGCCCAGCTGCCGCCCACCAGCGCCGGGATCAGCACGGCGTGCCCCAGGCTGGATACCGGGAACAGCTCGGTCACCCCCTGGAACAGGCCGACGACGATCGCCTCGGGGTAGGTCAGGTGGGGGACCATGTCAGCCTTTCGCTCCCGCTGAACGCCGGCTCTCGGTAGCCAGCCAAAAGAGATCACGCCGAACGGGCCCTGGCGGTACGCCGCCAACGCTGCGGGCCCGCCGGGCCAGGGCAGCAACAGAGTACCCGCGGGTGGGCGCCGGCTCCGGGCAGGTCACCGTTTCCTGTCCCGCCTGAGGTGGTGTCCCGCGGCGGTATTAGCTCGCGGCAATACGTGGATCGATCGGGCCTGTCGTTCGCGATCATGGCCGGTCACAGGAGTATATTCCTGCCCGTTAGATGCTCCTTTTGTGGCTTCCGGGGCGAAAATAAGCGCTTGATGCCAGGGGGCGCGGGCGTCCGTGTGAGATCGAGGTGCTGGGTGTTCAAGCGCTCCTACCGGTACGCCCTGGTGGCCGGTGCGGCTCTGCTCGTCCCTCTCGTCACGGCGACCGCCGCCAGCGCCACCTGGCTGGCCGGGGCGGCCGGTGCCGCTGGGGCCGCTGGGACCGCTGGGACCGCTGGGGTGGCCGGCCGGGCCGGGACCGCGCGGGCCGCAGGGGCCGCGGACTGGCGGGTGGCGGCTAGCGTCCAGGCGAAGAACCAGACGATCCAGCTCAGTGACATCGCCGCCGACGCCACGAACGACGCCTGGGCGATCGGGTCGGCCCGGATGCAGGGGCAGGCCAGTTTCCAGCCGGTGGTCGAGCACTGGGATGGCCGCGGCTGGCACACGGTGACGCTGCCCGGCAGCGTGCTCACGACGCTCGGCACGTCCAGCGCGCGCGCCACGATCGGCGCCTCTTCGCCCGCCAACGTGTGGGCGTTCGGCATGGGCGGGTACTGGCTGCACTGGAACGGGAAGCAGTGGACAGCCGGGCGGCTGGCACGCCCGGCGCCCGGCGCGCTCGGCCCGTATGTGGGCTCACCCCTGGTCTTCGGCCCGTCGAACGTGTGGGCCTTCGGCGACTACCAGACAAAGGCCGGGGCGCTCGTGCCCTACGGCCTGCACTACAACGGTCAGACCTGGAAGTCGTTCACCGCCCCCGGCATGTACGGGTTCGCGGCCGAGAGCGCGGTGTCGCCGGACGACATCTGGGGCCTGATGAACGCCGGCGTCTCCGGATCCGGCGACGTGCTGACCCGGTGGGACGGCAGCCGCTGGGCCACGAAGGCGCTGCCGGCCACGCTGACCTCCTCGGCCACGCTCTACAGCATCCTGGCGCGGTCCGACTCGGACGTCTGGGTCGGCGGGAAGTCCAGGAACACCGGCGACGGCGTGGTGGCGCACTGGGACGGCTCGGCCTGGAGCATCGACACCTTCCAGCCGGTCAAGGACTTCCCGGTGGACGCGCTCGTGCAGATGGTGCCCGACGGTAAGAACGGGATCTGGGCGCTCGCCTCGTGCACGCTCGGCTCATGCTGGCGGCTGTGGCACTACACCGGCGGGCAATGGCGGGGCCCGGTCCAGCCGGCCATCAACGGCGTGCCCGCGACGTTCGTCGCCGACATCGCCGAGGTGCCGGGCTCCACGGCGATCTGGGCGGCCGGCGGCAGCAGTTCCGGGACCGTCCAGGGCGGGATGATCGCGCTGCAGGGCAGCGTGCCGGCGGCCCGCAAGCCGGCCCCGGCCAGGAAAGCCAAGCCGCGCCCCTACTACCCGCCGCCGGCCCGCCCCGCGGCCAAGTGCCCGCCCGGAACGATGTAATCCGCCCGCCGGAATGTCAGGGGCGCCTGACATGGTGGCGGAGGCCGCCCGGGTCACGGGCGCCGCCACCTTCGAGGCGCGGCAACCGTTCCCCGTTACCCTGACCCCGGCTGCGCTCGTCGCCGGCCTGCGCTGAGACGGTTCGCCGCCGCACCGGGCTCCCGGGGGAGCCAGTACGGCGGCGTGCGGCGTGTCCCGTGCGGGACGGGTGACTATTTCGTGGCGGTGTTCGGCACCTCGGGGGTGTCCTTCGGGGCCGGGCGACGCATGATCTTCGAGCCAAGCCAGACGAGCGGGTCGTACTTGCGCCCGACCACGCGCTCCTTCATCGGGATCAGCGCGTTGTCGGTGATCTTGATATGCTCGGGGCACACCTCGGTGCAGCACTTGGTGATGTTGCAGTAGCCGAGGCCGAAGTCGTCCTGCGCGATCTCGCGCCGGTCCGCCTCGTCGGCCGGGTGCATCTCCAGTTCGGCCACCCGCATCAGGAACCGCGGCCCGGCGAACGGGCCCCCGTTCTCCGCGTGGTCGCGGATCACGTGGCAGGTGTTCTGGCACAGGAAACACTCGATGCACTTGCGGAACTCCTGCGACCGGTCCACGTCGACCTGCATCATCCGGAACTCGCCCAGCTTGACCGACGGGTCAGGCGAGAACGAGGGGATCTGCCGGGCCTTTGTGTAGTTGAACGAGACGTCGGTGACCAGGTCCCTGATGACCGGGAAGGTCCGCAGCGGCGTGATGGCCAGGACCTCCTCGGGCTCAAAGCTCGACATCCGGGTCATGCACGCGAGCCGGGGCTGCCCGTTGATCTCCATCGAGCAGGAGCCGCACTTGCCGGCCTTGCAGTTCCACCGGACGGCCAGGTCGCCGGTCTGGGTGGCCTGCAGCCGGTGCAGCACGTCGAGGACCACCTCGCCCTCGTTGACCTCCACCTGGTAATCGGTGAGCTTCCCGGCGCCCGCGTCGCCGCGCCACACTCGCAAGCTTGCCTGGTAACCCATGTCAGTGCGTCTCCTCACGCGTGGCCGTCCCTGGAGCGGCGGCCGCGGCCTCCGCGGGGAGCTCCTCTTCGGTCAGGTACTTCTTCAGCTCGCCGCGGTCGAACAGCGCCAGCAGGTCCGGCCGCATCGGCTTCACCGGCTGGCGCCAGAGGGCCACGTGATCGCCGGACATCGAGCAGATCAGGTTGACCTTCCGCCATTCCGGCGACATGACCGGGTAGTCGTCGCGGGTATGGCCGCCGCGCGACTCCTGCCGTTCCAGCGCTGCCATCCCGACACACTCGGCGACCAGCAGCATGTTGCGCAGGTCGAGGGCGAGGTGCCAGCCGGGGTTGTAGCCGCGGCCGCCCTCGGCGCTGACCTGGCTGACGCGCTGCCGGTACTTCTCCAGCTCCTTCAGCGCGGTCGTCATCTCCGACTCCCGCCGGATCAGCCCGACCAGGTCGTTCATGGTCTGCTGCAGGTCGGCGTGCACCGCGTACGGGTTCTCCCCGCCGGATCGCTCCAGCGGCGCGGCCGCCTCCGCGGCGGCGGCGTCCAGCTCGGCGGCCGGCGCCTGCGGGCGGACGGACAGCCCGTCCAGGTAGTCCGCCGCGCCGAGGCCGGCCGCCGGCCGAAGACGACCAGGTCGGACAGCGAGTTGCCGCCGAGCCGGTTCGACCCGTGGAAACCGCCGGCGACCTCGCCCGCCGCGAACAGGCCAGGCACGGCCGTGGCCTCGGTGTCCGGCTCGACCTCGATCCCGCCCATCATGTAGTGACAGGTGGGGCCGACCTCCATGGGCTCGGCGGTGATGTCGACGCCGGCCAGTTCCTTGAACTGGTGGTGCATTGACGGCAGCTTGCGCAGGATCTCCTCCGCGGGCAGCCGGGTCGACACGTCCAGGAACACGCCGCCGTGCGGCGAGCCACGCCCGGCCTTGATCTCGGAGTTGATGGACCGGGCCACCTCATCGCGGGGCAGCAGCTCGGGCGGGCGGCGGTTGTGCTCCGGGTCGGTGTACCAGCGGTCGCCCTCTTCCTCGGTCTCCGCGTACTGTGCGCGGAACACGTCCGGCACGTAGTTGAACATGAAGCGCTTGCCCTCGGAGTTGCGCAGCACGCCGCCGTCACCACGGACCGATTCGGTGACCAGCAGGCCCCGCACCGACGGCGGCCAGACCATGCCGGTCGGGTGGAACTGGACGAACTCCATGTTGAGCAGGTTCGCCCCGGCCAGCAGGGCCAGCGCGAGCCCGTCGCCGGTGTACTCCCAGGAGTTGGAGGTGACCTTGAACGTCTTGCCGATGCCGCCGGTGGCCAGGATCACGGCCGCGGCCTCGAAGAGCACGAACTTCCCAGTGTCGCGGAAGTAGCCGAAGGCGCCCGCGATCCGCCCGTCCGCGGCCTTGACCAGCCGGGTGATCGTGGTCTCCGCGAACACCTTGATCATCGCCTCGGGGTCGCCCTCGGACACGGCGTCGTCCTGCTGCAGCGCGACGACCTTCTGCTGCAGCGTGCGGATCATCTCCAGGCCGGTCCGGTCGCCGACGTGGGCGAGCCGGGGATACTCGTGGCCGCCGAAGTTCCGCTGGCTGATCTTGCCGTCCTTGGTGCGGTCGAACAGCGCGCCCCAGGCCTCGAGCTCCCAGATCCGGTCCGGCGCCTCCTTGGCGTGCAGCTCGGCCATCCGCCAGTTGTTGATGAGCTTGCCGCCGCGCATGGTGTCCCGGAAGTGCACCTGCCAGTTGTCTTTCGGATTGACGTTGCCCATCGCGGCGGCGGCACCGCCCTCGGCCATGACCGTGTGGGCCTTGCCGAACAGGGACTTGGAGATGATCGCGACCTTCTTGCCCCGCAGCCGGGCCTCGATCGCGGCCCGCAGTCCGGAGCCGCCCGCGCCGATCACTACGACGTCGTAGGAAAAACGCTCGATATCGGTCATGCCTGATGCCGCCTCAGTTGAAGAATCGCAGGTCGCTGATGGCGCCGCTGGCCACGAGCATGATGTACAGGTCAGTCAGCATGAGCGTGCCGAGCGTCGTCCACGCGAGCTGCATGTGCCGCCGGTTGATCTTGGAGATCTGCGTCCACATCCAGTATCGCGCCGGATGCTTGGAAAAGTTCTTCAGCCGGCCGCCGGTGATGTGCCGGCACGAGTGGCAGGACGCCGTATACGCCCAGAGCAGCACCACGTTCACCACGATGATCAGGGTGCCGAGGCCGAAGCCGACCCCGCCGTCCTTTCCGTGGAACGCCTGGACGGCATCGTAGGTGTTGAGGACCGAGATCAGGATCGCGGCGTAGAACAGGTAACGGTGCAGGTTCTGCATGATCAGCGGGAACCTGGTCTCGCCGGTGTACTTCTGGTGCGGCTCGCGCACCGCGCACGCGGTCGGCGCCCGCCAGAACGCCCGGTAGTAGGCGCCCCGGTAGTAGTAGCAGGTCAGCCGGAAGCCCAGCACGAACACCAGCGACACGATCGCGTACGGGATGATCGGCGGCACGGCCGGGAACCAGTGACCGAGGCTGCTCGAGCCGGGCACACATTCCCCGCTGATGCACGGGGAGTAGAACGGCGTCAGGTAGTGGTAGGCCGGCACCCAGTAGTAGTGGCCCATGAAGACGCGCACGGTCGCGTACGCCACCCAGATGCTCAGCAGGGTGGCGACGATGGCGGGCTTGCGCCACCACCGGTCCTTGCGGAGCGTTTTTTCCGCGATCTGCGCCCGCGTTCTCGCCGGCGACTCCAGAGCTTGCGTCATCCTCGACGTCCTCGCTGCCTTTTCGTTATGGGGTCGTGCCCGCTCCGGCCATGCCGTCGCCCGCGGGTGGTGTGTGCTCACGAACTTATTCCAGTAGACCGTGAAATTCTGCCCCTGGTTACCGTTCCCGCCTGTGACACTTGCTACACTGCCCGTCCGCACCCGCCGCCCGGGTGGTTTTTAACGGAATGCGGTCTTATTGGGACACATCCCGGCCCGGTTTGCCCGCCAGGGCCTGGCGCAGGAAGTCGAGCTGCAACAGCAGCAGGTTCTCCGCGACGACTTCCTGAGGGGTCATGTGGGTCACCCCGGACAGCGGCAGGACGGTGTGCGCATAGCCCGCGGCGAGCAGCGCGGACGACAGCCGCAGGGTGTGCGCGGCCACCACGTTGTCGTCGGCCAGCCCGTGGATGATCATCATCGGCCGGAACGTGTCCTGGCCGCGGCGCAGCCGTTCCGCGTCCCGGACTGGTGAGCAGTTGTCGTAGGCATCGGGGCTGGTGGCCGGGTCGCCCAGGTACCGCTCGGTGTAGTGCGTGTCGTACAGGCGCTGGTCCGTCACCGGCGCGCCCGCGATCGCCGCGTGGAAGACGTCCGGCCGGCGCAGCACGGCCAGCGCGGACAGGTACCCGCCGAACGACCAGCCCCTGATCGCGACGCGCGCCAGGTCCAGATCGCCGAACTGGGCCGCCGCCGCGTGCAGCGCGTCGATCTGATCCTCCAGCACCGGGTCGGCGTAGTTCCCGGCGACCGCCCGGTCCCAGGCCGGGCCGCGGCCCGGCGTGCCCCGGCCGTCCGCGATCAGCACGGCGAAGCCCTGCTCGGCGAACCACTGGGAGGTGTGATAGGCGCCGCGGGCCGCGAGCACCCGCTGAGCGTGCGGGCCGCCGTACGGGTCGAGCAGCACCGGCAGCGGCCCGGAGCCCGGCTCGTGCCAGGACGGGAACAGCAGCGCGGTGCGAACCGCACGCGGGCCGAGGGACAGCGTGCGCGGCCGCGGTACCGGCAGGTTCGGCGTTTCCTCGTGCGAGGCGATCCGCGCCGCGGGGGTGCCGCCGCGGTCGGCGCGGAGCACCTGGACGGTCACCCCGTCCTCGTCCAGCGACCGGCCGGCGACCACCGTCGTGCCACCTGACCGCCGCCCGGCGAACACCCCGGCGCCGTCCGCCACCGGGGTCAGGCCGCCGGGACCGTAGCTCCACAGGCCGATCTCCGTCGGCTCCTGCGACGCGGTGAACAAGACGTCGTTGCCGTCCACGCCGAGGATGTCGCGCACCTGCAGGCCGGGCGGCGTGACCGGCCCGGCCCGGTCACCGGGCAGTTCCTCCGGGCTGGCCACCACCAGCCGGCGGGTGTCGCCGGCGGTCACCGTCCAGACCAGCCGGCCCTCCGCGGTCCAGGCGGGTACCCCGGGCACGATGTCGGTCCAGTGCGGGTCGGTGTCCTCCCGCAGCAGCGACGTCGTGCCGCTGACCCGGTCCGCGGTCAGGATCCGCATCCGGCGCTGGTCGCGGCTCTGCACCACGATCAGCGGATCCGCGCCGCCCCGGTCATCCCAGCACACGGTGACCAGATAGGGGAACGCCGCCCGGTCCCACTCCACCGGGGTGTGTCGGCCCGCCAGGTCGGCCAGCACCAGCGACACGTCGGCGTTGGGCGTGCCCGCCGCCGGATAGGCGACCTCCACCGGGCGCCGGCCGGGATTGGCCGGATCGGAGATGTACCAGCGCTGCACGGGCGTCTCGTCGACCCGCGCGACGAGCAGCGCGCTGCCGTCCGGCGCCCACCAGTAACCACGCGACCTCCCCATCTCCTCGGCGGCGATGAATTCGGCCAGCCCGTAGGTGACGCCCGGGGTGTCACCGGGGCCGGCCACCGCCCGGTCGTCCCCGCCGCTCAGCGGCGCGACACGCACGCCGCCGCCGCTCACGTAGGCCACCCGCTGTCCCGCCGGGTCAGGCCGCGGGTCCAGCGCCGGTGACGGCAGCGGCAGCTCACGCGGGGCCGCCGGGCCGCCGGCTTCCAGGTCCACCGCGAAAACCCGGCCCGCCAGGCTGAACACGGCCGTCCGCAGGCCCGCGTCCACCGCGTACGACACGATGCCGCCGGCCTGCTCGCGCACCCGCTCCCGGCGGCTCTTCTCCTCTGGCGGCAGGTCGTCGTCCCCGGCCGCGGCGAGCGTGGCCGGGTCGGCGATCAGCCGTTCGGTGCCGCTGCCCACGTCGAAGAGCCACAGGCAGGTCAGCGGGTCCGAGCCGGTCCTGCTGCGCAGGAACAGGATCCGGTCCCCGGCGGGGGAGACGGCGAACGAGCGCGGTGCGCCGAGGGTGAACCGCCGGGTTCTGGCCTGCTGCCGGGGGAAGCTTTCGGTCATGGGCATAGATCCTGCCAGCCCCGGCTACCCTCACGTGTCGTGACCTCATCGCTGGAACGCCGGCGGCTGCTGCTCGTGCACGCGCACCCGGACGACGAATCGATCGGCACCGGGGCGACGATGGCCAGGTACGCCGCCGAGGGCGTGCACGTCACGCTGGTGACGTGCACGCTGGGCGAGGAAGGCGAGATCATCCCGCCGGCGCTGGCCGCGCTGGCCGCCGACCGCGACGACCAGCTAGGCGGCTACCGGATCGGCGAGCTCAGCGCCGCGTGCCGGGCTCTCGGCGTGAGCGACCACCGGTTCCTGGGCGGCCCGGGCCGCTGGCGGGATTCGGGCATGATGGGCACCCCGGACAACGACGATCCGCGCGCCTTCTGGCAGGCGGACACCGAGGAGGCGGCGCGCGCCCTGGCCGCCATCATCCGCGAGGTCCGCCCGCACGTCATGGTCACCTACGACGACAACGGGTTCTACGGCCACCCCGACCACATCCAGGCGCACCGTGTCTCCTGGCGGGCGTTCCACCTCGCCGCCGAGCCGGACGTCACCCTCACCGGCGGCAGCCCGGCGGCGCCGTCGTGGCAGGTCAGCAAGTTCTACGCGAGCACGACGCCGGAGTCGTCCCTGGACGAGGAGATAGAGATCCTGCAGGCCGAGCGGCTGCCGGCCGGCTTCACGGCGCCCACGTCGGCCGCGGATCTGGTCTACGGCGTGCCGGACGAGCAGGTCACGACCGAGATCGACGCGTCGGGCTATCTGGCGGCCAAGCTGGCCGCGATGCGGGCGCACGCCACCCAGATCAGCGTGGACGGCGTGTTCTTCGCCCTGTCCAACGGGGTGGCGCAGCTGGCCTCCGGTGTGGAGTACTACGCCCTGCTGTCCGGCCGGCGCGGCCCGGACGGTCCCTACGGCCGCGAGGACGACCTGTTTGCCGGGATCGAGCTGGCTCCCGCGCCGCGGCCCATCCCGGACGGTGCCGCGGCCGGGCGTGCTGGGTAGCCTTGCCAGATATGGGATTGCGGCCAGGTCAGCCGGGAAGGCAGCAGGGGATGACAGAACCGGCCGTACCCGGGCCCGCGGGGCCCGATGGCCCCGTGGCGCACCGGGACGCCTTCGTCACCGGCGGTGCGTACGGTGTGCTGTTTGTGCTGGGCGCCGTCCAGGCGCTGATGGGGTCGTTCCAGTTCAGCTGGATGGTGGGCCCGGTGCCCGCCGCTGCGCTGGGCTGCTGCGCGGCCCTTCTCCTCACCTGCCTGCTCGGGGGCTGGGCGATGCGCTCCCTCGGCGGCGCGCTGGTCCCCGCCATCGGCTGGATCATCGTTTCGTTCGTCCTGGCCATGCCGGACGCTCCCGGCAGCGTGATCATCACGAACACGACCGCGGGCAAATGGTATCTCTACGGCGGCGCGGTCAGCGCGGCCATCGGGGTGGCGGGCGCGTTCGCGCTGTGGATGCGCAGGCTGTCCGGCCCGAAGCCGGTGCGGTGACGGGCGCTGACCCGGAGGCCTTCCGGACCGCCGCCGGCCAGTTCGCGACCGGCATCGTTATCATCGCGGCCAACACCGACGGCGTGACGCACGCGATGACGGTCAACGCGTTCACGTCGGTGTCCCTCGACCCGCTGCTCGTCCTGGTCTGCGTGGAGAAGGCCGCGCGGTTCCACGACGCGATCCTCGCCGCGGGGACCTGGGCCGTATCGGTGCTCGGCGAGGACGCCGAGAAGACCGCCCGCTGGCTCGCCACCCGCGGCCGCCCGCTGGAGGGCCAGCTCGACCAGCATCCGCACCATCCTGGCGCGGTCACCGGGGCTCCCCTCCTGGATGGCGCCCTGTCCGGGATCGAATGCCGGACCTACGCGGTGCACGACGGCGGCGACCACAGCATCGTGGTGGGCGAGGTCCTGGCCGTGGCGCCGCCACCGCCCGGCGCGGACGGCCCGGGCCCGCTGATCTACCACGCCGGCCGTTACCGCCGCCTCCCCG
Organism: uncultured Actinomycetes bacterium; assembly: GCA_963824545.1. Lineage (GTDB taxonomy): Bacteria > Actinomycetota > Actinomycetes > Streptosporangiales > Streptosporangiaceae > Bog-532. The sequence continues at coordinate 152,313 of CAWGPP010000018.1, read as the reverse complement.
GCCGTTAGCCCAGCCCGGCCCGGGCCTCAGCCCGTGTCCAGCCGGCGTTCAGCCTGCTACGGCAGGCTCCACCCGTCGGCGTCTACCTGAGTCACGTGGTGTTTCTGGACGTGCTGGCGACATACGGCCTGGGGCGGCTGGACCGGCAGCTGCCCTGGGGGGTGGTCGTGCTCATCGCGGTGGCGGTGACCTGGGCCGGCGCCAGCCTGTTCACGGTGGCCGCGGCCCGGACCCCGGTCAGCCGCTGGGTCACCGGCCGGGCGCGGCGGCCGCTGCGGGGCGGCCCGCCGCCCGTGGGCCGCGGCTCCGTCGTCCGGCCGGACGATGCCCCGCAGGCCGACGTCGGAGGAGCTGACCGTTCAATTCGCTCGACCTGCGAGTTTGCTGAACCATCTGCAGGGGTATTTCGTTAGTCTCAGCAACTTCTCGGCCTCATCTGGCGGTCATCCCAGGACCCGCCGGCATGCTGACCAGAGTGGTAGCCGACACCAGCGCAGCCGTCCCCGGGACCCCAGCCGCCCCTGCTGAGCCGGTCCCGGGGCCGGCTACCCCCGCGGCCGCGGAACCGGCGCCGGATCCCCTGTCCCGGCGCCGGCCGCGGCCGCGGCTCACCCACGTCGACGCCATGCGCCCGGTGAAGCAGTTCGGCGTGGTGTCCACGCATTCGCTGCAGAGCTTCGCGCCAGCCGCCAGCCTCGGGGTCGGCGCCAGCCTCATGCTCACGCACGTCACCCGGTTCGCGTTCATGTTCATCTCGGCCGCGATGCTCGTCTACGCCTACCCGGCCGTGGGCCGGGGCGGCTGGCGGACGTTCTGGCGGCGCCGGCTGCTCGCCGTGGTGGTGCCCTACGCCACCTGGACGGTGATCTACTTCGCGGTGGGCCTGGCCCAGGCGGGGCGGACCGGCAGCCTCGCCGGCGCCGCCGGGCACCTGGGCTGGCTGCTGCTCACCGGGTACGACCAGCTGTACTTCCTGGTCGTGCTGCTGCAGTTCTACCTGATCTACCCGGCGTTCCTGTGGCTGATCCGCCGGACGGAGCGGCATCACGGGCGGCTGCTCACGGCCAGCCTGGCCGCCGAGGCGGTGCTCTTCTGGCTTGTGCACGAGCAGGAACTGCCGGGCTGGATGCTCAGCAAGGGCGCGACCCGTGAACTGTGGAACTACGAGCTTTTCGTCATCGCCGGCGGCGTACTGGCCTGGCACTACCAGGACGTGCACGGCTGGCTGCTCCGGCGCTGGCGGCCGCTGCTGGCCGCGGCGGCGGTCGCGGTCGCGGCCAGCGAGGCCTGGTTCCTGCTCGCTGCCGCCGCGGTGCCGGGGTTTCGCACCGGTGATCCGTCCGACCCGTTCCAGCCCATCGAGATCCCGCTCTACCTGGGCCTGATCACCGTGATCTACCTGCTCGGCGCGCTGCTGGGGGACGAGCGCAGGCCCAGCCGGCCGCGCTGGCTGCGCTCGCTGGTCCAGGCCGGCGCGGACTACTCGTACGGCATCTACCTCAGCCAGGTGCTGTTCCTGACCGCGCTCAGCTGGCTGGGGTGGGCATCACTCGATCGCTACCTGCCCTGGCAGCTGGTGACGTTCGGCGGAATCGTCGTCGTGTTCGCCGGCTCGGGCCTGCTGACCGCGCTGCTGGCCCGGCTGCCGGGCGCGCGCGGCACCGCCGGCATCCCGCGCCGTCCCTGGCGGCCCCGTCCCGCGCGCCGCGGTGCCCTCCGGCCGGCCCGGGCCGCTGCGGCAGAGCCCCGTTCGGCCCAGAGGTTGTCATGACCCTGCTTGATCCGAGCCCGGCCGCGGCGGAAGGGGGCTGACCTGGTATCTGAGGTACTGTGCCTGAGTGCGACGCAAACTGGCGGTGCTGCTCGGCGTGCTGGCCCTGTTTGCCGTCGCCGGGGGGATCGCCGGGGGAGCCGTGGCGCTCGGCGGCTCGGCCCAGCCGGACCAGCGGCAGGGGCCGGCGGCCCAGGAGAACCGGGGCGTACGGCAGCGCGGCGACCGCGCGGGCCGGCCGCCCGGTACGGGGGCCAGGCCCCTGCTGGCCGTGGTCGGCGCGTCGTTCTCGGCGGGTGTGGGAGCCGGGCACCCCGGCGACGCCTGGCCGGAGGACCTGGCCCGCATCATGCACTGGCGGCTCATCGTCAGTGCCGACCCGGGCGCCGGGTACGTCAACCCCGGGGCAGGCGACCGGGGCCCGTTCTCCCGCCTCGCCGCCCGGCTTGACCTGGCCCGCGCCCACCCGCAGACCGTCATCATCCAGGGCGGCCACGACGACATCGGCCGCCCGCTTCCGCTCATCCGGGAGCGGGTGCGGGGCCTCATTGCGGCGATCCGCCGTGCAGCGCCAAGCGCGCGGCTGGTACTGCTGACCGTGTTCCCGCGCGGGAACCGCCCGCCGGCCGCCGTCTGGGCCACCGACCAGGCCATCGTGAACGCCGCGCGGCAGGCCGACCCGGCCGTCCTGATATTCGACCCGCTGGCCGGGCACTGGCATTTCCCGCGGATCGGCGACCACCTGCACCCCACCCCGGCCGGGCACCGGTGGATCGCCGGGCGGCTGGCCGCGGGCCTGCGCGGGCATCAGGTCGCGGCCTGACCCGTCCCGGAGTCTGGGCGGAGCCTGAACACGCCGGCCGCCCGCCACGCGCGTCTGAGGCAATCCTCACCCGCATCTTCCCGGGTGCTCAGGCTCCGGCGCCACGCTGACGCTCATGAGCCAACAAAGCACGCCACCGGACGGCGGGCTCGCCCGGCTGCTGGCCCGGCGGGCCCACAATGACGGGCCGCGAATGTTCCTCGAAGACGCCCAGGGCGGCCGCATGCTGACCTACGCCGCCTTGGCGATGCTGACCCGCCACCGCGCCACCGCGCTGGAGGGGGCGGGCATCCCGCCCGGAGCGCGGGTCCTGATCGACGTCGAGAACCCGGTTCATTTCTGCGCCGCCTACCTGGGTGTCATCGCCGCGGGCCGGTGCGCGGTCCCGGTCAACCCGCAGGCTCCGGTGGCCGAACTGGCGCGAACCGTGCACGCGGTGCGGCCCGCCGTGATGATCGGCGACCGCGCGGACCGCGTGCTGAGCTCCGGTGTGCCCCCGCTCAGGCCCGTTCAGAATGCCTGGCCGGCGGGCCGGAGCGGCCCGCCGGCCGGCACAGGACGCCGGGCCCGGATCGGTGCTGCTGCTCACGTCCGGCGCGACCGGCGCTCCCAAGGCGGTGGAGCTGACCGAGGACCGGCTGCTGCACGTGGCCCGTGCCGTGGCCCGGCATAACCGGCTCACCCGGGACGACCGGGGTTTCAGCCCGCTGCCGCTGTTCCACATCAACGCCCAGGTCGTCGCGCTGCTGGCCAGCCTGGAGGCCGGTGCGGCGCTGCTGGTCAGCCGCCGGTTCCGGCGGCACGGATTCTGGGAGGACGCCGCCGCCCGCGACGTGACCTGGATCAACGCCGTGCCCGCGATCCTGACCATTCTGACCGCGCAGCCCGTGCCCGTCCGGCCGCCGCGCCTCCGGTTCATCCGGTCCGCGTCGGCGCCGCTGCCCGTCGCGGTCCGGTGCCGGATCGAGATCCGGACGGGCGTGCCGGTGGTCGAAAGCTACGGCATGACCGAGGCCGCCAGCCAGATCACCGCCACGCCGCTCGACGGTTCCGCGCCCGCCGGGTCGTGCGGGCGTCCCGCCGGAGCCGAGGCCGAGGTCCGGGATTCGGCCGGGTGCCGCCCGCCGGCCGGGACCACCGGCCAGATCTGGATCCGGGGCGCGGGGGTCATCGATGGCTACGCCGACGGGCGGGCCCGCGAGCGATTCGACAGCGCCGGCTGGCTGAACACCGGTGACCTCGGCTATCTCGACGACGCCGGGTTCCTGTTCCTGAACGGGCGCAGCGACGACGTGATCAACCGGGGCGGTGAGCTGCTCTACCCGCGCGAGATCGAGGAGACGCTGATCGCCGACCCGGCGGTCCGGGACGCGGTTGTCGTCGGCCGCGCCGACCCCATCCTCGGCCAGGTCCCGGTCGCCTACGTGATCCCGGCGGACGACCCCGGCACGGCGGAAGGCCTGCAGCACCTGCTGGACGTGCTCGGCGCGCGCTGCGCCGCGGAGCTGAGCCGGTCCAAGCGGCCCGAGGCGATCTACGTGGTCGAGGACCTGCCGCGCGCCGCGACCGGCAAGGTCCAGCGCTACCGGCTGCGTACGGACGCGTCGGCCGCCGCCGGGATCCCCGCCCCGGTCTCCTGATCGGGGGCCGGTCGCCGACCGCGCCGTCGGCGCCGGTGCCTAACCGAGGAGCGCGCCCTCGAAGCGGTCCATCGCCCAGTCGAGCTCGCCGGAGGTGATCACCAGCGGCGGCGCGAGGCGGATCGCCGTCCCGTGGGTGTCCTTGGCCAGCAGGCCGTGGGCGGCCAGCCGCTCGCACGCCTCGCGCCCCGGCAGCGAGGTGAACTCGACGCCCGCCCACAACCCCCGGCCGTGCACCGCGCGGACCAGCTCCGGCGGCAGCCCGGACAGCCGCGCGTGCAGCCGGGCGCCCAGGTCACGGGAGCGCTCCTGGAACTCCCCGGTGCGCAGCATGGCGATCACCTCGCGGGCTACCGCACAGGCCAGCGGGTTGCCGCCGAAGGTCGACCCGTGCTGGCCCGGCCGCAGGACGCCGAGCACATCCCGGCGCGACACCATCGCCGAGACCGGCACGATCCCCCCGCCCAGCGCCTTGCCGAGCAGGTAGGCGTCCGGCACGACGTTCTCGTGCTCGCAGGCGAAGGTGGTGCCGGTCCGGCCGAGACCGGACTGGATCTCGTCGGCGATCATCAGCGCGCCGTGGGAGGAGCAGATCCGCCGCACGCCCGCCAGGAAGCCCGGCGGCGGCACGATCACGCCGGCCTCACCCTGCACGGGCTCGACCAGCACGCCGACGAGCCGGTCCCCCAGCTCGTGCGCGACCGCGGCGAGGGCGCCGAGGTCGCCGTAGTCGATGACCCGGAAGCCGGGGGTGTACGGGCCGAACCCGCCGCGGGCGTCCTCGTCGGTGGAGAAGCTGATAATCGTCGTGGTCCGGCCGTGGAAGTTACCGCCGAACGCCACGATGACCGCCTGATCGGCGGGGACACCCTTGACCTCGTAGCCCCACTTGCGCGCGACCTTGATCGCCGTTTCCACCGCCTCGGCGCCGGTGTTCATCGGCAGCACCATCTCCATGCCCGCCAGCTCGGCGAGCTCGGCGCAGAACGGCCCGAAGTGCTCGTGGTCGAACGCCCGGCTGACCAGCGTGACCCGGTCCAGCTGGCGGTGCGCCGCCGCCACCAGGCGCGGGTGCCGGTGGCCGAAGTTGATCGCGGAATAGGCCGCCAGCAGGTCGAGATAACGGTGACCGTCGACATCGGTCACCCAGCAGCCTTCGGCCTCGGCGATCACGACCGGCAGTGGCTTGTAGGTGTGCGCGCTGTAGGTCTCCGTCTGTGCGCGGAGCCCGGCGCTGCGGCCCGGGTGGCTGCCCGGCCCGCTGTGCATCAGGCCGTCCGTGATGGCCAGGCTGTCCGTCGTCATGTGCCGCCTCCTTGGGCCGCGATCGCGATGCTGCTGATGAAGGGCCGCTGCGCCCGGGCCTGGTCCTCGCCCGGGCGCCGCCCGGTCAGCTGCGGAGCTCGAGCGTGCAGCACTTCGGGCCGCCGCCAGCCTTGCGCAGCTCGGACAGGTCCACGCCGATCGGCTCGAAGCCGCGCGCCGCGATCTTGGCCGCGAGGCCGGTGGCCTGCGCGGGCAGGACCACGTGGTGCCCGTCGCTGACCGCGTTCAGCCCGAGCACCTCGGCATCCGCGTCCGAAGCCTCGATCAGCTCGCTGAACAGCGCGGCCAGCGTGGCCCGGCCGCCGGAGTCGAACGCGGGCGGGTAGTAGGCGGCGGTGTCGGGGTCGAGCACGCACATCGCCGTGTCCAGGTGGTAGTAGCGCGGGTCGACCAGGCGGACGCCGATGGCCGGCATGCCGAACGTCGCTTCCAGCTCGGCCCGGGTGGCCGGGTCGGAGCGGAACCCGTGCCCGGCGAGCAGGACCCGCCCGGTGAACAGGATGTCCCCCTCGCCCTCGTTGACCAGGCGCGGCGTGTGCACCCGCGGGTAGCCGCTGGTGCGGAACCAGTCCAGGTAGGCGTCGGCCTCCGCGGCGCGCTCCGGGTGGCGGAACTTCACGCCCAGCACGGTGCCGCCGACGACGGTCGCGCCGTTCGCGGCGAAGACCATGTCCGGCAGGCCCGGCACGGGATCGATGACCTGGACGGCATGACCGAGGTCCAGGTAGATCTGGCGCAGCTGCTCCCATTGCCGCATGGCCCGGTCCGCGTCGGCCGGCTGATCCGGCCGCATCCACGGGTTGATGGCGTAGGTGACCGCGAAGTGCGACGGGGGGCACATCAGGTAGCTGCGCGCCGGCGACAGCCATTCCGCCGTCGTGAGCGTGATCAGCTCATCGGGCGTCATCGTCTGCCGCGCCGTGAACATGCTGCGCGGGCTGGCGGCCGTTCCGGTCGCGAATGGCTGCCCGGCCCCGGTCACTGTCGTCACCGTCACCTGACCCTCCTCTGCGGTCCCGCCCAGCGGGCGGGGCGCACTTCGTAGCGTTGAGTGATCTCAGCTTAAGGGGTGCGGTAGACAACAGATAATGCGTTGCCCATGCGTGTCAGCCTTAAAACGTTGCGAATCATGCGGCTGGAACGGCGGATCATTAAGCAGTTGGCCGGAACGGCGAATGATACCGGAACCCAGATGTCGGCCGTGTTAAAGATCTTCCACCGGGCCGGTGGCGCCGCTGGCCAGAGCGGCGGGGCGGCGGCGCCTGAACCGTTCCGGCGGGGCAGGCCGCAGGAATAAGGGAGAGATCGTGCTAACGGAAAGTAACGGGTTCAGCGGCGGCGGGGAGCGCTCACGGTGCCGATGTCCCGGGCCAGGTCGAGCCCGAAAAGCCGGTCCAGGGCCGCGAACGTCTCGAACTTCGCGCCGGGCGGCACATCCCGGTCGGCCGTCAGCGCGTCCAGTTCGCGTACCGCCGCGGGGGTGTCCAGGTCGTTCTCGAACGCCGCGGTCACCGCGTCCGCGTAGCGCGCCGACATCGCCGCGCTGGGGGACAGTGCCCACTCCGCGACGGACTCCCGCCAGTGCTGCAGGGTCTTGCCCGCCGCCTCCAGCACGCCCCAGTTCAGGTTGAGGCCGTCCCGGTAGGGGGTGCCGAGCAGGACCAGCCGCAGCGCCAGCGGATCGAGACCGCGCCCGGCCAGGCCGGGCAGGTCGCGCGGCGTGTCCGCATCCGCCCTGGCCCCTCCCGCCGGGGCGGCCAGGAGCCAGGCCAGGGCCGGGCCGCCGGGCCAGGCCGTACGGCCGGTGAACCAGTCCGGCGCCCCCGTGCCGATGTCGAACGGCGGGGTCCCGCCGGGCCGCCTGGGGCCGGGGAAATCAGCCGTCCGCTCGACCGGCTCGGACGCCGGCGCGATCCGGGCCGGTGGGTGAATGTTCAGCGCCGCCCGCGCCGCCGCGTGCCCCGCCCCGGCCCCGTCGTCGGCCGCTGCCCCGGTCGCGGGCGCCCGCGGCACGGGCACGGGCGGTGCGGCGCCGGTGATCTCGCAGATGGTCGGGACCAGGCGTCGCCGCTCCGCGCACCGGCGGATCAGATCGGGCAGCAGCCACGCGCGCAACTGCCCGGCATCGGGCTCGCCCGTGACCGGAGCCGTGATGGCGAGCACGCGCAGTTCGCCTCGGTGAGCCTGCCGGATGCCGGTCACCTGGCCGGAGGTCGCGTCGTAGAGGCTCAGCACTCCTCAACCCTACGAGGGCGGCCGCCCGGATCGTGCGGCCCGCCGGGTGGTTGACTCTCCGGTGACGGGAGGGCTGAGACTGTGGCCATGGCTGCTTCGCTCCCGGTCGGCGAGTTTTCCCGTATCACGCATCTGAGCGTCAAGACGCTACGGCACTACCACCAGGTCGGCCTGCTGGAGCCGGCTCAGGTGAACCCGGACACCGGGTACCGGTACTACACCCTCGCGCAGATCCCCACCGTGCAGGTGATCCGCCGGCTGCGGGACCTGGAGATGCCCGTCCCCGATGTCAAGGCGGTACTGGCCGCACCCAACGCGGCAGCCCGGAACGCGCTGATCGCGGCGCACCTGGACCGGCTGGAGAAGCAGCTGGCCCAGACGTACGCCGCCGTCGACTCGCTGCGCAACCTGCTGCAGCGGCCGGGGGAGGCGGCAGCGGTGACGTACCGGACCGTTCCGCCCACGGCGGCCGCCGGCATCGCGCAGACCGTGGACCGCGAGGACGTCCTGTCGTGGTGGCAGGGAGCCCTCGGCGAGCTGCACGCCACCGTGCGGGCCCAGGGCCTGCGCCCGGCCGGGCCGCCCGGCGGCCTGTTCGCCAGCGAGCTGTTCACCCGTGACCGGGGCGACGCCACCGTCTTCGTGCCCGTCACCGCGGACGTCCGTGCGGTCGGCCGCGTGACCCCGCTCGTGATCCCGGCCGCCGAGCTCGCCGCGGCGGCGCACCACGGTTCGCTCGACAGCATCGACGTGACCTACGGGCAGCTCGGCTCGTACGTCACCGCACACGAGATCGGCGTCGACGGGCCGCTGCGCGAGTACTACCTGGCCGGCGCGCACGACACCCCGGACCAGGCCCAGTGGCTCACCGAGATCGCCTGGCCCATCTTCCGCGCCGCCTGACCGGCGCCCGGCGCCCGCCCCGCTCACGGGCCCGCCCACGATGGGCAGAGTTTTGGGCGGTATGTGCCTAAAACTCTGCCGGTAGGCGCGGGACGGGGCGGTTAGATGGCGAAGTCTTCGCCGTGCCAGATGCCGGCGTCGGGCGGGCGGATGGTGTGGCCGGCCCGGTGCCCGTCGGCCAGCGATTCCAGCCGGTCGACCCGGGTCATCAGCGATTGGAGGCTGGCGCTGACCAGGTCGGGCAGCAGCGCGTCGTCGGTGCGGGGCAGGGCGGTAGCCGCCCGGGGAAGGCTGCGCGCGATGACCTGGCCGGGTACCCCGACGACCACCGATCCGGCCGGGACCGGCTTGACCACCACGGCGTTCGCGCCGATCCGGCTGTCGTCGCCGATCACGATGGGGCCGAGGACTTTGGCGCCGGACCCGATGATCACCCGGTCGCCGACGGTGGGATGGCGCTTGCCGGTGTCGGTGCTGGTGCCGCCGAGGGTGACGCCCTGGTAGATCGTGACGTCCGCGCCGATCTGCGTGGTTTCCCCGATCACCACCCCCGTGGCGTGGTCGATGAACAGGCCGGGGCCGAGCGTGGCGGCGGGGTGGATATCGACACCGGTGAAGATCCGGGTCAGTTCGGCGGCCAGCCGGGCGGGCAGCCGGGCGCGGTGGTGCCACAGCCAGCCGCTGACCCGGTGGCCCCAGAGCGCGTGCACCCCGGGGTAGCAAAGGACGACGGTCAGCGCCGAGCAGGCGGCCGGGTCCCGGTCCCGCGCCGCCTGGACGTCGTGCCGCAGGGCTGCCAGCATGGCTACTCAGCCAGCCCGGCGAACAGCGCCGTGCTGAGGTACCGCTCGCCGAAGTCCGGCAGCACGACCACGATCAGCTTCCCCGCGTTCTCCGGCCGCCGGGCCACCTGGATCGCGGCCCACGCCGCCGCGCCCGAGGAGATCCCTACCAGCAGGCCCTCCTCGGTCGCCAGCCGCCGGGCCAGGTCCAGCGCGTCCTCGTTGCCGACGCCGATGATCTCATCGACCAGCGCCATCTCCAGGACCGGCGGGACGAACCCGGCGCCGATGCCCTGGATCGGGTGCGGGCCCTTGGCCCCGCAACCACGATCACACCGCGGTGGCTCGTTCACCTCCTGCCGTGGGAGCCGGTCGAGGCGGGCATCTACCGGCTGAACAAGGTCCGGCATCCCGAGACCGTGGACGTCGCCTGTCCCGGGCGCGACGAGTCCGAATTGCCGCTATCGTTCGTCGACTACGAAGACCACCCCCGCGAGTACCTCCTCAACGCTGTTTCGACCGTGGTCGACATCCACACCCGGGTCTCCGACCTGTACAGCAGCCCCTACGACCAGATCGGGGAGCAGCTGCGACTGACCATCGAAACGATCAAGGAACGCCAGGAGTCGGAACTGGTCAACAATCCTGACTACGGCATGCTCGCGAACATCGCCGACCGGCAGCGCATCTCCACCCTCACCGGCGCGCCGACGCCCGACGACCTCGACGAGCTGATCACCCGGGTCTGGAAGGAGCCGGCGTTCTTCCTCACCCATCCACAGGCCATCGCGGCGTTCGGCCGTGAATGCACCCGGCGCGGCGTGCCGCCGGCGACCGTGAGCCTCTTCGGCTCGCAGTTCATCACCTGGCGCGGTTTCCCGCTGATCCCCTCGGACAAGGTTCCGCTGGAGGAGGGAAAGACCAAGATTCTGCTGCTGCGGGTCGGCCAGGAACGCCGCGGTGTCGTCGGCCTGTACCAGCCCGGCCTGACCGGCGAGCAGAGCCCGGGGCTTTCGGTCCGCTTCATGGGCATCTCACGCAGCGCGATCGCGTCCTACCTGATCTCGCTGTACTGCTCGCTCGCCGTGCTGACCGACGATGCCCTCGCGGTGCTCGATGACGTCGAGGTCGGCAAGTTCCACGACTACGCGCACACCTACCGGTGAGGTCATGAACGCTAATCGTAACGGCCACCGCAATGGCCGTCTGGACGAGGCCGCGCTGACGCGCCTGGCCAGCGAGTTCTTCACCGCCTTGCCTGGTGATCCGGTGCTGCCTGGTGATCCGGTGCTGCCTGGTGATCCGGTGCTGCCTGGTGATCCGGCGCTGGCTGGCGGATCAGCATCGCCCGGCGGGCCGGCATCGCCCGGCGGGCCGGCATTGGGGGCCGGGCCAGCGGAAAACGCGACCGGCCCGGCTGACCCACCCTCTGCTGCCAGGCCGGCCGCGGGTCACCTGGCCGGCGGCAGCCTGGCCGCGCTGGCGGCGGAGGCGATAAGGGCGGCCGAAGCGCTGGCCAGCGCGCCGTTCCTGCCGAAGGAGCCGGGAGCCGCCGAGGCGGTACCGCCGCCTGCGTGCCCGCGGCTGGGAGGCGTGCCGTCGCTGCCCATCCCGCCATCAGGATGGGACCTGCGCGTGCCGATCCCCCTGCCGGCAGCGGACCCCGCGGTTCCCGTCCTTCCCGCAGCGGGACCCGGAACCGCGCCAGCTGGCCCGCACGCGCCATCGCGCGGCCAAGAGTTCTACTTCATCGGCCCGTCACCGCAAACCGGTGTGAACATCCCGCTGACCGTACCCGGGCCGGCCGTGACGGATAGGCCGGCCGCGCCGGCCGCGCCAACCGCGGCGGCTGCGCTGGCTACCCCCGGCATGCCGGGAGCGGCCTACGCCTACGACGTGGACACGATCCGGCGCGATTTCCCGATTCTCGCTGAGCACGTCAACGGGCACCCGCTGGTCTGGCTGGACAACGCCGCGACGACGCAGAAACCGCAGGAAGTGATCGACCGCCTTACCCGCTTCTACTGCCACGAGAACTCCAACGTCCATCGCGGTGCGCACGAACTGGCCACCCGGGCCACGCAGGTGTACGAGGACGCGCGGGCCAGCGTCGCGCAGTTCCTGGGCGCGCCGTCCCCCGACGACATCGTTTTCGTCCGGGGCGCCACCGAGGCGATCAACCTGGTGGCGCAGAGCTGGGGCCGGGCGCAGATCCACGCCGGCGACGAGGTCGTCGTCTCCTGCCTGGAACATCACGCGAACATCGTTCCGTGGCAGCTTCTGGCCGAGGAGCGAGGGGCAAGGCTGCGCGTGATCCCGGTCGACGACAACGGCCAGATCATTCTCGATGAGTACCGCCGGCTGCTCACCGAGCGGACCCGGCTGGTCGCCATCGCGCACGTGTCCAATGCGCTGGGGACGATCGTCCCGCTCCGCGAGGTCATCGACGCGGCCCATTCCGCCGGTGCCCGTGTGCTGGTCGACGGGGCGCAGGCAGTCGCGCACGCCCCCGTCGACGTGCAGCAGCTCGATCCGGATTTCTACGTCTTCTCCGGCCACAAGGTCTACGGGCCGACCGGCATCGGCGCCCTGTACGGGAAGGCGGACGTGCTCGACACGATGCGCCCCTGGCAGGGAGGCGGCAACATGATACGGGACGTCACCTTCGAGCGAACCACCTACCAGCCGCCACCGGCCCGCTTCGAAGCCGGGACCGGTTCCATCGCGGACGCCGCTGGCCTCGCGACGGCGCTCGGCTACGTGGAGCGAATCGGCCGCGTGAACATCGCCAGGTACGAGCACGAACTGCTCGGCTACGCGACGCGGGCGCTGACCGCTGTGCCGGGCCTGCGCCTGATCGGCACCGCGCCGGCCAAGGCGGGCATTCTGTCGTTCGTGCTGGACGGGTACCGGCCGGAAGACGTCGGGTCTTCATCCACCAGCAGGGTGACAGCCAGTCCGAGGTCTTGCAGTTGCCGTCCGGCCGCGCCCTTGAGCAGGAATGTGCGGTAGTTGTCGCCGGGCGGCTGGCTGGCTGGGGCGCCGAGCAGGTGCGACACCAGGTGTGTGATAGCGGCGGGTTCGGTGACCGGCCCGGTGCAGGGCTCATACTGCCATCGGATGATGCCGTTGTGCCCGGCGGTGAGCGGGCTGCGGGCGTCGGCGGCGTTCAGGACGGTCATCTGCAGCCCGTGCCCGTAGTCGTCGTCGTGAGTTCTGCACGTCAGCCCGGCTTCGGCGAGCCGACTGGTGAGCAAGGCTGCGGCTCTGCTGACGTCCTGCGGGTGGCGGGCCCCGGGGGCCGGTCCGGTGCGGGTGGTGAGCATGGGGTTTTCCTCTACCGGGTGGCCTGGTGGTGATGCGCGGGGGTGAGGGTGAACCAGCTAATCCAGCCATAGTGGCCGGGCCGGGTGCCGCAACTGGTGGCGAGCTGACGGACCAGGAACAGGCCGTGTGGGGCCTGAGCGGCGTGGAGGTTACCGTCCCAGGTGCTGCCGTTGTCTTCGACCTCGGCCAGCAGGTGGGTGATGCCCTGGGCGCGGGCGCGCAGGATGAAGAATCCGCCGGGCTGCCCGCTGGCTGAATGGGTGATGGCATTGCCGCATAGCTCGCTGGCCAGGAGCACGGCGTCATCGGCGCCGGGAAGCCGGTGAGGAAGCGGGTCAGTAATGCGCGGGCCTGGCGTACCTGGCGCCATCATGGATGAGGCCGCGGGCCGCCGCCAGGTCGGCGGCCCGCAGGTGATGGCCGCCCAGCTCGTTCGGCTCGGTGAGGCAGCCGCGTTGCCGAACGTGACCATCCAGATGATCCCGTTCGCAGCCGGGGCGCATCCGGGCATGCCCGGCTCGTTCATCGTGCTGGGGTTCGCTGATCCAGCCGATCAGAGCATCGTCTACATCGACAGCATGGCCGGTGACCTGTTCCTGGAACAGGAAACCGAGATCAGCCGGTATATCGTGATGTTCGAGCACCTGCGCGCGGCGGCCCTGCGGCCCGATGACAGCATCGCCCTCCTCGCCGCCGCCGCGACAGACACATAGAAGCGGAGGGGGTGCGGACATGAACACCCCAGACCTTTCCGACACCGGATGGCGTACCTCGAGCCACAGCAGCGGCAACGGCGCCTGCGTCCAGGTCACCACCACAGGCGGCGTCATCGCGGTCTGCGACTCCAAAGACCCAGTCGGCCCCCGGCTCGTCTTCAGCCAGCAAACATGGGAAGCCTTCACCAGCCGCGCGAAAGACGGCGCCGCCAGCCCTTCCTGAACGGACCACGGGCCCACAAGCAAACGCGCTGTCCGAACGGCGCGAAAATAGCCAGTGCTGCCAAAGCCTACCTGGCACATTCCAGTTATCAGCGTGGGCAGCGATTCCGGGTTCGGCGCCTACGTGAAATATCTCGATGCGTTCGGCGTGCCTTGGGCGATCGTGGCAGACGGCCCGGCCCTACGGCGTAACAGCAAACTCGCAAAACAGCTCGGAGAGCTGGGGCATGTTCCGGATTCCCCGCCTTGCAATGACGACGATTTCACGGGCTGGCGGGAATTCTGGCAGCGGGCTGGGGTGTTCACCCTGGCTGATCAGTTTGGCGATGACGGCAGCAAGAGCGGCGAATTCGAGGCGTTCTTGCGCCGGGTCGATCCGGCTCTGCTGGCCAGCGCGCGGGCCGAAGTAGGCCGCAACAAGCCGCTGACCGGGGCCTATTTCGCTGCTGAGCATCCTGAGCCGCCACAGGATGTGCTTGGCCTCTACCGACTGATCGGTGACCGGCTCGGGCCAATCGTCAGTCTGAATGATGCGGGATAACCCAGGCAGCGCTGAATCAGAAAGGGTGTGCGCCCCGAGAACGAGCCTTCCCTCCGCTTGCACACCGCTCGCAGAGCGCCCACACAGCACCGCTACCGACCGTGCCGACCCTCAGACAGCGTCTACCGCCGCTGGAGACGATGCCGCTCACCGGCCGCACAGCGTGTTATTGCCCTGTGTGTACTTTGTAGCGTCGCTGTGCACACAGCTACGGTGTTAGATAAATGTCAAATTGACCATGTGGACTATTTAGTCCTACAGCTACGTGTTGACTGCCGCAGGAAGCTTATTATATGACTTGCCATCAGACATTATCGAATCAATGCGCACAATTTTTTTGCGAACGCCACGGCTCGAAAGAATCAGATGATCGCCAACCGTGATTGGATGGTTAAGTTCTTCTATTGCTGCCGTACTGTTGCCCAGCTGAATAGTTCTATCAACGAGGCCAAGCTTTTCCAATCGTAGCGAATTATTACTCGCGAGACGCATTGATACGGTCATTGCGCATCGCTCCATGAAGCGACGACAGTCGTAGGCCCATTCTTTCATCAGAGCTTCAGTCAAAATGCGGCCGGCTGTTGCGGGTGGGTTCACCATCGATGACTTCACCGTCGATGAGACCGCCGGCATCGTGACCTGCCCGGCCGGCATCACCCGCCCGGTCAGCGCCCACCGCAACGTCACCTTCGGCGCGGCATGCCGTGGCTGCCCGCTGCGCGCCCGGTGCACCACCGCCAAAGACGGCCGCGCCCCGGAACTGCACCCCCACGACGCGATCTTGCGGGCGGCCCGCGCCACCTGGGCCGCCCAGCCGTCACTGCGCCAGGACTACCGGACATACCGGCCCAACGTGGAACGGGTCATCTCCCAGATCGCCAGCCGCGGCGGCCGGCGCCTCAAACTCCGCTACCGCGGCACCGTTAAAAACGGCGCCTGGCTCCACCGCCGCACCGCTGCCCTCAACCTGCGCACCCTGATCAGCCGCGGCCTGGCCCGCGAGAACGGAACATGGGTACTCCCCTGAGTGACCACCGCGGGCCCGGCAGGCACCAGGCCCGCTTGCGGCCACCCCGCCAAGCCTGCCAGGCTCGCCACAGGCGGGAAGAGCGACCACGTTGCCGGCCCGCGAGGGCCCTGGCTTACTGCCGCATAGACGGCCTTGTCGGCGCTCTTCCCGCCCCCAAAACTCTTATGTTCAGCGGCCACTCCTAGGCCAGGGCGGTGAGGCGCGCGGCCGCGGCGGCGACGCGCTCGTCGGTGGCGGTCAGCGCCACGCGGATGTAGGCGGTGCCCGCCGCGCCGTACAGCTCACCCGGCGACACCAGGATCCCGGCCTCGGCCAGTAGCCGGGCCGACTCCCAGCCGCCGGATCCGGGCCGCGTCGCCCACAGGTACAGCCCGGCCTCCGAATGCTCGATCACCCAGCCCGCGGCGGTCAGGGCGGCCCGCAGTACGGTCCGCCGGGAGCGGTACCGCTCCCGCTGCTCATCGGCGTGCGCGTCGTCGTCGAGGGCGGCGATCATCGCGGCCTGGACGGGGGCGGGCACGATCATCCCGGCGTGCCGCCGGATCTCGTGCAGCCCGGCGATCAGCCCGGGATCGCCGGTGACGAACCCGGCCCGGTAACCGGCCATGTTGGAGCGCTTGGACAGCGAGTGGACGGCGAGCAGCCCGTCGGGCGAGCCGCCGCACACGTCCGGCCGCAGCACGGACACCGGCGACGCGTCCCAGCCCTGCTCGATGTAGCACTCGTCGGAGGCCAGGACGGTCCCGCGTTCCCGCGCCCAGCGCACCATTTTCGCCAGGTGCTCAGGCGGCAGCACCTGCCCGGTCGGGTTGGAGGGGGAGTTCATCCAGGCCAGCCGGACCGGTTGCGGGCCGATCGCCAGCGTGCTGCTGGTAGCCAGGGACGTGGTGCCGGCGAGGCGCGCCCCGGCGTCATACGTGGGGTAGGCCAGCGCCGGGTACACCACCGTGTCCCCGGCGCCGCAGCCCAGCATCGTCGGCAGCCAGGCGATGAACTCCTTGGTGCCGATGACCGGCAGGACCGCGTCCGGGCTGACCGTCACGCCGTGCCGTCGTGCCAGCCATCCCGCCGCCGCCTCGCGCACCGCCGGGGTGCCCCGGGTCAGCGGGTACCCCGGCGCGTTGGCGGCCGCCGCGAGCGCGGCCCGGACCGTGTCCGGCACCGGGTCGACGGGAGCCCCGATCGAGAGGTCGACGATCCCGCCCGGGTGCCGCTCGGCCTCCTTGCGGTACTGCGCGACCCGGTCCCAGGTGAAGGCCGGCAGCCGTGCGGCGAGGGTCAGCTTTCTTCCCCCTGCGGCGGCAGCGCCGCGACCACGGGGTGATCCTTGCCGATCTTGCCGGTCTTGGACGCGCCGCCCGGTGAGCCGAGGTCCTCAAAGAAGTCGACGTTGACCTTGTAGTAGTCCTTCCACTGGTCCGGCACGTCGTCTTCGTAATAGATGGCCTCGACCGGGCACACCGGCTCGCACGCTCCGCAGTCCACGCACTCGTCCGGGTGGATGTAGAGCATGCGCTCGCCCTCGTAGATGCAGTCCACCGGGCACTCTTCGATGCACGCTCTGTCAAGCACATCGACGCAGGGCTGCGCGATGACGTAGGTCACGTGTGAACTCCTCTGTCGTCCGGGCTCGGCAGGCCGGCAGCCCGGGCCAATTCGCTGCTTTCCACTCATTCTGGCCACAGGCCAGTCCGGCGTGCCACCAGTGGCCGTGGGTCGCCGGCTAGCTGATTGCCGCTCGCGATCAGTATGCCGGTTCCGAGCATGGTATGCCTCAGTGCAGCAGGATACTTCCGCTGGTCGCGCTCGTTGCGTCGGCCCGGCTGCCCGTCCCGCTGGCCAGCTGCCATCCCCGGCTGCCGGCCAACGCGGTCCACTGGTAACCGGCGTACCGCACGTCGCTGATGCCGTACAGCGGTGCGTGCGTCACCAGCCACGACGCCACCGTCCAGGCGTCCGCCGGCTGCGCCCGCACGTCCACGCTCACGGATTTGGCCGAGCGGGCCGAGGTGATCGCGATAATCGGCCGTTCGGCCCCGCCGGGCCCGAAAGCCGCGGCCAGCGCCGGGCCGGAGGCGGCCAGGTTCGGTTGCGGCTGCGACTGCTCGGGGCCAGGCCAGCACCAGACCGCGCGCGGCCATTGACCGGTGAATGCGCTGGTCATTGACGTTGCCATCAGGTCGTACTGTGCGTAGGCGGACCCGTCAGCGCTGTGCTGGACGGCCTGGGCGGCCTCGTCCACGGGCATCTGCAGGTAGCCGGGTATCTGCGTCAGCGCGCCGAAGAACTTGGTGGTGGCGTAGACCGGGTCTTCGAGCTGGCTGGCGGTACCCCACCCTTCCGAGGGCCGCTGCTGGAAGACACCCACCGAGTCCAGGTCACCGTAGTCGAGGTTGTGCATGTGCGATTCCTGCATGGCCGTCGCGTAGGCGATCGTGACGGCGCGCGCCGGGAGCCGGTCGCGCGCCGCGACGCCGGCGATCGTGGCGGCGATGCTGGCCTGCTGGGGGTCGAGTGCGACCGCGCTGGTACCGCTGCCCGCCTGGCAGCCGGCCGGCGTCAGGAACGGCGTGACGTGCTGGAAGGCCGAGTAGGCGAAGTAACCCGCGACGGCCAGTATGGCCAGGACGCAGGCGGTGAAGATCGCGACGCCCTTCCGTCGCGCTCGTCTTCTCGGCACCCTTCAGACGCTACCGGCGGCCGTGGCGTGCTGTACGCCGTGCGGGCGCTAAGCTCCGGCTCCATGGAGGAGTCATCTGCCGGGGCCGCCAGCGCGGCCGAACTGGCGTCGCCGCTGTCGTTCCGCATCGATGAGCTGTGGGAATACCGCTCCCGGCTCACCCCCGACGATGCGTACGCGCGGGCCGAGGTGACGGCCGCGATCGACCAGCTCGACGCCGGGGAGGCCAGGGTGGCGTGGGCCGACCCGGCGACCGGGAAGGCGGTGGTGGACGAGCGGGCCAAGCGCGCCATCCTGCTCGCGTTCCGGCTGTTGCCGATGACCCGGTCCGAGGCCGGGGATTTCCGCTATCAGGACCGGGTGCCGCTCAAGACGCGCCTGGATGGGGTCCGGGTGGTGCCGGGCGCGATCGCCCGCTGGGGCGCCTACGTCGCACCGGGCGTGGTGCTGATGCCGTCGTTCGTCAACATCGGCGCCTACGTCGACGAGGGCACCATGGTGGACACCTGGGCCACCGTGGGCTCGTGCGCCCAGATCGGCAAGAACGTGCACCTATCCGGCGGCGTGGGCATCGGCGGCGTGCTGGAGCCGCCGAACGCCGTGCCGGTGATGGTCGGGGACGACGCGTTCATCGGGTCGCGCAGCATGGTCGTGGACGGGGCCCGGGTCGGCCGCGGCGCCGTGCTGGGCGCCGGGACCATCCTGACCGCGAGCACGCACGTCATCGATGCGCAGAGCGGGGAGGAACTGCCCCGCGGCGAAGCGCCCGAGTGGTCGGTCTGCGTCAGCGGGACCCGCACCCGGAGCTTCCCGGGCGGGGACTTCGGCCTGCCGTGCGTGCTGGTGCTGCGGCGGCTGCCGGAGGGCGACCGCCACGACAAGGCCTCGCTGAACGAAATCCTCCGCGACCACGGCGTGAACGCCTGAGGTCAGCTCGTAAACGGGCGGGGGAACCGGCCGGCGTAGCGCAGGGAGCGGCGTGAAACACTGCGCCGGCGCTATTACCGTTGGGGGGACGATGAGTGTGAATTCCGATGCGAACCGGCGGGAGCGCCGGCAGGGACCTGCGACCCTCAGGGGCAGGCAGATCCCGTCGACTACGACAGACCAGCGGCTGCTTGACCGGCGGGGTCCGGCCGACTGGGTGCACGCCGACCCGTGGCGGGTCATGCGGATACAGGCCGAGTTCGTCGAGGGCTTCGGGCTCCTGGCCGAGCTGGGGATCGCGGTATCCATCTTCGGCTCGGCCCGGGCACCGCGGGCCAGCCCCGAGTACGAGCTCGCCGAACGCATCGCCGGGGGCCTGGCCAAGACGGGCTACGCGATTATCACCGGGGGCGGCCCGGGGATCATGGAGGCGGCCAATAAGGGCGCCGCCGGGGCCGGCGGCGTGTCCGTCGGCCTGGGCATCGAGCTGCCGCTCGAACTGGGGCTGAACCAGTACGTCGACATCGGCCTGGAGTTCCGCTACTTCTTCGTCCGCAAGACGGTGTTCGTGAAGTACTCGCAGGCGTTCGTGGTGCTGCCAGGGGGCTTCGGCACGATGGATGAGCTGTTCGAGGCGCTCACCCTGGTGCAGACCGGCAAGATCACCAAGTTCCCGATCGTGCTGGTCGGCAGCGCCTACTGGTCGGGCCTGCTGTCCTGGCTGAAGTCCACGATGTGCGCCGCGGGGAACGTTTCGCCCATCGATCTGGACCTGGTGCACGTCGCGGACGAGGCCGATGAGGTGGTGCGCATCATCACCGATGCCCACAATCACCAGGGCTTCGTGCGCGACCTGGACGCCTGATCCAGGCCCGCCTGACCCAGGCGCCGCGCGGGTAACGGCGCCGCGCGGTGAAACGTCCCTTAGTTGCCACTGCACGCGCCGGCCATGGCACGATTCATAACGTGCTTGTGCTCATGCTTGTCGCGGCGGTCATCATCCTGGCCGGCGTCGTCGTGGTCGCTTCGGGCCGCGGCGGGGAGATGGCCCCGGACTATCCCGATTATCCGCCCATCGACCTCGGCCCGGTCACCGCGGCCGATGTGGTGATGCTGCGCCCGCCCTCGGCCGCGTGGGGTTACAACATGCGCGTCACCGATGAGGCGCTGGAGGCCATCGCGCGGGCCGTGACCGAACGGGACGTCCGGATCTCCGCCCTCGAGCAGGAGGTGTCCGACCTGCGCAGGCAGGCCGGGGGCCACCCGCCGGAGGCCCAGCCCGCGATTCAGGACCCGGCGGCCGGGCCGGCGTCGCCGGACGACACCGTCCCGCCGTGGCCCCCGGGCGAGGAGGAGGCCGCCGGCGAGCCCGGGCCGGGGGAGTCCCGCTACGGGGCACCCGCCCCCGAAGAGCCCCCGTACCCGGCGGCGGCCGCGTACACGGCGGCAGCGGCCGCCGGCGACACCTTTCCCTACGGGCCGGCCGCCGAGGAGGAGGCCCCGTCCGAGACCACCGGTTACGCGGATGCCGGGCAGGAGGAACCGGCCTACGAGGCGGCCGCCCACGGCCAGCCCCCGCAGGAGACCGCCAGTTACGCGGACGCCGCCCACGAGGACCCCGCCTGCCCGGAGGCCGGCCAGGACCTGGCCTGGCGCACGAGCCAGCACGAGACGTGGGAAGCGCCGGCCCAGCCGTCGGCCTGGGAGCCGGCCCGGCCGCACGATCAGGCCCGCGACGGAGATGCGGATGACCATGACTCGGGGCCGGTGACGGACCCTGACCTGCCCCGCGTGCCGGCGGATGCCGCGGACCTGTCCCGGCCGCCATCCTTCTGGGACCCGGCCGCTGAGCCGCCGGCCGCCCCGCCTGCCGGATCCCGCGCCGCCGGGGACGAACCCGACGCCAAGTGGGACGAGCGGCCCCATCAGACCCTGGTCTGGGGCGTGGCGCACCAGCGCGCGAAAGCAACCCGTATCCAGGAGCAGGACCAGGCCGACCAGGACGCGGCCCGCCAGCACGGGGACAGCCAGGACGCTCCCGGCCCGGCGGGCTACGATGCTCCCGGCCCGGCGGGCTACGAAGAAGCGCGGCAGCCGGCCGGTAGCGATCAGGACCATGAGTAACGGCGCGGTGGCCGGCCCGGACGACCACCTGCGCTGCCCCTGGGGGCTCAGTGCTCCGGAGTACCTTGCCTATCACGACGAGGAATGGGGCCGCCCGCTGCATGGCGATCAAGCGATCTTCGAACGGCTCTGCCTGGAGGCGTTCCAGTCCGGGCTGTCCTGGCTGACGGTCTTGCGCAAGCGGGAGAACTTCCGCGCCGCGTTCGCCGGGTTCGACATCGAGTCGGTGGCCAGCTTCGGTGACGGCGACGTGCAGCGCCTGCTCGCGGACGCCGGCATCATCAGGAACCGGCAGAAGATCACGGCCGCGATCACGAACGCGCGGGCCGCGCTCACCGTGCCCGGCGGTCTCAGCGAACTGGTCTGGAAGTACGGGGGCGAGCCGGCCCCCGCGCCGCGGACGCTGGCGGACGTCCCCGCGCAGACGGCCGCCTCGAAGGCGCTGTCCGCCGAGCTTCGCCGGGCCGGCTTCACGTTCACCGGGCCGGTCACCGCGTACGCGACCATGCAGGCCTGCGGCATCGTCAACGACCACCTGGCGGACTGCTTCTGCCGCGCGTCCTGAGCCGGGCCGTCCGCGGTCACTACGCCACATATGATGCCGAACGGCACGCGAACCCCGTTCCAGGGCCGGGAGTATGGTCCTGGCGCGTGCCCGCCGTGAGGACCATCTGTGATCGTTACCGTCACGCTCAACGCCGCGCTGGACGTCGCCTACGAGGCGGAAGGCTTGTCATGGCACGCGACGCGGGACGTCACCCGGGTGCGCCACCGCGCGGGCGGCCGCGGCGTGGCCGTGGCCCGGGTGCTGCACACGTTCGGGCACGAGGTGCTGGCCGCGGGCCTGACGGGCGGCGCGGCCGGCGAGCTGATCAGGGAGGACCTCGGCCGGTCCGGGATCCCGGTGGCGTTCACCGACATCGGCCGGGAGTCCCGCCGCGTCCTGGAGGTCACCGATCCGGTGCGGCGGCGGACAATGCGGCTGCGTGAACCCGGGCCCTACGTGACGACCGAGGAGCTGGGCCGATTCGCCGGCGACTACCGGCGGCTGCTCGCCGATGCGACGGCCGTCGTCCTGTGCGGGACCCTCCCGGCTGGCCTGCCGCCGGAGATCTATGGGTCGCTGGCCACCTGGGCGGCCGAGGCGGGTGTGCCGGTGATCCTCAACGCCGGCGGCAGCCCGCTGCGCCACGCGGCCGCCCGCCGCCCGGATCTGGTCGTCCCCGACGCCGATGATGACACGGTGGCCGGGGAATCTGCGAGGGCCGGCGAAGCCGCCCGGGCGGATGAGGCTGACGATGACGCCCGCGAGCGGTGATGCGCTACTGCGGCTGGGCGCGTCCGCCGTGGCCACCCCGTCCGGCCGCCGGGTCGGGGTCGTCACCAAGGCCGGGCGCTGGAATGCCACGCTTGATCGCCCGGAGCCGGACCCGGCGGGCGGCGCGTCGCCCGAGTCGCTGGGTGCGCTGGTGGCGGGCCTGGTGCCCGGTCTCCTGCTCGGCTGGTCATGGCCGGACCTGCTGCGGCACGCGGTCGCCGTGGCCGCCGCGGCCGACCCGTCCGGTGACGTCAACCTCGCCGAGTACGAGCGCCTCGTCGACGCGGTGACGGTCCGGCCGGCCGGCTGATCGCTCCGACCCGCCGGGGGTTCCGGCTCGCGGGTAGCCTGCCCCGCCCGGATCGGCGGGAGCAGATCGGTCCGCCCACATCCCGGCCCGTTCCATTCGCCCTCACGTGCTATTTTCCCCTGAGCAGCCTAACTTCAAAGAGTCACTAATTGTTTACTGAGCGTGTGCTAGGGTCCGACTCGGCTCATCACAGACAGTCAACGCGAGAGCCCTCCCACACTCAGTCGAACGGAGTTGTCGTGTTCAATCGGCGTGTTTTCCTTGGGGGCGCTGCCTCGGCGGCCATCCTTGCATCGAGCGTTCTTACCGCTGGTACGGCCATGGCGGACGCTACGCCGGAGCTGTCGGCCAGCCCGGCGCTCCAGCTGTCCGTCGGCCCGGCGCTCCAGCTGCCGGGTGCTATCGCCGCCATCCAGGTCTCCACGGACGGCAGCCTGGTGACCATCGGCGGCTCGGCGACCGGCGCCGCGGCGTCGGTCAACCCTTCCGGCGTTACTGTCGGCCTGAGCGGCGGCGGCGCCACCGGCGCGGTGACCGGTGCGGCCAGCGACCTGTCCGGCGTGACTGCTGCGGCGAGTGGCATGACCGGTGCTACCGGTGACGTGACCGGTGCGGCAAGTGGCGTGACCGGCGCGTCCGCCGGCCTGTCCGGCGTGACCGTCACGGTCGGCGGGCCGGCCGGCGCGACCGGTACGGTCAATGGCGCCGGCGACATCAACGCCGCGGCCTCCGGCGTTTCTGGCGCCAGCACCACCGTGTCCGGCGACCCTGGCTCGGCCACCATCTCCGTCCCGGCTCTGGGTGGCGTGTCCGCCACGGGCACGGCCTCGCTGACCGCCGGTTCCTGAGCTTCCGCCACGTTCATCGCGAGGGTCCCGCGCCTCAAGGTTCTGGGCGCGGGACCCTCGCATGTCCGGCCGCGGTCCGGCCGCGGGTCCGGCGGGGCCGCGCCGGACCCGCGGGCAGTCCGGCCGTCACGGTGTCAGGGCGAGCGTGGCCCCGGTAGCGGTCAGCAGGCGATGGCATCCGGCCGTGCCCGGAAAGCGCGCCATATCGCCGCGGACCCGGGCACGCGGGCCGTCCGGGCCGGTGAGGGTAGCGCCGTCGGCGTCCACGGCCACGAGTTCGCCCCCCGTGCGCAGGAGTACCGGGCCGTCCCGGTGCGCCGAGATCGCCACCCGTCCCGCGGCGATGCTCGCGAGCAGGTCGGCCGGGTCGCTGGTGGCAGACTCCACCCAGGTGGTCGGCGTTCCGGGCGGGGCGTCCGAGCCGGCCCGGTGCCAGTCGCTGCCGCCCACGGGAACGGCGTCCGGGTGCCACGCACGCCACCAGGACAACGGCGTCGTCCACTTCAGGTCGAGCCAGCTCCAGTGCCACACCTCCACCAGCGGAGGGCGCTCTGGCATGGCGTGCATCCAGCTCACCGGGCCCGCGATCGGATGGTTGACCGACAGCAGGCCGCCGCGGCGCTGGGCGGTCTTCAGCCACCCGGCGGCCGGTTCGCGAAAGTCCACCCATTCGATGTCGCCTAGCGCGTTGGCGTGCCCGTCGCTGGTCGTTACCTCCTGCCCAGGGATGAGCGTGATCCCGTGCCTGCTTGCGGCCGGGGGAAGTTCCCGGTGATGGCTGACCGTGTTGTGATCGGTGACGGCGATGAACTCCAGGCCGCTTTCGGCCGCGAACCGGGCCAATTCGCCAACGGTGAGCGCGCCATCGGAATGCACCGTGTGCGTGTGCAGATCCCCAGCCCGCCACCGCCGTCCGCCGCTGGCCGGGAGGTTCCGCCGCGGCGGGCGGTCCGGCGCCGGGGGCACATCCGGGGGCGGTTCCAGCAGGCGTCCGGGGGACGCGATGGCCTCCGCCGTCAGCTCGTACGGGAGGCCGCCCGGGGGAACCTGATGGGTGCCGACGATCACCTGCCACTGCCCCGGCTCGATCGCGCCGGGCAGGTACCCGGGGGTGGCCTCATCGGCGGTGATCACATATCCGTCCCGCGCGCCCCCCGACCAGCCGCGGAAATCCCGTGGCCCGCCAGGCCCGAGGCAGCCGAGGTCCAGTACCCCGGCCGCCCGGTCGTAGCTGAGGGTTACCCGCACGCCCCAGGTACCCGGCGGCACCTCGACGGGAAGGTAATGCCACGGCGAGGCGAACCAATCCTCGAGCGTCCACTGCCCTGCGTGCCGCGTGGTGCGTGCCATGCGCCCAATCTGACCAGACCAGAGCCGTTCCGCCGCCACCCGGGTCCCCAGGCGCCCGCCTCAGGCGCACTGCGGATCGCGGCTGAGGCGCCTTTACGTACAACGGGGTCGCGGGAGAGGCGCCTTTACGTACAACGGGGTCGCGGGAGAGGCGCCTTTACGTACAACGGGGTCGCGGGAGAGGCGCCTTTACGTACAACGGGGTCGCGGGAGGGGCGCCTTTACGTACAACGGGGTCGCCCGATGTCACGCGCGCGACTGTAGCCCATCTCCCGCCGCCCGCGCATCCGCCGCCCGCGCCCTCCCCATCCGTGCGTCCCGGGTGCCAGGGTGACTGGGCAGCGTTGGTACCAACGTGGACGTTAGGGCGTCTACGGAGATACCAACGTGGCCCCTTGGCGGGGCGGGGGGGTTGGGGGTGGGGGCGCGTACGGGCGGGGTTACGGGACGACGGCCTGGGGGGTGCGTACGGCTGGTGGCGGCGGGAGGTGCCCGTGCGGCATGGGGGCGGCGGCGAGCGCGGCGGCCGCGGCACTGAGCGCGTCGATGAGCCGGATCGTGGCGGGGGAGTCGGGCGGTTCACCGTACTGGAGAGCGAATACGTGCCGGCGCGCACCTGGCAACTCGGCGGTGCGGATGGCCGGATGCCGGGCCGCGCGTAGCGCCAGGTCAGGCAGGGTGGCTACCCCGAGCCCGGCGGCGACGAGAGCCTGTACCGCCACGTAGTCGTCGGTCGTGAAGGCGATCTTCGGGGTGAAGCCGGCCAGCGAGCATTGCGTAATCAGGTGCACCCGGCACCGTTCACAACCCGCGATCCACCGGCGTCCGGCGTAGCGGGCCAGGTCGGCGACGTGCGTCCCGCCAGGCTCACCCGGCACAGTGGCCCCACTGGCCCCACTGGCCCGACCGGCCCCGTTGGCGCTGTCGGCACCGTTCGGGGTATTCCTGGCCCGGGTCACCAGGTGCACGGGCTCGTCCAGCACGAGGCGTCCCCGGGTCCCGTTTTCCCCGCGGGCGGCCGTCGGCGCCCCGGGGAAGGGGTCGCCAGCTCCCATGCCTGCTCCCGTACCCGCCGTACCCGCCGTACCCGCCAGGCCGCCAGTCTCCGGGCGCGCCACCCCCGCCGGGCCATCCGCCCCCGCAGGATCGGCCCCCGCAGGATCGGCCCCCGCAGGATCGGCCCCCGCAGGATCGGCCCCCGCAGGATCGGCCCCCGCAGGATCGGCCCCCGCAGGGAAGGCCCCCGCAGGATCGGCCCCCGCAGGATCGGCCCCCGCAGGGAAGGCCCCCGCAGGGAAGGCCCCCGCAGGATCGGCCCCCGCAGGGAAGGCCGCAGGATCGGCCTCCGCCGGCGCCGGCCTCTGGGCGTACCGGAAAACGAGCGCGACGTCGACGTAGCCCGCGCGCAGCATCCGCAGCGCCTCCGGCGGCTCGGCCTCGGTGAGCCGGACGTCCATGCCCGGGTACTCCGCCCGCAGCATGGCCGCCGCCGCCGGGACGATCGTGCCGAGCGCCGAGGGGAACGCCGCGAGCCGGACACGTCCCGCGCTCAGCCCGGCGTGCGCAGCCAGTTCATTCTCCGCGGCGTCCAGCCGCCCCAGCACCTCGGTGGCCCGGTCGGCGAGCAGGCGCCCGGCGTCAGTGAGGCGGATGCCGCGTCCCGCGCGCTGGATCAGCCGGACACCGGTCTCGGCCTCCAGGCGGGCCAGGTGGTGGCTCACCGACGGCTGCGCGTAGTTCAGTTCCCGGGCGGCGGCGGTCACTGAGCCGTGCCTGGCCACCGCGACCAGGACGCGCAGCCTGGTGACGTCGAGCATATTAACGACTATAGATGAGACGAATTTGTTTGGCATGAGAGCCATAAAGTGCCTATGCCGCGATGAGAATGCCTGCTCAGAGCGTGGCCCCGCGCCGAAAGAACGGACCGCCGGCGGCCCCGCTCCAGAAGAACGGGACCGCCGGAAGTGCCGGAGGAGCTACCTAGCGGAGGACGGAATCGCCCGCGGCCACGGTCACCGGTGCCTCGGGAACGTCATCCAGCACCGGGCCGGCCGGCAGGATCCGGGCCAGCGGCCGCGGCAGCCACCAGTTGGCGCGGCCGAGCAGCTCCATCACCGCGGGCACCAGCACGAGGCGGACCACCGTCGCGTCGATCAGCACGGCGACCGCGAGGCCGAGGCCGACCTGCTTGACCGAGACGTCCGCGCCGAGCACGAAGGACAGGAACACGACCACCATGATCGTCGCGGCGGCGGAGATGACCCGCGCCGTCCGGGCCAGCCCACGGGCCACGGCGGCGGTGTTGTCGCCGGACCGGTCGTACTCCTCGCGGATCCGCGACAGCAGGAACACCTCGTAGTCCATGGACAGCCCGAACAGGATCACGAACAGGAACATCGGCACCCAGGTGGTGATCGGGAGCTTCTCCGGGAACCCGAAGATCTGGTGTCCCCAGCCCCACTGGCAGATCGCGACGAGCACGCCGTACGCCGCGGTGATCGACAGCAGGTTCATCACGGCCGCCTTGACCGCGACCACGACAGACCGGAACACCACCGTGAGCAGCAGCATCGACAGCACGATCACGACCGCGATCAGCCAGGGAAGCCGCTGGCCCACCATGTTCGCGAAGGCGACGTTGCCCGCGTTGGGGCCGGTGAGGTAGGCGGTCACGCCGGTGCCGGCCGTCGCGCGCGGCAGCACCGTGCCGTTGATCCGGTTGACCAGGGCGTTGGTAGCCGGGTCCTGCTCGGCGGTGGTGGGGTAGGCGATGAGCATGACGGCCTTGCCGTCCTGACTGGTGATCGGCGGGGTCACCCGCGCGATGCCCGGGGTGGCGCTGATCGCGCTGGCCAGCCGCGTGCCCGCCGCCGGGCTGCCGTGTCCGGGCAGGGTGGCCGCGACGATCAGCGGCGCGTCGAACCCGGGCCCGAACCCTTGCGCCATCGTCTCGTAGCTGGCCCGGCCCATGGTCCCGGACGCCTGCGCGGACTCGTCCGGCATGCTCAGCTTGATGCCGAGGACCGGGAGCGCGAGGACCAGGATGACCGCGGTGGCGGCGACGGCGGAGACGACCGGATGCCGGCTGACGACCGCGGCCCAGCGTTCCGCGGCGGGCGAGGCCGATGGATCTGCCGGACGGGACGGGGTGCCAGCACTGACCTGCCGGCGGCCCCGCAGCCGCGGCAGCCGGAACCGGGACGGCTTGGCCAGCCGGGTTCCGGTGAAGCCGAGCAGCGCCGGCAGCAGCGTCAGCGAGCCGAGCACGACCATCGCGACGGTCGCCGCGGCCGCCACGGCGACCCCGTTCATCAGCGACTCGCGCAGCACCAGCAGGCCCAGCATGCCGATCACGACGGTCGTGCCGGCCACCAGCACGGAACGGCCCGCGGTGCGCATCGCGTGCACGGCAGCGTCTTCGGGGGCCATCCCGGCGTGCAGCGACTCACGGAACCGGGTCACGATGAACAGCGCGTAGTCCACGCCGACGCCGAGGCCGATCATGGACGCGATGATGGGGGAGAACGCCGGCGCGGGGAAGATGTGGCCGATCAGCGCGATCAGCGCGAGGCCGGAGCCGATCCCGAAGACCGCGGTCACGATCGGCAGCCCCATGGCCAGCAGCGACCCGAACGCGACCAGCAGGACGATGGCGGCCGCCCCGATGCCGATCCCGTCCGAGGACCCGCCGTACGGCGTCTCGGCCTGGTCCACCACGTCGCCGCCCAGGCTGAACGTCACGCCGTGCCCCGACGCGGCCCGCGCGTGGCTGATCAGCGCGCTGGCTTCGCTGGTGGGAATGCTGGTCTGGGTGACGTTGAACTGCACCGAGGCAAACGCGATGTGGCCGTTACGGGAAATGTGGCCCGGTGTGGTGTACGGATCGGTGACCGCGGTCACGTGCGGCGCGTTGCGGAAAGGCCCGAGTGCCCCGGTGACCCGGGCCTTGACGCTCGCCGACGTGACCGGGTCCGCCGACCGGATGGCCAGCGTGAGCGTGTCCCCGGACTGCCGCGGGAAGTGCTGGTTGAGGATGGTCTGGCCGTTGTCGGTGCCGGAGAAGTTGTTGTTGGCGGACGCCCCGAACTGCATCCAGAGCGTGATGAGGAAGGCGGTGCCGACGAGCCACGCGCCCAGGGTGAGCCAGCGGTGGCGGTAGCAGGTGCGCCCGAGAGCGCCGAGAGCGCCGGGCCGGTGAGGTCTGGATGAGTGCCGCATCGGAGTCTCCTAGGGCGCGGACAAGGTCAGTACCGATACTCCCGATCCCCGCGTGCACCGTCGTCCCGCGCCGGGAGGCAGTTGCCGGAACGGGCCACCCCGCCCGGTGTACTTCCTCAGGAGTAGCGTTCGCGTTCGTGGAGCCAGACCGGATGCAACCCGCGGAGCAAGGGCCGGCGGCCGTCGCCGGCAGGCCCGGCCGTAACGTGCTGCGGGAGGAGGTCCCGCTGCCGGTGTGCGTGCTGCGCGCGGCGGCGCTGGAACGCAACCTGGCCCGCTTCCAGCGGTTCAGCCAGGACGTGGGTGTCCTGCTCTGCCCGCACGCCAAGACGTCGATGAGCCCCGCCCTGTTCGGGCGGCAGCTGGCCGCCGGAGCCTGGGGACTGACCTTCGCGACCGGCGCCCAGGTCCGGGTGGCCCGGGCGCACGGCGTACCGCGCATCTTCTACGCCAACGAGCTGGTCGGCGCCGCGGACATCCGCTACGTCTGCGACGAGCTGCGCCGCGACCCCGGCTTCGAGTTCTACTGCCTGGCCGACTCGGTGCCGGCCGTCCGGCTGCTGGCCGCGCGGGTCGCGGCGGCCCGGCCGGGGCGGCGGCTCAACGTGCTGGTCGAGGGCGGCCTTCCCGGCGGCCGGTGCGGCGTCCGCGACCTGCGCACGGCGGTCGAGGTGGCCGAGGCGATCCGCGCCGCCGGTGCCCACCTGGTGCTGGCGGGCGTCGAGGGATTCGAGGGCCTGTCCCAGTACCGGGGGACCGGGGACCGGGAGCGCGACGTCCGGGCCTTCCTGGCCTTCCTGGTCGGCATCGCGGAGACGCTGGATGCCCGCGGCCTGTTCGACGCACCCGAGGTGCTGCTGACCGCGGGCGGCAGCGGCTTCTTCGATCTGGTGGTGGAGGTGCTCAAGGGCGCGCGGCTGACCCGGCCCGCGCACGTCGTGCTGCGCAGCGGCTGCTACCTGACCCAGGACTGGGGTCTCTACGAGACGCTGCTGGCCGGGATGCACGCGCGCACCGGATCCGCCCAGCCCGCGCTCGAGCCCGCGATCGAGGTGTGGTCCCAGGTGCTGTCGGTTCCCGAGCCCGGCCTGGTCATCCTGTCCGCGGGGCGGCGCGACTTCGGCCAGGACGCCGGGAACCCGGTGGCGCTGGCCCACGTCCGCCGCGGCTCCGCCGGGCACCGCTCGCTGCGCGGGGCGGGCTGGGAGATGGCCGCCGTCAGCGACCAGCACGCGCACATGGCCGTCCCGCCCGATCATGGCGCCGAGGTGGGCGACCTGGTGGCGCTGTGCCCGTCCCACCCGTGCACGACCTTCGACAAGTGGCGCACCCTGTACCTGGTCGACGACGACTACACCGTCACCGGGTCCGTCCAGACATTTTTCTGATCGTCTTTACCGAGACCGGTGGGTTAACGTGGCGTCGTGGACCCCCGGCCGGTACAGCAGCCAGTAACCGTTCCGGCCATAGGCACGGAGCCGATCGCGTGCTCGCTGGACGGCGCCGGGCAGGCGGACCGGGTGAGCGAGTGGCGGCGCCTGCTGGGCCAGGCGGACCGGCGGGACCCGGTCGACGGCGGCGTGCGGTTCCGGCTGCCCGCCACGCTGGCCGGCCCGGCGGCGGACCTCGCCGCCGCCGAGCAGCGCTGCTGCCCCTTCTTCACGTTCACGCTGCACCTGGCCGGCGGCGGGCTGCAGCTGGAGGTCCGTGCCCCCGCCGAGGCGATGCAGATGGTCGCCGAGATCTTCGGCCCGGACCGCTGACCAGCGAGAATCCGGCGGCGGGCAAGTTTTTCCGTTCGCGCGGAAAGTTAGTCGGCCGACGTGTAAACCACCCGCGAAAGGGCCGCGTCACACTTACGAGGCCCGGCGAAAGCGGGACGTCGGGCCTCTCTTACGACCGGCTCGGCGGCAGGTATGACCAGCCGCCCGCGCCGGAGCCCTGAGCGGGGCACGGGCCTGTAACGGCCGCGGAAGCGGCGGTTACAGGCCCGTTTAGTTCCCGGCCGGACCGGCCCCGGATCGGCCGGGCCGGCCACGATGCCATGATCGGACGTTGTGAGACGCATCGATTCCGGCGCGGCCCGGGTGCCGGCGGTGGCGGCCACGGGCCGGCGTACCCGGGACGGACGGCCATGAGCCTGGACAAGATCGACGAACGGATCGTGGCGGCCCTGATCGAGGACGCGCGGGCCAGCTACGCGACGATCGGTGCCCTCGTCGGGCTGTCTGCGCCCGCGGTCAAGCGCCGGGTCGACCGGCTGCAGGAGTCCGGCGCGATCACCGGCTTCTCCGCGCGGGTGGACCCGGCCGCGCTGGGCTGGACCACCGAGGCGTACGTGGAGCTGTTCTGCCGGGCCCTGACCTCACCGGCGGACATCCGGGCCGCGGTGCGCCGGTACCCCGAGGTGGTGGGCGCGTGCACGGTCACCGGGGAGGCGGACGCGCTGCTGCATATCCAGGCTGCCGATGTGGGCCACTTCGAGCAGGTGGTGGAGCGGATCCGGGCCGAACCGTTCACCACCAGGACCAGGAGCGTGATCGTGATGTCCCGGCTGGTCGACCGGACCGGCGGCCCCGTGCCCTCCGCCGCCGGAGGGAGCAGCGCCGGCTTAACCCGCCCCCGCCACTGAGCCGTAGACGGCGTCGGTGCTGCGGGCGGAGCCGATACCGGGCACCGTCGCCCCGCTCGTGAACGGCCAGAACGTCCAGCCGGCCCAGCCGGACGGCAGCGCCGGGCTAGCAGAGGCCGTACCCGGTCACGCTCGCCCGCTATCGCGGGACAGAGCGTAGCAGTCAGATCGTCACGAACGTACGCATTCCGCCATCAGCGGGCCCAGTCCGTTACCGTCCGCCCTGTCCCCGGATGGGCAGCGGCCGTCCGGGGGGTGCGGGATCGCGAAAGTTGCCGCCAATTGATGTCTTCCGCGCCTGCGACAAGTTCCTGACCAGCTAGAGTGACGCGCATGCGGGAGACAGACAATGACCCGAGCGCGAGCACGGCGAGCTTTCGCGCCTTCGCTCAGCGCGCCGACGATGTGCCGGGACGGCGTGCGTCGTCCAGCCGGGCGATCACGATCGCGGCCATCGTGTGCGCCGTGATCGTACTCGCCGTCCTGATCGTGCTCCTCTAGCCGGCCCGCCAGACCCCGCCAGACCAGGCCGCCCGGCGAGCAGGCCGGACGGGGCCAGCGGGCCGGACCGGGCTGGGCGGCCCAGGCGGTCGCGGTGCGGCGGGCCAGGCCCAGGGCGCGCCGGCTGGGCCAGACGCGCCGCTGGCTGGGCCCGTACCCGAGGATCACTCCGGGAGAATCTCACCCGAGCCGCGCACGATCAGCTGGGTGCCGAGTTCGATGTACTGCGCGGGCCCGCGGGTCCCCGCCAGCCGCCCGAAGAGCAGTTCCGCGGCCCGCCGGCCCATCTCCGCCGGATTCTGCGCAACGACCGTGATGCCGGGGGTCAGCAGGTCCGCGAGCTCGAAATCGTCGAAACCAACCAGCGCGAGCCGCCGGCCCGCGCGGGCGACCTCCCGTAGCGCCAGGATCGTGGTCCGGTTGTTCCCGCAGAACAGCGCGGTGACCGGGGACGGCCCGGCCAGCATGGCCGCCAGCGCGCGCCGGATGCCGTCCGCCGCGGGCTTGGCCATCGACACCCAGGACGGGTCCACACCGAGACCGGCCTCGGCCATCGCCTCCCGGTATCCCTGGTGACGCTGCCCGGCGGTGTAGATGTCCGGGTCGTCCCCGATGAACGCGATCCGCCGGTGCCCCTGCCGGATGAGGTGCGTGACCCCGGCGCGGGTGCCGCCAACGTTGTCAGCGACGATCGCGTCGGCCTCGATCATCCCGGCCGGGCGGTCGACGAACACCGAGGCGACCCCGGCAGCGATTTCCGGCAGCAGATACCGGTGGTCGCCGGACGCGGGAATGACGATCAGCCCGTCGACGCGCCGCGCGCACAAGGCAAGGGCCAGTTCCTGCTCGCGCTGCGGATCCTCATCACTCGATCCGGTGAATAGCAGCGAGCCGTTCCAGTGCGCGACATCTTCCACCGCCCGCGATAGCGCGGAGTAGAACGGGTCGCCAATGTCCTCCATGATTAGCCCGATTGAGGCGGTCTGTCCCTTCCGCAGCAGCCGGGCGCTGTCGTTGCGGCGGAAACCCAGCTCGTTGATCGCGTTGCGGACCCGGCCGGCCGTCTCCGGCGTCACCCCGGGTTCGTCGTTGACGACGCGGGACACGGTCTTGAGCGCCACCCCCGCGCGCGTCGCCACGTCCTTCATGGTGGGCCGGCCGCGCCCGTTCCGCGGGACCGGGCCGCCCGGTCCGCCTGGCCCCCCGGCCCCGATCGCCCCTCCGGTACCTGCGGGCCCCGCGGGCCCCGTGAGGCCGCCTCCGGAGCCGCCCAGGCCCGGCGGCTCACCGAGCTGGCCAGGTATGCGATGCGCCCCGTCAAGGGGACGCCTGTCAAGATCGCTGATCATGGCTGCTTCCCATGTTCCTCTCGTCGCTGCGGGAACGTTGGGCTGGCCGCCTGCCTGCTCCGGCGTCACACGCCCTGCCTGCCGCGCGATCCCTGCCGCGAGTGCGGCAGTTCCCACGCGGCCGGGCGTGCGTTGTCACGCCTTTCGGCGTGTATGCCCGGGCCGCGGTTCCCCCCAAAGGCAAGTGTGCTACAAACGGGGCTTCACGGCTAATACGACATTGTCTTTTTCGGCGGAAATATGGTTTCCCGCAGGGAAGTACATAGTGGTGCATGCTCTTGTTTTCGGAAAATCTGGCTATGCGTGGTAAACGGCATTACATGCCGTTTTCCGTATGCTTACGGTGACGTTTCGTGCCGAACGGGCCTGCCGGTGAGGCCGGCCGGCCTGGCGCGTGGCCCGGGCGCTTGCCGTTCACCCGCCCGTGCTTGTATGAGCCTTGACGACGACGACGAGCGACGCGACGGCGGCCCGCCCGGCCGCTAGCAGCGACGACGAGCGGCACCGGCTGACAGCCCTTGAGGGGCTCGCGGCGCTGTCGCTGGACGCGCTGTCCTCGGTGGCCTACGGGCCCGAGGCCATCCTCATCGTCCTGGTGGCGGCGGGGGCTGCGGGCCTGAGCTACGCGATGCCCATCACGATCGCGATCGTCGTCCTGCTCGCGGTGCTGGTGACCTCGTACCGTCAGGTCATCGCCGCGTTCCCGGGCGGCGGTGGCGCCTACGCCGTGGCCAAGCAGCACCTGGGCACGCAGGCGAGCCTGGTGGCGGCCGCGTCGCTGATCGTCGACTACATCCTGAACGCGGCGGTCGGCGTCTCCGCCGGGATCGAGGCCTTCACCTCGGCGTTCCCGGGCCTCTATGGCGCCCGGGTCTGGCTGTGCCTGGGGGCGCTCGCGCTGATCACCGCGGCTAACCTGTGGGGCGTCGCGGAGTCGGCCCGGCTGTTCATCGTGCCGACGGTCGCGTTCATCGCGGCCATCGCGGTGGTCATCATCTCCGGGCTGATCCGGTCCCACCCGGCCGTCCCGCCGGTGCACGAGCTGCCTAGCGTGACCGAGACCGTGGGCGTGCTGCTGATCCTGAAGGCGTTCGCGTCCGGCTGCTCGGCGCTGACCGGGGTGGAGGCGATCGCCAACGCGGTGCCGGAGTTCCGTAAGCCGCGGGTACGCCGGGCCCAGCACACCGAGATGTGGCTCGGCATCATCCTGGGCCTCATGCTGCTGGGGCTGGCCGCCCTGATCCGCAAGTACCAGGTGACGCCGGCCGGGCAGGTGACGGTGCTGGCCGAGCTGACCAAGGTCGGCGTCGGCGACGGCACGCTGTTCTACATCATCCAGATCATCACGCTGGTCCTGCTGGCCCTGGCCGCCAACACCTCGTTCGGCGGCCTGCCCGTGCTGGCCAGCCTGCTGGCCAAGGACAACTTTCTGCCGCACATCTTCCACCTGAAGGCCGAGCGGCAGGTGCACCGCTACGGCGTGGGGGTGCTCGCGGTCGCGGCGGCCGCGCTGCTCGTCGCCTCGGAAGGCGACACCCAGGCGCTCATCCCGCTGTTCGCCATCGGGGTGTTCGTCGGCTTCACCCTGTCCCAGGCCGGCATGGTGCGGCACTGGCATGCGCAACGCCAGCCCGGCTGGATGCGCCGGGCCGCCATCAACGGGCTCGGTGCGGTCCTCACCTTCGTCACCATCATCATCGAGCTGGTCAGCAAGTTCACCGCCGGCGCCTGGGTGGTCGTGCTGATCATCCCCATCCTCATCGTGGCCTTCATGGGGGTACACCGCGCGTACGGCCGGACGGGCGTGCTGCTGGGACTGGGGCACCTGCCCCCGCCGCCGCACCGGGAGAGGTCACTGGCCGTCGTGCCGGTCGGCGGCGAGCTGTCCCGGCTGACCGAGGAGGCCATCTCCGCCGCGATGTCGCTGAGCGACGACGTTGTCGCGGTCAACGTCTGCTACGAGGACCCCGAGGACGAGGACGCCGAGGCCAGGTTCCGCCAGAGCTGGTCCCAGTGGGGAGGCGCCGTCCCGCTGGTGACCCTGCGCTCGGCGCGCCGCTCGCTGGGATCGCCCTGGTCGGATACCTGCGCACGCTCGAGAAAGAGGACCCGGACCGGCGTCTCGTGGTGCTCATCGCGGAGCTGCAGCCGATGCGGCCGTGGGAGTGGATCCTGCAGAACCAGCGCGGGGTCGTCCTGGACCGGGCCATCCGGCAGGGCACCGCGAACGTGGTGATCTGCCGCATCCGCTTCCGCGCCGCTACCCTGTCCTGACGCTATCCGGCGGTGCCCAGGCCGCCGCCCGGGCCCGGGGCCCGGTCCGGGTCACTGCCGGGGCCGGGCTGGTAGGGGCCGGGCTGGTAACGGTAGCCCATTCCCGGCTCGGTGATCAGCCAGCGCGGCCGGGCCGGGTCGGGCTCCAGCTTGCGGCGCAGCTGGGCCATGTAGAGCCGGAGGTTGCCGGTGGCGCTCGCGTATCCGGGCCCCCAGACCTCGGTGAGCAGCTGCTGCTGGCTCAGCAGCTTGCCGGGGTGCCGGAGCAGCACCTCCAGCAGGTGCCACTCGGTGGGGGTGAGCCGGATGTCACCCCCGGAGGTGCCTGCGTCACTGGGGATGCCCGCGTCACTTGGGCTGCCGACCTCACCCGGGCTGCGCGGGCCGGGTTCCGCCCGGCCGCCCACCGGGGCCGGCGCGGCGGCGCGCTCGACCCGCTTGGCGGCCAGGTCCACCACCAGGTCACCGAGGCGGACCCGCGGCTGTTCCTCCGGCGTGCCGGAGCGCCGCACCGCCGCGCGCATCCGGGCCAGCAGCTCATCCATGGAGAACGGCTTGGTCACGTAGTCGTCGGCGCCCGCGTCGAGCGCCTCCACCTTGTCGGCGCTGTCGGCCCGCCCGGACAGCACGACGATCGGCACGGCCGTCCAGCCGCGCAGCCCCTGGATCACGTCGATGCCACTCAGATCCGGCAGCCCCAGGTCAAGGATGACCAGGTCCGGTGGGTGGTGGCCGGCGACCTCCAGCGCCTCGGCCCCGGAGGCGGCGGTGAACACCTCGTAATGGCGGACGCGCAGGTTGATCCGCAGCGCCCGGAGGATCTGCGGTTCGTCGTCGACGACCAGGACGCGGGTCACCGCGCCGCCTGGCTGGCCGGCGGCGGGCCGGCGTCGGTCCCGGTACCCGTGCGGGCGCCGGGGTCCGCGTCGCGTTCCCGCTGCCCCGGCTCGGTCGCGCCGGGCTCCAGCCCGGGCTCGGCCGCCACCGCCGGCAGCGACATGGCCATCGTCAGGCCGCCGCCGGGGGTGTCCTCCGCGGTCAGCGTCCCGCCCATGGCCTCGGTGAACCCACGGGACAGCGCGAGGCCGAGGCCGACGCCGGTGGTGTTGTCGGTGTCGCCGAGCCGCTGGAACGGCACGAACACCCGGTCCCGCTCCTTCGCCGGGATGCCTGGGCCGCGGTCGATGACCCGCAGCTCCACCCGGTCCCCGAGGGCGCTCGCGGTCAGCAGCGGCGGCTTGCCGGGCGGCGAGTAACGCAGCGCGTTCTCGGTGACATTGACGACGACCCGCTCCAGGATGGCCGGATCCACCCGGACCTCCGGCAGCGAATCGGGGATGTCCACCAGCACGGAACGGCTGCGCGGCCCGAGGTCATCGAGGGAGCGCGCGACGATCTCGTCCACCCCCACTGGGCGCGGGAACAGCGACAGCGCCCCGGCCTGCAGCCTGCTCATGTCCAGCAGGTTATCGACGAGGCGCGCCAGCCGGTCCAGCGATTCGTCGGCGGTGGCGAGCAGTTCGTCGCGGTCCGCGGTGGTCCAGTGCACTTCCGGTGACCGCAGGCTGGTCACCGCGGCCTTGGCCGAGGCCAGCGGGGTGCGCAGGTCGTGGCTGACCGCGGTGAGCAGGGCGGTCCGCATCCGGTCGGCCTCGGCGATCGGCTTGGCCTTCTCCGCCTCGGCGGCCAGCCGCAGCTGTTCCAGCGCCGCGGCCGCGTAGGCCGCGAACGCGCCGAGCACCCGCCGGTCCGCCGCGGGCAGCGGGCGCCCGCGCAGCGCCAGTGACAGCGTGTCGGTGACCGGCACCTCCACGTCCGCGTCATCGGGCGTGGTCACCGGGGTGTCCCCGGCGGTCGCCACCGCCGTCCAGCCCTTACCGGTGCCGCGGATCCGGCTGGCCGACGCCGACGCCGCGCGGGTCGGCTCGCTGCCGTCGTCGCAGTCGCCGGTGGCGCACTCCAGCAGGCTCACCGAGCGCATGCCGAACGATTCGCGTATCTGCTCCAGCAGCGCGGGCAGCGGCTGCTGGCCGCGCAGCACGCTGCCCGCCGTCGTCACCAGCAGCTCGGATTCGGCGCTGGCCCGGGCCGCCTGCTTGGTCCGCCGCGCCGCGATGTCCACCACCCAGCTGACCAGGACGGCCACGATGACGAAGACGCCGATGGCCCAGGCGTTATTGGGGTCGGCGATCGTGAACTGGTGGAAGGGCAGCGTGAAGTAGTAGTTCAGCAGCAGCGACCCCGCGACCGCCATGAGCAGCGCCGGGATGAAGCCGCCGGTCAGCGCGACGAGGATGACGCCGATCAGGAACGCGAGGACGTCGCTGGTCAGGTTGACGTTGCCGCGTGCGCTCGCGAGTACCACCGTGACGATGGGGGCGAACGCGGCGGCCAGCAGGTAACCGGCCACCCGGCGGCGCCGGGTCAGGCTGCCGCCGGCCCGCGGCAGCAGGCCAGGGCGGCGCCCCATCTGCTGGTGCGTGACGATGTGCACGTCGATGTCGCCGGACCCGCGGATCGTGCGGGAGCCGATGCCCGGCCCGGTGAGCATCGCCGTCAGCCAGGAGCGGCGGCTCGCGCCCAGCACGAGCTGGGTGGCGTTCTCCGCCCGGGCGAAGGTGAGCAGGGCGTCCGGGATGTCGTCTCCCACCACCTGGTGGTAGGTGCCGCCCAGCGATTCGGCCAGCCGCCGCTGCCCGGCCAGCGCGGCCGGGTCGGCGCCGGTCAGGCCGTCGGACCGGGTCACGTGGACGGCCAGCAGGTCGCCGCCCGCCGACCGGGCCGCGATCCGCGCGGCGCGTCTTATCAGCGTGTCGCCCTCCGGGCCGCCGGTGAGCGCGACGACGACCCGCTCCCGGGCCTCCCAGGTGCCGCGGATGCCGTGCGCGGTGCGGTAGGCCTGCAGGCCCTCGTCCACCTTGTCCGCGAGCCACAGCAGGGCCAGCTCGCGCAGCGCGGTCAGGTTCCCGGTGCGGAAGTAGTTGGTCAGCGCCGCGTCGATCTTCTCCGCGGGATAGATGTTCCCGTGCGCCATCCGCCGCCGCAGCGCCTCCGGCGTCATGTCGACCAGCTCGACCTGGTCGGCGGCGCGGACCACGGCGTCGGGGATCGTCTCCCGCTGCGGCACGCCGGTGACCTTCTCCACCACGTCGTTGAGGGACTCGAGATGCTGGACGTTGACGGTGGAGATCACGTCGATGCCGGCGTCGAGCAGTTCTTCGACGTCCTGCCAGCGCTTCTCGTTACGCGATCCGGGCACGTTGGTGTGCGCGAGCTCGTCGACCAGCGCGATCTGCGGGTGGCGGGCCAGCACGGCGTTAAGGTCCATCTCCTCGAAGGCCCCCCCGCGGTAGGTCATCCGCTTGCGCGGGATGACCTCCATGCCG
This sequence comes from uncultured Actinomycetes bacterium, assembly GCA_963824545.1. GTDB lineage: Bacteria > Actinomycetota > Actinomycetes > Streptosporangiales > Streptosporangiaceae > Bog-532. Next base: position 113,080 of record CAWGPP010000018.1, on the reverse strand, counting down.
TCGAGCAGCGCCCGGGTGTGCTGGCGCCCGTGCGTCTCGGCGAAGGCGACCACCACCTCGGCGCCGCGTTCGGCCCGGCGGTGACCCTCACCCAGCATGGCGAAGGTCTTGCCGACCCCGGCGGCGGCGCCCAGGTAGATGCGAAGAAAGCCCCGCTCAGGCCGGCTCGGCTGCCTTTCCGCGCGCCGAGGCGCATCGAGCTGCTGAGACTCCCGCTCGGGTCCGTTCGGTTGCTGGCTGGCCATGTCCGGCGCGTGCCCTTTCCTCATGTCCCGGTGCTGGCCGCCCCCGCTGCCCGCGCCGTCTGCTCCTATTGAACCGCGCCCGGCGGCCCGGCGATTCCGCACCTCAGGCGGCCGTCATAGCCGGTACCTGTAGCCCATGCCCGGCTCGGTGAGCAGGTGACGGGGCCGCGCCGGGTCGTCTTCCAGCTTGCGGCGCAGCTTGGCCATATGGAACCGGAGGTAGTTGGTCCGGGGCTCGTGCCCGGGTCCCCATATCTCGGCGAGCAACTGCCGCGAGCTCACCAGCTGGCCCGGGTGGTGGATCAGGCTCTCCAGAAGGCGCCACTCGGTGGGAGTGAGCCGGATGGTCTCATCGCCGCGGGTCACGGTGTGCGCGGTCAGGTCGATGACACAGTGGCCGATCACCGCCTCGCTCACCCCCGCGGGCCCGGGATCGTCGCGACGCAGCACGGCGCGCAGCCGGGCGAGCAGTTCGGCCATCGAGAACGGCTTGGTCACGTAGTCGTCGGCGCCCACGTCCAGCGCCCCGATCTTGTCACCGGGGCTCGTCCGGCCGGACAGCACGATGATCGGGGCCCGCGACCAGCGGCGCAGCTCGACGATGACCTCGGTGCCGTCGATGTCGGGCAGCCCGAGGTCGAGGATCACCGCGTCCGGCGGCCGGCTCGCCGCGGTGGCCAGGGCCTCACGGCCGGTGCTCGCCATGCTGACGTCGTACTGGCGGGCGCGAAGGTTGATGAACAGGGCGCGGAGCATGCCCGGCTCATCCTCGACCAGCAGCACCCGCGCGGCCGCCGGGCCGGCGGCGGGTGGCCTGCTGGCCGTTGCGGATGGGCGCGCGGCCGGGCCGGGGTCCCCGGTCCGGCCGCGCGCCACGGTCATCGTGTCCTCCCGCTCACCGGCTCGACAGCTTGTCGAGCGCGATGTTGAGGTTGAGCACGTCCACCCTCGGCTCGCCGAGGAAACCCAGCGTCCGGCCCTGCACGTTGGCCGTGACCAGCGCACGGACGGCGGACGGGGCCAGGTGGCGGGCCGCGGCGACCCGGTTGACCTGGAGGTAGGCGTACTGCGGGGAGATGTCCGGGTCGAGGCCCGACCCGGAGGCGGTGACCGCGTCGGGCGGCACGCTGGCCGGGCTGACGCCGTTGAACTTCGCGATCGCGGCGCGCCGCTGCTGCACGGTCTGGAGCAGCGTCGGGTTGTTCGGCCCGAGGTTCGAGGCGGCGGAGAATCCGGCGTCGCACCCGTAGTCGGTCTTGGACGCGGCGTTGACCGCGTTGGACGGCCGCGGCTGGAAGTACTGCGGCAGCGGGTTGCCCTTGGCGCCGGTGAACTCCTGGCACAGCAGGCTGGACCCGACGACCTTGCCGTGGTAGCTGACCAGCGACCCGTTGGCCTGGTTGTGGAAGGCGACCTGGGCGACGCCGAACATGACGACGGGGTAGATGATGCCGCACAGCACCGTGAAGACCAGCAGCGCGCGGAACGCCGCGATGTGCTGCCGTACGAGGGAGGGAAGACGGTTCACGCCTGTCACCTGAATCCTGGGATGTTCATGACGATGAGGTCGATGATCTTGATGCCGGCGAACGGGATGATCAGGCCGCCGACGCCGTAGATCCATAGGTTGCGCCGGAGCATGGCCGCCGCGGACGACGGCCGGTACCGGACACCGCGCAGCGCCAGCGGGATCAGCGCGACGATGATCAGCGCGTTGAAGATGATCGCCGACGTGATCGCCGACTGCGGGCTGTGCAGGCGCATGATGTTGAGCTTGTCCAGCCCGGGGTACACGACCGCGAACATCGCCGGGATGATCGCGAAGTACTTCGCGACGTCGTTGGCGATGGAGAACGTCGTCAGCGCGCCCCGGGTGATCAGCATCTGCTTGCCGATCTCGACGACCTCGATGAGCTTGGTCGGGTTGGAGTCCAGGTCCACCATGTTCCCGGCCTCCTTGGCCGCCGAGGTGCCGGTGTTCATCGCCACCCCGACGTCGGCCTGCGCCAGCGCGGGGGCGTCGTTGGTGCCGTCCCCGGTCATCGCGACGAGCTTGCCGCCGGCCTGCTCCTTCCTGATCAGCGCCATCTTGTCTTCCGGCGTGGCCTCGGCGAGGAAGTCGTCCACCCCGGACTCGTCGGCGATGGCCCGGGCGGTGAGCGGGTTGTCGCCGGTGATCATGACGGTGCGGATGCCCATGGCCCGCATCTCCGCGAACCGCTCGGAGATCCCCTCCTTGACGATGTCCTTGAGCTGGATCACGCCGAGGGCCCGGGCGGTGCCGTTGGCCCGCTCCGCCACCACCAGCGGCGTGCCGCCGGCGGCGGAGATGCCGTCGACGATCTCGCCCAGCTCGCGCGGCGGGGTGCCGCCGTTGTCCCGGATCCATTCGCGTACCGCGCTGGAGGCGCCCTTGCGGACCTCGCGCCCGTCCGCGAGGTCGACGCCGCTCATCCGGGTCTGCGCGGTGAACGGGACGAAGACCGCGCCCGGCAGCTCGCCGTGGGTGCGTTCCCGCAGGCCGAACTCCCGCTTGGCCAGGACCACGACCGAGCGGCCCTCCGGTGTCTCGTCGGCCAGGCTGGACAGCTGGGCCGCGTCGGCGAGCTGGTCCATCGGCACCCCGCCGACCGGCAGGAATTCGGTCGCTTCCCGGTTGCCGATCGTGATCGTGCCGGTCTTGTCGAGCAGCAGCGTGTTCACGTCACCGGCCGCCTCGACGGCGCGGCCCGACATGGCCAGCACGTTGCGCTGGACGAGGCGGTCCATGCCGGCGATGCCGATCGCGGACAGCAGCGCGCCGATCGTCGTCGGGATCAGCGCCACGATCAGCGCGACCAGGATGATCAGGGTCTGCGGGGCACCCGAGTAGTAGGCCATCGGCTGCAGCGTCACGACGGCCATCACGAAGATCAGCGTCAGCGACGCCAGCAGCACGTTCAGCGCGATCTCGTTGGGGGTCTTCTGCCGCGACGCGCCCTCTACCAGGCCGATCATCCGGTCGATGAACGTCTCGCCCGGCTTGGAGGTGATCTTGACGACGATCCGGTCCGACAGGACCCGGGTGCCGCCGGTGACCGCCGAGCGGTCGCCGCCGGACTCCCGGATGACCGGGGCCGACTCGCCGGTGATCGCCGACTCGTCCACCGAGGCCACGCCCTCGACCACGTCGCCATCGCCGGGGATGAACTGGCCCGGCTCCACGACCACGACGTCGCCGACGGCGAGCTGGGTGCCAGGGACCTCTTCCTCGCGGGGGCTGGCCTGGCCCGGCTGCCAGTCGACCAGGCGCCGCGCGACGGTCTCCTGCTTGGTCCGCCGGAGCGTCTCGGCCTGCGCCTTGCCCCGGCCCTCGGCGACCGCTTCGGCCAGGTTGGCGAACAGCACGGTCAGCCACAGCCAGGCGGTGATGGTCCAGGCGAAGGCCGAGCTGTGGATGATCGCGGAGTACGTGGTCAGCACCGACCCGATCTCGACCACGAACATGACCGGGTTGTGCAGCTGCACCCGCGGGTCCAGCTTGCGGAACGCGTCCGGCAGGGACTTCCACAGCATCTTCGGGTCGAGCAGGCCGCCGCCGACCCGGCGCGGCTGGGTGACCCCGCGTTCCCGCGCGGTGCGGGAGGTACGGCCGGTGCCATCCGGCTCGACGTCCGGCTTGTTGACGATGGGGTTGAGGGACATCAGTGCAGCCCTTCAGCGAACGGCCCCAGCGCGAGCGCGGGGAAATAGGTCAGGCCGACCAGGATGATGATCACGCCGATGAGCAGCCCCGCGAACAGGGGCTTGTGCGTCTCCAGGGTTCCGGCGCTCGCGGGTACGGGCTGCTGTCTGGCTAGCGAGCCGCCGAGCGCGAGCACGAACACCATGGGCGCGAACCGGGCGATCAGCATCACCACGCCGCCGGCCGTGTTGTACCAGGTGGTGGCGGTGGTCAGGCCGGCAAACGCCGACCCGTTGTTGTTCCCCATCGAGGTGAACGCGTAGACGATCTCGGTGAGGCCGTGCGGGCCGGGGTTGAGGATCGACGCGCGCGGGACTTTGAAACCCAGCGACAGCGCGGCGCCGATGAGCACCGAGAAGGGCGTGGCCAGGATGTAGGCCGCGGCCCACTTCATCTCGGTGGGGCGGATCTTCTTGCCGATGTATTCCGGCGTCCGGCCGACCATCAGGCCGCCGATGAATACGGTCAGCACCGCCAGCATGAGCAGGCCGTACAGTCCGGCGCCGACGCCGCCCGGGACGACCTCGCCGAGCATCATGTCGAACAGGACGATGCCGCCGCCGAACGCGGTGAAGGAATCGTGGAACGAGTTCACCGCCCCGGTCGAGGTGACGGTGGTCGATCCGGCGAACAGGGAGGATCCCGGTATGCCGAACCGGGTTTCCTTGCCTTCCATCGCCGCGTGCGCGGCCTGCGCCGCCGTGCCGGCGTGCTGCCATTCGAAGAAGCTGATGCCGCCCACGGCCGCCAGCCACAGTACCGCCATGACGATGACGAGCAGGTAACCCTGCCGGTTGTCGCCGACCATCTTGCCGAACGTGCGCGGCAGCGCGAACGGGATCACCAGCAGCAGGAAGATCTCGAACCAGTCGCTGAACGGGTTCGGGTTCTCGAACGGGTGCGCGGAGTTGGCATTGAAGAAGCCGCCGCCGTTGTTGCCCAGCTCCTTGATGACCTCCTGCGAGGCCACTGGGCCGCCCACCATCGTCTGCTGGCCGCCGGCCAGCGAGTGGATCAGGTGGGTGGTGGTGAAGTTGTCGATCACGCCGGTCGCCATCAGGATGATCGCGCCGATGACCGAGAACGGCAGCAGCAGGCGCACGGTGACCCGGGTCAGGTCGACCCAGAAGTTGCCGAGCCGGTCGGTCTTTTTCCGCATGAACCCGCGGATCAGCGCGATAACGACCACGATGCCCACGGCGGCCGACACGAAGTTCTGCACCGCGAGGCCCGCCATCTGGGTGACGTAGCCCATCGTGGACTCGCCGCCGTAGTTCTGCCAGTTCGTGTTGGTGGTAAACGAGGCCGCCGTGTTCCAGGCGAGAGCGGGAGGGACGTTCACGTTCCCGTTTGAGTACGGCAGCCAGTGCTGCACGCGCTCGATCAGGTACAGGAACAGCACGCTGACCGCGGAAAACGCCAGCATGCTGCGGGCGTAGGTGCCCCAGCGCTGGTCCGCGGACGGGTCGATGCCCATCAGGCGGTAGAACGGCGCGCTCGGGCCGCAGGTGCTTGTCGCTGGTGAAGATGCGCGCGATGTAGTCGCCCAGCGGCTTGTAGCAGGCCGCCAGCGCGGCGACCAGCAGCACGATCTGCAGGATGCCCGCGAGGGAACTGCTCATCAGAGTCTCTCCGGTCGGATGAGGGCGTAGACGAGGTAAACGGTGAGGATGATGGCCGCGATCAGGCCGACCCAGTTCTCAGCGCTCAAGCCACTCGACCCCCTTGACCAGGAGGATGAGCACGGCGAAGACGACGATCGTCACGGCCACGTATAGAAGGTCATTCACGGCCACTCCTAAGGTGGGGAACCACGCTGAACGGCGGGCCGGGAGGAGGCGGCCGGGCATGCCCGGCCCGCGGCCTCAGACGGTGATCAGAGCCCTCGTTCAGCCCCGGCCAAGGCACAATAGAACCGCGCCCAGCAATGGGAGAGGCCGGTCTAAACGGGACCTATGCGGCGCACTCCGGCTTCCTAACAGAATCCATGCACCGCGCATGCGCCGCCGGAAGCCCGAAGCCAAGGGCCTGCCGCAGCGGGATATCGATCCGGCGGACACCCGGACCCGTCGCCTGCGCATTATCCGCAGGGAACCCGGCCCGGCTCGGTCAGGGCTGCGCCCTGCGTGAGCGGAGCCAGGCCTCGGGGTGGTCGAGGGCCGGGGAGCGCTGCTTGCGCGGCCAGAGGTGCCGGCCGTGGCCCGTTTCTTCCATCAGCGCCGACGGCGGGACGGCGATCACCGGGCAGCGGGCGTGCGCGAGGCAGTAGCGACTGGCCGAACGCCGGAACACCCGCCGCAGGCCACGCCTGCCCGTCCCGACGACGAGCAGGTCGTCGGGGTCTTTGGCGCAGTCCACCAGGACCGGGCCGGCCGGGCCGCGCACCACGAGCGCCTCGATGCTCAGGTCCGCGGGCAGGCCGCCGAGCCCCCGGTCGAAGGCGTCCCAGAGCCGTTCCTGGGCCGCGTCCCGCCAGAGTTTGCGGAGCTGAAGATTGGGCTGGCGCCGCTCGGCGAGGTCACCGCCCGGCGGCACCCAGGCGATGACCGGCACGAGCCGCGCGTCCCGGTCCCTGGCCTCGTTCGCCGCGAAGCGCAGCGCCTGCAGGCTGCCGAGGGAACCATGCACGCCAGCGAAGACCCGCCGCACCCCGGACACGGCACATCGCCTCCCGCCTCTTACCGGACCTAGTCCATCTAACCTCGCGTTTGCCGCGCACGGGTACTGTCCTGGCGGACTTCTCACGCCACGCCGTCTTACGGTTCCGTGCTGCGCGCCGCGCCGCGGCCGGAACCCAGCCCGGGCCGGCCGGGAAGGGGACCCCGGCCCGGCCGGGTGCTCAGTCCTCGTACCCCCGGACGCCGAGCTCGTCGAGCCTGGCCAGCAGGTCGGCGGGGTCGCTGTAGACGCGGAACGCCCCGGCCCGCTCGAGTTCCTCCCGGCCGTATCCGCCGGACAGCAGGCCGACCCCGAGGGCGCCGGCCCGCCGCGCGGCGAGCAGGTCCCACACGCTGTCGCCGACGACCATCGCCTGCCGCGGATCCACCTCCAGCAGGGCGGCAGCGGCCAGGAACAGGTCCGGATCGGGCTTGGCGTGGCGCACCAGGTCCCGGGTGACCATCGGGGTGTTCTCCGGCAGGCCGAGCAGCTTGAGGGCCGGCCGGGCCGTCACCGCGTTCCCGCTCGTCGCGATGGCCCACCTGACGCCGCGCTCGGTGAGCGCGTACAGCAGGTCGGAGGCTCCGGGCAGCGGCAGGACCGAATCCATCTGGGCCCGGTACTCGTCGGCGTGCGCGCGCTGCAGGCGCTCGATCTCCTCCCGCGACAGCGACAGCCCGGTCTCGCGCAGCAGCGCGGAGACGAACAGGCCGCCGCTCATGCCGATACGGCGGTGAATACGCCACACGGACAGATCGATGTCCATCCCGGCGAGCGCCGCCCGCCAGGCGATGACGTGCTGGTACACGCTGTCGATCAGCGTGCCGTCCAGGTCGAAGAGAAACGACGGTGCGGGTGATTCGGTATACGCCACCGAAGAGGTCATGCGACCAGTGTGCCCGTACCCCGTCCGCGACGCCCGCCCGGAACCCCGCCCGGCGCGCTTCGTCTCACCCTAGCCTCCTGCGCGTTCCCGGCCGGGCCGCCACCGCAGCCCCTGACGGCTGTTTGGTTTGGCCGGCAGTCAACCTGAGCTGGCATCATAGGAAGATATGGGTGGATCTGCTACGGCCGACCGGGTTCGACCCGTCCGCGTTCCCCGTCATCCGGATGGTGCGCGGGAAGGTGGCCGCCTACAACATGCACCTGCGCACGATCGCCGCCGCCCGCCAGTGTGACCTGGTGGACCTGTGGTCCATGCCGGTGCTGCGCGACCGCCGGATGTGGAGCGCCGACCGGTTGCATCTGAACGGGGACGGCCACCAGAAGGTGGCGCTGTTCACCGCCGAAACGATCGGGGTGCCGCCCGCCGCGGACTGGCGCGACCCGCTGCCGGACGTGCCCCACCCGGGGCAGATCCCGCGCCCCGTCGCGGGAGCGGCCGCCGTCGCGGCGGCCGAGGCCGCCGCGGCCGGCCTGGCCGTGACCCGGCTCCGTAACCGGCTGCAGAGCGCCCATACGGCCTCGCGCCGCGGCCTGGCCTGGGTGAACGCACGCCACCAGGACACCAGGTGGGCGGTGGAGTACGCGATGCCGTGGGCGCGGCGAAGGCTGGCCGGCCGGTCGTCGGGCGACGATGTCCCGCCGAAGCGCCCTGACCTGCAGCCGCTCGACGCTCTGACCAGATTCCACGGCCCGGAGGCGTCCGGATCGGCGTAAATCCGGAGATTTGTTAACGGTCTTCCGCGCGCCTCGCCGGGTGCGGCGGTCATCCGGTGAGCTCGCCGAGCGCCGCCCCGATCCGGTCCAGCGACGCGGCCACCCAGGGCAGCTCCCGGGCGTCGGCCGCCGTCAGCGCCGCCTCGCATTGGGCATCGGTCTCGCCGTAGAGCAGGCCGGTGGCCACGCGCAGCCGCAGCGCCTGCGGGTCGTCACCGAATGCGCTGCCCGGCAGTACGCCCATGCCGTGCCGCTGCAGCAGCAGCGCGGCGAGGTCGTCGCTGCTGTGCACGCCGTGCCGGGTCTGCAGCAGGTCCCGCGCCGGCCCGAAGTCCGGGTAGAGGTAGAAGGCGGCCTGCGGCGCCGGCACGCGGGCGCCCGCCTCGGTGAACGTCTCCGCGACGGCGAGGGCGACGTCCCGGTGCAGCCGGCGGCTGTGCGCGATGCGCTCCGCGAGCTCAGGCGGATCGGCGAAGGCGAAGGTGGCCGCCTGCTGGATCGGCGCCGCCGGCGCGGACCAGATCTCGCTGCCGATGCCCAGCAGGCGGTCCCGCAGGTACCGGCGCAGCGGGCGGGCCGCGTCGCCGCCGGGCAGCCGGGCGACACCGATACGCCAGCCGCCGAGGGCCAGGCTCTTGCTCAGCGCGGTCGTCACGATCGTGCGGCCGGGCGCGGTCGCGGCGGGACTGGCGAACGGCACGGCCGGATCGTGCACGAGGTCCCGGTAGATCTCGTCGGAGATGATGATCAGGTCGTGCTCCGCGGCGGCCTGGCACAGGGCCTGGATTGTCGCGGCACCCGCCAGCGTGCCGGTCGGGTTGTCGGGCAGCGTGAGGATCACGGAGCGGATCTGGCGGCCCTCGGCCCGGGCCGCCTCGACCGCGGCCCCGAGCTGGGCGGGGTCGGGTACCCCACCCTCACCGGGGCGGATGTCCACGAACCAGGGCCGCGCCCCGATCAGGCTGGCCTGGGCCGCGTAGCTGACCCAGCTGGGCCGGGGCACCGCCACGTCCCCGCCGATGGCCAGCATCAGCCCGAACAGCAGCGCCTTGCTGCCCGGCCCGCACACGATCGAGTCCGGGGTGGTGCTGAGCCCGCGGCGCTCCCAGTAGCCGGCCGCCGCCTCCCGCAGCGCGGCCTGGCCCGCCACCGGGCCGTAGCCGGTCCGGCCGGCCGCCCCGGCCAGCGCTCGCCGCAGCGACGGGTGCGCGGGCAGGCCCGCCTCGCCGAACGCCAGCGGCAGCACCGGTTCACCCCGGCGCCGCCGGGCTGCCATCAGCTCGTTGGCGGCCAGGGTGGGCGAGACCGCGATTTCGCTGGCCGCGGGGGAGGAGTCGGCGATCGTGAAAGGAAGGACGGCGGGCATGGCAGTCGAAGCCATGAGGAGAAGCTCCTCGCTGCGGGAAGTTGCGGGGGTCAGCCGTCTTCGCCGGCGGCGCTGCCCGCGCAATGCATCCCACGGTGACCGCTACATCACGTTACTTAGTCTTACCGCTTTCACGCGTACGGACAACAGGGGGCCGGCCGCGTGCGGTCCCCGTGCGGGCCGCAGCGGGCGCCCGGGCATCCGGCTAGGCTGCGCGGGTGGAACTGGACCTGTCCGCCGACGCGGCGGCGCTGACCGCGAGCATCGTCGACGTCCCCTCGGTGAGCGGCGACGAAGCCGCCCTCGCCAACGCGATCGAGAACGCCCTGCGCGCGCTGCCCCATCTGGCCGTGCACCGGGACGGCAACTGCATCGTCGCCCGCACCGGCCTGGGGCGCCCGCAGCGGGTCGTTCTGGCCGGCCACATCGACACCGTTCCGGTCGCCGGCAACCTCCCCTCCCGCGTCGAGCACGATCCCTCGTCCGGCCAGGACCGGCTCTACGGCTGCGGGACCACGGACATGAAGGCCGGCGTCGCGGTCCAGCTCCGGCTCGCGGCCAGCGTGCCCGAGCCGGTGCGCGACATCACCTACGTCTTCTACGACTGCGAGGAGATCGAGGCGGTGCGCAACGGGCTGGGCCGGCTCAGCCGGAGCGACCCCGGGCTGCTCGCCGGCGACTTCGCGGTGCTGATGGAGCCGAGCGGCGGTGAGATCGAGGGCGGCTGCCAGGGCACCATGCGCGCCGAGGTGACCGCGGCGGGCCGGCGCGCGCACAGCGCCCGGTCCTGGATGGGGCGCAACGCCATTCATGAGGCGGGCGGAATCATCGACATCCTGCGCCGTTACGAGCCACGGCAGCCCGAGGTGGATGGCCTGCGCTATCACGAGGGACTGAACGCGGTGGGCATCACCGGCGGCGTGGCCGGCAACGTGATCCCGGACCGGTGCGTGGTCACCGTCAACTACCGGTTCGCCCCGGACCGGGACACCGCCGCTGCCGAACGGCACCTCCGCGAGGTCTTCGGCGGCTGGGAGGTGGCCATCGTGGACGTCGCTCCCGGGGCCAGGCCGGGCCTGGATCAGGGACCGGCCGCCGCATTCGCCGCGGCCGTGGGCGGTGCGCCGAGCGCCAAGCTGGGCTGGACCGACGTCTCACGGTTCGCGGAGCTCGGCATCCCGGCCGTCAACTACGGCCCGGGAATCTCCGAGATCGCGCACACCCCCGACGAGTACGTCGAGATTCCGAAGATCGCCGCGTGCGAGGAGCGGATGCGCGGCTGGCTGACCAGTTCCTGAACGACGGGCGGCCCGCCGGCCGTGTGGCCGGCGGGCCGCCCGCCTTCCAGATCGTGCCCCGCGGTTACTTGGCCGGGCTGGTGCCGAGCGTCAGCGAGGCGGTCTGCTTGCCGCCGCTGGTGGCGACGTAGCTGACCGACACCTTGTCGCCGCCGTGGTACTTGGACATGATCGTCGTCAGCGAGCCGGGCGAGGTGACGGCCTGGCCGTTGACGGCGGTGATGACGTCACCGGCGGACAGGCCGGCCGAGGCCGCCGCGCTGCCGCACAGCACGTTGTCGATGAGCGCCCCCGAGCTGGCGGGTGCGATCGTGCCGGGGACCGTGTTGGACGTGGCGTTGTTGACGCAGCTCTGGCTGCCGCCGCCGCTGCCGCCCAGGCCGCCGAATCCGCCGCTCCGGCCCTGCTGTTGCTGGGCCTGCTGCTGCGGGCTGGAGCTGTCGCTCTGCGGCACCAGCACGCCCAGGAAGCCGGGCAGGCCGATCTGGATCGTCGAGCTGCCGTGGCCTGCCGCGATCTGGCGGGCGATGGACAGGGCCGTGTTGATCGGCACCGCGTAACCCATGGTCGGGCCGCTGGACGATTCCGAGCCGGAACTGCTCGCCGCGGTGTCCATGCCGATCACCTTGCCCGCGGCGTTGGCCAGCGGGCCGCCGGAGTCGCCCGGCTGGATCTGCGCGCTGGTCTGGAGCATGCCGTGCAGGGTTTCGGTCGTCCCGCTGCCCTGGTCGCCGGCCGTGATGGTCCGGTTCGTGGCGTTGACGATGCCCGGGGCCACCGTGGGGGTGCCGCCCTGGCCGCCCGCGTTGCCGATGGCCAGAACCGGGGTTCCCAGCGTGACCTGCGAGGAGTTGCCCACCGACACGGCCTTCAGGCCCGAGGCGTTCTGCAGCTGCAGCAGGGCCACGTCGTCGGTCACGTCGTAGCCAAGGACGCGCGCGGTGTAGGTCTTGCCCGAGGTGACCAGGGTGGCCTTAATGCTGGTGGCGCCGTTGATGACATGGTTGTTGGTGAGGACCAGTCCGTCGGAGTTGAGCACCATCCCGGTGCCTTCCGCCGTCTCGCTCTGGTAGTTGAGCGTGGAGGTGATGTCCACCACCCCCGGCTCTACCTTGGCGGCCACCGCGCTGGCGTTCAGGTTCGAGTTGGAGCTGCCGTTGCCGTTGCCGTTGCTCGCTGGCGCCGGGACGTCGTTGGAGGACACGCCGGTCGAGCCGCCGCTGTTGCCGTTCAGCGCGACCGCGGTGCCGGCCCCGGCCGCGGCGGCCAGGACGGCGACCACGAGGAGCACCGCCAGGCCACGGCGCTTACGCGGCGGCGGCGCCCCGTAGCCGCCCGCGGGACTGCCCCAGCCGCCGTATCCGCCGGCCGGGGTACCGTACCCGCCCGGCCCGCCGGGCCCGCCCGGGCCGTACCCGCCCGGCTGGCCGTAGCCTCCGGCCGCGCCATAGTCACCGGGCTGGCCGTAGCCCCCGGCCCCGCCCTGCTCACCGGGCTGGCCGTAGGCGCCCGGCTGGCCGTAGCTCCCCGCCTGGCCGTACCCGCCCTGCTCACCGGGCTGGCCGTACGCGCCCGGCTGGCCGTACGCGCCCGGCTGGCCGTACGCGCCCGGCTGGCCGTACCCGCCCTGCTCACCGGGCTGGCCGTACGCGCCCGGCTGGCCGTGCCCGCCCGGCTGGGCATAGCTCCCGGGCTGGCCGTAGCTGCCCGGCTGGCCATACCCGCCTGACGCCGCTCCGGCCTGCCCGTATCCGGCGTCCTGGCGGACCCACGGGTTCTGGCCGGACCCGCCGCCCGGCCCGTACCCGGCCGGGGGCTGGCCGTAGCCGCCCTGGCCGTAACGGCCGGCGGGCAGCGTGCCGGATCCGCCCGCGCCGCCCTGCTGCTGGCCGGCGGCCGGCGGTTCTGGCCGTCCGAAGGACACCGTGTCACCGCGCTCGGCGTTGCCGAAGGCGGTGGTGTCGTCCGCGGCCTTCCAGGGCGTCGTTCCGCCGCCTGGCGTAGAGACCTGAGGGCCGGCGTTCTCAGGCGGCCGCTGTTCGCCGCCCGGCCCGTGCTCGCTACCGCTCTGGTCTTCCTGCATCACTATCGCCCTCGTGTTGAGACCGGGCGAGGCGGGCTCGCCCGGTTCCGCTGTCCCGGCGGCCGTCCTGGTTTCCGGCCACCGCTTCGGTTCTCAGTTAGCCATCCATCCCTGAGCGTTACCTGAGTGCCCCCTTCAGGTTATGAAGGGAACGAGGCGCGGCTCACCGCGTGACCGTCCCAAGAGCCATCTGCCCCGTCGCGGTCCTCACTATCGCGGTCCGGCCGGGCAGCGTGCACAGGCTGCCGGACATCGTCATGGAGTGCACAGTAGACGCCGGGCACAGCGGGGCGGCCGTCACGTTGTGACATAAATCACCATAGCCGTCCGGGTCGTCCGGGTCACTTGGCCGGCGCGGCGCTCAGCGCGAGGGTGGCCGTCTGCTGCTGGCCGCTCGGCGTTTCCCAGCGGAGGGTCACCTTGCTGCCCGGCCGGGACCCGGACATCATCGCGGTCAGTGAACCCGGGGTGGTGATCGCCTCGCCGTTGACCGCGGTGATCACGTCTCCGCTCACGATCCCGGCCGCCGCGGCCGCCGTGCCGCAGAGGACGCCGTTGACCAGGGCGCCGGAGCGGGCGGGCGCGATCCGCGACGGCACCGTGGTGTCCGAGTTGTCATTGGTGCACGCCGCGTTCCCGGCGGGCTGGCCGTTGCCGCCGGTGCTGGGCGGGCCGCCGGGCCCGGCGCCCTGCTGCTGTTGCTGAATCTGCTGCCGCTGCTGCTGCGCCTGCTGCTGCGGGCTGGCGCTGCCGCTCTGCGGGACCAGGACGCCGAGGAAGCCGGGCAGGCCGATCTGCACCGTCGCGCTGGCCTGGCCCGCCGCGATGTGGCGCGCCACGGACAGCGCGGTGTTAATCGGGATCGCGTAGCCGAGCACGGACGTGGAGCCTTGCGAGCTCGAGGCGTTCGCGGTGTCCATGCCGATCACCTGGCCCGCCGAGTTGACGAGCGGGCCGCCCGAGTCGCCGGACACGATGTCGGCGTTGGTCTGCAGCATGCCGTGCAGTGTCTCGGTGGTGCCGGTGCTCTCGTCGGTCGGGCTGATCGTCTTGTTCAGGCTGTTGATGATGCCCTCCGCGGTGGCCGGGGTGCCGCCCTGGCCTTCGGCGTTGCCCAGGGCCAGGACCGGGGTGCCCACCGTGACCTGGGCGGAGTTGCCGACCTGGACGACCTTCAGCCGGGCCGCGCCGGCGAGCCGGAGCAGCGCCACGTCATGCGTGGCGTCGTACCCGACCACCGTGGCGTGGAAGGCCTTGCCGGCCGTCGGCAGCGTGACGTTGATCGTCCTGGCCCCGTCGATCACGTGGTTGTTCGTAAGCACCAGGCCATCGGCGCTGAGCACCATCCCGGTTCCCTCGGATGAGGTCCCGCCGGAGTACGCGATCGCCGCGTCGATGTCGGCCACGCCCGGTTCGGCCTTGGCGGCGACGTACGCCTTGTTCAGCGTGCCCCGCCCGGTGGTGCCGACGTCGTTCCCGGGGCCGGGCACCTGGTGCGAGGACACGCCCGTGGAGGGGGCCGCGTTCCCGCTGTTCAGGCCGACCGTGGCCGCGGCCCCGAGGCTCGCGGCCAGCACCGCCACCCCGGCGTACACCGCGACCCGGCCCCGCCTGCGCCGCCGCGGCGGCTCCGCGTAACCGGCGCCCGGGCCGGCCCAGACGCCGTCCGCGCCGATCCCGGAGCCCTCCGCGCCGATCCCGGAGCCCTCCGCGCCGATCCCAGAGCCCTCCGCAGCGATCCCGGAACTATCCGTACCGATCCCGGAGCTATCCGTACCGATCCCGGAACCGTCCGCGGGATCATCGAGGTCGTCCGGGGCACCTGGGATGCGGCCGCTCCCGGCTGGCGGTGGTGCTGCCCCGCCGCCGAATCCGGTGCCGGTCTCGTCGTCCTGCATCCTCATCGCCTTCGCCGTAAAGCGCCCTCGGTCGCCGCCGGTGCTACCAGGCCTCATACGGCCGTCGCCGTACGCTCTCCTCTTCCTTCCCCGAAGATGGCCTCACTCTGCACACTCCCTAAGGGTTCTCACAGGGAGCCTTCGGTTCCGGCCGGGATGATCAGGACGCGGGCCTGCCCCGGGCGCGTGTACCCGGCCCGGCCCGGCCCGGCGAAGGCGACATATCGGAAAAAGTCACACCAGCATGATAGGCTGCGCGCAACGCGATATAACGTGTATTCGGGGCATGGCGTGAGTCGCCTAAGGAGCTGAAATGTCCGCATCAACGCAGATGAATGAGCCGGGCCTGTCCCGGCGCGAGGAGATGTCGGTCTCCGGGGACGCGATGTCGCAGGCTCCGTGGACCGGCGCCGCCGTCACCGGCGGGATCGTCGCCCTCGGCGACTTCGGATGGCACGTGATCGGCGGCAGCTTCGGGCTCGGCGGCCTCAGCGACGCGCTGTCGCTGGGCGTCGTCGCGTTCTTCGTCGTCGCGGCGGCCGGCGCCCTGTGGCGCGAGCGATCGGGCCGCGCCATCCGGTGGGCCCGCGCCAACCCGTGGCGTTTCGCCCTGCTGCCGGGGGTGGCGACGCTGGCGATCGTCTTCGCGCTCTCGATCGTGCTGGGCGGCGGCATTGTCGGCGGGGCACTGGCCGGGCTCTGGCACGGCGCGGTGGCCTTCGGCCTGACCGGTACCGCCGGAATGGCCGCGCGGACCCGCCGCCGCGCAGGCTGATCGCGGCCCGTTCAGCCGTTACCTCCGTCGCGGCCGTGGCTCGCGACGGGGCCGGTCGCCAGGCCGCGCCGGGCGCATTCGTCGAGCAGCCATGGCAGCGCGCCCAGCGCCGCGCGGGAGGCACCGGGCGGTGACGTCGCGTCCGAGTCGTGCAGCAGGACGGTGGCGCCGCCGTCCAGGCTCCTGCGCAGGGTGCGGCGCACCGACTCCGGTGTCGCGCCGGGTGCCCATTCGCGGCCCCAGCAGGTCCACAGCAGCGGGCGCAGCCCCAGCCGCCGGGCCGCGAGCAGCGCGCTGCCGCTGAGCACGCCGTAGGGCGGCCGGAAGAGGGCCGGCGGCTGCCCGGTGAGGGCTCCGATCGTATCCCGGGCGCGCGCCATGTCCGTGAAGGTTTCCCGCGGGCCGCGCACCGTCAGGTACCGGTGCTCCCAGCCGTGCACGCCGATCTCGTGCCCGGCCGCGGCCACCTCGGCGGCCAGTCCCGGCGCGGCCGCGGCCATCGAGCCCAGCAGGAAGAACGTCGCGTGCACGTCCCGCCGGCTCAGCAGGTCGAGGAACGCCGGTGTCGACCGGGGGTCAGGGCCGTCGTCGAAGGTCAGCGCCACGTGCCCGCGGTCGCCGTATCCGGCGAGCGGCCGGCCAGGCGGCGGCGGACCGGCCCGAGCGCGGTCAGGCCGGGCCCGCCCTGGGCGACGGCCACCCCGGACGCGGCCAGTCCCGCCGCGGTCAGCACCGTCCTCCGCGTGGCCACCGTCTGATCGGCTCCCTTCCGCCCCGCCCTACCATGACACGGCGGGTACCGCGCAGGCATCAGTCGGCCTGGTGTGCATCAGCCGGCCAGGAAAGGGGCACCGATGGAACCGCTGCCGGGCGACCGCGGTCACGCTCTGCTCGTCTCGGGAGCGATCGGCCTGGGACACGACGCCATGGCGCAGGCCTGCGCTGCCTCCCTGTTCTCGCGGGGCTGGTCGACCCGGACCGCGGACGCGATGCGGCTGCTCGGCCGGCGCGCCAGCGGCGCCGGCGAGCAGGTGTTCCGCTCCATGCTCGCCGTGCCCGGCCTGTACGACGCCTTCTACTTCGCCGCGCTGCGGCCGGGTAACCGGCTGGCACTGCTGACCGACGCTGCGGCCCGCCGCCGGATCGTGCCGGCGCTGACCCGGATGCTCGACCAGAAGCCCACGGACCTGGTCATTTCCGTCTTCGCGACCGGCGCCTCGGCGGTCAGCGCCGTCGCGGAGCGGTACCCGGCCATGCGTCACGTGGTGTTCTGCGCCGATGCCACCCCGCACCGGCTGTGGGTCCATCCGCACGTCGACATGTACCTGGTGACCTCGCGCGTGGCGGAATGCGCCGTCCGCCGGTTCGCGCCGCAGGCGGAGGTCCGGGTCGTGCCGCCGCCGGTCCGGGCCGCCTTCCGCCCGCCGCCGTCCCGGACCCGGGCCCGGGACGCGCTCGGTATCCCGGCCCGTTCCCGTTGCGTGCTGGTGATGTCCGGCGGCTGGGGGCTGGGCCCGCTCGCGGAGGTGGCATCCGCGCTGGCCGACGCGGGCGTCCACGTGCTGGCCGTCGCCGGGCGGAACACCCGGCTCGAAGCCGCGCTGCGGGCCGCCGCGCGGCGCCAGCCGGTCATCCGGGCGTTCGGCTACACCGATCGCATCCCGGAACTGATGGCGGCGTCAGATCTCGTGATCACCAGCTCCGGCAGCACCTGCGCCGAGGCCAGGGCCGTGGGCCGCCCGCTGCTGATCCTCGATGTCGTGCCCGGCCACGGCCGGGACAACTGCCAGCACGAGCTGGAAGTGGGCCACGCCGCGGTAACCTCGGCCGACCCCGCGGCCGTGGTCGCCGGCGCGCTCGCCGCCCTGGCCGTTCCTCCCGGCCCGTCCGGGCGGGCGGCTCCCGGCGGGGCAGCGCCCGAGGAGCCGCCGCGTCCCCCGGACGACTGGGAGGCGGCCTTCTCCGCGGTCCTCGCCGCCCTGCACCTTCCGGATCCGGCTCCCCGTGGTTTGCAGCCGTGACCGGCGGCCTCGCGGGGTTAGGACGAGCCTTTTCTGGCCCGGGAGACGAGCAGCACGACGAGGACGATCAGCCCGATCCACGCCCAGGGGCCGAACGCCCACGCCCACGGGGTGAACGGCACCGTCAGGGCGTGCCCGGCGAGCACCGCGATCGCGATGACGACGGCGATGAACAGCAGCCGGCGGGGGGAGCGGCCCTGGTGCAGCCGGGCCGGCAGGTCCGGCCCTTCCGGCCCTGCCGGCCCGGCGGCCGGCGTGGGCGGCAGATCGGCGAACAGCCCGCCCAGGTCGCGGTAGGTCCGGGCGCGCATGGCCTGATCGAGCCGCTGCTCGAACTCGGCCTGGTCCAGCCGGCCGTCCCCGTAGTGCGTGGCCAGGAGGTCCGCGACCTCGGCGCGCTCGGCGTCGCTGATGCGCAGATCGGCGTGACCGGCGCGGCGGCGGGTGGCGGCCAGGAACGAGGCGCGGCTGTGCGGTGATGGCATGACGGCGTGGCCTTCCCGGTCAGCGCGAGCGTGCGGACAGGGACTGGATGAGGTCGCTGGCGATGGACTGCCCGGCGCCCTCGTCGGGGATCAGCAGCCAGCCGGCGAGATAGACGGGTATGCCCGCGCCGCCCACGACGGTGAGCACGGCGAGCACGATCCGGACGATCGTCACGTCGACGCCGAGGTAACCGGCGATGCCCGCGGTGACGCCCGCTAGCATCCGGCCGTTCGTGGGGCGGTACAGCGGCTGAGGCCGGGCCTGCGGGCTTGTGGTGTTCTGGTCGCTGGTCTGCGATGTGGCAGTGGTGGTGTCCATGCCTCCAGCGTGCCGCGGTGAGCAGGCGCGGGGAATCGGGAAGACCCACCACCCGACCCTGACTCTCGGCCGGGCATATCAGGGTTTGCCCGGATAGCCGGGTGGCCACCCGCGGCGCGATGATGGGTGCGTGAACAATCTTCCCGAGGACGGCGCCCCAGGAGGGCGGCGCGCGCGGCGTCCGGGCTCCCGGCTGTGGTCGCGCGCGCCCGGCAACGGCG
The DNA here is from genome assembly GCA_963824545.1 of uncultured Actinomycetes bacterium. Lineage (GTDB taxonomy): Bacteria > Actinomycetota > Actinomycetes > Streptosporangiales > Streptosporangiaceae > Bog-532. The sequence goes on along the minus strand of CAWGPP010000018.1, from coordinate 94,328 downwards.
AGCCGCTGCGGCGCAGGCGCGACGACCGCCTCCTCGGCGGGGTGGCGTCCGGCCTGGCCGCGCGGACCGGCGTGGACGTCATGATCGTCCGGCTGGTGTTCGTTCTGGCCACGCTGATCAGCGTGGGTGCCGCGGTGTACGTCCTGGCCTGGCTTTTCGTGCCGATGGCCGGCGAGGACCGGACGATCGCGGCCAAGGCGCTGACCGACCGGCGGGGCATTGCGCTCGCCGCCGCCCTCGGTTCGCTGCTGATCGTCGTGCTCGTCCTTGCCTCCGTGCTCGGCGCCGGCTGGATCGGCAACCTGGCGTGGCCGCTGGTCATCGGCGTGGCCGGCCTCGCGCTGATCTGGCGAAACGCCCCCGCGGAGGAGCAGGAGACGATGCGGCGGCTGGCCGAGCCGCTGCTGGGCGCGGGCGGGGCGAAGCTGGGCGCGGGCGGTCACGGCAAGCGATCGGCGACCATCACGCGCGCCTTGCTGGCCGGCGTGCTGCTGATCAGCGGCCTGATCCTGCTGCTGGACGGGCACGCGGGCGCCGAGCTGCTGCGCCCGCTGGGCGGCCTCATCCTGGTGGTCGCGGCGATCATGGTGCTGCTGGGTCCCTGGTGGCTACGAATCGCCCGCGACCTCGTCGTCGAGCGCCAGGCCCGGGTGCGGGCCGAGGAACGGGCCGACATGGCCACGCGGGTGCACGACTCGGTCCTGCAGACCCTGGCCCTCATTCAGCGCAACGCCAGCGAGCCGCAGCAGGTCGTCAAGCTGGCCCGCGCCCAGGAGCGGGAATTGCGCTCCTGGCTGTTCGACGGCCGGGCTCCCGGTTCGGTGCGCGGCGACGCCCTGACCCTGGCCAGCGGGGTGCGGCGGATCCAGCAGGAGGTCGAGGCGGCGTACGGGGTGGCCGTCGAGGCCATTACGGTCGGGGACTGCGCTCTCGATGACGATCTGGACACCGTGCTGTCGGCGGCGCGCGAGGCAACGGTCAACGCGGCGAAGTGGTCAGGTGCCAGCGAGGTGTCACTGTTCGCTGAGGTGGAGCCGGCCGAGGTGTCGGTGTTCGTGCGCGACCGGGGCTGCGGATTCGATCCGGCGGCGGTACCCGGTGACCGCAAGGGGCTGGCCGAGTCCGTGTGCGCCCGGATGCGCCGCCGCGGCGGCTCGGCGACGGTCCGCAGCGCCCCCGGCGAGGGCACCGAGGTGTCCCTGCACATGCCGCGCCTCACCGCCAAGCGCCAGCCGAGCCGGGCATGAGCACACCCGGCGGTCCCGGGCCGGCGGGCGGCAAGCCGCGCGTGTTCATCGTCGATGATCACGCTCTCTTCCGGGCCGGGGTCCGGTCCGAGCTCGGCGACCAGGTCGAGGTCGTGGGCGAGGCCGACGACGTTCAGCCCGCGATCGACCGGATCGCCGGCTGCCTCCCGGACGTCGTCCTCCTCGACGTGCACCTGCCGGCCGGTGGCGGGCACCGCGTCGTGACCTCGGTCAAGGCGGCCCATCCGCAGGTGCGCTTCCTCGCCCTGTCGGCCTCCGACGCCCCCGAGGACGTGATCGCCGTCATCCGGGCGGGCGCGCGCGGCTACGTGACCAAGACGATCTCCTCCGCCGACCTGGTGAACGCGGTGCGCCGGGTGACGATGGGGGACGCGGTCTTCTCCCCGATGCTGGCCGGGTTCGTGCTGGACGCCTTCGCCACCCTGCCCGCGGCCGAAGAAGAGCGGCCGTCGTTCGACCCCGAGCTTGACCAGCTGACGGCACGCGAGCGGGAGGTGCTCCGCCTGATCGCCCGCGGCTACACCTACAAGGAGATCGCGAGCGAGCTCTACATCTCGGTCAAGACGGTGGAGAGCCACGTTTCCTCCGTCCTGCGCAAGCTGCAGCTGTCGACCCGCCACCAGCTCACCCGCTGGGCCACCGAGCGCCGCCTGACCTGACGGCCGTGGTTCCCTGACGGCCACCGCCACGCGGCGTGGCACCTGCGCCTTCTGGATCGCCCGGCGGCCAAACGGCCCGCTGTTTGAGGCAGCGGTACGCTACGTGGACGGTGGGGGCAGCGCGGGACATATGCGGGCCAATGGCCGGCGAATGGAGCCACGGAGTGATGACACGCGACGGCGAGCCGGTGACGTTCGACACGAGCGTGGCGCATGTTGCCCGGGTCTATAACTATTGGCTGGGCGGCAAGGACAATTTCGCCGCCGACCGGGCCGCGGGCGAACAGGCGATCCAGGCTTTCCCTAACATCATGCTGTCCGCGCGCGCCAACCGGGCGTTCCTGGCGCGGGCGGTGCGCTTCCTGGCCGGCGAAGCGGGTATCCGCCAGTTCCTGGACATCGGGACCGGCATTCCCTCGGCGAGCAACACGCACGAGGTCGCCCAGGCGGTGGCGCCGGAATCCCGGATCGTCTATGTGGACAATGACCCGATTGTGCTCAGCCATGCCCGCGCCCTGCTGGCCAGCGACCCAGCGGGTGCCACCGAGTACATCGACGCTGACCTGCGCGACCCACAGCAGATCCTGGCCAGCGCGGCGCAGCTGCTGGATTTCGGCCGCCCGGTCGCGGTGCTGCTCATGGCGATCTTGCAGCACCTCGGCGATGAGGACGACCCGTACAAGATCGTGGCCACCCTGCTCGGCGCCATGCCGCCCGGCAGCTACCTGGCACTGTCACATCCGGCCAAAGACCTCCACGCCGCGTCGATGGCCAAGATGGCCGCCAGCCTTAACCAGATGATGGCCGAGAAGGTCACCCACCGCGACCGGCCCGCCGTGACCCGGTTCTTCGACGGGCTGGAACTGGTAGAGCCAGGGATCGTGCAGGCATCGAAATGGCGGCCCAGCAGCGAGGTTGAGGCGGCCAGCCCGGCGGCCCTGTGGGCCGGCGTGGCGCGCAAGGCGTGATCGGGACCCCGAGGACATCCCGCTCCTGCCGGGCGCGCTGACGGCATCCGGCCCGGCGGCCGGGAGGCGACACCGTGACCACGGCCGCCGCCCGCGAGGCCAGCGCCGGGACGCGGACAGCGGGGTACGAAGGCTGAGGGCTACCTCAACGTCTCACCGTATGCGGAGGCGCCGGGAGGAGAGGCGCCCTGCCCGATGCCGCCGTCGCAGGCCGTCATCCGCGGGTGGCCTGGTCCGGCGGGCGACGGGTGCCGGGAGTCAGGGTGAGCTGGCCGCCGGCGCCGCGGGCTGGCCCATGAGGGCGACCCCTTTGGCCAGCTCGGCGGCGGTGACCCCGCCGAAGACCCGGTCCACGATCTGGTGCCCGGCGTTGAGGAAGAATGTCTGGGGGAGTTCCGCAACCCGGAACGCGCCCGCCGTCTTGGCCACCGGATCGTACGCGAGCGGGTAGCTGACGCCGGCCTGCCGGGTGAACGTCACCGCCGCGGCCTGGCTGTCGTTGCTGTCGATGCCCAGCAGGTTCACCGTGCCATGCGCGGAGCGGTAGTACCGCGCCAGCAGCGGCGTCTCCTGCCGGCACGGCACGCACCAGGACGCGAAGAAGTTGATGATGACCGGCCGGCCCGCGTATCCGGCCAGCGTCACCTGGCCCGATGAGCCGCCGAGCGCCGGCAGCGTGAAGGCAGGCGCGGGCTGATCGCTGGCCTGAGGTGCCGGGCTGGCGGCGGTCCCGGAGGTGGCGGCGACGGCCCCCAGCGCCAGGATCGCCGCCAGGCTGAGGGCGAAAACGGCGGTCGTGACCTTGTGCTCGCGGGCCGCTCGCCCGATGCGAGCGATCGCCTCCCGCAGCCCTGCTGGCATGTCCGCGTCCTCGGTGTCGATAACGATATCGCCGGAACCGGCACGTGTTTCGATCTCGGCCGGACGCAGATCAGGCTAGCCGCTCCGTGGGCGCGATGGCCGGCGGCTCAGCCGGTCTCTCAGCCGGCCACTCCGCCGGGGAGCCGTTCACGGGACCAGCCGGGGGAGGCGGCGGCCCCGCCAGCGGCAGCCGGACGGTGGCGCGCAGCCCCGGCCGGGCGTCCTCCAGCCACACGGCGCCGCCGTGCGCGCGGGCCGTGGCCCGGACGATGGCCAGGCCAAGGCCGGCCCCGCTGACGTCGCCGTCGCGGCGTGCCCGCGCGCCGTCCAGCGTCGTGAACCGCTCGAACGCGCGCTCCGTGTCGCATGCGGCGATCCCCGGGCCGTCGTCGGTCACGGTGAGCAGGACCGATCCATCGACGGGGCGCGCCACCACGATGACCTGGCTCCCGGCGTACCGGACCGCGTTGTCGATCAGGTTGACCAGCATCCGCCGCAGCGCCTCGCTGTCGCCCGCGACGGGGCACGGCTCCGGCGCGGACGCGGACACCGGCACCCGGGCCTGCCGGTAACGGCTGGCCGTCGCGGTCACCAGGTCCGCCAGCTCCACCGGAGCCACCGCGCCCGGTTCCGCACCGTCCGTGCCAGGTCCCGCACCGTCCGCGCCAGGTCCCGCGCCGGGGCTCGCGCCATCCAGGCCGGGCAACGGGTCGCTGGCGTCGGAGCCCGGGGCGTCCCGGTCCGCGCCGCGCGCCCGGCCGCCGCGTTCCTCCAGCCGGGCCAGCGCCAGCAGGTCCTCGGCCAGCCGGGACAGCCGCATCGTGTCGGCGAGCACGTCCCGCGCCGTCTGCTCCCATTCCTGGCTGCCGGGGTGATCGAGGGCGACCTCCAGCTGAGCCCGGATGCTCGCGATCGGGCTGCGCAGTTCGTGGGCGGTATCCGAGACGAACCGCCGTTGCTGCTGCTGCGCCGCCTCCAGCCGGGACAGCATGTCATTGAGCGTGACGGCCAGGCTGTGCACCTCATCACGTGCCTCCGGCACCGGCAGCCCGCGCGGCACGCCGGTCGCCGTGACCTGCTCGGCGCCCCGCCGCAGCGCGGTGATGGGCCGCAGCGTGGACCCGGTGATCAGCCAGCTCACCCCGACCATCAGCAGCAGCAGGGTTGGCGTGCCGAACAGCAGCGCGTGCGCCACGGTCACCAGGGTGTCGTTGACCGCGTCGTAGGACACGGCGGCGATGACGATCTCGCCGCGCCGGCCGGGCACGGCGGCGACGCGCAGCGTTTCCGGCAGCCCGTAGGGCCGGCCGTCGAGCGCCACGCCGGTCTGGGTCCGGGCGGCCGCCTCCGCCCGGGGCATCGGCAGCAGGGGCACCAGCCGGTCCGCGCCCGCGGACGCGGCCACGATCCGCCCCTGGGCGTCGATGACCTGGACCACGGCGGTCCCGGCCGCCACCGGCACCGGGTTGGGCAGCCGGTTGGCGTCCACCAGCGCGGCCACCTCCCGCGCCGTCTGCCGGGCCGAGTTGTCCAGGCCGCGGTCCAGCGTGACGCCGAGCGCGCTGATCAGCAGGATGGCCACGGCCGCCAGCGCGACGGCCAGCCCGGCCGCCGCGGTCAGCGTGAGCCGGGCCCGCAGGCTGCGCCGCCGCCACCAGATGGCCAGCCCCGGCGGCCGGTAACGGCGCACCGCGGCCCGGGTCACCTCAGCCGCCGTCCACGGCGAGCCGGTACCCCGCCCCGCGCAGCGTCTGCAGCGCGGCCCGCCCGAACGGCGCGTCGATCTTGCGCCGCAGATAGCCGGCGTAGACCTCGACGACGTTGAGGTCCGCGGTGTCGGAGGTGTCCCAGAACGTGGTCCAGCAACTCTGATTTCGGTACCACCTGCCCGGCCCGCCGGATCAGGTATTCGAGCATGGCGAACTCGCGCGCGGTCAGGTCGATGTCCGCTTCCCCCCGCCGGACGACGCGGCTGCCGGGGTCGAGTGACAGGTCCCCGGCCCGGAGCACGGCGGGCCGCGGCACGGCGCCCCGCCGCAGCAGGGCCCGCAGCCGCGCGGCCAGCACGACATAGGAGAACGGCTTGGTCAGGTAGTCGTCGGCGCCCAGGTCGAGCCCGTCCGCCTGGTCGTACTCGCCGTCCTTCGCCGACAGGATGAGGACCGGGACCCAGTTCTCCTCGGCCCGCAGCCGCTCGCACACCTGGTAGCCGGACAGCCCGGGCAGCATCAGGTCGAGGACGACCGCGTCGTAGGCGCCCTCCCGGGCGAGATGGAGCCCGTCGTCGCCGTCGAAGGCGAGATCGACCGCGAAGCCCTCGGCCTGCAGTCCGCGCTGCACCGCGCCCGCGAGCCGCCGTTCGTCTTCCACTACCAGCACCCGCACAGTCCTAGTCTGGCTTATCGGGCGGTGACCGGTCCAAAACTCGGGGACGGCCGTCTCCGGGCGGCGGAACCGGCCATCTTCGGACGCGTCGGCCCTCTCAGGGTCATCACAGCACGGCTGAGGCAACGTAAGTCGTACGCAGGTAGATGAAAGCCGCAAAACGGGTTAAGTCAGGCCTGCGCGCCAGGTGACGCAGGGAACATGAGAAGGATGGCAAGCCGCAATGAAGCAGTTGGTCAATCTGCCCAGGCGCGCACGGTGGGCGGTGCCCGCCGGGGCGGTGGTCGTCGTCGGCGGTGTCCTGGCCGGATCGATGATCTCGGTGGCGCAAGCCGCGCCGTCGCTGCCGTCCCGCACGCCGGCGCAGCTGCTGGCGTCGCTGGCGGGGCAGACCTCGATGCCGTCGCTGACCGGGACGATCGTGGAGACGTCCTCGCTGGGGCTGCCGTCCCTCCCCGGAACGGGCAACCCGACGTCGGTGTCCTCGCTGCTCACCGGCTCGCACACGGTCCGGATCTGGTACGCCGACCCCACCCACTTCCGGGTCGCGGTCCCGCAGAACATGAGCGAGAGCGACCTGATCAGGAACGGCGGCAACGCCTGGCTCTGGGAAAGCACCCAGAACAAGGTGACCCACCTGACCGTCCCGGCGGACGCGGCGAAGACCCACGCGAAGAAGGCGGCCGCCAAGCCGTCCTCGGCGCCGCCGATGACCCCGCAGCAGGCCGCCAACGAGGTGCTGGCCAAGGTCGGGCCGACCACGACGGTCAGCTCCGACACCAACGTGACCGTGGCCGGCCAGGCCGCCTACCAGCTCGTGCTCGCGCCGAAGAGCGCCAGCTCACTGGTCGGCCAGATCCGCATCGCCATCGACGGGACCAACGACGTCCCGCTGCGGGTGCAGGTGCTCGCGAAGGGCGCGAAGAGCCCGGCCGTCCAGATCGGCTTCACCTCGATCTCGTTCGTCAAGCCCGCCGCCGCCAACTACGCGTTCAGCTCGCCCGCGGGCGCCACCGTGCAGCAGCAGCCGCTCACCGGCGGCACGAAGAGCACCGCCCACGGCACGCTGGGCAGCGCCTACACCGTCGGTAAGGACTGGCTGACCGTGGCCGACCTGCCCTCATCGGTGCTCACGCCCGTCACGCGAGCCAGCGCGGCCGGGAATTCGGGCAGCGGCCTGAGCGGCGATACCGGCCCGATCATCAACGCGCTGCTCAAGTCCGCCACGCCGGTCTCCGGATCGTGGGGCAGCGGCCGGCTGCTGAAGACCAGCCTGCTGTCCATGCTGATCACCAACAACGGCCGGGTCCTGGTCGGAGCCGTCACCCCGCAGGTGCTCTACCAGGCCGCGGCGCAGCCGGCCCCCGCCCACACGTCGCAGCCGGCCAAGTGACCGACGTCCGCGCCGCTTCGTCGGGCCCCGCGGGGGCGTCCGGCGGGACGGCCGAACGCGGTGCCGCCGAACCAGGGGGCGCCGGACCCGGCGCCGCCGAACCTGCCGCCGGTCACGCTGCCGGGCCTGCCGCGTCCCCGGACGCGGCAGGCCCGCCGCTGGCCGTGGCGACCAGCGGCCTGACCAAGCGATTCCGCGGCGGCCAGGTCGCCGTGGACCACATCGACCTGGCCGTCCCGCGCGGCTCGGTGTACGGCTTCCTCGGCCCGAACGGGTCCGGCAAGACCACCACCATCCGGATGCTGCTCGGCCTGGCCTTCCCGACGAGCGGGGAGGCCTCGCTGCTAGGCGTGCCGATGCCGCGGGGCGCGGTGCAGGTGCTGCCGCACGTCGGCTCGCTGATCGAGGGCCCCGCGTTCTATCCGTTCCTGAACGGCCGGGACAACCTCGCCCGGTGCGACGCGGCGGACCGCACGGCCAACCCGCGGACCGCCGCGGACCGCATCACCCGCGCGCTGGACCGCGTCGGGCTGCTGGCCGCGGCCGGCAAGCGCTACCGGAATTACTCCCTCGGCATGAAGCAGCGGCTCGCCATCGCGGCCGGCCTGCTCACCCCGCGGCAGCTGATCGTCCTCGACGAGCCCACCAACGGGCTGGATCCGCAGGGCACCCGTGAGGTGCGCGGGCTCATCCGGGAGATCGCCGCCGACGGGATCACCGTGTTTGTCTCCTCCCATCTGCTGGCCGAGGTCGAGCAGGTCTGCTCGCACGTGGGCGTGATGCGCACCGGGCGGCTGGTGTTCCAGGGCCCGCTGGAGGAGCTGCGCCGGACCGGCGCGGCGCGGATCCGGGTGGAGACCGCCGACCCCGCCGCGGCCGCCGCCGTGCTCAACGACCTCGGGCTACCGGATACGCAGGTCACGGGGCATGAAGTCACGGCCCAGCTCGGTGACTTCGAGCCCGAGCGGATCTGTGCGGGCCTGGTCCACGCCGGCGTCGGGGTCCGGGGGCTGGGCGTCGTGACCCCCAGCCTGGAGGACCTCTTCGTCGGGCTGACCGGAGAGGGGTTTGACGTCGATGGCTGAGGCAACCACGATCGAATCCCCGGCCGCGGGGGCCGCCCCGGCCGCCGGCCCGATCCTGGTGGGGCCCGCCCGGGCCTGGCTGCGCTTCTTCCGCTCCGAGCTGCGCCAGGTTTTCCTGCGCCGGCGGAACCAATTGCTGCTGGCCGTGACCGCGCTCTTCCCCATCCTCATCGGGGTCGGGCTGCGGCTGGCGTCGCATCCGCGCGGCGGGGGCGGCGGGGGCGGTCTCTCCTTTGTCACCCAGCTCACCGGGAACGGGATCTTCCTCAGCTTCATCGCGCTGACCATCCTGCTCACCCTGGTGATGCCGGTGGTCGTGGCCGTGGTCGCCGGCGACTCGATCGCGGGCGAGGCCGGGTACGGGACGCTGCGTTACCTGCTGGCCGTGCCGGCCGGCCGGACCCGGCTGCTCGCCGTCAAGTACGCGGTGATCGTCGTGTTCGCGCTCGCGGTCACGTTCGTGGTGACCGGCGTGGCCCTGGCCGTGGGCGCCGCGTTGTTCCCGATCGGGCCGGTGACGCTGCTATCCGGCACCACCGTCCCGCTGGCCGAGGGCATCCTGCGGCTGGTGTTCGTCAGCCTCTACGTGGCCGCCGCGATGGCCTCCCTCGGCGCGATCGGCCTGGCCGTCTCGGCCTTCACCGAGCACGCGATCGGCGCGATCGCCGCGCTGGCCATCTTCGTCGTGGCCAGCGAGGTCGCGGACCAGGTGCCGCAGTTCGCGGTCATCCAGCCGTACCTGCCCACACACTGGTGGAACTCGTTCGACTCGCTGCTCCGGGCGCCGGTCGACTCCGGGACCCTGCTGAAAGGCCTGCTGTCGTTCGGGGTGTACCTGGTGATCTTCGGGTCGATCGCCTGGGCCCGCTTCACCTCCGCCGACGTCACCAGCTGACCGCCACGGCCTAGCCCCCCGCTTACGGGCAGAGTTTTGGGCAGTATGTGCCGCACGAAAAGTCTGCCCGTAAGTCGTTGCTGGGCGGCCTACAAATCGGGGAAGTCTTCCTCCCAGAATTCGGCGGTACCGCGGGGGGCGGGGCCGGAGCGGAACAGGCCGCCGGCCGCGTCCGGGTCGTGGCCGGGCGTGCCCGCGCTCCCGGCGCGCTCGTTCTCCTGGCCCCGTAGCTCAACCCGGCGGATCTTGCCCGAGATGGTCTTCGGCAGGTCGGCGAACTCGATCCGGCGCACCCGCTTGTACGGCGCGAGCCGCTCGCGGCCGAAGGCCAGGATCGACTTGGCCACCTCGGCCGACGGGTCGCGGCCGGGCGCGAGGCTGATGTACGCCTTCGGCACCGACAGCCGCACCGGATCGGGCGCGGGCACCACCGCCGCCTCGGCGACCGCCTCGTGCTCGATGAGCACGCTTTCCAGCTCGAACGGCGAGATCCGGTAGTCCGACGCCTTGAACACGTCGTCGGTGCGCCCGACGTAGGTGATGTAACCGTCGGCGTCCCGTCCGGCGATGTCGCCGGTGTGGTAGTAGCCGTCCCGCATGGCCTCGGCGTCCTGCCCGGCGTCGCCGAGGTAGCCGGTCATCAGGCCGAGCGGGCGGCGGCTCAGGTCCAGGCACATCTCCCCCTCGTCCGCCTGCTTGCCGGTGGCGGGATCGATGAGGGTGATCTCGTACCCGGGCAGCGGCCGCCCCATCGAGCCCGGCTGGACCCTCTGACCTGGCGTGTTGCCGACCTGCGCGGTCGTTTCCGTCTGCCCGTAGCCGTCCCGGACGGTGATCGCCCACGCGGCCCGGACCTGCTCGATGACCTCCGGGTTGAGCGGTTCCCCGGCGGCCAGGCACTCCCGCAGCGCGCTCACGTCACCGCTGGCCAGGTCGGCCTGGATCAGCATCCGCCAGACCGTGGGAGGCGCGCAGAACGTGCTGACGTGCTCCTCGGCGAGCACCTGGAGCAGGTTCTCGGCTGAGAACCGGTCGTAGCCGAAGATCAGCGCCGTCGCGCCCGCGTTCCACGGCGCGTAGACGTTGCTCCACGCGTGCTTGGCCCAGCCGGGGGAGGAGATGTTCAGGTGCACGTCGCCGGGGCGCAGCCCGATCCAGTACATGGTCGACAGGTGCCCGGCCGGGTAGGACGCGTGAGTGTGCTGCACCATCTTGGGCTGGGCGGTGGTGCCGGACGTGAAGTAGAGCAGCAGCGGGTCGCTGGCCCGGGTGCCGCCGTCCGGGGTGAACTTCCGGCTCGCGGTGCGCGAGTTCTCGTAGGCGAGCCAGGTGCCGGGCGCGGGCCCGACCGGTGTCGCCGCCGGTGTCCCGGCCGGGTCGGCGGGCGCCGGCGCGGTCGCCCCCGCGATCGTCGGCGCGACCGCGATCCGCGTCCAGTCGCCGGGCACCTCGCGGAACTTCGGCACGTGCACCGATTCGGTGATCACGTGCCGGACCTGCCCGCGGGTGATCCGGTCGGCCAGATCCGGCGGCCCGAGCAGCGTCGACGTGGGGATGATCACCGCGCCGAGCTTCATCGCGGCCAGGATCGTCTCCCAGAGCGGCGCGATGTTGCCGAGCATGACCAGCAGCCGGTCCCCGCGCTGGACCCCGGCGTCGCGCAGCCAGTTGGCCACCTGACTGGAGCGTTCGGCCATCTCTGCGTAGCTGATCCGGGTGCCCCGGTCGCCATCGGCCGCCGGGCTGCCCGTTTCGGCCGGGGGCCCGGGCGGGGCGACGATACGCAGGGCGGTCCGGGCTGGATGCTCGACGGCGATCACGTCGAACCAGTCGAGCGCCCAGTTGAACTCGTCCAGCTCAGGCCAGGAGAATTCGGCTCTGGCGGCGTCGTAGTCATCGCGGTGGCGGAGCAGGAGATCGCGCGCGGCCCGGAAGCTGGCCGCGTCCTTGCGGCTGTCTGTCATGCCAGCCATCCTGGCAGGAAATCCCGTATTCGTAACCCCTGACCAGCGCTCACCGGTCATTCGGTGGCGCCGGCCGGATGGCTGGCACGGTGGCGCCGGCTTCGTCCTCCCTGGCCCGGGCAACCCCCGGGTTGCGGACTGCCTCTCGAAGTCAGGACATATCTTCGTTAATATGTACCAAAAAACCTCCCCAGAATAGGTTATCTCCATCCCGGCGGCCTGGGCGGTCCGCCGCCCTGGCGGTCCCGGCGCTGGTCACTGCCAATCCACGCGACCTGGATGCGCGTATACCCAGTGAGCCCAAAGCCGTGATCGTAGGTAATTAAATGACTACGGTACGTGCTAAATGGGGGAACGGCCTGTCCCGGGCCCCGGGCGGGAACCGATGACGTCAAGGCTCATAGGTGGCTGAGAACTGGTGCAGAGCAGGTTTGAAGAGGCGGGCAGCAGACTGCATGTCATGAACACCCCGAAGCGAGACAACGTCCTGCGCGCCGTCGCGGCGCGCGCCCGCGGGCGCAGCCGGATCCAGACGGCGACCGCGACGGTCGGCCTGGCCAGCGTGGCGGCGGCGGGAGTCATCACGCTCGCCCTGCCCGGCTCACACAGCGGCGGGACGTCATCCACCGGGACCTCGACATCGGGATCGTCGTCCTCCACCGGCTCGTCGTCGGGTACCCAGAGCTCCGGTTCGACCAAGATCGGCTCCGGGTCCACCAGCTCCGGTTCGTCGACCTCAGGCTCGTCCGGCTCGAGCTCGTCCAGTTCGGGCCTGAGCAGCGGGTCGTCGGCGCCGTCGTCGAGTTCCGGCACCAGCCACTCGACCTCCGGCGGCTCCTGATGTCCGTCAATCCTTCTGAGCGGGCACAGAGGAATCTTCCAGCTTCAGCGACAGCGGGCCGGCCAGGGTGGGGGATATGAACGGAATTACCGCGAGCACCGCTCCCTGGTACGCCAGCCGGGCGACCGGGATCGTCTCCCTGCTGCTGTTCACCGCCGTGATGGCGCTGGGCATCCTGGTCAACCGGCAGGGCCGGCTGCCCGGGCTGCCCCGGTTCGCCGTCACGAACCTGCACAGGAACCTGTCGCTGCTGGCGGTGATCTTCCTCGCCATCCACATCGTGACCGCCGTCATGGACAGCTTCGTGAGCATCCCGCTGATCTCCGCGGTGGTCCCCTTCACGTCCGGATATGAGACCTTCTGGCTCGGCATCGGCGCCGTCTCTCTCGACATCATGCTGGCGCTGATCATCACCAGCCTGGTTCGCGGCCGGCTCAACCGGAAGGTGTGGAAGGCCGTGCACTGGCTCGCGTACGCCAGCTGGCCCATCGCCTTCGCGCACAGCATCGGCTCCAGCACGGACCTTCAGCACGGGCTGCTGCTCATCCTGGCCCTTGCCTGCGCGGCGGTCGTTGCGGCCGCACTGGCCTGGCGCATCGCCTCCGTCGCCCGCGAGGTGCCGCGAGCGCAGCGGGTCAGCGCCCTGCTGAACCGCTCCGCGCCCGGGTCACGCGGATCCGAGCGTCCGGCACCCGCGCGTGACCGGATCACCGTCCCCTGACACCGCCCAGAGCCTGGCTCGTCCCGTAGACGCCGCGGAACCTGACCGCCGAGTCGTGAAAGCAGATCCCCATGAGCGTGCCCACTATGCCCCTGCGGCGCGGTGAACCCACCGCCTCCAGGTCCCGCCCCGACGGGCTCCCGCGCCTGCTGCCCGCCGGCACCGGTGAGCCGGACGGGCTCCGCGAGCACCTGGCCCGTCACGGCTTCATCCCCTACCGGAACGCACCTCTGCACCTGGCCGCCGACCTGCAGGCCGCCGGGCTGACCGGGCGCGGCGGCGCGGCCTTCCCCGTGTACCGGAAGCTCGAAGCGGTCGCCGGGGCGGGCGGCCGGGCGTTCGTCGTCGCCAACGGCGCGGAGAGTGAGCCCGCGGCCAGCAAGGACGCGTCCCTGCTCTGGCTGGCGCCGCACCTCGTGCTCGACGGGCTGCAGCTCGCCGCCGAGGCCGTCGGTGCCCAGGAGGCCTGCCTGTACGTGCACAACACCCGGGGCGAGCAGTTCACGGCGGCCCTGCGGCGCGCCCTCTCCGAGCGCTGGTCCGCCCGGATCGACCGGGTGCCCGTGCAGCTCACCGAAGCGCCCGCACGGTTCCTGGCCGGGCAGGAGACGGCCATGGTCAACCTGCTCAACGGCGGCCTCGCGCTGCCGACCTTCACGCCGCCCCGGGTCTTCGAGCGCGGGGTGAACGGCGCGCCCACGCTCGTGCAGAACGTCGAGACCCTCGCGCACATCGCGCTCATCGGCCGGTACGGCGCGGGCTGGTTCCGGCGGGTCGGCACGCACGCCGAGCCGGGCAGCATGCTCAGCACGATCCACCACGCGGACGGCACGGTCCGCATCGTGGAGGCGGCGATCGGGACCCCGCTGCGCAGCCTGCTCGGGGCTGACCTCGGCACCGACGGCAGGGACGGCCCGGCCCAGGCCGTCCTGGCCGGCGGTTACCACGGCACGTGGCTGGCGGCGTCCCGCGCCGCCGGGCTGACGCTCGACAACGCCGCGCTGACGCAGGCGGGCGCGAGCATCGGGGCGGGCGTGCTGGTCGCGCTGCCGGCCAGCCACTGCGGCCTCGCCGAGACCGCGCGCGTCGTCCGTTACCTGGCCCTGGAGTCGGCCGGCCAGTGCGGGCCGTGCCTGAACGGGCTGCCCCGCATCGCGGACGGGCTGGCCACGCTGGCCGGGCTGCGGCCCAGCCCGCAGGTCCGCGCCAACATCGAACGCTGGGCCGGCCTGGTCACCGGGCGGGGCGCGTGCAGCCACCCGGACGGCTCGATGCGCTTCGTGCGGAGCGCCCTGGACGTCTTCGCCGCGGAGCTGCGGCACCACGAGCGGGGCGTCTGTTCGGCCTCCGCCCGCCGGCCGTTCCTGCCGTTGCCGGCGGGTTCGGCGGTCAGTGACGAGGACTGGAGCTGAGATGGAAAAGCAGCTAACGGGCAAGCAGCTCCGCGTCAATCCCATCGAGTGCTCCGGGCACGGCGCCTGCGCCGAGTTGCTGCCCGAAATGATCAGCCTGGACGAGTGGGGATACCCCCTGATCGACCCGCGGCCGGTGCCGCCCGCGCTGGAACGCCAGGCCCGGCGCGCGGTGAGCGGCTGCCCGGTCCTGGCGCTGCAGCTGAACCGCCGCCGCTGACTCCCGCCCCTTACCCCCCGGGACGGCACAAAACGGCCGTGCTGAGCGGGCTCGCCCTGCCCAGCACGGCCGTCGCGTTCTCCGGCGTGGTGGTGGCACTCGCCGCCCGGCGGTCAGAGCACGTCGTGACCGGGGTGCGGCTCCGCCGGTACCGCCGCGGGCTCGGCCGGGATGCTGCCGAGCCTGGCCGTGGAAGTCCTCGAACGCCTGCACCAGCTCTTCGCGGGTGTTCATGACGAACGGGCCGTACGCGGCGACCGGCTCCCGGATCGGCCGGCCGCCCAGCAGCAGGATGTCCAGCTGGGAGCCGGGGCCGTCCGGCCGGCTGCCCGCCGCCACGGTGATCGTGTCCCCGGGCCCGAACGCGGCCAGCTGGCCCATCGTGACCGGCCGGCGGTCCGCGCCGACGGTCCCGGAGCCGGCCAGCACATAGCCCAGCGCGTTGAAGTCGGCCCGCCACGGCAGCCGCAGCTGCGCGCCAGGGGACAGCGTCGCGTGCACGATCGTGATCGGCGTGTGCGTCACGCCCGGTCCCTGGTAACCGCCAACCTCGCCGGCGATGACCCGCACCAGCGCGCCGCCGTCCGGTGAGCTGAGCAGCTTCACCTGGCCCGCCCGGATGTCCTGGTACCGGGGCTGGGTCATCTTCAGCGTGGCGGGCAGGTTGACCCAGAGCTGGAAGCCGTGGAACAGGCCGCCCTTCATGACGACCTCCTCGGGGGGCTCCTCGATGTGCAGGATGCCGCCGCCAGCCGTCATCCACTGCGTGTCGCCGTCGGTGATCAGCCCGCCGCCGCCGTTGGAGTCCTGGTGGCGGAAGATCCCGTCGATCATGTAGGTCACGGTCTCGAAGCCGCGGTGCGGGTGCCACGGTGTGCCCTTCGGCTCACCCGGCGCGTAGTCGACCTCGCCCATCTGGTCCATGTGGATGAACGGGTCCAGCTGCCGCAGGTCGACCCCGGCGAAAGCCCGGCGGACCGGGAAGCCCTCGCCCTCGTAGCCCTTGGGCGCGGTGGTGATCGTGCGGACCGCGCGCTCGGCCGAGGTACCCGGGTCGGGCTCGGCGAGGCGCGGCAGGACGAGGGTGTCCTCGACGGTAACGGCTGGCATAGCTCCTCCTTACCGGGCCCGCCACAGGCGGCCTGCCCGCCCCGGTGCCGCAAGGTCCGGTGCGACGCATAACGATAGTTGAATTCTCAACATTCCCCGGGATGGCCCGCGGCTGCGGGCCTAGAGGCGCAGGCCGTTCTCCAGCTCGGCCAGGCCCGCGTCCATCCGCGCGAACATGTCCGCGTTGATGTGCGTGCCGCTGTAGTCCTCCCAGGGAGTCGTGACCGCCAGGATCACGCCGAAGATCGCGCCCGCGACGGCCCGCACCCTGAGGTCGTCCGGGCTGAGGCCGGTGCGCTTGGCCGCCGCGTCGGCCATCATCGTGATGGTCCGGGAGAAATCGTCCAGGGCCCGCGCCCTGACCTCGGGGATCGTCATCGCCAGCTCGGTCGTCTGGCGCATCTTCTCCCAGTGCGCCTCGTCCATGGCACCCTGAATCTCGCGGGTGGCCGCCCGGATCGCGGCGACGAGGCCGATCTCCGGCGGCTGCCGCTCGAACGCCTCGAGCATCAGCGCTTCCATGTCGTCCTGCAGGACGACGTCCTCTTTGGTGGGGAAGTACCGGAAGAACGTGCTCGGCGAGACCTCGGCCGCCGCGGCGATCTGCTCCACGGTGGTGGCCTGGTAGCCCTGCTCGCGGAACAGCCGCAGCGCGTGCTCGCGGATGGCGGCCCTGGTCCGGGCCTTCTTGCGTTCCCGCAGGCCGCCGGGCGGGCCGGGGGTCTCTGTCATGCTCCCAATTCTGCCCGCTGGGGCCCGGTTTCACCGGCACCGGCGGGGACGGATTCGGTGTGCGCGGCGCGTGGGCGGGTCCGGCGCGGCAGGAAGGCCAGGGCCAGCAGCGCGCTGGCGAGCGCGATCCCGCCGCAGGCCCACAGCATGATGTCCAGCCCGTGCACGAACGCCGTCCGCACCGCCGTCAGCAGCTCCGCCGAGCCCAGCTCGTGCGCGAGCGCCACCCCCGCCGTGACGCTGCTCTTGGCCACGCCGGCCACCGGGGCGGTCAGCGCCGCGGGCGCCAGCCGGGCCTGGTAGACGTTGTTCAGCACGGTGCCGAGGACCGCGACCCCGATCGTCGCCCCGACCTGGCGCATCGCGGTGATCAGCGCGGATCCCCCGCCGCTGCGCTCGGCCGACAGCGCCCCCAGCGCCGCGTTCATCGCGGACGGCATGGCGATCCCCAGCCCGAGGCCGCTGAGCGCGAACCAGGCTGACGCGAAAGCCGTGCCGCTGGTGACGCTCGTGAGGGCGCCCAGCGCGAGCCCGGCCGCCATCACCATGAACCCGGTAGCGACCATGGACCTGGCCCCGGCGAGCGGCTCGCCGGGCAGGCCCGCGGCGTTCCGGCGCGGGCTCTGCAGGCGGGTCCCGCCGATCATGCCCACCAGCATGCCGCCGATCAGCGGCAGCATCCGCAGCCCGCTGCCGAAGGCGTCGGTCCCGCGGACCTCCTGGAAG
This sequence comes from uncultured Actinomycetes bacterium, assembly GCA_963824545.1. GTDB lineage: Bacteria > Actinomycetota > Actinomycetes > Streptosporangiales > Streptosporangiaceae > Bog-532. Next base: position 77,088 of record CAWGPP010000018.1, on the reverse strand, counting down.
TACTGCGGCATCGCGAACAGGATGCCGAACATCGCGAACGACACCAGCGTGGCCAGGATGGTGCCCCAGCTGAACCCGGCGGACCGGAACAGCGCCAGCTCGATCAGCGGCCGCACGGTCCCGGGCGAGCCCGGGACCGTGGCGGCCTGCGCGGCGCGCCGGGTCAGCAGGTGTTCCCAGACGACGAACGCGGCCAGCGCCACGGCCCCGGCCGCGATGGCCGCGATCGCGCCCACATTGCCCCAGCCGTCCTGGCCGGCCCGGATGAAGCCGTAGGTCAGCCCGGCCAGCCCGGCACTGGAGAGGAGGACGCCCGCGACGTCGATTCCCGGGCGCTGCGCGCTGCGCGACTCCGGCATCAGGACCGCCACCGCGATCAGCGCGGCGACCACGACCGGGACGTTGATCAGGAAAACCGAACCCCACCAGAAGTGGTCGAGCAGCGAGCCGCCGACGAGCGGGCCGATCGGGAAGCTCAGGAAGATCGTGGACGCCATCACGGCGGTCGCCTTCTGGCGTTCCTCCGGAACGAACAGCACGGGGATGATGGCCAGGGTCAGCGGCATGATCGCGGCGGCGCCAAGGCCGAGGACGGCGCGCGCGGCGATCAGCTGACCCGAGCTCGTGGCGTACGAGCAGGCGGCCGAGCTCACCCCGAAGATCGCCAACGCGGTCATCAGCACTCTCTTGCGGCCGTAACGGTCACCAAGCAGGCCGGCGGGCAGTACCGCCGCCGCCAGCACCAGGCTGTAGGCATCGTTGAACCACTGCAGGTCGCTGGTTGACGCGTGCAGCGCGGTGCCGATGCTGGGCAGGGCGAGGTTCAGCACCGTAAGGTCCAGCCCGACCACCAGCATGCTCGCGGCCACGGCGATCAGTGCCCACCACCGGCGGGCTCCCGTCTTCTCCATGACAGTCACATCCTTTCGGAGGTACATCTAAAAAGATAGTCACTGTCAAAAGATATGGCAACCCACTTTGACCCCGATGTCTCCCGGCCGCCGCCCGGTGCAGGGCGGTCCCGGGCGGTCCCAGGGTGGCGCGGCCGGCGGCCACGGGCGGATACTCGGTCGCCGTCCGCGGGCGATAAGCGGTTAAATGGGGTGCGGCTCCCAGGTGCGTCGGGCCGGATCCCGCGCGCGGGGCTGGCCGGGGCGTCATGAGGGGGGTAATCGCCAGCTTCTCCGGGGGCATAAGCAGGTTCACGCGCGTGGCCCGCTACACCGCCAGAACCATCCGCACCCCGCCGCTTGTGTCCCCTCCACAGGCGGCGGGGCCCGCCCGCGGCAGACACGTGACCTGCGCGGCCGCGGCCTGATCGGGGCCGGGTTCCTCGACCCGCTCAAGGCGCGGATTCTGCTCCACGTGATGCTCGCCGCCGGAGCCGGCCGGGAGCAGATCGCGGCGGCTTTCCGCGCCGTCGGCGCCGGCTCCGGCCGCCCGGCCGAGCCCGCGCCCAGCCACCCGGCCGCCCCGGCGTTATCCGCCACCGCTCCAGGCGGGGGAGCCTGCCTCCCCCGCCTTCCTCGCTTCCCCCGTCTTCCTCGCTATCCCGTGCTCTCCCGCGCTATCCCGCGCTCAGGGAACCATGGTCCGGCCGCTTTCCGCCGACCGCCGCTGGGCCAGGGGACGAACGGCCCGCAGGAAATCGTCAGCGGAATAGGGCTGATCAGCCTGCAGCCCCGGCGGTGCGGGAGCGAGCGGGTAGATGATGTCGGCGCCGCCGGCCGCGGGCTTGAGCCAGAGCGCCATGAGACCGATCGCCGCAAACCGCAGCGCCCGGACCTCGTAGGACCCCGCGTTCACCGGGGGGAGCGCGGCGACCCTGGGCAGGGCCTGCGCGGTGGCCGCGACGAACGGCCCGTAGTTGAGGTTCGCCAGCAAGGTCGCGTTCCCCGCGGCATCGGTCTGCACCTCCGCCGCGGCCACACTGGTGTCTCCATCCCCGACGAGGTAGCGGAAACCAGAAAAGACCGCGGATTCGAGGCCCCCACCGTTGGCGACCGCATCGGCCCGCAGGTCGTAGACGGCGTGCGGCTGTGTCACCTGGAGTGCGTTGAGGTCGGCGCCGCCCTCGCTCAGGCGGTTCGGCCGGGTCGAGAGCCGGTTCAGCCCGGCGCGGACGAGATTGGTGCCGTTAGCCGGCTCGGCGGCATATCGAAGTGGCATGGTCTTACCTCCAGGCTATTTCGTGAAGTAGGACTCGCCCCAGCTCGCGCCGCCCTGGTAGCTGGACGGGAACGAGTTGAAGTCCTGGGTCGATGGGCCGTAGATGGGATCCTGAAGGTCGATCGTGGGGGTTACGGGATCTTCGTCGTACCCGTCGACCGCCGGGTTATGGCCGCCGCCGCCATTCCAGTAGATCGCGATCGACACGGGGTGCCCGTCGTTGATCTCGTTCATGACGGTCTGGAGCGACGGTTTGCCGCTGGCGGTGGAGGCGAGGTGACCGGTGATGGTGAGCGCCTGATCCGGGTACCACGGCTGGTTGCAGGCGGCGCTGCTTCCGTTCTGGCAGCAGGTCGTCTGGCCGAATGCCTTGTTGACCAGCGAACATTGAGTCCACGTGGCCGCGGCGTCGTAGTAATGGGTGATGCTGACCGTCGTCGCCGACCAGCACCATTCGCTTTCCACCTGGTACTGCTCGGCCAGGTGCAGGTAACGCGAGTCACCGATCCAGTTGCCGTTGGGCGTGGTCTGCCAGGTGTGCCAGATGTGGCCCTGGCCGTTGACGCCGAAGACCTCCAGCCGGCCGTCGGCGTTGTGCGCGACGTCCAGCATGGCCAGGCTGTCGGCGTTGCTGTACAGCTCGGCCCAGCTGCCGACCCATCCGTTGTTCGGCGCGGTCTGCCAGGTGTGCCAGATGTGGCCCTGGGCGTTGATCCCGAAGACCTCCAGCCGCCCGTCGGCGTTCGGCATGACCCGCAGCGACGTGAGGGCGTCGTTGTTGCTGTACAGCTCGGCCCAGCTGCCGACCCATCCGTTGTTCGGCGCGGTCTGCCAGGTGTGCCAGATGTGGCCCTGGGCGTTGACGCCGAAGACCTCAAGCCGCCCGTCGGCGTTGCGCGCGACGTTCAGCATGGCCAGGCTGTCGTTGTTGCTGTACAGCTCGGCCCAGCTGCCGGCCCAGTTGCCGTTGGGCGTGGTCTGCCAGGTGTGCCAGATGTGGCCCTGGGCGTTGACGCCGAAGATCTCAAGCCGCCCGTCGGCGTTGCGCGCGACATCGAGCATGGCCAGGCTGTCGTTGTTGGTGTACAGCTCGGCCCAGCTGCCGATCCAGTTGCCGTTGGGCGTGGTCTGCCAGGTGTGCCAGATGTGGCCCTGGGCGTTGACCCCGAAGACCTCCAGCCGGCCGTCGGCGTTGGGCACCACCCGCAGCGACGTGAGGCTGTCAATGTTGCTGTACAGCTCGGCCCAGCTGCCGATCCAGTTGCCGTTGGGCGTGGTCTGCCAGGTGTGCCAGATGTGGCCCTGGGCGTTGGCCCCGAAGACCTCCAGCCGGCCGTCGGCGTTGCGCGCGACATCGAGCATGGCCAGGCTGTCAATGTTGCTGTACAGCTCGGCCCAGCTGCCGACCCATCCGTTGTTCGGCGCGGTCTGCCAGGTGTGCCAGATGTGGCCCTGGGCGTTGATCCCGAAGACCTCCAGCCGGCCGTCGGCGTTGGGCATGACCCGCAGCGACGTAAGGCTGTCGTTATTGGTGTAAAGCTCACTCCAGCCAGCCATTTACCCCAACCACCTTTCCAGGGGCTGTTCGGTCATCACGATGGTTATTGGCATGTGCTACTCCCCCCAGGTCACCTCGCCGCCGGACGGGCGAGGCGTCATAGATGCAGAGTGCAAAGTGCCAGCTCTGATACACCGCGATGGTGTCCCGCGTACATCACCGACGCTCATGCATTAACGTCGTTCCGTTTACGGACGTACAGGCGCGTCCCTCGTTGTATGGGTCGTGTGCCGCTGGGAGGAGAATGTGACGCCCCAATCGCCGGCGGATGGGGGCGGCCTTCCGCGCTGGCGGCGCCGGCGCGGGCCACCCGGCCGGGCGCGGGCACGCCGGGGTGAGCTGCCGCTGGCCCGGGTGGAGTCGTTCAGCGACAGCGTCTTCGCCTTCGCCATGACGCTGCTCGTCCTCGGCCTGGTGGTGCCGAAGCTGTCCGAGGTGCACAGCGACGCCCAGCTGCTGAGCCAGCTGGGCCGCCAGTGGCCCACCTTCGTTGCCTACCTGGTCAGCTTCCTGTTCATCGGCCAGGTATGGCTCCAGCACCACCGGCTGCTCGGCTACCTCGCGCGGGCCGATCACTGGGCCGTCTGGCTGAACGCCGCGCTGCTGCTGGACGTGGTGTCTATTTCGTTCGTGACCGGGCTGCTCGGCACGTACGCCGGTCATCCGGGCCAGACCGCGGCCGCCGTCATCTACGGGATCACCTGGGCCGTCGGCGGCCTGTTCTTCAACGGCCTGTGGTGGTACGCGCGCCGCGCAGGCCTCGTCGACCCGGCGCTCACCCCCGCGGACCTGCGGAAGATCAGCGTCCGCTGGGGGAGCGGGCCGATCCTGTACACCGTCTGCACGTTGCTGGTGCTGGTGCAGTTCTGGGCTGGCGTGGCCGGTTTCGCGGCTCTGGTGGCGCTGTACCTCGTCCCGCCGCCCCCGGCCCAGCCGGGCCAGCGGGCCGGATCGTCCGCGGACGGCAGCGGGCCCGCCCAGGCGTGACCCGCGGGCCCGGCATGCCATCAATGGGCGCGGTCATCGCGCGTCAGCAGCTGAGCCGGGCCGGGCCGGCCGCGACCGACGCGGTCGGTGATCCTTCACCACCGCGGTCGGTCGCCTCGATCAGCACGGTGCCGCCCGGGAACGTGAACGGGCCCTTGGTCACCCATTGGCCCTGATGGGTGGCCTGATCGATGGCGAAGTCGGCGATCCGGTGGTCCGGGTTGCTGTCGCCCGCGCTGAACCAGTAGTAGTCGGTCGAATTCGCCTGCGCCGCCGCCGGGATGTAGAGGCTGAACGAGCAGGACGGGTTGTTCATCCCGGTGCGGAAGATCCATGTGTAATGGTCATGCCACTCGCCCGGGTTGCCGGGGACCATGGCCAGGTAGCTGTAGGCGAACCCGCTGCCGCACGGCCCGCTGGCGGAGGCGGCACCGTTGTGCCAGCCGTCCCCGTTCGGCGCGTGGTAGGGGATCGCGGCCGCGTTGGCCGCGGCCGGGCAGCCCGGGCCGGCCAGCGCGGTGAAGGTGCCCGCCCCGTTCTGCCCGCCAGCCGCGGCGCGGCTGGCGGAGAGCGGTGCCGTCTTCTCCGCCGCACCGCCGTGGTGCAGCGTCCGGATGCCCAGAATCCCGAGCGGGATCGCGCCCGCGACGGCCAGCGCTCCGGCGAGGGCCAGGAACGCGCCACTCATCCGGGGCCGCCCGGTGTTCCGCGCATGCGCGGCTCTGCGGCGCGGGCCTGGGTAGCGCGGCCCGTCGCCCCCGGCACCGCCCAGGCCCGGATCCCGCCAGAGTTCGTCTTCATATTCGGCGTCCCGAACCAGTTCCGGGTACGGAGCCGTCCGGTTCGGGACCCGTTCCGGGGCAGCGCCCGCCTGGTTGTACGGCGGCTCCCACGACTCCCACAGCTCCTGGGATTCCATCGAGGGTGCCGGGTCGTCATCCGGGCCGGCCGGGCCGCCCAGGGCCGGATGCAGGTGCGTCCCATCGGCCGGGGGCAGGTCGCCCTGGTCGGCCGGCTCCGGTGCGGAATGGCCGCCGCGGCCCCGCCAGCGCGAAGATTTCGGTTTCGCCGTGCGCAGCCAGGGCTCGTCCAGGTCGGGTGGCCCTGCGTTGCGGGCTGGCGGCGGGGGCTCCTGCCAGTCCGGTACATCGTGCGTTCCGGCCGTGCCGGGCGCGTCCGCGGGCGGGGCCTGGGCCTGCAGCCAGGGCTCCTGCGGGCCAGTCTCCGGGCGGCCGCCCTCCTGGGGTCCGCCCTGCTGGGGTCCGCTCTGCTGGGGTCCGCCCTGCTGGGGTCCGCCCTGCTGGGGTCCGGCCTCCTCCTGGCCGGACGGCCAGGGTTCCTGCAGCTCAGCGTCGTCCCAGTAATCCCGGGACCCGTCGTACGGCGCGGGAGGAGGCGACCAGGAATGCGGTGCCCCGGCCGGGGCCCATGGATCGTCCGGCCCGTCCTGCGCCCACGGCTCCGCCGGCTGGGCCTGAGCCGCCGGCTCCTGAAGGTTGCCTTCCGCCCGCGGCCCGTCGGGCCCGTTCTGGGTCCACGGCCCATCAGACCCGTTCTGCACCCACGGCTCCCGCAGGCTGTGCTGCACCCACGGTTCCTGCGGCTGGCCCTGGGCCGCGGGCGTCTCGGGATCGCCCTGGGCCCACGACTCGTAGGGCCTGCCCTGCGCCGACGAATCCGGGGGTACGTTCTGGGCCCACGGCTCCCCAGGTCCGTTCTGGGTCCACGGCCCGTCGGGCACGTTCTGCGCCCATGGCTCCTGAGGCTCGCCTTGCGCCCACGGTTCCTGAGGCCCGTTCTGGGTCCACGGCCCGTCCGGCCCGTTCTGGGTCCACGGCCCGTCCGGCCCGTTCTGGGTCCACGGCCCGTCCGGCCCGTTCTGGGCCCACGGCTCCCGAGGCCCACCTTGCGCCCACGGCTCCTGGGGCTCGGCCGGTGCCCAGGACTCCTCAGGGCCGCTTTCGGCCCACGCCTCCGGTGAAGCCGGAGCGGGCCGCGAGTCCCGGGGCCCCGCCTGCGGTCGCGGGACCAGCGGCCACGAATCCTCTGGGGCGGTCAGCGGCCAGAAGTCCTGGCTAGCCGGCTGCGTCCGGTCCGGCCGGAAGCCCGAATCCCGGGTGCGCCGGGGCAGCGGCGCGGGACTGCCGGTACGGCCGCCCGCCGTGCCTGGGTCGCCCGGCATCCCTTCGGCGGCGACCTCCTGGCCATCACGACGCCAGTCATAGGCCGCCCCCTCCTCCGTCTCGGCACCGTTCGCCGGCCGGTCAGGGGAGAAGGGATTTTTCGGGTGTCGCATCCGTATCCTCCCGCGCCTCATCGGGTATCCCCCTGCCCGTGACCACGAAAAGAATCGGTGGGCGGTTCATTCATTTCCCCGTGGTCACGTATCGGCCTCCGTTATAATCCTGCGACCTTGCCGATACATTGCCGATGTCTTGCTGGGCTCCCCGCTGGTGGACCGGCCGAATGCCGTTTCCCTGGCCGGAATCAACGCTTTCCTAGCCTTCCGCACACTTCATTCAAGACGACGGGCGTCGTCCCGGGAAGGGGTGCGCGGAGCTGGGCCGTGTCAGAGGGCTGGTGCAGCGGGCATGCGTGAGGCCCGGGCGGTCGGCAGCCCGGGCCTCACGGCGTTACTCAGGAGGCCCGGTGCCGGGGAGGGAATCCGGCGCCGGGCGACCTGGGTCAGGCGCCGCCGATGGCGAAGACACCGTGTACGGGATGCCGTCCGCGGTAATCGTCCCGCCCGGGGTGACCCCCGCCGCGGCCAATGCGTTTGCCGAGTACAGCCACGAGTCGCCGTTGTAACCCGAGGAAGTCACCTGGCCGTCGGACGACACACCGATCGAGGTGTAGTACGGCCACAGCTCGCCGGGCTTGGCCACGTCCGCGCTGACTGCGGTGGCCGGCAGCGCCGTGCCCGAGCTCAGCGTGGTGGCGAACGATACCGAGTAGCTGCCCTCGGTCGCGGCGGCGGTCACGGTGACGCTGGCCGTGGCGGACGAGGCGGCCGGGACGGTCAGCGTCCCGGTGGCGGGCGTGACCGTGAGGTCTCGGCGGCCGGGCAGCCGGGAAAGGGCCCCGCGGCACGGCCCGGTGGAGCTCCGCAGCGGAGGTATCGGCGGCTGGGAATCACCGAGGGCCACATGGTGTTACAGCGTCTGGCACAATAGGAAGCCGCGAACACGCGGTACCGGTTCACGCCAGCACAGCCCAGCTCCCCATGGAGACCGGCTCCGGCGACCCGGCGACCGCCCGAGGCAGGAGTTAATTCACGTGAAGCCTGACATTCACCCCAAGTACGTCCCCACCACGGTGAGCTGTACCTGCGGGAACACTTTCACCACGCACAGCACCGCAGCCAACGGCGTGATCCACACCGACGTCTGCTCGGCCTGCCACCCGTTCTACACGGGCAAGCAGAAGATCCTGGACACTGGTGGCCGCGTCGCGCGGTTCGAGCGGCGCTTCGGCAAGAAGGCCACGGGCAACAGCAAGTAGGCCCGCGCCTGAGCCTCGGGCGCGCCTCGGCGCGCCCGGCCAACGAGCTCATCATGATCGGGTTGGGTTCCCCAGCAAATGCCGCGAGGAACTCAGCCCGATGTCGCGTTTCCCGGGCGTTGACGCGTCCGGGCGCGGGACGCGGCCGTGACGGGCCGCCCCGCAGTTTCACATGGAGGAATGACGGTGTTCGACCGGCTCGGTGAGCTGGCGTCCGAGCACGCCGAGCTGGAGCGTGCCCTGGCCGATCCCGGCCTGCACGCCGACCCAGACAAAGCCCGCGACTTCGGCCGGCGTTACGCCGAGCTGACCCCGATCGTGCACGCCTATAACGAATGGCAGCAGACCGAGGCCGACGAGGCGGCCGCGCGCGAGCTCGCGGCCGAGGATCCGTCCTTTGCCGTCGAGGCGGACCAGTTCAAGGCGCGCCGGGCCGAGCTGGGTGAGCAGTTGCGGCGGATGCTCGTTCCCCGCGACCCTAACGACGGCCGGGACGTGATCCTGGAGATCAAGGCGGGCGAGGGCGGTGACGAGTCCGCGCTGTTCGCCGGGGACCTGCTGCGCATGTACCAGCGCTACGCCGAGCGTCACCACTGGGCCACCGAGGTCCTCGACTCCAACGTGACGGGCCTCGGCGGCGTCAAGGCCGCGACCCTCGCGGTGAAGGCCGGCAAGAAGGGCGCCTCGCCATCCGGCCAGGGTGCCTGGGCGCGGCTGAAGTTTGAAGGCGGTGTGCACCGGGTCCAGCGGGTTCCGGTCACGGAGTCTCAGGGCCGCATCCATACCTCGGCCGCGGGTGTGCTGGTCATGCCGGAAGCCGGGCAGGTCGAGGTCGCCGTCGACCCGAACGACGTCCGGGTCGACGTCTTCCGCTCCTCTGGCCCGGGCGGGCAGAGCGTGAACACCACCGACTCCGCCGTCCGCCTCACCCACATCCCGACCGGGATCGTCGTCTCCTGCCAGAACGAGAAGAGCCAGCTGCAGAACAAGGAGCAGGCGATGCGGATCCTGCGCGCCCGCCTGCTGGCCCAGGCGCAGCACGAGGCCGACGAGAAGGCGGCCGCGGAGCGCCGCAGCCAGGTCCGGACCGTCGACCGGTCCGAGCGGGTCCGAACGTACAACTTCCCGGAGAACCGCATCTCCGATCACCGGGTGGGCTACAAGGCCTACAACCTGGACCAGGTCATCGACGGTGACCTGGACGCCGTGATCGACTCCCTGGCCGACGCCGAAATGGCCGAAAGACTCGGCGACGACGGGGACTCCGGCGCGTGAGCAGCGGGAGCCGTGCGGGTGAGCCTGTTGCTGGATGAGATCGCGCTCGCCGCGGCCCGGCTCGCGGAGGCCGGGGTGGAATCGCCGCGGGCCGAAGCGGAGCTGATCGCGGCGCACGTCCACGGGGTGCGCCGGACCGAGCTGCACACGGTGCCCGACTCCGCGTTCGACGCGCGCTTCTGGGAGGGTGTCGGGCGGCGTGCCGCCCGCGAGCCCCTGCAGCACATCACCGGGCTGGCGTACTTCCGGTACCTGGAGCTGGAGGTCGGTCCCGGTGTGTTCGTGCCGCGGCCGGAAACCGAGGTGATGACGGGCTGGGCCATCGACCGGCTGCGCGAGATGGACGTGGCCGAGCCGCTCGTCGTGGACCTGGGTACCGGGTCCGGCGCGATCGCGCTGGCCATCGCCCAGGAAGTGCCGCGCGCCCGCGTGCACGCAGTGGAAGCCGACCCGATCGCGCGTACCTGGACGGAGCGCAATATCGGCCGCGTCGCCGCGGCCGCGCCGTACACCGAGGGCCGGGTGACGCTGCACGGCACGGACTTCACCGGCACGGACTTCGCCGGGACGCCCCGAATGGGCGAGCCCGGTGCCGGGGACCTCGGTGAGCTGGACGGTAAGGCCGATCTGGTGATCAGCAATCCCCCCTATATTCCGGTGGGTGCGTCGGTGCCGCCGGAGGTGGGAGAATACGACCCGCCGGCCGCTTTGTGGAGCGGCGCGGACGGGCTGGACGCGATCCGCGGCGTCGAGCGCGTCGCGCGGCGGCTGCTGCGCCCGGGTGGCGTGGTCGCCGTCGAGCACGGTGCACCCCAGGGAGCCGCTGTTTACTGGGTGTTCTGCGAGGAAGCCGGCTGGCGCGATACACGCAACCACAAGGACCTGGCCCGGCGGGACCGTTTCGTCACCGCCACGTGGCCGGGCGAGCGAGCCGAAGGATGACGGGATAAGCGGCCATGAGCGAACGTTATGACTGCTCCGACCCGCAGCAGCGGGAGGCCGGGATCGCCGCGGCCACCGCCGCGGTGAGCAGGGGCGAGCTGATCGTCCTGCCGACCGACACGGTCTACGGCATCGGCGCCGACGCCTTCACGCCGTGGGCGGTCAGTCGGCTCCTGGCCGCCAAGGGACGTGGCCGGGACATGCCGCCCCCGGTGCTCGTCGGTACGGTCCGCGCCGCGACCGCGCTAGTCGAGGACTGGGGTGCGTTCGGTCAGGACCTGGTCGACCAGTTCTGGCCGGGCGGGCTGACCTTGGTTTCCCGGGCCAGCTCGACGCTGGCCTGGGATCTGGGGGACACCCGCGGCACGGTGGCGGTGCGCATGCCGCTGCACGCGGTCGCGCTTGACCTGCTGAAGCGGACCGGCCCGATGGCGGTGAGCAGCGCGAACATCACCGCCAGCCCGGCCGCGACCACGGCGGACGAGGCGATGGAGCAGCTGGGTGATTCGGTCGCGGTGTACCTGGACGGCGGCCCCTGCCCTGGCGGGGTAGCGTCGACCATCATCGACCTCACGGGTTCCGTGCCGCGGCTGCTGCGGGCCGGGGCCATCCCGATGGACCGGCTCCGTGAGGTGGCGGCGCTGGTGACCGGGGAGGACGCGCCCGCTCCCGGCTCGCTGAACGGCGCGGCGGACGACTCAGCTGAACATGGGCAGACGAACGGGACGACGTCGGCGCCTGCCAAGCCCGCCGCTCCGCATCCGCTGGAGTCGGCCGCCCCCGCGGGCCCGGCCGTGCACCCGCTGGAGTCGGCCGCCCCTGCCGCCCCCTCCGCATCAGTTCCGCAAACCCTGCCACCGGCCGCCCCCGCGGGCCCTCTGACCGGTACGGACGGCACGGATTCCGCGGCCGCCGACGCCTCCGTGGACACCGAAACCCCCATGGACGCGAAGGGTCCAGCCGGCGAATAGCGGTCAGCAGTTTGCGGGCGCGAGCTAAAGTGGCTGTTGATGTCCGGCAACTGTGTCGCGACGGGCTGACCTGAGATGCGGGAGTACATTCTCGCGCTGCTGATCGCTGCCGCGGCAACTTACCTGCTGACGCCGCTGGTCCGGCGCGGCGCCATCGCCACCCGCACGATGCATGCTGCCCGTACCCGGGACGTGCACGTCGTGCCGACGCCCCTGCTCGGCGGCGTGGCCATGTACGGCGGCCTGGCCGCGGGCCTGCTGGTCGCTAACCAGCTCACCTACCTGCGTGAGGCGTTCCCGTCGCCGCGGACGGTTCCCGGCCTGCTGCTGGCCGGCGGCCTGCTGGTGATCACCGGGATCATCGACGACCGCTGGGGCATGGGCGCGATCAGCAAGCTCGCCGCGCAGGTGGCGGCGGGCGCCATCCTGGTCTGGAGCCAGGTGGTGCTCTCCTGGGTGCCCGAGCCGAGCGGCGGTGTGTTCATACTGCCGCCTCAGCTGGGCCTGACACTGACCATCCTGCTCGTCGTGGTCACGATCAACGCGGTCAACTTCATTGACGGGCTCGACGGGCTCGCAGCCGGCATCGTCGCCATCGCGGCCTGCTCGTTCCTCGTCTACTCCTACACGCTCGCCCGCGTCGTCGGTATCCACTCGCAGTCGGTTCCGGCCCTGGTTGCCGCGCTGCTGGCCGGGATGTGCATCGGGTTCCTGCCGTACAATTTCTACCCGGCGACGATCTTCATGGGCGACACCGGCGCCATGCTCCTAGGGCTGCTACTCGCCTACGTCCCGCTGTCCAGCACGGCGATGCTGGACCCCAGCGTGCTGATCCACTACAGCCACACCACGGTCAACCGGTATCCGACCATCCTGCCCGTGCTGCTGCCCGCCGCGATCCTGGTGATCCCGTACGCCGACCTGCTGATGGCGGTCGTGCGCCGGACGAGGGCCGGGATGTCGCCGTTCGCCGCGGACAAGAAGCACCTGCATCACCGGCTACTCAGCGTGGGGCATTCACACCGGCAGAGCGTGCTGATCATGTACCTGTGGGCGGTCCTGTTCACCGCCGCGGTGGTAGCCCTGTCGCTCGTCCGCACGGATCTGATCGTGCTGGTCGCGCTGACCGTGCTGGCCGTGCTCGTGCTGCTCCTGTTCACCATGCCGCGGCTCCGCCCGGGCCGTCTCCGCAGCGGGGGCCGCCGCACCCGCGGCACCAGCCGCGGTACGGTGCCCGCCGGGTCCGGTGCCCACGCCAGCGGCGCGGCCGGGACCGGCCCGCGGCCCGCCATGGCCAGCCCCGGCGCCTCCGGCAACGGCGTACCCGGATCCGCGGCCCGGCCCAGTGGCTCACCAGGCAGCGCCCTGCCTGGGAGGGCCGCGACGCCCGCCGATGCCCCGGCCGGATCCGTTCCCGCGGGCGCCCCCCGGCCCGGAGCGATCCCGGGAGGCCCCGCAAGCCCGGGGTCCCCCTTCCCGCCCCGCACGCGCACCCCCGCCGCCCCCCAGGGCTGACCTGCCCGCCGCGCTTCCGCCCGCGTCATCCAGGCGTCCGCCCCGTGGCCGACCCTTCCGCCGCCCGCCCACCTGCGGCCCTTAGCTGGACGTCCAGCCTGCGGTGTCCAGCCCCGCGCTCCCGTCCGCGGGGTCCCTTCCCCCTCACAGGCCACCCCCAGCATGTGCTTTAGCGCCTTCTTACGCAGCCAGGCCGTGCGCTTTGGCGCCTTTACGCATGCCAAGCCGTCCGCTTTGGCGCCATTGCGCCCATTCCGCCAAGCCCGGCCAGCCCCCATGTCGCGGCAGAGGTGCCTCTGCGTACATCCGGGTCGCGGCAGAGGTGCCTCTGCGTACAACGGGGTCGCGGCAGAGGTGCCTCTGCGTACATAAGGCATGGGACGCCGCGGACACGCGGGGCCGGTGGGGCTCGACTACGGCATCGCAGGATCCGGAGTGGCCCTCGGGGCAACGGATCGCGCTTGCCGCTACGGCTACGTTGGCACCTCCGTTGTCGCTCTGGCGTCCACGTTGGTACCAACGCTGCCCTGCCTGAAGGGCTGTGCCCTAGAGCGACCGCCTGCAGAGGGGCGGCGCGGGGCGGGCGGGGGTGCTGCGGCGGGGGGGAGTACGAGGGCCGTGCGGCGGGCGGGGGGCGGTGCGGCGGGCGGGGGTGCGGGGGCCGGGTGGAGGAGGTCTGGTTTGCTACCAATTGGTAGGGAACGATCGCAAAGCAAAGGTTTGAAAAAGTCCTGTTTTAGGTAAAGACAAGGCAAAGAACTTTGTGATAGCTTTCACGAGCGACCCCTTCAACGCGGATGGTAGGCCCGTGATACGTTTCGTTGACCAGTGGCGACCCTCGCGGCGCAGCTGCGTTGCGGGCCGACACCGGCGCCTGGCCCCCGGAGGACTTCTCCATGGGCGGGTAAAGAACCTCCACACTCAGTTCCCCGGAGACCTCTAAGTGCTGGCAAACTACGCACGGATCACGCGATGGTCAGCCGTGCTGACGGCCGTCGTCGCGGCGATCATGGTTGCGGTCAGTACGGCGATCGCCGGTTCACAGGGGCTGATCGGCGCCCTGCTCGGCGTCGCGCTGGTCTCGATCTTCTTCGGCATCGACATCGTGGTCATCGGCCGTGCGGCGCGGATCAGCCCACAGGCGATCATGCTGGCAGGGATCGCCCTCTACGTGTTCAAGATCATCGTCCTCGCCATCGCGGTGAAGGAACTGCAGGGGACGAGCTTCTTCAACGCCAAGCTCTTCGGCTTCACCGCGATCGTCTGCATCCTGGCCTGGTGTGCCAGCCAGGTCGTCACGTCGATCAAGTTCAAGGCGCTGTACGTCGAACCGGACGGGGAGCGGTGAGACGTGGCGCACCCACTGCCCCCTGAGCAGCGCGAGCACACCCCCCAGCGCGAGCACACCCCCCAGCGCGAGCAGGCCGACCGGAGCGAGCAGGCCGACCGGCTCGGGCAGGCCGGCCAGCGCGAGCAGGAGGCTCTCCTGGAGGAGCCGCCCGGGCGGCCACTGCTCCAGGAGCCGCCGGAGCGGCCCGCCGCCGGGGCGCGCCGGGCACCGGTGTTCCGGGGCCGCCGGGGCGCCGAAGCGGACGGGCAGGCTTCTCCGCTGCCGTCCCATGGCGCGGGCTGGACCATCCTCAGCTACCTGATCGCCGGCATGCTCGCCTACGGTGCCATCGGCTGGCTGGTCAGCCGGGCCGTGCACGAAACCGTCATCTTCCCCGTGGGGATGCTGTTCGGCCTCGGGGTGTCCATCGGCCTCGTCATCTACCGGTACGGCAGGTCATCATCCACAAAGAACGAGCACGCCAAGAAAACGTTGCGAAAGGAGCCGGCCGGTGACCGGTGACATCCAGGCGATAGCCGCGGGCAGCGGCGGATGCCACATCTTCTCCGGCTGCGGCTACCCAGCGCCCAGCCTCGAAAGCTTCGACTTCAGGCCGCTCTTCAGCATCGGCTCCTTTCACTTCACCAAGCCGGATCTGATCGCGCTGGTCTGCGCGGCGATTGTGATCGTCTTCTTCGGGCTCGCGTTCTGGAAGCCCAAGATCGTTCCGCGCGGCGTGCAGAACCTCGGCGAGGTGGCCTTGCTCGCCGTGCGCGACCAGATCCTCCGCCCGTCGCTGGGCAAGCGGGGGGATAACTTCCTGCCGTTCCTGTTGTCACTGTTCTTCTTCGTCTGGCTGATGAACCTGATGGAGATCATCCCGTTCTTCCAGTTCCCGGCGATGTCGCGCAGCGCCTACCCCTGGTCGCTGGTCGCCATCGTCTACGTCACCTATCTCTACCTCGGCTTCAAGAGCCAGGGCTTCGTCGGCTACTTCAAGAACATGATTCCCCCGGACGTGCCCACCTGGGTGCTGGGCATCCTGGTCCCGATCGAGTTCGCCCGGTTCTTCATCGTCCAGCCGTTCACCCTCGGCGTCCGGCTGTTCGCGAACATGTTCGCCGGTCACCTGCTGCTGCTGATCTTCACGCTGGCGACCTGGTACCTGGCCAGCCTCAGCATCGGGCTGGTGTTCGCCGCCACGTCGTTCGTGATGGTGATCGCCGTCACCGGGCTCGAGGCGCTGATCCAGCTGCTGCAGGCCTTCATCTTCACCACCCTGACCGCGGTCTACATCGCGGACTCGCTGGAGGCGGGCCACTAACGCCTCACCCCACCCGTCCGGCGAAAGGATTTCGCCGGTCCTGACGCAAAGGAAACGGACAGATGCTTGACGTTGCTACCTCACACACGCTCGCCGCCACCGGCACCGTTAGCGGCAGCCTGGGCGCGGTCGCGTATGGCCTGGCGGCCATCGGGCCCGGCGTCGGGATCGGCCTGATCTTCGGTCACGCCATTGAGGCGATGGCCCGCCAGCCGGAAGCTTCCGGGCGGATCACCCAGTACATGTGGATCGGCTTCTCGCTGACCGAGGCCCTCGCGCTCATCGGTCTCGTCGTGCCGTTTATTTTCGGCAAGTAACGCAGATAGTTACCGTGACAGGCATGACACGAAGGGCGGCCGCGCGATGACGAATCTGCTGGCAGCATCCGGATCACAGGACCCGCTGATCCCCACGCTCACCGAGCTCATCATCGGGACGATCGCGTTCGTCATCGTCTTCGGCTTCCTCGGCAAGGTCGCATTGCCGAGGATCCAGAAGGCCCTGCATGAGCGCACCGACCAGATCGAAGGCGGCCTCGAGCGGGCGGAAGAGGCCCAGGCGGAGGCGGCCCGGGTCCTCGAGCAGTACCGGCAGCAGCTCGCCGAGGCCCGGCACGAGGCCGCGCGGCTGCGCGAGGAAGCCAGGGAACAGGGCGCCCAGATCATCGCCGAGATGCGCACCGAGGCCCAGGCCGAGGCGCGGCGCCTGACCGACGCGGCCAACGCGCAGATCGAGGCCGAGCGTCAGCAGGCGCTGACCTCCCTGCGGGTCGAGGTGGGCACACTCGCCACCGACCTGGCCGGCCGCATCGTGGGCGAGTCGCTCCAGGATGAGGCCAGGCAGAGCCGCGTGGTCGACAGGTTCCTCGAGGACCTGGAGCAGCGCGGCGGGATTGGGGCGAGGGCAGCCCGGTGAGAAACTCCCTGGTCGGGCGGTCCCGAGCGCAGGAGGAGCTGCTATGCGCGGCGTGAGCAGGGCGTCCTTCGCGTCGGTGCGCGACCGGCTTCCGGATGTGCTGGCCGAGTCCAGCCGTACCCGGCGTACCAGGTCCCGTCCGGAAGCCAGCGAAACCGCGGCCGGTGGCCCCGCGGCCGGCGCTTCCGCGACTGGCCGTTCGGCGTCTGGCGGCCCCGCGACTGGCCGTTCGGCGTCCGGTGGCCCCGCGACTGGCCGTTCGGCGTCCGGTGGCCCCGCGACTGGCCGTTCGGCGTCCGGTGGCCCCGCGACTGGCCGGTCCGCGGCCAGCAGGTCGGCCCCCGGCCCGGCCACCGGTCCAGCGGACAGCCTGGCGGCGACCGTCGGCGACGAACTGTTCGCGGTGCTGCAGCTGCTGGACCAGGAGCACGCGCTGCGGCGCGCGCTGGCCGACCCGTCCAAGCCCGCGGATGAGAAGGGCGCGATCGTGGCCGCGCTGCTGCACGGCAAGGTCACGTCGGCCACCGAGGAGCTCGTCGCGGCCACGGTCCGGTCCCACTGGGCGAGCTCGGCGGACATGACCGACGCGGTGGAACAGATCGCGACGGAGGCGTACGCCGCCGCGGCCGAAGAGGCCGGCCAGCTGGATGACCTGGAGGACGAGCTCTTCCGGTTCGGCCGGGTGGTAGCGAGCGAGCCGGAGCTGCGAGCCGCGCTCGGCGAGCCCATACTGCCCGACGACCGAAAGCGCGTCCTACTCGGCGCGCTGCTCGATGGCAAGGTGACACCGGTGGCGCTGCGGCTGATCACCGAGATGTCGCTGCACCCGCGTGGCCGCTCCCTGGTGCTGAGCCTGGAGATGTGCACGCGCATCGCGGCCGAGCGCCGCCAGCGGCTCATCGCCGTGGTGCGCACACCGGCCGCGCTCACTCCGGAGCAGCGCCGGCGGCTGGCCGATGCGCTGGCGGGCATCTACGGTCATGAGGTGTACGTCAACATCGTGATTGACCCCACGGCCATGGGTGGCATGACCATCCAGGTCGGTGATGAGCTGATCGACGCGAGCGTGGCGTCCCGCCTGGCGGCGGTGCGCCGCAAGCTGGCCGGCTGAGCACCATGCCCAGCCCGCACCCGGCAGCCGGCGGACCATGGCCGGCATCCCGGCCAACCGATACCCGACGCACAGGAAAGACACGAGGAAGATGGCGGAGCTGACAATCCGGCCCGACGAGATCCGGGACGCCCTGGCGCAGTTCGTCGAAGCGTACGAACCGGAGGCCGCCTCGCTGGAGGAGGTGGGCACGGTCACCGAATGCGGCGACGGCATCGCGCGGGTCGAGGGCCTGCCCTCGGCCATGGCCAATGAGCTACTGGAGTTTGAGAACGGCACCCGGGGCCTCGCGCTCAACCTGGACATCCGCGAGATCGGTGTCGTCATCCTGGGTGAGTTCAGCCAGATCGAGGAGGGGCAGCAGGTCCGCCGGACCGGCGAGATCCTCTCCGTGCCGGTCGGGGACAGCTTCCTGGGCCGGGTCGTCGACCCGCTGGGGAACCCGCTCGACGGCAAGGGCGAGATCGGCGCCACCGAGCTGCGCCCGCTGGAGACGCAGGCGCCGTCGGTCGTGCAGCGCCAGCCGGTCAAGGAGCCGCTGCAGACCGGGATCAAGGCCATCGACGCGATGACCGCCATCGGCCGGGGCCAGCGGCAGCTGATCATCGGCGACCGGCAGACCGGCAAGACCGCCATCGCCATCGACACCATCATCAACCAGCGCTCGAACTGGGTGTCCGGCGACCCCGCCCTCCAGGTCCGGTGCATCTACGTGGCCATCGGGCAGAAGGGCTCGACCATCGCCTCCATCCGGCAGTCGCTGGAGGAGGCGGGCGCGCTAGAGTACACCACGATCGTGGCGTCCCCGGCGTCGGACCCGGCGGGCTTCAAGTACATCGCGCCCTACACCGGGTCCGCGATCGGCCAGCACTGGATGTACGAGGGCAAGCACGCCCTGATCGTGTTCGACGACCTGTCCAAGCAGGCCGAGGCCTACCGGGCCATCTCGCTGCTGCTGCGCCGCCCGCCAGGCCGTGAGGCCTACCCGGGCGACGTCTTCTACCTGCACTCCCGGCTGCTGGAGCGCTGCGCCAAGCTGTCCGACGACCTCGGCGGCGGCTCGCTGACCGGGCTGCCGATCGTGGAGACCAAGGCCAACGACATCTCGGCCTACATCCCGACCAACGTCATCTCGATCACCGACGGCCAGATCTTCCTGGAGACGGACCTGTTCAACTCCGGTGTCCGCCCGGCCATCAACGTCGGCCGGTCGGTGTCCCGGGTCGGCGGCGCGGCCCAGGTCCGGGCCATGAAGAAGGTGGCCGGCACGCTGCGGCTGGCGCTGTCGCAGTTCCGCGACCTGGAGTCGTTCGCCGCCTTCGCCTCCGACCTGGACGCGGCCTCCCGCGCCCAGCTGGACCGCGGCGCGCGGCTGGTCGAGCTGCTGAAGCAGCCGCAGTACGACCCGTTCCCGATGGAGACGGAGGTCGTCTCGATCTGGGCCGGCACCAACGGCTATCTCGACGACGTGCCCGTCGAGGACGTGTCGCGCTTCGAGTCGGAGTTCCTCGACAGCCTCAAGCGGAACAACGCCGGCATCCTGGACGCGATCCGGGAGACCAGGGACCTGGCCGACGACACCGCCAGCTCGCTCAAGGACGCCATCGAGCAGTTCCGCCGCACGTTCGAGAAGAGCAACGGTGAGCTGCTGGTGGCGGACGAGGACACACCCGAGGCGATGGGCGAGGACGAGGCGGGTCACGAGAAGGTGACCCGTTACACCGGGGACAGGAAACCCAGCGAGGAGCCGGCCGACGCCAACAGCCCGTCCGGCCAGAAGGACTGAGGCATGGCCGCAACGCTTCGCGCCGTCCGGCAGCGGATCCGGGCGGTCCAGTCGATCGGGAAGATCACCCGCGCCCAGGAGCTGATCGCCTCGTCCCGCATCATCCGGGCCCAGCAGCGCATGCGCGACGCGGCACCGTACGCGCGGGAGCTCACCCGGGCGGTCGAGGCCGTCGTCAGCCGGTCGTCCAACATCGACCACCCGCTCGTCAACGAGCCGGAGCACGTCACCCGGGCCGCGGTGCTCGTGCTGACCAGCGACTCCGGCTTCTGCGGGGCGTTCAACAACAACATCCTGCGCGAGGAGCAGCGGCTGAACCGGATGCTGTCGGAGCGGGGCGTCGAGCCGGTCCCGTTCGTGTGCGGCCGGAAGGGGATCGGCTGGCACCGGGCCCGCCAGATCGAGATGGCCCGCCAATGGAGCGGCTTCTCGTCCCGTCCGTCGGTCACCGACGCCACCGACGTCACGAACGGCCTGCTGGAGGCGTTCGACGCCAAGTCCGACGACGGCGGCGTGGACGAGATCTACGTCGTGCGCACGGAGTTCATCTCGATGCTGACTCAGCGCCCGGTGGTCCGGCGGCTGCTGCCGCTGGAGATCGAGGAGAGCAGCGACGAGCCGTCCGGCGGCCTGCTGCCGCAGTACGAGTTCGAGCCCTCGACCGAGATCGTGCTTGACCGGCTGCTACCCCAGTACGTGGAGGGCCGGATCTTCCATGCGATGCTCGAGGCGGCGGCGGCCGAGCTGGCCTCGCGCCGCCGCGCCATGAAGGCGGCGACCGACAACGCGAACGACCTCACGGAGCGGCTGACCCGCGAGGCCAACAACGCGCGGCAGGCCGAGATCACCCAGGAAATCAGCGAGATCGTGGGCGGCGCCAACGCGATGGCGGACGCCACTGCAGGAAGTGAGTGAGTGACACCATGACCGCGACCGTAGAGAACCCCGCGGAAAGTGACGCCGGGACCCCGGGCCGGGTCGCGCGCGTCATCGGCCCCGTGGTGGACGTGGAATTTTCTGCCGACCACATGCCGGAGATCTACAATGCGCTGCACGTCGACATCACCCTCGGTGACGAGACCCGGCAGCTGACCCTCGAGGTCGAGCAGCACATCGGTGACGACGTGGTGCGCACGGTCTCGCTGGAACCGACCGACGGCCTGGTCCGCGGGGCCGAGGTCACCGACACCGGGGGCCCGATCACGGTGCCGGTCGGGGAGGTGACCAAGGGACACGTGTTCAACACGCTCGGCGATAGCCTCGACGTCCCGATCTCGGAGCTGAAGATCGAGGAGCGGTGGGCCGTCCACCGGGACCCGCCGCCGCTGGACCAGCTCGAGCCGCGCACCGAGATGTTCGTGACCGGCATCAAGGTCCTCGACCTGCTCACCCCGTACGTCCGGGGCGGCAAGGTCGGCCTGTTCGGCGGCGCTGGCGTGGGCAAGACGGTGCTGATCCAGGAGATGATCCGCCGCGTGGCGAAGAACTTCTCCGGTGTCTCGGTCTTCGCCGGCGTCGGCGAGCGCACCCGTGAGGGCAACGACCTGTGGCTGGAAATGACCGAGTCCGGGGTCATCAACGACACCGCGCTGGTCTTCGGGCAGATGGACGAGCCGCCGGGCACCCGGCTGCGGGTGGCCCTGTCCGCGCTGACCATGGCCGAGTACTTCCGTGACGTCGAGAAGCAGGACGTCCTGCTGTTCATCGACAACATCTTCCGGTTCACCCAGGCGGGCTCGGAGGTGTCGACGCTGCTCGGCCGGATGCCATCGGCGGTAGGCTACCAGCCGACGCTGGCCGACGAGATGGGGCAGCTGCAGGAGCGGATCACCTCCACCCGCGGTCACTCCATCACCTCGATGCAGGCGATCTACGTGCCCGCGGACGACATCACCGACCCGGCCCCGCACACCGTGTTCGCGCACCTGGACGCGACCACCACGCTGTCCCGCGCGATCACGGAGAAGGGCATCTACCCGGCGGTGGACCCGCTAGACTCCACGTCACGGATCCTGGACGCCCGGTACGTCGGCCAGGAGCACTACGACGTGGCCCGCACGGTGCAGCAGATCCTGCAGCGCTACAACGAGCTGCAGGACATCATCGCCATCCTGGGCATCGACGAACTGGGCGAGGACGACCAGGTCGTGGTGCGGCGGGCCCGGCGGATCGAGCGCTTCCTGTCCCAGCCGATGTACGTGGCGGAGCAGTTCACCGGGCAGCCGGGCGTCTTCACGCCGCTGGAAGAGACGATCTCCTCGTTCAAGGCGATCACCGAAGGCAAGTACGACAACCTGCCGGAGCAGGCGTTCTACATGGTCGGCGGGATCGAGGACGTGGAGACGAAGGCCAGGGAGATGGAGAAGTGACCTTGCACGTCGAGGTCGTCGTCGCGGACCGTCAGCTATGGGGCGGTGATGCCAGCATGGTCATCGCGAAGACGCTCGACGGTGACATCGGGGTGCTGACCGGGCATCCCCCGGTGCTGGGCATCCTGGCCGAGGGCAGCGTCGTCCGCATTCTCGACCCGGAGAACGGGGGCGGGGCGGCCAATGACCCGGCGTCCAGTGGTGAGGTCACGGCCGCGGTGAGCGGCGGTTTCCTCTCGGTAGCCGACGATCGCATATCGA
The DNA here is from genome assembly GCA_963824545.1 of uncultured Actinomycetes bacterium. Classification (GTDB taxonomy): domain Bacteria; phylum Actinomycetota; class Actinomycetes; order Streptosporangiales; family Streptosporangiaceae; genus Bog-532. The sequence continues at coordinate 55,074 of CAWGPP010000018.1, read as the reverse complement.
TCCTCGCGGTCGATGCGCAGCTGGGCAGCGAGGTCGATAAGGCCGCGGCCCGGGCCGACCTCGAGGCCGCGCTGAGCGAGGCGGGCTCGCCCTCGCCGGCCGAAGAGCCGGAAGAGGCGAAGTACGCGAGGGCGCAGCTGCGAGCCGCGGGCGAACAGGCCTAACGAGGCCTGGGAGTGGGCGGCGCGCTGGCTCTTGACGCGGCCTGGCTGTTCGCCGTCCTGCTCCTCATCCTCGTCCTGATCGCGAGCGGGATCGCCGCGCGCCGGTTCCTGCTTGAGCGTGGCGGCGGCACCGTGGACTGCGGCCTGCGGCGCACCGCGGGCGAGGGGGCCTGGCGGCTGGGCGTCGCCTCCTACCAAGGTGACCGGCTGTGCTGGTACCACCTGTTCGGAGTGCTGCTGCGGCCCCGGGTGGAGCTGGAGCGGCGCACGCTGTCCGTGTCGTCACGGCGGGAAGCCACCCTGGCCGAGAGCACCAGCCTCGGCCAGGGGATGGTCGTGGTGGAGTGTAAGGCGGGGGAAGACGACGACCGGGTCGAGCTCGCGATGTCCGAGGCGGCACTGACCGGCTTCTTGTCCTGGCTCGAGGCCGCCCCGCCCGGCTCGTACATGGACCAGATCGCCTGACCCCGGCCGCTCAGCGCTCCCCGCCGGGCTTCCATAGCACGTCGCCTCGTTCGGCGTTGACCGTCCGCCCGAGGATGAACAACAGGTCCGACAGGCGGTTCAGGTACCGCGCGGCCAGCGGGTTGACCGAATCACCGTGCTCGGCGACCGCCGCCCAGGCGCTCCGTTCGGCGCGCCGGGTGACGACCCGCGCGGTGTGCAGCAGGGCCGCGACGGGCGTGCCGCCGGGCAGCACGAAGCTGCGCAGCACCGGAAGGTCCGCGTTGTGGCGGTCGCACGCCTCTTCCAGGGCGTCGATATAGCTCGTGTCGATCCGCAGCGGCGGATAGGGCGGTGGTTCGTCGGTGATCGGGTTGGCCAGGTCGGCGCCCACGTCGAACAGCTCGTTCTGGATCCGCGACAGCAGTTCGGTGATGTCCGGCCCGGGGCGCCCGATGGCGAGCGCCACGCCGATGGCGCAGTTGGCCTCTTCCACGTCCGCGTAGGCGACCAGCCGGCTGTCGCTCTTGTCCGTGCGCGTGTTGTCCGCCAGCGCGGTGCTGCCGTCGTCTCCTGTGCGGGTGTAGATGCGGGACAGCACAACGGGATTCTCGCGGCGGTTGCGTGGCATGACTCCACCTTACGTGGGGCGGCCGGGCCGCACCTGGGGCGGCCGGGCCGCACGGGGGAGCGGCCGGACGCGCGGCCGGTGCCCGCGGGCGCCCAGCGCCGCCTGTAGGCACCGGAACGCCCTGGCTGCCTGCTGACCGTATCGGCCTTAATGTCTCGGGTATCGGCGGGGGACGGCCGGACATACGGGCGCGCCTTATCCGATGGGTCATCCCGGCTATCAAAAAGTGATCATCAAACTGAGCTGCAGGGGTTCACAATCGGTTGACACTGTGGCATGCTCTGATTACAGAGGGTCAACACATGATATCGATGAACACCCCCGGCTCAGGGAGGGTGATTTTCGGTCATAAACCCTTGGTCGGCCGGCTCTGTCCGTTAATCGGGCGATGACGGGCCCGCCGCCATACGGGCGCCGATGAATCTCGGGGGCTCATCGGACCCCTCCTGGGGAGCGCTCCCGGCTGGCAACAGCCAGCCGGGAGCTACCCCACCCGGCCCCGGCCCCGGCGTCATCCCCGGGCCCGGCGTCATCCCCGGGCCCGGCGGAACGCCGCGATGAGCGCGTCCTTGCCGCCGCATTCGGCGATGACCGGGGTCAGGTTCTCCGCCGCGACGGCCATCACCTTGCGCGCGGTGGCCGCCGAGCCGGTGAACGCGATCTTGTCGACCCCGCTGGCCGCCAGCGCCGCGCCCGTCTCCCCGGCCCCGGTGAGCAACTGGAGCACCGGCTGCGGGGAACCGTCCCCGGCAACGTCGCTGAACGAGCGGACCAGCCATTCGCCCACCGCCGGGGTCAGCTCGCTGGGCTTGAAGATGACGGCGTTCCCGGCCGCGAGGGCGTAGACGATCGAGCCTATCGGCGTGAACACCGGGTAGTTCCACGGCCCGACGACGGCGATGACGCCGAGCGGGTGGTACTCCACCGTGGCCGTCTGGTTCACCGCCGCGATGCCGGGCAGCACCCGGTGCGGCCCCAGGACCCGCCGCGCGTGCCGGGCGGCCCAGTCGATGTGCAGCACGGCGAGAACGATCTCCAGCCGCGCGTCGTCGGCCGGCTTGCCCGTCTCCTCGTGCACCAGATGCGCGAGCTCGCCGGAGTGCCGGACCAGGTGGGACTTCCAGTCGAGCAGCCGGCTGCGCCGTTCCCGCCAGCCGAGCCCGCCCCACCAGCGCGCGGCCTCCCGGGCCCGGCTGACCGCCGTGTCGGCGTCCGCCCGTTGGTGGATCAGGAACGTTGCGATCGGCTGCCCGGTCGCCGGGTTCAGCGACTCGAACGTCGCGCGGGCAGACACCCGCCCCTCGGCCGGTTCCTGAGCCTGGGATGCTGTCATGGCCACCGCCATCCTCGCCTGCTGGCTGCACGCGCTTGCGCCGAGGTGTTAAGTGAATCACTGGCGCACCGCCGAAGCTACCGTCCAGTAGCAAGGTCCGAGCCTGACCGGGAGCCACCGTTGCCGACTCGCCCGTACGTGCTGATCAGCTGCGCCATGTCGGCAGACGGCCGGATCGACGACACCAGCCCGGTGCGCCTGCTGCTGTCCGGGCCGGACGACCTGGACCGGGTCGACGAGCTGCGTGCCAGCGCCGACGCCATCCTGGTGGGCGCGAACACGGTGCGGCGGGACAACCCGCGGCTGCTCATCCGCTCGCCGCGGCGGCGGGCCGCCCGGGTGGCGGCGGGCCGCCCGGCGCACCCGGCGCGGGTCACCGTGACCGCCAGCGGCGACCTCAGCCCGTCGGCGTGGTTCTTCGCCGGGCCGGAGCCGGATCCGGGCCCGGAGCTGGCGGCCGGCCCCGGGGGCGCGGGCGGGCAGCGGCTCGTCTACTGCGCCAGCCCCGCGGTCCCGGCCGCCGCCGCGAGGCTGGGGGACCGGGCCGATGTCATCGACGCCGGCGACCCGCTGTCCCTGCCGCTCGTCCTCGCCGATCTGATGCAACGGGACCTGGCGCGCGTCCTCGTCGAGGGAGGCTCGGTCCTGATCAGGGAGTTCCTGACGGCAGCCCTGGCCGATGAGCTGTACCTGGCTGTGGCGCCGTTCTTCGTGGGGGAGGCGGCCGCGCCGCCGTTCGCGCTGCCGGGGGCCTACCCGGCGGACAGCCGGCACCCCATGACGCTGGCCGGCGTGCAACGGCTCGGCGGCGTGGTGGCGATGCGCTACCTGCTCGGCCCGGGCGGTGCGGACGCGCGGTTCCTTCGCGCCGCGATCGAGCTGTCCCGGCAGTGCCCGCCCTCGGACACCGCCTTCGCGGTCGGGGCGCTTATCGTCGCCGCGGACGGGGAGATCATCGCGACCGGCTTCTCCCGCGAGCAGGAGCCGGCGGACCACGCCGAGGAGGTCGCGCTGCGCAAGGCCGGCCCGGGCGATCCGCGGCTGGCCAGCGCGACGATCTACAGCTCGCTGGTGCCCTGTGGCGCGCGGGCGTCCCGCCCGGTGACGTGCGTCCAGCACATTCTCGCGGCGGGCATACCCCGGGTCGTGTTCGCCTGGCGCGAGCCGCCCATCTTCACCGAGGGCCGCGGCGCGGAGCAGCTCCGCGCCGCGGGCATCACCGTCGTCGAGCGCCCCACGCTGGCCCCGGCCGCCCGCGCCGTCAACGCCCGCGTCCTGTCCGATTACGGCGACCCGCCGTAATCGGCCCGGCGTTAAGCCACTTTTGCTGGCGGGCGTCATAAAGCTAGATGTTTCGCTCGGTGTACGGTAGTGGTGTTGTTGGCTGCCGTGGCAATGGCTGAGTCTTCTGCTGGGCAATAGGTACATTGCAGCGCAGCCCGGGCGTTCAACGTATGTCACTTTTTACTGTTCGCCGTGACTTTTAACCGTATAAGACGCCGGGTAAGGCAGCTTCCTGGCAACGGTGCCCCCTTCTGGGCGAAAGAAGTGTCGTACCAGAATTTCTGCGGCATCTCGCGAGCTGTTTGATTTACCTGGGGAAATTTGCGCGGCGGCAGGGCATCATATGTGGTCATGCCATCGGTGACCGAACCATGAGCCTAGCCAGCGGCCTTGCTCCAGCTGGCATTAGTGCCGTAGCGGTAGTTGCTGCAGCTTTGATCGCATACCGCGCGGGAGTAAAAAGTGCAGAACGGGAGATAGCAGCCAGGAAAGCAGCTGAAGCGGCGAATAGACAGGAGATGCGAGAAGATCTCTATGAACGGCTTATAATATTTATTGAAACAATCAAAGAATTCTATAAGGAATTAACGGGGGGAGTCCGTAAATGACTGAGCAGCCGTATGAATCAGAAAAAGCTTTGGAGCTGGAAGAGATTAGGCTCAAAGCTCGTATCGAGAGGTGCGGAAGCGACAAAGTAAAATTCAAATATGATGATTTTCGGGAGGAGCGCACCGGTGGCGCACTGAGCCAGTTGGAGCAGCAGGTGCAAAAGGAGCTGCGTGAAACGCAAAAGGAGGCGCGCGAAGCAAGGCGACCTAGCCGTCAAGCGCATCGTCGTCCTGTCGGGCCAGTGGACGGAATCGTTGGAATAGCTCGAATCATCGGAATTATTGCTCTCTTGACCGCCGTTAGCTCCACTGCGGTCTGGATACTAAAGGACCACGAGGGCCCGATTGCCGGGCTATTCGCGAGTCACAAGAAGCAGGCAGTGGCGGCATCCGGCCCTTCTCTGCGGGAGCCTTCTCCGCGGGAGCCTTCTCCGCGGGGGACTTCTCCGCGGGGGACTTCTCCGCGGGGGACTTCTCCGCAAGGGATTGAGCCGACAAGGATGCGGCCCGGCGCGGTATCCACAATTAGAGCCGTCCGGATCGGGACTGCCGGACATCGGGCACCGCTTCCTCAGGATTCCGCCCAGCTGCCGTCAAAGCCGATACAGGCACCAGAATCATTGGAAACTCCGATCGTCCCGGTATGTGTCTCCTGCACGCTTATGGGAGTCGATCATGAGCTCATTGGATCACTGCAAATACCCGAACAGGTGCTAGGGGGGATTTCATCACAGGTGATAGTGCCGGCCGGCGCAGATGTACTAGGACCTGTTTTGTCACCGATAACGGGGCTGCTAACCACTCAAGCACCGAGTGCATCGCAGAGTATGGTACCGGATCTACCCTGACAGGCCGGCCTGGTTTGATAGCATCCGATATGACTGACCTTTTTGCATGCAACAAAGGTCAATGATTGGGATATATATCCTTCCAGTGCAGCGGTGACTCTTGCCGAGCTGTTTGCCTCGCTTAAGAAGATTCGCGACCGCCAGGCGCCATGGCCTGGACGCCGGCGACGAACAGGTCGATGCCGATGGCCCTGGCCATCGCGCTGTTCTCCGGCCTGGCCGGCCCGGTCGCGGCCCGGGCCGGCACGCACCGGACGGTAGCCGGCGGCATGCTGATCCTGGCGGTCGGCCTCATCCTGATCGTCCAGCTCGGCCACGGGGCCACGTTCGCCGACCTCATGCCCGGTTTCCTGATCTTCGGCGCGGGTGCGGGCCTAATGAACGTCCCGCTGACCAACGCGATCCTGCACGCGATCCCGCCGGACCGGTCAGGGATCGCCTCCGGGCTGCTCAATGCCTCGCGTGAGGTCGCCGGGCTGCTTGGCATCACCGTGATCGGCGCGGTGCTTCGCAGCAGCCAGGGCGCCGCCCTGCGTCATGGCACGGCTCCGGTGCCCGCGTTCATCGAAAGGCTTCCACGCCGGCCTGTACGTGACGATCGGCCTCGCCCTGGCCGGCGTCCTGGTGAGCTACCTGGCCCTGCGCCGGTTCACCGCGCCGCCCGCGGACGGGCAGCCCCGCGGACGGCGCGATCGGCCCGGAGGAGGCCGCCGCCGTCCTGGAGGGGGAAGTGGCGCCGTTCTGAGGCCGGCGCCCTCAGCCCAGGGTGGACAGGTCCAGGGCGCCGGATTCGCGCAGCCCGGTCAGCACGGTCACCGTCGCCCAGCCCTGCCGGATCAGGGCCAGGTCGGTGCCGGGGCCGGGCTGCGCGCCGAGCTCGGAGAACGTCACAGGGACGAAGCCCTGACCGGGCTCGCCGATGATGGCCCGCGCCATCTCGTAGGAGGCCAGCCGCGCCGCGTGCAGCCCGCGCAGCTCGGTCGGCGGCAGATCGGGCACGTTCACGTTGAGCAGCACAGCCGGCTCCGGCGAGCCGCCCTGGGCCGCCGTGACTCCCGCGTGCGGCAGGAACCACGTCAGCGCGCGGGTGGCGACCGCCGCGGCGGTATCCCAGTGCTCGGCCCGGGCCGACGCCAGCGAGACGGCCATCGCGGGCAGGCCGGCCGCCTGGGCGGTCAGCGCGGCGCCGACCGTGCCGGAGTGCAGGATCGCCCGCCCGACGTTCGGCCCCCGGTTGATCCCCGCCAGCACGATGTCCGGCGGCTCCCCGAACGCCCCGTGCGCGCCCAGGAACACGATCATCGCCGGGGATGCCTGCACCGCGACCGTGCGCACGTCCGCCAGCCCGTCCAGCGTCCGGTCCTCGACCAGCAGCCGCCCGCCCTCGGCCAGGCCCGACATCGCGGCACTGCTGCCGCTGCGCTCGCCGTCCGGCGCCGCAACGGTCACTTTCAGCCCCGCCGCCGCGGCCACCTGTGCGAGCGAGCGGAGCCCGGCGCTGTCGATCCCGTCGTCGTTGGTGATCAGTGCGCGCATTGGGTCATATAAGCATCCGGCCCGGCCGCCGCGTCCGGTGGCCTCAGCCTCGCCCGATGAGTCAAAACAGCGTGCCCTCGCGGGCGATCCCGCGCATCGCGTCGTAGTCGAGGGTGACGCAGCGGATGCCGCGGTCGGTGGCCAGCACGCGCGCCTGCGGCTTGATCTCCTGCGCGGCGAAGATGCCGTGCACCGGCGCGAGCCGCGGGTCCCGGTTGAGCAGCTCCAGGTATCGGGTGAGCTGCTCCACTCCGTCAATTTCCCCGCGGCGTTTGATCTCCACGGCGACGCTGGTGCCGGTGGCGTCCTTGCACATCAGGTCGACCGGCCCGATCGGCGTCGGGTACTCGCGCCGGATCAGCCGCCAGCCGTCGCCGAGCACGTGCATCTGCGCCGCGAGCAGTTCCTGGAGGTGCGATTCGACCCCGTCCTTGACCAGGCCGGGGTCGACCCCCAGGTCGGCCGAGTGGTCGCTGAGGGTCTCCTCGATCGTGATGGCCAGGGTCTCGCCCGCCTTGTTCGTCACCGTCCAGCGCCCGGGCTCCTCCGCCAGCCGGCACGGCGGCGACATCCAGTTCAGCGGTTTGTAGGAACCACCGTCGGAGTGCACGAGCACGGAGCCGTCGGCCTTGACGATCAGCAGGCGGAGGGCTGAGGGGAGATGAGCGGTCAGCCGGCCGACGTAGTCGACGCTGCACCGCGCGATGACGAGCCGCACGGAACGCCACTGTAGCCCGGCCTCGCCGACCGCGGCGCCCGCCCGGCGATTGACACATAAAGTAACTGCCGTGAGCCCGCGCAAATCCCGTCGCCCGCGTCCCGAGGTGCCCCTGGCGCTCGGCCCGGAGCGTGCCGAGTCGTGGCCGGACGGGGACTGGATCGTCCGGCAGATCCCCGGTGCCGCCGCCACCAAGGCCTACCGCTGTCCCGGCTGTGACCAGGAAGTACCGCCCGGTACGGCGCACGTGGTGGCCTGGCCGGCCGAGGCGGCCGGCGTCGGCCTGCGGCGGCACTGGCACCGGGCCTGCTGGGACCGGCGGCTCAGCCGGCGCCCGGGCGGCCGGCGCGGCTGAGGCCGCACCCCCGCCGGGCACGGTCAGGTGCCCGGCGGGGGTGCGGCCGGGGCTCCGGCCTTACCCCGGTCATGCATGCTGAAGGGCCAGGTCCCCGCTCCGGGGCCTGGCCCTTCACCAACTGCGGCGAGACTGCCTGCGCGGGCTCGCCGTGCCGCTACCTGCGTCCTACTCCGTCCACCAGTCCTCGTCGTCCGGTGCCTTGCCGTTGGCCGGCTGCTTCGCGCCGTTGGGGGCACCGCTGCGGGCCGCCTGGGCGGCCGCGGGCCGCTGCGCCTGAGCCGCCTGCTTGGGCGCCTCCGGCACGGGGGCGGGCACCGGGGGCCGGGGGGCCTCCGCGCTGATGGCCGGGCGGGACGGGGATGCCTGCACGGCCGACTCGTCCATGCCGGGGACCCCGCCACCGAGCAGCTGACGCAGCTGGGCCAGGTGGCTGCTGATGCTGTCCTTCTGCCGGGTGAGGTCGTCGACCTGGCGCTGCGCCTGGGCGCGGGCCCGCTCGGCCTCGGACTTCGTCTCGGCCAGCAGGTGATCCGCCTGGCTCTTGGCCTGGCTGACGATCTGGTCCGCGTTCTTCTTGGCGTTGCTGACCAGCTGCTTGGCGTGCTGGTCCGCGTCGCGCCGGGTCTGCTCGGCCTGGGCGCTCGCCTTCGCGGCCCGCTGCTCGGCCGTGGACGCACGCTGCTCGGCCTCGGAGACGAGCTTCTGCGTTGCGGCCTGGGCCGCGGACAGGCGCTCGGCCTCCTGCCGTTCCGCTTCTTCCCGCCGTGCCGCGAGCTGGATCTCGAACTCGGCTTCCGCCTGCGCCCGCTGCGCTTCGCTCTCCTCGAGGATCCGCTGTGCCTGGCTGCGCATCTCGTCGGCCTGGCGCTTGGATGTGGTGAGGATCTCGTCGCGTTCCCGCTTGGCGGACGCCTTGAGCTGGGCCACTTCCCGCTCGGTGGTGGTCCGGAGCTTGGCGATGTCCCGCTCCACCGCGGCACGCTTCTCGGCGATCTCGTGGTCCGCCGTCGCCCGCAGCTTGGCGACCTCACGCTCGGTCGTCGAGGTGAGCTCGTCGGACTCACGCCGCGCGCCCGTCCTGATCGAGTCGGCCTCACGCTCCGCGGCACCACGCAGGTCGTCGGTCTCACGCTTGGCAATCGCCCGCAGCTCCGCCGCCTCGTTCTCGGCGGAGGCGCGCACCTCGGCGGCGTCCACCTTCGACGCGGCCTTGATCTCGTTTGCCTCGGACCTGGCCGCCTGGACCAGTTCGGTGGCCTGCTCCTCAGCGAGCCTGAGCAACTGCTCAATCCGCGCACCCAGGCCGGAGTAGGTGGGGCGCTCCTGCTCCTGGAGCTGCCGGTGAGCCTCGGCCAGCTCCCGGTGCATCGCCTGGACCTGATCCTTGTGCTGGCGCACCTCCCCCTCAAGCTGGGCGAGATGTTCGTTGACCTGCTGGGGGTCATAGCCGCGCATCACCTTGGCGAACTCGCGCGGCTGGCTGTCTTCAAAAAAGTTCGTGAGCTGTGCGTCAATATCGGATTGCATGTGGCCTAACCCTGTTGGGACGGAACGGCAGGCGGGGAGTAGGTGATCGTATCGCTGCCCGGCCGGCAGGGTCGGCCGCCGGCACAGCGGCCATCACCTCGCCCGGTCGTAACGGACTTCTGCAATTTTCTCACCTGGTAGCAGGCAGACTACTCCGCCTTCGGGACGTTGTTGGTTCCTTCGGACTTCCCAGCGGCGGATTCTCGGGACTCACCGCCCTGCTTCCGGTTGATCAGCATGATAACGGACATTGCCGTCTATCTTTCCTGCGTAGCGGGCACTTTCGCAATCCGGCCGCGATCACACAGCGCGCCTCATGGTACGCGTGGGGTAAAGGTGATGTGCCCCGCGAGGCCGCTCCTGACCCCGCCGGGACCGCCCACGTGACGGGCCCGCGCGGGCCCGCGGCCGCCCCGTCGCGGCCGGCACTCAGAACCCCGTATGGTCCTCCGGATGCTCCACCAATTCGGTGAGCACCCCGCCGACATCCGCCGGGTGAAGGAACGCGATCGACGCGCCCATCGAGCCGTGCCGCGGGCGCTCATCGACCAGCCGGACCCCGCTCGCGCCGATCGCCGCGAGCGCGGCGCGAACGTCCGCCACGCCGTAGCCGACGTGGTGAATGCCCTCCCCGCGCCGTTCCAGGAACTTCCCGACCGGCGAATCGGGCCGCAACGGCTCCAGCAGCTGGATGTAGGAGGCCACCGGGGGCAGGATCGCGGTGCCCGCCGCCGCGGCCCGCGGATCGGTGCCCCGCCCGCCCGCCCCGGCCGTGGCGCGCAGGTCGGTGCCGGGCGCGCCCGCTTCCGCTCCCGCCCCGGCGCGCAGATCCGATACTCCCACCGCCTCCGGGGCGGCCGTGGCGACCAGCAGCATGGCCTCGCGGACACCTTGTTCCTCGTTGACCTCGCGGGACGCCACCGTGAGCCCGAACGTGGCGCAGTAGAAGCTGATCTTCTCCTCCAGGTCGCGGCACGCGATCCCGACGTGATCGATATGAGTCAGCATGGTCCACCTCTGCCTTCACGTTTCCGCACGTACGCGCCCGCGGCCGGGAAGCGGCACCCGGGCCGGCGCGGTCCCTGGTGTGATGACAACAGAAACCACGCACGTTCCGCTAGGCGGGGTCGCGTCAGGGCCGCGAGACGTAGGACACAGGGCGGTGGCGGATGGCCGTGCCGGCCGCTGGGTATCGTGGCAAAAGGTCCGTGTCCGGGTAAGCCGGAGCGCACGGCGAGTGGAGGTGTCGGCATGAGCGAGGCCCCGGCCAGCAACCCGGCAGCCCCGGCGGGCCGCGAGGCCGTCATCGTCGGGGGCGCCAGGACGGCGATCGGCCGGCTGCTCGGCTCGCTCGCCGGGTTCTCCGGCACGGAGCTGGGCGGCATCGCGATCAAGGCGGCGCTGGAGCGTGCGGGGATCGCCGGCGATCAGGTCGGCTACGTGATCATGGGCCAGGTGCTGCAGGCGGGGGCGGGCCAGATCCCGGCGCGCCAGGCAGCCGTGACCGCGGGTATTCCGATGAGCGTCCCGGCGCTGACGGTCAACAAGGTCTGCCTGTCCGGCCTGAACGCCATCGCGCAGGCGTCCCAGCTCATCCGGCTGGGCGAGTTCGACATCGTCGTGGCCGGCGGCATGGAATCGATGACGCAGGCGCCGCACCTGCTGCCGAAGTCGCGCGCCGGATACAAGTTCGGCCCGGTCGAGATGCTCGACTCGATGGCCGTGGACGGCCTGACCGACCCGTTCGACCACGTGTCCATGGGGGAGTCCACCGAATGGCACGGCGGCAGGCTCGGCATCACGCGGGCGGAGCAGGACGCGTTCGCCGCCGCGAGCCACCAGCGCGCCGCGGCCGCGATCAAGAACGGCCTGCTCGCCGGGGAGATCGTCGGGGTCGAGGTGCAGCGCCGCGGCGCGGAGCCGGTGATCTTCGACGAAGACGAGGGCGTGCGCGCCGCCACCACCGAGGAGTCACTGAGCCGCCTGCGCCCGGCCTTTGCCCCGGACGGCACGGTCACGGCGGGATCGGCCTCGCAGATCTCCGACGGGGCGTGCGCCGTGGTCGTCATGGCCCGCGAGACCGCAGCGGCCCTGGGGGTGCCGGTGCTGGCCGGGATCGGCTCCAATGCCACGGTGGCCGGCCCGGACAACTCCCTGCACAGCCAGCCCGCCAACGCGATCCGCCGGGCCCTGGCCAAGGGCGGCCACACCGTGGCGGACCTGGATCTGATCGAGATCAACGAGGCTTTCGCGGCGGTCGCCATCCAGTCCATGCGCGATCTCGGGGTCGGGCCGGAGCGGGTGAACATCAACGGCGGGGCGATCGCGCTCGGCCACCCGATCGGGGCGTCCGGGGCCCGGATCGCCCTGCACCTGGTGCACGAGCTGGCCCGCCGCGGCGGCGGCCTCGGGGCCGCCGGGCTGTGCGGTGGCGGCGGCCAGGGTGAGGCGCTCATCCTCCACGTTCCGGCCCCGGCCGCGTAGTGTCAGCCGCGTGACCATCTCAGGCAGCGACACCCCGGAACTGGTCGCACGGGCGCACACGGGAGACCCGCGGGCCCTGGCCCGGCTGGTCTCGCTGATCGAGGACAGCTCGCCGCGGCTCCGTTCGGTGATGAAGGAACTCGCGCCGCTGGCCGGCCACGCGCGCGTGATCGGCCTGACCGGCTCGCCCGGCGCCGGGAAGTCGACGGTGACCAGCGCGCTCGTCAGCGCGTACCGCCGCCAGGGGCTGCGGGTGGGCGTGCTGGCCATCGACCCCACCTCGCCCTTCACCGGCGGGGCGCTGCTCGGAGACCGGATCCGGATGCAGGATCACGCCACCGACCGTGATGTGTTCATCCGGTCCATGGCCAGCCGGGGGCACCTGGGCGGCCTGGCCGCCGCGACGCCGCAGGTGGTCCGGGCGCTCGACGCCGCGCGGTTCGATGTGATCCTGATCGAGACGGTGGGCGTCGGGCAGGTCGAGGTGGAGATCGCCGCCATGGCCGACTCGGTCGCCGTCCTGGTCGTTCCGGGGATGGGGGACTCCATCCAGGCGGCCAAGGCGGGCATCCTGGAGATCGCCGACGTTTTCGTGGTCAACAAGGCGGACCGGCCCCAGGCCCATGAGACCATCCGGGACCTGCGGAGCATGATCGCCTTGGCCGAGCGCGGCCCGGGTGACTGGAGACCGCCGATCATTAAGACCATCGCCACCACCGGCGAGGGGATAGACGAGCTGGCCGGCAAGCTCGACGCGCACTACTCGTGGCTGAGCGGCTCCGGCGAGCGGGACCGCCGGCGGGTTGCGCGGGCCCGTGAGGAGGTGGCGGCGCTGGCCCTGGGCGCACTGCGCAGCCGGATGAGCCGGCTGCCCGGTGACAGCGCCCTCGGCCCGGTGGCCGCGCGGGTGGCGGACGGCCAGACCGACCCCTACTCCGCCGCGGACGAGCTCCTCGACGCTCTCACCGACAGCACCTGACGTGGACCGCCCCGCCTACCTGCTGCACCGGGGCGACGCGCTGGATGCCTACGGGTGCTGGCCCGCGCCCGCCGCGATCATCAGTGACGGCGCCTACGGCGTGCGCGGTTTTCACGGCGACACGACCGGCGCCGCCGGCCTGCCCGGCTGGTACCGCCCGCACGTCGAGGCCTGGAGCCGGCACGCGACCCCGGCGACCACGCTGTGGTTCTGGAACACCGAGCTCGGCTGGGCGACCGTGCACCCGCTGCTGGCCGCCAGCGGCTGGGATTACGTTCAGCTCGTCACCTGGGACAAGGGGATCGCCCACATCGCGGGCAACGTCAACGGCAAGACGATCCGGCGTTTCCCGGTGGTCACCGAGGTGTGCGCCTTCTACCAGCGGCGTTTCGAGATCAACGGCCCGGACGGCCCGATGGGCGTGCAGCAGTGGCTGCGCCGCGAATGGCAGCGATCCGGGCTGCCGCTGGCCCGGGCGAACGAGGCCTGCGGCGTCCGGAACGCGGCCACGCGCAAGTACCTGACCGCCGACTGGCTCTGGTACTGGCCGCCTGGCGAGATGCTCGAGCGGCTGGCCGCCTACGCCAACTCTTACGGCGCCCGGTCCGGCTGGCCTTACTACTCCCTCGACGGCCGGGTGTCGGCGACGGCGAAGGAGTGGGACGCGCTCCGCTACACCTGGCGGCACGCGCACGGGATGACCAACGTGTGGCCGCTGGCCCCGCTGCACGGGATCGAGCGGATCAAGGGCACGATGCGCCGCGCCGCGCCGCGGGTGCACAACCCGGGCAGCCTGTCCGCGGCGCACCTCAACCAGAAGCCGCTGGCGTTCATGCACCGCATCGTGGCCGCGGCCACGGCCGAGGGTGACGTGGTGTGGGAGCCGTTCGGCGGCCTGGCATCCGCCTCGGTGGCGGCCATCGGCGCCGGGCGCTTCCCCTGCGTCGCGGAAGCCGACCGTGACTTCGCCGAGATCGCCGCCCAGCGCCTCGCCGACGCCGTCGCCGGCCGGGACCCGGAGTAGCAGCCCGTCTCCGGTGCTAGATCGTTAACCGGGAAATGTGCGCAGCTCAGCAGTGGTCATAGGCGATCAGGGAGCGCTTGACCGGTGCGCCGATCATCCAGTTGTGCCAGATGCAGGCGTTGAGGGCCAGCAGCCGCTGCACGATCCTGGCCCACAGGCCGGCGGGGACGCGGCCGCCGTGGCGTTCGAGGCCGAGCTGGTTCTTCAGGGTCCAGATGATCGCCTCGACCCGCTGCCGCAGCCAGTTCGGGAAGGACCGGGGGGCCTTCTCGTCTTTGCGGGCCGGGCGGATCAGCGTCAGGCACAGGCCGTCGCTGGCGAAGAAGGCCTCGGTCTCCTGTCCGGACAGGCCCTTGTCGGTGACGATGGCGGTGCCGGGCGCCGGGCGGCTGGCGGGCTGGTCCGTGAGCATCTGCCGGGCCTGCTCGCGTTCGCCGAAGAGCTTGGGATTGGCCAGGCCGAAGCCGGTGACGGTGCCGTCGCAGGTGCAGATGAGCAGCAGCTTGGCCCCCCAGTACCAGCGGGAATGGCTGGGGCAATAGCCGTATCCGGCCCATCCGTAAAGGTCAGAGCGCTTGGCGGTGACCGCAGACTGGCCGCACGGGATGGGGGTGGCGTCCATCAGCCGCAGCAGCTCCGCCGATCCGGGCGTGTGATCGGCCAGCCACCGCAGCGCCGCCTCCATCAGCGGCGCGGCGGCCTTGACCCGTTCGTTGTATTCGGACTGGCCCAGCAGCCGCGGGAACAGGTGCCCGACCTGCTTGCGTGCGGCGCGCAGCCAGTGCCGCTCGTCGTCAAAGCGCAGCAGCACCTGCGCCACGGCCAGGCAGACCAGCTCGGCGTCGGTGACTTCCGGCGGCTTGCCCGGCCCGCGGCGGCCGAACCCGCCAGAGGGGATGATGCGGTCGGTTAGCTCGACGTAAAGTGCGGTAAGGAGAGTGTCCAGGTCGGCGATCACGGAAGGCTCCAGGGTCAGACGTGTGTGAACACGCCGATTCTGGACACTCTTCACTTTCCAGTCACGGACCACTCACGGTGTGTCGCCTTTCACGGTTCCCGCTAGCCACTGAATTACCGGTTAACGATCTAGGCGCCGGCTATGGGGAAGCGCTGCCAGCTCTGGCCGCCGCTGAACGTGAACCAGACCGCGTGCTCGGCGGGATTCTCCGGTACGGCCACGCCCTGCCGCGTACCCGTCATGCCGACGAACCGGAACCCATCCGCCGGCCCCGCGGTCGTCGCCGCCCCGTAGCTCGGCGCGGGCTGCCAGCTCGCGCCGCTGTCCTGCGACACCTGCAGGCCGCCGGTGGTGGCAAGGACGATCTCCCCGCCGGGCTGGGCCGCCACGGAGGTCACCGTGCTCCCGGCCACGGTGCCGGACGCCTGCCAGCTGGCGCCGCCGTCCGCGGACGTGAAGACCGCGGCCCCGCCGCCGGACGCGGCCCGGACCTCGCACGCCAGCACCAGGCTGGAGGCGTTCGCGGCGGCGAGCATCGCGCCCGCGGGCTGGCCGTCCGGCTGTGCCGTTCCGGTGCGGCAGGATGCGCTGCCGGCCGGGCCGGAGGCGGCCTGCTGCCAGGAGCCGGTCCCGGACACCGGCCCGGAGTACAGCGTGCCGTCCGGGGCGAGCAGATAGCCGCGGCCGGAGGTGAGCACCAGGGACGCGGACGCGGCCTGGCCGCCGTGGCCGAGGCTGGTCACCGCCGGCGAGACCGGTGCCCAGCTGTCCTGGGCCGCCGGGGTCGCGTACAGGCTGAAGCTGGTGCACTGCGCGGCGAAGTCGGGGCCGGTGCCGGCGCAGGTGGCAAAGATCGCGAACGCGTGGTCGCCCACGGTTTCCAGCGCGGTCACCCGCTGGCCGCCGGTGCCGACCGCTGTCCAGTGCTGGCCGCCGTCGTGCGTCGCGTACAGCTGGGGCCCGAACGCCCAGCCGTCCTCGGTGTTGAGGAACCGGATCTGGCTGACGCCGGATCCGCCGCCGGGCGCCCCGGCCGCCGGAGCGGGCACGCCGTACCAGCTGCGCCCCCCGTCGTCGGTGCGCGCCACGGACGTGCAGTACCGGGTCGCGCACCGCTGGCCCGGCACCCCAGCCTGGCCGATGACCCAGCCCGTCTGCAGGCCGACGAACGTCGCGGAGGTCGCCGCGAAGTCCGCAGGCACGGGGGGCGGCGCCGCGGGCACGGGCGCGGGCCCGGCGCTCTGCGCCGCCGGTTCCTGGCTCCCGGAGGTGCCGGGCGCGCCGTGCCCGGCCGCCGGCCGGGGGGCTGAGGACTTGGCCGCGGCCCCGTTGGCCGTCGGGTTCTGGTTCACGTTCAGCACGGACGTCGCGAGCCGCGGGACGACGATGACCGCCGCGGCCACGGCGGCCGCGGCGGCCGCGGTCACTGCGGCCTGGCGGTAGCGCCGCCGGCGTGCGCGGCGCTTGATCATCTCGAACGTTCCAGGTGGCGGCGGCAGGGGCTCTATCTGCGCGTGCAGCCAGGCGTCCAGATCGTCCCGGCGGTCACGGTCATCCATCGCGGTCTCCCAGCGAAGCCTTCAGCCGAGCCCGCGCGTGGAACAGGTCCGCCTTGATCGTCCCTTCCGGCCGCCCGAGCAGCACGGCCACCTCACGCACGCCGAACCCGGCGTAGTAGTGCAGCAGGAACGCGCTCCGCATCCGCTGCGGGAGGTCCTGGATGAGGTCGCGGACGTCGACGTCCTCGGCCGGATGGGAGACCGGATCCCGCGGGCTGCCGGCCGTCACGGTGCGGATCGCCCGTCGCTCCCGCTCGGTCCGGCGCCAGTGGTCACGGATCAGGTTGGTCGCGATCATGTAGAGGTAGCTCTGCGGGTTGTCCAGGCCCGCCCAGCGGGCGAGCAGCCGCGTGAAGGCCTCCGACGCGATCTCGTGCGCGGTCTCGTCGTCGTCGACCAGGCGGCGTATCCAGCCGGCCAGCCGGGGATAGGCGCCGACGAACAGTTCCTCGGCCGCCGCCCGGTCGGCCGTCCCGAACATGCGCACCGAAGTCCCCTCGCAGGCCGATCTGGGCTGGGACGCGATCGAGCCGAGCGTCACGGTCAGCACATCCCGCCCCGCATGGGGATGCCTGACATCGTGCGTCAGAGATTCCAATGGTCTACCACACATTCCCCTGGGCCGCGCGGAAGCGGTTGGCCCGGGCGTACCCCTGCAACGTCCGGGTCACCTGTTGAGACGCGCGGTGGCGGGCTGTGGTTGGGACGAACTTCTGGTTTTTCTGACAATTTCCCCCGGTCGGCTCCGCCCGCGCGCCCGGGCCGGCCGGGGACCGCGCCGGTGCCCTACCAGGCCTGAGGAACCCGGGTCGATCAGGGCCGGTGGCGGCGGCCGGCGAAATGGGCTGGCATCCGGTGAAGATGCGGCAGGCATGCGGCAGGATGGGACCATGCAGTCGCAGGATTTTTCGATTTACGGTGCCGTCGACCTTGGCGCACGGCAGCAGGCCGCTCAGCGCACGCAGCAGGCGGCCCAGACCGGGACGGCCGATGGCACCGGGACCGCCGTCATCGACGTCACGGAAGAGACCTTCAACAGCCTGGTCGTGGAGCGGTCTCGCACCACGCCGGTCATCATCGACCTGTGGGCGGAATGGTGCGGCCCCTGTAAGCAGCTCAGCCCGGTGCTGGAAAAGCTGGCCGGCGAGGCGGGCGGCCAGTGGATCCTGGCCAAGATCGACGTTGACGCCAACCCGCGCCTCAGCCAGGCGCTTCAGGTGCAGAGCATCCCGATGGTCGTCGCGGTCATCGGCGGCCAGCTCGTGGAGCTTTTCGCCGGGGCACTGCCGGAGGCGCAGGTCCGCCAGGCGATCGGCCAGGTACTCGCCGCCGCCGAGCAGCTGGGTGTCCGGCCTGGTGGCGCGGGCGGCCCGGCTGCGGCTGCGGAGGCGGACGGCCAGCAAGCCGGCGTGAACGGGCCCGGCGGCCCTGGCGGCCCTGGCGGCCCTGGGGGACCGGCTGGTCCCGGCGGTGGACGCGGCCCCGGCGGCCCCGGCGGCCCCGGCCGTCCCGGCGGGCCCGGCGGGCCGATGGGCCCGGAGCCGTCGAACCCGGCGTACGCCGACGCGCAGCAGGCGATGGAACGCGGCGACCTGGAGGCCGCGGCCGCTGCCTTCCGCAAGGTCCTCGCCGGCACGCCCGCGGACCCGGTGGCCAAGGTCGGCCTGGCCCGCGTCGAGCTGTTCCAGCGCCTGGACTCCTACGACGAGGCAGCCACCCGGCGCGCCGCCGCCGAGCACCCGGACGACGTGGCGGCGCAGGCCCGCGTGGCCGACCTCGAGGTGGCGGCGGGCAAGGTGGAGGATGCCTTCGACCGGCTGCTCGGCCTGGTCAGGCGGACATCCGGCGAGCAGCGGGACCAGGCGCGGGCGCGCCTCGTTGGCCTGTTCGAGATCTTCCCGCCGCGGGACCCGCGGGTCAGCAAGGCCCGTGCCGCCCTGTCCAGCCTGCTCTTCTAGCGGGAGCGG
Source organism: uncultured Actinomycetes bacterium (assembly GCA_963824545.1). Taxonomy (GTDB): domain Bacteria; phylum Actinomycetota; class Actinomycetes; order Streptosporangiales; family Streptosporangiaceae; genus Bog-532. The sequence continues at coordinate 36,652 of CAWGPP010000018.1, read as the reverse complement.
GTCCGCGGCCGGCGGCTCCTGGGGGCCGTCGGCGGGGCTCAGCGCGGGCGGTTCTCGCGCGGGTCGACCTCGGCGAGCTGCTCGAGCGCTGGCAGAGCCCGTGCCAGCGCCTCGATCTGGTCCGTGCCCAGCATGGCCAGGCTCTCCGCGAGCATGGCCGTGCTCTCCTGCCGGATCCGCTCCAGCACCTCGTGCCCGCGCGGCGTGATGGCGAGCGTGCTGGCCCGCGCGTCGCCCGGTACGGCGCACCGCTTGACGTACGCGCACTCCTCCAGCGCGGTGACGATCCGGGTCAGCGTGGACGGTGCGATCCCCTCCGCGGCGGCGACGTCACCAAGCCGCAGCGGGCCCGCCTGCTCGACCGTGGCCAGTGCCGACAGCTGGGTGGGGGTGAGCCCCGCGAGCTCGTGGTGGCGGAGCCGCCGGGACAGCCGGGCGATCGCGACCCGCAGCCGGGTCGCGTCGATCTGCGGCGGGCTGCCGTTCACCGGGGTTCCCGGATCGGCATCGCCAGGGACGGGGTCCAGCCCGGCCGGAGGACGGCCATCATGTGCCAGCGGCGGCTGCTCCATCGCATCCCGCACCGCAGTTTCCCGTGCCATTCCTGCAGATTACGCGCTAAGGGCCGCCCGTTGGCACCCCTGGTGGCGGCGCTAACGGTGTCATGCGGCGTCGTACGCTGGAGGGCGGCGCTGCGAACGGCCACGCCGCCGGTGTAAGCCCAGCTAGGGTCTTTCGCGTCAGCACGGGTAAGCCATATTCAGATCAGCGAGCGGACGCGGGCATGTCGGGCCCGCGTGCACGGACGGGGCAGTGCGCACCGGGCCGTGCCGGGGAAGGCAGAAGCACCATGGCCACGGCGCCCAGCATCTCGTACTCCATGACCGTGCGGCTGGAGGTCGCCTCGCGCGGGCGCGCCGTCAGCGAGATTACCCGGGCCGTGGAGCACGCCGGGGGCGTCGTGACCGCGCTCGACGTCAACGCCGCCGGCCACGAACGCCTCCGGGTGGACGTCACCTGCGCGGCCCGGGACACCGCGCACGCGGAGGCGATCGTCGGTGCGCTGTCGGCGCTGTCCGACGTCGCCGTGCACAAGGTCAGCGACCGGACCTTCCTGCTGCATCTCGGGGGCAAGATCGAGATGCGGTCCAAGGTGCCGCTGCGCACCAGGGACGAGCTGTCCATGGCGTACACGCCCGGGGTGGCGCGCGTGTCGATGGCGATCGCGAGCAATCCCGATGACGTCCGCCGCCTCACCGTCAAGCGCAACAGCGTCGCGGTCGTCACCGACGGGTCGGCGGTGCTCGGCCTGGGCAACATCGGCCCCTACGCCGCGCTGCCCGTTATGGAGGGCAAGGCCGCGCTGTTCAAGCGGTTCGCTGGTATCGACGCCTGGCCGATCTGCCTCGACACCCAGGACACCGACGAGATCGTCCGCACCGTCCAGGCCATCGCGCCGGGCTTCGGCGGAATCAATCTGGAGGACATCAGCGCGCCGCGCTGCTTCGAGGTCGAGAGCAGGCTGCGCGGCCTCCTCGACATCCCGGTCTTCCACGACGATCAGCACGGCACGGCCATCGTGGTCATGGCCGCGCTGACCAACGCGCTGCGCGTGGTGGGCAAGGACCTCAGCGCCGTCCGGATCGCGATGGCGGGGGCCGGCGCCGCCGGGACCGCCGTGCTGCGGCTGCTGCTTGCGGCGGGGGCCAAGGACGTCTGCGTCTGCGACGACAAGGGCGCGGTCTACCGCGGCCGGCCCGACCTGCGGGGAAATCAGAGCCTGCGCTGGATCGCGGACAACACCAATTCCTCCTGCTACGCCGGTGACCTGGCCGGCGCCGTCGTGGACGCCGACGTGTTCATCGGCGTGTCCGCGCCCGGCATCCTGCAGGGCAGCGACATCGCGTCCATGAAGGACGAGGCCATCGTCTTCGCGCTGGCCAACCCCGAGCCCGAGATCGACCCGGATGAGGCCAGGGAGCACGCGGCCGTGATCGCCACCGGCCGCAGCGACTATCCGAACCAGATCAACAACGTGCTCGCCTTCCCGGGGGTATTCCGCGGCCTGCTGGACGCGCAGGGCCGGTCGATCACCGATGCCATGCTGGTCGCCGCGGCGCGGGCGCTCGCCGATGTGGTGACCGCCGACGAGCTCGGCCCGAACTACATCATCCCGTCGGTCTTCCACCCGGACGTGGCGTCCGCCGTGGCCGCGGCGGTCCGCGGGGCCGCGCCCGGTTTCCCGTCGCCGCCGGCGACCCGGGTGACCCGCGCGGCCGGGCCGCTGGAGGCCGGAATGCTGGAGGCCGGGCCGGACGAAACCGTTAGCGAGGGATGATGATGGGCACATGGACGACATGGCCACGGAGAGGCTGACGGGCCGCCTGCTCGTTGCCACGCCAGTGCTCGGCGATCCGAACTTCCGCCGCACCGTGGTCCTCGTGGTCGAGCACGAACCGGGCGAGGGAACGCTGGGCGTTGTGCTCAACCGGCCCACCGACGTTCCCGTGGGCCGGGTCCTCGAGCCCTGGTCAAACCTGGTGACAGGGCCTTCGGTGGTGTTCAAGGGCGGTCCGGTGGCCCCCAGCAGCGCGCTCGCGATTGCCCTGGTCCCCGGCGACGCGGAGCCGCTCGGCTGGCACTCGCTGGACGGCGCCGCGGCGGTCTCCCGGCTCGGGCTCGTCGATCTCGACACGCCACCGGACCTGCTCGCGCCCGCCATCAACCGGCTCCGGGTCTACGCGGGGTACGCCGGCTGGGCCTCGGGCCAGCTGAAAGCCGAGATCGACGAGGGGGCGTGGTACGTGATCGACGCCGAGCCATCGGACGCGTTCGCGATCGAGCCCGAGGGTCTCTGGCCGGCGGTCCTGCGCCGGCAAGGCGGCGAGATGGCGTTCACGGCGACCTTTCCCGACGATCCCGGGCTGAACTGAGGCCGGCCTCGCCAGACCGGCCCTAAACTCGTTACATGAGCACCGAGGTTCTTCCCGACAGCGGCACCCGTTCCGGCACCGATGTCCGGCCGGATCTTTCCCACGGCGACGGGGACCACGAGCGGTTTGCCCACTACGTCGACAAGAGCAAGATTGTCGAAAGCGCGGTGACAGGGGATCCGGTGGTCGCGCTGTGCGGCAAGGTCTGGGTGCCGAGCCGGGACCCGCAGCGTTTCCCTGTCTGCCCGGAGTGCAAGGAGATCTACGAGTCGCTCCCCGAGGGCGGCGCGTGAGCCGCTGCCCGCGCGGTGAGGCCGGACCTTCCCAGCGACGCCGAGCCTGCCTAAAGACACGGTGAGTAACCAGAATCTTACGCTGCCGTCAGGTGGCGAGGGCCGGCATGCCTTCGCCCGGGAGGATCTCCTCCGCTCGCTGCGGGTGTGGCAGCGAGCGGCGTTCGCCGAGTATTTCCGCGTGCCGCGGCGCGACTTCCTGCTCAACGCGACGCCCGGGGCCGGTAAAACCGCCTACGCCCTTACCATCGCGGCCGAGTTGCTCGCCCGCCGTGAGGTCGCCGCGCTGACGGTCGTCACGCCCACCGAGCACCTCAAGCACCAGTGGGCGGACGCGGCGCTGCGCTTCGGCATCGCGCTGGATTCCTCCTACCGCAACGCCCAGGGCCGCGCATCCGCCGATTTCGCCGGCGTGGCGGTCACCTATGCGCAGGTGGCCGCGCATCCGGCGCTGCACCGCCAGCGCACCGAGGGCCGCCGGACGCTGGTCATCTTCGACGAGGTCCACCACGCCGGGGACGCTCTGTCCTGGGGCGATGCGGTGAAAGAGGCGTTCGACCCGGCCCGGCGGAGGCTGGCGCTGACCGGCACGCCGTTCCGCAGCGACGCCAACCCGATCCCGTTCGTCACCTACGGCGAGCAGCCGGACGGGTCCCGGCGCAGCTCGTCAGATTACGTCTACGGGTACGCGAACGCGCTGGAGGACGGGGTCGTCCGGCCGGTGATCTTCCTGGCCTACTCGGGCGAGATGAGCTGGCGGACCCGGGCCGGTGACGAGATCACCGCCACCCTCGGCACCCCCATGACCAAGGAACAGATCGCGCAGGCCTGGCGGACCGCGCTCGACCCGTCCGGCGAGTGGGTGATCCGGGTGCTGGAGGCGGCCGACAAGCGGCTCACCGAGGTCCGCCGTGGGATGGCCGACGCGGCCGGGCTGGTGATCGCGGGTGACCATGAGGACGCGCGCGCCTACGCGGCGCTGCTCCGCCGGATCACCGGGAAACGACCCGTGGTCGTGCTGTCCGACGACCCGTCCGCCAGCCGCAAGATCGCCGCGTTCACGACGTCCGATGACCGCTGGATGGTCGCGGTGCGGATGGTGTCCGAGGGAGTGGACATCCCGCGGCTGGCGGTGGGGGTCTACGCGACCAGCGTCAGCACCGCGCTGTTCTTCGCGCAGGCCGTCGGGCGGTTCGTCCGCGCCCGCCGCCGCGGCGAGACCGCGTCCGTGTTTGTGCCCTCGGTACCGGTCCTGCTGGCCTTCGCCGCCGAAATGGAAGCCGAACGGGACCACGTGCTCCGCAGCCCCTCAGAGGCGCCCGAGGAAGAGGAACTGGCCGCCGCCCAGCGCCAGCGGGATACGGCCGACGATCTGCTCACCCCGCCCATCGAGGTCCTGCACGCGTCGGCGCACTTTGACCGGGTGCTCTACGACGGCGGCGAGTTCGGCACGGCCACCGCGCCGGGATCGCCGGAGGAAGAAGACTTCCTGGGACTGCCCGGGCTGCTGGAACCGGAACAGGTGGCCCACCTGCTACGCCAGCGCCAGGCCGAGCAGCTCAGGACGCGATCACGCGGCGGGGGAGACGGCGGCCGTTCCGCAGCGCCCGGCCCGGCCGGCTCCGGCGGCCCGGGGGACCTGGGCGGCTCCGGCCCAGGCGGCTTCGGCGTGCCCGCCGCGGCGGGCGCCCGGGTAGCCGGCTTCGGTCCCGGCCCGGGTGGCCACCTGGCGGCGCCCGCGGGCCGGGCCGCCGCCCCCGGGAGCACTCCCGCGCCTGGCGCCGGGGACGCCGCGCCCGCCGTCAGCCGGGAGACGCTGGCCGCCCTGCGCAAGGAACTGAACGGCCTGGTCGGAGCCTGGAATCACCGGACCGGGCAGCCGCACGGTGTCATCCACGCGGACCTGCGGAAGGCGTGCGGCGGCCCGCCGCTGCCGCAGGCGACCGCGGGCCAGATCCAGGCGCGCATCGACATGCTCCGCCGCTGGGCCACGAGCCGTCGCTGACCGCGCCCGTTCCCGGGCGGGACGTACCGGCGGATCGCTGCGTCAGGCCGTCCCCGGCGCGGTTAAGTCCCCCGGGCCGAAGTCCCTGGGCCGCCGAACGACGGTGAGCCAGGGTCCGAGGGCGAGTCCAGCCACGATGGCGGGCGGAGCGGATTCGCCCGGGACGGGTCAGGGCGCCGCGGGGACGGCTGAGGCTGCCGGGCCGGGGCGCCGGACCGCGATGGCGGGCGCGACGGCTGCGAGAACGGTTCCGTCCGCGGGAACGGCTCACGCCGCGCCGCCGGTGAGCCCTGCGTCACCGGCTCCTCCGGCCAGGGCCACGATGGCGGCTCCGGCCCCGTCGGCCCGGCGTCCAGCCGCGGCGCGGCCCACGAGGCCGAGTCAGGCCCGGACGGTGACACGGTCCGCGACGTCGGCCGGGCCGGGAACACCGGCTCGGGTTCGGGCGGTGCCGCGGCAGGCCTGGCGTTTCTATGCCCGAGCCAGCGGATGATGGCGATCACCGCGGCCAGCGCCGTAGCCGCGACCATCGTGACGAAGCCGTCGGCGATCCACTGCGCCACGCTGACGGTGAGCCCGGAACTGCCAGGGCCGGCGCTCTGCTGGTGGATCAGCCCGGCGGTCAGCGCGCCCACCATGTAGGCCAGCGGGGGGACCGGGATCAGCAGGTAGACGGCGCGCGGCCGGACGGCGAGCGCCGCCGCCAGGGTGCCCGCCACGACGAAGCCGCCGAGCAGGTAGCCGGGGGCATGGTGGGTCCCGGCGGTTACCGCCGTGCCGATCACGGCCGCGGCGATCACGATCAGCGCGCCGCGTGTGCCCGTCATCTGGCCCCAGCGCCAGGACGGCCGTTCCGGTGCCGATGCCCGCCGCCGCCGGCGGCCCGCCCCGGCCTGGCCCGCGTCCTCATGACCCGTTCGGCCGTCGCGCACGCGGGGCGGGCGTGCCGCGATCCGGACCGTTCCGGTCTGGTCCGCCCCGGATCGGCCCGGGACGCCCGGGCCATCCATGCTGTCCACGCTGGCCAGGCCCGGGACGCTCCGGTCCGGGCTGCCCCGGCCTGGGCCGTTCAGGTCCGGGCTGCCCCGGCCCAGGCTGGGCGGGGTTGGGTGGCCAGGCTCCCGGCCCGGCCAGCTCGGGTCCGGCTGAGGCCGGCCCCGGCGGTCCCGGTCACGCCGGCCCGGCTCGCGGTCGCGCCGGCCCGGGCCGGCTGAGCCCGGGTCGCGCGGGTCCCGGCCCGGCCAGCTGGGATCCGGCTGGGGGCCGCGCGGGTCCCGGCCCGGCCAGCTGGGATCGGGCGGGCTGAGCTCAACCTGGTCCCGGCCCGGCCAGCTGGGATCGGGCGGCCCGGGATCCGGCCGTTCCCGGCCGCGGCGGCCTCCGTCGCCCCGGCCTGGGTCACGCCGGGCCGGATCACGCCGGGCCGGATCACCGCGGCCTGGGTCACGCTGCGCGGCATTGTTGCGGCCCGTGTCACGGCGCCGGGGCCGCGGTCCCGTCTCGTCCACGCGGAACGCGGGATCGTCGTCCGGCCGGTACGGATCCGGCATGTAGAGCTCGGGATCGGGCCGGGACAGGGCGCCCGGGCCGGCCCGCGATCCTGCCCGAAGGAACCCGGCGACACGCCCGGGCGCGAGGGCCAGGAATCATTCCGGTACGCTTCGTAGCCAGGGGTTCGCCGACGCAGCGGGGAATCCGCCCCAGGGCCGTCACCATACGGGGGGCGCGGATCTGTATCGTGCCTTCGTGGGTCGGTCATCTGGTCTCAGATGTTAGCCGTTGCGGATCAATAACAAGCGCGTCCCGGTAGTCTTCGCCGCATGGATGCTGTGCCGGCTTCGGAGGGACCCGGTGGCTAGGGCCCGTTCCGGCGCCCCGGCCCGACGCGCCGCGCGTACCACGGGGTACATGCTGACCTGCGTTTTTTCCGCGATCGTGCTCGCCGTCAGCGGCTTTTCCTACTTCGTCGTGCGGGACGTGAGCAGCATCGGCTCCTCGCACGCGATCGCCGGCGGTCCCTCCATCGGCGCGCAGAACATCCTGCTGATGGGGCTGGAGAGCCGCCGCGACTGGAACGGCAACATCCTGCCCAGCAACATCCTGAAGGCGCTGCACGCGGGCAGCGCGCAGGGCGTGGCGAACGGTGTCGGCGGCAACGACACCAACACGCTGATCCTGCTGCACATCCCGGCCGGCGGTAAGAAGGCGGTCGGCTTTTCCATCCCCCGCGACGACTGGGTCAACTTCGCCGGCACGGTGGGGTCTCAGCAGCAGGGCAAGATCGACCAGGCCTACGGCGTCAGCATGTTCTACGCGCAGCAGCAGCTGAAGGCGAGCAGCCCGGGCATCAGCCAGAATCAGCTCGCGTTCGAGGGCAACGAGGCCGGGCGCAAGGCCGCCGTGGACACGGTAGAGCAGCTCACCGGCGTCCACATCGACCACTTCGCCGAGGTCAACCTGGACGGGTTCTACGAGCTGGCCAGCGTGCTCGGGGGCGTCGAGGTCTGCCTCAACCACGCGGTCAAGGACGCCAACTCCGGCGCGGGCTTCCCGGCCGGCTATCAGCACCTGAACGCGTCGCAGGCGCTGGCGTTCGTCCGCCAGCGCGACGGCCTGCCCAACGGTGATCTGGACCGGACGCACCGCCAGCAGGCGTTCCTGGACGCGGTCATGGAGCAGCTGCGCACCCAGGGAGTGATCGGCGACCTGACGAAGATCCAGGCGCTGCTGTCGGTGGCCAAGCAATACGCCATCACCGACGCGGGCTGGAACCTGCTGGACTTCGCGTCCCAGATGCAGGATCTGACCAGCGGGAACCTGGTCTTCCACACGCTGCCGATCGAGGGCTACGCCACCATCGACGGCCAGGACGCCAACCAGGTCAACCCGGCCGCCATCAAGTCGATCGTGCAGTCGACGTTCTACCCCAAGCCCGTCGCACCCGCCTCCTCCTCCGGGACCCCCGCGCAGCCGCCCGGCACGCCCGCCGCGAAAACGGCGGTCGACGTCTACAACGGCAGCCAGACCCCCATGCTGGCCTCCAAGGTCTCGGCCGCGATGGTCCAGGCCGGATTCAAGGCCGGCGCGGTGGGGAACGGGACGGCCCGCACCACGACGGAGGTCCTCTACGGAACCGGTGAGGCGGCCAACGCCAGCCGGATCGCGTCGGCGTTCGGCGTCACCGCCGCCGCCAGCGCCTCGGTGGCCGCGAACCACGTCGAGGTCCTGGTCGGCGCGGACACCACGACCGCGCCCACCGTGCGCCCGGCCAGCAGCAGTAGCAGCTCAAGCTCACCGTCGTCCTCGCCCGTCATCCCCACGCTCGGCCCGCAGGGTGGCGCGGTCGGCGCCGAGAGGGGCATCCCCTGCGTGGACTGACCTCCGGGCGCCGCCGGGCGGGTCCGGTCAGCCCCCGATGAGCACGGCCAGCTGAGCCGCGGCACGCGCCGCGCCGTCGTGCTCGACCGGCCGGTAGCGGACCGGGCGCGCGATTTCGTCCGCCATGGCCCGGGCCAGCACGTCGGGTACCGTCTCGTCGTAGTCCAGGCAGCGGCCGGCGCCGTACTGCGCCAGCCGGTGCCTGACGTGGAAGTTCTGCTCGAAGTGATGGCGCAGCGGCACGTAGAGGAACGGCCGCTGGCCGGCGGTCAGCTCCATCGTGGTCGTCAGCCCACCATGGGTCACGGCGAGGTCGCAGGCGGCCAGGTGCCGGTAGAGGTCGGGCACGTAGCCGCGTACGTCCAGGCCCTCGGCGGACGGCAGCGAGGCGGAATCGATCCGCGGCCCGGTTATCACGATCATCCGCAGCCCGGGGATCAGGCGCTTGGCCGCCGGGAACGCCGCCACCGCCCGGCGGAGCAGGCCGGTGCCCACGCCCGACCCGCCGGCCGTGACCACGCAGACCTTCTCGCCGGGCTGGTACCCCAGGTCCGCGCGGACCGCTTCGCGGTCGGCGAAGTCGTCCGGTGCCAGGCCGGACACGTATCCGGAGAACTGGTAGTGCTGCCGAACCCAGTCCCGGATCGGCGGCAGCCCCGCGCCGAAGCTGTCCGCGACCACGTCCCCGGCGTTGCCGACGAAAATGGCCGCGTCCCGCAGCCGGGGGAAGCGCTCGATCTGCTCGATCATCTCCGCGTTGTAGTCGCTGGTGAGCGCGCGTTCGCCCGTCCCGCCGTCCGGCATGGGCAGCCAGCCAACGAAGTCGGTCAGCCAGGCGTAGGGCGCCCGTTTCAGTTCCGGGTTCTCGTGCAGGAAGTAGTCGACGTCCCACGCCTCGTCGCCGATCCACAGGTCGAACGGCTCGTCCTCCACCAGGTCGGCGAACACCATGAAGTTGCTGGCCATGATCTCGTCCATGGTCCGGAGCACCTGGAACGCGTGCAGGTCGTGCTCGGCGGCCTCGCTTTCCATGTGGCCTGACTCGCTGGCCAGGAACGCCGACGCGGGGTGGATGTGCTCCCCGCGGTGCCGCAGCAGCTTGGTCACCGGATGCTGGGCCAGCCAGTGCACCTCCAGGCCCGGGCGGAGGGACCGCAGCTCGTCGGCGATGGCCAGGTCGCGGCGGGCGTGGCCCAGGCCGATCGGCGAGGACATGAAGAGCACGCGTACCGGCCGGTTCAGCGGCCGGGTCCAGACGCGCCGGGCGGGCCGGGCCGGGCGGAACCGCCCAGCGAACTCCTGGATCGCCCGGTTGATGACCACCGGCTCGCGCGTCTGCGGCACGTGCCCCGCCCCTTCCAGGACCAGCAGGTCACCGCCGGTGAGCGCGGCGACGCGTTCGCTAAGTTCCCGTGGCAGGCAGCGGTCTTCGTGCCCGTGGATGGCCAGCACGGGGCAGCGCACCCGGCGCAGCAGGGCCTCGGTGTCCGCCCGGCCCGACGACGACAGCGGCCCCTCGTCGTGCACCAGCATCGTCTCCGGGCCGATCTCCATCGCCCAGCCGATGCCGTCCTGGCGCTGCTTGGTCGAATGCGGCTCGGACAGCAGCTCGCCGAAGAAGAACTCGGCGTAGCCGCGCCAGTCACGCAGCCAGTAGTGCCGGTTGTCCTTCGCCCAGCCCTCGTCGGTTTCCAGCACGTCGTCGAACCCGAACTCGGCCCGAGCGGGCAGCGGCGGGGCGAGGAAGGGCGCCAGGGTGGCCATGGCCACGACGCCGAGCACCCGCCCGGGGTGCAGGGCCGCGGTCAGCAGCGCCCGCCAGCTGCTGGTGCAGAGCCGACCAGGACCGCCTGGCTGATGTCCGCGGCGTCCATGACCGCGATGGTGTCGGCCACGAATTCGGTGTCGGCGTAGGCGGCCGCCGACTGGGGCCGTCCGGACCGCCCGTTCCCGCGGGGGTCGATGGTGACCACTTTCGACGTCCGGGCCAGGTAGGGCACCTGGGCCTTCCACAGCCTGGAGTGCACGAGCGCGTCCGTGGGGCAGAAGACCACGGCCGGCTCGCCGGTGCCGAACACCTCATAACCGACCTTGACGCCGTCCCGTTCCACGAAGCCCTCGACGTCGGGATATCTCGCCCGCATGACCGCCTCCGAACTCGCGGTTCGCCGGCTCGGACTATCACGACCGGTCGATCGAGATCGCCCGCAAGCGGGCGGGGGACGCCGGACTGGCCGACCGGGTGAACTTCGAGGTCGCGTCGGCCGCGTCTTTCTCCGGCTCCGGCTACGACCTCGTCGCGACGTTCGACTGCCTGCACGACATGGGCGATCCGCTGGCGGCGGCCCGGCACATCCGCGAGGTCATCAAGCCGAACGGCACCTGGCTCGTCGTCGAGCCCTTCGCGGCCGACGATGCGGCCGGCAACATGAACCCCGTCGGGCGCGTCTACTACGGCTTCTCGACGCTGCTCTGCGTGCCGAGCGCGCTGTCCCAGCCGGGTGGCTATTCGCTGGGCGCGCAGGCCGGTGAGGCCGCCATCCGGCAGGTCGTGACGGAGGCCGGTTTCACCCGGTTCCGGCGCGCCGCCGAGACGCCCTTCAACCTGGTCTTCGAGGTCCGCCCGTAACGGGGCCGCCCCGCCCCGCCCGGCCGGTGCGCGGCACCGTTGTCCCCGGTCCGGCCGGGCCGGGCGGGCTTGCCCGGAGCCGCCGGTCGGCGGTATGAAGATCGGGTGGGGTGGGGTGCTCCCACGAGAACGGCCAGCCCTTCGCGTATTGAGCTGCGTCTTGCGGGCACGTTTGGCGTTACTCGCGACGGTACTGAACTTTCCGACGGCGAAGTCGGCAGCCGCAAGTCCCGGCTGCTGCTGAAGCTGCTCACCGTGGAACGGCCGGGCCTGGTTCCCGTGGACCGGATTGTCGATGTGCTGTGGGCGGGCGCACCTCCGGCCGCCGCCGAACAGAACGTCGCAACGCTGGTCAGCAGGCTGCGCGCCGCCCTCGGCCCCGGCGTCATCGTGGGCGGCCGGCCGGGGTACCGGCTGGCCGGTGAGCCGGGCGTCAGCGTCGATCTGGACATCGCGGCCCGGTACTGCGACCAGGCGGAACGCAAGCTGGCCGGTACCGCCCCGGTGGCCCTGGCCGCCGCCGAGCAGGCGATCGCGCTGCTGTCCACGGGCCCGGCGGTGGCCGACGAGCCGTACGCGACCTGGGCGGACGCGGCCCGCGGCGAGCAGCGCGAGCTGCTCCGCCGGGCTCGCCTGGTCGCGGCCGAGGCGGCCCTGGCCATCGGCGATACGCGTGCGGCGCTGCGCTGCGCCGGGGCGGCGATGACGGAGGACTCCCTCGACGAGGCCGCGTGCCGCTGGTACATGTCGGCCTCGGCGGCGGCCGGTGAGCCGGCCAGGTCGCTGGCCGCCTACGCGGCGCTGCGCACCCGGCTGGCCGAAGAACTCGGGGCTGACCCGGCGCCCCAGACACAGGAACTGCACCTGGCCATCCTGCGCGATCAGCATGCTGACCCGCCCGGCCGCCCGCCCGGCCGCCCGCCCGGCCGCCCGCCCGGCCGCCCGCCCGGCAGCCCGGGCCGCGCTGGCCAGGCGCCGGCTCGCCCCGGCACGCGGGCACCGGCGAACCGCGGGCCCCCTGAGCCCGCCCGGCAGTATTTGCCCAAAACTCTGCCCGTAGTCGTTTCCCGGTCAGCGGGACGGCCGGAGCCCTATGACAGGAGGACGGGGGTGCCGGTGAGGCCGACACCGGCGTCGCGCATCTCGGTGAGGGCGCGGGCGGTGCTGTCCGGTGCGACGCCGGCGGTGAGGCCCAGCAGGACGCGGGTGGTGAAGCCGCCGCGCGCCCCGTCCGCCGCCGTCGCCCGCACGCAATGATCAGTGGCGATCCCGGCGACGTCGAGTTCGGTGACCCCGCGCTCGCGCAGCCAGTCGCCCAGCGACGTGCCCGTGCCGTCCGTGCCCTCGAACCCGCTGTAGGCCGCGGCGTGCGCGCCCTTGCGGAAGACCGCTTCCACCCGTTCCGTGTTTAGGTCGGGGTGGAACTCCGCCCCGGGTGTACCCGCGACGCAGTGCGCCGGCCAGGAGTCGACGTAGTCCGGATGGGCGGAGAAGTGGCCGCCCGGGTCGATGTGATGGTCCTGGGTCGCGACGATATGCGCGTACTCGCCGCCGCTGGTGGCGATGCGCTCGCTGATCGAACGGGCCACGAAGGCGCCACCCGGGACGGCGAGCGAACCGCCCTCACAGAAGTCGTTCTGAACGTCAACGACGATGAGTGCCCGCACCCGCTCACGGTATCGTGCCCGGAGCGCTGCCAGCGAGGTCGCCGACGTCCTCCGCGTGAGCGGCGCGGGTGAGGGGAACATGGCGGATTACTGGAATCAGAACGTGCACTACCAGCCGCTCATCCTGAGTGCGGTGCCGGCCGGCTGCGGCAGTGCCCTCGACGTGGGCTGCGGCGACGGGCTGCTGGCCTGCCGCCTGGCGGGGCACTGCCGGGACGTGACCGGAGTCGACTGCGACAGCCGCATGATCGCCCTGGCCCGCAAGCGCGGCGAGAACCTGCGCAACGTGGCCTTCATCGACGCCGAGTTCCCGGCCTTCCCGTTCGACGACGCCAGCTTTGATTTCATCGCCTCCGACACGGCGATCCACCACATGAACTTCGAGGCGGCCCTGATGGCCATGAGCCGCCTGCTGCGCCCGGGTGGCCGGCTGGCCATCGTCGGCCTGGCCCGCAGTGCGGCGCCCGGCGACTGGATGTACGACGCGGCCGGCCTGCCGGTGAACCTGGCCTACGGGCTGATGCACGGCGCCCTGCGCGCCGCGCACCAGGAGGAGCCCGGTCCGGGCCAGCCGGTCAGGGCCGCCACCATGACCTGGGATGAGGTCCGGGTGGCCGCCCTGCGGCTGCTCCCCGGCGCCCGGTACCGCCGCCACGTGCTGTTCCGCTACTCGCTCCGGTGGGACAAGCCGGCGCGGTGACGGTGGCCGGCCCGGTCATGACAGCAACAGCGCCACATCCAGCAGCATGACCATGGCCGTGGCGAAGTGCACGGCGAAGGCCGTCACCCGGGAACCGTGGCTGCGCAGCACGATCAGCATGTCGGCGAGCGGCAGGACGGCGGCGGTCAGCATGAACCAGGCGAGTACATGCCGGCCGCCGGCCGCGAGCAGCACGAAGACCAGGACCCCGTAGACGCCGTCGCGCACCCCCTTGATCGTCAGGTAGGGGCCGGTGCCGGGCGTGCGCGGATCGGCGGGCACGCCGTAGCCGATCGCGGCCGCCCGGGGCATGAACAGGAACCGCGCGCCGACGGCGACCACACCCAGGCCGATGAGGATGGCCAGGCCGTCGGCGACAAGTGCCAGTGACATGAGATACCTCCGTATCTAGCATTGCTAGGAATTAGTTCAACGCTAACACTAGCGTCAACTATTTTTCTAGCGCTGCTAGTATCGAATGTATGGGCACATCGGAACGACGTGAGCGGGACCGCCTGCAGCGGCATCAGCTGATCATCGCCACCGCGCGCGAGCTGGCCGAGCAGGAGGGGTGGGAGGCGGTCACCACCCGGCGGCTGGCCGAACGGGTGGAATACAGCCAGCCGGTTCTGCACAGCCACTTCACGAACAAGGACGCCATCGTCCGGGCCGTGGCCATCGAGGGCTTCGGCGAGTTGGGGGACGAACTGCGCCGCGCCCGGCTCGCGGCGCCCTCCGCCGCAATCCGCGCCGTGGCCGAGGCGTACCTGGACTTCGCGGCCACCCGCCCGGCGCTGTATGACGCGATGTTCAGCATGCCCACCGACATCCGGTTCGCCAGCGGCGACCTCACGCCGCCGTCGCTGCGCGACGCCTTCGCCGAATTCGTCACGGTGGTCGCCCCGGCCGCGGACGGACGGGACACCGAGATCTGCGCCGAAGTCGTGTGGAGCGCGCTGCACGGCCTGGCCACGCTCACCCGGCGTGGCCGGATGCCTGCGCACCGGCAGTGCGACCGGCTTGACGTGCTGCTCGGGGAGCTCACCGGCCGGCTCACGAGCACGCAGGCCGCGCCGGCGCCCGGCCCGCGAGCAGGCGAGCAGGCGAGCAGGGCTAGCGGCGCCGGCTACCCGCCGACGTCGGCGGGAGTGCCGGAGGTGATGCGCAGGAGCTCCGCGTAGGTCGTGGGGAAGACGGTGTGCGGATGTCCGGCTGCGGCCCAGATGATCTCGTACTTCTCCAGCCAGGTGTCGACGAGGGTGCGGATCGGCTGCGGATGCCCGACCGGGGCCACGCCGCCGATGGCCTGCCCGGTCCACTCCCGGACCGCGTGCGCCTCCGCCCGGGTGACCGCCCGGGCCCCGACCAGCCCGGACACTTTCGCGGTGTCGACGCGGTGCGCGCCGCTGGTCATCACCAGCAGCGGCCCGCCGTCGGCGCTGAAGATCACGCTGTTGGCGATCGCCCCCACCGCACAGCCGAGCTGGGCGGCCGCCGTGGCCGCAGTGCGCGCCGACTCGGGCAGCTCGCGCACCGCCCCGGCGGCACCCAGTTCCCGGAGAACGCGCGCGAAATCATCCACGTTGACGGCCATGGGCAGCACGATAGCGGCCCGCACCGCTGCCGGGCATCCCGATTTCCGGGTGGCCTATCGGGTGCTGAGCTCCGAGGCCCTGCGTCGATCCGGTGAACATGAACGGTGATCAGGGGGGGTCTCCCTCGAGCGCCGACGGGATGGCGGGATCGCCGCGGGACAGCTGGAACGCCTGCGGCGGAAGCTCCGCGAGCACCCGGCGGTGCCGGTCGCGCGCCGCGGCCAGCGGCTCCCGGCCCACGATGACCCCGTCCCGGACCAGCGGCGTCAGCAGCAGGCGATCGCCCGGGCCCGGGTCGGGCGGTGACAGCAGGATATGTTCGGCCCGCGCCGTCCCGGCCTCATCCCGGTGCCGGACGGCCCATTTCCGGCCGGCACGCCCTGGCTTGCCCACCGAGCGCTTGGCCATTGGCCGGAGTGGGACGTCACGCCCCGGCCGGTCCGCGCGCGCGACCAGCTTGTACACCAGGGCGGCCGTGGGTGCCCCGGAGCCGGTGACCAGGGCGGTGCCCACCCCGTAGCCGTCGACCGGGGCGGCGGCCAGGGCGGCTATCGAGTACTCGTCCAGATCGCCGGTGAGCACGATCCTGGTGCGCGTCGCGCCCAGCTCGTCCAGCAGCGCCCGCACGTGCCGGGCCAGCACCGGCAGGTCGCCACTGTCGATGCGCACCGCGCCGAGATCCGGGCCGGCCAGCTCGACGGCCGCGCGCACCGCCTGGTCCACGTCGAAGGTGTCGACTAGCAGGGTCGTCTTCGTGCCCAGCGCGTCGAGCTGGGCGCGGAACGCGTCCCGCTCGCTGTCGTGCACCAGGGTGAACGCGTGCGCGCTGGTCCCGGCCGAGGGAACGCCGTAGCAGCGGTTCGCCTGCAGGTTGGACGTGGACCCGAAGCCCACCAGGTAGGCTGCCCGGGCACTGGCCACGGCGGCCTGCTCGTGCGTGCGCCGCGACCCCATCTCAATCAGCGGCCGGCCGTCGGCCGCGGTCACCATCCGGGACGCGGCGGAGGCGATCGCGCAGTCATGGTTCAGGATCGACAGGCTGATCGTCTCGAGGATGACCGCCTCGGCGAACGTGCCCTCGACCACCAGGATCGGCGAGCCGGGAAAGTAGCAGTCGCCTTCGCCATAACCCCAGATGTTTCCGGTAAAACGGTATGATTCGAGGTACCGGAGCGTGACGTCGTCCACGATGTCGGAAGCCCGGAGGAACCCAAGATCAGCTGCGTCAAATCTGAATCGCTCAAGGGCGTCGAGCAGCCGTCCGGTACCTGCGACAACGCCGTAGCGCCGGCCGTGTGGCAAGTGCCTGGCGAACACTTCAAAGATCGTCCGGCGCCCTGCCGCTCCGCTGTGCAGTGCGCCCTGGAGCATAGTCAGCTCGTAATGGTCGGTGAGCAGGGCGGTGTCGGGCCCGGAAGGCCCCGCCCGCCTGGAGTCCCCGGATACACCGCCCGCGTGAGGTGCTCCGGCCGTCTCCATGGGTACGGCACTGTTACCGGGTGGAAGGGACACGCTGTCCGCCGAATTCGTCACGAGTGGAAGACTACGGACCAGGAGGTAAGCACCCGTGAGCTTGGCACCCTCCGAGGTGGAGCTGCCGGAGTCCGGCGAGCGGACCACGCCGGACAAGCCCTGGCTGACGATCGTCTGGAACGACCCGATCAACCTGATGGACTACGTGACGTACGTGTTCCAGACGGTGTTCGGGTACCCCAAGCCGAAGGCGAAGAAGCTCATGCTCGACGTGCACCACAAGGGCAAGGCGGTGGTGGCCGCCGGGGCCCGTGAGTCGATGGAGCACAATGTCGAGGTACTGCACGGCTACGGGCTGTGGGCCACGGTGTCGTCGGACTCGTGAGATTCCGGCCCCGGTCGGCGGTCCCGCCGATCGCCCAGGCGAGATGTGCATTGGTGGCGCCTACGTGATGGATGCTTTCCGGCGGACCCGCGGCGGTGTGCGGGCCAGATTCGACGGCCCGGAGGCGGTTCTGCTTCGCGGCCTGATCGAGCAGGTCGTGGATCTGCTCACCGACCCGGACGCCGGCGTGCCCGGCGTGGATGCGGTCCAGCCCGGCGCGCAACCCACGGCGGACACCCTGGCTCCGGGCACGCCCGGCGTCCCCAGCCCGGCGGAGCTGGAGGCGATGCTGGGGATCGGCCGCCCGGCCCAGGCGCCGCAGGACCCGGCGCTCGCCCGCCTGCTGCCGGACGCCTACCGGGATGATCCCGACGCGGCCGGGGAATTCCGCCGGTTCACCGAGCAGAGCCTGCGGACCGCCAAGCAGGCGAGCGCGCGGACCGTGCTGGATACGCTGCCGTCGGGCGGCGGCCCGGTCAAGCTGTCGGGGGAGCAGGCCCAGTCCTGGCTCCGGGCGCTCAACGACGTCCGGCTCGCGCTGGGCGTCCGGCTCGGTGTCACCGAGGAGTTCGAGGAGCAGTGGCAGGAACTGGATCCACTGGACCCCCGTTCGGCCGCTTTCGAGGTCTACGCCTGGCTGGGCGGGGTCCAGGAATCGCTCGTCCAGGCCCTGATGTAGCCGCCACGCCCGGACGTGCCCGCGGCAGGTCCGCGGGCGGGGCCTGGGCCGCCAGGGCCAGGACGGCAGCCCCCGGTGGTGATCCGGCCGCAGGGTACCCTCGCGTTATGCTCTCGATCCGCCGCGAGCTCCACGACAAGATCGTCGCCCACGTCCGCGCCGACCACCCGGACGAGGCATGCGGCGTCATCGCCGGCCCGGCCGGAAGTGACCGCCCGGAGCGGTTCATCCCGATGATGAACGCCGAGCGGTCCCCGACGTTCTACCGGTTCGACTCGATGGAGCAGTTCCAGGTGTGGAAGGAGATGGATGAGCGGGACGAGGAGCCCGTCGTCATCTACCACTCGCACACCGCCACAGAGGCCTATCCGTCGCGGACCGACATCTCCTACGCGAGCGAGCCGGACGCGCACTACGTCCTGGTGTCCACCCGCGCCGAGGACGCGGCCGGGTTCCGTTCGTACCGCATTCTGGACGGTGTGGTCACGGAGGAGCCAGTAGAGATCACCTGAGAGTATTGATCAGGCCGCCGTGCTTCAGTGGAATGATCCCGGCGGTTACCGGGTTGGACCGCTAGGGAAACCCCGGAATAGCGCCGCGCTCGCGCTGGCCCGCTGCAACCCGTTACAGACGCTATGGAGTGTTTCGATGGCCATCGAGGTTCGTATCCCGACGATCCTGCGCACCTACACCGACGGCGCCAAGCAGGTGGAGGGCGCAGGCTCCACGCTGGGTGAGCTCATCGTGGACATCGAGGGGCGGCACAGCGGGCTGCGGGACCGGCTGGTCGACGGCGACGGCCTGCGCCGTTTCGTCAACGTGTACCTCAACGACGAGGACGTGCGCTTCCTCGGTGGCCTGGAAACCCCGGTCAAGGACGGTGACACCGTGACGGTGCTTCCGGCCGTCGCCGGGGGCGCCGCCTGATCGGCCGCCCGGAGCTGGCATGCGCTACGACTCGCTGCTCGACTCGGTAGGCCGCACCCCGCTGGTGGGCCTGCCCCGGCTGTCCCCATCGCCCGACGTGCGGCTGTGGGCCAAGCTCGAGGACCGCAACCCGACTGGTTCCGTGAAGGACCGGGCAGCGTTCTACATGGTCGAGCAGGCCGAGAAGGAGGGCCTGCTGCAGCCGGGAGCGACCATTCTCGAGCCGACGTCGGGGAACACCGGGATCTCCCTGGCCATGGTGGCCAAGCTGCGCGGGTACCAGCTCACGGTCGTCATGCCAGAGAACACCTCGGCCGAGCGCCGCCAGCTGCTCGAGATGTACGGCGCGACCATCATCTACTCACCCGCGGCCGGGGGCTCCAACGAGGCCGTCCGGGTGGCCAAGCGGCTCGCCGCCGAGAATCCCGGCTGGATCATGCTGTACCAGTACGGCAACGAGGCGAACGCCCGCGCCCACTACGAGACCACCGGCCCCGAGCTGCTCGCCGACCTGCCGGAGATCACGCACTTCGTGGCCGGCCTGGGTACCACGGGCACGCTGATGGGGACCGGCCGCTTCCTGCGCGAGCACGTGCCCGGAGTGAAGATCATCGCCGCGGAGCCCCGGTACGGGGAGCTCGTCTACGGCCTGCGGAACGTCGATGAGGGCTTCGTTCCCGAGCTCTACGACGAGTCCGTGCTGACGACGCGGTTCTCGGTCTCATCGGCCGACGCGCTGAGCGCGACGAGGCAACTGCTGAACGCTGAGGGCATCTTCGCCGGGATCTCGGCTGGCTGCGCGCTGCACGCGGCGATGGCGATGGGCGCCAAGGCCGCCGAGGCAGGGGACCGGGCCGACATCGCACTGATCGTGGCGGACGGCGGCTGGAAGTACCTGTCGACCGGCGCCTACGGCGGCACGCTGGACGAAGCCGAGGAGAAGCTCGAAGGCCAGCTCTGGGCCTGAGCGCCGCCGCGCCACGGCCTGAGCGCCGCCTCGGCCGGCGCGTGGCCTGCGCCACCGTTATTGTGGTCTCTCGTGCGCCTGACCATTATCGGATGCTCCGGCAGCTTCCCCGGACCCGACAGCCCCGCCTCCTGCTACCTGCTGGAGGCCGAGGGGTTCCGGATGCTGATCGACCTCGGCAATGGCGCGCTGGGGGTGCTGCAGCGGCACGCCGGACTGTTCGGCATCGACGCCATCTGCCTGAGCCACCTGCACGCGGATCACTGCCTGGACCTGGCGTCCTACTGGGTGGCCCGGCGGTACGCACCCGGCGGCCCGAAGCCCCCGATCCCGGTCTACGCGCCCAGCGGCGCGGCCGAGCGGATGGCCCTGGCGTACGGGCCCGATCCGGATTCCGCCCCCCGCATGACCGACGCGTTCCACTTCACGACGCTGACGCCGGGCAGCCGGCGGATCGGGCCGTTCCTGGTCACCACCGAGCGGATGAACCACCCGGTCGAAACGTTCGGCTTCCGCGTGGAGCACGGCGGGCGGATCCTGGCCTATTCGGCCGACACCGGTCCTTGCGAGGCCCTGGTCGGGCTGGCGCGCCGGGCGGACCTGCTGCTGTGTGAGGCGTCCTTCCTCGAGGGCACCGACCTGCCTGGCGACCTGCACCTGACTGGCCGCCAGGCCGGGGAGCACGCCGAGCGCGCCGGCGTGCGCCACCTGGTGCTCACCCACCTGGTGCCATGGAACGACAAGCAGCTCTCCTTCGCCGAAGCCAGCGCGGCCTTCACCGGTACGCTGTCGCTGGCCGCCCAGGGCCACGAGTTCGACCTCAGCCCCTCCGGCCCCCTGCCCCTGTAATCGGCCTGCCCCTGTAATCGGCCCGGTGATCCGGCACGGTGATCCAGCACCCCGGGGCCGCCGATAGTCTGGCGGGCATGGCCCGACCAGATGGACGTTCCGATACCGAGCTGCGGCCGGTGAAACTGACCCGGCGCTGGCTCGACCACGCCGAAGGTTCCGTGCTCGTCGAGTTCGGCGCGACCCGCGTGCTCTGCGCCGCCAGCGTCCAGGAGGACGTGCCGCGGTGGCGCCGCGGCAGCGGGCTCGGCTGGGTGACCGCTGAGTACGCGATGCTGCCCCGCGCGACGAACACCCGCAACGACCGCGAGTCGGTCAAGGGCCGGGTCGGCGGGCGCACGCACGAGATCTCCCGGCTGGTCGGCCGGGCCCTGCGCGCCTGCGTCGACTATAAGGCGCTGGGTGAGAACACGATCGTGATCGACTGTGACGTGCTGCAGGCGGACGGCGGGACCCGGACGGCCGCCATCACCGGCGGCTACGTCGCGCTCGCGGACGCGGTGGCCTGGCTGCAGGGCCGCCACCGCTGCCACGGCGACCCGCTGCCCACCTCGGTCGCCGCGGTCAGCGTCGGCATCGTCGACGGCCAGCCGCGCCTGGACCTCTGTTACGCCGAAGACTCGGCCGCCGAAACCGACATGAACGTGGTCTGCACCGGGGACGGCGACTTCGTCGAGGTCCAGGGGACGGCCGAGCGGGAGCCGTTCAGCCGGGACATGCTGAACCGGCTGCTCGATCTCGCCGTAGCCGGCTGTGGTGAGCTGACCAGACTGCAGCTCGATGCCCTCTCCGCAGCCATTTAACGGACCGGGGCGCGATCTGGCCGGCCCCACGGCGCTGGTGCTCGCCACGCACAACGCACATAAGCTCACGGAGCTGCGCCGGATCCTGTCCGCGGCCGGGGTCCCGGTCAGCCTGACCGGGCTGGATGAATTCCCCGGGG
Organism: uncultured Actinomycetes bacterium; assembly: GCA_963824545.1. Classification (GTDB taxonomy): domain Bacteria; phylum Actinomycetota; class Actinomycetes; order Streptosporangiales; family Streptosporangiaceae; genus Bog-532. Next base: position 15,229 of record CAWGPP010000018.1, on the reverse strand, counting down.
CGCCGGAGGTGGCCGAGACCGGGCTGACGTTCGCCGAGAACGCGCTGCTGAAGGCGCGGGCCATCGCGGCGTTCACCCGGCTGCCGTCGGTGGCGGACGACTCCGGGCTCTGCGTCGACGTGCTGGGGGGCATGCCCGGCATCTTTTCCGCCCGCTGGTCCGGCCGGCACGGCGACGATGCCGCCAACCTCGCCCTGGTCCTGGCGCAGCTCTCCGATATCACCGACCCGCACCGTAGGGCGCACTTCGCCTGCGCGGCCGCACTGGCGCTGCCGGACGGCCGCGAGCACGTCGTCGAGGGGCGCCTGGACGGGAAGCTGGAGGGCAGCCCGCGCGGCAGCGGGGGGTTCGGCTACGACCCGATCTTCCTGCCCGACGGTTACGCGCTGACCACAGCCGAGATGACCCCCGACGCCAAGGACGCGATCAGTCACCGCGGCCGCGCCTTCCGCGCCCTTGTGCCTCTCGTTGCCGAGGAACTCAGTGTCGGGAATACAGTGTTAGCCCGGGGGGGCGACCCCCCGGACCCCCCGAATGCGCTCCGCGCCCGCGCGGTGGTACCTCGCCGACACACCGGCCACTCGCCGGGCCTGAAGGCCCGGCTCGCTGGGCCGGTAACGAGCGTCTCGCCGTAACCTGTGTGCGGTGCTCGCCGATAGCACCGGCCGCTCACCCGGCCTGGCGGCCGGGGTCGCTGGGCCGGTAACGAGCGACTGGCCGTAACCTGTGTGCGGTGCTCGCCGATAGCACCGGCCGCTCACCCGGCCTGGCGGCCGGGGTCGCTGGGCCGGTAACGAGCGTCTCGCCGTAACCTGTGTGCGGTGCTCGCCGATAGCACCGGCCGCTCACCCGGCCTGAAGGCCCGGCTCGCTGGGCCGGTAACGAGCGTCTCGCCGTAACCTGTGTGCGGTGCTCGCCGATAGCACCGGCCGCTCACCCGGCCTGGCGGCCGGGGTCGCTGGGCCGGTAACGAGCGACTGGCCGTAACCTGTGTGCGGTGCTCGCCGATAGTGCCCCCGCTGGGCGGTCAGCTGGCGGCGGGGGTGCCGTTGGCGCCGTGGCCGAATTCGCTGGCGGGGACGGTGGCGGTCTGCGCGGCGGGCGGGATCACGACGCTGACTGGCTGGTTGATCGACGTCACCTGAATGGTGGACGTCACCTGCTCCTTGCTGCCCTGGGCCGTCGTGATGACCTTGCGGACCTGCTGGCTGTTGTCGAGCCAGATCTGGAAGTTCTGCGTCTGCAGGCCCAGCCCCTGCAGTTGCTGGGACACCTGGCTGCGCATGGAGGCCGGCAGCTTGGCCAGGCCCGCGGAGATGGGGTAGGTCCCGGTGTACTCGGTGACCGGGACGCCGTTCAGCGTGGTCGTGCCCACCTTCTTCACGTTGGCCGAGCTGGCCAGCATCTGCGTCTGGACCAGCGGGTTGCCGTTGTCGTTCTGCAGCAGCTGGCCGAAGCTGCCCCCGCCGAGCTGAGGCACCTCCGAGGCCGGGATCTTGACCCACGGCTTACCGGTTGCCTGCGCCAGCTGCGCCATCTTCAGGTAGATGGCGTCACTGTTGAGGATCTCCTGGATGCCGCCAGCGACCGTCTGCCCCTGCACGGAGACGTTGCCGAAGTTGGCCGCGAGCAGCGGGTTCTGCCCGGTCCGCTGCTCCATGGTGCCGGAGATCGTGGTCGTCGCCTCGCCGGTGGTCCGTATGTCCACGGTGGCTGCGAACGACGTCACCTGGGCCGCGTTCTGCCCGGCCCGCTGGATGGCCGCCGCCGCGGTCAGCGGCGCGCCCGCCGAGGACGCCGAGGGGCTGCCGGACGGCGTGGCCGCCGGCGTACCGGACGAGGACGAGCATCCGGTGACCGCGAGCGCGCCCGCCGTTATCGCGATGGCCCCCCACGGGGCCAGCCTCATTCGAGAAAGCATGTAGCCTCCCGCCACATCTATGTACGGCCCCCTATCCATAGCACCCATATCAGGTAATGGCGGCCAATTCCCGCATAGCGCACATGCGCTGCGCGGGGACACCGCATGCCGCGCCCTGCGGAGCGATACCGTGGAGGCAATAGCCCGCGATGAGATCCCAGGGAGCATACGTGACCGAGCAGCGGCTGGCGCCGGGCGATACGGCACCGGATTTCACCCTGCAGGACGCGGACGGTAATCCGGTGAGCCTGTCCTCTTACCGCGGCCAGCGGGTGATCGTGTACTTCTACCCGGCCGCGATGACGCCGGGCTGCACCAAGGAGGCGTGCGACTTCCGTGACCGCTCTGGCGACCTGTCCGGTGCGGGCACGGCCGTGCTGGGCATCTCCCCGGACAAGCCGGAGAAGCTGGCCAAGTTCCGTGACAAGGAAGGCCTGACCTTCCCGCTGCTATCAGACCCCGATCACGCGGTGCAGCACGCCTACGGCGCCTACGGCGAGAAGATGCTGTACGGGAAGAAGAGCGTCGGTGTCATCAGGTCCACGTTCGTGATCGACGCGGACGGCAAGGTCGCGCAGGCGTACTACGGCGTCAAGGCCACCGGTCACGTTGATCGCCTGCTGAAGGAACTCATCCCCGGGTAGGGGAAGGCACCGGCGGGGCCGGCCGGCCGGGCACGGCCGACGCAGGCGGCGGCCCCGGACGCCGCGCGGGCGTGGCGAAATAGGCATACGCGACAGGTTTAGGTCCTGTTGGTGGAGACACCGTGGGGGTTCGAGTCCCCCCGCCCGCACGCTGATGCAGAGCGGGCAGTTCAGATGCCCGCGCTGCGGTGGCACCAATGCGGTGGCCCAGCTGATCAATGCCGCGAACCTGGCCAACCCGCTGGCTGGCTTCTGTAACCGGTGCGAGCACACGTATCAGCTCACGGCGGGCAGCCCGTCCACCACCCTGACCGGAGCCGCGAACACCCAGGGCGCCACCACGCTGACGGTGGCCAGCGGTACCTCGTTAGCGCGGACTTCCGCTCCGGTAATTCGGCCCCACCGTGCTGAACTGGCCTGGTTACGGACCTGCGGTGTTGTCCGTACCTGACCTTGGAGGGAACGCCTTGCAAGGGTCGGAGTAGAGGATAAACGTTCCTGAGTGAAGATTGTTATCTAGACGACACATGATGGATGTGGGTGAATTGCCCTGATTGGATCACCCCAGACGACACCAAGCTGGCACAGACAGGGCATTACCAGGCGATGGCAGGCTGCCGCGAGCAGGCGCGGTCTTGTGGTAGATCAGCGGGATGACCGCTGTATCGGCCCCACGGCCGGGCTGGGAGCTGCTGGCCGGGCAGGTGAACCAGCGGCGGTACGAGGCGCTGCGCGCCTACCTCTATCAGGGCCTGCCGCTGCGGGAAGCGGCCGATGCCACCGGGTACACCCGGGATGCGCTGGCGTCGCTGGTCCGTGACCTGCGGGCGGGCAGGCTGAGGGTGTTCGCGCCGCCGGGAACCCCCGGCCGCAAGAGCGCGCCGAAGAAGGACGCCGCCCGCGGCCGGGTCATCGGGCTGCGCCGGGATGGCCTGTCGGTCTACGAGATCAGCACCCGGCTCGGCCAGGAGGGCGCCCCGCTGGGCCGCAGCGCCGTCAGCGACATCCTGCGCGAGGAAGGGTTCGGCCGGCTGCTGCGCGGCCCCGCGCCGGAGGCCAGCACCAGCCCGGCCACCTCTGGGCGCGATACCCGGCTGCCGGCCGCAGCGGTCATCGACTTCGCGGCTCTGCCTGCACGCACCCACACGGCCATGGCCGGCCTGCTGCTGGCCATCCCGGACCTGGTCGCCCTGGATCTGCCCGCCCTGGCCGCCATGGCCGGCTATCCAGGGACCAAGGCGATCCCCGCCACCGCTTACCTGCTGTCTCTGCTCGCGCTCAAGCTCACCGCCACCCGGCGCGTGTCCCACGTCGATGACCTGCTCGCCGACCCCGCCCCGGCGCTGCTGGCCGGGCTGTCGATCCTGCCGAAGAAAACCGCGCTCACTGACTACTCCTACCGGCTGTCCCATGACCACCAGCTGCGCTTTCTGGCCGCCCTGGACAAGCAGATGATCGCCAAAGGCCTGGCCACCGCGCAGGAGGCGATCTTCGATCTGGACTTCCACGCCGTCATGCACTGGGGAACCGATCCCGCCCTGGAAAAACACTACGTACCCACGCGCTCGCAGCGCGCCCGGTCGGTGCTGACCTTCTTCGCCCAGGACACCGGCACCCACAACCTGGTCTACGCCAACGCCGACCTGACCAAGGCCACCCAGGCACGCGAGGCCATCGCCTTCTGCGACCACTGGAAACAGGTATCAGGAGCCGACCCGAAGATGCTGATCATGGACCAGAAGGTCACCACCCAGGCCATCCTCGGCGAGCTCGACGACCGCGGCGTCAAGTTCGCCACCTTGCGGATGCGCTCACCCAGCCTCATCAAGCGCATCAACGCCCTGGCGGCCAGCGACTACAAGACCGTGACCCTGAACCGGCCCGGCCCGCACAACCGGCCCAGGGTCCATGAAGATCCCGCCGTGAAGCTGACCAGCTACCCCGGCACCGTCCGCCAGCTCATCATCACCGGCCTGGGCCGCGACGCGCCCACCGTCATCATCACCAACGACACCCAGATCAAGACCAAAGCGCTGATCGGGCACTACGCCCGCCGGATGACCATCGAGCAGCGGCTCGCCGAGATCATCCAGGCGTTCTGCGCCGACGCCCTGTCTTCCGCCGTCAACCTCAACGTCGACCTCGACGTCGTACTGTGCGTCCTGGCCCAGGCCCTCACCGCCGCCTTCCGGCTCCGCCTGCCCGGCAACTACGCCCACGCCACCCCCGACACCCTCCAGCGCCGCTTCCTGGACACCCCCGGCGAAATCATCAGCGACAGCACCGGGATCACCGTCAAGATCAACCGCCGCGCCTACTCACCCGTCCTCCGCCACGCCAGCCTCCCCGCCGACACCACCGTCCCCTGGTGGGACGGACGCCAGCTCCGCTTCGAGTTCGCCTGACCCAAGGGCCGAAGTACCGGTGCGGAAATCCGCGTTAGTGACGGCGGGCGCGTTCATCGTGATCGACTCGACCTCGGTGGACGGCGGCGCCGAGGTGCTGACGGTCAGCGCGGCTGGCGGGTCGACGTCCATCCCGGTCGCGAACACGCCGCTGCGGCTGAACCACACGGCTGGCGCGACGGTGCAGACCGCCAACCTCTCACCACTGGGGCCGATTTCGTGAAGATCATCTTGCGGAACGCGACGAACACGAGCGGCGGTACCGGGCCGGGCCTGGTCGACGTCCCGCCGCACGAGGCGCACCACCTGGCCCAGAGCGGATACGCGATACGGCTGGCTGAGGAGGCGAAGCCCGAGCCGGAGAAGGCACTCGCGAAGGTGACACGCGGTGTTATCGCACCCCGCTGACCTGGCCCGGCGGGATGCTCATCTGACGGGCGCTCAGGTGTCGTCACCACTCATCCCATGGGGCGCGATCTGGTCGCGGAGACCCTCGCGCCGACTCTACGGCTCCTGAGCTACTGGCGGCGCCTGCCCTGTGTCCGGCCCGTTGACGGGTTACCAGCCGCCTATGGGGCCCCCTCTGCCTTGCAGCTCGGTGCGTATCAGCAAGACGGTGGCATCATCGGCCTTTTCAGCGGCCTTCAGTGCGTCATCCAGAGCCTTGACCGCATTGGACTGGGCGCTCGCGCCGGCCGTTTCTGCCAGCCTATGAGCGCACTCATGACTCGCATGTGTGCCGTGGAACTGGCCCGTGCCGCTGTGACGACAGGCCCGGAGGCGAAGGCCAGCAAGCTGGCTTCTAGCTCGTGCCAATCCGGTGGACTGTACGTGCCGCCGAAATAGGCTTGCGCGCGCTGCTTAATTAGATCGTCTACGGCGCCGGTCTGCACCCGGACCTCGCGCGCCTCTTGCCGGTGGTGCAGGGCGGCGAGCGCCTCGACGTAGGCGTTGGCGCGCCGGTCCCAGATTCTGCTCTCGCGGGCGTGCGTGATTGTCTTTCTGGTGTTCCTAATGGCAGCCAAGAAGCCGGTCACGCCGACGACGACTGTGCCGCCGACACCGATGGCGGCGGCTATTACCGTGGGATTCATGCGGGGGATCGTATGCGGGCCGGGGCACTGGGCCGTCCCCGAACGCGGAGCCTGGCAGGACACGGCCCGCCCAGCGGTCAGGTGCTGCAGCCAGCTCAGCGAGCCGGCCCGGCCGCGTCGGCGGCCGGCCACGTCATCTCACCGTCCGGCGGTTTGCCGCCACAGCACCCGCCGCCGCCGGGCTACCGTGAACACAGCCGCGTTGTCACCGCTTGGCCCGATGCCCTGCACTGTCACATCTACTCCGACCCGGCGGGGATGCTTACGCCGCGCTCGGCACGGGCGAACCTTCGGGCCTGGACCGACGGGACTGACAATGTGTCGCACGCTGCGCCGGCTAACTAACTTAGCGCTTATCCGTACGGAATTGGCATAAAAGGTGCAAACAGCGGTACACCAATGCCTAAAGTTCGTTCGGAGCACCAGACGACGCGGGACCGTCTGTGATTTCGCTCACAGAATTTCTCGGCCGCACAAAGGAAGATGTGTGCCGGAAGGTTCCGATTATGCCCACATTTTCCCGGCAGTTTTTTCACTCACTGTTTTTGGGTGATTACACCCAGCAACATTGACCGATCTGTGCCGCAACGTGCGGAACTTCATCGGTGTAAGTTTCTCTTCGAGGCCGCCGGAAGGCCGCCGACCCGGTGACGCGGGCCGGAGCCTTGAAGCCCGGCAAACCCTCGCTCAAATCAGACAAGGCAGGACACATAGGGCCAACCATGTACATGCCGGGCCAATAATCGCCTGACGTTAAGAACTATACCGATCGCTGCGCGTTAATCAATGCACGGGTGGTTCTTTGGCGCGTTTGTTATGTGCCCTGCCTGCGGAAACACAGGAGGAAACAGAACAATGCACCGTAGTAAGGGACGAAATGCCCTCAGCGTCCGGACGGTGCCAGCCGTCCGTAACGGGAGGCTGGTATGAAGGTGGCTGAGTCCCGGCGGCTGACCGAGGTCAGGCGCGGTATCCCCGAGAGGGCGCGGCAGCTCGGATCGATCGATGCTATTTGCGCGGAGATCCTGCGGACGGACCCTGACCTGATGGCCCCGCTGGGCGAATCACTGCTGCACAAGTGGGTCAAGGAGAAGCTGCGCGGGATAAAAGAGCCCCGGCCCGAGATGGTCGGCCAGCTCCCGATGTTCGGCCAGTTCGGTGATGAGGTCCTGCTCCGCAAGGACTGGACACCGGAGCACTACCAGGTCTACTGCCGCCGGCACGCAGAGGTCGCGGCGCGTAACACTGCGATCATGCACGTTCTGGCCGATGAGTACGCCGAACGCTTCGGCCGCCCGCTGATCATGGCGGCCTAACACCAAGTGAAATCACCCAGCGGTCCCGGCTGGACGGCAGCCAGCCGTCTCACCGGGCCGCCCGGCGGTACGGGCGGCCCCGGGAGAGCCGCTGACCTACGCGCCCCAGTTGTCCTTGCTGGCCCGCGCCTTCGGCTCGGGCGGCTCGACATCCCGGTACTTACGCCCGGCCTTGATCGCCCCGGCCAGCGCTGTCCCGATGCCGAAGATGCTCCCGAACGAGGTAAGCACGGTCATCGTGCCTTTGTGGGTCAGCACCTCAGCGGCGGCCACGATGGTCGGGATCGCAACGAATAGGCCCGATAGGAACCGGGACCGCAGCACGACATCGGCTGGCCGCCACGTGGTGTCGGCCCAGTTCTGGCCCCGGTAACGAACCCCGGCGATCACGAAGCCAGCGGCCTCCCCGACCTTGGCCCAGCTGACCCGATCGTGACCGTTCTCGCCAGCCAGGTGCGACTTCGACTCGTCGCGCAGGACCGGCCCCTCGCGGCCGGCGAGCCACGCGGCCAGAGATGTCAGGCTGCGGACGGAGAACCCCGCGAAAGCGCTACGCCTTCGTCCCAGCAGGGTAGGGGCCGCCAGAAGGGTAGGCGGCTCGTCCTGGCCGTCTATGGCATCCATCCACAGCCGGTTGTATTCGTCCTCTGCGGTGGTGGTGGCCCACTTCACCAGGGCGAGGTGATGGCGGCCAAGCTCCCTGGCCACCACACTCAACTCCAGCTCCCTCATCAGCCGATGCCACACCGCCTCAGCCAGCTTCTCTGTCTCGGCCACCGTCAGCTGATGGCGCTGGCAAACCCGCCAGACAAGGGGCGCGCAACGGTCAGTGACGGCATACCAAGCTTCGCGGTCACCGCGGTACCACTGCCCATCCATGGAAGCGGCCACTCGCACCGCCATCGCCGTTTTCGCCGGCCTGTTGCGTTTCGCCCGCCTTCTCCTGTTCACGAGGCCGGTCCCGTCTGCGGAGCCGGGCGCAGCCAGCTGGCGCGGCGTTGCTCACGTTCGCGTCGCGCGGCGGCGTACTGCTCCCGGCCGGTGCTCGTGATCTCGTAGAAGCGTCGCTTGGGCCGGTCCTCGGGTGGCGGGTCCTCCCACCGGTCGCTGATCCAGCCGGCCTTCATCAGCCGGTTCAGAGCGGGATATACGGTGCCCGTCCCGCACCCGGTCGCCTCACACAGGCGCAGGCCCCACGCGGGGTCGTCGGGTGGTGAGGCGGCAAGGACATCCAAGATGTCCATGATCACCTGCGTCAGCCTGATTTTGCTGGCCATGCGGGGAACCGTACAACCTGCCGTACCCCTATGTCGAATACCGACACACCGTGTCCGCAGGTTTCGTCAGGAGAGATTCAGGCCTCCGCTTCGTCAGTACAAAGGGCCTGACGGCAGGGTAACGCCGGCCTCCCACACTCTTGCTAGCCATTCGCCAGCACCGTGCTGTGCCCGGCCAACTGGCGTGCTGCACCCTCGGCGTCGGCGGCTGGCCAGGTGACCTCACCGTCCGCGTCACGCCACCACAGCACCCGGCCGTTGCTCCAGACGCTGACGGCCGGCAGGGACAGCACGCCGAGTACGGCGTCAGCGAAGATGTAGGCCCGGCCGAGCACGGCGATCTCGCGGGCCAGTGCTTCCAGTGCCCCGGCGGGGCTCTGGCGCGGTGGGAAGCCGGGCGGTGCCGGGAGCAGGTGCGGCGGTGTCATGAGCTGTCTTTCTGCGGGCACCGGGCACGCCGGCCCAGGGGCTACGGGGAAGGCGGCGCGCCCGGCGGACTGGGACCGGCCGCGCCACGGGTGAGCAGCGCGGCCGGAGCTTCAGTGGGCGTGCAGTTCGCGCCAGATCTCGCGGGCGTCGTCGCTGATCAGGCAGTACGGGCTGCCGCCGTCCCGGCTGACCAGCTCGAACCGGGGCTTCTCACCCCGGCGCGCCAGCACATTGACCACGTAGCCGGGGAACGCGGTGCGCAGCGCGGCGGCCTGGACGTGCGCTGACGGGCCGGTCACGGCGCTACCTCGCGGGAGACCGGGCGGGCCGCGTAGTCCCCGATCATCAGCTCGCGCAGCCCGTCCGGCCCGCTGGCTTTAAGCGTCCGCCCGTTGTCCCGGCGCTGGGCCAGCCAGTGCTTGCTCATACCGGTGATTAGGTACGCGCCGCCCCAGTTCCACTGGAGGTCCGACAGCGCTTCCGCCGTGGCGTTGATCGTCATCATCGTGTCCCTTGGCCATCCCGTGTGCTCAGTCCGGCAGTCCCGAGTAAACAGGGGCCAGCACGAAATCTGCAAGGTTTCACTATGAAATTCCGCTGGGAATCGGTAAATTCAGTAATTGCATTTCGAAACGTATGGCCGGGTGCTTTCAAATCGGATGATTGATAGCATGCAGATTGCACGACCAGGGAGAACGATCATGGTAGAGACGACCGGCTCGACGGTGCCCAGACGGCAGCTTGGCCGCTATCTGCGCGACCTTCGCGGCAAGCAGCGGATCACGGTCAAGGCGGCGGCTGCGGCGCTGGAGTGGTCGGAGACCAAGCTGTGGCGGGTCGAGAACGGCCATAGCTCGCTGCGCAGCCATGACGTTGAGCTGATGTGCCGGATTTACGGCGCGCCGCCGGACATGACCGAGGCCCTAATGGGCCTGGCGAAAGAGACCAAGGCGAAAGGCTGGTGGCACGCCTACGGCGACGTGATCCCCGAGGGATTCGACGTCTACATCGGCCTGGAAGAGGCCGCCTCGCAGATCTCGTGGTACGAGGCCGAGCTGGTGCCGGGCCTGCTTCAGACGGAGCAGTACGCAAGGAGTGTGATCAAAGACGACAACCCTGGCGTGGATGATGAGGAGATTGACCGGCGCGTCCAGTTGCGGCTCGCCCGGCAGGCGCTGGTCCGCCGCCGGACAGCACCCCTCAGCCTGCACGTGGCGCTGAATGAGGCCATCCTGCGGCGGCCGGTCGGCGGGCCAGATGTGATGGCCGCGCAGCTTGGCAGCCTGGTGGAAGCGTCCGGTCAGCCGAACGTCTCGCTGCGCGTCGTCCCGTTCAGCGCCGGCCTGCATCGCGGCCTGATGTCCGGGCCATTTGAGCTGCTGAGGTTCCCCCTCAACGGCGACGGCCAGCCCAGCGAGCCCGCCACCGTGTACGCCGACGGGTTCACGGGCGCGCTCTACCTCGACAAGCCGCACGAAGTCGAGCGGTACGCGAACGCATTCGAGAGCATCTGGAGCGCCGCGCTGGACGAGGCGGCCTCCACGGATCTGATACGCCGAAGTGCAGAGGAACTACGAAAATGATCAAGATGACTCACGCCCGCCCGTGGTGGCGGAAGTCCAGTTACAGCAACGGCCAGGCATCCTGCGTGGAAGTCGGGCACAACGGCCCGGCCGTCGCGGTGCGCGACACCAAGGACCCGGGCGGCCCGGCCCTGGCCTTCACCCCGGACGGCTGGCAGGCGTTCACCCGCCGTGTCCGGGATGGCGCAGCCGGCCGCTGACCCGCAGACGCCGAGCGCCCCGTCAGCTCCAGGGCTGGCGGGGCGCTGTGACGCGGGCTTCAGGGGTTCAGCGCCAGCCGAAGATCCACCTGACGGGCCAGGGCACCAGCCTCAGATCTCCGGAAGTTGTGCTGCGGCTGGGGTTAAATGCCTGGCTTCGGCGCGATGTGGTAAGTGATGGGCCGGCTGTCGCCGGGGATGGATGGCGGCTGGGCGTTGATCTCGTCGATGAGCAGGGCGAGGGCGCGGGCGACGCGGGGCTGGCCGGCGGGTTCGAGGGTGACGGTGATCGTCGCGGGGGTGAAGGTGATGACGCCGGCGAGGCCGCGGATGATGGTTTCGCGGGTGATTGCGCGGTATTCGTCGTCGTCGCGCAGGTAGGCGTTCAGATGGGTGGCGAGCCAGTGCTCGGCGTTGTGCGCGAGCAGCCGGAGCACCATCTGCAGGCCACGTCGCCCGGCGCGCAGCACGGCGGTGCGGGCGTCAGGGTCGATCTGGTCGGCGGGCAGTTTCGCCGGGACGTTCGTCCGGGCGGCAGTGGCCTCCTTGACTTTCTTCTTCGCCGCGCTGATCGCGCGGTTCGCGGCGGGGATCGCCTTGTTCTTGGCGGCGGGAGTGGTGTCCGGGTCGGCGAGCAGCGCGGCGAGGGCGCGCTCGGCTGCTGCCAGCTCGTTTTCCGCGGCCCGGACGGCGGCGTTGGCGGTCTTGCGGGCCGGGTTCTTGGTGACCTTGGTGTTCGTCTCGATGGTGGCGGCGTAGTCGCAGATCTTGTCTATGCCGTAGTTCTCGCTGGCGTACTTGAGGAAGTTCTCCTCCCGCCACCGGGACTTCAGCCAGTCCAGGATCTCCGCCGGGCAGGAATCGCAGTCGGAAGTGAGGATCTGCAGCACGACCTTGCCGTGCTCGAACAAGGTGAGCTGCCGTGCCTGGCCGTAGTCCTTGAGCTGCACTTTCTCCTCGGCCCAGGCGACGGTCCGGGTCTTGCCGCCGACAGTGACCGTGGTGATGACCGGCAGCATCGCCGGGACCGCCAGCGGCGCCCGCCGGTAGGTGACCCAGTGCACGTTCTGCTCGCGGCAGTGCTTGAAGACTTGCGGGTAGGCGCCGCCGCGGTCGAAGCCGAGCATGATCTTCGCGCCCGGCCCGGCGGCTTTCTTCAGCCCGGCCAGCGCCTTCGGCAGCGTGACGGACAGCCCGGACGGCTCCCCGGACACGAAGCACACCGCCCGCCCGTCGTGCGCGGTGACGTGCGTGTCCGCGCGGCCCTTCTCCGCCCGGCCCCGCTTGTTGTTCCACCCCTTGCCGACGGGCTTGGCGCCGGTGTACGGCACGAAGTGGTCATCGACGTAGTACACGCCGGAGGTCACCGGGTCCGCGGCGAGCATCGCCTGCGCGAACAGCTGCTGCAGCCGCAGCGGGTCGGTGCGGTCGGCGACGCCGGCCAGCGCGGGTCGCAGGGTCCGCAGGTCCGGCAGGGCCGCCAGCCCGGCCAGCGGCCCGGCCTCCGCCGCCGCCACGTGCTTGAACTGCTCGGTCGTGGCGTATCCCAGCCCGATGCAGGCGCTGACGGCCGCCAGCAGCCGCGCCGCGGCAGGCAGGCCGCCCGCCGCATCGCCCAGCACGTCTCCGGCGCCGACCCGCGCGCCGAACGCGTGCAGCAGCATCGCACCCGCATACCGCGACCGCACCCGGCCCTCCGCCACCGCTCCGCCCGCTCCTGGCGCCATGCCGCCGCCCGCCCCGCCCCCGGGGACGCCGGCGCCGTCACCAGGAGGGACAGGAGCTGCAGGAGCAGCAGGAGCCGGGGGGCCGCCGCCGGCCGCGGCGGGCACGGGGCCAGCGGCAGGCTCGGGCCCGCTGCCGGAGACGTCCCCGGCAGCCCCGGCGGCTTCCTCCTCGCTGACCAGCGGCTCACAGCCCGCCGCCCGTCCCTCCTGCGGGCCGTCCGCCGCGCTGGCTTCAGCGCCCCGCGGCCCCAGCCGCCGGCTGACCGTCGTGCCGGCCATGCCCAGCCGCCGCCCGATCTCCCGGTCACTGACCCCGGCCGCCCGCCACTGCCGTGCCCGGTCCAGCGCCTCCCCGTCCAGCTCCGGGGGCCGGCCCGGCCCGGGCTGCGTCACCAGCGCCGGCGAGCCGTCCCGCAGCGCCGCCGCGTGCAAGGTCGACACGTAGGACTCCGACAGGCCGAACACCTCCGCGACCTGCTTCCCCCCGAACTCGGCCCGCCGCACCGCCGTGATCGCGAAGTTCCGCATCACCACGTCAGACTCGGCGTACTCCGACAGCACCGCCGAGCCGACCATAACCAGGCACCGCCCGTCGGCTCGCTCCAGGTGCAGGTCGCAAGGATCAGGCATGCCATCCAGCATCGCCCGTGTCACTGCCCGCATGCCAGCACCTTACCGCTGATTTAACAATTATGCAGCACAACGGCCACGAAAAACACCCAGGTCACCCGGCTTGCGCCTCACCGCTTCCGGAGATCTGAGTGCGCCGGGATAAACCGGCATGGAGGAGGAGATGGAAGAGCTCTACGTCGAAGGGCTAGCGACCCGCGGCGGCCCCGAGTCATGCGTGGCGTCCCGCAAGGGGCGTGGCGAAGCGTTGACAGGGGTACGTGCAGGCCGGGCTATTGAGCCGCGAAATCCCACTCCGGGGTGCCCACGTTGTTCAGATGGCGGAAGGCAACATCCCTGGTCGCGTTATCGCGAGTGGCCAGGGGACCCCGCGCGGTCCGAGATCCATGGCATGTACGGAACCTCCATGCGCGAGAACCGGGAGAGCCCGTGTCCGCCCGTCCGCGCTGGTCTGCGGGCGGGCCGCCCGGGGAACGCCAAGGCGGTAATCCCGGGATGAACGGTTACGGGCAGTCGGATCGCTTCGTAGTACCTGCGAACCCGCTGAACAAGGCTGCGGCTGCGGAGGCGGGGGAGGAAAGGAAGCGAACCGTGGGGAACACGGACAGTGAAACATGCTCCGGACGCAGTGCCGGGGAAAGCATGTCAAGTGACCTGGACCGTGTGCGGCAAGTAGCAGTGAAGGACAAGAATGCGCGGTTCACCGCGCTGCTGCACCATGTCAGTGTGCCACGGCTGATGATGGCGTTTGAGGACCTGAATCCCAGGGCGGCGCCGGGCGTAGACGGGGTGACCTGGCAGGAGTACGGGCGGGACCTGGTGGCTAACCTCCGGGACCTGCACGGGCGGGTGCAGTCAGGGCGCTACCGGGCGAGTCCGTCCAGGCGCGTGTACGTCCCGAAGGCGGACGGGCGGCTGCGGCCGCTCGGCATCGCATCGCTGGAAGACAAGATCGTCCAGCGGGCAGTCACCGGGGTGCTGAACGCCGTGTACGAGGCGGATTTCCTTGGGTTCTCCTACGGGTTCCGGCCAGGGCGCAGCCCGCATGATGCGCTGGACGCGCTGACGGCCGGGATCTACCGGAAGAAGGTGAGCTGGGTGCTGGACGCGGATATCCGCGACTTCTTCGGCAGTCTTGACCGGGACTGGCTGATGAGGTTCCTCCGGCACCGGATCGCGGATGAAAGGGTCCTGCGGCTGATCAGCAAGTGGCTGGCCGCGGGAGTCGTCGAAGACGGGAAGCTGTCGGAGACTGAGCAGGGATCACCGCAGGGAGCATCGCTATCGCCGCTGCTCGCCAGCGTGTACCTGCATTACGTCCTGGACCTGTGGGCTGACTGGTGGCGGAAACGGCACGCGCGCGGTGACGTGATCATCGTGCGTTTCGCCGATGATTTCGTCGTCGGGTTCCAGCACCGGGACGACGCTGAGGAGTTCCAGTCGGCGCTGCGCGAGCGGTTCGCGGAGTTCAGCCTGGAACTGCACCCGGAGAAGACCCGGCTGATCGAGTTCGGGCGGTACGCCGTCCCGAGGAGAAAGGCCCGGGGCGAGGGGAAGCCGGAGACGTTCTCGTTCCTGGGGTTCACGCACATCTGCGCGGTCACCAGGCGGGGACGGTTCTGGGTACGGCGGGTCACCGACAGGAAACGGCTGCGGGCAAAGCTGAAGCAGGTGAAAACCGAGATCATGCGACGCCGGCACCTTCCCGTCCCCGAGCAGGGACGATGGCTTGCCAGCGTGGTCACCGGGCACCGGAACTATTACGCGGTGCACGGCAATTACGAGGCGGTGAGTTTCTTCAGGTACGAGGTAACCCGGCACTGGCACCACGCGCTCAAGCGCCGCAGCCAGAAAAACCGGCTCCCCTGGGACAGGATGAACCGCCTGGCGAAACGCTGGCTGCCCAGAACCCGCATCACGCATCCGTACCCCGAGCAGCGCTTCGCCGCCAGCCACCCATGGTAGGAGCCCAGTGCGGTAATTCCGCTCGCTGGGATCTGCGC